>CAXXTC010000031.1:0-26637 GCA_963666925.2 Phycisphaerae bacterium | reverse complement strand
CGCCGTTACTGTGGATCAGAAGAACCACCGCGTACGGTTCCGGCAGGACGAGAACGACAAGCGATAGCGTACGCCTGGATATGCTCGCGGTGCGGGTTCTGGATTGTGACTCCTGTTCGACGTCGGATTCGGCTTGAACAAGGTCGCTGAACGGATCGCCTCCCCGCTGTGCGGTTGAGAGGGCTGCGGCGTTCAGGTAACCTCGATCTGGTTCCTGAAGATACGGAAGGCCGTGAAGCGCTACGGCAGCGGGCCGGTGAACTGCGGCTGGAAGATCAAAACGTCCGCCAGATCCACGTCACCGTCGCGGTCCAGATTGCACGCCGCGAAGTCGGCCGGATCGCAGCCCGGCGGCGGTATCAGGATATCCGGCCCGGCTATGCAGTCGAGCAGCAGTGCGAAGTCGGCCTCGTCCACATCGCCGTCGCCGTCGAGATCCGCGTTGGCCCAATCGCCCAATACGATCGAGGCGTAATCCTCCACGATATGGTGGCTCTCATCGTCGCCGAGCACCGCTTCGTCCGATGCTCGCAGGCGGATTGTGTAAGCGCAATCGGGCAGGCCGGACGTGTCCCAGGTGAATAACAGCCCGGACGCGTTTGACGCGGTCGGGCCAGCGATGGTTTGCCAGTCGGTGTATGGGCCGCCGATCACCGCCAGCGTCCACTCGGACAGATGCGTGTCGAAAACCTCGCCGTGGATGGCGATGTTGGCCTCCGGTGCGAATACTGTACAGCTCTCGGGCGTGTCCAAACGGGCGATCGGCAACGTGTTGTCGAGCGTGACGCTGATCAGCGTGCTGGCTGTGTTTCCGCAGTCGGTTTGCCCCATAAGACGAAGGTCGTACTCGCCATCTGAAAGTCCCAGCCCGGTCGTGTCCCAGAGGGCCAGCGGATCATTGATCACCGCGGATGTGTACACCGGGTTGCTCGGATCGATTGGTTGCCAGGTTCCGCCGCCGGCCGGTCGATAGCTTACGGTGTATTCGTCGAAACACGCCGGCGTCGTCGCGGTTCCATCGCAGGAGACTGTGCCGCCGCACACACTGTCATTGTCCGGCGCGCGCAGCTCGACATCATCGAAACTGGTGGACACATACACGAACACCGTATCGCTGGCGCTCAAGCCGCACTCGTTGGTGCCGACGATGCGCACGTAGTAGTAGTCTTGCGCCAGGCCGGAGGTGTTCCAGGCGTACAGGTCGCCGGAGCGTGCTCCGAGCGCCGTATCGACGATGGTCCAGCTCGTGGTGCCGCGTCGCCGAATCTCAAGCCGATCGCCCGCGTAGGTGCCGTCCGGATCATCGACAACGCCTATGATGTAAACCAGATCGCAGGCACAGCCGAGCGTGGCGGGCGTGCCGATGTTCACTGTCGGTGGGGTTGTGTCGTCGCAGGCCACTCCGGAAGCTTGTGGACGATCGAAATAGGGCGTGCGGAAGTCGGGATCGAGACTGAGGTACAGGGCGCCGTGGCTGAACGATTCGCCGGCCAGCGGAGGCAGGTGGGCGAGTGCCGTGTCGCTGCCCGTGTACACGTCGTAGTCATTGAAAAGGGCCGGATCGCTCCACGCCCCGGGTGCGAAGCCGGCGCGGGTGCGGTAGTACATCGGATCGATCTCGCCGGCCTCGGCTTGATAGATGATTGCCGTGCCGTGGCCGTCGCGCGCGTCGACGTCGGGTTCAAAGTAGCCGAAGACGGTGGTACCGTCCGGGATGGCGAGCGTGCCAGGAGCCCACGTGTCGCCGCAGTCATAGCTGATGCGATAGCGGATGCCGGTGCCGTAGACGTACGGATACTCGAAGGCGCAGATGATCGTGTCTTCATAGGCCGAGATGGCCGTCGTTCGGAAGCTGCCGGCGTCGGCCTCGACCGCCCAATCGGTCCAATTGGCCTCTCCATGTCCGAGCACGTGAATATCGCCGTCATTGCCGGCGTACGACACGTAGAGAAACTCGGCGCACGCGCTGCGGTTGTTGTCCCAGGTCATGTCCAACCCGTATTCCGGATTGGCGCCGGCCGGCGACTGTTCGATGAAGGTCGTGCCGTCGCTGCCCACGTCGTACGCGTAGCGCAACACGTCGTTGCTTTGGATGGCAGCGTAGTAAATCCGGTTGTTGAAATCGTCCGCGTTCGATGCGAGCGCGACCTCTTCAACCGTGTTCGCGCCGGCGTCAAACACCGTTTGGTAGCCAAAACTGCCGTCGATGGCACCGGTGCTGGCCAGGCAGCGCCGCAGGCGGGCCTCGTCTTGGGCGTTTCCGGCGACGTAGGCGACGTAGACATAGTTGCTTACCACGGTGCAGTCCACATCGATCAGCCCGACCGAACTGGAATACGCATACGACTCTGACCACGTGAGGCCACCGTCTTCCGAGGTGTTCATGGTCCACGCGCTGTCGCCGGTTGTCGAACCCCAGCGCACGACGGCGAAGACGTTGCCGGTTAGAGCGTCGAAATCGAGGTTCATCGTCTGAGCATCGGTACGCGTCCCGCCGATACGGGTATCGGCCATTCGCAGGTCGCCCAACGCGAGCGGCTCGATCCAGGTGATGCCCATTGCCAGCGGTATCCCTGCCTCTTCCATCGCGCGCAACTCGGCGATCGCGGCGTCGTAGTCGCCGCTGTTCCACAGGTTGGCGATCTTTGCTGCTGCGTCCCGATCGGCGTCGCAGGCTGCACTGCCCAGTTCGATCTCGATCTCAGCGTTGGCGCGCTGGGCCTCGCCTAGGCTGGCCAGTTGCTCCCACAAGGCCAGGGGAACCTCGCTCGGCTCTCGCTGCTGGGCGGTGTCACGCTGGTCGACCACGTCTGATGCTGGATATAGTCCGATATCGATCGGGACAAACGCGTCGTCCAACTCCGCCACCCCGCGCTCAAATGCATCGGTTGCCTGTATCAATCCGGTGTGCGCGCCGGACTGATCCTCCTGGGCGACGGCAATCGCGGCGAATCCTCCGAGCAACAGGATTGGAATGACAAGATTGGCTCGTCTACCCCAGATAGGCTTGATTAAAACCGCCATCGTTGGTCCTCTTACGCTGCGCTTCGTTCAGCACCGAACGGACTTGCACTTCGCCTTCTGAAGGTATCGCGCGCCGGATATCAAAACAAGCAGAAAGGTCGAGAGGCAGGCTTGGCGCCCGGCTACATCTGTTCTTTTTGCAAACCTATTCGCGTTTCCCACGAGCACGGGCGAGTGCTAGCACGCGCACCGTCACGGGGACGAAGCGAGATTGACGGCAGTGCGACTAGCCGGCGGCTGAGTACTTCGCGCGGTGATCTGCACCGAGGCTGCCCAGCGCGCTTGTGGCGACACGCTTCTCCTGAAGACGTCGTTGAGAGGATTATGGGACTTCGCCGGATATCCGACACGCGGTCGGAGGAGCTTCCGCTTGGATATGCGTGCACGGCGTAGGTAAGGGAAGGTCATGTTGAGGGGGTGAGTAGATCCCCGTCGGTCGGTTCAGGTTAAAAAGCAAGGCCGAGGTGGAGTCAAAATTCCACCTCGGCCTGTTGTGGTACTATCGGGGAGTTGCCGTCGGATTAGCGGCGGCGCAGCATGAGCGTCGCGCCGACCACCAGCAGCAGCGTGGCGGGCTCGGGAACGACAACGCCCGGCGAGCCAACGGCCTTGCCAACGAGCGGGTCACTGGTGGCGTCGATGGCCGACTCGTACGCGCCCCAGACGCCGACCTGGGCGTAGTCGTTGTTCCAGGTACCGTCTGGCTGTGCCACGAACGATTCGACCTGTGCATTCGAGTAGCCCTGGCTCGCGATGGTGTTGGCGCCAGACGCATTGCTGTCGAATACCCAGACTTCGTCGCCGCCGCCGCCGCCGCCGAGGCCGGAGCCACCGTCTACGTAGCCAATCTGCACGTTGGTGAGAGCGTTGTCCACATCCCAGCCGGCATTGAAGGCTGCCAGGGCGTTGTCGTAAGTGGTCCAGTCATCTTCCCAACTGACGAGCACGATCACCGACTCGCCGGGGGCGATGGTGCTCAGCCCGAGAACGGGATCGTTCTTGGTCGGATCGGCTGAGTCGTCGTCGTAGTACCAACCGCTCGGGTCGACAGCGGTGTCGCCGTAGTTGGTCAGCTCGAACCAATCGGACCAGACCTCGGCTCCATCAAGTCCGCCGGGCCAGATTTCGGTTACAACGACGTCAGCCTGTGCGACCGACGCCAACAAAAGCACACACATTCCAATAATCAGGATTCGCATCCAAACTTCCTCCTCTCGGAACCTCACTCCTGAACAACGCTGGAGCACAACAACGCCAGCGGCACGCGAATGCTAGCGCGACGATGTTAAGGGCTAGTTACGACATCACGGAGTGGCCGTGTATTACACATTAAGATTGCGCTAGAGAAGTGTATATAAAAAGCAATGGCGTCATTTATTGCACTATGTACTTGACGCCGCGTTGTTGACGCATATTCTCTGCCTTTCAACTGGGCGTAACTGGTGACTATTCTGCGCCGCGCCCGGTGCGGAGATACCTCGAGGGAGAGAGCCTGTTATGAATCAGAAACCTTTCAGTTATGCAATGATCGTGGCGTTGTTATGCACGGCCGGTGCCACTGCACAGGTCATCCTCAATGAAGGTAATGCCGTTGGTCCGTCGGGTATGTGGATCGACTCTGATCTGTCGAAGCCCTACGAGGGTTTTGACTTCGGCATCATTCCGCACTCGGGCAACATCGAGAGTCCGCTGGATCCGACCAACCCCGGCAACCCGTTCCCCGACGTTGATGCCAACACGCCGGGTGTGCAGACCGAACTGCCCAACGGCTGGAACACCGCTTTCGGCTGGGCGCGCATTGCTGAGAACGCCGATGACTGGATCGAGCTTGTTGTAACCGAGGATCACAGCGATTTGCGCGGTTATTGGCTGTACTGGGAGAATGATGATAACGACGACGGCACGATCGGCGGCAACTCCGACGAGCGCGGGTACATTCGGCTGACCAACGATTCGATCTGGTCCGATCTGCGCGCCGGCACGATCATCACCATTACTGAGAAGGACGATCGGGAGGAAGTTCGCGATGGCTATCCGGAGTCGTACGCTGGCACGAACGTGCACGACACCGGCTACGTCTACGACCTGACCACCGACATCGGCTACGATCCGATCGGCGTGCGGACGCTCAGCGACGCCCTGCTCGACACCTACGCCGGCGACTGGACCATCCACTTCTGGCTGGATGAATCCACCACCGTCAGCCAGGGAACGGATACGCAGTGGTTCCAGGCCGGCTCCGACCTGCGCGTCGACAACGACGACTGGCGCATGTGGATCTTCGACAGCACCAACCCCAACCCGGTCAACGACAAGGTCACCGGCCTGGTGCAGACCGCCATCGGCGAGTCGGCCTCCGGCTGGGGCGACAACACCGGCGGCGGCGGCGTTAACTCGCAGGAGCTGATCGCACTGGTACGCGATCCGATCACCGGCCAGACCGCTGCCGACTACGAAGACGTCGACTTCTCCACCTTCGGACGTCCGAACCTCTTCAACGATGCGAGCGAGGCTACGCTCGACGGCGTTCAGGACTTCTCGCTGCTGTGGGCTTGGCTGGCGACCATCATGGCCGGCGACACCGACTTTGACGGCGACGTCGACTTCGCCGATGCCCAGACCACGATGACCGGCCTGACCGGCCCGGACAATGCTACCGACGTCCCCTGGAGCGGCGGCAGCTTTGACGGCGACGGCGACGCCGACCTGTACGACCTCGCGCAGCTACAGCAGTCGTTCGGCCTGTAGCACCGCAACCGCATAACGCCGCCGGCGCGGCGCTGGGCTTGCTCAGCGCCGGCCGCCCCGCGCTCGAAGGGAGTCTCGGATGGCCCAATCGATCAGCCCCAACCGCTTGCGAAGCACGGCCTTCACGCTCATCGAGCTGCTCGTCGTAGTCGCGATCATCGCCATCCTGATGTCCATCTTGTTGCCGAGCCTGTCGCGGGCCCGACAACAAGCGCGCGATACGGCGTGCATGTCCAATATGCGTGAGTGGGGCAAGGGGCTGCTGATGTTCGCGTTCGAAAACCGCGATCTGATCCCCTGGGATGGGCCGAACTCGGACAACCCCGGCCTGCCGGCTGAGGACGACCCCTCGTTCACGCCTGCGTACAAGGTGTCGTATTTCTACCCGAACGCGATTCCCCCCTACGTTGGCCAGGAGACCTATCGCCACATCATGGAGAGCTCCGCCGCACTGGACATGCCCAAGAACGTGCCGTTGCCCGGCCAGCACAGCATGTTCGTCTGTCCGTCAGCGCAGCCGGTGACGTCCGACGATTTTCCGAGTGCGATCCCGTACGAGGTGGATTTCTCCTCGCCGCAACTCTACTTCTACTTCAACTACGTCATCAACTCGAAGCTCGAAAACGGTTCGCCCTATACCTGGGACAACGGTGCCGAGCAAATCCGGTTGAACCAGATTCGCGATACGGTGCATACGGTCGTACTGATCGACATGCTGTCGACCAAGTCGGAGTTCCCGCTCAGCACGCGCCCGCCCCAAGGTATCAACCTGCGGCGGACCAAGGGCAAGTGGGCCGAGTTGGCCTATCGCCACCGCAAGGGCAGCTTCGTCCTCATGGCCGATTCGCACGTTGCGCACGTAGACTACGCCTACGCCAACGAGCGTGAGGATGAGGACTACATCGTCCGCACCAAGGCCGGCTACAACAAGGTTGACCTGATCTGGAGCCCGCTCACCGACGCCAACTGAGCACCACTCCCGTCATCGCGGTTGCTGTAACCAAGTCTACAAAGGTGTGGTCTTCAGTTTTGTCCCCCGTGAAGACTGTCTGGAACATCAGCACGCCCGCCGAGTCTACATTACCATCGGTTACCGAGGTCGGCCGCCGCGCGGCCCGCGCCATCGCTTCAGTGCCACCAGGCCACCTATCGACAGTGGTAACCAACCCAGCAGTCCCGGCCCGCAAGGTGCCGTTCCGCACTCCGGCAACATTACATCGGTGGCATCGTCGTCGGTCTGTGCGTCCTGGCCAGCATCGTCGCCGGATGATGTGTCGTCAGCGGCATCGTCGGCTCCGTCACTGCTGTCGTCACCATCATCTGAGCCATCGTCCGGCTGGTCCGCCGCCGCGCATTCATCCGGCACGCCGTCCGCGTCCGCGTCGGTCAGCGTTCCGTTGTCCAGATCCAGGTCATCGGCTACACCGTTGTTGTTGCAGTCATAAATCTCGTCCGCCCCGATATCGACCCGCACCGGCCACACTCGCGGCTGGCCATCGATGTCCAGCTCGATGTACTCCGGGTAGATGTCGTTCTCGTGCGGCTCGAACTCCGGGTCGCCGGCGTCGACGCATGGCGATTCGGGTTGCAGGTGATAATCATCCCCGTCCGGGTTTACGAACATGGGGGCGGTGTTGATGTTGCCAGCGCCCCAGTTCAACGTGCCTGAATCAACCTCGACACTGTCCTGGCCGCCCTCCACGTCACAGTAGGAAATGCTCACTGTTCCGCCGATCACGCTTACCTGCGGCAGATCGGCCGACTCACTATTGCCCTGCAAAATGCTGTTGACGATAGTCACAGTCGCGTCGCGCAGCTCGATTCCGGCGCCGGTTGTCTCGTGGCCGCTGCTCGGGTTGTCGATGATCGTGCAGTTGCTGAACAGGAGTTCGGTGCTATCCGCTTCGATCCCTGCCGCGTCCATGTACCCCGGGTTCTCGGTCAGGACGCAACCGAACAGCCGTGCGCGGCTGCCCGAACATTTTAGCCCACCTATACCGCACGCGGAGTGATTGTTCATGATCGTGCAGTACCATAACTGGACGTCGCCGGTGCACCACACCCCACCCACGTCCTCTTCCGAGTCATTGTCAGTGATGGTGCATCGGATTAGTTCGCCGCTGCTGATGTACAGCGCCCCGCCCGTGCCGATGCCGTCAATCGAGTTTTCCGAGAAAGTGCAATCCTCCAGCCGCGTGTAGCCCTCGAAGTTGCCACCTGCTCCGCGCTCGTCGGCCTGGTTGTCGCGAATTGTGCAGCTTCTGACGCTGACCGGCCCCTCACAGTACAGACCTCCGCCACGGTTTTCCGCGATGTTGTTCTCAATGACGCATTGGTAGAAGTCGGGATCTCCGCCCCGAGTGAACACTCCGCCTCCGGATTGTCCGGCACGGTTGTCGGAGATCACGCTATAGAGGCAACTCGGTGAGCCGTCGCGTGCGTAGATACCGGCCCCGCCCGCATTCGTCCACGAGTCGCCGGCCTTGTAGTTCCCGGTAATGCGGCAGGAGGCTATCCTCGGGGCGGCGCCCTCGACACACACCACGCCGCCGCTGTGCGCACTCTCGTTCGCGAAAGAAGCGGCCGCGGTGATCGTCAATCCGTCCAGTTCCGCAATGCCGTCGCGACCAACCGCGTACACGATTCGCCGGCTGTTCTCGGCGTTGCCCGCGGACTCGTCGTCGTCATTCAGATCGCCGCTGAGCACGGTTACGTACGTGTTGGCGTCACGCTCATCCGGATCGGCGGCGCCGATCCCTGCGTAGCCGCCGTAGAGGTTGGCGCGGTAGATCAGCTCGAAAGCCACATCTCGATCGCTGGACCCGCCCGCCGGCCAGTCGCTGCGTTTGTCCGGATGATAGGTTCCCTGCGCGATGCGAATCTCATCGCCTTCACTGGCAGCGGCCAGTGCGTCCTGAAGATAGGTAAACGCCTGCGCCCATGATGTGCCGTCGCCACCGGCGGGCGCATCGTCATCCACGTACCATACCTCCGCCGGCGCCGCGGCGACACCGACACCAATTACGATCAGAGCCAGTAGGTTAGCAATGAAGTTAGTGAACATGCCGAGCACCTCCCGGCCCAGCGGGGCAAACCCGGCAGCAGCGCCAACGTCCGGTTGGGGCCTGTTGTCGAACACTCCCCGCTGGCAATACGCCCGGTTTGCATGCCGAGCCTGCCAAGGGCCATTCTATCGCCCGGCCAGAGTGTCAAACAAGCCGAGTTTCGAGTTGATCCCCTGTCGGGTTGGAATCCTGCCCCCGGGGTGAATCCCGGGTTTGGCACAGTTCACACGCAATCCGTCCGGCTCGAACGAGCACACGGCCCGGTCGCGGATGCAATCGTGTTCGATTGCTGCACTGGCCGCCGGGTTTGCATATCAACCGGTTTCATTTCTGTGGCGGTTGGGTTTGATCGTGCGCCTTTCTCTCTCCGCCCGTGAGCGTAGCCGCCAGTGCTGCCAGCTTCTGCTCCGCGGTGCTGCGCGACTTCTCTGCCATCGTCTCCGGCTGTGCGTCGGAGTTGAAACGCGTCGTATCGGTGGGCGTGTTGTCCGTTATCCAGGGCCGCTCTGCCGGCGCATCCTCTTTCTTGGTCTGCGTGCGATCCTGGCGCCACCAGCGGTCTATGATGCGCTCCACGTCGCCCGTCGCCGTCCCCTCGCTCCAGTGGCGGAAGAAGTCCACATCGCCGCTGCGCGGCAGCTTGGGTGGCATGTCGATCAACGTGCGCATCGGCATCAGCACCGAATCGCCGATCACGAATCCTTCGCCTGGCTTCATGCTCGGGAGCAGGCTGATCAGACTGCGAAACTGATCACTGACCACCCGGGCGACGTAGTTCTGGTCGTCCGGGTTGTTCATGCGCATCAGCACCATCGAATTGCACTGGCTCAGGATGGTTTCGCTGATCTCGCTCGGCCGTTGCGTGATCACCATGGCCGATACGCCGTACTTGCGACCTTCCTTCGCCACCTTCTCCACCGCCTCGCGGGCGAACATGGACGTGGCCCGGTCGTGCCGGGGCAGGTAGTTGTGTGCCTCTTCAAATGCCAGGACAAAGGGCTGCCGTACTTCCGGCGGCGCCCAGAAGTTGAAATCGAACAGTGTGCGCGTCAGCACCGCCACCGTGATATCGACCACGTCGAACGGCAGGCCCGAGAGGTCCACGATTGTCAGGTTGCGCCGCGTGCCCAATCGCCCCAGCATCTGGCGGATTACGGCTGCTACGCTGCGGCTCAACTCGCCGAGCGGCGCGTCCGGATTCAACCGCCCGGACAGGTCCGGGTTGCGGGCGGCCTGCTCGAACGGTCGCAGCAAAAAGTCATAACGCCGATCGTTCAGACGCGTTTCAATCTGGTTTACCAGCCCCAGCAGGTTGCCGAAGTAGGTCGCGTGCGGCATCTCGCCCTCAGAGTTGCCGCGGTTGAACTCCATCCGGCGTGTTAGCAACAGGCGCTCCTGTTCTTCTACCGGTAACTGGCGGAACGGCAAACGAGCGAACGCATAAGACTCAGTGTTCAGCACGAATCGCGCCTCGTTCATGTTCTCCGCGTAGGTCTTGAGCGCCTCGATGGGGTAATACACCGGCGTATCGATGGTGTATTCGTTTGCGAGCCCCAGCTCTTCCGCCGCCGGCCACTTCAGCTTCTCGAACGCCGATCGCAGGAACACCTTTTGCGCGTTCACATTCCGCGGATTGTTCGAATCCACGAACAATCGCTCAAACTCCTCGTAGCGCAGCATCCAGTAGGGCATCACCAGGTTGCGGTCTGACAGGTAAGTTACGTTTGGCAGCGGATTGCCAGCATCGTCGCTGAAGGCGGCCCGGTATTCGCCGTGCATGTCGAACAGCACGATCTGCGTGTGCGGCAGCTTCAAAGCTTCGTACAATATCTTCGCGGTGGTGACACTTTTGCCCGACCCGCTGTTCCCCATGATAGCCACGTGCTTGGCGAAGAATTCCTTGCCCAGGGCGCGCACTTCGAAATCGGTATCCACTGCGAAACGCCCGAAGGAGAACGCCTTCGGGTGGGCCCCTTCGCCGCCTGTCATGTCGTCGAAGCTACCGAAGATGAGCTTGAAGTCTTCGTCTACGCCGATGCGGACCAGATCGCCGATAGTCGGGTACTCGTTCACCCCGCGCGAGAAGCGGTCTCCGCGCACCGTGCCCAGGAGCTGGACGGTCATGCTGATTCGGCGTGGCGCCCCCGGGTCCGGCCCGGGTTCCAGGTCGCCGGCCACCCCGACTTTGGTGACATATCCGATAATCGAGGCCGACCCCATTGGGATGGTTACGTAGGTCCCCAGACGTCCCACCCGGTAGGTTCGGCCGTTGTGCTCGATCCGCAGGTCTGCGATGCCGATCTGCACTTCGACCGCGTCCCCGTCTACTCCGATAACGTGTCCGATATCGAGCCTGTTCATTCACGAACTCCAGTACTGGAAAAGGGGCCTGCGTCCATCTGATTCATCGAACATCCACCCCCCGGGCATCAGCGCCTGCCCGATCCCCTGAAAAAGACCACCCCCCACACTCGCGTTCATGTGGGGGGTGGCGGAGGAGAAGGAGGTCTGTTGGATCGTGGGCACCGCCCGTCGTAGGGCGGTCCCGGAGACGAGATGCTTGCCTGCCGCTGGCCTGGCCAGCCCGGGCGATGCGGGTCCCGTCTCCGTTTCCATCGTCCAGAATCACCCCCCGGCTTCACTTCTGTGTTCGGCTCACCCGCACCCCTGTGCAGACGTCCGGTAGTTGTGGTACCATCAATCGGAATTTGGCAGGAGTACGCCCGTGTTCACTAATGTAAACGAAGCTCTCAAGTACATTAAAGACAACCAGATAGCCATGGTCGACTTAAAGATCGTCGGCCTCGCGGGACAGTGGCAGCATATCACCATACCGGCCCGCAATTTCTCGGCCGCATACTTCGAGGAAGGGGTTGGCTACGACGGTTCGTCCGGATCAGGCTTTGGCAAAGTCGAAAGCGGTGATGTATCGGCCCTTCCACAAGTCGAAACCGCTTTCCGGGACCCCTTCTGGGAACAGCCCACGCTGAGCTTCCTGTGCGATACCGTGACGGCCGATACCAAGGAGCCCTTCTCCAGCGATCCGCGCACGATAGCCCGGCGGGCGGTGGAGTACATGCGGGGCACAGGCATCGCCGACGAGGCCTGGATGGGGCCGGAGTTTGAGTTTCACGTGTTCGACCGGGTGGATGTCACCGCCGAACCTTACTACACCAGCATCGAACTGCGATCGGGCGAGGTCGACACGGATGGTCTGACGCCGCCGATCCCGCCTAAGGGCGGCTATTGCCGCGTGCCGCCGGCCGAGCAATTGCACAATCTGCGCACGGAGATCGTGCAGATTCTCGAGGGGCTGGGCATTGAGATTCGCTATCACCATCACGAGGTTGGTGCCCCGGGGCAGTGCGAGATCGAGGTCAACCTCCAGCCGTTGGTACGAGCGGCCGACCAGGGTCTGCTGATCAAGTATGTGATCAAGAACGTGGCGCATCGGCACGGTAAGATCGCGACGTTCATGCCGAAGCCGGTGTTTGGCGAGGCTGGCAACGGCATGCACGTACACCAGAAACTCACGCTGGACGGCAAGCCGCTGTTTTTTGACGAATCGCGGAAGAACTACGCTGACCTGTCGCAACTGGCCCTGCACTATGTCGCGGGTCTGTTGGCGCACGGGCAGAGCCTGACGGGTTTGACGAACCCGTCGACGAATTCCTTCAAACGCTTGGTCGAGGGCTATGAGGCGCCGGTCAACCTGTTCTTCTCACTGGCGAACCGATCGGCCGCCATTCGCGTGCCCAAATACGCGGTGCGGCCCGAGTACAAGCGGATCGAGTATCGCCCGCCGGACTTCTCCGGGAACATCTACCTGTCATTGGCGGCGATGTTGATGGCCGGGCTGGACGGCATTCAGAAGAAGATCGATCCCAAGGCCAACAACTTCGGCCCGTTCGACGTTGACATCGCCAAACAGGACGGCGACTTCCGCAGCCGGATTGCCGCCGTCCCGCGGTCGTTGCACGACGCGCTCGGTGCGCTCGAGGCGGACCATGACTATCTGCTTGAGGGCAATGTGCTCAGCGGGTCGTTCATCAGCGGCTGGGTGGAATCGCGGCGCGCCGATCACGTGCGCGCGGTGTCCATGCGGCCGCACCCGCATGAGTATCGCCTCTACCTGGATGTCTGATTTCAGTCGTCTGGGTTGTCTACCAGCAACTCGATGAATCCGTCGATGTCGTCGAAGTTGACGGTGCCGTCATCGTTGCAGTCCGCGTGCATCCAGAAGCACAGTGGGTAGATCGCTTGGTAGTCGCCGGCGCTCACCAGCGCCAGCACGAACGGGGTGATGTCGTCGAAGTTGATCTCGCCGTCGCAATTCATGTCGCCGAAGAGTGTCCAGCGGTACAGGCCGCGGGCGGTGCCGGCGTAGAGCGCCCGGCGAATGCTCTGGTCGTTGTCGATGGGCAGCGGCCCCAGGGCGAGCGTATAGACCGAGAGGTTCTCCAACCCGTCATTCATCGGGATCCAGACGGTGTCGTCCTGGCGGCAATGCACGCCGCCGCCACCCGTGCCGGCGTAAACCACGGCCGGATAAGGCTCGCCGGTGCCGGGGACCGAGTCGATCACGATTGCGTTGACGCGCAGGTTTAGCAGTCCGGCGTTGTCCTGCTGCCAACTATTGCCGCCGTTGTAGCTCACCCATACGCCGGTGCCTTCATAGTCGCTGTCGCCGACGTAAACGTGTTCCGGCTGCTGCGCATCGACCGCCACAGCCCGGATGATCAGCTCGTCCACTTCTGATCCGGTGTGTGTCCAGCTTCCGCCGCCGTTAGTCGTTTTCCAGACGCCTTCCCAGTGTGTGCCGGCGTAGATCGTCTCAGAATCGGTCGGATCGATGGTGATGCCTTCGAAAGCAGCGTAGACAAGATTGCTGGCAACCGGGAACCATGTCTCGCCGCAGTCCGTGGTCTTGAAGATATCAGGCCAGTCGGGCTCGTATCCGGCGACGGTGACATAGGCCACGTTGGGGTAGTCCGGATTGACGACGACCTGCCGCACCCAGTACGCGTTCATCCCGTGCGGGAAGCCGCGCCACAACCAGTGGGCGCCGCCATCCTCGGACTTGTACATGCACCAGCCTGAGGCGGCGGCATACAGTACGACCTGGTCGCATTTGGCGATGGCCACTGACTCGATCGCAAACGAGCCGTTGACCCACAGGTCCTGGTTGCGCGGGGTCCAGGTCACGCCGCCATCGCGCGACACAAATACACCCGCGTTGGAGAGTTCGTATTCGCTGTGCCAGGCGTCGGTCGATACGTAAACCGTGTTGGGATCGTCCGGCGCCACGGCGATGGAACGTACATTGAGCTGTTGCAGGCCGGCGCTGTCGTGCTGCCACGAAGTGGCAGCGTCGGTCGAGCGGAACACGCCGCCGCTCTGAGCGCCGGCATAAACGGTGTCGATGTTGTTCGGATCGACGGCGACGGCATACAGGTTGGGATAGGCAATGCCGCTGGACGCCAGCGACCAGGTGTCCCAACCGGGAGAGCTTACGTACAGCCTCGCATCCCACGACTGCGGCGGCATGGGCAACTCGTAGTCGTAGGCGGCGGCAATATAGATGCGCGGGAACTCGACATCCTCGGGTACAACGGCGATGTCGTAGATCCAGAACCCGGTCTCGATCGGCAGACCGCTGCTGAGCCAGCTCCAGTTTGCTCCGCCGTCGTACGTGACGTGCAACCCGCCGCCCGGGTGATATGCGTCACCATCGGCGCCGGCGTAGATGATCTGGGGCGAGCCGGGCTGGAACTCGAGGCAACGCACCTCCGTGCAGAGCAGCCCATTGCCCGCGGGTTCGAACGACCCGCCGCCATCGGTGCTCTTGTACACGCCGGCGTCGTCTGCGGCGTAGTTGTGAGGGTCTTGTGTTGATACATAGATGACGTTGCTGTCGGTGGGGTCGATGAGAATGTCAGTAATGTGTAGTGCGGTCGGAATCCCGGATCCGACTGCGTTCCAGGTGGCGCCGCCGTCGACCGTCTTGCGCACGCCCCAATTCGCCGCCCAGATGGCGCCGGCATAGAGCACGGCCGGGTTCTGCGGATCGATAGCTAGTGCTTCGACATAGCTGACTGTTACGCTTCCACTCCGTGGCGACCAAGTCAGCCCGCCGTCGGTGGTCCAATAAACACCGGCACGCGTCCCCGCGTACAGCACGGCCGGATCGTTTGGATTCTGCACCAGCCCCTGAATCCAGACGTTGTCCAATCCCGTGCTCAGCGCCGTCCAGCGCTTCGCATTGGGGGCACGATAGAAAACGCCCTCGCCCAGCACGGTGGCGTACCAGCCGCCCTGTACGGCGGGTACCAGGCCCGACACTGATCCGCCATAGGGACCGTGCGTGACCCAGTGATCGCGTGCCTCCGAGCTGGCGCCGGTGAGCAGAAGCGCTGCGCAAACCAATAGCAGGGCGGTGTTTGGGTATCTCGGATTCATGACATGACTCCCATCTCCAGAGCGTGCGAATCGGGGGGCACGCCCGCGAACGCCAGCGCCTGGCCCGGACGCCGACCAAGCCCTCGCAGGTATTGAGCACCCTCATTGTACCTTCCGCCCGATTGTCCCCAAATGAGAATCTTCCCCGGACTGCCTGGTTCTACAGGTGGGTCCCCAAGCAATAACGTATTGTACAAAAAGAGCCGCGGCTCGACGCTGGGTAGCACCGGGCCGCGGCGGAGCAGGTTAGGTTATAGGGCTAGGCCTTTTCCTGACCCCAGAGTTGGGCTAGCTCAGTCAGCATCTTGACGCTGGTTTCCATTTGCTCCAGGCACGCGAACTCCAGCGGGGAGTGGAAGTTATGCATGCCGGTGGAGATGTTCGGCGTGGGCAGGCCCATCTCGCTCAGACGCGAACCGTCGGTCCCGCCGCGGATGGACTGGAACTCCGGCTCGATGCCGATCTTCTGGTAGGCCGCAGTGGCGAGCTTGACGGCGCGGGGTTCCTTTTCCAGGTGTTCGATCATGTTTCGGTACTGCTTCTTGACGTCCACCTTGACGCTGGCCCGCGGGTATTTCTTGTTCATCTCGCTGGCAATCTTGTTGAGGATCTCGGCCTGTTTCGGCAGGTCCTCCGTCACGAAGCTGCGCAGCAGGATGCGGATCTTGACTTCCGGCACACCGCCTTCGATCACGTACGGGTGGAGGAACTGGTCGCGGTCCTTGGTCATCTCCGGCGACATTTCCTTGGGCATTTGTTCGAGGAACTCGCCCGCCAGGCGGATGGCGTTGATCATCTTGCCGTAGGCCAGCCCGGGGTGGATGTTGACGCCGGTGACCGTGACGGTGGCCAGGTCGGCCGAGAAGGTCTCGTTCTCGATTCCGCCGGCGTCTTCGCCGTCGAGCGTGTAAGCGCAGATGGCGTTGATCTTGTTGATGTCAACCTTGTCGCAGCCGCGGCCGACCTCTTCGTCGCAGGTGAACACGACGCGGATCGGGCCGTGCTTGAGGTTGGGGTCGCTCATCAGGTTGGCGGCGGTGGTCATGATGACAGCCACACCGGCCTTGTCGTCGGCGCCTAGCAGCGTGGTGCCGTCAGAGGTGATGACGGTTTTGCCCTTCAGCCGAGCCAGCTCTTCGGTCTCGCTGACCACGATGACCTTGGACGGATCGCCGGGCAGCTTGATGTCCTGGCCGTCATAGTTCTTGAGGATCTGCGGCTTGACGTCCTTGCCGCTGGCCTCGGGCGAGGTATCCATGTGGGCCAGCCAAGCGATGGTCGGCGCGCCCGGAACGTTGCCGGGGATGGTGCCCATGACGATGCCGTTCTCGTCGACGCCGACGTTTTCGAGCTTGAGGGCCTTCAGCTCCTCGACGAGCAGCTTGGCCAGGTTCAATTGGCCGGGCGAGCTGGGGTACTGGTCGGTATCTTCGACCGCGGTGGTTTCAACTTTCACATAGCGCAGGAAACGATCCAAGAGCGTGTCCACACCACACCTCCACAGGCAAGGGTTGTGATTTGTAACATCCGACCGGTGGCCGCGTGTCGGATCGGCCGCTGCCGTCGCTCGCGCGGCCGGCCTGGGTCGGCGTGCCCCGCCCGCAAAAACCGGGCGTACCCTAAGCCTAGCCGGGATCGGTTCGGGAGGCAAACCGGGCCGGCGATTGCGGCTGGAGCCGGCCGTACGGGGCCGCCCGTGGTGCTTACGGCAGTTGCCGGCGGCCTGCGACGCTCAGACGAGGTCGCTGAGCTGGTCGGCCGGCGGCGGCTCAAACGGCGCCCGCCACGCGCGGATGATGCCCTCGATTTGGAGGCTGGAGAAGTGACCCTGAGTGTGGCCCTCGGCATCTCCCACCAGCACCAGCCATTTGTCCGTCGCCACCTGGATGACAATCATCGCGGCCGTGCGCCGGTCGAACACGTGCACCTCCCATTTGGTACTGAAGAGCCAGGTGCCGCGAACGAGCACACCCCCGGGGACCAGGAACCACTGGCGCGGCGTGCTCTCCGGTTGCGCTGACATCCCGCCCAGCACGATAAGTATGATCAGGGCGATTACGGGTAGCGCGCAGGGCAAGTTCAGTTCGCCGGTTACTAGCGTATGGAGTGTGATAAGTACCAGGATGCCGGTGATAACTGCGATGATGATGTTGCGTCGTGTGCGGCGGCGCAGGGCGGCCGCATCGCGGGCGGCGTTGCGCTCCTCCGGTCCGCTTTCAAGTAGTTGTTGCACCGCGTCGTTGGCGGCCGCCGGCAGGGGCTCAAACGGCGTGTCGAAGGGTTCGTCCCAGGGCAACCGGCCGGGCAGGCTGCCGCGCACCAGCACGTTGCCGCAGCCGGTAGCGACCAGTTCACCCAGCAGTCGGCGCAGGCGGGCCGACAGTGCGGCGGCCCAGGGGTTTTGGATAAGTGACGTCGCGAGTTGGCGCAGCGATTGATCTGAATGAGTGTCGCCGCCCGCCCGCCGCCAACGCCGCACGTCGCCGGCGACGTAGTACAAGAGCACGCCGATCGGCAGGGCGAGAGCCGAGCAGATGATCAATATGGTTATCAGGATGTGTATGGCCGGGTGCTCGTGTTGTGACGGGCCGAGCATGTCGGCGAGTTTCCGGATTGGTTCGGCCAGTTTCCAGATGGTCCCCATCAGTATCACGGCACACGCTGCGGCCAGGCCGAGCTCGCCGATGATCCGGATAGCAGCCAGCCACGTGCCCAGAACGGCCGACGGCTTCATCTCGACATCAATGATGCGCTCGTCGGCGTTGAGGTGGGCGACGCTACTTCGGCCAGAGGGTTCGGAGGGGCCGTGGTCGGCGTCACTGGTTGGCTGTGGTTCGGTGCTCATCCTGTTCTCCGGCGGGCCGAAGCCCGCCTCGCCGCGGCGTGTACATTCGATCTATACGAGATCCGTGAGTTGCTCGACCGGCGGCGGCTCAAACGGCGCCCGCCAGGCGCGGAGCAACGCTTCGGTCTCGGTGGTGGTGCAGTAGCGGTGTACCCGGTGCTGCACATCGCCAGCCAGCACCAGCCAGCGATCCGTCGCGTCTTGTATCAGCAGCAGCACACTGCGCCGCCGATCAAGCACGTGCAGCTTCCAACGGGAATCAAACAGCCCCGAGTGCCGCAGCACGGCACCGCCCGGCACCAGGAACCACTCGTTTCGGCGATTCCGACGCGAGATGATCAGACTCAGGAACGTGCTGGCGATTACCACGGGCGCCAACCTGATCATGCTAGCGCCGAATCCTCTGCCAGTGACGACCTGAGCGAATGCGATCGCCACCCATACCAGCCCCATCGCCATCGCCAGCCCCTGCGCCAGTGCGCGACGCTTCTTGCGCTTGCGATCGGCCGCCGCCCGGGCCGCGTTTGCGTCGGGCGTTCCGGTCTCAAGTAGCTGGCGCAGGGCTGCCTCACGTTCGCTCAGCGGCAGGGGGGCGAAGATGGTGTTGAGCGGCTCCGTGCACAGCGGCTCGCCCTCGGCACGGGCTCGCACGATCAGATGTTGTTGGTCGGCCGCCACCAGCGCCTGGAGGAGCTTTCGCAAATTGGTGGCCGGCAGCGTCACCCAGCGGTTCTCCAGCATGTGCCGGACAAACCCCGCGACAGATTCCGAAGATTGTGGATCCCCGCCGGCGCGCCGCCAGCGTTTCACGGCACTGACGCGGTGCCGATAGGCGGCAATCACGGCAGCGACGATGGCGAGCCAGATCAGCACTGAGTAGACCATGACGAGCACTTCGCGCGTGTATGGGTCCTCGGGCGCCAGGCTGTTCGCTATCTCACGACCGATGAACGCGAGCAGGATGAAGGCGAGGACCGCCACCAGAGCCGTCGGCAGCAGCAGCGCAGCCATCGCGGCGGTGTATCCGAGCGATTGACGTGTCCCACCCACCGCAGAACGCTTGAGTTCGACGTCGATCAGCCGCTCGCCGTGGCCGTCCAGGGCCGGGTCAGCGGTGCCGGCGGCCGGCGCGGAGCTGTCAACCTTGCCGTCAATCCCGCCGGCTGGCTCGGTTGCCGGTGTGCCCTGAACTTGTGATTCCTCACCCATATCCCCTGTCTCCCGGGAATAACCGGCGGCGGCGCGGGATAGGGCCCACCCGCCAGCGTGTCCGCTATCATAACCTACGGGCCAGCGGCCCAGAAACCGCCGATTTTTACCGCCGCCAGGCCCGGGCCGGTTTGGTGTTCCTTCGCCTTAGTGCTACACTGCCGAGTTCCGGTTTGTGTCCGGTGGTAACCCGCGTTTCTTCTACCTGGCAGGTGCTGCAATGACCGACTTTCTCAAAACCCTCGGTATCGAACAAGAAAACCGCGGCGGATTCTGCGGCGAGTGGCTGGGCTCGGGGCCCAAGCTCGACGTGATTTCGCCCATCAACGGCGAGAAGATCGCCTCCGTGATCCAGGTCACCGAGGCCGAGTACGATCAGATCGTCGACCGCGCCCACAAGGCCTTCCTCAAGTGGCGCACCGTCCCCGCGCCCAAGCGCGGCGAGCTCGTCCGCCAGCTCGGCAACAAGCTCCGCGAGTACAAGCACGAGCTGGGTCAGCTCGTCACCCTCGAAATGGGCAAGATCCTCCCCGAGGGCGAGGGCGAAGTGCAGGAAATGATCGACATCTGCGACTTTGCCTGTGGGCTGTCGCGCCAGCTCTACGGCCTGACCATGCACTCCGAACGCCCGCAACACCGCATGTACGAACAGTGGCACCCGCTGGGCGTCGTCGGCGTGATCAGCGCGTTCAACTTCCCTGTCGCCGTCTGGAGCTGGAACTGCGCCATCGCCGCCGTCTGCGGCGACAGCACCGTCTGGAAGCCCGCCAGCAAGACCCCGCTCACCGCGATCGCCTGCCAGAAGATCGCGGCCGAGGTGTGCGAGGCCAACGGCGTCGACCCGGCCATCTTCTCGCTCGTGGTCGGCAAGGGCTCGACCGTCGGCGAAAAGCTGCTGCACGACAAGCGCATTCCGCTGGTGTCGGCCACCGGCTCGTGCGAAATGGGCTACCGCGTCGGCGAGGTGGTCGGCAAACGCCTCGGCAAGACCATCCTCGAACTCGGCGGCAACAATGCCATCATCGTCACGTCCCATGCCGACCTGGACATGGCCATTCGGGCGACGCTGTTCGGTGCCGTCGGGACGGCCGGCCAGCGCTGCACCAGCACGCGCCGCATCATCGTCCACAACAGCGTGAAGGACGAGTTCGTCACGCGGCTGACCAAGGCCTACCAGTCGGTGCCGATCGGCGACCCGCTCAAGGAAGGCACGCTGATGGGCCCGCTGGTCACGCACGACGCGGTCAACGATATGCAGAACGCCATCAAGCGCATCAAGGACGAAGGCGGCAAGATCCTCTTCGGCGGTGAGCAGCTCGATGGCGCGGATTATCCCGGCGGCCACTACGTCAAGCCCTGTATCGCCGAGGCGAAGAACGAGTTCAAGATCGTCCAGGAAGAGACGTTCGCCCCGATCCTCTACATCATCGGCTACGGCGGTAACACCAAGCCGGCCGATGCCAACGCGGTTGTTGACGAGGTCAACCAGGCGCTCGCGCTTCACAACGACGTGCCCCAGGGCCTGTCGTCGGCGGTTTTCACGCACCACGCGCTCGAGGCCGAGAATTTCCTCAGCCACCACGGCAGCGACTGCGGCATCGCCAACGTGAACATCGGCACGAGCGGAGCCGAGATCGGCGGCGCGTTCGGCGGCGAAAAGGAAACCGGCGGCGGTCGCGAAAGCGGCTCGGACGCCTGGAAGGCCTACATGCGCCGGCAAACCAATACCATCAACTGGTCCACCGAACTCCCCCTAGCCCAAGGCATCAAGTTCGGCGACTAGTTGAGTGTGACGATCAACGCGACCATATGTCGCGTAAGCTGAGATTGGCAAATGAATCGGCCCCGCGTGCCAAAGTGCGGGGCCGATTCTCGTATGGCTCAAGATTCCCGATTGCGCCGATCTGCGGTACCCAATCCGAGCTTATTCGGTTACCGCGGCACGGCCGTCCATTGGCCGCCGGCCTGGGAACTTTCGACTGCGGCCGCTATGAAAGCCAGCACGTCCCGGCCGTCGCGCATGGTCGCGTAACGCTCACCGCTGCTCTCCACCCGCTCGCCAGCCAGGTAACGACGCACGTCCTGTTCAAAGAAGCGGTGCAGCCGGGCGAACGCGTCGTGAAACGCCTCCGGATGACCCGACGGAATGGTCGGCTCCGCCAGCAGCTCGGCCGGCACGTCGCCCAGAAATCCGTCGTACGCCTGCACATCCCCACGCCAGTAAACCCGCTCCGGCTGGCCCGGCAGACGCACAATCAGCCGCTCCGGCTCCTCCTGCACCCAGACCAGCGAGCCCTTTGTCCCGTTCACCTCGAGCCCCAAGTCGTTCTTGTGGCCGATCGCAATCTGCGTCGCCCGCACCAGCGCCCGCCCACCATTGGACAACTCGCAGTAAGTGGTGAAATGATCGTCCAGTTGGCGCCCGGCAACGAACGTCTCGAGGTTGGCCTGCACGCGGGTTACCTTTAGTCCGGTAACGTATTGAAGCTGCATCAGCGCGTGTGAGCCGATGTCCCCGCCGCAACAACTGGCACCCGCCCGCTGCGGATCGACGCGCCACTCGGCCTGGAGCACGCCGGCGTCCTCGGCCCGATTCGCCAGCCAGCCTTGCAGGTAGTACGCGTCCACCCAGCGCACCTCGCCCAGCAGCCCGCTCGTCACGATGAACCGTGCCAGCCGCGTCGTCCAATGCCCCAGGTACGTATGCGCGACCGCAAATGGCACCTGGTGCTCGGTGACGGCCGCCACCAGCCGGTCGGCATCGGCCAGCGTGGTCGTCAGTGGCTTTTCGCAGAATACCGGAATGCCCGCCTGGATGCACTTCATGGCCGGGGTCAAGGTGCACGTGGTTGGGAGTGACGATTAGTGCATAGTCGATGCGTTCGCCAACCGGCAGCGTCTGCTCAGTCTCGATCAGCTCGTCGTAGCTGCAGTAGCCGCGCAGTGGATAGGGCCAGTCTTCAGCCTCGCGCAGGGCGATTTCGGGATCGGGGTGGAGGGCGGCGGCCACGACGCGCCGGGTGCCGTCGAAGTGGATCGCGCGTTGGTGCGGGTGTGCGATGAACGCCCCGCCGCCCCCGCCGATCATGCCGACATTCAGTAGTCGAGCTGCCATGCTGGCTCCCTTCCGTTTCCGGGTTGGACAGGTGTGCGCGAACGTGCTGTACGCCGAGCGATGGACCGTGATCTGCCGGCACCGTGCTCGGTTACTTAATTTCGCTCAGCTTCACCGCTGCCCGGTGTCGGGCCGCCAGCGTCGCTGCCTCCAGCACGCGCTGCGCTTCGTAGGCGTCGATGAACGAGGGCAGCGGCACGATGGGCTCCTCGCCCCCCAACTCGGCCAGCATGTCCGCCACCATGTTCACGTAGGTATGCTCATATCCGATCGGGTGTCCGTCGGGCCACCAGGCGCCGGCGTAGGGATGATCGCCTGCCGACGTGCAGTCGATCCGCCGCCAGCCGGCCGTCGCCTTCTCATCATTCGCGTCGAAGAACCACAGGTGGTTCATGTCATCGAAGCTGAACCGCAACGCTCCCGCTTCCCCGTGGATCTCGAGCCGCAGGTCGTTAGCGCACCCGCTCGCTACCCGCGTGGCCTCGAATGTGCCGAGCGTGCCTTCCTTGAAGCGGGCCATGAACAGGACGGCGTCATCCACGTCGCTTTTGCCGGTCTGACGCTTGCCGCGCGAACCGGCGCCGGTGGATTTGCCGCTGGGCGGGAGCGGACGCTCGGAGATGAACGTTTCCGCAATCGCGCCCGTGACTTCCACGAATTCCTGGCCGAGGATGAAACGTGCCAAGTCGATTATGTGTGAGTTCAGATCGCCGTGAGCGCCACTGCCGGCATATTTCTTTTGAAATCGCCAGACCAGCGGGGTCTCGGGCCCACCCCAGCTCTGGAGATAGGTCGCCCGCAGATGGTAGATCCGTCCGAGACGTTCCTCCTGCACCAGGCGATGGGCGAACGCGATGGCCGGACAACGTCGGAAGTTGTACCAGACAAAGGTTTTAGAGCGTCGGGAGCGCGCCGCGGCGTTCTTCATCGCCCGGGCGTCCTTGAGCGTGTGCGCCAGGGGTTTCTCGCAAGCGATGTGCTTGCCGGCCGATAATGCTGCCAGCGCCTGCTCGGCATGCATGTAGTTGGGCGTGCTGATATCAACGAGATTGATCTCGCTGCTCTTGATAACGTCTTTCCATGTGGTGCTATAGTTTTTTCCAGCCCCAGCGGTCCGCAAACGGGGCCAGAGCGATCAGGTCGCGCCCCACAATGGTGTGCATCACAGGCCGGAGTGGGAGATTGAAGAACCGGGCTGCCTTGAGGTACGCATTGCTATGCGCACGCCCCATAAACTTCTGCCCCAGTAGCGCAATATTGCACTTGTCGGACATTCACTGACCTCCCGAACCGTCCGCGGCGCTCGTTGGGGCGGGATACTATAGGAATTGGGGCCTGCTGTCGACCTCTCGCCAATCAATGATTGGTGCAGATCGACCGTTTTGGGTTGTCGAAACCGGTTCCGCCTCCCCTAATCCCCACGCTGAAATATGTCCAACCCGGGCAGTTTTCCCAAAGCGGGCTTCGTTCAACTCGTAGCGGGCTCCTCTGCCGCATTCTCCGGGATACTTGGGTGTTTGGGACGCTACGAGTTCGTAGAAAACGCCTTAACCCTGAGTATCAAGCGCTGGTGTGCCTTCGGCTTCCGCGGGTGAAGCGGCTGCCCACCTGCCGAAGGTGGGCCGGCTGGTCACCTGGCGAGGCTTCCGGCTGGTTGGCTGTGCGAACCTTCTCCATCAGCATCAGCCAGGTCTCACGTTGATGTTTCAGGATTCGCAGGGCGTCATCGACAGCCTGAAGGTCCAATTCGAGGTTGGCGTCAATCAATCGGCGGTAGACGAAATGGTACAAGGCCAGCATCCGGTCGGCGAGCGACTGATTGACGTCGCGGTTCACGCCGTTCATGAGCTCCAGAACGATTCGCTGGGCCCGATCCAGGGCTTCGAAGGTCGCAGCGCGATCGCGTTTCTCGATGCTGTCGCGTCCATCGGTCGCGTACCGAATGGCGCCGTCGTAGAGCATGAGCTGCAACTGCTCCGGCGAGGCGGTTAGCACCAAGTTTCTAAGGTACTCTGCGGAGGGGTTTGTCTGGTAGCTCATATCAGTCATATCGGTACGCCGGCGCCGGGCTGAAGTCGTTTGCAGTGTCTTCGCAATCGCTGGCTGTCGGGGGGCGAGTTCCAGGTGTCTGGGGGCTCGATCTACGAGGATAACAGACTGCTGGCACTGCTCGACGCTGCCAGTGACGCCAGTGTGGCCAGGGCCGACTGTTGTGTTTGGAGTCCTGCCAGGACCTCCTCCATGGCCAGAAACTGATTCAATAGCCGCCCACGCTTGCTTTCCAGGCGCTCATTCATGGAATCGACCCGTTCTTGGAGCAGGTCCGAGGTGCTGTCGAGGGCGTCCGTGCGGCGTTCGATCAACCCGTCCGAGCCGGACATGGCCTCGACCTCCTCCTCAAGGATTGCGGCGACGCCGGTGTCCTCTTCGGTGAAGAAGCTGATAACGGCCTCGCGGTTGCTGGCCCAAGCGGTCTTGAATTTCTCCTCGTCGAAGGTCAATGACCCATCGGAGAATGTGATCCCAATCTGGGACAGGCGTGAGAACGTGCCGTTGTTGGCGCCTGTCTTGGTGAAGAGCCGATGGAGTCGATTCTCAATCGTCAGCAGGGTGTTTTCGCCGAGCAGCGGGCCGGCCTCTTCGGTTTCGGCATCGTAGTCGCTGTACTCACCGATGCGGTCCATGGCGTCATTGAAGTCGGAGACCAACTCGCTGAGCGTCTCCATGAGGCCTTCCAGGTCTTCGTTGACGGTGACGGTGATCGGGTCGTCGTCC
Organism: Phycisphaerae bacterium; assembly: GCA_963666925.2. Taxonomy (GTDB): domain Bacteria; phylum Planctomycetota; class Phycisphaerae; order UBA1845; family Fen-1342; genus JANQFV01. Next base: position 1,397 of record CAXXTC010000031.1, on the reverse strand, counting down.
ACGCCGGTGATATCGAACGACAGGCCGTCGACGACGTTGTCGAAAGAGTTGTCCGAGCTGGTCAGGAGGATGCCGGTCTCGGCGCTGCCGCCGAAGATGACGCGTGCGTCCTGTGCCTGTGTGAGCGTGCTGATGCCCAGGTCGGTCGTGCCAGTGTCGATGATCAGGTCGCCGGCGGAGCCGCTCACGGTGGCGGTCAGGCTGAGGCGATAGGGGGAGTTGGAGGTGCCGTCATTGAGGATGGAGGCACTGGCCAGCGTGGTTTCCGAGTCGATGCGGTCGGCCAGGCCGGCCAGTGTATCGTTGGCTCCGATTTCGAGCTTGAACTCGAAAGAGCCGTCGATTAGCCCGTCGTCGGAGCTGCCCAGCAGGTTGAGATCTTGCGCCGTGCTGCCGCCCGATTCCGAGATGATCAACTGGCCGGTGCCGGAACTGGTGTCTTCTACCACAATCCCGTCACCGGTGTCGTTGATTCGAGCTTCGACATCGAGGCCGCAGCTATTGATGGCCTGGATGACGTCGCCGACGGTCTCGTCCGCGTTCTGGCTTATGCGAACTGTCGCGGTCGTGCCGTTGGCGGTGGTGATCTTGAATGAACCGTACGCTATCCCGGCGCCGCCCGACAAATCTTCGAGCAACGTGTTCTCATTGATGTACTGCCGTTGCAGGTTGTCGCTGCTGATGATGACGCTGGTCTGGGCCAGGCCGGTTTGCTCGGCGAAGTCGCCGGTGACGTCGCTGATGGACACGGCGGACGTGGATGAGGCGGAGTTCGCTATAACGAGGTGCGTGCCGTTGCTGTCGTGGCCGATGTCCAGACCCAGGTCGAATGTGTCGTTGGCTTCCTCCAGGCGGGAGATAACCTCGGCGAACGTGGTGGCGTCGGTGAGGTCGACCTGGGCGGTGTTTCCATTGGCGTTGATTTCGATGATGCCGCCGGTGAAGCCCTGCCCGCCGTTGAGCGTTTTCAGCAGCACGCTGTCGAGTGTACCGACGATGCGTTCGCCGTTGGCGACAGGCGCCGGCACCACTGTCGTAGTACGTGCCGGCATGCAAACCGAGGTCGGACAGTACCTGGGAGTTATCATCCGCATCGATGATGAGCGCACCGGCACTGACGCCGCGCAGAACCAGCCCGGTGTTATCGCTGTTGAGCTCGGCGACCACCAGAGGCTCTTTGTTGGCGTCCTCGTTTCGCTGGCGTAGTTGATGGCGGTGATGATGTCGGACATCGTGTCCATGTGGAGGATTTCGCTGCCGGTGATGGTCTTGCCGCTGGTTTCAGTGGCTATCCCGAGATCCTCGGCAGCGTAGCCATCGACGTCTTCAATCTTGAAATCGTAGCGTTCCTCATCGTCTTCTAGCTCGGTGTTGTCCGAGATGATCAACTTGCTGCC
>CAXXTC010000030.1:0-19362 GCA_963666925.2 Phycisphaerae bacterium | reverse complement strand
CGCCGGGCCGGACAGACAGTCGCCGTAATAAGCAAAGTCCTGCGCATCGACCTGCCCGTCACAGGTGCAGTCGCCCGCCGCGCACGGCGTGGTCATGATGTTTATGATCAGGCCTTCGAGGACGGTTAAACCGACCGGAAGCCCGCTGGGCACGATGTACCAGCCGTTGTAGCTGCCGCTCCAGCCGAAATTCAGGTGGAAATACCCGTCGGTGTTGTAGCCGTCGACGACCGGGTTGTGGCCGTATGTCCAGTCCGGATCCACCACCGCCAGGTGAGCCGGGCACGCGTCCATCATGTTCAGCGCCAGGTGCTCGTAGGTGTCCGAGTTGTCATCGTAGAGCAGGGCGGCCGTATCGCAGCCGAACTTCTGGTACGAATCGAAGGCCTGGTCCACGCCGAACGTGCCCGAACCGCCGGAGTTATAAACCTGGTTCGCCCCGACGCCGCAGGCGAATATCAGGGCGGCGATGTGCGTGTTCGATGGCGTCGTGCCATAGAAGTAGTCGTCGAACAGCTCATCGAGATAGGCGTTGAGCTGGGGGAATGACGGGAAGCTGTAACTGGCGTATGCATCGTCGATCCAGTACCGATTTCCGCCGTAGTTGTGGTAGTAATCGTCGCGGTCGTCGAACTGCGTGCTGTTCAGTCGGGCGTGATAGTCGAGGATCTGCGCGATGGCTATGGCCGGGCAGCCGGCGAGGCTGCGCCCGCCATTGACGAGGTCCATCGGGCACAGGTTGTTGTAGGGTGCCGTCTGGGTCCAGGTCTCTTCGAGCCAGCCGCCGGTGGGCGTCGTGCCGGCCGGCGGCCACTGCTCAAACAGTCGGCCCCGCGTCGGCGGCTCGTTGGTGAGGGCGGCAACCCAGGCAGCCCGGATATCGTCGGCGACATCCTTCCGCACCAAATCCGCATAATCGCGGCGCTGTCCGAGATCCCACCGGAGCAGATCCCCCAGTGGCGTTCCCACACCCAGATCGCACGGCCCGCGGCTGGTGAACGAGTACGCGATCACCGGCGGCAACGACATATCGGCCGTAACCACCACGTAGCCGGCCGGCGAAAGATCGAAGCAATAGCACAACGGCGTTCGGCCCGCAGCGTCGCGGACAATCTGCATGTCAGACACGCTGAACGCGTCGCCGACACCGCTCTGCACCAGGTGACGGTCAGCGACCGCCGCCGCGGTGACGGCATCAACGCTTCTCCCCGGCAGACGTGAATCGCTCCCGGACTGTTCGGCCCCCACAGCGGCGCCGGCCGCAAGCAGAACAACAACACTCACAGCGGTGACGTTTTGGCAGAACGCGGTCATAACAAGCCCTCCTCAGCAGGCACCATCCATCCTACTGATCCGCCCCGGATAATCAAAGCCGGTTACAGCCCCCGACCGCTGACGCACACGCCCGCGATCAGGCCCAGTCACCCGGCGGACAGGAGAGTTGTGTAGGAGGGAGACCGCCAGCGCGCGCGATGCCCGGCAGATCCGCCGGTGCGGCGACTGCCGGGCATGACGCGCTTTTACGGGTTTGGATTGAGTGCGGTGTCCACGCGGGTGAACACCTGGCTCATCTTCGTGCCGATGCTCATAACCGTGGTGATAACCAGCACGACGATGAGCGCCAGCATGACCGCGTACTCAGTCGCGGTCGGGCCATCCTCTTCGCTCAACCACCGACGGGCGGTGCTGAGCAGATACTGTTGGCATCGGGGCATGGTTATCGCTCCCGGCCAGCGGCTCGGTCTCTACCACCAAGTCTACATTACATTTTGTGCATTTTGCGCAGTTTGCCGGAACTGTTTCCGGTGGCCGGCCTGATGGTTGGGATATGCCGGCCACCGACGCTCCGACGCGCGTGCCAGTGGGGCCGGACACGCCCGATCATGAAGGCTGCGTCGCGGGTTGAGATGTGGCGCGGAACCACTCGCGGAGGACACCTTCCGCCGGCTTCTTGCGGGGCGTATAACCAAAATCGGACGGACCCCCGCCCCCAGCCGACCACTCCCACCAGATCACGCCCAATAATCCCGGCACATCGCTCCAGACGCGGATAAACGCTTCATACAGTCGGCGCTGCTCTTCCAGCCCGGCAGGCGTCGCGTGCTGGTTCTGGTAATAGTTCCACGGCGCGGTGGCCGCACCCTCCTGGCTGCACCAGCCCACTTCGGTGAACAGGATCGGCTTGCCGATGTCCTTCTGCCAATTGAGGATATCCGCCTTGATGGGCTGCCACCGCTCGACGATCGACGCAACGCTGGGGTTCTGCTCTTTGGCGAGCGTGAAGTAGCTGGTCATGCCGACGAAGTCGAGCCGATCCCAGAATTGCACCGGACGGTAATGGTCCCAGTTGGCGGAGTAGCCCAACAGGCCGCCGTGAAAGCGCTGGCGGACCTGTCCGATAAGATGAACCCAACGGTCGGTGTACTTTTCGGCACTGACCAGCTCGGAGCCGACGATCAAAGCGTCGGCGTGACCTTTGCGTGCGATGTCGGCGAAGTAGAGAACGAACTCGTAGTAGTCGTCCCACCATTTGTTCCAGTCGGGTGGGTCGATAACGCCACGCCATTCGCTCCCGCGGGGGTTCTCCAACAGGATAATGGGCATCACGATAACGCTGAGGTCGAGTTGGTGGGCCTGGCGGATGAGTTCGACGAACTCGCCCGGCGCGGGGACCTTGCGGGCCTCGATGAAGATGGATTGCGAGCGGGCGTGCTCCATGAAGCCAGCCACGCTGAGCAGGACGGCATCCGCACCGAGGTCGGCAATTTCGCGCAGCATCGGGCCGTAGGTTTCGAGTGGCTGATATCCGGAAGCGACCTGAATGGCCACGCCGCGAAAGCGGAGACCGTCAGAAGTCGGCAGCAGCCCAGTGCAGGCTGACGCCGGCGAGTTGGCGGCGGTGTTGGTGTACCAGCAAACGCCGGCGGCGAGTAGGGCGATGGTCAGCAGGGCCAGACCGGCGCTCGTCAGTGCACTGCGCATGCGGGCACTCGTGATGCCGATGTGGTCGCGGGGAACAGTGAGATTCCACGAAGCCATGGGAACTGGTCCGGGTTAAAGCCGATGAAGCTCAGAACTGTGGGTACAACATCGACGGAGCGGGCGGCGGCCAGGGTAGCACCGGCGGGAATCCCGGGGCCGGCGAACACCATGGTCATGAGCATCTCGTCGCGGTGGACGCCGCCGTGGCCGCCCAGCTCGTGCACAAAACTGTACCCGGGACGGGCAAAGACGGCCACCTGCCCAGCCCGGCGGACGTGCAGCAGCGGGATGATCTGCGGCACGACGTCGGGATACACCTCCCCCGCGGTGGCGCCGAGCCAGTCCCGGCTCGCGTGAAACCCCTGGGCAACAAACTCGGCCAGCTCAGGATCGTGGTTGTACCCAAGGATGTCGTCTGGGCTGGGTTCGTAGGCGAATTCCACCTGTCCGTTCGGCCCGCGGCGCGAACGAATGCACGCGGTGCCACGGCTGTTACGCACGACGGCCTCATCATCGTCGGCGAGATAAGCGACCAGATCGACGGCAGCTTGGTTCCACAGACGGTCTTCGGATGCCGGTGCGTCGAGGATCCGCGCGACCTCTTCCGCGGGCGGGTCCTCCTGCCAGCCCTCATCACTGCGGAAGTATATAAACGCTTTCCGGCCGTCCTGCGGGGCAACGACGGTATCGAACCGGTTGAAGCAGTCCGAGCGGCTGCGGAGCGAGCCGGTCTGGAGCATCCGCTGCGTAACATTGCGCCCCCAGACATTGCCTACCAGATGAGTGAGGTCAAGATAACCATCGCGGCGAACGTCAACCATGCCATGGTCGCTCATTAGGACGAGGCAGGTGGATTCGAGCAGATCCTGTGAATCGAGCCAGTCGCAGATACGCCCGATCTGGTGATCGACGTTCTCCAGGGACACCCGGAACTGTTCGGAACGTGGCCCGTGGAGATGACCGATCGAATCCACCCCTGGGAAATAGAGCGTGAGCACGGTGGGCCACTCGCCGGTCCAGTTGGCGCGGGCAGCGACCTCGCTGAGCGTCGTGGCGGTGAGCTTGTCGACCGAGGTGTAGTCGCCAAAGAACCAGCGCACGCCGGAGCCGGCCCAGTTCACGATTTCGTCCGACACGCCGCGCGTGTGGACCGACTGCACGCTCGTCGACGGTCGCGGGGCCATCATCTCGTAGAGACTGGGAGTCGCGAATTCCTCGTTGACGCTCCGGTATGTGGCGATGGTGGCGTAGTCGCGGAACAGCATGCGATCGGGGTCGAACCAGCGATTACCGACGATGCCGTGCTGTTCGGGCGTGGTGCCCGTGATCAGCGTGGCAATGGCCGCGTAGGTGATGCTGGGGACGATCGTGACGGCATGTGTAACACGCGTGCCGCGCTCGACCAGGTAGTGGTCGATGTTCGGCAGCCACCCGTCGCGGCAGCCCTGTTCGAGAAAACGTGGCGGCACCCCGTCGACCAGCAGGATGACCACGCCCGGGTCGGGTCGGCGGACATCCGGACGCAACTGCCAGCGGATCGGGCCGCCCGGGCCACAGGCCGTCAGGGTCAGGATAATGCCGGCGAGCAGTGCCAGCGGAACACGGTGCCCCAGGCGGGCTGGGCGGCGCGGATTGGCTGGTGGGGGTACCACTGTGGGCATGTCGCTCCAGGATGGTGGCAGGTTCGTTCGCGTGGCATTATGCGGGAGCATTGCCCGGATGCAAGCGGCCACACACCACTTGTGTCGCACTGCCCACCGGCTATACTGCCTCGCGTGCTTGGACACCTCGTCCCGGCCCCTTTTAGATATGGTGACGGAGAGCGTAATGAAAGCCTGGAAATGGACGGCATTGGTACTTACGGGCGGGGTGCTGCTGCAACTCAATACCTGTGCGGTTGACCTCGCGTACTACGTAATGCAAGCGTTGGCCACGCAGGTCGTCAGCCAGATGCTGACGAGCGCTACGGCCTGATCGCGCGCGGGCCGAACTTCTGACACTCATCTCAATCCGGCCTGTCGGCTAATCTGAGTGAACTCCGCGCGAGTTCCGCACGCAGATCCTCCATCCCTCTGCGCGCGGGTGCCCCATCCCGTCGCACAGCACGGCGTGGGAACCGACCCGTATTGCGCCGATCGTCTGCAATCCCCGGAATACCGCCCGCCGGCCCTACAGCCGGATGTGCCGAGCTTCGCTTGCCAGGCGGATGGTCTTGCGTTGCAGGTCGTGATAGGCCTTGACGTAGCGCACCGTGCGCGAATGGGCCCGCATCACGACCGAGTGGGTGATGGCGATGTGGCCGCGGACGACCACACCCCGCAACAGGGCGCTGTCCGTGATGCCGGTGGCACAGAAGACGATATCGTCGACACGCGCCATGTCGACGGCGGTGAACGTGCGTTCGAGGAAGTCGGCATGACCCTCACTGATTAGGCGCTCACGCTCTTCCTCGTCACGCGGCCAGGGTCGCGCCAGAATCTCGCCGCCCAGGCAGCGAATGGCGGCGGCAGCCAGAACCGCTTCGGGTGAGCCGCCGATGCCCATGTAGATGTCGACCAGGTTGTCTTCAAGACAGGGCGCAATGGCGGCGGCAACGTCACCGTCGCCGATTAGCCGAATCGCCGCACCCGTTTTGCGGACATCGCTGATCAGCTTCTCGTGACGCGGGCGATCGAGTACGCAAACCATCAGGTCCTTGACACGCTTGCCCAGCGTCAACGCGACGATCTCCAGGTTCTGCTCGACCGGGGCGCCCATACGCACGTGCCCGGTACCCTGCTTGACCTTCGGCCCGACCGCAATCTTGTCGACGTAGAAGCTCGGGATGGCTGCCAGGGCGTTGTCCTCAGGGTTCGAACCCTTGGCGGCCGCGATGACGCTGATAGCACCGGGCAGACCCTTGGATGTCAGCGTCGTGCCGTCAACCGGGTCGATGGCGATGCTCACCGCCGGCGAGTCCGCCGCCCACGTGCCGAGCTGTTCACCCACGAAGATGCCCGGCGCTTCATCCTTGATACCTTCGCCGATCGTGCACGTGCCGCGCATCTCGATCAGGTTCAGCATCCCGCGGTAGGCATCGGTGGCGGCCTCGTCAGCGGCCAGCTTGTCGCCCTTGCCGATCCACTGGAACGTGTGCAGGGCGGCCGCTTCGCTGGCGCGGAGCAGGTCCATGCCGATGAGCTGTTCGTGTTTCGGTTCCGATTCTTCCAGGGTGGGGTCGAGACCTCGCTCCGTAGACATGTGGTGTTCCTGCTTCTTCTTCGGTCCCCGGGTGTACGTGACAATCAGTTGATTCGTCTATCGGCACACTATCGCGCGGGTCCGAACCTGTCCAGAGCCTAGAAACTGCTCTCTCGCAACAGTACCCGCCAGAGGTGCTGCCCCAGGTCAACCGCGTAGGAGTGCGCCGGGCTACGCAGCCAGATGCGACCGGTCTGACCAATACGCAAATCGTTCACTTCCCGTTCCAACGCAACCTCCACCGCATAGCAACTGTCGCGAACCAGCAGACGTCCACGCCGGTCGACGTCAACCGCGATCGGACCGCCCCCCGTCGAGGCCAGCCCATGTTGCGCCAACTGCGTTGTCCGGGTTCGTTCTACGAATACGACCTCCCCCGATACCCGACGCGGGTTGGCGTCCGGCACAAACCAAACCGCATCACCAACCGCGACACCGCCGATCCAATCGTGCGGCACATACGCCGTGATACGCCCCTGTCCAGGCCCGACCAAACGCCCCAGCACCTGGTTGTGACCAACGGACTGCCCCAGACGCAGACTCGCGTCCCACTCAACAATGCGCCCATCAATAGCCGCGCAAAGTCGGCTACGCTTACAGGCAGCGCGGGCAGACTCCCGGCGAGCCGCCGCCCGGCCCAACTCCTCGGTCTTCTGCAACAACAACGGCCGCAGGTCCGGGTCATTATTGATCAGTTCGAGTTCGAGTTGAACACGCTGGACATCGAGCCGGGCAAGCTCCGATTCAAGTTCAATCTGCGGATTCTCCAACACCAGCAGCACGTCGCCCGCATGCACCTCTTGGTTCAGGTCGGCCTGAAGCTCACGCAGGATGCCGTCGCCCGGGGCGTAGATGACCCGGCTGTCGGCAGCGACGGCCGCGGCGGGGACCGCGTGCCAGCGCGGCAACGGCAGGATCAGCCAGCCCAGCAGCACAATCGCACCCAACGCCATCAGCCCCGCGCGCAGACTGCGCCGCAGAGCCCGGCGCATCCGCACCAGCGCGACCACCTCGCTCGCTACCGGCCGGATTAGAAACGTGTACAACGCGAACAACAGCAGCGTCAGCCCGACGACCTTGGTGAAACGCAGGTAGAGCCCGACGGCGATCGCGCTATACAGGAACAGACGGTAAGCCCAGGCGCCGCTGGCGTACGCGACCAGCAGCAGCGTCAGCCGGCGCGAGAGCCCCGGCTCGGGTGGCGCCAGATCCAGCCCCAAGAGGTGGCGGCGTAGCGCCCAGCGCGCGACGGCGAACGAGCGCGACTGAAGATTGTCGACGCCGATCAGATCGCTGATGACGTAGTAGCCGTCGAAACGCATGATCGGGTTGAGGTTGACGAACAGCGTCGAAATCAGCGTGGCCGACGAGACCACGAAGCACACGCTCTTGAAAACCCCCGGCCCGGCCAGGGCCCACCCGACTAGGGCGAAGGCGGCGATCACCAACTCGGCCAGCACGCCGGCCAGCGCGATGCGCAAGCGGGCCCGCCGATCACGCATGCGCCAACTGTCTGTCACGTCCGCATACGCGACGGGAAACAGGAAAATCAGCGTGACGCCCATGGTGGGCACGCGGTTGCCGAGCGCCTTGGCGACGTACGCATGGCTGAATTCGTGAGCGACCTTGAGGCCGACGATCGTCCCGGCAAACACCAGCGCACCAGACCAGTTAAAGAAGTATGGCCACGTGTTGGCGTACGCGCCGAAATGCTGGATCAGCAGGACAACGCCCAGCAGTCCAACGGCGCTGTACAGGGCCAGTGCCGCTGGCCGGCCGAGGTGACGCACCACGCCGACGGTGCGGCCCAGAAGCTCATCCGGATGTATCAGCGGGATACGCAGGAACGCCAGTCGGAGAAAAACGTCGGCCGGACTGATCGAACGTACACGCCGTTGACTCATCAGCCAGGTGCGTTCGTCGGCCGATTGGGCAGCGGTGGTCAGGCCACGCCGGACGGCATCGGCGCAGAGTTGCCGAATCTGGCCGGCCTCCACGCGGAGCGTGGTTTGTTGTCGCAACTGCGTGACGAGTTGCTCGACGGTCAGCGGTCGGCGCAGTCGGCGGAGCACCTCGCCCTGCACCCAGGTTGATTTCTCGAACGTTCCGCGCAGCGGGTCGTGGATGACGTAAGTGGGGGCCCCGTTGTGCTCATCCGGGCCGCGGTGAAATTCGATGTCAGCCCGCAGGCGGGGCAGCACGTCGGGCGGCTGTGCATCGGCGCCGGGCATACCCTTACACCCCCACGAAGCGGCGCAGGGCGGCCAGCGGCCGGCGCAACAGCCAGTATCCCAACGAAACGTCCTCGCCGTGCAGGACGGCGGTGCCCTGCAAGCCCATGCGCAGGTCGGGCTGCGCCGCTGTCCACTCCGCTTCGGCGCGAAAGGCCGCGTGTCCGTCGGCGGTCGTCTCGCTATGGCTGGAGACAAAACGCAGCCGGGCGGATCGGCTCTGCCGCGGGTCAGATGCAAGTATGACGCGCACCGGCCGGTGCGGATCGAACGCGACGTTGTCATCCTCGGGCAGCCAGATGCGCAGCTTGGTCTGGGCCGGATCAACAATGAGCATCAATCGCTCGCCGACCTGCACCGGTCGGCCGGCCCATTCGTGCGGATCATCGAGCATCAGCGTGCCGGGCACGGGGGCGCGCACTTCGAGCTGGTCGACGCGCAATTGCGCCAAACGCAGGCGGACGCGTTCCTGCTGGAGACGGTTTTCGAGCAGGGCGATCTGGGCGCGGGCGTCGTCATTGTCAAACGCCTGCACGCGAGCCCGCTCGAGATCGGATTCGATAATCTGCACCTGTTGCCGGGCGACCTTCAGCTCTTCGCGGGCGATGCGCTGATCATACGTCGCCAGCAGCGTGCCCTCGGCGATCCGCCGGCCCGGCAGCACCGGCACCTCTTCGATAACGCCGTTAAGCGGGGCCGTAATCGCCACCGGATCGCGCGGCACGACCTCGCACGGCGCGACGACACGCAGCGGCACCTGCACCCACACCAACGCGGCCAGCAGCACCGCGGCCACAACGGCGATCAGCACGCCGCGGCGCACGCGTTCGGCCGCCGGCACACCCCGCCGACATTGGCCGACCGCTCGCCACGCGACGCCATAAGAAAGCGCCAGCGCAGCCACACGATCGCCGTCGGCCGGCGTGAAACGCTGCCCGCCCCAGCGTTCGAGCCACAACGCCGCCACGCAGCGCTGCCCCACGACGATCGGCGCCCACAAAACCGACACCCCGTCGGTGCGCTGAGCGAGTTGACGCCAATCTTCGCCGGCAAACTCACCGTTTTGCGGATCGATGATGCTGACTTGCTCCGGCTGCGACAACGCCTGCACCAGGCGCTTCCACTCGGCGGCCAGCGGACCGCGCCGATTCACCGCACACGCACCCGACACGCCGACCAGCTTCCAGCGCCGACCATGACGCTGCCACAGCACGGCCCGGTCGTACGAACAATAGCGTTGCGAACGGTTGAGCATACGAAACTGTAGCTGCTCCCGGCTCTCGCTCAGGCCGGCCTCCAGCGTGAGCTGCTGGAGTATCGCCAGCGATTGAAAGGCCGAGTTGTTCTCACGCTCGGTGCGCATCGGCGATTAATCTCAACGCTGCGCCAGTTGCGGCAGCACCAATAGACCTTTCATACCCGCACGCAGTTGGCCGGCGCGGTTATCCAGATCAGCGTAGACTTCGAACGTCTCGCTGGCCGGGTCGAGGACGGCGGCAACATGCGCAACACGGGCGGCAACTGTCGATCCGGTCTCATTGATCGTGACATTCACGGCATCGCCGATCGTCACCGACTCAAAAAGCCGGGCCGGCATGAGAAACTTCGCCCGCAACACGCGATCGTCGACGATCTTCAACAGCGGCGCCCCGCGCTCGACCCACTCGTACGCCTGCACGAGCACCTCCGCGACCCGGCCGGCGTACGGCGCCGTCAGCTCACACGCCGCCAACTCATGCGTCGCCAGCCGCAACTGGTTTTCGGCGATGGCCAGCTCACGCTGCGCCTGGGCCAGCTCGCGTTCGACGGCGGTCGCGACCAACTCGCACTCGGCCCGCGCGGTCTCGACGTCACGCCGCGCCGACTCCAACTCCACCTGCGACGCCTGCCCCCGATCGTGCAACCGCTGCGTGGCTTCCAGCTTCACCTCGGCCGCTTTCAGGACGGCGGCAGCGTGCCGCTGACGCGATTCCCGCGCAGTGTTGCGTTGGGCCGCCTCCAATTCCGCCGTAGCACAACGCAGCCGGGCGGCGGCAATCGCCTCGGTCGCCGCGTAGGTCTCGTCGACCAGCCTGACGAGCACGTCATCCGCGGCGAACGGCTCGCCCAACTCGCGATCGACGTGCGCAACCTTGCCGGGCACTTCCGCGGCCAGCACCGCCTCTCGGTGCGGCGTCAGCACGACCAGAACCCGGTTGGAATCGGGCGCCAGCTCGGCCTGCTCCGGCGGCGTGGGCGGGTCCGCCAGCGCGAGCGCCACCGCCCCGCACAACACCAATCCCACCAGCATCAGACCACCAACCGGTATTCGTCGGCGACCGTCGGCCCGCGCTGCATTGACATCCATCTCACGCTCCACCAGGTTCAATGCGACCAGTCAATCATCGTCTGCCGCCGCCGGCACCAGGTTGCGACCTACCGTATTCTCCACGCGCGCCCGCGCGATCATCAGGTTCGCCAACGAGCCCAGCGACCGCGCCTGCGCCTTGATCTGCTTGAGCTTGTGTTCCAGCGTCTGGCCGGCGTGTGACGTGCCCTCCTCGGCCGCCGCCGCCATGGCCGCCAGCAGCCGCTGGTGTTTCTCCGCAATGTCACGCCGCAGGCGGTGCTCCTCATCCGCCTGCGCACAGTCAATCGCGGCCAGGTGCAACTGCGTCAGTATCGCCACCGCGACCGCCATGCGGCGTTTGCCGATCAGATCGGTTTGCAGCTCCAGCGCCCGGTGCTGTTGCCACTGGGCCGGCAGGGCCAGCAGGTTCCACGACACGTTCATCCCCGCCTGCTGCCACTCGTCAAAGAACAGGTACCGGTTGCGATCGCCCTCATAACGCCAGAACAGCGACAGGTTCGGAAACATCTGCGCCAGCGTCACACGCGCCTCGTCACGCGAGATGGCCACCTCCAGGTCCTTCTCATACAGCTCCGGCCGGCTACGCAGCGCTTCCCACTCCAGCTCGCTCAGGTCGAGCTCGATCGGCGGCGGTTCCACGCTCAGGTCCACTTCCGCCAGCGTCAGCAGCGTTCCCGGCGGCAGGCCCATCAGCGTAGCCAACTCGGCCCGGGCGCTGAGATAAGCTCGCCGATAACGCTGTAGCTCCTCCTGCTGCTCCAGCAGAGCTGTCTCACGCTGGAGCCCCTCCACCTCGGAGATGGTCCGCGCCTCCATCTCTGCCCGCAGCCCCTCGAGCGTGCCGATGACCTCCGCGTCCACGCAGTCGGCCCGCCGCGCGACGGCCCGGGCGGTGACCGCCTGCCAGTACGCCCGCGTGACCTCGAGCGCCAGGTTCTGACGCAGTCGCCGCTCGCGTTCGGCCGCAATCTGCTCGCGGCTCGCCTGCTGCCGCATACGGAAAAACGAGATGCCGAAATCGATCATGCTCCACGTCGTGGAGATGTTCCAGCGACGCACGTCCTTCTCGGCCGAGTAGGACGGCTCGAGCGATTCCTCGCCGCTTTGCAGGCTGACCGACCGGGCGGCGTCATATTCGCTCCGCCGACTGGATTCCCCGCCGACGCGCAATTCCGGCAACAATTTCAGCAGCGCATGCGTAACCAGCTCGCTCTGAAACTGCCGCTCGCGGGCAGCGACCCAGACATCAATGTTGTAGCGGTCGGCGTAACGCAGGGCATCGTTGAGCGTGACCGGTTTCACAACCGTCGGCCCGTGAGCGCGATAGGCCGCCAGATCCAACTGGGCGAAATGCTCCCGGGCCTGCTCGCGCGTCAGGTCCGTGGCACAGCCCACAAGCACCAGCAGGGCGGCTATCAACAAAAATCGGGATCGGTTACGGAACAACCGGGGCAGCTCCGACAGGTTACGCAATTGGCGGACCGGGGGCGCCACGGGGGACACCCTGATAGTCCGAATATCGGCACCCGGCCCGGCCGGGCGTGAGCCGGCGGCGGCATTCGTGCCGGCGATGTTCCCCGCCGATGGAGTAGTCGGACGCACTGCGCGCTGCCGGTGCGTGGCTGGTGATGAATCAATGGCGAAACACGGGTCAAACAGGTCGGCGGAACTCCACGCGGAGCAGCACTCGCTGCTGCCGCCAACGCTGCTGCGCCTGGAGGATCGCATCGTCCTCGACGCCGCCGGCGGGGGGGAGGCGGACCATCATGACCCGCTGCCAGACCTGCCCCTCCCACACCACCACGACGACCCCGCCCACCATCACGACAGCGACCCTGCGGACGACGCGGCCCATGGCGAGCACGCGGCCCACGACGCCGGCACCGACGCGATCAGTGCAGCCTTACAGGCGGCCTTCAACAACGAGCCCACCCGCGTGCTGATTATCGGCGCCGATATCGACGACGGCGACACACTGGCGGCCGCCGCCCGCGAAAACGTACTCGTGGTGCAACTCGACGCGAACGACACGCTCGCAGACGTGCTCGCGGAACTGCGCACCACCCTCGGCGGACGCCAGGCCGACAGCATCGCCATCGCCACCCACGGCCAGCTCGGCGGCGGGCTGACCCTGACCGACGTCCACACACTCACGCTCGACACGCTGCACAGCGGCGAGCTGCGGGCATTCTGGGCCGGCGTCGAGAGCCTGCTCAAGACCGGCGGCCGGGTCGATCTGCTGGCCTGCGACGCGGCGGCCGGTACTGAGGGCGCCCAACTCATCCAAACCCTCGAACGCGTTACGGGGCTAGACTTCGCCGCCTCCGACGACGCCACCGGCAACGCGTCCGCCGGCGGAGATTGGCTCCTGGAAACGGACCACGTGCGCGTCGATACGCTCTACTTCCGGCCCGATACGCTGCAATCGTTCGACCAGACCCTCGCCGCTCCGACCATCACCGACAGCGACCCCGGCACGACAGCGGTGGGGGGGCACAGCCCGGTCGTGGTCGACGCCTCCATCACCGTCGACGACGGCGGCGCAGGCACGATCGAAGGGGCGGTCGTGCACATCAGCCCAGACACCTATAACCCGGACGAAGACACGCTCGCGTTCACCCCCGCATACGGCATCACCGGCTCGTTCAACACCGAGACCGGGGAATTGCTGCTCAGCGGGGCGGCGGCCGACTGGCAATACCAGGAAGTGCTGCGCAGCGTGACCTACGAAAACAGCAGCGGCCACCCCGACACCACGCCGCGGGAAATCACCTTCACCATCGGCACCGACTTCGACGGCTACAGCTACAACGCGACCACCGGGCATTATTACCTCCTGCAAAACTCGTTCGAGACGTGGAACAATGCCCAGATGTTGGCGCACGACGAAGCCAACGCTCTCTACGGCCTGCGCGGATATCTCGCCACGGTGACCAGTGCGGCCGAACAGACATACATCGACGGCCTGCTGGGCACGCTGCCCGGGTTTACCCTCGTCTGGTTCGGCGCCGGCGACGACGTCACCACCGAGGGCGAGTGGTACTGGCTGACCGGCCCGGAAGCCACCGGCGACGACGCCCATTTCTGGCAGGGGGGTGCCAGCGGATCACCGGTCGATGGGGCCTACACCAACTGGTTCGGCGGCAGCCCGTCCAACAATCCGTCGCTCAACCGGATTACGTTTCTTACCTCCTCCAATCAGTGGCTCGCCATCGGCGCAGGCGGTAGCTTCCGTTACCTGGTCGAATTCGGCGGCGACACCGACGACGCCGAGGGACAGATCAACGCCAGCGTGCTCGTAAACGTGGCCGAACCAAACTACGCCCCGGTGCTGGATAACGCCGGCCTGATGACCCTGACAAACATCGCCGAGGACGACCTGGCTAGCGCCGGCACGAGCATCGCCGCCATCATCGATTCAGCCGGCGGAGATCGCATCACCGACGCCAACGGCGATCCGGAGGGTATCGCCCTCATCGGCGTCGACACGAGCCACGGAACCTGGCAGTACTCCACCGACGGCGGCGCACACTGGTACACCGTCGGCAGCGTGACGGCCGGCCACGCACTCCTGCTGCGCGACAGCGATTTGCTGCGCTTCCAGCCCGCGACTGACTACAACGGTACATTGGTCGAAGCGCTCCGCTTCCGCGCCTGGGATCAGACCGCGGGAACGGTCGGCACCTATGCCGACGCATCGACGGCCGGCGGCGAGTCGGCCTTCAGCAGCGCTACAGAGACGGCCGCCCTGACGATAAACAGCGTCAACGATGCCCCTACGCTGGCCGACGCCCTGGCCGATCAGACCGCCAACGAGGACACGCCGTTTACGTACACCTTCGACGCGGATACGTTCACCGACGGGGACACGGGCGATACGCTGACATACTCGGCGACGCTGGCCGACGGCAGCCCGCTGCCCGACTGGCTCGTTTTTGATCCGAATACACGCACCCTGCACGGCACGCCGGCGCAGGCCGATGTGGGAACGCTCGCGATCCGCGTGACGGCCACCGATAGCCACGGGGCGGCCGCTTCGGACGTGTTTGACCTGGCAGTGCACGAGGTCAACGATGCGCCGCACGTGGCCGATCCGCTGACCGACCACGTCGCCGACGAGGGCGAGCCGTTCAGTTACCAGTTTGACGAAGATGCTTTCATAGATGACGACCCCGGCGACACGCTGAGTTACTCGGCGGCGCTGGCCGACGGCTCGGCTTTGCCGAGCTGGCTGACGTTCGATCCGGCTACACACACCTTCACGGGCACGCCGGCGGCCGCGGACGGCGGCACACTGCAAATCCGGGTGACTGCGATCGACGGCCGGGGCGGCAGCGCCTCTGACGTGTTCCTGCTGACTGTGAACGTGGTGACGCCCGAAACACCAACACCAACGCCGCCGCCGACTGATCAGCCCGCCGACACTACCCCCGAGCCGATGCACACCGGCTCCAACTCGGGCGGCGCCAGCCAGCCGGCGAGCGACGCTGACCCCGGCCAGTCGCCGGCGCCGGACGACGGAGCAAACACCCCCGCCGACGCGGAAGCGCCCGCTCTTGATGATGGTTCGTCCGCCGACGCGGGCGACGCTGCCGACACGGGCGCCGCTGATGCCGACCTCGGCTCAGCGCCCGCGGCCGACGCTGCGACCGCCAGCGGCGATGCGTCGTCGGCGGATGCCGGTGGCCACGCAGGCGCCGCCGCTGCCCACTCGGCCGGCGCGACCGGCGCCAACGGCCCAGGTGGTGGGCACAACTCCGAAGAGGACGAGTTCGGCTCACCCGGCGACCATGACGACGAGTATTTGACCGATTTCAACAGCCAGCTCACCACCACGTTGCTCACCGGCGATTTCCTCGACGACCAATCGCAGCCGATCGAGTTTCGAGCCGCCTGGAGCGCGATCCTCAGCGCCTATTCCGACTCCAGCGCCGAGCTGGCTGCCTACTTGCAGTCGGCCTTCCGCGCCGTAACCGAGTCGGCCCTGATCAACCAAGCCGCCGACGAAGCGCTGAACGATCTCCTGGCCGAGCAGATGTTGGTGGCCGAAGCTGGTGTCACGATCGACCTGGACGAGCTGATCGCCGGCCTGCGCTCGGCGCGCACCGCGGTGCGCCAGGCCAGCAACGAACTCGAAACCGCCATCCAGGCCGCGGCCGACGCCGGCCGAACTGATCGCTTCGACCGCGTCCTCGAAGACGTCATCGGCGCAGCCCTGGAACAGCTCATGGCGGCCAACGAGCGCCTGTACGTCGAATCACAGGCCACGCTGGCCGCGGTTGCGCTGTTACGCGAGGGCCGCAGCGCCGCACCGCAGGTGATCGGCCCCGAAACCCTCGCGTCGGCCACCACCATCGCCCGCAGCGCCGCCCACGACGAAATCGTCGCCCTCCGCTCAAGCTGGGACCGCGTGGCCCAGGACGTCTTCGCCGCCTTCGTCGCCCGCCTCGCATCCGAACGCGGAGACGCCGACGCCCCACCCGCCACACCGCCGCAGCCCTGATCGACACAACGATCATCGCCACACACCATTCACGCCGCCCGGTTGATCCGCCCCCTCGTTCCGGCCAAACTACTCAATCATGAGCACCGTTCGCATCACCGTCGTGATCAACAACCACGTTATGCAACGCGGACTGTTGGCCGAGCATGGCTGGGCCTGCTGGATCGAAACGCCCAAGTGCCGCGTCCTGTTCGACACCGGCCAGGGGCTGGCATTGCCGCACAATGTTGCCGTCCTGGACATGCCGCTCGATTCCGCCGACGCGATTGTCCTCAGTCACGGGCACTACGATCACACCGGCGGCCTGGGGTATGCCTTGCAGCGCGCCCCACAGACGCTGGTCTACGCCCATCCGGCCGCGTTTGAGCCCAAGTTCGCGCGCAATCCCGACGGTAGCACGCGCGCAGTTGGCATCCCCACGGACGTGGCCGAGCTGCGCCGCCGACTGGGGGATCGCCTGATCCTGACCGCCGAGCCCACCGCGGTCGCGCCGGGAATCACCGTGACCGGGCAGGTGCCGCGAACGGTCGACTACGAAGACACCGGCGGACCGTTCTTCCTGGACGAAGCCGGCACGCAGCCGGACCTGCTGTTCGACGACCAGGCCATCTTCATTGACACACCCGCCGGCGCCGCAGTCGTGCTCGGCTGCGCCCACGCCGGGTTGGTAAACACGCTACAACACATCTCCTCACTCACCGGCGGACAACGCCCGTACCTCGTCCTGGGCGGCACGCACCTGCACCGTGCCACGCCGCATCGGCTCAGCCAAACGGTAGCAGCCCTGCGCGAAATGCAGGTCCATCAGGTCGCGCCGGCGCACTGCACCGGGCCGAACGCCTTCGCGTATCTGCGCCACGAACTGGGCGAGCAATGTGTGGCGGTGCACTGCGGAGCGATATACGAGATCTGATCAAGCATGATTCGTCGGGCCTGGTCAGCCAGCCACTACGGGGCTTCCCGAAACGACTCATCCAGTTGTGGCAGCGTGAACGTGACGCCCTCGTCGGGCGCTTCGATCTCTTCGAAGTGTGTAGCACCCCGATCGCGCAGGTATGCCAGCACACGCTGAACGACATCCTCGGGCGCGCTCGCGCCCGACGTGACGCCAACGTGCTGCACCCCCTCCAGCCAGCTCGGGTCGATATCTTCCGGCCCGTCGATCAGGTGGGCTGCCCGGCCCCGGGCCCGCGCCACCTCCGTCAGCCGGCGCGAGTTCGACGAGTTCTCCGAACCGACGACCAGCAACAGGTCGAGCCCGTCGCAGATCTCCTTGACGGCATTCTGGCGATTCTGCGTCGCATAGCAGATGTCGTCGCTGGCGGGCAGCTCCAGATGCGGAAAACGCCGGCGCAGCGCCTCCACAATCTCACGCGCATCGTCCTGGCTCAGCGTCGTCTGCGTCAGGATCACGCCCTTTTCGTCGTCGCGCAGCTCGATGCGCTCGATGTCCGTGCCCGGTTCGACCAGTACCGTCGCCTCCGGCGCCTGCCCCATCGTGCCGATCACCTCGTCGTGCCCCGCGTGCCCGATCAGAATGATGCGATAGCCACGCCTGACGTACCGCCGCACTTCTGCGTGCACCTTGCACACCAGCGGGCAGGTGGCGTCGACCACCCGCAGCTTGCGCTCGCGGGCCTGATCAAGCACGCGTGGCGGCGAGCCGTGGGCCGACAGAATCGCTACCGCCGACTCGGGCACCTCGTCCAACTCGTCGACGAACACCACGCCTTGGCCGGCCAGTCGGCGGACCACGTGCGAGTTATGAACGATCTCCTTGCGCACGTACACCGGCGGGCCGTGCCGCTCGAGCGCCAGCTCGACCACGCGAATCGCCCTTTCGACGCCCGCACAGAAACCCCGCGGACGGACAACGGTAACACGCATGACTTCCTCCGCACATACACTCGGCTTACGCCGCGCTGCCGGCCACGGTTCGTCAATCCTGATCCGGGATGTTCGATTGTAGCCGGGGGAGGGGTGTGTTGCCGGGGCGGCTATTCGACGCTGACGAACTTGCGGATCTGTTGCTCCAGCGTTTCCGCCGTCTGTGGCCGGCTCAGGTCGATCGGCAGAAACACGCCGTGGGCGTGCTCAGAGGCCAGAACGAGCATGCGGCCCACGCGCCTGTGTCCATTGTCCTGGGGCGTATGCCCGACGATGAACACCTCGACGCCCAAACGCTGGGCCAGACGCTCGATTACCTCCGGAGCCTGAAATCGGCCCCAGACCAGGGCGTACGCCGCCCCGCCCGGACGCATATCCGCCTCGGTGGGCAGCCGATCAAAGAGCGACAGATCGTAAGAGTCGACATACAGCGCGTCGGGCAGGCTGTGCGACAGGAACATGTTGTTCGCCGTCCGCGCAGCCAGCGGCAGCGAGGCAATGTAGTCGTTAACCGCTGCCAGCACTTCCTCGGCGCCGCCGGCAAAGCGATACTCCACGCCGCGATTGAAATCACGCAGCACGGAACGCCCGCCCTTGCTGATCTCGTGTTCACAGAGCTGAGACAGCTCGTGGTTCGATTGCAGAAAGTAGACGTTGTCAGGATACTCGCACTTCCACGCCGCCGCCCGCAGCAGTAGGTCGATCGACAGATCGGCACCAACCTCCGGATTGACCTCCCCGTGAATCAGCTCGTGCAGGATCACGCTGCGACCCGGGCTCCGATCCAATGCACAGAAACGCTGCAACTTCTCAAAATTACGCAGATTCCCATGCAGGTCGCCGGTCATGACGAGTTGCCCTGCACCCCCGAACCGAAGCAGTGAACCTGTCCGGTTCGGATCCTCCCGGTTCAACTGGGCGGCTTCACGCAGGGTCGCGCAGGCGCTCTGGGCATCGCTGCTGGTCTTCACGCCGCTATCCATCCTCTTCCCGCAGCTCGTCCTCATCACGCTCGTCCGTGAAAAGCTCCTCCGCCAGTCGGTCCGGATCCACCGGCCCGCCCGCGTCCTCCCGCAGAAAACTCAACTCGTCCAGTGCCTCCAGCCCGATGCCACCCTCATACTCATCAGTCGAATCAAGCTCGTCCTCATCATCCCCGAATGCCTCCG
>CAXXTC010000029.1:0-56916 GCA_963666925.2 Phycisphaerae bacterium | reverse complement strand
TGGAAGGAGCGTTTGAGCGATGAGCGCTGAAGCTCGGGAAACGCAGCACCACCCCGGCATCCCGGACAAACTGGGCACGCTGTTGCGCAACCTGCGCGCTCTCAAACGCGTTGCTGACGACCCGCCGGCGCTGCCCGACGATCTCAACCTCCCGCTCCGCGCGGTCGAGCCCCAGGCCGACCTGGTCACCATCTTTCGCGAACGGGCCGCCGCCGTCGGCTGCACCATCGACATCGTCAGCGAAACTGGCTGGATCGAATGCACCCACGAGCGGCTACGCACGCTGAACGTGAACCGCCTCGTAATCGAGCCACAACTACGCACCGCGCTCACCCCGAGCGGGCCGGCGCGCTCCACGAAGCGCTTGGCGAATCCGCGATCGAACTGCTTACCCAACGCGATGAAGAAACCCTCTTCGGCGCCGACGCTGCCCTTACCGGCGTAATCGCCGCCATCGCCGAAAGCGGCACGCTCGTCTGCACCTCCGGGCAGACCAGTGCCCGCGGAACCACCCTCATCCCACCCGTCCACCTCGCCCTCGTACACGCCGACCAATTGGTCGGCGACCTGTTCGACTACTTCGCCCGCATCTCCGGCGGCGGTCCGCTACCCGCCAACATCAACCTCATCACCGGACCCAGCAAAACCGCCGACATCGAAGGCGTACTGGTCACCGGCGTCCATGGCCCGGGCAGCGTACACATCGTCCTGATCGACCCCCGCACTGACAAGTAGCAAAGCTCACGCGAGCTGGTCGTCGTTAAAAACCAGGCTCTCCGTCTCAATTTCATAAATCCCCGTGTGCGCGTTCTTGAGCTGCTCCTCGCCCATGAATTCACGCACCGACGGATCAGACTCGCCCATGCGGCGCATCATATCCAGCACCACCCCGATCGCCTCGTCCCGGTCCAGGGCAATGATCTGATAGTCACGCATGAAACGCGTGTACCGCGGCGGCGGCGAATCCGTCCGCTCGTACACCTCGATCAACCCCGGGCGATAGTCGGCCTCAACCATCAGGCTGAACCAGTATGCCTCTTTCACCAGCCGCCCGCGAGATTCCCGATACGCCTCGCACAGTTCAACCGTGCACGCGTTGGAATCGTAGGCCTGCCGCATCACCTGCTCGCACCGGCCACGCAGCTTGTGCCGCGCGTAAAAATCCATCGCCATTTCCAGCGCGTACGTCTGCTCCGACCGATCTATAAACGCATTATCGGTCAATACCTCGTCGTAAATGCGCTGGGCATCAGCCAGATCACCCTCTTCCTCCCGGATAAACGCCGCAGTAACGCCGGCCGCGTCGATTCCGGCTCAAGCTGTTCCAGCTCCGCAAGCTGTTCCCGCGCCGCCGTCAACTGGCGAGCCCGCACTGCCGTCACCCCCCAGTTCAGCCGCAGCGCCGGCGCGTCCGCCTCGTGCTTCTCAGCTTCCGCATAACACTGGAACGCTTGCTCATACTCCTCATCATCGCTGTGCAGAATCCCCAACGCGATCCACTGCGCCGAATCGTCCGGCACCAGCGACAAGTAACGCATCAGCGTCGATTTCGCCTCGCCAAACCGCCCACACTCGATCAAAGCGGCCGCCTTGCGTTGCAGCACCCAGTCAATATCCGCCCCCAGGCTCAACGCCCGTTCATATAACTCCAACGCCCGGTCATAATCGCGCAACTTCTCGTGCACCAGCGCCAGGTTCGCCAGCGAAACCTCGTCCGTTGGGCTGATCGAGACCGCCTCTTCCAACGCGTCGCGCGCGTCTTCCAGATCCTCCGTGTTAGACAGCACCACCCCCAGCGTCCCCAGCAGCCGGGCCGACTTCGGAAACTCCTCCAGCATCATGTCGAGCGTCTCGAGCGCATCCTCGTCGCGACCGATCTCCGACAGTGCCCACGCCCGCAGACTGGCCCACTCGATCCGATCCTCCGAATCGAGTATGAACCCCTCGAGCTGGTTCAGACATTCGAGCGACTCGTCGGGCTTGCCCTCCTCCAACAGCCGATTGGCCCGGTCGAGCACCGCATCGATTTCGTCGGTTGCATCATGACTCCCGTTGCCAGGGCATTTCCGGATGCCGGCCAGCCCGGCTCCAAACGCCCAGCGCCGCCTGTGGAAGACTATCCCAAGCGACTCAATTATACCCGGAAATCACCGGCTACCCCATCCGGCCAGCCCCCTCTTGCACCACCAGCCCCCAACATCCATCATGGCTCCCATGAAACCAGCGCAGAAACGCTCACGTGTCGTTTTTCTCTTATCGGCCGTCACCGCGCTGCTGCTCACCGTCGGCTGCGCCCACGTCGACTATGACCGCATCATATTGGCCAGCTCGTCGACAGCCCGCAACGTCTCCTGCCCACCGACTGCCGCTCCACCGACCAGGGCCTGTGCTACCTCTCTCGCGGCCCCTGGGCCGAACCGATGTCGTCGTCGTCCTCCTCACCAGCGAGCGGCACGTCGCCGGCAAGTTCCACGCCGTCTACACCGAACCACGCTCAGGCCTCGGCGGCAACGCCGGCGGCTATCGGCTCACCGGCACGATGGACCTGAATCTGGCCGGCTACACCCACACCGGCCCAATCGACACCTTGCGGGCACTGGCCGACGACCTGACCCACGACCCGGCCAACAACGCCATCCGCCAGGCCCACGAGTGGATCGCCATCGAATCGTCCGCCTGCTGCAACTCTGGCCCGGACCACACGACGCGGGCCCTGCCTGCGCCACCTCACCGAAACACTTGAGCGCGTCCCCCAAAACGGCCAGGCCACCATCCACGCCCTCCCGCACCAGGTCACCATCGAATACACCCAAGGCCACCCCCCACGCTAATTCAACATCTGGCAGGTTCACCAAAGGCAAATTCCCCGTGCAGAAGTGTGGCACAGGCTAATAGCCTGTGATCGAGTGCCGCCGACGTGCCACCGCTCTTGATCAGTGCAAGCCCCCGACAAGCGGACGCCGCGCGCGTTCCTCCACTTGATCCTTGTGCAGCACTTGATGAGTCACCGGCTGCGGTGGATTAATCCAACCCATCCGACTACCCTCAATACGAATCCCTCACCTGCGGAGCTCTCCAGATGGCCCAACGATTGGTGAATTGTGCCCGGCTAAAACGCGAACTGCCGGACTCGACGAATCGACCCCCGAAGGCAACCAAGCCCTCAAAATGGCCCTCCTCCTCGGCGGCCCCGACCTGCGCCAGCGCATCTACGATCACATCTCAGCCGACGCCTGGTCGCAGTGGAAAGACCGCATGCTGATGGTGATCAACGAATACCATCTCGACCCCACCTCCGACGATTCCAACACCATCCTGAGACAGCAGATGGAAGCCTTCCTCTTCGGCAGCGCCGCCGACCTCCCCGGCTATCGCCCACCCACAGCTTAACGCAGCTTTTTTGGGGGGCTGTATCGTATGAGAGGTGGGGCGGGCGTCTCGCCCGCCGTTTGAAGTCCGCAATCGAGGCATGACGGGCGGGACGCGCGGGTGCTACTGCTCTTGAGCGGTGGATTATCCCATGGCGACTCGGCCCAGCAGCGCTCAATAGATGAAACTGCTCCAGCCAGCCGCGCGCCGGCGCTGTCAGATCGGCGACCCTCGCGATATAGTAGCCCGTCTTATGAGCGACCAGATTTCAGACCGCCGAACCAAGCTGGAGAAGATCCGCGAACTGGGTGTCGATCCCTTCGGCGGACGCTTCGTCGACGTCACATCCAATGCCGACATCCGCGCCGCGCCGATCCCCTAAACATCAACACCGGCCAGATCCTCGACAGCCCCGACGCCCACTTCCGCGGCGCCGGCCGCGTCGTACTCTACCGCGACATCGGCAGCCTCATCTTCCTAACCGTCCGCGATCAGACCGGCGACCTCCAGTTCGCCCTTAGCAAGAAAAAAGTCCCCGACACCTGGAAAGTCGCCAAGCTGATCGACCTCGGCGACATCGTCGGCGTCGAAGGCCAGCTCGGCCGAACCAAAACCGGCGAGCTCACCCTCTGGGCCGACCAGTTCACCCTCCTCAGCAAGGCCCTGCGACCGCCGCCCGCCAAATGGCACGGCCTCAGCGACGTCGAGCTGCGCTACCGCAAACGCTACCTCGACCTGTTCGCCAACCCCGACGCCCGCCAGGTCTTTATCCAGCGTGCCGGCATCATCGCCCACGCCCGCCAGGTTCTTCACCAACGCGGCTTCATCGAGGTCGATACGCCCGTGTTGCAGCCGATCTACGGCGGGGCGGCCGCACGCCCATTCACCACCCACCACAACACGCTCGACCTGGACCTGTTCCTGCGAATCTCGCCCGAGCTGTATCTCAAACGCTGCCTCGTCGGCGGGCTCGAACGTGTCTTCGAGGTGTCACGCTGCTTCCGCAACGAGGGCATCAGCCCCCGCCACAACCCCGAATTCACCATCATCGAGCTGTACCAGGCCTACGCCGACTATCACGACATGATGGACATCACAGAGGAAATAATCGCCGGCGCCGCCCGCCAGGTCATCGGCTCGACGAAAATTACCTTCGGCGAACGCGAAATCGACTACTCAACCCCCTGGCCGCGCCGCCCCTACGCCGACCTGTTCGCCGAACACGTCGGCTTCCCAATGACCGATATCAACGCCGCCCGCGACCGTGCCAACACTCTCGGCATCAACGCCGACAAGCTTGCCGACGCCGTCGTCATCAACGAGCTGTTCGAGCACTACGTCGAACCCCGGCTGCTCGATCCGACCTTCGTGATCGACTACCCGGCCCCGCTCTGCCCGCTCACCCGACGCCACCCTGACGATCCGCAGCTCGCGTTGCGTTTCGAGGTCTTCGTCAACGGCATGGAACTGGGCAACGCCTACACCGAACTGAACGACCCCGACATCCAGCGTGCCAATCTGTCGGCGCAGATCGCCGGCGAAGAAGGCGAGACCATGCGCGTCATGGACGAGGATTTCGTCGAGTCGCTCGAGCACGGCATGCCGCCGGCAGGGGGCTTGGCATCGGCCTAGACCGCGTCGCCATGCTCCTCACCGGCTCAACCAGCATCCGCGACGTAATCCTCTTCCCGCTCCAACGCCCACGCGAGACCGGCGACGTCCCCGAGGCGGATGCAGATTCCTGAGCCGCGCAACGCGCTGTGTCGCCAGCCGCGCACTTCGCGTAATGTACCGACTGGGGCTGCGGCCCTAGGCAAGCTTACTTCGTTGCAGGGAGCAACGTGTACAAGCTGTTCCTGACACTCCGGTATCTCCGCAGGCGACGCATTGCCTATTTCGCCATCGCCGCCGTCATGCTCTGCACCTTCATGGTGCTCGTTGTCATGTCCGTTATGGGCGGCTTCCTCGACCAGCTCAAGCTCAAGGCCCGCGGCCTCCTCGGCGACATCATCGTCGACAACCAGGCCTACAGCGGATTCCCCCTCTACGACGAGTTCATAACCGAAGTCTCCGACTGGCCCGAAATCGTCAAAGCCACCCCAGTCCTTTACTCCTTCGGACTCCTGCGCATCCACGGCACTCCCGAAACACATACCGTCCGCGTCGTCGGAATCCGCCTCAACGACGTCTACGACGTAAACGCCTTCAAGGCCGGCCTCTATTACGAAACCTACTACCCCGGCACCACCAACCTCGGCGAGCAACAGCAACCCCGCGTCGGCTACGACCTCGAAGGCGAACCGATGCAGATTACCACCAACGACGGCGAAACTATCCTCGCCGCCCGCCCGCTCCTACCGCCTGCCTACCAGAACGCCCTCGAAGAAAGTTGGGCCGCCGGCGTCCGCGACCACGACACCCCCAAAACCGAACTCGTCAAAATCTGCCGCGAGGCCAACCTGCCTGAAATCGTCGGCGAATACGCTATCGTCGACGAGACCGGCCCGCCCGACATGACCGGCGACAAATGGCCCGGCCTGATCGTCGGCCGCGATATCATCGCCAGACGACTAGCCAGCGGAGCCTACTCACGCTACTGGAACTACCCCCGCGGTTGCCTCATGACCGTCACCATGCTCCCCGTCGACGACACCGGCGCCATCGAGTACATCAAAAAACCTTTCCGCTACGTCGACGACTCCCGCACCGGCATCTACGAAATCGACTCGCAACACATCTACTGCGATTTCGACCTCCTCCAGAAACTCCTCCTCATGAACCAAACCGAGCGCGTCGACCCGGATACCGGCGAATCACTCGGCATCGTCCACGCTCGCTGCTCACAGATCCAAATCAAGATCGCCCCCGGCGCCGACGCCACCCAACTAGCCAAACGCCTCCAGAAAACCTACCACGGCTACCTCACCGATCCCCGCTTCAGCCTCAGCTTCGACGAGATCCGTCTGGTCGACCGCGTCAACGTCATGACTTGGGAAGAATCACAGGCCCACATCATCGCCCCCGTCGAAAAAGAACGCCGATTGGTAACCATCCTCTTCGGCATCATCTCGCTCGTCGCCGCCGTACTCGTCCTCTGCATCCTCTACATGATCGTCCTCCAGAAAACACGCGACATCGGCATCGTTAAAAGCATCGGAGGCTCCTCCGCCGGCGTCGCCGCAATCTTCGTCACCTACGGAGCCGCCGTCGGCATCGTCGGTAGCATCATCGGAGCCGTCGCCGGCTGCTACTTCGTCTCTTACATCAACGAAATCCAGGACTGGCTGGTCTCGCTCAACCCCCAACTCCAGGTCTGGGACCGCTCCGTCTATTCCTTCGACCAGATACCCAACACCGTTCGCCCCGAAGACGTCATCATCGTCGTCGTCGCCGCCATCGGCGCTTCCACAGTCGGCGCCCTCGCCGCAGCCTGGCGCGCCGGCACCATGCAACCCGTCCAGGCCCTGCGCTACGAATAGGAGAACAACGGGCCCCGCCCGCATCGATCCATGAACGACCTGCTGCTAAAAGCCGAAGACATCCAGAAAACCTACATCATGGGCCGCGCCGGCTTAGAAGTCCTGCGCGGTTGCGATCTGGAAGTCACCGCCGGCCAGTTCGTCGCCATCATGGGTAAATCCGGCAGCGGAAAATCAACCCTGCTACACATCCTCGGCGCCCTCGACGTCCCCCA
The DNA here is from genome assembly GCA_963666925.2 of Phycisphaerae bacterium. Classification (GTDB taxonomy): domain Bacteria; phylum Planctomycetota; class Phycisphaerae; order UBA1845; family Fen-1342; genus JANQFV01. The sequence goes on along the minus strand of CAXXTC010000029.1, from coordinate 49,853 downwards.
ACGGGGTCAGGTCTTCTTCCGCAACCAACCCGTCTTCGCACCACCCACGCAACGCTGGTTTAGCACCAGCGCGCTCGACTTCCTCGCGCCGGCCGAACGACAACGAATCCACTTTCGCCGCCACCGCTTCGGCTTCGTCTTTCAGTTCTACCACCTGCTGCCCGAGCTCAACGTCCTCGAAAACGTCCTGCTCGCCCGCATGGTCGAGCTGCCAACGCTCTCCTGGCTGCGCCAACGCCGCACCATACGCCAACAGGCCCTCGATCTCATCGAACGCGTCGGCCTCAAAGAGCGACTCAAACACCGCCCCGCCGAACTCTCCGGCGGCGAGCGACAACGCGTCGCCATCGCCCGCGCTTTGGCACACAAACCCGAGATCCTCTTCGCCGACGAACCCACCGGCAATCTCGACGCCGAAGCCGGCGCCGCCCTCATGAAACTCATCAAAGACCTGCATCACGACGGGCAGACAATCGTCATGGTCACCCACGACGCCGGTGTCGCCCACCAGGCTGACCGCATCCTCCGCCTCGAAGCCGGCCAATTGCGCCAAGTCTGATAACCCCCGCCTCGCAAATCCCACCCGCATTGCCATTCCGCCGCCGCTCAGCCCTCCGCCGGCCGCACCGTCAGAACCATCCGCACCAACTCCGCCACGCTGTCAGCCTCCGTCCGCTCCATCACCCGCGCCCGATGCGATTCAACCGCCCGCACGCTGATCCCCAGATCAGCCGCGATCTCCTTGTTTGTCTTGCCTTCCAGCACCTTATCCAAAACTTCCGATTCCCGCGGCGTAAGCGTCTCCAGCCGCTGCTGAATCGATGACCGAACCGCCTCTCGCTGACGCGCGCTGGCGTCACGCTCGATCGCCTGTTGAATCCGATCCAAAAGCACCTGGTCGCGATAGGGCTTCTCGATAAAGTCCATGGCCCCGCAGCGCATCGCCCGCACGGCCATCGGAATGTCCCCATGCCCCGTCACAAAGATAATCGGAATCCCGACGCCACGCGTCGCCAGATCATCCTGAAGCTCCAGCCCGCTCATCCCCCGCATCCGCACGTCCAGAACGACACACCCCGGACGATCCGCGTCGTAGGCCTCCAGAAAGGCCTGCGCCGAATCAAAACACTCCGCCGCATAGCCAACCGACTCGGCCAGCGCCTTCAGCGACGAACGCGCCGCCTGATCGTCATCAACCACGAATATCGTTGGCTCCGGATTCATCAGCAGGTCCTCACGAGCACGCGGCAGCATCCCGCCGCGAATCGTCCCAGTCGTTCGGGCTCACGCGATAGGGCTCACTCAATCTTCACCGGCGGGTCCGATTCTACCCGGAATGCGCGCCGTCGGTAACGCGAACCGAAACGTCACGCCACCATCGTCGTTCGGCGTGGCCCACAGCCGCCCGCCATGCCGTTCGATAATCGACTGGCTGATCGCCAGCCCCAGCCCCATCCCCTCTGACTTGGTCGTGTAAAACGGGTCAAAAACCTGCGCCAACTCTTCCGCCGACAACCCCGGCCCATTGTCCGCAACCGCAAACTCGACCTCTTTCGGTCCGCTCTGCCACACGCGAATCGCCACCCGCGGCGCGTCCCGATCGGCCTGCTCCAACGCATCCAACGCGTTCAGCACCAGGTTGAGCAGCACCTGTTGTACGCCCGTGCTGTCCGCGTTGATCGTCGGCAGGTCGTCGCCAGCCTCCACCTCGATCGCCACCCCGTGCTTGCGCGCCGCCAACTCCACGAGCTGCACCGCCTCCCTGACCATCTGCGGCACGTCCACGACCACGTTGTGCGGCGAGTGCGTACGCACAAGCTGCCGCAATCGCTGGATAATGTCCCCCGCGCGATACGCCTGCGCCGACACCTGCTCCAGGTGCTCCAGCAACTCCTCCGACTTACACGCACCACCCCGAATCCTGCGTATACAGGCCTGTGAAAAATTGCTGATCGCCGCCAGCGGCTGATTCAGCTCATGTGCCAGACCCGAGGTCAGCACTCCCATCGAGCTCAGCCGCGAAGCCTGTGCCAGCCGCGACTGATACTCGCGCAGCGATTCCTCCACCTGCTTGCGCGCCGTAACGTCGCGGCACGTATACAGTCGTGTCCCGTGCTTGATCGCCACGCGCTTGACGTTCACCAGCAGTATGTGTACCTGCCCGTCCTTGTCGCGAATCTCCTGCTCCAGGTTCTGAATCTCGCCTGCCTGGTCGAGCTGCTGCCGATCAACCAACGCGTTGCCCAGCAGGCTCGCGATGTTCCCCAGCGCCCGCACCTCGGCAAACGAATAGCCGAAAATCACGTCCACATTCGGACAGATGAACGTGAAATCCCCCGTGTCGTCGGTGATGAAGACCGCGTCCGAGATGTTCGACAGGACGATGCGATGTTCCTCTTCCGACTCGCGCCAGGCGCGCTGCGAGTCCCAGCGCTCCGTAATATCAAAACCTGCCGACACCAGCAGCGTTTCCGACCCCAGCACCAGAGTCTTCGCGCTCCACGCCACTCGCCGCGCTCCGTCTGTCCCCCAGTGACACTCCCATTCACCTCCAACACCTTTCAGCAGCTCCCCCAACCGCCACACGACCGCGCCCCGTTCGGCATCCACCGGCAACACCGCGCGCAACTCATTTCCCACCAGCGCGTCCCCGCTCAGCCCGCCCGCCGCCGCACACGTGCTGTTCACGTACCGTATGCGCAGCTCCCGATCCACCACCAGCACCAGGCTGGCTACATCGTCCAGCCCCAACCCCGCTGGCAAACGCGCCTCCCGTTCACTACCCGCCATCTCATCTCCTCTCACGAGAGGCTCATCGGATGCCTACGCCTGGGTGCCACTGCTCTTGAGCAGGGCATTCTCCAACAGAACGCCCCGTTGCGCATTAATTTCATCCTTCCCCACGCCAAACCGCTCCGTTTGCCAACATCTGCCGAATGCCGCTACAGTGCACAGAAACGTCCGCATCACCACAACATAATACTCCGAACCACCATGCGAGGGTCGATCGAGCGATGGGTCAGCCCGCCAAACGCAACTCCGAACGCAAGAGCCCGGCGCGCAAGCAGACAACTTCAGCCCGCTCCCGTCCCCGTCCGCCGCTACTCTTCGAAATCGCCTGGGAGGTTTGTGCCCAGGTCGGCGGCATCTACACCGTCCTCCGCAGCAAGGCCCCCGCCATGGTCCGCCGCTGGGGCGAGGCCTACTGCCTCATCGGGCCTTACCGCGAGAATACCGCCCGCATCGAGCTCGAACCCCAGCCGGCCACCGGCCCCATCCGTAAGGCCATCGAGCAGCTCAATGCCAACGGCATTCGCACTCATTTCGGCCGCTGGCTTATCACCGGCCGACCACGCGTCCTGCTTATCGAAACCACCTCGGTGGCCGATCGCCTGGCCGATATCAAGTACGCGCTCTGGCGCGACAACGGCGTCTCCTCCCCAGCCGACGATCGCGAGTTCGACGAGGTCGCCGCCTTCGGCTACGCTGCCGCTGAGTTCTTCGCCGCCTTGCCGGAACATCTCGGCGACCGCCCCATCCTCGCCCATTTTCACGAGTGGCAGGGCGCCGCCGCTCTCCCCATGCTCCGCCACCGCAATCTCCCCGTCGCAACCGTCTTCACCACCCACGCTACCCTGGTCGGACGCAGCCTCAGCGCCGCAAACGTCGACCTCTACGAACACCTCCACGAGATCGACGCCGGCGCCGTCGCCAACGAGCACGGCTTCGCCCATCGCCACGGCCTCGAAGGCGCCGCGGCCGCCGCCGCTGACATCTTCACCACCGTCTCCGGCATCACCGCCCTCGAAGCTTCTCGCTTCCTCGGACGCGTACCCGACGTGCTCCTGCCCAACGGCCTGAACATAGAACGCTTCGCCGCCCCGCACGAGTTCCAGGTCCTCCACCGCGAAAACCGCGACCAGATCCACGAATTCGTCATGGGGCACTTCTTCCCCAGCTACACGTTCGACCTTGATCACACGCTCTATCTCTTCACCGCCGGCCGCTACGAATACCGCAACAAGGGCCTCGACGTCGTCGTCGAGACGCTCTACGAGCTCAACCAGCGCATGAAGGCCGAGAACTCGCCCACCACCGTGGTCGCGTTCATCATCACCCGCGCTCCCTATCGCACGCTGAACGTCGACACGCTCAACCGCCACGCGATGTTTAACGAACTCCACGAAACCTGCGAAAAGATCAAGGACGACATGGGCCGGCGACTCTTCCACACCGTCGCCACCGGCCGCCTCCCACGACTCGACGAGCTACTCGACGAATACGCCGCCGTCCGCCTCAAACGCATGATGTACGCCTGGCGCGCCCACCCGCTGCCAAGCATCGTCACCCATGACCTCTACGACGATCACCAGGATCCCGTCCTCTGTCACCTGCGCCACCGCGGGCTGCTTAACCTCGCCGACGACCGCGTCAAGGTCGTCTTCCACCCCGAGTTCCTTTCACCCACCAGCCCGCTCCTGCCGCTCGAATACGACCAGTTCATCCGCGGATGCCACCTCGGCTTCTTCCCCTCATACTACGAGCCCTGGGGTTATACCCCGCTCGAATGCATCGTCAGCGGTATACCCACCATCACCAGCGATCTCAGCGGCTTCGGCGACTATCTCATCGAAAACTTCCCCGACCACGATGCCAGCGGCATTTACGTCGCGCGCCGCCGAACGGCCAGTTTTGCCGCCACCGTCGGCCAGTGCACCGCCTGGCTCCATGCCCTGACACGCATGTCCCGCCGCGAACGAATCAGGCTGCGCAACCGGGCCGAATCACACGCCGACCGCTTCGACTGGAACCATCTTGGCCAACATTATGCCGAGGCCCATCGCCAGGCCCTGCGCAAACGCTGGCCCGGCCACGACTTGGTCCCCGCCGACCCCGAATTCGACCGCCACCACACCACCACCGACAACCCCGCGTAACACATCCTCAGCTCTCCCGACACGTTGTCACGTTATTACGCTTACGCCACACCATGACCACTGCCGCCATCAACACCGCTAGCACGACCAGGTGCACGCCATACCAACGCACCAGTTTCGACCCCAAACACGCCACACCCACTCCCCAGCCCACCAACCCCGCCACCAGCAGGACATTACAACCCACACCCCGCGCCTGCCGCCGCGCCATTACCAGCGCCTGACAAACCACCACCAACGCCGGCAGCGCCCACGCCAGGTAATAGTGCCGCGTCATCGGCGACGGCCACAACATCGCCAACATCCACAACGCCCCCACGATCGGCCAGTCGTTCTCGCGCCCACCCGCACCGCTGCGCCACGTCAACCACGCCAACCCGAGCGCCCCGCCACCGATCAGCACCACCCAGATCCACCACACCACCGCCGGCGACCAATCCGCCACGTGAAACCGCGGCACCCACGAGATATCGACCCGTTTCTCCGCCCACTCTGTCCCGCGCCGCGGCATCGGATCCAACGTCAAACACTCCCCCGGCCCCAGGTTCGCCTCATACTCCGCCACCACCTCCGCCGGCGGCTCGCCATACAAAATCACCTGCCGCTCGCACTCCGGCAACGCACGCAGCCAGCGCGTCAACACCGCCGCCAGCGACGAGTTCGTCCCGTGCCGATGCACGCGCAACAGCGGCTGCTCGATCAGGTGCCGATTCGAATGCCACCCCACATGCCGCAGCCACGCCCGATGCTCCGCCACCGCTCCGTCCCACCCAAACACCGCCACGCTCGGCACCACGTCAAACAACACCGTCGCCAGCACCATCCCCCCCAGCGCCCGGTACCGCCGGCGCAACAGCAAATACACCCCCAAAACCCCCGGCATCACCTTCAACATCGCCGCCAAACCAAGCGTCAAACCACCCAACCACTCGCGCCCACGCCCAACCAGCGTCAGCCCGCCAACGCACAACACCAGCGTCCACAGCGTGATCTGGTTCGCTTGTAATGCGTGTTGCAGATTCGCACACCCCAGCAACGCCGGCCAGACCAGAATTTCCCATCGCGGCTCCGTCCGCAGCCACCAGCGCCCCAGTATCCAGATCGTCACCAGCGTTGCCGCCAGGTTGCTCGCCACGAACAACGCCACCCCAATCCAGTTCGGCACCCACGCCGTAAACGGCCACAATGCAAACGTCGTCGTCGGCAGGTAGCCAAACATCGCCGTCCCCGGCGCCGTATGCCCATGCTCCCACGTGTACAGCGATTCGTAGCGCAAATCGCCCCAGTCCGGCCGCCCATTGAAACCGCGATAAATCCCCCCAACCACCCCCGTGATCACCACCACCCCGACCACAACCCACGCCACCCGAGCGGCAGCGTTAGCCCGCGCCCCCGCCCTCAGCATCTCGCCGGAATCAGTAATGACTCACTCCTGTTGCCGGCCCAACCCCACCGTACCAGCCGCCGATCGTCGGTGTTATACTCTGACGCCGACAAACTCTGCCACCGGTGCGTCTTACAACTGCGGCCCCGCCGGACGAATGCCCGCTCCGACCAATCAACGTCCCGGCCGCCTCGCAAGGATATTCAAAAATGACTGATTCCGCGGCGCCTCGCCGATTCGGACTCCTGCTACTCGCCGCTGCGCTGACCATCGGCCCGCTTGCCTGCCAGCAGTCCACCGTCCGCATCGAGGCCGACAACCCCGAGATGTCCGCCTACCTCAACATGGTCTTGCCCGCCCGCATCAAGATCCTTAGCTGGTCCCGTCCGATAAGCCTCGACGGCGACGGCACCCCCGACGTCCTCGAAGTCATGCTCGCCGCCTACGACGCCTTCGACGACGAAACCAAGGTCGTCGGCAACTTCCAGTTCGAGCTCCAGACCCGCCGCATATCCGACAGCATCGGCTCCCGCGTCGCCTTCTGGTCCGTTGAAATGACCAACGCCCACACCATGCGCGAATACCTCGACCAACCCACCGGCTTCTACCGCTTCCCCCTCAAATTCGTCAACGGACCACTCGAACCCGGCCGCTACCTCCTCACCGTCTGGCTCCAGCTCCCCACCGGCCAACGACTCGCCGACGAGTACGAGTTCGACTACGACGGCAGCAGCGTCTCCAGCCCCCGCGCCGGCTAAAAACCGCCGGTCAGGCTTCTGTGCCGAACTTCCAAGTGGGGCGGGCGTCTCGCCCGCCAAGCCCACCTCGTCGAAGATTGTTTCACAACCTCACTCGCCCCCAAATCGACAACTCCCGACACCCCCGCGCGGAATATACCCGCCCCTCACAATTGTCCTCTATGATACAAAGATAGTCTGAATTGGCCCGGACCGCCCGGCGCCACGCCAGCCGCGCCCGGCCGTGCGGCACTCGATCCTTCGGGTTACATACAAGGTATTCGATCAATGAACATCGTGACGGCTCTGTTCCCGCTGCTCGCCCTCTTCGGGGCCGACGGCGACCCCAATTTTTCTGTCCGCCTACACGCCGCCCACGACACCCTCGCCCCCGGCACACAAACCACCCTCGCCATCGAAATCAACGTCGAGAAAGACTGGCACATATACCACCCAATCATCATCGACACCGGCGCGCCAACCACCATCGACTTCGACGTCCCCACCGACGTCACCGTCGGCCTGCCACTCTTCCCCTTCCCCGACCTCGACGAAGAATACGATCTCGAATACTTCTCCCACCACGGCCGCATCATCGTCCTCACCGACCTCGAACTTGCCCCAGATTCCACCCTCGAATCAATCCCGATTGCCGTCACCGTCAGCGCCCTCGCCTGCAAAGAGCTCTGCGTCCCCGTGACGGCCCAGGCCCGACTGACCATCCCCGTCGCCGCCAGCCCCAAGCCCGCCGCCGACCAGAAATCCCTCAAACAGGCCCGCGAAAACCTGCCCAAACCCCTGCCGACGGCCGACTACCTCGCCGGCAGCACCCTGCGCATCTCCACCGACCAGATCACAGTCGATCAGGAGGCCGAACTCCTCCTCACGCTCAATATTCAGTCTCACCACCACGTCCAGGCCCCCAACCCCGGCGTCGAAGGCCTCATCGGGGCTCGCCTCTTCATCGAACCCCGCGCAGGCCTCGAACTCGGCGAGCCCCAGTGGCCCGAACCCCAGCGCCGCGCTATCCCCAACTTCGGCACCGCCCGCGAATACGCCGGTGACGTCACCGTCCGCGTCCCCATCATAATCACCGACCCGCTCTTCCCCCGCGGCCCCGTCACGCTCCGCACCCTCTTCATGTATCAAGTCTGCTCCGATGCCGGCACCTGCTTCCCGCCCACCTATGCCGCCGGCCAGGTCTCCTTCAACGCCGACACCCCCAACGAACCCACTCCGGCCGACACCGAGCCGGGCCAGTCGCTCGACTCCGCCTCCACTGCTTCCACCAGCGACACAACATCCCAGTCGCCCACCGCCAAACTGCTCTGGAACCTCGTCCTCGGCTTCATCGGCGGCCTGCTCCTAAACATCATGCCCTGCGTTTTCCCCGTCATCTCCCTAAAAATCATCAGCTTCGTCAAACAGGCCGGCGAAGACCGCGGCCGAATCTTCCGCCTCGGACTCGTCTTCTGTGCCGGAATCATGGTCTGGTTCTGGATCTTCGCCTGGATAACCAGCATCGGCCAGATCCCCTGGCAGCACCCGCCCGTCGTTATCTCACTCGTCGCCATCCTCTTCCTCTTCGCCCTCAATCTCTTCGGCGTATTCGAAATCACCCTTCCCGGCCAGGCCTCCACCCACCTCGAACAGGCCGCCGCTCGCGAAGGCTACCCCGGCGCCTTCATCAAAGGCTTCCTCGCCACACTTCTCGGCACCGCCTGCACCGCTCCATTCTTCGCCTCTGCCGCCGCCTACGCCTCCACCCAGGGCCTGCTCATCTCCTTCGTCGTCTTCACCGGCGCCGGACTCGGAATGTCCAGCCCCTACGTAATCCTCTCCGCCTTCCCCCGCTGGCTAAGCGCCCTCCCCAAGCCCGGCCCCTGGATGGTCATTTTCAAACAGGCCATGGGCTTCGTACTCGCCGGCACCGCCGTCTGGCTCCTGCTCACCGTCGCCGACCTCCTCGACGCCCGCGGCGTAGTCTGGACCGTCGCCCTCCTCGGCTTCGTCGCCCTGGCCGCCTGGCTCATCGGCCGCATCAACCTCGCTTGGAGCTTCCGCGCCCGCCTCATCACCTGGCTCGCCGCCCTCGCCACCGTCGCAATCGGCATCTGGTTCTGTTTCTTCCTCATGTACGACATCAACGCCGCCAACTCATCCGGCCACGCCGCTCACACCACCCGCGCCGACCTCATCGCCACCGTCGCCTCGGACGACTGGAGCGACCACATCCCCTGGCAGCCCTTCACCCCCGGCCTGCCCGAGCAGCTTGCCAACGACGGCTACACCGTCTACGTCGATTTCACCGCAACGTGGTGCGTAACGTGCCAGACCAACAAAGCGACGGCGGTAGACATCGCGTCCACCCGCGCGCTAATGCGCGATCTCGGCGTGATCCCGCTCAAGGCTGATTACACACGCACCGACCCCGAAATCCGCAAGATCCTGTTGGCTTTCGAGCACAACAGTGTCCCGCTGAACTTGGTCTACCCGGCCAACCACCCCGAGAACGTAATCAAGCTCCCGGTAGTCCTGACTCCCGGCATAGTATCCGACGCCCTAACCAAAGCCGGCCCCTCCAAAACCACCCCTGACCCATTCCCGGCGGCCCAGCCCGCTTCTGATTCCGCTCCCCATCCTCTGTAGTGGCACGTGAACCGGCGGAGTGTTAGGATCGTAGTGAACCGAGAGGAGGCGCTCAGTCCATGCCCGTGCGACCCATATTTGCAATTGACTTGGATGAGGAATTCACCCACCTCCCCGGCGCGCCGATCGTCGAGGCGGTGATTCACTGGCGGGCGCCCGCCGGACTACCGCTGGACACACAGAAACTGCAAGACGACTTGAAGACGCGTTTCGATCAGTATGATTGCCACGAACAACAGGAAGTCGGTGCCGCGTTTCAGGCTTCGCAGGAGGGGGTGGAGTTTCGCCAACAAACGCGCTGGAACGGATTCAGACTCACGAATCGGAGCGACGTGGACCGCTACGTAGCTCAGTTTACTCCCAACGGCGTGATATTCAGCCGCTTGGCGAAATACGATCGTTGGGCCACCTTTGAGGCAGAAGCTTTGCGGTTCTGGCACGCCTATCTTGAACTGGCAGAGCCACCGCTGATCGAGAGACTTGGCGTGCGCTTCATCAACCAGGTCCGCCTTACCCCGATGGATACGCCAGCGCTCGTTCTGAGGCATGTGCCGTCACCGCCGCCCGATCTTCCGCTCGACAGCGATCATTTCTTCCACCAGGATTCGTTCCGCGTGAGCGGCCACCCATATCAGGTCAACAGCGTGCGGACGCTGCAAACGCTTCCCGACCAGCAACGTGCCTTGATCCTGGATACGGATGTTGCCATGGAGCCGAAAAGCCTGCTGGCGCCGGATATGCTTTCGCACCACCTGGCTGAAATGCGATACATCAAGAACAAGCTCTTCTTCACGTACATGACTGAAGACGCGCTGTCGCAGTTTGGAAGGGACGACAATGACTAGGCTATTGTCTGCAAACGGCTTCAGTGAGGCCGCGCTGATCGTCGCTCAGGCATGCCGAAAAAACTACCATCACCTGACTGAATTGCAGACGTATTCAAAGCAGCCGGCATTCGAGAGTCTGTGGGACTGCTGGCAAGCCTGCAAAACGCCCAATTGGGATGGTTACGAAGCACTGCCCGTGGAGCAGGATGCGTACCGAGAGGCATATCAGTTCATCGAAGCCCTGCCACTTGGCTACCCACTCCCGTCTGTCGGGGCTGAGCCGGATGGCCACCTCACGCTGGATTGGTGCCGCCATCCGCGTTGGACACTCTCGGTTAGCATCAGTCCCGAAGGTATGCTCCACTATGCGGCGCTGTTCGGAACTGAGGATCCGCGCGGCTCTTGCACCTTCGTCGGCGACGTTCCAGACAGCCTGTTGTTCCTGATTCGCAAGGTCTCCGGTCTATGATCAATCCCGAATGTGTCCCGGAGATCGTGCCCGACGAGCTTCTTGCCCGGTTCGCAACACAGAGCAACCAATATCGCCAGGGCGACGGCAGCGTCAAGCAGGATCTGTTCATGCCTCATCCGCGGCGGAAACTGTCCGTGACGCGACACATCGAGGCCACAGCCGACGAGATCTGGCAAGTGGGCCGCAACGTCGCTGAAGCGCTGGGCAGGCGATTGCACGGCCGCGCGGACGTGCGCGTCGCGGTCTGCGCAATCGAGGATCTTCATGTAGTAGCAAGTCCTATTCTGCCCAACAATCCCAACCACGCGGACATAGTCGGTTGGCCTGCCAGCAAAGAGGACAAGAAGGCACTTGCTCAGAAGTTGGCCGCCAGTGCTACACGACTTATTCCACCTCCCGACGACCTTTGATGCGAGGGACTTCCGCCTACTCCCGGGGGGAAATCTAGGAAGACAGAGAGCCCGATCACCCGCACCGATCAAACAGTCAATTCAGCTCGACCATTCATAACGCTCCACACGCTCCACGAGCAGGAGGGGAAAAGAAGCCCAAGGAAGGGGTCTGGGGAAACCTGCGGAGCTGGCTCCCCCAGAGAGCCCGCGCAGCGCGACACCAACAACCATTCGCCACCCCAAGAACCGCACATGATTACCAACCCCGCCCCGCCGCACCCCATTCAGCCTTCCGCCTTCATTCTTCAACCTTCCCGCCACTATCAGGACCCACCAAAAACCCGCGCACAGAACACGCCAGAAATCGCCAGAATCCAACAATCTCCGCCAGCCAGTGACAATCCTCCTCCGCCAACTTGCCCGGCCCAAAAAGCGCGTGAACACTGAAGGTGCTTACGCTGTCCCCAGGGCACCGTCGTCGACGCCCGCAGCGAGCCGGGAACCGAACCCAACGTCCGCTAACCACCGCCAACGTTAGGATCCCATTCCCGAACCTGCTACCATAACTCTCGGCGGAAAGCGATCAGCACCGCCCCGTGCCGCCACTCGTCGTCGGCACCTTGAAAAGAACCGCATTGGGGAAAGAGATGATTCGACCCATCACCATAATCACCCTCGCGTTCATCATCGTCGGCACTTCTACCACAACCGCCCTCGCCGACCCCGTCGAGCGCCCCTCCACCGACGCCGGCACCATCATCGCCGGCTCCGTCACCGACCAGGACTGGGGCCGACCAGTCGCCGTCGGCGACCTCGACGGCGACGGCTACGACGACCTCATCGTCGCCGCCTCCGAATCCTGGGGCAGCGTCATCAGCCAGGTCGACATCATCCGCGGCGGGCCCGGCGCCCACGCCCGCGGCTACCACGACCTCCAGCTAAACCCGCCCGACCAAACCATCCTCGGAGCTGCCCTCGACGACAACCTCGGCGCCTCCATCGCCGCCGGCGATATCAACTGCGACGACATCGACGACCTCATCCTCTGCGCCTCCACCGCCAGCTACAACAGCATCGAATCCTGCGGCATCGCCTACATCATCTACGGCGGCCCCAACTTCTTCGACCTCGCCACCCGCGACCTCGCCGACACCGCCAACTGGGACATTCGCATCCTCGGCCCCGTCGCCGGCGGCGACATGGGCGGCGCCAACCTCTTCGGCGGACTCGACGCACACGGCGCCGCCGTCGGCTACCTCAACGACGACAACTGCGGCGACCTGGTCCTCGGCGTTCACCTCGCCGACGGAGCCGACACCCAGGCCGGCCGAGTCTACATCCGCTTCGGCGCAGCACTACCCAGCGGCTACACCTTTAACCTCGCCAGCGGCAGCGGCTACAACGTCCGCATCGACGGCAACGACGAATACGACGAGCTCGGCACCTGCGTCTACACCGCCGACCTCACCGGCGACGGCCTCGACGAACTCATCCTCGGCAACGAGTACGCCAGCCAGGGATTGTTCACCTCCGAAGGTGCTGTTCATATTTTCCGCGGCCAAGCCGACTGGCCTACCTACTTCAACCTCGCCTCAACTGCCGCCGACATCACACTACTCGGCGCTCGCGAAGATGACGAGCTCGGCGTCGCTGTCGCCGTCGGCGACTTCAACAATGACGGTATCCACGACCTCGCCGCCGCCGCCCCCGGCGCCGACGCCGGCGACTTCAACGATCAGCGCGGCGACGGCTTCGTCTACGGCCTGCTCGGCTCGCCGGTTTACCAGACCGGTACCCACCTCCTCGACTTCGCTACCGCCGACCCCGATTTCCTCCTCATTGGCGAATTCGAGGAGAACCTCGGCGACGAACTGAGCGCCGGCGATTTCAACGCTGACGGCTTCGACGACATCGCCGCCGTCGAACGCTTCGGCGGCCCGGCGACCAACGGCGTGGTCGAGGTGCTCTTCGGCCGCGATTTCGTCCCCGGCGAGACCTTCACCGCCAACGAGTCCACCGACCTGCGCATCGTCGGCGCCGCCCAGGATCGCATCGGCTTCTCGGTCAGCGCCGCCGACCTCAACGCCGACGGACTCGATGAAGTGATCTTCGGCACCCCCTTCAACAACTCCTACCGCGGCACGGTCTACGCTTTTACCCACGCCAGCGCCGACCCCGACTACGACCAGGACCACGACCTGGTTGACTTCCTCGCGCTCCAAAGTTGTTTCACCGGCCCCGCCGGCGCTATCCCCACGGGCACCTGCGCACTGTTTGACCTCGACCTCGACGAAGATATCGACATCGACGACTTCGTCGCCTTCGGCAATCTCCTCGCCGGCCCGGCTGATTGAACTCAGCTCGTGCTTGGTTGACTACGGCAACGTTATCACTGTGATCACGCCGCCGTCGTTGTCTACGCCGGTGCCCGTTACCACGCCACTATCGGTGACGATCTCAACCACGGCCTGCCGGCTCGGCGTCGCCATCTGACCGTTGATCTGCGCCACCTCGATCGACACGTCGTTGCCGATCTGCGTGGCCACATATTGCGCCAGCCGATAGTCGCCAGAAAGGTAATCAAACCCGTCGCCGTCATCCTCGTACAACCAGCCCTCGGCCTGCCCGCTTGAATCCAGACTCACCACCAGTGTCAGCGGATCCAGCGCCAGCTCGTCGGTGTACTCCATCACCGGGCCCAGCGGGATGATCGCCCCGTCGCGGATGCGCAGGTCGGGCTGGTTCACGTCCGTCGTGCTGTTCTCGCCGACCAGCGAGATGATCCGCCAGCTTCCGCTCGGCAGCGCCGGCGCCGGCTGCCAACTTGGATTCTCGTACACTTCCGGCGCTACGATCAGGTCTGATCCCAGCATGAACGCGATCGTCTCGGACCGCAGCGATGCGTCGTCCGGGTCGGCAAAGAACATCGGTCGCACCACGGGCAGACCAGTCGTCGAAGCTTCCTCAAACACCGTGTACAGGTACGGCATCAGCCGATAGCGCCGCTGGATCGCCGTCCGGCACGCGTCTTCAACGTACGTCCCGAACGACCACGGCTCCTTGTCGATGCCCGCGTTGTCCGCATGCGCCCGGCAGAACGGCATGAACACACCCACGCCCATCCACCGTGCAAACAGATCGGCACTGCCGTCGTCCGCAAACCCGCCCAAGTCCGGCCCCGCAAACGGCTGCGCCGACAGGCCGAGGTTCATCACCATCGGTGCCGAGTAATACAGGTGCGACCAATTCGCCACGTTGTCGCCGGTCCACATAGCGGCATAGCGATGCCCGCCGATGAAATTCGCCCGCGACAGCACGAACGGCCGCCGAGTCGGCTCCGCCGCCAGTATGCCCTCGCGCGAAGCCTGCACCATCAGCATGCCGTAAACGTTGTGATACTGCTCGTGCGCACCGGCCGGCAACCCGCCGCCGCCGCGATGCCAGCAATCCTCCGGCATCGAGTGACCCGGACCGTCGAAGATCCCCGGCTCGTTCATGTCGTTCCACACGCCGTCGCAGCCCTGCGCCATAAAATTGTCATACAACCCGGCCCACCAGGTTCGTGTTTCGGGCCGCGTGTAATCCGGGAAGTGACAATCGCCCGGCCAGACCACGCCCGTGTACCAGTAGCCGCTCGAGTTATAGATCCAGTGATCTCCCGTCGAGCCCTGGTCATACACGAAGTAGCCCGACTCCACCTTCACGCCCGGGTCGATCATCCACACTGTGCGGAAACCCTGCGCGTGCAGATCGTCGTTCAACCCAACCGGATCGGGGAACCCCCACGAATCAAACGTGAAAATGCGATAGTCGTCCATGTAATCAATGTCGAACCAGATCACGTCGCACGGAATATCCCGCGACCGAAACTCACCCGCGATCCAGCGTGCGTAGCTCTCCGGCGCGTATGAATACCGGCTCTGCTGATAACCCAGCGACCAGCGTGGCGGCAGTTCCATCCGCCCGATGAAATCCGTTAGCCGCATTAACACTTCCTGCGGCGAATCACCCTCGAACGCATACACCGGAAACGCCGGACCCTCCGCCGCGAAGAGAATGTCATCCGTCAGGTCGATCCGGCAACGGTACGTGGTGTCGGCCAGCACACCCACCGCCGATCCATCGGGCCGCACCGCGAGCACCCACGGGTGCGACTGGTACAGCCGCGGCTGCCGCGGGCCGTAGCCATACGCATCCGTGTTCCAAGCCTCGGTCGAATATCCCGAGCGCAACAGCTCGCCGCAGACCTCGCCGGTGCCATACAGGCTTACGTCGTCAGGCATCGGAATGTGCGCCACGTGCCGCGTGCCCGAGTAGAAGAAGTTCGGCTGGATCACCCACGGCTTGGCCGCCGGCCCGTATACGATCGGTGTAACCGCCAGCGACATCGACGGCGGCAGGTCCGCCAGATCGACCGTGTCCGGGTAGTACCGCGTCACGTCGGTGCCCAGATCTTCCGCGATCGCTACCGCTTCGCCCAGCGTCTCACCCAGCACAAGCTGAAAAGCCGCGTAGTCGCGCACGTCCACGTCGCCGTCGATCTCCAGGTCGGCCGCGTCGCAGGAAGTCACGTCCGGGCCCAGCAGGCAGCCCAGCAGCAGATCGAGGTCGTCAACGTCCTGGTCGCAGTCGTCGTCGAGGTCGGCGGCCGGACACCCCACCATGATCGTGCCCAGGTCGATCAGGACATATTCATTGGCATCCACGTCGCCGTCGTTGTCGTTTGAGGCTGGCACCTGTGACGTGTAATCGAGCACGCCGTAGTCCGCCGTCTCGTAGGTCGCAAAGGCCAGGTAGATGTGCGTTGGCAGGCTGCCGAACTCGTCGGCCAGATCGAGCGTTCCCTCAACCCACGTGCCGCCGGCGACCTGTGAAGCGCCAGCGTTGTCGAACCAGCCGGCCCAGGCGCTATCGCCCTCGTTGCCGATATACGCCGACCAGTCGGCCACGTGGCCGGCCTTCGCCCACGGCGCCGAAACAAATGCGCCGGGCGTGTCCGCGAGGAAAATGAAGTGGTCTTTGCCGCTGCCCGCTCCGGGGGCTGCGATGTAGAGAATGCTGTCGCGCAGCCCGGCATACAGTTCATATCCGTTGTTCTCACCGACGAGGATCGCGTCTTCGTCGAGCTGGCCGTCGATATCCCATTCGGTGCCTCCGCTGACGAACACGTGCCAATCCGACTGCCCGTTGTTGTCCCAGGTGCCATTGCCGTCGTGAAACGCCAGGTCGAGCAGGCCAGCGCCGGCCGGCACCGTTACCGTTCCGACCCACGCGCCGGCACCGCTGTCCCAGCTCATGGTGATATCCGGGGCGTACGTCGTATCCCATTCATTGATGCCATAGTGCATGTACACTTGGGAGGCGCTGTCCAGCACGCGGCCGGGCGGGTAGTAACTCACGGTCACGGCCTCGCCCGCCACCGTCGGGTAGGGCATCACGTCGACGGCGTCGCCAGCGCTGGCCGGCAGCATCGCCGTCGCGAGCATCAGGAACAGGGCTGGCAGTACATTTACACTGTGGCTGGCAATGGCTCGTTGCATCTGGGTTCCTTTCCCACTACCGCAGCAGCATCCCCACCTCATTGTAGCGGACGAACCGCGCCTTTTTAGCGCTCACTGCCAGGTCAGTCAGCGAGTTCCGAGGTTAGGTGGGTATTAACCGTTTGCCGGGCCACAGATGCCCCCAATACGGGCACCCCAGCCCGTTACGCGGCACGGGGTGGGAGACGATGTTGTGTTGCACAATTGCACCTTTTGGCCAGTTGGCGGCAGGTCTTGTCGCGCAGAGCGCGCTGTCGCGGTCAACCCCTCCCGGTCCGTGTGCCGATAACCTGAATGGGCACAGTCCCCGTGGCGTTTCCCACGCTGCTGACATCAATGCTCAACTTGGCCGATACCAATAATTGAGATCTGGAATCGACCGGGCAGCAACTCTGGGCAGCATGAGAGGAATCGTCATGCGAATCGCATATGTTGTTGGTATTACATTGTTTACAGTGTTTCTGGGTAGTCTCATGTCGGGCTGTACCGTGACTGCTTCAGCCGAGTTGCGAAACCCCATCCAGCCGCGTGTGGCACAGGCCGAGCCTGCTCCGGAAACCCCCATATCGGACCAACATGCTGCTCAAACCGCGACGATTAGCGAATCTGAAGCTCGCCCGGACCTCGGGCCGGCCGGCGTCCCGGACGGTTTGACGTTTTTCGGCGATCGCCCCGATCGCGAGCAGGTGCCGTTCGAGACACGCATGGTAACCAATTTGCTCCAGCACAGTTTCACGACTGAGGGCGTCGATTTCGATCCCGACGTCTACGCTGCCGAGCAACGCATAGTCTTCTCCTCCACTCGCAACTCTGAGCATCCGGACATCTATCTCAAGTCCGTGGATGGCGTGACGCTGACACAGCTCACGGGCGATCCTGCCGACGATATCCAGCCCCGTTTCAGCCCGGATGGAACCAAGGTCGTGTTCTGTTCCAACCGTAGCGGCAACTGGGATATCTGGGTCGTCGACCGTGACGGAACAAACCTCACGCAGCTCACCAGTGGGGAGGTCGACGAGGTGTCCCCGTGCTGGTCGCCCGACGGCGAACGCATCGCCTACACCGTTTGGGGCGGACGCTCGCACCAGTGGGAAATCTGGACACTCTCAACTGCTCAGCCCGGAACCCGCCGCTTTCTGATTAACGGCATGTTCCCGGCATGGTCGCCGAACGGGGAGCAGATCGCCTTCCAGCGTGCGCGACAGCGTGGCAGCCACCTTTTCAGCGTCTGGACCATCACGCTCGAGTCTGGCGAAGCTCGGCACCCGACCGAGGTCGCCCATAGCGATGTTGCCGCCTGCATTGCCCCCCGTTGGGCCCCCAAAGGCGACATGCTCGTATATTGTGCCGTCCAGGAAGGGCAACGTTCTGAAACTGGTGATTCGAGCACGCCCCCCGCGGCCGACCTGTGGGCGGTCGAGCTTGAGAAGGGGACCCGTCTGAAGCTGACTGACGGCTCGGCGGCCTACTTCAACCCGGTGTGGGCCAGCGGTGGCCGCATCTTCTTCGTTTCCTCACGGGCCGGCACGGAGAACATCTGGTCATTGACCACGACGATGGGCGAATATGCTCGGAGTGACGAACCCGACCCGCGTATGACCAGTGCGACAGTGAACGGAAGTGTCTCTGTAACAAAGGATTAACGATCCTTGGCAGGTTTGGCCAGAAATCTCGATTCTGATCATGGGGTTGGGAACCCCGTGGAATCGCTCCCGGGCGATATGTCTGCGCCGGAGTCGGGATCCCTTGGCGGTCCGGGGCAATATCATTTACCGGACTCTTGTTTCGCGACTACAATGCTATGGCGAGCGGCTCAGGCACAACGTTGCGATAGTGCGATGATGCTGGCTCGTTCATCCCGGTTGCTCCGGCAGCAATTGCCGCCACTGCTGCTGGGGTTAATGCTGTTGCCTGTGATCGGGTGCGGCATGTTTGCGCATCGAGATCCAGCCGGGGCACTATCGCCACGGACGGTGGTCGTGGCACCGGTCCTCAACCTCAGCGGCTCACAGGATTTCGACCAGTTACACGTCACCGACGTGATAGCCTCCGAATTTCAGGCGGTTGGAAACATGACGGTCATTCCGGTCAATCTGGCGCTGGCCGAACTGGTGCGCTCTGGCCGAACGACCGTCGAGACCCCCGAAGACGCGGTCGCGCTGGCTCAGACATTTAGCGCCGACGCGACCATTGTGACGGCAATTACGGAATACGACCCATACGACCCGCCGCGTGTGGGAATGGTAATGCAGTGGTATGAGGCGCGTCCGCAGCGATCGTCCGGCGGATTTCGGCCCGTGCAGGCGTCTCGCGCCAGTCGGTCTGGCGAAGCGCAGTTATCGGAATATGAACAGCCTGCGGGGCCCCGCTGGCAGGTGCAGCGCGTTTTCGACGCTGCCGACGAACGCGTGCTCGACCAGATTCGCGATTTCGCCGAGAAACGCGACGGCCATAACAGCCCCTTCGGGTATCGAAAGTACGTCAAGTCCCAAGAACTGTACGTCCACTATTGTGGAGCCGCTCTGATTAAGACGATAACCAAGCTGGATGAAGACAGTCGGGCGGTCGTTGGGCCGCACGAGGCTAAGAGATGATTCCGGCATCGAGAACATTGAGTATGGTCAAAGGCCGACATCGCTTCGTCTTCCGCTACGTGGAAGGGATGGAGTCCGAACTCCTCGCAGCGTTCGTAGAGTTGGCCAACGATCCGGGTAGTGAATTCGACTGGTTTGATGCGGCCGTCCTGAGTTATCAGATGGGACATCAGTTGTCCGAAGAACTCGACTCGGTCGCCCAACTGGAATAGGGCAAAGAGCGATGTGGAAAACGCACCAGGAAAGCCGCGATGACCGTACGACCGTCGCCGAGGGTGGTGGATTTATGACTGACCAAGCCAGCCTTGTACAACAGTTCATTAACTACCTCCGGGCTGAACGACACTTCTCGCCGCATACGGCCAAGTGTTATGCCGCGGACCTACAGCAGTTCTGTGGGTTCCTCTGCCTGGAAGTTCCTCAAGGAGTCGCCGTCAGCCCGGGAGGCAACGGCCATGACGGCATGGAGCTCTCCAAGCTGGCTCCTCCGGCGCACGTCGCCGGCGAGGAGTTGAACCGCCGTTTGCTCGGCGTGGAGACCGACCAGGTGCGGTCCTTCATGTCCCTGCTACGCGACAACAACTACTGCAAGAGCACCGTGGCGCGCAAGCTCGCCACCCTGCGCAGCTTCTACAAGTTCCTGCTCCGGCGGAGCTACGTGACCACCAACCCGGTCACGCCTATCCGTACGCCGAAACAGGACAAGCGGCTGCCGAAGTGTCTGGAAGAGGAGCAGATCGAGAAACTGCTCTCCAACCCCGACACGACCACGCTGCTCGGCGCCCGCGACCGCGCCATGCTGGAGGTGCTCTACTCCACCGGCATGCGAGTCAGCGAGCTCATTGCCCTAAACGTCGGCGACGTCGACCTCAGCAGCAACGTCGTCCGCGTCCAGGGCAAGGGCAAGAAGCGGCGGGTCATCCCGCTCGGCCCCGGGGCTGTCCGGACGATCCTCCACTTCCTCGACCTGCGCCGCAACGACCCACGCAATGGCAGCTTCGATGCCGAGGCGCTCTTTATCAACAAGCACGGCCAGCGGCTCAGCACCCGCAGTGTCCGCCGCAAGCTCGACAAGTACCTGCTCGAGGCCGGCCTGGATCTCTCCGTTAGCCCCCACACTCTGCGGCACAGCTTCGCTACCCACATGCTGCGTCGCGGGGCCGACCTCCGCAGCGTCCAGGAGATGCTGGGTCACCAGAGCCTGAGCACCACGCAGGTTTACACCCACCTCAGTGGTGAGACCGTCAAGGAAGACTACGACCAGTCTCATCCCCGGGCGTGACCCGCACGGGCGATACACGACAGTTTCCGAATCGAGGCCCGTACCAGGTTGTGCGGGCCTCCGCCTTGCGCCCGACACGCCATGTGCCGGCCACCCGTATTGTGCCGATAATGCTCAATCTCCCGACCAGTCCGCCCGCAACGCCCCCGCCCCGTCGACCCCTGTCTGGGGCGCCTTGTGTTGCCCGCCCCATCCCGTATGATGGAGGTTCTGTCGCTTTTGGACCCGACGACGCGCCTGGTCATAGACGCAGGGTAGACCAATGAACCTCACCAAATTCCTTCGCAAGAACAGTCGTACTTTGCTCATGGTCTTCATGTCGCTGCTGCTGGTGGCGTTTCTGATCCCCAACACCATCCAGGGCCTATCGAGCCGTGGCCGGTCCCGCAACCTCAAGTTGGGCGAAGCCTACGGCAAGACCATTCACACCACCGACATCGATTTCATGCGCGGCGAACTCAGCGTGCTTCGCCGGCTGGGCGTCCCCGTGCCCCTGCCCGAGGGAGCGCTGCTCGAATGTTACCTGCTCAAGCAGGAGGCCAAGCGCAACGGCATTCGTATCAGCAACGACCAGGTGAAGGATTGGTTGCGGCAGCGCGGCGTCACCAACGACTACGTCCAGAAGATCCAGGACACCACCCATCTGCCCTACGACCGGATTTATTCCATCGTCGGTGAATGGATGGCCGTCCTGCGCCTGGCGGACCTGCAAACGGCCGCCATCGCCCCCAGCCTGCCGCGACAGGAAATCGCCTACCGCGATCAGAATCAGGAAGCCGACGCACTCTTCTCGCTCCTTTCGGCCGAGGCTTTTCTTGATCAGGTGCCTGAGCCGACCGACGAAGAGCTTCAGGCCTTCTTCGACCAGTGGAAGAGTGTGCCACCACCTGGTCGAGCCGGTGGGAGCGAGACCGAGTTGGAGTTCGGCTACCGCCTGCCCGACCGCGTCGCCGTCGAGTATCTCACCCTCGACCCAGCGACGGTGACTTCCGAAGTGACCGTCCGTGGTACGCAGGTGCGCGACTACTTCGACGAGCATCGCAACGAATACGCCCGCGTCGATACCGAGGCCGTTCCGGAGCCCGGCCAGCAGGCCCCGCGCATTCAGCTCACTTATGAAGAGGCGCAGGATCGGGTTCGCGAGGACTACCGCGAGTTCCGCGCCATGGAGATGGCCCAGAGCATCGTCAACGAGATGTATGACGAGGCGGCCCTGCCCTGGCACGCCACCGGGCATGACGACGATGGCTTCGTCAACCTGCCCGACCAGCAGATCTCGTTCGAGGAGCTGCGCGACAAGTACGCCGAGAAATACCCGGTCGAGTACGCCCGGACCGAGCTTGCCGGCGAAGTGGAGCTGCGCCGCGTTCCGATTTTCGGACGGTCGAACCTGACTGAAGGCACGCGCCGCTTACCCGCCGCACGCTTGGCGCTACGAGTCAAGGGCATCATCAACGACGCCAATGACACCGAGACGCGTCAGCAGGGTCCGGTCCTGAACGTGCTGGAGCCGGCACCGGTCGTGATGGCTCCCGACCCGATGTACAAACGTTGGGCCTATCAGGCCGTCCTGTTCCGCGTGGTGGAGGTTGCTCCGAGCGCTCCACCCGAGTCACTCGACGGCATTCGCGACGAGGTCGTGTCTGACTGGAAACTGGCTCAGGCGTTTGAACTCGCCGGTCAGCACGCCCGGCAACTAGCCGAGAGTGCCCGCGAGGTCGGCCTCGAACAGGCTGTCGCCGACGCGACCGAGCTGCGTGATATCCTGACCGCCAGCGAGCAGGCCGCCACCCAGCCGGCTGAAGAAAACGCTCCGCCGCCCCGCAATCCTCAGTACCTGAGCAATCTGGAGCCCTTTGCTTCCAGCGGCCTGACCCGCAATTCGACCAACGTGAAACCGCGCGTTGGCCGGACTGCCACCCTGGCCCATGCCGTCTTCGATCTCGCCAACGAAACCGGCGAGCATCATGCCGCCGCGGTCCCGATTGCCAACCAGGCGCGTTGGGTCGTCGCCGAGCTGCGCGAAGTCAAGCCCATCTACGAAGAGCCGTTCAAGCAGCAACTGGCACAGTCGGCTCTACAGGTTCGGCGGCAGGAGATCGGGCAGTTTGCCCGCGGCTGGTTCGATCCGGACAGCATCTCCGCCCGCACTGGCTTCGAGATGTCGGAGGAACTGCGCCGCTCCCGTCAGCCCCGCGAGGAGGCCGAGGAGTCCGCACCAGACGAGGCCGCCAGCTAACGCAGCCGCCCGGTCCGACGTGCTACTGCTCTTTGAGCAGTGCATTACTCAGTCGCGTGGGGGAACTTGCGACGCCGTTCGATGGGTTGGGCACTACCCGCCGACCTCGTCCAAACGTGCATGACACGTTGTCGTTCCGCGCCGCCCCGACTATCTTCCGCATTGACGGTGTTCGGCTTGGTGTCCGACCGCCGTAACCCCTTTTTGCCCGCAGCGGGTGTGAGTTATGGACAATAATTACGACTTTGGCCAGATTGAAGCCCGGTGGCAAAGCTACTGGGAACAGAACCAGACCTTCCGCGCCGCCAACCCCGGCGCGCCCGGCAGCGAGCGGCCCTCCTTCTACGTCCTGGACTTCTTCCCCTACCCGTCCGGCGCTGGCCTACACGTCGGCCACCCCCTCGGCTACATCGCCTCCGATATCATGAGCCGCTTCATGCGCATGCGCGGCTATAACGTCCTGCACCCGATGGGGTGGGACGCCTTCGGACTCCCCGCCGAGCAGTACGCCGTTGAAACCGGCATCCACCCGCGCGAAACCACGCGGAAAAACATCGACACATATCGGCGTCAGCTCCGTGCCATCGGCCTCGCCTACGATTGGTCCCGCGAAGTGGCCACCTGCGAGCCCGACTACTACCGCTGGACCCAGTGGGTCTTCCTCCAGATCTACAATTCGTGGTACGACCCCGATCGCGAATGGACCGATCGCGCCGGCCGGAAGGTCCGCGGCGCCGCCCGCCCGATCTCCGAGCTGCCCATCCCCCAGGAAGTCTCCGACCAGGGCCCCCGCGCCATCGAAGAATACCAGGCCGAGCATCGGTTGGCTTATCTCTCCGAGGTTCCGGTGAACTGGTGCCCCGCGCTGGGAACCGTCCTCTCGAACGAGGAGGTCACCAACGAGGGCCGCAGCGATCGCGGCAATCACCCCGTCTATCGGCGCCCGATGCGCCAGTGGATGCTGCGAATCACCGAGTACGCCGACCGTCTGCTCCAGGATCTCAGCCAGCTCGACTGGCCCGAGTCCATCAAGCTCATGCAGCGCAACTGGATCGGGCGCAGCGAGGGTGCCTACGTTGATTTCGTCATCGCCGGAGACAGCCCGGCCTCTGGCGAGACCATCCGCGTCTTCACCACGCGCCCCGACACGCTCTTCGGTGCCACCTACATGGTGCTCGCGCCGGAACATCGCCTCGTCCCGATCATCACCACCCCCGAGCACCACGCCGAGGTCGACGCCTACGTCCGCCAGGCGTCGCAGAAGTCCGAGCTTGACCGCACCGTCGAGACCAAGACCAAGACCGGCGTCTTCACCGGCGCCTATGCCATCAACCCGGTGAATCGCCAGCCCGTCCCCATCTGGGTCGCAGATTACGTCCTCATCAGTTACGGCACCGGCTCCATCATGGCCGTCCCCGCCCACGATACGCGCGACCTCGAATTCGCCGACAAGTACAGCATCCCCGTTATCCAGGTCGTGCAGCCGCCAGAGGGGGAGGATTGGCGCGGCTTCGTCGGCGACGGCGTAAACGTGAACTCGCCCGCCGACGATCAGGAGCGGTTTGACGGGCTATGCGACATCAACAACCTGCCCACCCCCGAAGCCAAGCAGAAGATCACGCACTGGCTCGAAGACCAGCAGCTCGGCGAGGGCACGGTGCAGTACAAGCTGCGCGACTGGCTCTTCTCGCGCCAACGCTACTGGGGTGAGCCGTTCCCCGTCTGGTACGACGACAAGGGCAGCATTACTGCGGTCGACGAGGCTGATCTGCCCGTCGCGCTGCCGGAAATGGAGGATTTCCGCCCGCACGCCAGCGACGATCCGGACATCGAGCCGCAAACGCCCCTCAGCCGCGCCGCCGACTGGGTCACCGTCAATCGCGATGGAAACACCTACCGGCGTGAGACCAACACCATGCCGCAATGGGCCGGCTCCTGCTGGTATTACCTGCGCTTCTGCGATCCGGCCAATGCAAAACGCTTCATCGGGGACGACGTCGAACGCTATTGGCTCGGCGGGGATCGTTCCGACGGCAGCCCGAAATACGGCGGAGTCGACCTGTACATGGGCGGTGCCGAGCACGCTGTCCTGCACTTGCTCTACGCCCGCTTCTGGCACAAGATGCTCTACGATCTCGGCCACGTCACCACGCCCGAGCCATTTGCCAAGTTGTTCAACCAGGGCATGATCCAGGCCTACACCTATCGCGACTCGCGCGGCATGTGCGTTGCCCACGATCTCGTGACCTTCCGCGACGACGAGCCCTATCACGCCGAAACCGGCGAGCTCCTCGCCTCGCGCGTCGAGAAGATGTCGAAGTCGCTCAAGAACGTCACCAACCCCGACGCCATCATCGCCGAGTACGGCGCCGATACGCTGCGACTCTACGAAATGTCGATGGGCCCGCTCGAAGCCAGCAAGCCCTGGAACACGCGTGATATCATCGGCGTGCACCGCTTCCTGCAACGCGTCTGGCGTCTGGTTGTGCCGCAGCCGACCGATGACGACCCGAACCCGCCGGCGCTCAACCCGGCCATCGGCGACGAGAGCGACCCCGAGCTCGAGCGCCTGCTGCACAAAACCATCCGCAAGGTGACCGAGGATATCCACCGGTTTGCCTATAACACCGCCGTCGCACAGATGATCGTGTGGGTCAATGAGGCCGGCCGAGTTGAGCGCATTGCCCGCGACCAGGTCGAGCGTTTCCTGCTGCTGCTTTCGCCGTTCGCACCGCACACGTGTGAGGAATTGTGGCACCGTCTCGGCCACGGCGAATCCGTGGCGCACAGCAATTGGCCGGAGTATGACGAGGCGCTGACGCGCGACGAGAAAGTGGAGATCGCGGTACAGATTCGCGGCAAGGTTCGCGGGCGCATCGTTGTTCCCGCGGACGCGACCGATGATCAGATCGTCGCCGCCGCCCGGGCCGACGAGAAGGTCGCGGCCGCTCTGGGCGACCAGTCAATTCGGCGAGCGATCGTGGTCCCTGGCCGATTGGTGAACCTGATCGTCTGACAGCGACGTCCACCGGTTGGTGCCAACTGGCCGGGCCAGCGCGTTTTATGCGCCACTAACCGAATTCGCGTTGGCGATCAGGGTTTATCTGAGCCGATATACTGTAGTGATGGCGTTCCCGGACACGCTCGGTTGCCATGCCGATAACTCGTGTCGTGGTCAAGTCTTGTCGCCGTCGCGAAGGTCGCGCGGCGACCGATAACACGCTCGGAACCGATTACGAGGATGTTACCTGTGCAACCGCTAACGATTGGCCAGCAATCAGAATTCGCTTGCAGGTGGCCCGGGAGCGGGATATCCTTAGTAGTGGAGTGGGGAAGGCCCGGCATTGCTCTGGCAGTGCGCGGTTAGGGTGTTTGGACGCGCCGTGCGTGGCAGTCCTCGGCACGTCGAGCGCCTGAGCGAAGATCGATGCAGCCTATGGGGAATGGTATGCCAAGTCGGCAGGCTGCTATTTGTTTTGTACCGATGAACACGTCCTATAAGCCATCACTCTGTTCGCATCGTTTCGGGGCGCACGGCGTTACTTTGGCCGAATTGCTCGTCGTTCTCGGCATCATCGCTCTGCTGATTTCCATCGTTCTGCCGCCACTGTCCATTGCCCACAAGCAGGCTCTCTCCACCCGCTGTGCTGCCCAGCAACAGCAGATCGGCATCGCCGCCACCAACTGCAAGAACGAGTACGACTTCTACCCCTTGTGGGACGATGACGGGGCCCCCGTTCGCTATACCTGGCTTGATGTATTCATCCAACGCCGCCTGCTCAGCAGCGCCCGCGCTGCTTACTGCCCCGAAGATCCGCGGCCACCGGCCATCAACGCTGCCCGGGCCGAGCACTTCCAGCTACGCTACCCCGGCGACCTGAACCATTTCGGCATCGACTACAGCTACGGCATCAGTGTGCCGCTGTCCGCCGGCGGGTGGGCCTGGCGCTCCGGCTTCGGGTCCGGGGGCGACGATCGCCCACGCCGACTCGAAGATCACGAACGTTATCCGTCACGACGCGTACTTTCGGCCGACTCCAACTGGAGCGCCGTGTACAACCTCAGCGGCGATGCCCTCTACGCGCACGATTGGTCCTATCCGACCCAATACGACAACACCGTCGACTGGCGGCACCACGGGCTGCGTGCCAACCTGCTCTTCCAGGATGGGCACGTTGCGCTCATTCGTTTTCACTACGGCGCGCGCAACCCAATCGACACCGTACGCCAGTTCGTCTGGCACCCGGGCGAGTCGATGTACGTCGGCCCGGACTATTCTTATCGCGGCAACTTCTATCCCTGCGTGCCTCCGGTTGATGCGAGCAACTCTGCGTCCAGCGGCCTGTTCCCGGCCGAGATGGTCCCGGGCTACTACACGCAGAACATGCTCTGGACCCATATCCACCACAAGTAGCCCACGCAGCGACTGAGCCCACTTCCCACTTCCCTGACTGCGATCGGGAAACGCCCGCTCCGGGAAGGGCTCCGCTTGTAGACGCCGGCGTGCCAGCCCCGTTCTCGCAAGAGGCGTGTCTTCCCAAGCGGCCGTACTCGGCGATCGGTACGTTGGCGTGACACGAGCGCCCGGGGCCATCCGAGGCTGTGCCAGCAGCCGATGCCGAGTTGGTTATCGGAACGCTTGGTAGGGGGGAGGGGGTGAAGTCGGCCGTTGCTGGTGCAGGAGCGGGCTCTCGACAGTGCCGCGGGCGGTCACTCTCGCTCAAATGGTGAGCTGGACCGTGCTGTTTGTATCGGAGAGATGGGTTGCCTACATGTCCACGATCTGTACACGCTTGAGGAGAGGGGAACACGCTGCGCTGTGATTGGGAGGCGCGGATGCGTCGCCCGCGATCGACCTTCGCCTGGGGTGGGCTGGGTGCGGCGCAAGAGAAAGGCCGAACCTCCCAGGGTTGACTGAGAGGTTCGGCCCTTTGCGTTGCTATTGGTTGGGACTTAGCGGACCACTACCGCGTTGGTCGGCAGATCGTCGGGGATCTGGGCGTCAAGCCAGTTGCCCCAGATGTTCTGCGCGAAGGCAGTGCTCGGATTGCGAACGTACGTGTCCCAATCGGTGCCGAAGCTGAAGAAGGTGTCGGAGACCTGCTGGATCAGCGTGTCACCAACGGTTTCGAACATGGTGTCATAGTCGCTGTTGTAAGCGTAGTTGCATCCTGAACTGGTCGGATCAAACGTGGAAAGACCAAACAGGGAAAAGGCCATGCCGCCCATTGCGAGCACTGTCACGACCCGTTGAATCTTCTTGCTCATACTGTCGTCCTCCGTGAAGTTCTCTTGTTTTCAGTAATCCTGGTAGACCTTGCGTCATATGACGCAGAACTGGGTTTTAGAACGCAAGCTGAAGCTGGACCCGCCAGACGAGCGAATCGTCGTTCACATTCGCCAGGCTGTAGCCCGAACTGGAAATGAAGTTCTCGGCCATCTTGGTGATGTCTGTCTGGAGCTTGACGTTGTGGCCCTTGATGTAGTAGTTCAGGCCACCCGCATAGGTCCAGGTCGACTCCGTGCCGCCGTGAGCAGTGGTGAAGCCACCCACGCGACCGACCACCTCGAACTTCCGCTCCATACCCGGAATGGGCAGGAAGTAACCACACTGGACATAACCACCGTGCATCACGCTCGTCGAGCTGTCGCCAGTCGCCAGGAAGAGCGGCGAGAACGGCGGGCTGTCAGCGTTGCGAACGTCAAGCGTGCGGAACCAGTACTCGGCCGTACACGAGAAGCCCATGTACTTGAAGCCCATGTCCAGACCAAACTGGTGAATCTGGAGGCCCTGCGAATCGGTCACACCATAGCCACCCTCGCGGAAGAAAGTTCTCCGGGCGTAGGGAATGGCCAGCGTGCCATCATGCCAATCCTCGTTGAAGGCATAATGGAAGCCGACGTTCAGCGCGGGCTCGTCGTGGATCGCCATGTCACAAGGCGCCGTCCACACTCCGGAATCATCCGGATGCATGCAGTGCCCGCCCATGATCTGCCACACGGTACGGAACACCACGGCCGGGTTGTTGTCGTGCCCGGTCGCGTAGATGTTCTCGTCATTCGTGATGGTGCGCGTGGCCGGAGTGCCGAGCGAGTTGTAAAGGTCGAGGTAGTAAGCTCCGCGACCTTCGAGCAACTTACCCCAGAACCGGACGCCGGTTCCACGGCCCGCTCCGAAGATCGAGTTGACCATCGGATAGTCGACGAACTGCATCGTCGCGGTCGACTCGAAGTTCGCACGCGTGGTGGGCGCCAACATGACGCCAGCCATGATCTGGAACTCGTCGCAGAAGCGATAGTTGACCCAGGCGTACTGCACGCGGGCATCGTAGCCGGCGCCCTGGCTCATATCGAGTTCGAGCAAGTAGGTCAGGTCCTTGGTGTACGCGTGACCGCTGAGGCGGAAACGAACGCGAGCACCATCAATGCCCGACCGGTCATTCCGGGTGAAGCCGGGAACCAAGTAGCGGTTCTGACTACGCGTCGCGTAGTACGTGTACCGCATCTGGAACAAACCGTTGAACTTGATCTTGAAGTTGTCGTCGCTGCTGCGAATGAAGAACCCGTTGTCATAGCCGGCCTGCAACGTGGACGGCATCAGGCTCTCACGAAACTCCGACTCACTCAGTACCTCCCGAATCTGCTCCTTCATCTGAGCGGCACGCATAGATTCGGTGTTCTGCTGCGCCGCTGCCGACACTTGCTGCTCAAGCATTTCAATCTTGTGCTGCTGGGCCTCGAGCAACGCCTCCAGCCGCGCGACATTGTCCCCCGACCCTGTATCAGCCAGGGCCGGAACAGCAATGAGGCTGACCGCAAACGTGCCCAACAAGCACATCCGGGACAGTCGTCCTGACATAGGCACATCTCCTCTTTTGACAAAGACTCGTAAGATTTCGGTCGGTCATTCTGCCTGAACAGGCAGCGCCAATACCACTTAACACAACCGATTCCAGACCGCTTACGCGCAGACCAATAGCAATTACTTGTGCAAGCACGTACCATGCCAAAACACCTCACACCAACCAAAGATGATATAAGTCATTTGATAGACGCACTTTATATTGGATGGACCCTCAGATCCTTACTGCATCCCGGGTCCGATAGGTGACGGAGAATCGTCACTGCGTGTCGGGTGTTGGAGGTAAGTCGTTGTGGATACTAATGTTGCGCTTGTGGGAGCGGCGGTTCGTCCTGATGCGGAGATGTCGAAGTATCGTCAGCTTCTTGCGCGCCTAAACCCCCGCAAACAAACGGAGTATGCGATGCCGTTACGCCTTCCGCCATCGCTAACCAACATTCCGCATGCTCACCTAATAACTAACCTATAGTGACCCCGAATCCGTTTCGGCCTTCCTCCAATGGCCCATCAGCCCAAGCCAGATCAATGGTTGACACCACCACACCACCGCGATTAACTACGAACCCGCGCAGACCCGAGATCTTGACGTCGGTAACCGCTCCTCATGGAAGCGGTCGCTATGTCCCTGCGGACCGAGAGGAACCGTCGCAATGATGTTGGCATTATTCTCAACCTGGCAGTGGATTCTGATCGTCGGCTTCGGAGTGCTCGTTATTATCCTGCTGATCATCAGGAAACGACAGCAGTCCCAGTACTAGCGCCAGCTCCCTGCGCTGCTCGCACCTTGAGATAAGTGAGGGCAACGCCTGAGCCCCCGAATCGAGCGTCCGCCGGCCAAGTACAGTGGCCGTCTCTTTGCCTTACTGGGTTGACCATCCGAACCCGACGTGGGGCGAGCGCCTCGTCAGCCATCAGGAGGCTCCCGCAACGCGCCCGACCCGACGGGCCTGCGATGTGGGATTCCCGAAGAGGTACACTAGCTGGCCTGCCCCACATGCCGGCGCCGCCGGCCCGTGCCACGCTGACGGCCAGCCGACAGCCAGAACCAGGACCTGTCCCGCAATCGTCCACGCAGCCCTGCGCGAGCGCATCATGACCGGCCCATCAAACAGCTCATTCAACTGGGCAGCCTACGCACGCGATGTCGTCGAGCACGCCGTCCGCCACCAGCCGGAATCGACCATTCCAATTCCCGAAGATTCCGCTACGGAGAAACACGCCGGCGTGTTCGTGACGCTGCACAAGCTCGGCCAACTGCGCGGCTGCATGGGTACGCTCGACTCCGCGCTGCCGCTGCCAACGGCCGTCCGCCAGGCAGCCGTCACCGCCGCCACTCGCGACCCGCGCTTCCCGCCAGTCGCGCCAGACGAGTTACCCGACATCGACCTCGAAGTCTCGATAATGGAGGCCCCGCATCCAATGCGGAGCCTCGACGACTTGGAATTGGGACGCCACGGCATCATCGTGCAATCGGGCCGGCGCCGCGGCCTATTCCTGCCCCAGGTGGCTACGCAACATCACATGGACAAGGAAACCTTCCTGACGCGCTGCTGCGCCGATAAGGCCGGCCTGCCCCCCGACGCGTGGCGCGATCCGCAGGTCGAGGTGCTCCTGTTCGAATCACACATCTACCACGAACAACGCAACTGACCGACAGCGCGTTTTCAGAAACAACTCGATGTGCCACTGCTCTTGAGCAGTGCATTGCTCAGTCCATCAACTACTCCGCCCCGTCGCGTTGTCGGCCGGCGTCTTCATGCGCTATCCCCAGGATCAGCGCAACGCCGACGCCCAGCACCGCGACGACCGTTTCCGAACTCACATCCAGGCCGAGCTGCGCACCGTAAGCCACTATCACCGTGGCCACCGCGACCTGCACCTTTCGGCTGCGCAGCGGCCACAACCAGCGTTTCCATCCCGTCGCACTCATGATTGATTCCCTTCCTCATTCTGTTTCGCGTCGTCCGCGGCTGTGTCGGTGCTCGTTGCCGACTCCGCCGAAAGCTGGCTGCCGACTTGCTCGGCCACAATCTCGCTGACACGATCAACGCGGACCTCGGCCTGCTTGATCAGTAGAT
This sequence comes from Phycisphaerae bacterium, assembly GCA_963666925.2. Lineage (GTDB taxonomy): Bacteria > Planctomycetota > Phycisphaerae > UBA1845 > Fen-1342 > JANQFV01. The sequence continues at coordinate 17,860 of CAXXTC010000029.1, read as the reverse complement.
CGACGATGTTCTGGTTGGCATAGAGCTTGGTATCCACGCCTGCGAGTCGCAGGGCCGCGGCCCGCTCATGCTGCAACGCCCAGAATTCGAGCAGGTCGCGTTCGTTCCACACGGTGCTGAGCAACGTGCGTTGCTCGCTGCCGAGCACCACGCCGCTTGCACCCAGCCGATGCAGCAGATCGCGATAGAGCAAAATGCGCAGCGATTCATGTTGCTGATCGAAGACCGCCTGGTTGACCTGGTCGGCCCGCTGTTGGGCTGCCAGCGCCACACGCAGCGACTCGCTCGTACAGCCGCCGAGCGTCAGCAATCCGAACACTCCGAGGCAGACGCCGACGCGCAACTTGGTCATGCGATTAGACGATCGCGTGATTGATGAGCGTGTAATAGTTGTTGTTCTCATAGCACAGCTCCCAGCGAGTTGGTCATACGCAAGGCGGCCAACAGACCGTCGAGCCATTTCTCGGCACTGATCGCTTCTGCCAAACGCTGCGAGACGGTTCGCAACTCGGTGTGTGAAATCCACCCGCCGGCCGGCGTCGACTGCGGCAACTCCGCCGCGTTGTAATCCGTTCCCCCAGGCGTGGACGCCTGCTGCACACGGTCTGTTTCGATCAGCAGCGCGTCAACGACGTTCCGGGCGGCGACGACAAACGCCCGCGCCGTCTCCGCATCAATCTGTTCCACAAGTTCTTTCATATTCATGACTGATTCCTGTTCTGTGGTTCGATGTGGTTCATTCGTCGCTCAGGTCATCAAGCTGCTGGGCCAGTCGCATCAGCCACTCGGCCTCCGTCGCGCGATGAGCGCGCAGCTCTTCGCGCAGCGCAGTGACGGCCTCGGTGTTGGCTCGGATTACGTCCAGCACACTGCGATTGACGTCCGCGATCTGGCGGGCGTATTGCAGCGCGTCCTGGAGTCCGGCCGTGTGGCGCGTACGCTCCTGGCGCTCCGCCCACCACATCACAAACAACAAGCCGGCCAGGCCGAACGACGACAACTGCGAAAGTAAATCCAGCGGTAACATGAGCGCGTTCCGTGTGATGGTTGGTTGCAACTTGACCTCAAGACCATCCCAGAATCCCTGTGGCACCGGTTTTCAACCGGTAATTCCCACTTGGTTACAAGCCAGTGCTACGGTCTTGGGATAAGCTCTAGAGACCATCCAGTTCGTCGGCCGTGAATTTACGCTCGGTGACGCTGTAGCGCGGTTCGTCGTCGCTCGCGGACGTTGACGCCGGCGGACTGGCCGCGGGCAGCGCCAGTTCGCCCGCCGCTATCTCGGTAAACCATCGCGTTGCCGCGGCGCGCAGCGTGTGCACACGTTCGGGCGGGTCGTTTACGAACGGCGAGCTGACCCAGGCGTGATATTCCGCCAGGTCCAGCACGCGCGCTTCGAGTATGTCGCACAGCTCGGGATGATCGCTCAGGTTGACAGGTGTTGCGTAACGCACGGCGAGATAGCCGTCGGCCTCGGCGGATGCTTCGTCGACGATCTGTTGCGCGACGTCGGCGTCGGCGACGGTGCCGTCGACGCGATCGGTGAGCCGGGCGTACAGCGTGCTGCCGAGCCGATCGCTGAGCTGGGTGGTGGTTATGTATGCCATGGTCGGAATACTCCGGTATTGGAGTAGCGCCGGCGGGAGGCCGCGCCGCGGAGGACGCGACCTCCACTACCGGGGCTGCGAAGGAGGACCGGGGAGTTACGTCAGCGTCACCAGGCAGGCGTCTTGCCAGAAGCCGTAGCCGGCCGCGTGCACCGCCTTTACCCCGTACTGATGCTGGTTCTCGTTCACTTCGAGTTCGCTGCCTTCGGCCAATACCTGCACCTGCACGGGCAGCTCTTCCTGGAAGATGAACGGGCGCGTCGTACCGTCGGCGCGGAAGATGGCGAACTTGTCCGTCCAGGCCAGGCGCGGATTGGCGACCCAGTCGACCTTGAACGGCTCACCCTGCGCGAGCGGGTTGCTCGACGCGTCGACGGTCTTGCCGGAGAGCGCCACCAGCGTCGACGACAGGAACCCCATCGGCACCATCACGAGGAACTCGCGCGCGCTCTCGTTCATTGGCTCGCCCTGGTCATCCTTAAAGGACATGATCTGGGCGATGCCCTTGACGATCGCTTCGTACATCTCGCTGTCGGTCGGCGCGGTAGTGGTGTCGACGTCGTGCGTGACGGAGTTGCTCTGCGTGTCCGAATCACCTTCGCTGTGATCGGTGTCGAAGAAGTATTGGCCGTCGTAACAGGCGGCCGACGCGCCTTCGCTGACGAGCGTCGTGATGAGCTTGTTGGGGTGGGTGGCGACGCGGCGGGCGAGTTCGTTGACGCGCACCAGGATCTGGCCGGTCTGGTCGCGGCGCTGTTCGTCGGCATCGACGCGGATGGTCGATTCCCAGACCTTGTTGGCGATGGTGACACCCTGGTCGCGCAGCGGGCGGACCTGGCGTCCGCCGACCCATTCGCGGACCTGCGGGACCATGCCCAGCCAGCGATAGGTTTCGGAGGGCTGGTTGCTGGAGAAATGCAGGGCCAGGCGCGTCCACCAGGCGCTGCGGGCGTATTCCTCGAGTCGGCGATAGAAACGGCCGACGACGGCGCGCGAGGTCAATCCGGTATCGGTTACCACACTCATGGTTGACTCCTTGTGTAGTGGTTGCTGTCGAAATCAGTCGGGTCTGGGCACACTTAGCGACGCCGGCGGATTAGGCGATGTCGCGGCAGAGGATGATCCACTCACTGCCGGTGCAGAAGAGCAGCGCGCTGTCGTATCTGGCGTCGATGTCGGCATAGGTGGCGGAACCGTCGATGGTTTCGGCGGCGTTGCCGTTGAGCGTGACGGCGGAGCCGGCGGATGAGGTCTTGACGATCCGCAGCCAGCCGCCGGCGCGTACCGTTGCAACCGCCGGCAACGTCAGCGTGCGCGCCGCGGTATTGCCGATCAGCAGTGTGCGGTTGAGGTGATCGAGCGTGAGCGTCGCGTTGGCGTCGGACAGGTTGATCACCGGTCCGTTTTCCAGTGCGCCGCTGAGTGCGTTGATCGGCATGCAGCGCACCCGGGCCAGGTCGGTGTCTTCAACACCGACGATGCGTCCCACTCGGCTGTTGCCGGTGGGCGTGAGCGTAAGATTGCTGTCGGTGTTGGCGTAGACGTCCTTGCCGATGTCGTCGACGTCCACGCCGGTCAGCGTGTGCACGATGTCGACAAACTGGTGCAGGCGGACGGTGATACCGCCGGCGGTGTGTCCGCTGACGGTGTTGTCGGCCTGCGCGTAGGCGATGCCGAGGAACTCATCGCCGGCGGAAAGCGCCCGGGCGTACCCGGTGCTGCGGTCGCGACCGACGAAAGCACCCTTGTAAATGACGACGTTGTCCTTGACGGGCAGGTCGATGAGTTCGTGGGAGGTGTAGAACTTGACGTTGCGGTCGGCACTCAAGGCCATGACTTGGACTCCTGTTCAGCGGGGTTTACAGACTGGTTCGGGTAGCGGCAGGTAACGTGGTTCCGCCGGCGTGACGGACGCGGCCGGCGGCAGTGGCGCGGTCGTAAGCATCCAGATCGGCGGACTCGATTTGATCCGCGCGAGCGGCAATGACGTTGTCGTTTGGCGTACTGGTCGGTGCGCCGAGCGGCGCGACGTGGCCACGCCGATCGAGCGCGACCATGCGCCCCGGGGGCAGCAGAATCGGCGCTCGCGTCAGACGTTCGACGGCGCCCTGCGGATCGCGCAGGTAGTCGTTGCGCCAGTCCATGCTGGTGCTCTCGACCACCTTGCCCTGACGCAGGCCGCGCTCGACAAACGTGTCGGCCTCCTGGAGGGCGAGTTGGCGGCGCAGTTGACTGATCTCCTGGCGGGCGCTCTGCAACGCCGGGTCGGTCACCGGCGCGTCGTCGGAGTGTTCATCGGCGTCGGTGGTGTCGGCGTTGTCGGGGATGTCGTCGTTGAGGTTGCGTGTCGCGGCCAGCGGTTTGACGCCGCGCATGGCGGGATCGTTGGTCAGCGCGACCGGTCCGAGGGCGGCGACGGCGATCTGGTCCTCGTTGGTCCAGAAGATCACGGGCGAGAAATAGCGGTATTCGCCGGTGCGGAGCAGCTCGCGAGCGCGGTCGGTCCATTGGACGTCGGTGGCCCAGAGGCCGTCGTCGCGCACTTCGAGTCCGCCGATCCAGCCGGCCGCCGGGCGCAAACCGTCGGCGCGGGTGTTGTGATCATCAAAACTCTGGTGTTCGTAATCGATGGCGAGCTTGCGCTGCATCGTGTCGAACCAGCGCCGGGCCTGCTCGGCGTGCGTGCTGGTGAAGACGAAATCGGCGCCGGCGACCGGACGCTCAACCGCAATGGCGCCAAACGGGATCAGCAGAAACTCGCTTACCGGCTGATGCTCGGCACTGGTCAGCGCGCTGATGGTGAACTGCACCTGCGGCTGGGCGCTGTCGGCGGAATCGTCGGGCGATTTGTCGGCGTCAACGGCGGTTGGCGTCTGCGCGAGGTCGAGCGCGTCGGTGCGCGAGAGGACGTCGTCGAGCAAGGTGCGAAAACGCTGGCGGTCGGCGGCGAGGTTGCCGTGCGCGATCGCCAGGGCGCTGCGCAAGCGATCGATGATTTGGCGAACGGTGTAGGCGCGCAAGGGGTCGGCAGTAGTTGGAGTCAGGGCAGTGGTGTTCAAGGTAATCACCTCACTTTCGGTGTGTGGGTTTGTTGGTTCTCAATGAGTTGTGGCACGCGGTTTGTGTTGATGCCGGCGTTGGGTGCGGGCGGAGAGGCGGAGCAGTTCGATGTTGCCCTTGCGGTTGAACTGTCCGGTGCGTTCGAAGCCGGCGTGTTCGTAGAAGGGGCGCGGGTCGCCGGTGGACATGTCGATTTTGGCGCGGACTTCGGTGATGCCGATGTGGCGGATGAGTTCGGAGCCGAGTCCGAGTCCGCGATAGGCCGGGTGGATCAGCGCGTTGACGAGGCGTGTGCCCTGGGTGGTGATGGCGACGCCGACGAGGATGGTATCGACCTCGGCGACCCAGACGCGGTGTTGCGGGCTGCTGAGGATTTCGTCGAGCTGGCCACGGCGGATGAAGTAGTCATCACGCAGGGCGGTGTCGAAGAAGAAGCGCAACGGGGTGGCGTCGCTGCGGAGCGCGGGGCGGATGGTCAGCCGATTGCGCAGACCCGATCGGGATTGCGCTTTGGGGGCCGCGGGTTTGGTGGTGGTCATTGCGGGTTCTCGTTTGAGAGGACGGGTTCGTCGATTTGCGGCTCGGGTACGCCGAGGGCTTGGTGCACCCAGCGGCGTGGCACGCGCAGGCCGAGCTGGTTGACGGCGATGGCGAGCGTGCTGGCGAGCGTTTTGGTGTCGACGGCTTGCACGAGGCTGCGGCGGAAGAGTGGTATGGGCACGTCGGGTCCGAAGCGGGCCTGGACGAGTGGTGTCAGCAGATCGCGGCGGATGGTTTGCGATTCGTCGGCGACATCGTGGGTGAGGAGGTCTTCGCGGACGCGGTCGTGGACTTCGGCGGCGGCGCGCGAGCCGGAGTTGCGCAGGTCGGTGGTCAAGTGCTGGCCGAGCCAGAGAATGGTGATTTCGGTGTTGCAGTAATCCTGTAGTGGCTCGTAGGGTCGGGCGCCGCCGCGGGCCGGCTCGACGAATTTGAGATCGATATTTTTTCCGAGGACGGCGACGGCGTCGGTGCCGAGCTTTTGGAGCATTTGGAGGAGTTGGTTGCGGTCGGCGCTGGATGTTCCGGGCTCGAACTGGGCGACGCGGACGGGCATGCCGGCGATTTGTGAGAAGATGAGCCAGTCCTTGAAGCTGAGGTTTTGGGCGAGGTAGAGGAGGGTGGAAGCGCGGAGGAGTCCGCCCTCGAAGTGTCGGCCGGGGGTGGGGTTAGGCTGGTGGATGATCCACTTATGGGGGGAGTCGTCGAGTGGGATGCCGCTGGTGGGTTCGTCGGCGGTGCGGATGCGCAGTCGCCAGGGTTGGTTGTGGTCGGTGATTAGTCGGGAGTGGGGGACGGGGACGATGTCGACGAGTTGGCCGCGGTCCCAGACGAGTTCGGCGACGGCGATGCCGAAGCCGATGGCGCTGGCGAGGTGGTTGAGTGCTTCGCGGAAGCGGGGTAGCTGGTCGAGAGTTTGGCGGCAGAAGCTGGCGGCGCTGTTGGCGTTGGGGTGGGTGGAATTGTCGTGGGTGGCGATTTCCCAGTCGAGTCCGGTGAGGGCGAAGCGGCGGGTGGCTTCGACGGAGCGGAGTCGGGGCCACTTCTTGAGCATTTCGGAGAAGAGTTCGAATTGCTGGTTTGGTGCGCCGGCGTCGGCGGCGTGGAGATAGGCGAGTAGTCGGGAAGGTGTGATGCCTACGGATGGGTGGGAGTGGTCGTGGTCGTTGCGCCAGGGTTGGGTGAGTTGGTTGGCGGGTCGCCGCCGCCGAGCGCGGTCGGGGAGGAGCGAGCCGAGGTTGCGCAAGGCGGCGGCGATGTGGTGGTGGGCGTGCTGTAGCACGGTTGGGCCTCCTGTTTTTTGTGGCCGCTGGACGGTGCGGCACTTCTTATAGGATAGCTAAGATTTCTAGAAAAGCTAATAAGATTGGTGGGATTGTCACTGGCTGGCGGAGGCTGGCGGGATCTGGCGGAGATTGTTGGTTATTGGCGGGTTTTGGCGGATTCTGTTGGGGAAGGGGGGGTAGTGTGAAGGATGAAGGATGAAGGAGGAGAGGGGGCGCGGGGTGGTTTTGCTTGTTCCCAGGCTGGTGCTGGTTTATCGGAAGTTGACGCTGTTGCCGCCGGAGATAGAATGTGAGCTTGCTGAGTCAGCGAGGTACAGGTGTGGGATCGCGTGGGGGATCGAAGATAGCGCATATCAGAGGGAGAATCATCATGCGCCATTTCATGTTTATCGTAGCCAGTGTTGCAACCCTGATGTCGATTTCAGCATGCACCGTTGGGCCTGAAGATACCGACGAAAGCGTCACGTTTGTGTTTGCAAACAACGCATCGCGCGTGGTTTACGTATCGCTTTATTACTATTCTTCGATTGATGCGGCTCTCAATAACGAAAAGACCAGCGTTGTGGACTTTGGCCTGGTTTCCGAGCAGGTCGAGATGATCGATCTCGCTTGCAGTGAGGCTGCGGCGATAAGGTTTTCGGCGGAACTGAGTATGGGAATCGGGTTCGACGCCCCTGTCGTCTGGTCTGATTATGTATATTCAATAATAGGAGATTATGAGTGCGAGGGGACCTTCTCGATTGAGTTCGAAGATGATGGCGACTTTGAGTACCACTTGCTCGACTGAGCGCGACGATGTTCAGATATTCAAGCTGGCGTACGGGGGTGCTGCGTAGTCGTTCCTCATAATCGGGGGCTGATGGGTGGGCCGGGCTTGTGGGCTTTCGTTTCCCACCCCGTGCTGGCATTAGGGAATGCACTGCTCAAGAGCAATGGCACGCGGGAACGTCTTCCAGGGGATGCACTGCTGACACAGCGCTGGCACCCAGGCACGTTGGCCCCCTCCCCTTAGTCCCCTCCCCCGCTCGCGGGGGAGGGGTGTGTGTGCGTTAGTTAAACATGCCGAGTTGCCACATGAGGAAGATCCAGTCTTCGCTTAGTTGCTGGAGCTGCATCGAGAGTGGTTTGCCGGCGCCGTGGCCGGCTTTGCGCTCGACGCGGATGAAGATCGGGCGGTTGCCGCTGGTGGCCTCCTGGAGGGCGGCGGTCATCTTGAAGGCGTGGGCGGTGTCGACGCGGTTGTCGGCCTCGGCCGTCACGATTAGCGTGGCGGGATAGTCGGTGTTGGCGTGGACGTTGTGGTAGGGGGAGTAGGCCAGGAGCCACTTGAATTCTTCGGGGTTTTCGGGGTCGCCATATTCGTGGACCCACTGGGCGCCCATGCCCCAGAGGTGGAAGCGGAGCATGTCCATGAGTGGGACTTGTGAGAGGGCGGCCTGGAAGAGGTCGGGTCGTTGTGCGACGGCGGCGCCGATGAGGAGGCCGCCGTTGCTGCCGCCCTTGCAGGCGAGCTTGTGGGGTTTGGTGTAGCCGAGGTCGATGAGTTTCTGGCCGGCGGCGTAGAAGTCGTTGAAGCAGTTTTGTTTTGATTCGCGTCGGCCGCCGTCGTGCCACTGCTGGCCGAGTTCGCCGCCGCCGCGGATGTTGGCGAGAGCCCAGACGCCGCCGCGTTCGAGGAAGGGGATGATACGCGGGCGGAAGTTGGGGAAGAGGCTGACGTTGAAGCCGCCGTAGCCGTAGAGGAGGGCGGGGTTCTGGCCGTTGAGCTCGGTGTCGCGGTTGGCGACGATGAACATTGGTACGCGGGTGCCGTCGGCGGAGGTGGCCCAGACCTGTTTGGTTTCATACTTTGAGAGGTCGACGGGGCACACGCGCTGGTTGAGCTTGGTGGTTTTGTGGGTGCGGAGGTTGTACTGGTAGACGGCGGTGGGGATGACCCAGGATGAGAAGGTGAAGAAGAGGTCGGGGTTGTTGAGGCTGCCGGTCATGCTGGAGACGGAGCCGAGGGCGGGGAGGGGGATTTCCTCGATGAGGTCGCCGTCGAGTTCGTAGACCATGAGTCGTGCGCGGACGTTTTCGACGATGCGTACGATGAGCTTGTGGTCGATGATGCGGAAGGCGTCGATGACTCCGGTTTGTTGGGGGATGATGTCGCGCCAGTTTTCGTGGCCGGGCTTGTCGACGGTTGTGGTGCAGATGCGGTAGCGCGGGGCGTTGAGGTTGGTGCGGAGGAAGAGGTGGCCGTCGACGATGTTGCCCTCGGTGATGGCGTTGAGTCCGTCGGCGATGGGTTTGAGCGGCTCGGTGCTGTTCATTGGTCCGAAGTAAAGGTCGTCGCGCGAGGGGTCGCGGTAGAAGTTGAGGAGGATGTACTGGTGGTCGCTGGAGGCGTAGGGGCGGGGCTCTTCGTCGATGGGTCGGTCTTTGCCCCAGACGTAGCGGTCCAGCTTGTAGCTGGTGCCGACCTGGTGGAAGTAGACCTTCATGTGGAAGTTTTCTTCGCCGGCGGGGACGGTGGCGGGGTCGGGGCAGCGGTTGTAGTAGAAGCCGGTGCCGTCGGCGTTCCAGGCGACGCTACAGTATTGGGTGAAGGGGATTTCGTCGGGGAGGTCGCTGTTGGTCTGGACGTTGCGGATGTAGAGTGTGCTCTTTTCGGAGCCGTGGGCAGACTTGCCGTAGGCGATGAGTTTGCCGTCGGGCGAGGGGTAGAACCAGTCCATGGCAACGGTGCCGTCTTTGCTGAAGGTGTTGGGGTTGAGGACGACGCGGTGCTCGGCGGTGGGGCTGTCGTCCATGACCATGATCTTGGCGTGGTTTTCGAGGCCCTGGCGCTGGAGGACGAAGTATCGTGAGCCGCGGGGGACGATGTTGGAGACGGCGTCGACGCCGTAGATCTTTTCGAGCTCGGCCGCGATCTGTTCGCGCTGGGGCTCGAAGTGGGCGAGCCAGGTTTCGCGGAGTTTGTTTTGCTCGTCGATCCAGGCCTGGGTCTCTTCGCTTTGCTCGTCTTCGAGCCAGCGGTAGGGGTCGGCGACGGATTGGCCGTGGAGCTGGTCGACGACGTTGTCGCGGCGTGCGGTGGGGTAGGTTTCGGGGTCGAATACGTGTGATTGGGTGCACGACGCGAGGAGCAGCAGGGCGCTGGCGGCCAACAGTGGCAAAGAGCGGCCGAAGGTGTCGATGGCGAAGGTGCGCATGACGCAAGGTCTCCTTGAGTTGTGTTGCGGCGCCGTTCCCGCCGGCCCGGCGCGGGTATTTGGTTTTGCGGAAAGGGTCAATTTTAGGGGTTGGTGGTGTGGGTGGCCAGTTTGGGGACAATTCTCGACAGATCGGTTGAGGCTGGGGGGCAGACGGCTACTCTCTGTGGTGAGCGGCTGCGTTGCGCGTGGTCGCCGGGCGTTTTCAGCGGTCGCGTAAGGCGGAGATGTTGATGAGCAAGCATGATCTGGTCGTGATTGGTGGCGGGCCGGGTGGATACGTGGCGGCGCTGCGGGCGGCGCAGTTGGGGCTGGACGTGGCTTGCGTGGAGGCCGAGGCGGCCCTGGGCGGGACGTGTCTGCGCGTGGGGTGCATACCGAGCAAGGCACTGCTCGAATCGAGCGGGCATTTTCATGCGGCCCAGGCGGAGTTTGGGCGGCATGGGATCAAGGTGGGGGAGGTGACGCTGGACGTCGGCGAGATGATGAAACGGAAGACGCAGATCGTGACGGCGCTGACGAAGGGGGTGGCGGCGCTCTTCAAGAAGAACAAGATCACGCGGTACGTGGGGCACGGGTGGTTTAGGGATGCGCGGACTGTTGTCGTCGCGGGGGCGGAGGGTGAGGTGGAGCTACAGGCGGAGCGGGTGTTGATTGCTACGGGGAGCAAGTCGGCGCCGCTGAAGGGGGTTGCGGTGGATGGAGAGCTGGTGGGGACGAGCACGGCGGCGCTGAGTTATGAAAGCGTGCCGGAACATCTGGTGGTGATTGGGGCGGGGTATATCGGGTTGGAGTTGGGTTTGGTTTGGCGGCGGCTGGGGGCGCGGGTGACGGTGCTGGAGTATCTGGATCGGATTTTGCCGGGGACGGATGGGGAGATTGCCGCGGAGGCGTTGAAGCTGTTTCGGAAGCAGGGGTTGGAGTTTCATTTGTCGAGTCGGGTTGTTGGGACGGAGAGAAAGGGCGACAAGGTGGTCGTGCAGCTTGAGGGGGCGGAGGCGGTTGAGTGTGATCGAGTGTTGCTGGCGGTGGGGCGGCGGCCGAACAGTGATGATCTGGGGCTCGAACAGGTGGGGGTGAGGACGGATGAGCGCGGGTTTGTGGTGGTTGATGAGCACTACCGGACGAATGTTGAGAATGTGTATGCGATTGGGGATGTGATTGGCGGGCCGATGTTGGCGCACAAGGCGGAGGAGGAGGGGGTGGCGTGCGTCGAGCGGATCGTGACGGGGTATGGGCATGTGAATTATGCGGCGATTCCGGGGGTGTGTTATACGGAGCCGGAGATTGCGGGCGTGGGGCAGACGGAAGAGCAGCTTAAGGAAGCGGGGGTGGATTATCGGAAGGGAGAGTTTCAGTTTCGTGGGAATGGTCGGGCGCGGGCGTTGGGTCAGGTTGAGGGGCGGGTGAAGGTGCTGGCGGATGCGCGGACGGATCGGATTTTGGGGGTGCATATCATTGGGCCGCGGGCGGGGGACTTGATTGCGGAAGCGGCGGCGGCGATCGAGTTTGGCGCGACGAGCGAGGATGTGGCGCGGACGTGCCATGCGCATCCGACGTTGTCGGAGGCGCTTAAGGAGGCGGCGCTGGCGGTGGATGGGAGGGCGCTGCATGCGTGAGGGGGGGAGGCGGAAGGATGAAGAGGTTTGGGGCTTGGATTGTGCTTGTGGTTGATGGGGTTGGGGGCGTAGACTGGTTGGGTGGGCTGGCCACGCGGGGTTGGTCCGGTTCTGTTGCTGCTCATACTTCATAGGGGAACGTCATGCTGAGTAGTGCGAGTCGAACTCAGGTCGGCAACGCGGGGTATCTGCGTGGACTGACTGTTTCTGGTGCTGTGGTTGTGTTGTTGGCGCTGGGCGGCGTGGTGCGCGCGGATGAACTGTACGTGCCGGGGGATTATGGGACGATCCAGGCGGCGATTGATGCGGCCGGCGATGGCGACGAGGTTGTCATAGCCGACGACACCTACACCGGCGACGGGAATCGCGACCTAGACTTCTCCGGCAAGGCGATCACGGTGCGGAGTGCATCGGGCGATCCGGCGCTGTGCGTGATTGACTGTGGGGGGACGGTGGAAGAGCCGCACCGGGGGTTCTATTTCCATAGTGGTGAGGAGGCGGAGTCCGTCGTCGACGGTCTGACGATCATTAACGGCTACGCTCCACTTGAGAGCGTGGGTGATGGATCCTACTCCGTCGGTGGAGCGATTTGTTGCGTCAATGCTTCATCTCCGACTGTTCGTAGGTGTGTGCTGAGATCGAATTATGCTTTTGGTGACGATCCGGCCACTGCCGGAGGGTTCGGCGGCGGCGCTATCTGCTGCTGGGCCAGTGACCCGACCATCGAGTATTGCTGGATCAGCGACAATGAGACCGGTGACGATGGCGCCGGAGTCTTCTGCTACTCTTCCAGCGCAACGTTGCTGGCCTGTGTTATCGCCGGCAATGACGCGGGTGATTCTGGTGGAGGCGTGTACTGCCGGTACGGCGGCGCGCCCCAGCTACGCAGTTGCCTGGTCCACGGCAACCGGGCCGACCACGGTGGGGATAAGCGTGGTGGCGGCGTCTTCTGCCGGGACGGAGCGAGCGTCCTCCTCGAGAACTGCACCCTCTGCCGCAACGCGGCTCAAATTGGTGGCGGCCTCCGGGCGTACAACGCGACCGCTACCGTGTACAACTGCATTCTGTGGTACAACACCGCTTCCGAGTCCGGCCCTCAAATCGCAATCAGCGGCGTCTCCGGAAACGCCTTGGTGACGTACAGCAACGTGGAGGGCTGTGGTTGGACCGGCGTGGGCAACATCTGCGGCGATCCCCTGTTCGCGGACCCAGACGGAGCGGACGATAACGCCTCAACCTGGGAAGACAACGACTATCGCATGACCTACAGCTCGGACTGCGTTGATGCAGGGGATCCGGAGTTTGTGGCTGAGGCCGGCGAATTGGATCTGGATGGGAACCTCCGGCTGTGGGATGGGGGTTTGGACGGTGTGGCCGTCGTGGATATGGGAGCGTTCGAGTTTGGGGCGACCATTTACGGTGACACGAACTGCGACGGGTATGTGACGTTTGATGATATTACGCCGTTTGTGACGGCCATTGTCGGGCAGGCGGAGTATGAGGCGCAATACCCCGGTTGTAACTGGCTGACGGCGGATTGTGATTTCAATGGGGCCGTCAACTTTGATGATATCGATGCGTTTGTGGGGTTGATCGTCGGAGGGGGATAGTTGAACAGGGTCTATTGTGGCATGCGTCGGGTAGCCAAGCATAAGTGGTGATCGGAGCAGTTCCGTCGCCCCCTGCGGAGGCTTGGTGGGGTAGGTTGGACGTTTTCCCCGGGCTGCGCCCGGGGCTATGGTCGGTCGCCCGCTGCGCGGGCTTGAGGATGCGGGCGTTTCCTGGGCTGTGGCCCGTCGCTCGCTGTGCGGATTGCCCCCTTCCCTTAATCCCCTCCCCCGTGCCGGGGGAGGGGGGTGATTGACGTCGGCAGTTTCTTGCTCCGTTTTGCTCGTTGGGTTATTTGCCGGCGCCAGATAGGAGGAGGGTGCCGAGGAGGGTTAGGAGGATGCAGACCAGCAGGGCGAAGCGGCGTTCGGTCAGGCGGTGGTGGAGGGCGAGGCCCGCGAGGGTGCCGACGATTGAGGGGGGCAGGAGCCAGAGGCTGGCGTGGATGATTTGCCAGTTGAGCAGGCCGGCGTGGAGGTAGGTGCCGCCGCGGATGAAGCTCATGATGAGGAAGAACCAGAGTAGGGTGGCGCGGAAGGCGCCTTTGTCGAGGCCGAAGCCGGCGAGGTAGATGATTACGGGTGGGCCGCCGGTGCCGAAGATTCCGCCGAGGAGGCCGGAGAGGAGTCCGACGGGGACGCTGATCCAGGCGGCGCGGGATGATTTGGGGGGTGTTGGGTTCGAGTCTGGTTCGGTGGTGCCAGAGCAGTTCTGTTCATTGTGCTCTGCTGAGGCTGATTGCTGACACGGGAGAGTGCACTGCTCAAGAGCAGTGGCACGTCGGGGCGTTTTTGAAGATGCGCTGATTGGGCGGCGGCGGAGGTGTTGGTAGAGGAAGAAGATGCCGGCGATGGCGACGACGGCGCCGAGGGTGCGTTTGAGGTTGGCGACGTTGGTGTTGGCGAGGATGTGGGTGCCGATGTAGAGGCCGATGGCCATGGTGGGTACGAGGCCGAGGAGGAGTTTGGCGCGGGCGTGGCGCCAGTGTCGGGAGAGGACGGCTATTTCGGTGATGAAGGTTAGGAATAGGAGGCAGGCGACGCTGGGTGCGAGGTCGGGGAGGATGAGTGCGAGGAGTGCGATGGAGAACATGCCGGCGCCGAAGCCGACGGTGGCGTAGATGAGTTGAGCGCCGGCCATGATGGTGGCGCAGGCGGCGAAGGTTGACCAATCGGGAAAGAGTGCTGGCACGGCTCACCCGTGATCGGTCCCCGGGCGGGCTGCGGGGATCGTCTATTTGATATCGAGCATGATGTTGGCGTAGTAGGTTTGGTCGAGGCGTTTGGCGCCGCCGGTGGGGAGCGATTTATATTCGTAGGCGGCCCCGAGCTTGAGTTTCCAGGCTTCGCTGTCGCCGAGGGGGATGATGAGGGCGGAGTCGGAGACGAGTCGGTAGTCGCGGATGGACTCGAAGGTTGGGTAATAAGAGGTGCTGTGTGTGAAGCGGAGCCATTCGGCGAGGTCGACGAAGTAGTCGAGGCCGAGGTCGCCCTGGAAGGTGTGGCGGTTGGTGTTGTTCATGTATGACTCGTGGAGGAAGCCGATACCGCCGCGGGTTTTAAGTTCGTGGTGTTCTTCCTTGAGCCAGTAGTAGCCGAGGCCGGCGGCGGTTGAGACGCGGAGGTCGAGGTTTTCGAACTCGTCGTATTCGAGCTCGAATCCGCCGTAGCCGAAGAGGCGTTTGGTTATGAGGTGTTCGTAGTAAGCGCCGCCCTTGATTTCGGCGGTGTCGCGGACCTTACTCTCCTCGGCGTATTCTCCGGCGATGTAGAACTTGAGGAGGTCTTTGGGTGATTTTCGGCGGAGTTCGGCGCGGCCGCGGGCGGTTAGTGATTCGGTGTTGCCCTCTTTGTAAAGGACGCCGGCTTCGACGGTGGCGGACCACTTGGCGCGTTGGGCTTCAGCGGCGACGCGGACCTCTTCGATTTGTTTTTCCCAGGCGAGCTGTTCGGGGCTCTTGGCGTTTTTGGGCCAGATGGCGGCGATGCGTTTGATGTCGACGGGGAGGTCGCCGAGCTCGGTCTGGATAAGGGCGCGCTGGATCTGCGTTTGCCAGACGATGGCGCCGATGAGTCGGTCGCCGGTGTCGATGTCGACGTGGACGGGCTGGTCGGTGTTGATGGACTCGACGAGCGCGGCGTCGATTTCGATGGTGCCGGCGAATTGGGTTTCGAGGGTGAGGTGGCCGTCCTGAAGGCGGACGATGTTGCCGACGAGGCGGCTGCCGTCGGTGAGAGTGACGACGTCGGCGGTTGCGACGGCGGTGGTGGTAGCCAGGAGGATGAGGAGGCTCAGCCGGAACCTGGTGGTGGTTTTCATCAGGTGCTCCCTAGAGCGGTTTTACTTATTGTGCGTTGTCGAATTTGAGCGATGGCACTTGAAGCTCCACTGCTCGCGAGCAGTGGCACACCGGACCAAATTTGAAAATGCGCTAGTCGTCTTCTTCGACGTCGAAGAGGTTGTCGAGGCCGTTCTCGATGGCGTTTTCGATGGGTGTCAGCACCCAGGAACGGATAAGGAAGCTGGCGACGTCGCGGGTGTTAAGGGTGACTGTGCTGGTGGTGGTGAACTCGTCCGAATCGCAGCCGCCGGTGGCGAACAAGGTCCCGAAGATGGCGAGGGCGGCGGTGCGGCGCAGGCCGCGCAGTCGCGTCGGTTTATGCACAGGGATCTCCTTCCCAGCTTTGAGGACGTTGTACTAATAATCGCCTGGAATCCATTCCCGAACGAGCCTGCGACGATGGTAGTCGGGATGGTGGCGATTGGCTAGAGCAAGCTCTACTTACTTGTAGCGGCCTCCGGCCGTATTCTCCAGGGCACTTGGAGTTTAGACGCTACAAGTTCGTTGAAAGCGCTCTAGTCGGGGGCGGTTGGTTACTCAGCGGGCGGGTTGCCGGATTGATCGGGAGCGGGGTGAGAGTCGGCCTGATTCAGTGCGGCGAGGCGTGTTTCGATGGTGCTGCGGAGCGAATTTTCGTCGGTTTCGGGGTGGATGGGGATGATGAGGGCGCGGTCGGCTTCGCGATGGAAGAGCAGATGAGCGAGGAGCCAGGTTTGTTCGCGGCGCTGGATGGGGGGGATAGTGTCGAGCTGCGGCGGTGGCTGTGAGTTGAGCCAGGTTAGCGTTTCGTCGGTGCATTTGCGTGGTTTGATGGTGGGGCCTTCGAGCAGTTCGCCGCGGCGGAAGAGGAAGAGCTGACGGGATCGGCGGCGTGTGACGGGCAGTGCGAGCAGGTAATCGAGTTGCTCGGCGGGGCGGATGTGGGACTGCCAGTTGGTTTGCCAGGTGCGGGCGAATGCGAGTTGCTGCTTGATTTGGCCGGCGAGTTCGAATTGTTGGTCGGCGGCGGCGGTGCGCATGCGCTCGGTGGCGTTGTCGATCCAGGGTTGCACGGCGCCGCGGGCGAATTGCCAGGCGCTGGCGACGCGGTCGGCGTAGACGTTTATGGGTGTGGAGCCGTCGCAGGGGGCGTCGCAGCGGCCCATTTCGGCATAGGCGCAGCGTTGGCCGGCGGGGGCGCGGCGGACCTGTTCGGGGTGGCGGCAGAGATCGAAAAGGTCGCGGAGGCCGTCGAGGGCTTGTTGGGCGGAAGTGCGTGCGGGCCAGGGTCCGAGTGTGGGGCCGGCGGATTCCCAGATGCGGTTTGTGATGGTGATGTCGGGGACGGGCAGGTCGGCGGGTTGGTGGAGGAACCAGGCCGGCCCGAAGGCGACGAGTTGGCGGTATTCGCGTGGGTGGAGTGCGGAGGCGAGTTGGTAGTAGCGCCAGCGGGCGGGGAAGGGGCCGGTGACGTTGCGCCAGCGGACGCCGCGAACGACGGCGGCGAGGTCGGCTTTGGTGGGGTGTTGCTCGGGGGGCGTGGTTAGCCGGGCGGTGGCGAGTCGGCGGGTTTGCTGGGTGGTGAGGAGTTGTACGGGTCGTCGGTCGCGGTCGATGAAGAGCAGGACGGTGGGGCCGGTGGGGAGTGGTTCGAGGTCGTTGGGTTGGGCGCGGTCGGACCAGGTGTGGATTTCGGGCAGTAGGTTGGTGAGGAGTTCGGGGTCGGGGGTTGGGGCGGACATAATCCGGGGGACGAGCAGCGTTGGAGGAATCGACCTAGAGCAGTTTTAGTTCCTGTGCGTTATTGCCGGGTGTTGGCGTTGGAGAGTGCACTGCTCAAGAGCAGTGGCGCGCTCGCGGCCAGAAATTCACTGTTCACAGAGCAGTGGCACACCGGACCGTTTCTGAAGGTGCGTTAGAAGGTCATGCCGGTGATTTCGCCCTCGAAGACCATGGTGTCGTCGACGAATCCCTGGGTATAGCAGACCATTCGGCGTGGTTTCATGATTTTTCCCTGGGCGAGGACGACGAAACGTGCAGGAGGTTGGACGATGCCGCGGAACTTGGCGGCGTCTACGCCGAGGAAGCCGAGGAAGCTGTTTGAATCGGTGTTTGCGAAGAGTTGGTGGTGAGCGTAGCTGGCGAGCTGAGCGGCGGTTTCGATCATTAGTACGCCGGGGAAGAGTGGTCGTTCGGGGATGTGACCGCGGACCCAGAACTCGTCGTTTCGTACGTTGTGGAATCCGGCGCAGACGGAGCGTTCGGGATCGAACAGGGCAACCCCGTCCAGGAGTCTGAACTCATGGCGGTGGGGGTTGGCCTGTTCGATCTGTTCGGGGCCAGCTATGAGATTGTCGAAGTTGAGCTGGCTGGGGGTCAGAATAGGTGTAGGGGGCATCGGACCTCGGCTTTAAAGAGACCAGGAACTGGCGAGTAGTCGCGTTTTGTGGCTGTGCTAGAGCAAGCTCTACTTATTCGTGGCGGTTCTGCTGCCGCATTATGCGGGGCATTTGGGTGTCACGAGTTTGTCGGAAGCGCTCTAATTGTCGCCTGGGGTCTCTTCGTCGCCGCGCAAGTCGAGGACCCTCTTGCGCACGTCCTGAGCGGTGTTTTTGATTTCCTG
>CAXXTC010000028.1:0-12889 GCA_963666925.2 Phycisphaerae bacterium | reverse complement strand
GCAGATGCGACACATGCCGGTCCAGTCCGGCTCCTACACCATCGACGTCTTCAAGAGCAAGTCTGACGGCGAGGGCGGCGACAGCGACGAGTTCGACGACTTCGACGACGGCGGGTTCGACCCCACCATGCTCGGCTCATCCGGGCAGGTGATCGAGGAACTGCTCGACGAGGCCTTCTCGCCCGATAACCTACCCAAAACCATGGCCACCTGCCTCACCGACGACAAGCTGATCATCGCAACCTCTGAAGATGAGGTGCGCGCCATCCTCCGGCGATCGCCCGGTGACAACACGCTCGCAGGCGTCGACGACTACAAAAAGCTGCTCCGCGAACTTCGACCAATCGGCCAGGTCCGCGTGCTCGTCAACCTCCCACGCATCATCGAAATCGCCAAGGCCAACGTGGCCGAGTCTGAGGCTAGCGATCTTCGCCAGGTATTGCAGGTGATCGGAGCTGAATCCCTACGCTCCGCCGTCGGTCACGTCGCCGTCGGAGCTTCCGCATATCAGTCCAAGTCCGAGTTCCTCATCCTCATGACCGCCCAGCGCACCGGCGTCGCCAAGCTCATCAGCATGGAAAACCGGCCCACCACGCCGCCGCCCTTCATCGGGACCGATGCACTGTTTGCCGCGGTGATTAACCTGAACGTGCCCGAGTTCGTCGACGAGGTCGAACGCATGGTCCGCCAGCAGGATCCGGAGGCGGCCGACGAAATGCACACCAGCCTCGAAGCAATGCCCATCGGCCCCGACCAGACGCTCAACATCCGCCAGGACTTGCTCGCCCACTTGCAGCCGCCGCTGACTTTCACGCTCAGCGCAACCAAGCCGATTGGTCCCGGGGCCGTCCGCATCCAACAGACTCTCGGCCATCATGACCAGGCCGCCCTCGTACGCTTCCTCGGCATGTTCCAGGGCTTCCTAATGCCGCGCGACGTCCGCGGTACCCAGGTGTTCGATTTCACCATCATGCCCGGCTTCGCCGTCGCGCCCACCAGCGATCGCATCGCTGTCGGCAGCACTCCGGCCGTCGAGGCTGCCCTCGAAGGCTCCGCCGCCCAGTCACTCGCGCAGAGCGACGTCTTCAAACGCGCCGCCCGTTTCGTCCCCGAGCAGGCTTGGATGACACTCTTCGTCAACGACCGCATGCTGATGGAGTTCGGCCTCGAACTCGCCAAGAACAAGGACCAGCTCATGGCCAACCCGATGATGGCCATGGACCCCGGCATAATGATTCTCAGCAGCATGCTCCAGGGCGTCATGGACCTCGAAGGCGAGGACATCACCGCCGCCGCCAAGATGCTCAAGTACAGCGCCCAGACCATCTTTACCATTACCACAATTCCCGAGGGCCTGCGCATCACCGCCCTCAAGCTGAATCCCGAGTAATAGCTTGCGAACTGTCCGCCCGGCCACCCGCTCCCCGGTGCGGGTGGCCCTGGCGGGCTCGCACTCGTGATGCGTCCCACCTCGTCACCACGCTCCACCCAGGCCCGACCCACAGGAGATAAAAAACTAATGTCACCCCGACGCGAACTGCGCGATACCCGCCGCCGACTCGCCCGCGAGTGGCTCGTCGCCCTTTCTGCTTATGCTTTGCTTGTTGCCCCCTTCGGCTGCCAGTTGCATAGTGACCTGGCCGACGGCAACACTGAGCTGAACTACGATTCCGTCGGGCTGTTCATCAACTCCGACACCACCAGCAACCTCATCCTGGCCGGTCGCGGCGCCGACGGAAACGAGTTCTTCGTTTACGGCACCCGCCTGGCAGACGGCACCCTCGACGAAATCTCCTCGTTCCTCGTCCGTACCGCTGCCGGCGAAACCTCCTCGATCATCTTCGACGATGGCTGGCCCGTATACGCCGAGGGCCCGGACGGCAGCTATGTCGCCGTCACCTACGAGCAACTGACCAGCACACGCCTGGTCGGAACCGCCACGATTTATGACGCCGCCCGCGACGTCACCGAAACTTACGACATCGACCTCAACCTGCAACTCAGCTCGACCGCCGTGGCCGAAGCGATCGAGGCCGCTACCGGGCAGAAGCTATCCGTGCCTTCCACCGGCAAGTTGCTCAACAGCGCCCAGATAATCTCCATAGACGACGCGATTTACGCCGTCTTCGTCACGCCCGTGATATTCATGGCGCATCTCAGTATCGTTGTCATGGGGCAGGTAATGACCGCCGTGTACTCCAGCCTGTCGGCAGTCATGCAGGTGGCCATTCTCGGGGCGCTGACCCCCGTATTCCTCATCGCGAGCATCCTCGACGAGGTGCTCCTGCGAGTGGAGTACACCCCCCTGATCGAGATCTTCATCGAACTGCCGTCGGCCCCGCAGGTCTAGCGAGCTCTCAAAAATCGTTCAGTGTGCCACAGTTCCGAAAGTAGCATCCAGCCCCCTTGTGGCATCGGTTTGCAGAACCTTGTGGCACCGGTTCCCAAGTATTTGTGGCACCGGTTTTTGACCGGTGGGTCGTGCCGGCTACGAACCCCAACGCCACGGCTACGGAATAGGCTGTACGCTAGTACAGCTCGTTCCGCACCCAGACGACGCTGTCTTCCAGGTCATCGTCCGTGTCGATTACCGCGATGAGGTCCAGATCCAGGTCCCCGTCCAGGTCGCCATAGCCTAGCAGCCCAACGTCGCCAGCCGGGTCAAACGTGGTCACCTCCCGCCCCGTCCAGGTTCCTGTCGGGGTATTGCCCGGCTCAAAATAACGCACCGCGCCATTAGTTCCGCCCACCACCAGTTCCAGTGTTCCGTCAGCGTCCACGTCCAGCGCCTTGATGTCTCGCGGTGCGTAGCTCTCGAACGTCACGATCGGAGCGCCGTCCCAGTCATACGTACGTTTCGGCCCCGCCGGCGGCTGCACAAAAAGCTTGATTTGCATCTGGTCGGTGCCCGTCACCACCACATCTAATTGCCCGTCGCCGGTGAGATCAGCCACGTCCAGCCCATACGCTCCGCGGATGCTGCCGATCCGGTATTGTTCCCACGCCGCCGTCGGGTCGATCAGTCCCGGCCCGCCGGGATTCTCGAACCACGCCACCTGTACGTTCGCGTCGTCCTCGGCCGCCGAGATCAGATCCAGGTCACCGTCGCCGTCCAGATCCGCTGCCCACAGCCCGTGCGCGCCCTCGCGATCGGGCGTCGAATGACGTTCATGCTTGCTTGCCGTCGTGGCCGTCCACCCTTGTCCGTCCGGCGCACCACCCGGGTTGAACAGAATCTGGATCGATCCGTTCGCCACTTCAATCACGTCTCCGGTGCCGCTCTGCGGCTCGATCGTCATGTTGAAGTGCCGCGCCGCAGCAATGTCGTTATCACCGTCGTTGTCGAAGTCGCCCACCTCGACGTCCGTGTAGCCCTGCTCAACGGTGATGTCGTAGTCCGCCGCATCCGCCCCGGGCCCGAGAAGCTGCGTCAGGATCGAGAGTTGCTCGTCCTGTCCGATGGTGTCCGTCGTGCCCTCGATCAACTCCAGGTCGCCACTTTCCTGCCCCCACGAACGCAGATCATGTGTCTGCGTCGCGTCCGACGGATGCCGCAGGTAGATCAGTCCTTCGCTCGTTGCCGCGACGATATCCAGGTTGCCGTCGCCGTCGAAGTCCGCCACCGCCACGTCGCTGAGCCCGTTCCAGTCGTTGTCGCCGCCGTCCAGCGTCAGGCTGATGAAATCAACCGTCCCTACGGCCCCCTGGCTCAGCAGGATTTGGATTACGCCGTAAGCTTCCCCATACGCAATCACCGGGTCGGTCTTGCCGTCACCGTTGAAGTCGATCCGAATACGGTGTCGGCCCATGTCGTCGACGTTGTACGTCGCCGTTGTCACCGACTGCCCGTCGATCAGTGTTCGGCTGTCGAGCAGAACCTCGGAGAACGTTGCCCCGGTCACGCCCACGAACGGCGTCGCGACCGAGTATCCTCCCGTCCCACCCAGCCATACCGGCCGATAGTCGGGCGCGCAACTGACTACTGCCGCGATCAGCGCGATGGTGGCGGCGAGTCCGATAGGTGCGAATGAGCGACACTGGCGCATGAGGTCAGCTCCATGTACACGTAGACGCTCAGCTTGCCGGCCGAGCCGCTGGTCTGTTCCAACGTACACTTATCGGGTCGGTTGTTCCGGGCCCCACCTTGATAAGTCTGTTAATACTGTTACCACCCGGGCGCGCTGTCGGTCACTGGGGTTATCGGGCCGGCTTGCTCGAAACCGCCGCCACACCCGTCGGCGGACGCACCAGACCCAGACGAACCTGTTCCCGGACCGCCTCCAGAACCTCTTCCACACCCAATTCACGCAAACACTTGTGGTGCGACAGCGGACATTGACGCCGATAACACGGCACACACGGCAACGATCGCTGCACGATCTGAGCCGTTTCGCAGTACGGCCCCGTCCGGTCCGGATTCGTAGGTCCGAATAGTGCCACCAGCGGCTTGTTCAACGCCGCCCCGATGTGCATCGGCCCCGAATCCTGACAGATCACCAGGACCGACAGCGACAGGACGGCCGCCAACTCACGCAACGTTGTCTGTCCCACCAAGTCGATCGGGGCGCTGGCCGTTTGGGCGCAGATCTGATCCGCGAACTCACGTTCGTTCGGCCCGCCAAGCAGGACGGCAGGGGGGTAGCCCTGCTGGTGCAGTTGATCCAGCACGGCGGCAAACCGGGTCGGCATCCAGCGCTTCGTCTCCCAACGTGCCCCGGGCAGCAGGGCGACGAACTCGCCCATCTCCCGGCCGGCCGCGGTGCGGAGCAATTCCCGCGCTGCCGCCAGCTCATGGTCCTGTAATCCCAGCGGGAACCGGGCTGGGCGGTGGGGGAGATCAAGCGCACCGGCCACGCACAGGTTCTTCTCCACCGCGTGCTGATCACGTGACTCGCAACGCACGCGTTGCGTGTAGCCCGCCCAGGCAAACTCTCGTGCGCGGGCAAAGCCGACGCGTCGCGGCGCCCCGCTTGCAAATGTGAAAAACCCGCTCCGTACCAGACCCTGCAAGTCGATCACCAAGTCAAATCGGCGCCGGCGCAGCTCCCAAACGAAACGCACGAACTCGCGCAGAATCCCAAAATCACCGAGCATCCGCCCGTATCGCCGGCGATCAAAAATAACCAACTCGTCGATCAGTGCGTGGCCGTCGAGTAGGGGGGCAAAGGGCTTGGCGATCAGCCACGCTACGTGGGCCTGCGGGTACCGCTCGCGCAAGGCTGCCAGCACCGGCAGCGCGTGCACCACGTCGCCCAGCGAGCTGGGCTTGATGATCAGAATGCGGTGCGGCTCACGCCGTGCGGGCTTCGTTGACATGCTCACAAAGTATACGCCCCAGCGCCGCCCACGCGAGCCCGGATGGACGATCGTTGACCGTCAAGTGATGTGGGCGCAGTCAATCGTCCAAAGCCCAAGTGGGGCAGGCGTCTCGCCCGCCATGCCCGGACGGACTGTGATCAGCAAGTCGGCCGAGACGGCCGACCCACCTCTGGATTGCAATGTATGGGCCACGCCGCCGCCCTCAAGCCAGCGCCGCCAGCGACCGATAGTATGAGATGCGCCATTCAGGCGGCGCGCAAGTCGATACCCGGATGGGCGAAGGAATGAGAGCCGTATCGTGATGTTGAAAAAGGGGATCGTCAGACTAACGGGGGCGACAGAATCCGCCCGAATCAACCTGGCCTTTCAGCACGATCGGCCTTTCCGCATGGTTGTACTGCTCGCCGTGGTCTTCGTGCTCAACATGTTCGACCTGGCCTTTACCCAGACGCAGTTGATCCGCGGAAATTTCGCCGAGGCCAACGTCTTTGCAACCGCGGCCGTCGATCACGGCCCGGCCGGCATTGCGGCTTACAAAGTCCTCTTGTTTGGAGCGGGTGCGGTGATACTCTACCGGTGTCGCCGCCATTGGCAGTCCGAAGCCGGCGCCTGGGTGTTGCTGACCTGCTACAGCGCGCTCATGGTCCGTTGGATGATTTACCTGAGCATCATCGAGGTCTGCATCTCGGACCCGGTGGTTGGCGCGCCGCCATTGTTGTACTGACCAGCGCCGTCCGCTACCGAGTCGCACGCATGTCCGCTGCCGAATCCAACGATCAGCTCAATCAGGTGCGTGCGCTGGCCGCCAGCATTCGCGACCGTCTCGAACAGACGCCCGCCGAGCCGAACCACGCTGGCGGCGGTAGGGGGGCGGACATTGGGGGCCAGCTTCGGCTGCTTCTGACTCTCAGTGAAGGAATGGACGAGCCCGTCCGTGCGGCCCGGCTCAAGCTGCTGCAAGCCATTGGCCGGACTGAAGCCAGCGACCAGATCCGTCGCGGCGGCGCCTGCCACATCGCTGGCGAACGCACCATCGCCCTGCCAGCCGACACGAATTGGCCACTATTGAAACAGGGGTTACACGATCTGATCAGCCCGGAAACTACCGGCTCGGCAAAATAGCCGCCTGACGCGAAGCAGCGCGTCGTCCCGAATTCACTGTTCGGCAGTGGGGGGGCTGGCACTCGGTTTGGCCGGCTGGTTTTCAGTTGCTTCCGGCTCTGTCTCTGACCGCTCATTCTCCAGTGTGCGGAAGCCCGTAAGAGCCGTCTGGACCCGTTCATGATCGCGGTTCAGGCTCACACCCGTGGCGGGGAAGTCCGGGTTCTTCGGGTTGGGCACCTTGCACATTGCCAGGATGCCGGCCGAACAAAGCCGATCCAGGATGACTTTCGCGTCGTCGACGTGGTAGCCCATTCGCGGAAGCATCTCGCGCACGATGTACCCCGCCCACATGAACCCGTGCCGCTGCTCCTGCCGATCGAACTCGCGAATGAACTCGTCGCAGCGATCGTCCAGCTCGGTAGAGGGGTGTTCTGGTGCCGGCCCGCTCCGAAAACGAGACGAAGCCCCGCGCGATTGGTCGCCCGACTCCAGCCCCTCGGACTGATCCTCCGGGGCGGCACAAACTTGACAGTGGACGCGGAAAGTCTGCGTGAGCAATTGGTCCAGCGTCGTACCATCGCCCAGCGGCGCACCGTTCTCGTCGAGGAAGCTTACCTCGGCGGCATCGAAAGCATTGGCTGTGATTTGTTCGATCTCACGCACCGATCGCGAGCCATGAGATCTGGCCATTCGGCCCAGAAATGCGAGCAGATAGGTTTTCCAGGTCAGCATGCGGCCCTCGAACACGGGGAAGCGGTCGCCGACGGAAATGCGGCGCATAAAAAAAGTGAACAGTGGACGTTGCCGGCCTGCGGATTACTCCGCTGGTCAAGCGTCACAAGGACGCTCTGAGAATGCGCTGACAGGATACAGACGACAGGGTCGTCTGAGAATCCTCTAGAAAGGAGGTGATCCAGCCGCAGGTTCCCCTACGGCTACCTTGTTACGACTTAGTCCCAGTCACCGGTCTTACCGTCGGCCGCCGCATCCTAAAGGTTAGCTAAGCGGACTTCGGGTACTACCAGCTTCCATGACTTGACGGGCGGTGTGTACAAGGCTCAGGAACACATTCACCGCGCCGTAGCTGATGCGCGATTACTAGCGATTCCAACTTCATGGAGTCGAATTGCAGACTCCAATCCGAACTGGGGCGTGTTTTTTGCGATTTGCTCCACCTCGCGGTCTCGCGTCGCTCTGTACACGCCATTGTAGCACGTGTGCATCCCCGGGCATAAAGGCCATGATGACTTGACGTCGTCCCCACCTTCCTCCGGCTTAACGCCGGCAGTCTCGCTAGAGTCCCCGACATGACTCGCTGGCAACTAGCGATAGGGGTTTCGCTCGTTAAGGGACTTAACCCGACACTTCACAGCACGAGCTGACGACAGCCATGCAACACCTGTGCAAGTTTCACCCCGAAGGGCAGCAACTCTGAGTTATCCCCAGAGAGCATCCAAGCATGTCAAACCCGGGTAAGGTTCTTCGCGTTGCTTCGAATTAAGCCACATGCTCCACCGCTTGTGTGAGCCCCCGTCAATTCCTTTGAGTTTTAGCCTTGCGGCCGTACTCCCCAGGCGGCACACTTAGTACTTTTGCTGCGACGCCGATGGTGTCAGAACCTCCGACGTCTAGTGTGCATCGTTTACGGCGTGGACTACCAGGGTATCTAATCCTGTTTGCTCCCCACGCTTTCGGGTCTCAGCGTCAGTGTCGGCCCAGTGCCCCGCTTTCGCCTCCGGCATTCCTCTCGATATCTACGCATTTCACCGCTCCACCGAGAGTTCCAGGCACCTCTACCGAACTCAAGCCAGGCAGTTTGCCCTGCAATTCCACGGTTGAGCCGTGGGCTTTCACAGGACACTTGCCAAGCCGCCTACACCCTCTTTAAGCCCAGTGATTCCGAACAACGCTTGCCTCCTCTGTATTACCGCGACTGCTGGCACAGAGTTAGTCGAGGCTTCCTTTGGGGCTGCTCAACGCAGGACGCTATTTACATCCCTTGCTTGCGAGCCCCTGACAGCAGTTTACACCCCGAGGGGCTTCCTCCTGCACGCGGCATTGCTGGGTCAGGCTTGCGCCCATTGCCCAATATTCGTTACTGCAGCCACCCGTAGGTGTCCGGGCAGTGTCTCAGTCCCGATGTGGCGGGCCAACCTCTCAGTCCCGCTACCCGTCGCAGCCTTGGTGAGCCGTTACCTCACCAACAAGCTGATAGGACATGGGCCGCTCCCAGACCGGTAGGCCTTTCGGTCCCCACCTTTGATCTTCACGCCAAGCGACGTAAAGACATCATCAGGTATTAGCAGCACTTTCGCTAAAGAGATTGCTCTCGCTGTTATCCCTGTGTCCGAGGTACGTTACCCATGCATTACTCACCCTTTCGCCACTAACCGTTTAATGCAAGCATAAAACGGTCCGTACGACTTGCATGTCTTAGCCATGCCGCCAGCGTTCGTTCTGAGCCAGGATCAAACTCTTCGAAATTATTTATCAGTGACTCGACCTTCCGGCCGAAATCTACCGACTTTGGGTGCTCAAACAAACTCGCTGCGTCGAGAATGTTTAAGCTGCCTGCTCCACGCGTCACACCGTGTGCGGGATACAGGCCATGCTTCTCCAAACGACCCATGGCTCAAACTCGCAGCCGAACCTGGGCCGCCACATTCTCGCGGCTTCGTCCACTGTTCACTTGTCAAACATCGCTTACCCGATCCCTGACCGGGCCCCGCATCATATCACGATTAGTTTCTAACGCAAGACCAAACAACCATGAAAAACACGGATTTACTCCCTATTTCATCCGCCTCCCAAAACACTCCAACAACCGTGCCCGCTCCCAATCACCCGTTATCGGTCCCAATTGCTACCTGCCCAACACCCCTCATACCTGCGCCTCACTTCCCGGGACACCTCCAAATCACTACAAAATAGGGCGAGATAGACAAAGGGACCCGGCTACTGACTGCCGATCGGCTATCACGTGCGTCCGTGGTCGCCACTAATAGCAACAGCACGCCGCCCCGCGACGCCTGCGCCCCCGGGCCCCATAGGGGCCCCGTTTCCTCATCTTGATTGGAGGTACCCGACCGTGAAGAACATCCCCTGGCGAGCCTTCCTGACCATCTCTATTCTCCTCATTCCACTCACCGTCGGTGGCTGCCCCTGGATCACCGATACCGGCGACACAACCACCGTCGACCCCAAACTCTCCGCGTTCCAGTCCAGCTCAGACGTCGTCGACTACTTCCGCCAGCAGGCCACAAACCGGACGCAAACCCGCAGCCGAGGAATCTTCGGCATCGGATTGTGGGCCGCTGCCGAAAACGAGGGTAGCCTCGCCGACGACAGCGCCACTGGCGCCGAACAAACCTCCGACGGCGATACCAACTACTCCACCACCAACCTCCAGGAAGCCGGCGTCGACGAATCCGACCTCTTCAAATCCGACGGTACCAACTTCTACATCGCCAAGGGGACGCAGCCTGCGAATCGTCCAGGCCGCCGACATCACCGACCTGAACCAAGTCGGCCAGCTCGATCTCGATACCGCCATCGACGACATCTACCTCGTCGGCTCAACACTGATCGCGCTCGGAACCAGCTACACCTATACCCCCGCTGTCCCCGCCCCCGGAAACGACGTCGAAATCGCCATCTGGCCCTTGTACAGCGCGACGGCCTTCGTCGCCGTCACCCAAATCGACGTCAGCGATCCGCAAACACCGGTTATCGTCGGAGAGAATACCCTCGACGGTTCGCTCGTGTCATCCCGGCTCGTCGATGGCCGCCTGATCCTCATTCTCACCGTCGCCCCCGACCTGCCCGACGAGCCCTCTACAGACGATATTGACGCGGTTGCCTTCGAAGAGATCGTGCCCAAGATGCAGTGCGGCGAAGAAGTAGCCGAGGCCGTCGTGGCGGTCGAAGACTGGTATCACCCCGCCAACCCGACGGATACAACACCACGCTGGTTGTCACGCTCGATGCGACCGACGTCGAGACAGTCCTCGGCTCGCTCGCCGTCATGGCCGACGCCGGCACCATCTACGCCTCAACCGACGCCGTCTATCTCACCGACACAACCTACGATTACGACAGCGAACTCCGCGAGCACACCATCATTCACAAGCTCGCCTTCGACGCCGATGGCCTGCCCGAATACGTCGCCAGCGGCCAGGTCCCCGGCCGATTGCTCAGCCAGTTCTCGCTCGGCGAGTACGAAGATGTCCTGCGCGTCGCAACCCACGTCAGTAATTGGAACCTCTGGAACGGCGGCGCGGCCATCTCCGTCGCAACCGCTGGCAGTAGCGACGCCGCCGTCTCTGTCGATACCGCCCAGTCCACCAGTTCAGAAGCACCCACTGGCCCCTACAACGCCGTCTACACCCTCGAAGTCGTCGGCGAAGATTTGTCCATCATCGGCAGCGTCGAAAACATCGCCCCGGGCGAAGACCTCTACGCCGTCCGTTTCATGGGCGAACGCGGCTTCCTCGTCACCTACGAAATCGTCGACCCGCTCTTCACCCTCGATCTCTCCGACCCCGAACAACCCACCGTCGTCGGCGAACTCGAAGTCCCCGGCTACAGCGACTACCTCCACCCCTTCGGCGACAATTTCCTCATCGGCGTTGGCCGTTCCACCCTCGCCTCCGAATGGGGCAGCATCACCAACGCCATTCAGCTCTCACTCTTCGACATCAGCGACCTCGCCAACCCCACCGTCATCGACCAGATCGAAGTCGGCGGCTACGGCAGCTATTCCGACGTGAGCTACACCCACAAGGCTTTCACCTTCATGCCCGATAGCGGGTTGCTCGCAATACCGGCCGCGCTCACCGGCAACGATTACAACGCCGCCGGTGGCTGGATCTGGTCCGACTGGACCGAACTCGTCATCTGTTACCAGGTCGACGAGACCGGCTTCACCGAACGCGGACGCCTGCCCATAATGATCTACGAGGATTCCGGCTGGACCGCCTGGCGCCGGGCGGCCTTCATCGACGATAACGTCTACGCGCTCTCGCCCGCCGGCGTATCGGCCGCCCCCATCACCGATTTCGAGAGTTACCGCACATTCGTCCTCACCCCCAACGCCGCCGATGACCCCGATCTGCCCATCTTCCTGGGCGGCAGCGTGGACGACGGTGGGGAAGATGACTGATGAATATTTGACGCCGGCCGGCAGCAAACCCTGACAGCCGGCCGATCCGTGCCGCCGCGCACAGACATAAGAAAGGCCCTGGTCAGCGTTATTACGCGACCAGGGCCTTCACTCGTGAGAGGAAACAAAAAATCAGACGGTCAATTGCTGCTGACCTTGATCCAGCGCGAAACGCTCGCCAGATCGCGGATTACATCGACTGTCGCGCGGACCTCATAGCGGCTACCGGGCGTCAGCTTGACCGGGGATATCGTATGCATCTGGTGGTGCCACTGGCGACCACCACGCTGCCACCATTGCCATGACGGACGATCACGCTTCTGGACCCGCCGCAGCTTAGCCATCCGCTCGTCTTTACCACATACCCGCAGCAGAGTCTTGCGGGCCGCCTCTGCGCGCGGCGTGGCCGTGATCTCGATGTTTACCGTATTACCAGGGGTGATGTCCATCGCGGTGAACTCCACATTCATTCAGAATACCGAGCCTCGTAGTATAGTCGGCTCCCGTGTCCCTGACAAGCCCACTATTACGCCCCACCTCCGCCCGCGATCCTCACGCCGTCCAGCAACGCTGCGGGTTGACATGGTTAACGGGCGTGGGGACAATCCGTGCCTGATGCTGGAGTATGCATGCCCACTGTTGTCGTAAGTGCCGAAAATACAGATGCTTATGCGTCAGGGCTGGCCGCCGCCGCCGCCGCCCTCCGGGATGGTAGACTGGTCGTCTTCCCCACGGAGACCGTCTACGGCATCGCCGCCTGCGCCACCCGCCCAGATGCCCTCAAACGCCTGCGCGCCGCCAAGGGCATCGACGAACAGCGCCCTTTCACCGTTCATCTGGCCCAACGCCAGGACGCCAGCGACTACCTCCGCCAACCCAGCCCGCTGGTTCGCCGACTGGCTCGCCGAGCCTGGCCCGGCCCACTTACCCTCCTGGCCGAAGAGACCGACCCCGCCCAGGCGCCGATCGCCCGTAAATGCCCGGCCGATCTGCTGGCCAGCATCTATCGCGAGCATCTCATCGGCCTGCGCTGCCCGGATCATCCCGCCGCCACGCGCCTCCTCGCCGAGGCAAACGTGCCCGTCGTCGCCACCAGCGCCAACCAACACGGGCAGCCGTCCCCAACGACCTGCCCAGCGCCCTGGCCGCTCTGCCCGATCAGGCCGCCTATGCAATCGACGGCGGCCGAACACGCCACGACCAGGCCTCAACTATCGTGACCGCTCGCGGCAATGGCTGGCAGATTACCCGCCCGGGTGTTCTCGAAGAACGCGCGCTTCAGAAACTAGCCACTAGCCTGGTGCT
>CAXXTC010000027.1:0-118426 GCA_963666925.2 Phycisphaerae bacterium | reverse complement strand
TCGCGGTCGGCGACGTGCAGGGTTATGGAAGTTGGGCCCGCAGGTGCTGGTGGCGCCTGACAGCCGACGGTGAACAACGTGATGGTTACGATGATGGCGAGCGCAATATGGGTCGCGCTGCGGGTGTGTCGAGGTCGGCGGGGCCGGTGACGGTCGGCGGGGCGCGCGTGATTTTTCGTATAGGCGTTTGGCATGCTGCGATAATAAATGTGGTTGCGGGGTTTGGGAAGCGGGTGCTATCGGACAGTCGTGTGAGGGTGATGGAATCGGATTCGTTGGGGATAAATTTGCGTCGACTTGGGCAGGATATGTAATTATTCTGATGGAAGCTGTCGTGTCCCCCTTTGGAGCCTCGCGTCGTCTTGATGGCGTCGCGGGGCTCTTTTTTTTATTGCGGAGTGCCCGCGGGGATCACTATCAGGCCGAGTCGGCTAGGGGGATGCCGGCTAGTTGCTGGTAGACGGCGCCGCCAGGGCGGAGGTGGCTTTCGAAGACGATCACGCGAGTGACGGTCATCGTGTCGGTGTCTGGCGGTGCGACGGTTTCGAGGACTTGCTGGATGACGTGTCCGCCGGCGGTGGAGCGGCTGCGGCCGAGCGTGATGTGCGGGGTGAACGCGCGGGTTTCGGGTTTGAAGCCGAGCTGTTCGAGCAGTGGGTCGACGTGTGTAACCCAGCGTTGGCAGCCTTGTTCGGGGTCATCGATGCCGCACCAGAGCACGCGTGGGTTGCGCGGGCCAGGGAAGCAGCCCAGGCCGGCGATGCGGATGGGGAACGGGGCGATCGCGGCGCAGGCGGTAGTGGCGGCTTGACAGACGCTGGGGAGTTGGGAGTCGCTGATTTCGCCGAGGAATTTGAGGGTGAGGTGGAGTTGTTGGGGTGTGCACCAGCGCACGTCGCGGGCGCGGGGGAGGTCGTTCTGAATCAGGTTCAGGAGTGGTCGCCGACAGATGTCGTCGAGCTCGATGGCGATGAATGTGCGCACGGGGCACCTCGGTCGGATTATTCGAAGGCCATCATGCGGCGCAGCTCGCTGAGGCGGTCGGCGACGGCTGCGGGCGTGACTTTGGTGATGGCCTCAATGGAGAAGGACTCGATGACGTGCGAGCCGACGATTGATCCGCGGGCCATACCAGCGCGGAGGTTTTCGGTGGAGATGGTGTCGGTGGAGTTGAGATAGCCGAGGGTTCCGCCGGCGAAGCTGTCGCCGCAGCCGGTGGGGTCGATAACTTTTTCGGTGGGGTAGGCAGGGATGAGGAAGATGTCATCGGGGGTGACGAGCATGCTGCCGTTCTCACCTTTTTTGATGATGACGAAGCGGGGGCCCATTTTGAGGATGTCGTGGCCGGCGGTGACGAGGTTGGAGTGGCCGGTGAGGAGACGGGCTTCCCCCTCGTTGAGGATGATGCCGTGGGCGGCCTGGAGCGTTTTGCGCAGTTCCTGGAGCTCGTTTTCGATCCAGAGGTTCATGGTGTCGCAGACGATGAGCTCGACGTTTGGGAGTTGGGTGGCGAAATCGCGCTGGAGGGCGGGGTGGGTGTTGGCGAGGAAGACGATGCGGCTGTCGCGGAACTGGTCGGGTATTGGTGCGGGTTGTTCGGCGAGGACGTTGAGTTCGACGCCGACGGTTTCGGCCTCGTTCATGGCGCCGACGTATTTGCCGTGCCAGCGGAAGGTCTTGCTGCCCGAACGGATCTCGACGCCGGCGATGTCGATCTGCTTGTCGGTGAGTGGTTTGAGCCAGGTGGTGTCGAAATCGTCGCCGACTACGCCGACCATGCGGACCTTGGTGAATAGCGACGCGGCGAGTGAGAAATAGATGGCCGATCCGCCGATGGCGTCGTGGGTGGTGCCGTGAGGGGTCTGAACGGTGTCAATGCCAATGGATCCGGTGACGAGCAGGGACATCGGGGCTCCTTTTGGGGGGCGGCTGTGTGTGAGTCCGGGCACGTGGTGCGCGGGTGTGTCAGGTTAACGCAGATGGGGCGGTATTTCCAAGTGGGGGCCAGCTGGCGGCGTGGAGTTAGCGCAGGTCGGCGGTGGTGCGCAGCGGGCGGATTTCGACGCGGGCTTGGTCGGGGTCGGCGCATTGGGCGATCCAGCGCGGCGGAGCGCTGCCGAGTGTGACGAATGTGCTTGGTGGCCGCTGGTGGTGGTGATGCGGAGGAGGTGTACCTGGGGCAGGGCGGTGCGGAGCTGGTTGGGGCAGTCGAGGGCGGCGCGGAGCAGGTCGTCGTTGGGGAGTTCGATGAACAGGTAGCCACCGGCGAGGAGGGCGGTGGCGCAGCGCTGCGTGAGTCGTTGTGCAGTGGCGCCGGCAGTGGTGGCTGGTGGCTGGGGTGGGATGTGGATGAGGTTCCAGCGTGGGCCGGCGAGGTCGAAGGTCCAGTTGTGACTGTTGGCGGTGATTGAGGGCAGGTGGAGCGTTGGGGCGGTTGGTGTGGGGGACAGCGTGGCGGCGATGTTGGTGGTGGCTGTGGAGTGGGCGGTATCGGGGTTGGGTGCGGGGTTGTGGCGAGCGGCTGGGCAGCAGGGGCAGAGGTGATCAGGCCCGGCGATGGCGGCGATGATGCCGGCGAGGCGCGGGGGCGGGCACCGGGTGACGATCGAAGATGAGTGCCAGGCCGGCGGCGGCGATGGCGGCGAGCGCGCCGAGCAGGGCGACGTGGTTGGCGGTGAACGCGGCCGAGAGCAGGGCGGCGCCGACCAGGCCGGCGGCGGCGGCGAGAACGAGCGTGGTGCCGACGAGCAGCAGCGCGGGTTGAGTTCGGACAGCGGCGGCAGCGATGCGTTGGGCGGCACAGTTGATGGTGGCGGCGAGCAGGATTCCGATCAGGATCGAGAGCGGGATGTGGGTAGCGGCGCTGGATGTGCCGGCGCCGATCAAAAGCGTGACGCTGAGCGCGACCAGGAACAGGGGGGCGAACTGCGAAGTGACAGGTTGGTGGCGTAGCGCGGTGCTGGTGATGACCAGGCCGACCAGTGTGCCGACTAGCAGCGGAGTAGCGGACGGAAGATTGTTGGCTGGAGCGGCGCCGAGGCTCAGGCCGACCTAGCAGACCGACGGCTATCACGATGAGCAGGGGGGAAGTGTTGTACGAATAGGGGGGCGCGGCGTCGGTGGTTGGTTCGCTGTGGGCGGTGCCGCCGGGTTTGCGCAGGCCGGCGAGGATGACGGCGGCGAAGATGAGTAGTGGTGTAAACAGGCCGGCGGTGTGGGTGCGGATGAGCGTGTGGGTCAGGGCAGTGGTGATAGTGGCGGCGGCGAGGATGACGATCCCGAGTTGCAGGGTGCGTGGGTGGGAGTTTTTCGCCAGTTCCGCATCGCTTGCTGCTTGTTGCTGGGGCTGATTACCGGCACCCGGGAGAGCCCTGCTCAAGATCAGTGGCACACTGGATCGTCTCTGGGAATGCGCGAGGCGTTGCCAGCCGATGAGGGCGACCAGCGTGGTGGCGGTGATAAGGCCGGTGAGGAGAATGAGGAGGAGGATGGGGGCGAGCAGGAGTGTGTGTGTCAGGGTAGCGGGGTGGAAGAATGCGGCGGCGAGCCAGGCGCGGTAGCTTTCGAGGTTGGCGATCAGCGTGGAGTTCAGCGTCCAGAGTATGGCCAGGGCGATGATGATTACGCTGGTGAGGGCGGCGGCGAATTCGAGCTCGACGCGGGGCGGTTGCGTGTTCGGCGCGGGAAAGTGTGTTGGCAGCAGGCCGGCGGCGAGCAGGCGGCGGCGGATCAACCAGCGAGGCACGGCAAGTCCGAGAGCGAAGCCGATGGTTAGGGGGATACCGACGAGCGTGAGCGCTGCCGACGGTGAGCTGGTGTGCCAAGATATTTCGCGGAGCAGGTGTGGCAGTCCGATGGTGGTGCCGGCGGCGCATAGCGCGGTGCAGCCGAGGACTTGCCAGAGTATGCGGTTTGGTCGTGCGGTCGGCGTGTGAGTGAACTGGTTCGGCGCGGGTGATTGGGTGCGGGGTACGGGTCGGGAACTGGCAACTGATGTGCGAGGTGGCGGTGGCTGGTCTGGTTTGGTTTCGCGCGGGGCTGGTGTTTGAGGGGCGGCTTTCGTGGCGGTCGCGGACGCGGGTGATGACGTAGACGGGGCTGGTTTGCGGCTGCGTTTCCGCGAGCGTTTACCAGGCGCGCGTCGTCGTCGCCGAGGCAAAGTGTCTCCTTCCGCCGTGATCGAGCTGCACGACGAGGTCGCCGTTGGGGTCGATGTCCATCGCGGTGCCGGTGAACGAACGTTGATCGTGCAGCAGTGTAACGCGTTTGCCGACATCGATGCAGCGGGCCTGCCAGGAGTGGCGAAGCAGTTCGGCGGTAGTGCTGGGGTCGTTGTCGGGTGCGAGCCAGGCGTCGAGGTGTTTGAGGAGATTGGCAGCGCAGGCGGCGCGGTTGATTGGTTGAGAGGAGGCGATTTCGAGTGAGGTGGCCTTGTTAGCGAGGTCGGCGGGGAAGTGGCCGGCGTGTTGGAGGCAGTTGATACCGATGCCGATGGTGACGGCCCGGCGCTGACCGATGGGGCTTGATTCGGCCAGCACGCCGACGACTTTGCGGCCCGCGAGGACGACGTCGTTGGGCCAGCGCAGGGCGGGTTCGCAATCGGGGATAGAGCTGATCGTGTCGCAGGCGGCGAGCGAACCGAGCAGGCCGGCGAGCGGCAGGAGGGGTGAGTCGGCCGGCTCGAAGAGGAGCAGGCTGAGGAGGATGGATGAGCCGCGGGGGGCGCTCCACTGGCGGCGGAGTCGGCCACGGCCGGCGGTTTGGAACTCGGCCCAGGCGATGGTTCCGTCGACAAGTTCGGCGGCGTGGTCGCGGAGGAAGGTGCTGGTGCTGTCGAGGGTGTCGAAGATGTGGAGCTGCTGGCCGACGCGTCGCAATGGGCCGGCTGGGAGCAGGTCGGCCGGCGTCAATGGTCGCTGCGCGGGTGGCGGCGAGTGTTCCGGCAGTTGGGCGTCAGGGTTAGGCGGGGCCATTGTTGCGATAGAGGGGTGCGAGACTTTCGTAGGTGGCGCGCATCCAGTCGCCGAGGGCGCGGTAGCGGCGGGTTCGTTGTAGTCGGGGCGGTACTGATGTCGGACGCGGATGGTGGCCCGGCAAGCACTGGGCACGGTCTTGAAGGTGCGGGCGCCGACGGCGGCGAGCAGGGCGGCGCCGAGTGCGGAGCCCTCTTCGGAATTAGCCACGGTGCAGCGCAGGCCGTAGATGTCGGCCTGGAGCTGGCGCCACCAGTGGTTGCGAGCGCCGCCGCCGGCGAGGCGCACTTCGCGCATGGGAACTTTGAGGTTGCGCATGAGTTCGAGCTGGCGGCCCAGGCTAAGGGTGACACCTTCGAGGACGGCGCGGACGAATGAGCCGCGGGTGTCGGTGCGGGTGGTTCCGATGAAAGCGCCGTGGGCGTAGGGGTGCTGGTAAGGGCAGCGTTCGCCGGTGAGGTAAGGGTGAAAGACGATGGCGTCGTTGGCGCGGGGGGTGTGGGCGGCGTCGGCGATCATGTCGGTGTAGATGGCGTCGCGGTCGGCATCGGTGCGGGCTTGGGACAGGCGATCGGCGTAAAGAATTTCACGGGCCCAGTGCAGACTGCCGCCGCCGGAGAGCATGCAGCCGAAGACGCACCATTTGCCCGGGACGGCATGGCAGAAGGACTGGAGGATGCCGTCGTGGTTGGGCACGGGTACGTCGCTGTGGGCGAACACCACGCCGCTGGTGCCGATGGTGGCGGAGACGATGCCGGTTTTGACTACGCCGGTGCCGACGGCGGCGGCAGCCTGGTCACCAGCACCGGCGACGACGGGCGTGCCAGCGCGGAGGCCGAGTGCCTTGGCGGGTTCGGGCAGCAGTTCGCCGATGATGTCGGGCGATTCGTGGACGGGTGGGAACCAGTCGGGATCGAGGTCGAGGAGGTCCATCAGCGTGGTAGACCACGCGCGGCGGGTCACGTCGAACAGCAGCGTTCCGGAGGCGTCGGAGACGTCGGTCGCGAGTTGGCCGGTGAGTTTGAGGTTGATGTAGTCCTTGGGGAGGAGGACGTGTCGCAGTCGGCGGTAGCGGCCGGGCTCGTGGTTGCGCAGCCAGAGGATCTTGGGGGCCTGGTAGCCGGTGAGGGCGACGTTGCTGACGAGCTTGAGCAGGTGTTTGGCGCCGCCGGCGCGGCTGGTGATTTCGGCACATTCGTCCTGGGTGCGTTGGTCGTTCCAGAGGAGGGCAGGGCGCAGGATGCGCTGCTGGCGGTCGAGGAAGACGCTGCTGTGCATTTGTCCGGAGAGGCCGATGGCGATGACGTCGGCGGGTTTGGCTTGGGCTTTGCGGAGGGCGGCGCGGGTGGCTTTGCGGACGGAGTTCCACCAATCCTCGGGGTGTTGCTCGGACCAGCCGGGGCGGGGAGTAAGCGTCGGGTGCGGCGCGGCGGCAGTGGCATTGACGGCGCCGCGCGCGGAAAGCAACAGGACCTTGCTACTGCTGGTGCCGACGTCGATGCCGAGATGCAGATGAGCCATGATGTTCTCCACGCCAAGGGGGCGCAACGGTCGTGCTACTGAGAATGATTATCGTCTGGCGCAGGCGCGTCGCAAGCTTTAAACGGTTTGTCGGGTCAGCGTTGTCGCCTGGTCGGTGTGGCGGACTTGGGACGGAGCAGGCCGGCGCGGGGTTCGAGCCAGAGGTCGGCCAGGTCGCCGCGGATGAATTGGCGGGCGCCCTGAGCGGCGATCATGGCGGCGTTATCGGTGCAGTATTCGAGCGGGGTGAGGTGGAGCTGGATGTTGTTCGCAACGCAGGCCTGTTCGAGGTCGTGGCGGAGCCGACTATTGGCGGCCACTCCGCCGCCTAGGACGACGTGCGCAACGCCCGCGCTGCGGGCGGCGGCAACGGTCTTGCCGACGAGCGTGTCAACGAGGGCGGCCTGAAAGCTGGCGGCGACGTCGGCGATGCCCTGCTGGCCGAGGTGGTCGAGTAGGCCGTATTTTCGGCCGGGTCCGTGGACGTGATAGAGAACGGCGGTCTTGAGGCCGCTGAATGAGAAGTTGTGGTGTTTCTTTTTGAGCCAAGTGCGGGGGAACTGGACGGCGCGCGGGTTGCCGGCCTGGGCGGCGCGTTCGATGGCTGGACCGCCCGGGTAGCCGAGCTCAAGCAGGGCGGCGACCTTGTCGAACGCCTCGCCGGCGGCATCGTCGACGGTTTGGCCGAGGAGTTCGATATCGAAGAAGTCGCGGACAAAGTAGAGGGAGGTGTGTCCGCCGCTGACGACGAGCGCGACGGCCGGCCAGGGGGGCGGATCGCAGACCAGCGCGGCACTGGTCAGGTGGGCGGCGACGTGGTCGACGCCGACGAGCGGGAGGTCACGAGTCAGGGCGATTGTTTTGGCGGCGGTGATGCCGATGAGGAGCGAGCCGACCAGTCCCGGGCCGACGGTGACAGCGACGGCGTCGAGGTCGTCGTAGGTAACGCCAGCCTGTTCGAGGGCGGCGGTGATGATGGGGCCGATCTGTTCAATGTGCGCGCGTGATGCGATCTCGGGGACGATGCCGCCATAACGGGCGTGCAGATCGACCTGCGAGCTGACGACGTTGCTACGCACGTCGCGCTCGTCGACGACAACGGCGGCGGAAGTCTCGTCGCAGGAGGTCTCGATGCCGAGGACGGTGCAGGTCATGGTCGCAACAGTGTACCTTTTTATGAGTTCCGCATCCCAAGTAGAGCGGGCGTCCCGCCCACCATGCTTCGATTGTCGCACAGAGACGGCGGGCGAGACGTCCGCCCCACATTATGTTGGTGGGCTACACCGTGACGACGATTTTTCCGAAGTGGGTACCGCTCTCGAGATGGTGCAGGGCAGCGGGGAACTGGTCGAACGTGAAGGTGCGGTCGATGATGGGCCGGATGTTCTGTGATTCGATGAAACGCACCATTTCCTCGAACACGGCCCGCGAATCGACCATGACGCCATGGACGCGCATGCGTTTCATAAGAACCAGGCCGGCGTTGATGGTGCTTTCCAGGCCCCGGAGTGCGCCGAGGACGGCGATCATTCCGCCGGCGCGGGTGGCCTGGAGCGAATCGTTCAGCGTAGCCGCCCCGACGGTTTCGACGGTCACATCGACGCCCATGCCGGCGGTGTAATCCAGCACTGCCCGGGCCCATTTGGGGGTTTGTTCGTAGTTGATGGTGTGGGCGGCGCCGAGTTGGCGAGCGCGGTCGAGTTTGTCGTCGCTGCTGGAGGTGATGATCACGCGGGCGCCGAGCGCCTGGGCGAGTTGCAGGGCGAATATCGAGACGCCGCCGGTGCCGAGCGTGAGCACGGTTTGATTTTGGCGGAGTTGGCCTTCGGTAACGAGTGCGCTCCAGGCGGTGAGGGCGGCGATGGGTAATGTGGCGGCCTGGTTGAGATCGTAGTTGTCGGGGATGGGTACGACGGCGTCGGCGGGGAGGACGACGCGCTCGGCCGCCAGGCCGGCGGCGGGTGCGCCGAGCGTGGTGGCGACATATTCCTGGCAGAACGGGCCGTCGATCCAGCCGCTGATGAAATGTGACGCGACGCGGTCGCCGACACTGACGCGTTCGACGTTGGCGCCGACGGCGCTGATTATGCCGGCACCATCGCTGATGGGGGTCGCGGGCAGCTTGAGGCGGGGGTTGTAGTGCCCGCGGATAACCAGGAGGTCGCGGTAGTTCAGGCTGAACGCCTTGATGTCGACGATGACCTCGTTGGGGCCGGGGGCGGGCAGGTCGCGGTCGACAAGCTTGACGTGGTCGAGGCCGAAATGGTCGAACTGGTAAGCGCGCATGGTGTTTCTCACTGTATGGGCGGCTGCGTTGGTGCTCCGCTCATTTTAGGGCAGTTTGAGTCGGCGTGCGTTATCTGGGCTGAACGCTGGTGGTTGCAGATGCACTGCTCAAGAGCAGTGAAACTATGAAGCGAGCCTCCTTCGGGGTATGACCCCGTTGGAACTTCAAAGAAAGGAGGCCCGCATGTACACGATTGGACTAGATCTACATCAGCGTCAGTCGACCATCTGCATTTTGGATTCAGCCGGGAAACTCGTCAAGCAACAGCAGATTCGGGGCGGAGTCAAGGAACTGGTGAAACAACTGCGTAGTGTGTCGCCGCCCTTCCAGATCTGCTACGAGGCGTCGTGCGGCTACGGTTACGTCTACGAACAACTGCAGCAGGTGGCGCAGCGGATCGTCGTGGCTCATCCGGGGGCAGTGCGACTGATCTTCCGGGCCAAACGTAAGCACGATCGGGTCGACGCCCGGAAGCTGGCTACCTTGCTATTCCTGGACCAGGTGCCGCCGGTGCATGTGCCGCCCGTGGACGTCCGCAGTTGGCGGCGGCTGATTCAGTTCCGGAGGCGGCTGGTGGCCCAGCGGACGGCGGTGAAGAACCGGCTGCGGGCCCTGTTGCGGGCGCACGGCGTGGCGGCACCACGCCGCGCCAGTTTGTGGAGCCGGGCCGGCCGCGTCTGGCTGGCGGAGGTGGAGTTTCCAACGCGTACGACGGCGCTCGAACGGGATCTGGGCCTGGACGAGTTGGAGCATCTGGACGCGCGGCTGCGTACGGTGGAGCGGTGGTTGGAGAGCATGGCCCGTGAGCATCCCAGGGTGCGTTTGTTACAGACCATCCCGGGCGTTGGGAAGCGTACGGCCGAGGCGCTGGTGGCGTGGATCGACGATGTCCGGCGTTTTCGGAGCAATCGGCAGGTGGGCTGCTACTTCGGGCTGGTGCCGTGCCAGGACCAGAGTGGGCAGACGAATCGGCTTGGGCATATCACCCGGGAAGGTCCCAGTGTCGTGCGGCAATTGCTGTGCGAGGCAGCTTGGCAGGGCAAGGGACGCAGTCCGCTGCTGCGGGCGGTTTACGAACATGTGCAGCGTGGTGATCCGGAGCGGAACAAGATTGCGCTGGTGGCGTTAGCCCGGCACCTGGCGTGCGTGTCGGCGGCAATGCTGCGCAGCGGAGAAGTGTGGCGTGAAGCGGAGGTGGTCACGGAACCGACGCCGAGCGTAGCATAGGAGTCCGTTCTTTCCCCTCCGGAGAGCACCAGGAGGTGAGTGTACCGCTATGGGCGGGACGAAACTTCGAGCGGGTCGAATCGGGCGGACCTCGCGGATGTGCCATGAGGCGTCAACCGGCGGGGGCCAGTTGGAACCGGCGCGTTACCATCGTAGCAGTGACTGAGGCCGCCCCCGAAATCGTTGAGTGGCGTGTCCCTGCGACGACGCCGAATAGATGGTTGGAAAGACCCCGTCGAAAACCCGCTTGACTTTGGCTCGCTCATAGATGGCACACTGAAACATTGCTGGGAATGCGCTGGTCGGCGCGGCGGGCGGGACGCCCGCCCCACTTTGAATTCGGGCGACACAGACGTCCGGCCCACTCGCAATCGGTGTGGGAAGCCGCGCTGGCAGGAGCCGGGCTCGAATGTTAGCATTATGTACGTGAGCGCGGAGGAGACACAAGCGAACCTGGATGAAGGGCGAATTGTCGACGTGGTGATGCGTTACTGGGGGTACAGCGCGCTGCGGCCCTTGCAGGCGGAGGCGATTCGGGCGGGGGTTGAACAGCGCGATTCGGTCGTGGTGATGCCGACGGGGGGCGGGAAATCGCTGTGTTACCAGGTGCCGCCTGCGATGACGGGACGCACCGACGTGGTCGTCTCACCACTGATTGCGCTGATGAAAGAC
The DNA here is from genome assembly GCA_963666925.2 of Phycisphaerae bacterium. GTDB lineage: Bacteria > Planctomycetota > Phycisphaerae > UBA1845 > Fen-1342 > JANQFV01. The sequence goes on along the minus strand of CAXXTC010000027.1, from coordinate 107,746 downwards.
CAGGTGGACGGACTGCGGCAGTGTGGCTATCCGGCGGCCGCCTTGCACAGCGGGATGTCGATCATCGAGAAGCGGGAGATTGGCCGGGCGGTGCGCGCCGGCGACGTGCACTTGTTGTTCGTGGCACCCGAGCGTTTGGTAAAACCCGAGTTTCTGGATTGGCTCGAGCGCGTCGGGGTGCGCTCGTTTGCGATCGACGAAGCGCATTGTATCAGTCACTGGGGGCATGATTTTCGGACGGAGTATCGCCGATTGGCAATGCTCAAGGGGCGTTTTCCGCAGGCCAGTATGCACGCCTACACAGCGACGGCGACCCAGCGCGTGCGCGACGACATTGCCGCGCAGCTCAAGCTGGTGAACCCGACTATGCTGGTGGGGCGTTTCGATCGACCCAACCTGATCTATCGCGTCGTCGAACGCGTCGATCAGAACGAGCAGGTGCTGGAGGTTGTCCGGCGGCACGCGAACCAGGCCGTGATTGTCTACTGCATCACGCGGGCCGAGACGGAAGGGTTGGCGAGCTTTCTCGGTCTGCATGGCGTTCGGGCGGCGTGTTATCACGCGGGCCTGGAGCCCGAAGTTCGGCGGGAAACGCAGGAGCGGTTTGCGCGCGAGGAATTGGACGTGATCGTCGCGACGGTCGCGTTCGGCATGGGGATCGATCGCAGTGACGTGCGCTGCGTGATTCATGCGGCCATGCCGAAGTCGGTGGAGCACTATCAGCAGGAAACCGGGCGGGCCGGCCGCGATGGACTGGAGGCTGAGTGCGTGCTGTTGTATTCGCCGGCGGACGGGATGCGCTGGCAGCGGCTGATCGAGCGCAGCGCCGAGCAGGCCGACGATCCAGTGGAAGTCAGCCGGGCAATGCAAACGCTGTTGGGGCACATGCGCGGGTTCGCCACGGGCAACACATGTCGGCACAAACTGCTGAGCGAATACTTCGGGCAGGTGTATGGGCGGGACAAGTGCGGCGCGTGTGACGTGTGCCTGGGCGAGGTGACGACGGAGGTCGTCGGTGATCCGCGATCGCTCGCCCTGGCGCAGAAGGTGTTGTCGTGCGTGGCGCGGGTCGAGCAGCGCTTCGGCCTCGGGCACGTGGTGAAGGTGCTGACCGGGTCGCGCGAGCAGCGCATCCATTCGTTCGGACACGACAGGCTGAGCACGTTCGGATTGTTGCGCGACATGGACAGCAAGACGTTGAGCTGGATGATCTATCAACTCGTCGATCAGGGTTTGCTCGATCGGACGCATTCGGATCGGCCGCTGTTGAAGCTCAACGCGGCCTCGCGCGAGGTGCTGGACGGTACGCGCCCATTGCGCCTGGCATGGCCGAAGCAACGCGTGGTGAAAGCGACGCGCATGGAGGCGGACGCGTGGGAGGGGGTTGATCGCGCATTGTTCGAGAAGCTGCGCGAATTGCGGCGCCAGATAGCGGCGGAGTCCGGCGTGCCGCCGTTCGTGGTATTCAACGATGTCAGTTTGCGGGACATGGCGCGGCGCAAGCCGCTGACGATCGACGGGATGCGGCAGGTTCATGGCATCGGCCAGAAAAAGCTGGCGAGCTTTGGGCCGCGTTTTCTGGAGCTGGTGCAGGCACATTGCGGCACAACCGAGTAGGTGGCGGGTTTGGTATGGGGGTGATGCGGGGGTATGCTGGGCACGATGACACGCGACGAGGTATGCGAAAAGTTCATCGAGGCCGTCCCGTACGAGCTGTACCCGGTTCAGGAAGAGGCGCTGCTGGCATGGTTCGAGTCGGAAGGCGGCGTGCTGGTCTGCGCGCCGACCGGGATGGGCAAGACGCTGATCGCGGAGGCGGCGATCTTTGAAGCGCTGCATACGCGCCAGCGGCTGTACTACACGACGCCGTTGATCGCGCTGACCGAGCAGAAATTCCGCGAATTCCAGGATTTGGTCGAGAAGTGGGGGTTTGCGCGGGATGAGGTGGGGTTCATCACCGGAAATCGGCGCGAGAATCCGGACGCACTGATCCGCGTGGTCGTCGCGGAAATTCTGTTGAATCACCTGTTGGCCGGCGGCGACGAGCTGGCCGACCTGGAGCACACCGGCAGCGTGGTGATGGACGAGTTTCATAACTTCAACGATTTCGAGCGCGGCATCGTTTGGGAGCTGTCGCTGGTTTTGTTGCCGGAGCACGTGCGGGTGATGTTGTTGTCGGCGACGGTGGGTAATCCGAGTGATTTTGCCGACTGGCTGAAGCGCAAACACGGGCGGCGCGTGCGAGTGGTCACATCGCATCAGCGGCGGGTGCCGCTGGAGTTTCACTGGGTCGAGGAACGTCTGCTGACCGAGCACCTGGTGAGCATGGTTGATGGTGACGAGGAGCAGATCCGCACGCCGGCGCTGGTGTTTGCGTTCAATCGGGATGAGTGCTGGGAGCTGGCGGAGAAGCTCAAGGGGTTGCCGCTGGTTTCGAAGCAACAGAAAGAGCAGATCGGCGAATATCTCAAAGAGCACCTGCCGGAATTGTCTGAGGGGGTGGGGCCGAAATTGCAGCACATGTTGTTGCGTGGGGTCGGGGTGCATCATGCGGGGGTGTTGCCGCGGCACAAAGAGATCGTCGAGGCGTTGTTCACGCGCAAGCTGGTACCGTTTGTTTGTTGTACGGAGACGCTGGCTGCGGGGATCAACCTGCCGGCACGCTCGGTCGTGCTAACGACGCTGTTGAAGGGGCCGCGGGGGGAAAAGAAGCTCATACCCGCGTCGGCGGCGCATCAGATGTTCGGGCGGGCGGGTCGGCCACAGTTCGACACGCAGGGGCACGTGTTTGCGGCGGCGCACGACGACGACGTGAAGATCAACAAGTGGCGCAAGAAGTATGAGCAGATCCCGGCCAATACGAAGGACCCGGGGCTGCTGCGGGCGCGGAAGGACCTGGAACGGAAACGCCCGACGCGGCGCAAGACCGAGCAGTACTGGAGCGAGGGGCAATTTCGAACGTTGATCGAGGCCGGGCCAGCGAAACTCTCCAGCCGAAGTATGATTCCTTATTCGGTGTTGACGTTCCTGCTGACGCGGAGTGGCACGCTGGCGGAAGTGCGTGAGCTGATGTCGAAGCGTTTCTGTGGGCAGGAGCGCATGGAGCGGTTCGAGAAGCAACTCGATTTCATGCTCGATAACCTGGCCGGGCTGGGGTACCTGCAACGCAGCGAGGATGGCCAACACGTTACGCTGGACGAGAGCATTGGCCGGCTGAGCACTTATCGGAGCGTGGATCCGCTGTTTGGTGATTACCTGGCGGATCGGCTGAGCTACAGCAACTGTGAGGAGAAGATTCTGGCACTCGAGGCGGCCCTGCCGGTGCCGCCGCCGATCTTGCGGCACGTGCGCATCCCGGATTCGCTGGAGAAGGGACCGTTGCAGGTGGAAATAATGGAGCCCTTGCTGCGGACCATGGGAGTGAAGCTGGCGGAGGATTTCGCGCGCGAGGAGGAGGAACGCGACGAGCGGCGCTGGGTTGAGTCGTGGGAGCGGGAGCTGCCCGAGGAGCGGGAGTATCCGCCGACGTTTCCGGACATGCTGCGGATCGAGTTTGAATCGCGGCTGGCGGCTCCGGAGCCGATCATGGTGCAGCCCAAGTGGCTGGCGGGTGACGCGATCGCGCGGGATGGCGAGTTTTTCAAATGTGTAAAGGCGTTGAATCTGATCAAGCAGGAGGGGATTGCGTTGCGGCACCTGTTGCGGCTGGTGATTCTGGCGGGCGAGTTCCTGGTGCGGACGGGCGATCCGGACTACGAGCGGATTGCAGAGCAGGTGACCAAGGCCTGCGAGCGGGTGGATAAGAAGTACACGGAGCGGTTCCTGGCCGAGGCTCAGAACATGCGAGCAGCGATGAAGGGGTAAACCAGCGGGGGGGGGGCGTCCTATTATTAGTTTTTATAGGACACTAACTTGACCACACACTACTGATAGTCATTTTTTAATTTTGATTTGACAAATCACGTGTTGCAGGCGATACTATATGTAGCCTTGGGTACATTTGATGGCCCATGAGGGTGGGCCGGTACCTGGGCGAAGGTCGGCAAGGATGGCTGGCCGATCCTGAAAGTGATGCCAGGCGACTGGCGAGCCAAGGAGAAGACAATGGCGACCACGATGAACAAACTTCAGGCCGGCCAGCGGGCAACCGTTCATGGCCTGGGTATGCAGGGCGGGCTGCGATATCGTCTGTTGGATCTGGGACTGACCCCTGGAACGGTTGTCGAGCGGATGATGAGCAGCCCGAGCGGTGATCCGACCTGTTATCGGGTTCGCGGAGCGATGATCGCGCTGCGCAGCGATGATGCTGCCCTGGTCGAGGTGGAGGTATAATCGCGGCAACCTGTTTTGGTGGCCCGACATACGGAGTCTCGGCTTGGGCGCGTGCGACAAGTGTATCGTTAACCGTGGAGCACGGGACCAATCGGCCGGGGGCGTCGAAATCGGGCCTGGGCTTACCAATACTGATTTCACGGTCGCACTCGCGGGGAACCCCAACACGGGGAAAAGCACCGTTTTCAATAACCTGACAGGGCTGCGCCAGCACACCGGCAATTGGCCTGGCAAGACGGTGGCGCGGGCGGAGGGGGTTTTCACACACCGTGATCGCCGATTCAAACTGGTCGATTTGCCGGGGACGTATTCGCTGTTGGCGGAGAGCGCGGACGAGCAGGTCGCGCGGGATTTCATTCTGTTTGGTCGGCCCGACTGCACGGTCGTGGTGTGCGACGCAACGGTTCTGGAGCGAAACCTGAACCTGGTGTTGCAGGTGTTGCAGATCACGAGCCGGGTGGTGGTCTGTGCGAATCTTATTGATGAAGCGAATCGCAAACGGATCGCGTTGGAAGCGCGGGTGTTGGAGCATGAATTGGGGGTGCCGGTGGTTCCGACGGCCGCCCGACGCGGACAGGGACTGGATCACCTGACCGAGCACATCTACGAAATCTGCGTGGGGAAGCTCGTGCCGCAGCCAGTGCCGGTGGAGTTTGATGCGGAATTGGAACGGGCGATCAGCGAGTTGGCGACTGAATTGGAGCGCGAGTATCCCGGGTTGGCGTGTGCACGGTGGCTGGCGATTCGGCTGCTGGATGGGGACGAGCGGGTCGAGGAGGCCGTGCGCAGCGGCGAGCTGGCGCAACTGGTGATCGGGCAGGGGCGCGAAGATCGCGGGTACGAGGCTCGCCTGACGGAGGGCAAGTCGTGAGCAGGTCTGATGAGATCCTCCGGCGAGCCGGCGAGCTGCGTGAGCAGGTAGGGCCAGGGTTGCACGAGCGCATCTCGGGAGCGTTGTATCAACAATCGGCTGCGGTTTCGCATGCGAGCGTGCGGATCACGGGCAAGGCACGCGTCGATTGGGATCTGATCGCGGACAAGCTGCTGACAAGCCGGTGGTTGGGCTATCCGATCATGGTGTTCGGGCTGGTCGCGGTGTTGTGGGTGACGATTGCGGGGGCGAACGTTCCCAGTGGGTGGTTGTTTGACGGACTGTTCTGGGTACACGACAAGCTGGAGGCGGGTTTCAAGGCGGCCGGCGCGCCGTGGTGGCTGACGGGGTTTCTGATCAATGGAGTCTATCGCGGGCTGGCGTGGGTGGTGGCGGTGATGTTGCCGCCGATGGCGATCTTTTTCCCGATTTTCACGCTGCTGGAGGACGTTGGCTATCTGCCGCGGGTGGCGTTCAACCTGGACCGGGTGTTTCGCTGGGCGGGAGCGCACGGCAAACAATCGTTGACGATGGCGATGGGGTTTGGCTGTAACGCGGCCGGCGTAATCGCGTGCCGGATTATTGAATCGCCCCGGGAGCGTTTGCTGGCGATCCTGACGAACAATTTCATGCTGTGCAACGGTCGCTGGCCGACGATCATCATGCTGGCGACGATCTTCGTGGCCGGCTCGTTTTCGCCGGTCTGGTCGAGTCTGGCGGCGACCGGGGCGGTGGTGGGCGTGACGCTGATCGGGGTGGTGCTGACGTTTGTGGTGTGCCGAGTGTTGTCGCGTACGGCACTGAAAGGTGAGGCGAGCCACTTCTACCTGGAGCTGCCGCCGTTCCGCAGGCCGGACGTGCTCCGCGTGGTCTACCGCTCACTAATTGATCGAACGATTTTCGTTTTGGGGCGGGCGTGTGTGGTGGCAGCGCCGGCCGGCGGGTTGATTTGGCTGCTGGGCAACATTCACGTGGGCGACGCCAGCCTGATGGCGCACTTGGCGGACGCATTGCGGCCCGTGGGTTGGATGATGGGGCTGGATGGGATCATCCTGGTTGGTTTTCTGATCGCGATACCGGCCAACGAGATCGTGGTGCCGACGATCATCATGGGTTATCTGGCCGGCTCGCAGATGACCGAGCTGGATGTGTCCAACACGGGGGAGCTGTTTCACGCGCACGGATGGACGCTGATGACGGCGGTGTGCGTGATGCTGTTCTCGCTGCTGCACTATCCGTGTTCGACGACGACCTGGACGATTTATCGCGAGACGGGCAGCGTGAAATGGACGCTGTGGGCGAATTTGATGCCGCTGGGCATCGCGATCGTGGTGTGCATCGCGGTGGCGAACATCTGGCGGATGGTCGGCTAAGTCAGCAGCGTCAGCCGTGCTGGCATTGGCACGTCGGCACCCAGGCATGCCAGTGGGGGATGCAAGTTACGTTATTAGAGGAAGTAGGCGGTGTTGTGGCGGGCGTGTAGTGGATCGAATTGGCACGCGTAAGCATTGTCGTACAGGCCTTTTACCTGGACCGGTGCGGATCGTGGTGATATCCTGCGTAGTATGAGGTAGTGGGGGCCGGGAGATGTGTATACGAGCTTGTCCGGCCGAGGGTTCCGCTGGCCGTGAGTAAGGAGTATGAGCAGTGACGCGCACGATCAAGCTGTCGAGTGGTAGGTATCGCAGTGTCGGACGGGTGGTGACAGTGTTGCTGCTGACGGGGGTGGGTCTGTCGGGGGCATGGGCGGCAGCGGCCGGCAAGGTGCATCCGGGTTTGACTCAGCGGCTGGCCGACGAGGGCGGGCCGGTGAAGGCGTGGGTGTTCTTCGCGGACAAGGGGCTGGACTCTGGCGCGGCGCGAGCGGCGGCACTGGAACAGGTGGCCGCGAAATACGATCGGCGTGCCATCGAGCGGCGCCGGATGCGTGGCAGTGCGGCTCGACAGTCTGGCCAAGTGGTTGACGAGCACGACCTGCCAGTGGCGGATAGTTACGTGCAGGCTGTGGCGGCGACCGGGGCCCGGCTGCACGTGCGCAGCCGGTGGCTGAATGCCGTCAGCGTGTACGCCGACGCTGCGCAGCTTGAGCAACTAGCGGCGTTGACGTTCGTGGCGCGGCTGGAGCCGGTGCGGCGGGCGCAGCGCGTCGAGCCCGTGGTGGAAGACAAGGGGTTCGAGTTGCCGCCGTTGTCGCCGACGGAGGGGCGCGATCTGGATTACGGCTATGCCGAGGACCAGCTTGCGCAGATGAACCTGATTGCACTGCACGAAACCGGCGCGGGGGCGCAGGGAGTGATAATCGCGGTTCTGGACACCGGTTTTCATCGCACGCACGAGGCGTTCAACAACCAGGCGCATCCGTTGAGCGTGTTGGCCGAGTACGACTTCATTGACATGGACGGCAATACGGACATCGAGTCCGGCGATCATCCGGAGCAACATGAACACGGTACGCAAGTACTGAGCTGTATGGGCGGCTGGATGCCGGGGCGATACGTGGGCGGTGCTTTCGGCGCGTCGTTTGTCCTGTGCAAGACCGAGGACGTCAGCGGCGAGTATGAGGCGGAAGAGGACAACTATGTAGCCGGGCTGGAGTTTGCCGAGTCGCACGGAGCCGATCTGGCAACGGCTTCGCTGGGCTATATCGACTGGTACACGCAGGACGACCTGGACGGGCAAACAGCGGTGACGACGCTGGCGGTGAATATCGCGACCGCCAACGGCATGCACTGCCTGAACAGTGCCGGCAACGAAGGGCACGACGCCGACCCGGACACGTCGCACATCAATGCACCGGCGGATGCGTTTCAGGTTATCGCGGTCGGGGCGGTGTGGGCGGACGATTCGACGGTCGGGTTCAGTTCGGACGGGCCGACGGCGGACGGCCGCGTGAAGCCGGAGGTGCTGGCCCGCGGGGCGTACGTGGTCACGGTCTGCCCGGGCCCATCATCGGACGACGACGAGAGCTACTGCTATGCATCCGGAACGTCATTCTCGTGTCCGCTGACGGCGGCGGCGGTAGGCTGCCTAGTGCAAGCGCATCCGTACTGGACGGTCGACCAAATGCGAGCGGCATTGTTCCAGACGGCGGACTACTACGTAGCCCATGGCACTTACGATCCGCAGTTCGTGCGCGGCTATGGCATCATCGACGCGTATGCGGCCTCCCTGGACTGCAATGTCAACGGGGTGCCGGATGAAGTGGACATCTCTGATGGAACCAGCCAGGACTGCAACGGCAATAGCGTGCCAGATGAATGCGACATCGCCCTGGGCACGGCCGAGGATTGCAACGGCAACCAAATTCCGGACAGTTGCGACGTGGCCTCCGGCAGCAGCAATGACGTAAATGACAATGATGTGCCGGATGAATGTGAGCCGGATTGCAATGGCAATGGTGTTCCCGACACGTACGACATCAGCCAGGGCGCGTCGACGGACATTAATGGCAACGGCGTGCCGGACGAGTGTGAGCCGGACTGCAACGGCAATGGCGTGCCGGACGATTACGACGTGCAGCATGGCGGCGTGCCGGACATCAACGGCAACAACATTCCGGACGAATGTGATACGGACTGCAACGCTAATGGTGTGCCGGACGATTACGAGGTCGAGCACGATGCGGATGCGGACTGCAATGACAACGGCGTGCCGGACGAGTGTGATATTGACTCGGGGTTCAGCCAGGATCTGAACCTGAACGACGTGCCAGACGAATGCGACCCGGATGCTGATGATGATGGGATAATTGACGAGTTTGACAATTGCCCGGAGGTCCCCAATTCCCCGCAGACGGACACCGACGGTGACGGCTACGGCGATCGGTGCGACAACTGCCCGCAAATTGCCAACGTGGACCAGAGCAATCGCGACGGCGACCTGTGGGGCGACGTCTGTGACAACTGCCCGGATCTGTACTACCTGTCGCAGTCTGATCGCGATGGTGATGGCATCGGCGACGCCTGTGAAGAGGGCGAACAGGTGGGGCTGGATGCGCCGAGCAGTACCGATGACACCAACGACGACAACACTACCGGCGACGGGTCGGATGGCGCTGACAGCACAGTGGACGATGGGTCGAGCGAGCAAGATACGCCGGAGACATCAGCCAGTGGCGGGGTCTGTCCGACAACCGCGCTGGCGATGATGATGCTGAGTTTGCTGGGCCTGTGGCGGACGCGTGGCCGGTAGAGCAAGCTCTACTTACTCGTAGCGGCCCCCCTGCCTATTCTCCAGGACACTTGGAGTTTAGACGCTACGAGTTGCCATAGGAGACGCTTGGATCATCGATATGAGAGTCAGATGGGGCGCCGGTAGCTTGGCCGGCGCCCCATTTCTATTTGTGCCGCGGGCCAATGCTCAAAGGGGTAATAGTCCTATAAACAAAGCCCTGGATAGAAATGGGCGGGCACTGTTGCTGATGTGCAAACACTGCTAATTGGGAGGAGAAGGGCCCAAAAAACAATGGTTTCTTGTTGTTCTTGGCGGGTTCAGTCGAGTAAGCTGTGGGTGTATAGCTTCGCAGCCTTGGCCGCGGAGCGTCGCAGGAGAGTCCCTGGAGAGTCGACGTATGTCGCCGACCGGAGTAGGAAGAGCGCGCGGGAAGCGTTGGCAGCATGCCTGTGGTGCGCTGCCGATGTGTGTTGCGCTGTTGCTGTCGGCGGCGAATTCGCTAAAGGCTTCGCCGGCGCTCGTTGGGAGCATGGGGGACAAATCCGAGTCGAGTTGGCGCATGGTGGTGGGGCCGGCGGCCGACCTTGATCGGGATAGCGATGTCGACCTGCACGACTTCGCCCTGTTGCAGCGCTATGCGACGAATTCGTCGCGGCCGATGGCGGTCAGGTTGCGGGAATGTGGCGACCTGAATCGCGACGGGCGGGTGGACATCGGCGATCTGCTGGTATTCGAGCAGGCGACGGGCCTGCTGGGCGGCGACGTGGTCGCCGCGGGGGATGGGTTGCCGGAGGCAGTGCTGGCGGAATTGGCGGCGGTTGTACCGACGTTGACCACGCGCAGTTTCTCGCTAGCCGGTCAGCCGCGCGTAAGTGAAACGCTTGGGCGTTTGCCGGACCAGCCCTGGGAGATCCGGGCGATCGGCGAATTGCACCTGGCGGTGGACTTGCGCCTGAGTGGGACCGACCCGCCGCTTCTGGCGGCCAACTAAGCGCGTCGATCCCCTATTCCTCTTTTTGAAGCAGATTTGGTTGCGAACCGTGTTATGTGTGCGTGTGCACGCCGCGAAACGCAACCCAGAAAAACAGACAGCATAAACCTGTTAATTACGGAGATACGAGAATGTATCGCAAGTTTGCAGCTATTATCGCGATTGGTGCCCTGGCCATGCTGGCGAGTGCGCAGGATGTTACGGTAACGCTCGAGTCGCCGCAGAACGGCACGACGATCGGCGGCGGCAGCACGGTGGAATGGACGATCAAGGCGCTGGTGTCGGACGGTGACAACTATGGCCTGGCGCTGATCGCGGTTGACCTGGTTCAGGACGCTGCCAATCCCGAGAAGCTCGATATCCCGCCGGCCGCGGGCGTCCCGACCGGTATGGAAGGCTTCAGCCGCCCCGAGGGCATCAGCAACCCCGGCGAGGGTAGTGCGACCACTGGTTACATCGGTGTGCAGCGCGGCACCGCCGGCGAAATGAACCTGATCCAGATCGGTGGCGGCCAGAACACGTTTGGCGAAGCCGGCACCACCATCGGTACCGACGCGAACGTTGATGGCGGTATCGGCCAGGGCGGCACGCCGCAGGTCATCGCAACGGGCACCTTCACGGCGCCGACGACCGAAGGCACGTACACGTTCCAGCTTGAAAACGCGATCGCAAACGTGATCACGACGCTGAACACCCCGCCGGACTTCTCGCCGGTGGCGCAGGCCAACATCCTGGGTCTGGCGTCGGCAGTGATCAGCTTTGACGTTGGCGACGTGTGGGTCAAGGCCGACATGGATTGCAGTGGCGCGGTCAACTTCGACGACATCGACCCGTTCGTGACCGCTCTGGTCAGCCAGCAAGACTACGAGACAGCCTATCCGGAGTGCAACTGGCTCAACGGTGACATCGACGGCAACGACCAGGTGAACTTCGACGACATCGACGGGTTCGTGACGTGTCTGGTTGGCGGCGGCTGCCCGGAGTAATCGCCCTGATCAAATCCTGATGTTTTCAACACCGGCCCGCTTCCTCATAACAAGGAGGCGGGCTGGCTCTGTTTGATACTGCCAACAGGCGTATTCCCGGGGGGGCAAAACCGTTGCTTAGGCTGGAGCTTCTACGCCGGCTCGAAGTAAACGCGTTCGTATTTCATCTTCTCGGGCGGCACGGTGAAGATGTAGCGATAGCGTTGCGTGGCACCAACCGTGGGGATGTAATCAAGTGTGTAGGTTCCGCCCGGCTTGACGCGCGCGGTGAGATAAAACTCCGGATTAAAGGCCTTGCGCGGGTTGATGATGGAGCTGGTGCCGGCACGTTGCATGGAAACCCGCTGGCCAGCCTGATCGGTGAGTTCGAAGTGTGCCGGCACCCACTCCTGCCAGAGCACGGCGCCCGACTCGGCCACGTGCGCCGGCGGGTCGCGCGTGACCATCTGACGACTGATAACCACGTTGAGTTCGAGAGACTCGCTACTGGGATTGCCGGCCGCGATGCCAATCTGCTCGCCGCGATCGCGATGCCACTCATTCTCGAGAAAGATGACGCCGACGCCGACGGCGGCGGCAAACAGAAACATGCCGACCAGAAGCTTTTTCATGCGTACCTCCCTTTCGCAGGTGTCCGCGGTGGCGGCGGCTGATAGCGCCGCGGATGTGCTGGCCTGGTTGCCACGAATCACCAGTAGGATATCGTACCTTCTACAGGCCTCAGATGGCCAAGCAATGACGATCCGGTAGTAAACAGGTGACAAATGGCAGAATCGCGCGCGGTGTTGTTGTTGTCGGGGGGGTTGGACAGCGCGACAACCCTGGCCCTGGCGCGGGATGCGGGACGCGAGCTGTTGGCGTTGAGCTTCAGCTATGGCCAGCGCCACGCCTGCGAGCTGGCGGCGGCCAGCGCGGTCGCCCGGGCACTGGGCGTAAGCCAACACCAGATCGTGGAACTCGACCTGCGAGCATTCGGGGGCTCGGCCCTGACCGCGGACATCGCGGTGCCCAAGGACCGCGATCTGGCGGCAAACGATATTCCGATCACGTACGTGCCGGCGCGAAACACCATCTTCCTGGCGTACGCCCTGGCGTTTGCAGAGGTGCAACGGGCCTCCGAAATCTATCTCGGGGTCAACGCCGTCGACTACAGCGGATATCCCGATTGTCGGGCGGAGTACATTGAGGCCTTTGAGCGGCTGGCCAACCTGGCAACGCGGGCCGCCGTCGAGGGGCAGCACGTACACATCCGGGCACCGCTTCTGCATTGGTCCAAGATCGAGATCATCCGGCGAGGGTTGGAGCTGGGTGTGGATTATGGCCTGACGCGAAGCTGCTACGATCCGGACGAGCAGGGGCGAGCGTGCGGGCATTGTGACAGTTGTCGGCTGCGGCTGGCCGCGTTTGCCGAACTGGGCGTGGCCGACCCGGCGCCGTATGTGGCTGGCGTATGAGCGGGGTGGATTAGCGGACTAAGCCGGGGCCTGCGCTTCAGCATGATTGCGACCGAACAGCGTTCCGATTGGCCGGCGCGCGCGCTGACTATTGTGGCCGGCGTGGTTAGCCGATCTGATCGACGTGCGTCAATCGGATGTCATTTCGGACAAGGTCGCGACCCGGAGAATGGAAGCGGCAGGTGAGCCGGGCCAACCGTCCGCGCGTGGGGCAGGTCCGGAATACATCGAAGCGGGCAGATCATCGACGTCGCGATTCCGAACTGGGCCGGCCACGCCGCACCCACCAGCACCGACCCGTATGGGCTGGATCGGAAGCTGGCTGAATCGATCGCGGCGAGTGCTGCTGGCACTGACGGCGATCTGGGTGGTAGCCGTCTTCGACTTGGGCTTCACCCTCTCCGAATCGGCCACGCCCGAGTTCGTCGAACTGAATCCGGTCGCCGCCCCGCTATTGAGTGGCCCGAATCACCACGTCATGTTCTTCAAATTCGGCCTGCTGGGGGGGGCGAGCATCATCCTGCTGTCGCTCCGCCGACACTTGGTCGCCGAGCTGGGAACCTGGTTCCTGATGGCGACCATGATCTACGTCGGCGTGCGATGGTACCTGTACTACGACGGCCTGCTCACAGGGAACGTCAACCCATTCATCGAGATCGTGAAGTAGCGTTGCGCTAAGCGACTTGGCTACCGAGCCGGGCTTCGCACGGGCAGACCGCGATTTCGTCGCGGTCTGCCCCATGCCGCCCAGAATCTGTTGCCCGCGCAGGGGCGGGGTCAAAGCTCTCGTCAGGCCGGGATCCAGGCCAGGTCCAGAATCGTATTGGTCGGATTCTTCGTGTTGAAGACGGGCCTTGACGGGCATGCCGAAGTCAGGCTTGCCCTCTTTCAGCCAGCTCATCAGCTTGGTGCAGACACCTTCGAGCTCAACGCTGATAAGCGCCGTACCCCGCGGGAAGCCGAAACAGCTCGCCGGGATATTTGACGACTGAGTGGGTGTAGATCCCGGCCCTGTTGCGGGGCCTCGACCCATTCCATGTCGTGCCAGCAATCGGGGCAATTGCTGCGCGGCGGCAACCAGAGGCGCTTCTCGGCACAGTTCGGGTTGGTGCAGCGCGTAGCGAGGAGCTTCTCCTGTTGGAGACCCTTAAAAAACTTACCCCAGCCGCCGTAGCTGTGAGTGTGGTGCCAGGTCTTGGGATTCTTGATTACGAGGGGTTCGTCGGAAATGACTTCCAATGTGGTGGTTGGCCAATCCATAAATCACCTTTTTGGACTATACGAGCGAAGCGCATGGCGGCGTGCGCTGAGCGGTGCCGCGCGATAAACTTCGCCGTGTCGCTTCTTGCTTGATCATGCTGACGCAGGTCAGGGTTTCTCGAGGATCGCACAGGTTACGTGGCTGCCGGTGCCGGCGTGACTGATGGCGCAGCCGCGCTTGGGGGCTTTGAGCTGTAAGCTGCGCCAGTCATCGGGCTTCTGCTTTCCATAGCGAGTCCACATTTCGGGATTGCCATGGAACTTGTCGTACTTGCCCTGGAGCTGCCACATGAGCTCAACGAGCTGGAAGACGCCGGTAGCACCGACGGCGTGCATGGTGCCGATGAGCCCGCCAGAGAGATTCGTGGGCAGCTTGCCGTCAAAATAAGCCTCGTTGGACTCGATGAACTCGCGGCCACGGCCATAGGGTCGCAGTCCGATATCCTCATAGGTCTGGATATCGGAAATGGTGAAGGCGTCGTGGGTTTCGAGTAGGTCGAAGTCCTCTACGGGGTTCTTGATGCCGGCCATGTTGTAGGCCAGAATAGGCGGGCCATACGAGCGGCGAGGAAAGAACTGAACCCGGGCCAATCGGAGCGATTGCCGGTGAAGTAATTCTTATAGGTGTCCTCGGTTTCGTTCGGCAACAGGAGAATCGGCATATTGCGGGCGATCTGCGGTACGCAGCGTGTGGCTGCCGCCGCAGATGGCTGTGATCTGAATCGGGTTGTCGCTGAGCTTGTAGGGCGGCTTTCCTCGTCGCAAAGGATCAGGACGGCGGCGCCGACGCTCATGACACAGCATTCGAGGTAGGGTCAGCGGGTCAGAGACGACGTCGTTATTAAGCACATCCTGAATGGTGTACTTGCCGGGGTTCTGCGAGAAGGGGGAGTAATAAGCATACTCGTGGTTCTTGCAGGCGATCTTGGCGAGTGTCTCGTGGGGGACCTCGTTCTCGTGCTGATAGCGCTGGGCCATGAGCGCGTAGTAGGCGGCGTACATCCAGCCAAGCTCAGACTCGAAGTCCTTACAGGCGGCGGAGGCAATGTAGGAGTTGCCGACCTTGGTGGAGACATCGTCCATGCGTTCCCAGCCGACGACGGGGACGCAGTTGGCGTACCCGGAGGCGACGGCCTGGGCGGCGGCGAGCACCGATGATCCGCCGGTCGCACCGCCGGTCTTGACCTCGATATTGCCGAGCGGGTCGAAGCCGAGATAGTCGTGGATCTTGGCGGCAGCGAGGAGCTGGTCGCCAAAGTGGTCGGCAAACTGGGAATAGACGACCCAGTTGACCATCCGGCGGAACTCTTCGGCGTCGACCTTGAGATCGTTCTCCTCGACGGCCATGCGAAGGGCCATCGTGCAGAGCTCGGAGGTGTTCTTCTCGTAGTACTTCTTGCGGAAGTCGGTGAGGCCGCCGGCAACGCAATAGACCGGCTTCTCAAATTTGGGAATACGAAGATTCCCGGGGCCGAACTTGATCACAGCGTTTTCTCCTTTCCAGGTCTTGAGCGTTGCGCCGGCGAGTGCCCGGCAACGCGTGCCCGAGCGCAAAGAAGGGGTCGAGCACAGCGAGTGCCCGGATGCGCCTTGAGATTAATCGAACTGGGGAGAGCGGTCTGAAGCCGCCCTCCCGCGCCAACACTGCCCGAAGGTTGGCAAAGCCACTAGAACGGGAAAGCGTAGGTTTTGTCAACGCGCGGGCGGCCAGAGGGCACAGACTATAAGCACCCACCAGACAGCCTCGGGCCACCGAGCACACCAAGCCCACGCCCCCCGGGAGCGGTCCCGGGGCGCTTGTATCGGTGCGGTATCTGCATGTGCGGGTGATTCGAGGGTTTTTCGGTAAGCTGCGCGTGGGTTTGGGCTCTAAACGGGTAGTGATGGCTGGCAGCATGCCCATGGCCGATGCCGGAGACGCCGGCAGCTTCGACGAATGCTCGCTCGTGGCGCGCTGTCACGCGGGTGACCGGGCGGCGTTCGCCCAGTTGGTGCAGACCCACCAACAGCGGGTGACGTCGCTGGCGTGGCGCCTGCTGGGCTGGGGCGGCGACATCCAGGACGCGGTTCAGGACGTCTTTCTGACCGCGCTGCGCAAACTGCCCGAGTTTCGGGGCGACTGCCAGCTAAGTACCTGGCTCTTTCGCATCACGGTGAACCGCTGTCGGCGACGCCGACGACGTCTCGGACACGTTCACTGGCCAGCCGACGACGGGCCGGTCGCAACAACGCCGACAGGTGATCTGCAACAGCGGGAAACCTGTGCGGAGGTGCGGTCAGCCATCGGCCGACTCAAGGTCGGCCTGCGCGAAGTGGTCGTGCTGCGCTATCTGCACGACCTGCCGATCGACGAGATCGGCATGATTCTCGGACTGTCGCGAACCGCGGTTGAAGTCCGGCTAAGCCGGGCGCGGCAACGATTGCGTGAATTGCTCGTCGAGCTGCTGGAGGAATGACGCCATGTGCGCGGATCGACTGGAAAAGCTGATCAGACAGGCGGATGCGGACGCGGGCAAGGCGCCGCCCATGCCGCCCGACCTGGCAGCGCGCGTGTGGCAGCGCTCCCGCCGACGACAGTGGCCGATGCGCACGCTGTCAGCCGCAGCCGGCCTGCTGCTGATCCTGGGCGGCACATGGCTCTTGCACGCTCCGCGTTGGTTCGAAACCGGCACGTCCGAAGTAGTAGCGGAAGCCGGCGAAGATTCGTCGGCCTGGCAGGAGCGCGTCCGGGAGCTGCGCCGCGAGGCGGAATGGCGCCGCGGCGTAGCGCTGGCATTGATCGAAGCTCGCGCGGCAGGAGATCAACCGGCACCGGAGAAGCCCGCAAAAGCGGAAATCGATCCGCAGCGCCGCGTGTACGCCGCCCTCGAACGCGCCGCCGAAGTGCTCGTCACCCAGGGCGATCAATTTCAGCAAAAAGCGCAGCAGCCGGCCGAGGCGGCCCGGACATATCGGCTGGCGCTGACGTTGTATCCGGGCTCGACGTGGGCCGCGGTCGCGCAAGCCCGATTGAAAACACTCATCAGGTAAACAACCAAGGAGCTTAACTATGAAACGGATGTTGATTGTAACGATGGCTCTGCTGGTGGCCGGCGCCGGGCTCGCCCAGGCGCAAACAGGGGCCAGTTGTGTCGTTCGGTTCGAAGGTTATTCGAGCACGTTGCCGGTAACGCCGGACATGATCGATGCGCTCGCCGGCAGCAGCGGCGTTGTCAAGGCGGCATTGAGCAAACACCAGGACGCGCTGCGCAATTACGACGCGCCGATCGGGGACATTATCGGTGTGAAATTTGCGGCCATGCACCAACAGCGTGACCTGATAGTCGGTCGCTTGAGCGTGGAGTTGTACGACAAAATTGTTGACCACACCCAAGACACCGAGCTGGCTAACGATCTGCTGCACGGCATATGCACGCAACTACGTGAAACACTCGAACGCACCGGGCGCCAGGATCAGGAGCATCTGGCACAGAAGCTGGCCGCGGCCGAAGAAACGCTGGCCGCGGCGCGGGCAGAGATGGAACGGGTCCAGCAACTCGACCAGGAGTTGTGCGCGTCGGCCGGGCGGTACGAGCTTCACAGGGAAGCGGTAGTGGCCGAGATGGAAGATCTGCGGCGCGAGGAGAAAGCGCTGGAAATGTCGATGCAAGCGATGGCGGCGCGACGCGACGCGCTGGCCCGGCAAATTGCCGAGGTGGCGCAGCGGGCCGAGGAAAAGGTCGCGGAAGACGAGGTAATCGCCGAACTGGAAAAAGTCGTTGAGCTACGCCAGGAAGAATTGGCCGAGATGCTGGAGCGCGTGGAGACGGGGACGGTCATGCGGGCGGATGCGCGGGAAGCGCAGGAAGGCGTGGCGCGGGCGCGGGCCGAACTGGCGCGGGAGCGTCAGGAAGCTTTACAACGTGCCGGAGCGGGATGGCTCGACGAACTCAGCGAATCATTGATGGCGGTCTCCAGCGAGCTGATGGAACAGGCGGCCGAGCTGGCGACGGTCAACGCGCGGCAGATAGAGATGCAGGAGCGCAACCTGCTGGAGTTGGTGAATCGCTACGATCGCGACGTGCGCTGGCAACGAGAAATGGCCGAGTCCGCGGTGCGTGAGGCACTCCGCGACGTGCAAAAAACCACCGACCAGGTGCGGTCATACCAGTTGCCACGGATAACAGTGCTCGGTGAGCCCGAATAGCGCGGGTAAGCCGAGGCGGCGCGCCGTGTGTGCCGATCAGTAGGTAATCCTGACGCACAAGCGCCGGTCGGCAGTCAGCGTAACCGGGGCCGCCAGCTTCACCGTGCAATGTTGATCATCCTGAGTAAACGTGGCCGGCACCTGTGTGGCAGGTGCGGCTGGGCTCGTGCTGGCGAGCGTAACTGTAACGCTGCCGGCACGGGCACCCGGGGGCAACTCAGTTTCAAACTGGCGCAGCTCGAGCACACCGCCGACGAGCGCAATCGCGTTGGTCTGCATGCCCGGCTGGCGGGCTTGTTCGAGCGTGCCCCAGCCAGTCCCGGCCGCGAAGAACGATTTGTGATCATCTTCCTGAAAGCGCGGAGCGCAACGAATGATGCCGCGGGGAACATTGCACGAGAACCCGGCCAGAGCGTGGCGCACCGACCAGGAAGCGAGCGCACGGGCATAATGATTGCCACACTCAACTTCGTTGAATGGATTGCGCCTGGCCGGATCGTAACGCTGGTTGATACCGTTGATGATGGTGAGACCCTCGTCGACAAAGCCCTCCCAAATCAGACCAGCGGCGACCTGGTACTCGATGCCGGTCCAGACTTCGTTGGCGTAGCGGACGGGTCGCGCGGGCCGGTTGCCGCGCGGCCATGTGCACAGCAACAAACCGGGCTCGCCGGGTCGGGCAAAGACGCGCTCGGGCGGAAACTCGGCGCTATATGGGCCTACATCGGGCGCCCAGTTGTACTTGTAAACTGACTTCAGAGCAGCCTTGACGGTTTCCGGCGGATACAGATAACCGAGCCCAAGCATGTGCGCCCAGGTCTGCCCGAATAGTTGATCGGACAAACACCCGGCAACGTACTGATAGCGATCGCTGGCATCCGGCGGGAGGCGCTGCTCGAAATAATCACCATTAAAAAGATTAGCGACGGTCCAGTCGCGGCCGGCCTGAAAGAGTTCGTGGTAACGCCGGGCATTGTCGGGCTCGTTCATTTCCCGAGCCATCTCCTCGCCGGCGCGGAGGGCGACCAGATAGAGCGCACCGACGAACGTGTTCGGCCCGACGAAGTTGATGTCGTAAGTGTTGTGTTGCTGATCATCCTCAATGATGCCGTTGTGATCAGGATCGTGGCTGATGAGATATTCGAGCGCGAGCTTGATGCGTGGCCAGTTGTGTTTCAGGAACTGGTCGTCGGGGCTGAGCAGGTGTTCACGATAACACTTCAGGATCGTGCCGGCCTGACCGTCGGCGGCAAAACGCTTATCGGAACGGAAACCGACGAGGCCGGTCGTTTCGGCAAAGGCCTCGCCCAGATCCTGCATGGTGCGCACCGAGCGGGCCAGGCTGGGAAACAGCCAGGCGTGAGCCTGGGCATAATTCCAGACATGCGTGCACGTGCCAGGACAACAACCGACGCCCTCCCAGGCCCAGAAGCGCCCATTGTCCCACCACTGAACGGTATCAGTAGCGAGGTTAGCCACGGGCATGAGCAAACGCGTGTTGAGCCACCACGGCAGCGTCGTGTCGCGATAGTAAGCATCACAGAAGCGCACGGTGTCAGCATGCAGCCGATCCAGTTGTGGCACCAGCTTGCGGGCAACGTCGGCAGCATCGCTGAACCACTCAGCATATTGCCGGCTATGACCAGTACAGAGGTTGGGGAAATCCCAGGAAAGTATGAACCGCACGCGCCGCGACTGCCCCGGCCCGAGCAAGAATCGCGTGCGGGCACCACCCACCAGCGGAGTCGACCACCTGGCCTGAGCCTGCTCATTCCAGTCGGCATCAGCTCTCTGAAGCACGATATCCCAAACTGAGGACAGGGCCGCGTCGGCCTCAGCCTCGGCTTCGCCAACGAGCGTTAGCGCCATGGTGCCAAAATCTTCAGCCTTTAAGTCATACTCAACCAGCTCGGCGGGGACAACATTGGTAAGAGCAATGTCGTCGACGTTGATATGCCCCCAGCTACTGGTCTGCACATCAACGATCTCCAGGTGAACCTGCTGTCCGATATAGTCGCTGAGATCCCAAACATGAGGATCTAGGTGTTCGCTATTCAGGCCAGTACGCGTAAGCACGGCGCGATCGTTTACGAGCAGGTTGAGGCAAGTACGATGAGGGTGATAGCCGCCGCCAATACGGAAGGTCAGGTAGGGCAAATCAACGTAAATGGGGTAGCTCAGCATCCGGCCGATGGGAAGATCGAGATTGGTATAACTGTTGACCAGGTACTTGCCGGTATAACCCGTGACGGGTTGCTGACAGGAATGGGCGCCGGCCGCAGGAGCCCGACCAAACGCTCGACCCTCGACTGTCCAGCGCTCATAGGTGCCAGACTCAAAGTCGTCGACCATGTGGCGTTGCGGCTCGGCCGGCGGCGGTGGCGCTTGCTGGGTAGCGTCGAGCAGCACGGTAGTGTGCGTGTCGGCCGACACCACGCGGTTGCGCCGCCGAAGTGTGATCGGGCTGACGAAGTCGCCAAAAACGTTGTTCTGAAGCCAGCCGCCGACGGAAATGCCAAGCTGTTGGTCGGTCGGGTTGGTGATGGTGTAATCGAGTACGGTGGCGGGCCAGGCGGACCCGCGTGCCTGGAGCGGCATGAAGGGCGTCCAGACTTCGAGATCAACCTGAACGGGTGGTATGGGCAGTCCCGGTCGATCTTCGCCCCGAAAGCGAATTTGGGCACGGGGATATTCGGGGGTGAACTCGATGTGATCGTAGTAAGAATCGAGGAGGGCACGAATCATCTGCCCGTCAGGGTTAAAGACGGCGATGGCGACACCCTGCTCGATAGAGCGGTGTGGTTGATGTGGCTCATAGGCCTCATCCCCGGAACCGGTGTCGAGTCGGCGACCATCGATCTGCCAGTCGCCAAAAACACCGTCGCCGCGGAGGTAGAGCTGGCCGGCCGCGATACCGCCCACAGGCATACCAACGGTGAGGAGTCGATTGGTGGTGAATACGGGCTGGCCGCCGCGCTGCCGGAGTTGCGCGATGGTCGAAGCAGGTATGTCTTTGTTGGCAGGTATAAGCTGATTGGGCGGCGATGCGTCAGCGTTCGGCTGAAGGGCGGTCAGGCCGATGGCGATAACGACTATAGCTATTAATCGCTGTTGTCGAAGCATGTGAGGCGTACTCCGCGGGCATCGTGGCCGACGAACGTTGACTAGGCCCGAGTTTGTGTGAAGTTGTCGGGCCGGTGGTTATAGGACGAGCGTTGCGGCCCCGACGCCTCTGAGGTCATCGAGGCTGATGCAGATAGTTATTGGTCTATCGACTCGGGGATGGTACCATGAATTTACTCTGGCCTGTACGGGCCGGGGACGCAACGGTTCTCGAACCACGCCGATGTGGGGAGAGTTCCGTCACGCATGGCCGCTGTTGCCGGCGGGTAGCAGTTGGCGTCGCTGGGAGAGTAGATAAGGTGAAGCGTTCTTCAGGGGCGGCGGCCGTGGCCGGTCTTCGCCCACCCTTATTCCCGATACTGGGATCACACGTTCCATTTCACAGGAGTCCTGTTATGTCAGACACAATTGTCGGGCGCAGTCTGCGCCGGTCGACCCTGGGGTCGATCGCGATTATCACGACGCTTAGCCTGGCGCTGGTCATGCCGGTCCAGGCCGGCAACAGCGCCAATAGCGTGGGGGTCATTCAGTGGCGCAGCGGCGCCGTCGCCACACCAGCCCAGGACGCCGACACGATCGGCGCAGCGCTGGAGTCGCAGCGGAGTTCGGCGACACACTTCGTGGTGCAGTTCAATCGGCCATTGACGCTGGCAGAACGCGAGCTCACAACCGGCGCCGGGCTGAACCTGCTCTCGTACCTCGGTGACAACGCGTTCTTCGCAAGCCTGAACCAGGGCCGCGCCGACGTCACCACCCTGACAGAACTCGACGTGCTGCGCTGCGTGTTGCCGATCCAGACCGAGTGGAAACTGCACTCGGCCTTCATCACCGGCGACATCCCGGACTTCGCGCTGGTCAGTGACAGCAAGACGGCCGGCCTCACCCCGACCGAACGCAAAAAGCTCGGCCTGGACGAAAGCGATGCGGGAGAGGTCTTCGTCGCTGGCTACGTGCTGTTCCACCGCGACGTGGACCTCGAGCGCGTGGGCCCGCAAGCCGTGCGCTATCTGGGCGGCCGCGTCCGGTCCTACATGCGCTCAATCAACGGCTTGGTGGTCGAACTGCCCCAGGATCAGTTGTGGTCGCTCGGCTCGCTGGACGCGGTGCGCTGGTTTGGCCCGCCGCTGCCAAAGATGAGCACCTGCAACGACAGCAACCGGGCACTGACCGGTGCCGACATCGTTCAGGAAGCACCCTATGGCCTGGACGGCACCGGCATCGTGGCGCTGATCTACGACGCCGGAACGGCCGACTCCTCGCACGCCGACTTCAGTGGCCGATGCACCGAGCGGGATAGCTCGGGCGTCCATTACCACTCGACGCACGTGGCCGGCACGGTGGGCGGCGACGGCACCGAGAGTGGCGGCACCTATCGCGGTATGGCACCAAACTGCACGCTTGAATCCTATGGCTTCGAACAGGAAGGCGGCCTCCAGGAAGGCTTCCTGTACACCGACCCGGGCGACATCGAGGCCGACTACAGCGAGGCGATCAGCGTCTACGGCGCCGACATCGCCAACAACTCGATCGGTACGAACACGGCCTCGAACGGCTTCCCGTGTGACTGGACCGGTAATTACGGCCCGACCAGCGAGCTGATCGACACGATCGTGCGCGGCGACGGGTCCAACCCGCTGTTCAGCACGCCGTTCCGCATCGTCTGGGCCAACGGGAACGAACGCCAAACGAGCCGCTGCGGCGAATCCTACGCTTCGACCGCCCCGCCGGCCTGTGCCAAGAACCACATCACGGTCGGCGCATTGAATTCGAACGACGAAAGCATGACGGACTTCTCAAGCTGGGGTCCGACGGATGATGGCCGAATTAAGCCGGACATCAGCGCCCCTGGCTGCCAGAGCGATGATGACAATGGCGTAACATCGTGCAACAGTGGCGGCGGCTACACGTCGCTGTGCGGCACGTCGATGGCCGCCCCGACGGTTTGCGGCCTAAGCGTGCTCCTGCTTCAGGATTACCGCAACCAGTTCCCGGGTGAGCCGGACTTCCGCAACTCGACCCTGAAGGCAATCCTGGCGAACACGGCCGCGGACGAAACCACTGCCGAGGATAATCCCGGGCCCGACTACCTGTACGGCTACGGATCGGTACGTATCGAGCCGGCGATACAGGTGATCCGCAACCAGAACTTCGTCGAGGCCGAGGTCTCGCAGGGTGAGGTCTACTCGGTCGTGGTGATCGCCGATCCGGGCACGCCGGAACTAAAGGTGACGCTGGCGTGGGACGACTACCCCGCCGATCCCGACGTGGATAACACCCTGGTAAACGACCTGGATCTGCACGTTTATGATTCCGCGGACAATCGCTATTACCCGTGGACACTGGATCCGGAAAACCCAAGCAATCCGGCCATCCAGACCGAAGAAGATCACGTCAACAACATTGAACAGGTCGTGATTCAGAATCCGGGCCGAGCTGGCTATCGCGTGGAAATTCACGGATACAATGTCCCATTCGGGCCGCAGTCCTTCTCGGTGTGCGCCACGCCGCTGCTGGTCAACTGTTCGTCGGCCGGCACTATCGCGCTGGATCGCTCGAAGTACGCCTGCTCGGCGATCGCGACGGTGCGCGTGGTTGATTGCGATTTGAACACGGACGACGGCACCGTGCAGACGGTGGACGTAACGGTGGTGTCGGATTCTGATCCGACCGGCGAGACCATCACGTTGGTCGAAAACGCCCCCGAGTCGGCCGCGTTCGAGGGCGAACTGCCCCTGGAAACGACCGATGGCGACGGCGTGCTGGTGATTGCCGCGGGCGACACGATCACCGCAACGTACATCGATGCCGACGACGGTCAGGGCAATTACAACGTGGTGGTCACGGACGAAGCAGTCATCGACTGCACGCCGCCGATCATCACGAACGTCCAGGTTTCTGAAACCAACCCACGCGATGCGACGATCACGTTCGAAACGGACGAGCCGGCATCGGCCATGCTGCACTGGGGCCTGTCCTGCGACGCCCTGGACGAAACCGTCAGCGGCATCGGGCTGCGAACCGAACACAGCATTCGCATCACCGGCCTCGAAGACAACATGACGTACTTCTTCACGGTCGATGCAACGGACGAGGCCGGCAACTTCGCGGCGGACGACAACGGCGGAAGCTGCTACAGCTTCACCACGCCCGAGGTCCCGGACTTCTTCACCGAGTTGTTCACCGGCGACAACGACTTGGCCAACCTGTCCCTGCTGTTTGTTCCCAACAGCTCGGTTGACTTCTACGCCGGCTGCGTGGTCGGCACAATCGAAGACCTGCCGACCGACCCGGCCGGTGGCACGACCATCTCACTGGGCGATGACAGCAGCGAAGAAATCGCGTTGACCGGCGGCGCCAGCGTGTGGCTGTATGGGACCGAGTACGCCTCGGTGTACGTCTGCTCCAACGGGTACATCACCTTCGGCGGATCCGACACGACTTACTCTGAGTCCCTCGAAAACCACTTCAACATGCCACGCATCTCCGCCCTGTTCGACGACCTCAACCCCAGCTCGGCCGGAACGGTCAGCTACCAGCAGTTGGAAGACCGCCTGGTGATCACGTGGCTGAACGTGACGGAATATTCCGAATCCAACAGCAACACGTTCCAGATCGAGCTGTTCTTCGACGGCACGATCTCAATCAGCTATCTGGAACTCGCCGTTGGCGATTGTGTCGCGGGCCTGTCAGAAGGCGAAGGCCTGGACCCTGATTATCTGGAAACGGACCTCTCCGACATGGGTTCCTGCGGCCCACGCCCGCCAATAGCGGCGAACGTGAACGTCACCACGTTGGACGGCTTGCCGATGACGATCGATCTGCTGCCAAGTGACGACGGCCTGCCCGAGCCGCCCGCGCTGAGCTGCGTGATCGAAACACTGCCGGACGGCGGCGAATTGCTCGACGCAACCGACGCCCACGTAATCCTGGCCGAAGACCTGCCTTACACCCTTATCAACAACGGCAACGCGGTAATCTACCGGCGCTTCCCGGCACAGGCACACGTGGAAAGCTTCCTGTATCACGCCAACGACGGCGGCACGCCGCCAGACGGCGGCGATTCCAGCACCGCAACCGTCACGGTCACGATCGGCGGAAATGCCGCACTGATAAGCTTCCCGTTCGACACTGATCCGGGCTGGAGTGTCGAAGGCGAATGGGCCTTCGGTCAGCCCACCGGCGAAGGCTCGCATAACTACGACCCCACCTCGGGTTACACAGGCGACTATGTCTACGGCTACAACCTCGAAGGCGATTACGACAACAGCATCCCCGTGTACTATCTGACCAGTGCATCGATCGACTTCAGTAACGTTCTCGACGGCGAGCTGCGCTTCTGGCGCTGGCTGGGCGTCGAGTCGTCCACCTGGGATCACGCCGATCTGGCCATCTCCACAGATGGCGATAACTGGACAACACTGTGGGAGCACTCTGGCAGTTCGATCAGCGATACGAGCTGGTCACAGCAGACCTTCGACATTTCCACCGTCGCCGACGGCCAGGCCGCCGTCTGGTTCCGCTGGAGCATGGGCCCGACCGACACCTCGGTCACCTACCCCGGCTGGAACATCGACGACCTCGAAATCTGGGGCCTGGCCCCGCCGCCGCTCGGCGATATGAACTGCGACGGCGCAGTGAACTTCGATGATATCGATGGATTCGTCACGGCAATGGTCGGCGAAGAAGGCTATTACGCCGAGTATCCCGACTGCAACTACTGGTACGCCGACACGAATAGCGATGACTTCGTCAACTTCGACGACATCGAAGACTTCGTCACCGCCATCGTCGGCGGAGCGTAACCGCACCTGCAAGCCCAACCGGCCCGGCCGGCGCGTGCACCCACTCGCCGGCCACCGGCTGGACAGCAGCAAAAACCAATGAGTTAAAACCGGGCTCTGTGTCCTGAACAATCAGGCGCAGAGCCCGGCTCTTCTTCACAGTACTTGCAACACCCGACCCCAGGCGGCCAAATCGTGCGACGCGGGCAGGGGCAAGTCGATATAATACTTACGGCGCCGGCCGCGTCGGCGGGCACCGGACGTAACTGCGCAAGGTTGACGCCATTGTCCCAACCCGATCCTGACACGCTGTTCACCGGACGACGATTTCACATCGTGCGCCGCCAATTCAACGTGGCGGGACAAGAGCACACGCATGAAATCATCAAACACCCCGGCGCCGCCTTGATATTGCCAGTGCGCTATGACGGGCAGCTCGTGCTGATCCACAACTATCGGCCGGCAGTGCAGACGGAGCTTCTCGAAATACCCGCGGGCACGCTGGAGCCCGACGAAACGCCAGCCGAATGTGCCGCCCGCGAACTGACCGAGGAAACCGGCTACCGCGCCGAGCGCCTGGCGCCGCTGCTGAGCTTCTACTCAACGCCGGGAATCCTCGACGAACAAATGCACCTGTTTCTGGCCACCGGGCTCAGCCCGGGACCAACGGCACACGATGCGAGCGAACAAATCCGAGTAACAACAATGACGCTGGCCGACGCGCTGGAGGCGGTGCGGGCCGGACGCGTAACAGACGGCAAAACCATCGTGGCGCTGCTGTACTACGATCGCTTCGTACGCAGCGCGGAGGGCGGCTGATGGGATTCCTCGCACAATCATTCCGAATCGGCAAACTGTTCGGCATCACCATCCGCGTGCACATCATCTTCCTGATATGGATCGGCTACAGCCTGCTCAGCGCCGGCGCCGGCTGGAAAGACGAGCTCGAGTTCCTGGCCCTGATCTTCGGCATAGTGCTGCTGCACGAGTTCGGACATTGCTTCGGCGCGCGGGCCGTCGGCGGCGACGCGCACAACATCCTCATGTGGCCGCTCGGCGGGCTGGCATACGCCGAAGCCCCAATGCGACCCTGGCCACAATTCGTAACGGTGGCGGCCGGGCCAGCAGTAAACCTGCTGTTCTGTATCGCCAGCGCAGCGACAATCTTCGCGATCAGCGGCGGAGCACTGCTGCCAAACGTCAACCCACTAAACCCATCGTTCCATCTGTTGGGGCCGGCACAAACCGTCCCGCCACCATGGATCTGGCACGTGTTCATCTTCTATCACGTGAACCTGATGCTGCTCTGCTTCAACCTGTTGCCGGTGTTCCCGCTCGACGGCGGACAGTTGTTCCGGTCAATCATCTGGCCCTTCGTGGGGCTAAACCGCGCAACGGTAGTGTCAGCCCAGGCAGGCATCGTCGGGGCCGTGTGCCTGGCCGCCGTGGGGATCAGATACGAACAGTACATGCTGCTGGCAATCGCAATCTTCGGCGGCATGACCTCATGGCAGCACTACCAGGCTGCCCGGCATGGCCTCTTCAACGATGACCTCCTGGGAAGCAACCATGTCGTGCACAATCGTGGCCGCAGCGGTAGCTTCTTCGGACGCATATTCGGACGCCGACCCAAGCCAACCAGCGACTATGGCGCGCCGCGCCGACCAGAACCGCCCACGCGCCCCCGAACAATCAGCGACGATGAAGAGCTGGATCGGCTACTGGCCAAGGTATCCAAGCAGGGGATCGAAAGCCTGAGCTACGTAGAACGCCAAACGCTGGAACGCATCACCCACCAGCGCAAAAGAGAAGACCGCGAGTTCCAGCGCCAGGAACGCTGAGAACCCGCGGTCGGACGCGCTTCCTACCCCCCAAATACATTCGCCCCGGGGCGAAGACCCAAAGCGGAAACACCCTGACCAAGCCCGGCCACGTATGGCGACGCAGCCGGCGGCCACGGCGTAAATTACTTCACAACAACAACTTATACTTCCTTGCCCGAATCTGCACCAACACGCACAGATCTACGGACAGCAACGGGAGATTCGCGGACGCAGATATGAAACAGCGCTCCCGTCATCGGTTTTATGCACCAACCAACCCAAAGGTCAAATGTGGGGCCGACAAAGTGACTCGTCGAGCGCCGATCGGGCCCGTAAACTGGTCGCCATGTCTGAGAATCTGAGGGAACCCATAACGCTGGCGGCCCGCATATTGGCGGGCTCCCAGGCCATCTGTGTCTCAACCGGGGCCGGCATGTCCAAAGAATCCGGCCTGGACACCTTCCGCGGCGAAGACGGAGAGTGGTCAAAGGTCAACGTCGAGGAAATGGCCACGCCGGAAGGCTTCGAACGCAACCCGACCAAACTATGGCAATGGTACCGCCAGCGACGACGCAACCTCAACGAGATCGGACCGCACGCCGGACACCGCATACTGGCCGAATGGGAACCCCAATTCACCGAGTTCACCGTGGTGACGCAAAACATCGACGGCCTGCACCACCGGGCCGGCTCGCACCGCGTGATCGAGCTCCACGGCCGGCTGGACGTGGCCCGCTGCACACACTGTGACTACTCACTGCAAACGCTCGACGACCTGGGGGCAGACCCAACCTGCCCCAAATGCCAGCGTCGGCTACGCCCCGGCGTGGTCTGGTTCGGTGAGCCGCTGCCGCCCGGCGCAATCGAAACCGCCTTCATGGCGGCCCAACGCTGCGACACGCTCCTGGTGATCGGCACAAGCGGCGTGGTTCAGCCCGCAGCATCACTGGTCACCGTGGCACAGGCGTACGGCGCCCGCATAATCGAAATCAACCCGAACCCGAGCGAGTTCTCTTCATCCGCCAACGTATGCATCCGTGACGGCTGCCGCGACGCGCTGGTGGCACTCAACCAGGCCTGGACCGAGCTGAAAACATAAACATGCCACAGCCACACTCGCTACACCCCCAACACGCCCGGATCGGGCTGATTCTCCTTGCTGCAACTCTTTACTCCACAACCGGTTGCGCAAATCGACTGCTGGTGGGCCAGCCGGCTACTTATCGGGCCAACGAAACACCAACCATCGACGTGACACGCCCCGGCGTTGAACGACACCACATCGATACCACCGACGGCACCATCGAGGTGTATTGCTGGAACTTCAGCAACAAAGCCCTGCGCAATTGGCTGGTGCAGGACGCCACCTTGCCACGCGAACACCTGCCCGACCTGCTGATCCTTTTCAGCCCCCCAGGCGGAACACTCGTCCAGGAATGGGATCAGTACATCTCAGCCGTCTACGCCGGCACCGACGTCGGAGTAATCGGGTGGAACTACCCTGGCGTCGGCAGCAGCAGCGGCCCACCCAGCCTCGTACGCAACCTTAACGCGGCATTGGCCGTGTTTGACTACCTCCGGCAACGCGGCGCGCAGCGACCAATCGTGCTCCACGGGGCAGCGCTCGGCGGGTGCCTGGCACTGCACGCGGCCACCGAACGCGAAGTGGCCGGCGTGCTCGTCGACAGCCCGCTGCGGGCCAACCTGATCCCGCTGCAAGCCCAGCATGGATGGTGGAACCTGTGGATCGGGGCAGCCGCCACCGCCATCCAAGTGCCCGCCGAGTACGACGTGGCCGAGTCGGCCCACCGATCAGTCAACCGCGGCCCACTGCTGATCATCCATGGCGAATCAGACGACCAGGCCCCGCCCCAACACGCGGCCGACGTGTACAACCGCTGGCCCTATCTCAACAAAAAACTCTGGTTGGTGCCGGAGGCCGGCCACTTCCCCGCCACCTACGAAACCGCACCTGGCGAGTATCGCACCACGGTGATCAACTTCCTCGTGCGGGCAGCCCAGCAGGCCCGGCGATCGCACCACGCCGGCCGGCCCTGAACGGGCACTGCACAAACGAAATTCCGCATTGCTCAGGATCCCCCGGCGAGTGCCCCATCCCGCTACGCAACACGCCAAGGGACAGATTCACCACTCCGAACTAGAGCGTTTTCGACGAACTCGTAGCGTCTAAACTCCAAGTGTCCTGAAGATTGCGGCAGGGAGGCCGCTACGAGTTAGTAGAACTTTCTCCAACGACGAGTTACACGTCCAGGTTCTTAACGTTAATGGCGTTCTGCGCGATGAACTCTCGGCGCGATTCGACGTTCTCGCCCATAAGAATGCTGAAGATGCGGTCGGCCTCCACCGTGTCGATGTCGATCTGTTCCGGATCATCCGCCGTCTCGGCCACCACAACCTCACGCAGTACGCGATTCTCCGGATCCATCGTGGTTTCCCAGAGCTCTTCCTTGTTCATCTCGCCCAGACCTTTAAAACGCTTGACCTCCCAACCCTTGGCGCCGCTGTTCCGGACGACAGCCGGCAACTCGGAGAGGTTGTGCATTTCCTTTCGTTCGCCCGAGCCGGTTACAAGGATGAAAATGGCGGGGCTCAACTCGCCGGTAACCTGCTCCTGACGCTTGTGGAACAGGTCGGGGATGTCACAGCCGAAGTCCCGCAGCCGGGCAAAACAGCGCTGAAGATGCGCAGCCTCGCTGAGCTCGGTCCGCACCATGGTCAGTTCCTGCTGGCGGGCCGCGTCGCGAGCGGCCTCAAACTCCGCCTCGCTGTAGTAATACCGTTCCGGGCCCACGCCGGTGGTCGCCCGCAGCGCGGGCAAACGCCCTTGCTCATCGCGACGATCAACAAACTCGTGAAAGAGAATGCCACGCCGGCCAAGAATCTTAGCGTGCCGATCAATCTCCTCAACCAGTCGCAGCAGCTCGGTCAGCTCCTGCTGTTGCAGCGTGCGCGGAGAGCCGTCGGGCCGGCTGATTTCGAGGGCGGCACTGGCTAGCCCCATCTCCGTCAGGCGCGCATTTAACGCGTGCTCATCAATGAGATATGCGCGCGTCTTGCCCTTGGAAAGCTGAAACAGCGGCGGCTGCGCAATGTAAACGACGCCGTTGTCGATCAGCGGACGCAGATGGCGGAAAAAGAACGTCAGCAGCAGCGTGCGAATGTGTGAACCATCTACGTCGGCGTCAGTCATAATGATGATCTTGCCGTAACGCAGCTTCGAAAGGTCGAAATCCTCCTCCCCGATGCCGGTGCCGACGGCCTTGATGATTTCGAGAATCTCGTCATGGCTGAGGATCTTGTGCAGGCGGGCCTTCTCGACGTTGAGAATCTTGCCGCGGATAGGCAGGATGGCCTGCGTACGGGCATCGCGATAACCCTTCGCCGAGCCGGCCGCCGAATCACCCTCGACAATGAACAGCTCGGTCGACTCAACGTCGCGACTGGAACAATCAACCAACTTGCGGGACAGCCCGCTGCCGGTCATGGCCGACTTGCGGGCAGTCTCGCGGGCCTTGCGGGCCGCCTCACGCGCGAGCGACGCCTGAACCGCCTTGCCGACGATACGCTTGGCGTCGGCCGGATGCTCCTCCAGGAAGTTGCCCAGCATCTCGTTGACGGTCGTCTCAACGAAGGTGGCCACTTCACCATTACCAAGCTTGGTCTTGGTCTGGCCCTCAAACTGGGGCTCGGGCACCTTCACCGAGATAATGGCGGTGAGCCCCTCGCGAACATCGTCGCCAGTGGGCGTAGGGTCATTGTTCTTGAGCAGGTTGTTGCGCCGCGCGTAGTTGTTCAACGTGCGCGTCAGGGCTGTGCGAAACCCGGACAGGTGCGTGCCGCCCTCAACCGTGTTGATGTTGTTCACGAACGAGAGCATGGTCTCATTGAACTTGTCGGTGTACTGGAGCGCAACCTCGACAATCAAACGCAGGTCCGGGTCCTCCCGGCGAAAATAAACCGGCGAACTATGCAACGGGGCCTTGCCGTCGTTGAGATGCGCAACAAACTCGCGAATGCCGTTGTCAAAACTGAAAGTCTCGGTGGTGCCCTCACGCCGATCGTCGATGGAAATGGTCAGGCCGGAGTTCAGGTAAGCCAGCTCGCGAAGCCGCTTCGCCAGAATGTCGTAGTGGAAATCAACTTCACGAAAGATGTCGTGATCGGGCTTGAAATGAACAAAGGTGCCGCTGTCGCCGGTCTCGCCCGTAATCTGCATCGGCTGGGTCAGCTTGCCGCGGGCAAAGGCGATAGTAGTAACCTGACCATCGCGACGAACAACAGCACGCAGCCACTCGGACAAAGCGTTAACGACGCTAACACCCACACCATGCAGCCCGCCCGACACCTTGTACGCATCGCGGTCAAACTTGGCGCCGGCCGCCAGCTCACCCAGGCACACTTCGAGCGCCGACTTGCCGTCCTCCATCGCACCGGTGGGAATGCCGCGACCATCATCCTGAATGGAGACACTGCCATCGTCATAGATGATGACGTCTATGCTCCGGCAGACGCCGGCCATCGCTTCGTCAATGGAGTTATCGACAACTTCAAAGACGAGATGGTGCAGGCCGCGGAGACCCGTGTCGCCGATATACATGCTCGGCCGGCGACGGACGTGCTCGGTGCCCTCCAGCACCTGTACTTTGGATTCGTCATAAATCGAAGCGGGTTGTGCGTCAGTCACGTTTGGCTCCCGCTGGACGGTTCATCAGTTTCATGCTGGGAATTCATCAATGGTACGCTCGGACATTCAAAGTTAATCCGGCGGATACCCGGCACCAGTTGGCTCAGCCGGCGCAACAATCGGCGATGTTGACGCCGCAGCTCGCTGGCCAGCACCGGGTTAACAACAGAAATCGTGGCCGAGTCGCCGGCCGCCTCCACAACCTCGGTTACGTCCAGCCAGGCCGGCTCGGCACAACGCTGCCACGCCCGGACCACGGCCTCCCGCCGGCGCAGGTTGCGTGCAGCCCGGCCCACGACAATCGCCAGCGGATCGCGCTGCGGACGCCCGCGACGCTGGGCACGCGCCGTCTCGCGCCGCGACGACTCCCCCAAGCCGGCCGGCCCCCAGCGCCGACTGTTCTCACACAGGCGAAGGTACTGGTTCGCGTTCACTCGAACACCTGGCAGCACGCCCCGTCACAGCGAGACGGGCATAACCACATATAAAAACTCGCTCTTGTCCTCCCCACAGAGGACGCCGGGACGAAAACTCTCGTGTAACTCAATGTTCACCGTGTCCGCGTCCCAGGCCTTCAACGCATCGTTGACAAAGTTCGGATTGAAACCAATCTCCAGAGGCTCCCCCTCAAACTCGATCGGCAACTCGACCCGGGCCTCGCCCTGCTCCGGCGAATTCGCCGTGATAACCAGCCCCTCACTGCTGAACGCCAGCTTGACCGCCCGAGCCTCATCCGTGGTCAACAAAGCCGCCCGGCGAATCGCACTGTACAAATCAGTCCGGCTCACACGCGCCCGCCGGCTGGTCTCCTTAGGAATCACATCCTCATATTTCGGGAAGTTCCCCTCAACCCGGGCCGTCGACAACAGCCGATCGCCGCTACGCAACACGATCTGGTTCGGCATAACCTTGATTTCGAGCCGGGACTCGCCGCGCTCCTTGCTCGGGTTGAAAACCCGCTCAAAAACGTTCAACGCCTTGGCCGGCACAATCGCCTCAAAATCCGCCGTGGACGATTCAACGATCGCACCACCGGCCCGAGCCAGCCGCCGACCATCCGTCGCAACTAGGTAGAGCCGCTTGCCACACTGCTCCCACAACACGCCGTTGATGGCATAACGACTCGTCTCGCGAGCCGCCGCATACAGCGTCAGCTCAATCATGCGCCACAACTGCCGGCTGTCGACCACCAGGTCGGGCTCGTCGTCAAAGCCCGGGATCGCCGGAAAGTCAGCCGCCGGCTGCACATAGATCTTCAGCTCGCTGCCCTCGCCACGCACGAAACACGCCTTGTCATCAGCCTCAATGAGAATCTCGGCATCCGGCATCTCACGCACAATGCCGAGAATCCGCTCGGCAGAGATGATGGCCGTCCCGGGCTTCTCAATCGCGAAAGCCTCAACCCCCAGACGGAGCGCAATCTCCCCATCCGTGGCGCTCAGCTCCAAGGCGTCACCATCCGTCGCCAATTTGACACAGGCCAAAATCGGCTTGGTCGTGCGACCACTGACAACGGCAGCTGTAGCCGTGAGGGCATCGAGCAACTCTTGGCGCGGCAATCTGATCTTCATGACACGATCCGTTACGTCGAAAGCCTACTGGAGGCGCGCATCCACTGCGCACCGCGCGGCCACACCCCGCTTCCCGGCGAGGGGACCAGACTCGGTTTGCAAACCCTATTTTTACCCCAACTGGGCCAATTCCGCCACTGGCTGAGGACGTTCACCGACACCATGCCGGAGCTACCACTGCCCCGGGCCGGCCCCCCGCAAATTACTGATAACCTGACCGGCTATGGTGATAAGTAGGTATGAGATAAAAAAGTTCATCGTCATCTTTCATAAGGGCTGTCAAAACTGTCACAGCCGCGGCCACGTGGGTCTCAGAAGGCACGCAACCAGGGGGTTTTTATCACTCCCGCCGGGTGTTGCGCAGGCTGTCACCCGGGCTTCGAAAGACGTCACGTCACCAGCCACAACGAACACCGCCGGCCGGCCGAGCCCCGGTTCCGGCCACACCTGTCGATAATCGGCCCGCCACCGCCAGCGGCGCGACAGGCAATCATCACGTCTTTGTCAGTAACTGGGTGGTGAGCTGCGTCAGCGTCTGGGCCAGCTCGCGGTCACGGGGACGCTCACTCTCGACGCAACGCTCCGCGTGCAGGACGGTCGAATGGTCCCGCCCCCCAAAATGCATCCCAATTTCCTCCAGGCTGAGCGGCGTGAGCTTCCGGGCCAGGTACATGGCAATCTGACGCGGGTGACTGAGCGAGCGGGTGCGCTTACGCCCCAGCAGATCCTGAAGGCGGATGCCAAAATGCTTCGAGACGGCCTCCAGAACATCGCTCAGTCGCAACGGCCGCTGATCACGCGCAGCATACGCCCCCAGCACCGAGCGGGCCGTCTCAACGTTCATGGGCTTCCCATTGAGCTGAACCTCGGTGATCAGCTTGGTCAGGGCACCCTCCAAAAGACGAATGTTGGCCTCAACCTGCTCAGCAATATAATCAAGAATCTCGTCGGGTACCTCAACCCCACGCAAACGAGCCTTCTTGTGCAAAATGGCGTGACGCGTCTCGCGGTTGGGCGGGTCAATCTGCGTCACCAACCCCCAGTTAAACCGGCTAACCAGCCGATCTTCGAGCGTGGGAATCTCCGCTGGCGCCGAGTCGGCCGAAAGAATGAGCTGTTTGTGGCTCTGATAAAGCACGTTGAAGGTGTGAAACAGCTCTTCCTGGCTGGACTCCCGGCTGGCCAGAAACTGAACGTCGTCGATGACCAGCAGGTCGGCTTGGCGAGCCCGCTCGCGAAAAGGCTGGAGCTGGCCAGAAGCGATGGCGCGAACGAAGTCATTCACAAACGTTTCACAAGTGACATACACGACGCGGTGCGAGGCGTCACGCCGAATGAGATCGGCACACGTGCCCTGGAGCAGATGCGTCTTGCCCAGCCCCGAAGCGCCGTGAATGAACAACGGGTTGTAAAGCGTGCCGGGCTGGTCACAGATGGCCGCACAGGCGGCATGCGCCAACCGATTGGACGGGCCAACCACAAACTGGTCGAGCGTGTAATCGGCACTGAGCGGCATGTGCGTCAGGGCACTCTCAGCCAACTGAATTACGTCCACCGCGCTAGGCCCGTCCTGCGGTGCAAAATGTACACTGAGCAGGTGGCCAGTGACCTTCATGGCCGCGTCGATAAACGCGCTGCGGCACTGTTGCTGGAGATAGTGGGCCTGCGCCGGATCAGGCACGCGCACTTCGAGCTGGCCGCCAACCGGCTGCGCGGGGGTGAGGGAATCGAACCAGGAGCGATAGATGTCCGGGCGCTCCGCCTGGACGATCTCCATCAGTTGATTCCAATCGAGCGATCGCTCTACCGGCATGTAAAAATCGCGCTCCGGACCGGGCAACACTCGCCGCCGCCCGCTAGGAGTTGTGCGCCTCCGCTCCATTAATCCCTGAATCGGGCCCGCGTTGCTCCGTGGGCTCGAAAAGCTCGCGCAGCAGCGCGGTTGCATAACAACCACGTGCCAGGGCAAACCTCAGTTCAAGATAGGCCCCCCGATCGTCGGCGCCAAGTTCGAGTTTGGCGTCGGCGGGACGGAAGCGCAACGGACGCCGGCCACCGTGAGGACGCGGATTCGTGCGCGCAAGTGCATCTGGGGGCAGCTCTTCGTTGCTCAACACCACTTGCTCCAGCTCGCCGGGCAGACCCCCGGGAGCGGACATCCGCGGCCCAAAAAGAGGGCCAGTAGGGCTGATTTCAAAGTCATCCGCCCGGGGTTGCTCGCGGGAAGCGTCCTCAACGAGGAAAACTGCCCCGTTCGCGTGAATCCAGGCCAGGTCACCCTCCTGGAGCCGACCCAGACCGGTTTGCAGGCGGGCAGCCACCACCTGGTTGAACAAATAAGACTGATAGGCGGAAACGAAAAATGCGCGGGCGGGCTTGTCGAACGTGCGCAAGGCGGCGGTCGGGTTGGCGCGACGCGCCAGGGCCTTCAACGCCCGCCGCTCCGCCCGAAACATCCCCGGCCACTGACCCGCCGCCGCAGAATACTGCCCCGTATCATAAAGCTGACGCGCCCGGCGAACGTGCCCGGTGTCGTGTTCGTTCGGCTGGCCAAGAATGGTGTCGAGGGCTTCATCCGGGCAATTGCGAACAATGGCGGCCCCCACACGCCAGGTGTCGCCGCGATACCCGAAACGCTGGCTTCCGAAGTAATTGGGCACACCAACCCGCCCGAGTTGGGCAAGTGCGTCCTCAAGCTCGGGCAAACGCTCGGTGTCCGTGTTGCGAACACGAATCGTGAAGCGGTTGCCAGCCAGATGGCCGAGCCGAAGCTTGTTCTGGTGCCGCGTCGTTTCAAGAATGCGCAGACGCGGAATATTGAGGCCGGCTACCCGCTCCGGATCAATATGTTCGACGGAAAGCCACTGACGCGTTACCGCCCGGGCATCCTTCAAACCCGCAAAACCAATGTTGCGCCGCGGCACACCTAGCGCGCGGGCGATGTCCTGAATAGCCTGTGTCGTTGTGAGGCCGGCCTTCTCTAGGTGAAAATAGGTGTGCGTGCCACTGCCGGCAGCAGGGTACAGGGGCAACTCGTCAACGACGAAGTCAGTGTAGTCACCCTTGATGGTCCCGGCCGGCCGGCCAAAGCCGGTGAGTTGTCGCGGTAGCTGATCAATGCTCATTATGCGTATCCCGGAGTTTAATGGGCATGGTGGCGATGGGCCGCCAAATGGGCAAGGGGCGCAGTCGGCAACACGCGTCCCAGCAACCCGCCCGGGAGCGGAAACCGAGCGGCACATTCAAGATAAGTCGTTAAATTACAGCGGCTTGGCGAGGAAACGCCGGGGGCAGAATCGCGGCCTTCTTATCGGGCCATTTTCTGTAATTTGCGGTTGACTTTGGCGCCGGGAGCACAGTACGATAATAAACGAGGAGAAGGTTTTCACTGCGCCAGCTGCGCGGTTTTCCAGGATTCAGGAGAGGTTGGGAGTCATGCTCCATACAAGTGGGAAGAAAACGGCGGCTTATTGTGTGACGATGTGCGCTGCTCTGGCGGCAATCTTGTCAATTGGCGCGGATGCTTATGCGGCTAAGCCAACCGGGGAAATCCTCCGGATCGAAGTCGATGCCGGCCCGCATCACGCCGAGTACGTCATCTCGGACGGCGAGCTCGATCTGGTCACCACAGGCTACTGGCAGTGGAACGCCGACGTCTTCGACCTCGGCTGGCTCGAAGACGACAACAGCGGCGAAGAAGTCGCCGAGCTGCTCGACGCCGACCTGATCTACAAAGATACGACGAACCCCTCAGGCCTTGCTCAGATCTACATGGGCTTGGTCCTGAGATCACATCCGGACTATGACACGCAGTTCACGATTCGCTCCGGGCAACAGACCTTCGGCGCCGAATGGCAGCCGTCAATGGGGGCCTCGCTGGGAATAGGAATCAGCGATGACGCTTCGCCCGCCGATGGAGCAACGCTGACCGGTACCCACACCGACGGGAATGCCTTCTGGGCAAACTACAACGGCTACGTGCCCGCTGGCGATAACTTCACCTCCCAATGCGACTACCTGCATACGGACAGCGGCGATTACAACGAGCAGTTTAACGTGCTCCCGCCCGCAGAAATGACCGGCGAGTCGATCAGCGATATGAGCATGGAGTTTAGCTTCACCCTGACGCCGAACGACCGCGTCACCGTGTCCGCTAACTACGCCATGATCCCGGTTCCCGAACCGGCAACGCTGCTGTTGGTGGCCGCAGGCTTGATCCTGCATCGTCGCCGCTAGATCCTTCTGATCACCTGACCCCAACAAGGCCGACCAGATTCACAGTTGAATCGGTCGGCCTTTTCAGTGATACCCGGCCGCTTTTATCGGACAATGACCACCAGATCTTCTTATCGGAAATTTCCAAAAAAGAACTAGGCACATGGCCGCCCACGAAGTAATATGAAGGTCAGAGGAAGAAGGAGGCACAGTCAGACTGTGCACATGTCATTGTGTTCATTGTGAGAGGAATCGAGGAGTTTCAGCTCGGGGATTAGAGCTAGATTTCAGGAGAAAGGAGAGGTCTATGTGGGTGGCGCGTAATCAGTCCGGCGCCCGAATCGTCTTGGGGTTGGTCTGCGCTCTCGCTATGTCGAGCGCGGCGCTTGCCGATCTGGACCAGCTTTCCTACGAGCTGTTTCGGATTGACGTCGCAACCGAAGGCTACACCGGACAATGGGTCTTTACCCAGGATGATCTGATCTGTGGCGCGCGTGGAGATGGCTACTGCATCGTTTCGATGGAGGGCGAGGTCGGCATCGTTGCTAACGAGAATCCGGATATCACGTTGGCGACCCTCGGCAGCGACTTCTACATGTGCTTCTACTACGACCCCCAGATCCAGATGAACTTTTCGGTGACGGCTAACTACACCGCCGATACCGACTTCAGCATTACGTCGGCGCAGCTCGACTTCGACAACATCCCCAATGCATGGGGACGGTCAACGGTATCGATGGACATCACCGATGCCGACTGGGACGGCTCTGGACAGTTGACCGGAAAATACGCCGATAACAAGACCTATCGCACGTTCTACAACGTCGATACCACGCCCGGTATGTTCTCGTCGCAGGTCGATTCCTTCGGCTTCTCCAACCAATACGGTTGGACCGAAGCACGCTACTCGAACGACCCGGGCGCAGGTGGCGTCCGCCAGGTCGGTAGCGACGTGCACAACCTCCAGTCCGGTTTGGAGTTCACATTGTCAGCGGGCGATACGGCCGTTGGCTCTACGGACTTCGAAGTAGTGCCGGAGCCCGCCGCTATCGCGCTCCTGGGTCTTGCACTAGTGCTGGTCCGCCGGCGGTAAGCCGATTTCGGCTCTTTCGGCAAAGGCCGCACCAAGTTATCAGACTGCCTAATCAGGGAGCCGGGTTCCAAAGTGAGCCCGGCTTCCGCTGGTTACGGACAGTGTTAACCACATGCAACACTATGTGGTGATGGTGTGCATGTTTGGTTGAGCTTGCGGTCCGAATCTTAACCGTACGTTGTAGAAGACCGTGTTGTTTGTTCGCCAAGGAGACCAGAACATGGGACCTAATGTATGGCGCCGCACGGCCAGATTGATCGGTGGGCTGGCCCTGGGAACCCTCTTGTTCGTCGGCCTGGGAGCCGGCGTGGAGGACCAACCCTGCTCCGTCCTTCGAACAGGAAGCCTCCTGACTATTGCCGTTAGCAGCGATCTGGGCAGCGGAAAACTCAGCATCAACACTAGTCAGGCTACCTGGAATCCGGCGACCGAAACGCTGAGCTGGTCCCTGCGCCGACCACTGTCTCTCGTCGAGCCGGCCTCCGGCGAAATCCTCGTAGTGCTGCAGGACATCGACCTTACCGTGTATCTCGGCGGCGACCCCGAAATCGAGTTGGAATTCCAGGTTTCAGCCGGCGCCGCGCCAATTACCTTGCGATTGCTCCCGATGATGATCACCCTGAACCCCCCGATCATCGGATATCCCGACGGCGTAGATGGCGATCCGGAATACGCTGCCGCCGAAGCGCGGGCCCGGACCGGCCTGGCTGTCGTCGATCTGAATGCGGACGGTTGCCAGATCCAGACGCTCGGGGCCCCGGGCTCAGGAATGTTCCAAACCCAGTTTGAAGGTGCCTGGCCAAACGGCGACTTGTTCGTGGGCTTGCTGGAAACGATTTCGACCGGCCCGGGTGGGGCTGCCCAGGTGGCCCAGAGCCACCCGCCCAGCGGCTACATACCGCTCGATTTCACCCCGCACTCCATGAGTTCCATGCTGGGTCTGTCTCTGTCTGCGAACGATGTCGTATACGGATTCTGCGAGTTCCGAACGAGATGGGACAACTAATACACCCGTTCCAAACGGGGCGCGGTGTGAACAGGCACGGTGCGAAAATATGAGGGACTGGACAGTGACCAGGCATGCTCCAATTGTCGGCTTGGCGGCCGCGCTGCTGATCTTTGCGGCCGGAGCCAGCGCCACCCGGGCCCAGGTGACCGTACCAACTCCAACGCCCTATTTCACGCTTGAATTGCAGAGCCTGGATGAATCCGGCCAGCCGATTGCCGGCGGCAACGCGATTTTCCAGGTGAACGTGGACGAGTGCACGTGGTACCCGCAGTATCAACGCTATCGCTGGACGCGAACCGCACCGCTCATATTCGAAAACTCGGTTACCGGTGAAACCATAGCGACCCTCGAACAGCTCGAGGTGCGCATGGACTATGGCACGTTGCCGCGAATTGAGATCAACATCGGACTCTGCGGCGGAGAGGAAAACGTGGCCGTCGTCCTGCGCGGCGGCGAACTCTGGTCCCCACCGCCGATGATGATCGACGATCCCGGCAGCCTGAGCGCCGGTAGCTTCGTCGTCGAAGCACGCACACAGGCCAGCGTGAGCCTGGCCGACCAGAATGGCGATGGCGCCGCCGTAGAGTTACTGTCGGCCGCCGACGTCGGCTTGTTCAATGCCTACGCCAACGGCTTGGCCGGCACGGGAACTGTGCTGGCAAGCCTGGTTGGCCATCTATCCTGCGGGCCCGGCGGCGACATGCTGGTAACACAGGCTTTGCCGCCGACCGGCTACTCCCTCGTCGACTACCCGCTGAAGAGCTCGGGAACACAACTTGGGTTCGTGTTGTCGCCCGCAGATCGCCTGCAGGCGGCGACGAGCCTGCGCCTGCGATACGCTTTCAACGATTAATCTGATTAGTTTGGTGGGACGCGCGGCAAGTCTATTGTGGCTCGTCGCGTGTCTTCTTTTTGGGATCTCACCGCAAAAACCGAGCGCCAAATCCGGCCGATTCACCCACGCTGTTTGATGAACGTGATCATGTCGCGATATGCGCCGCGCTTCCAGTAACGCTGCGGAATCCGGCCGACTTCCGCATACCCGGCACCGCGGATCATCCGGACCGAGCGTTCATTCTCGGCAAACGCCTCGGTGATCACCAGGCGCAACCCGAGCACATCGAAGGCATACTCGGTGAAAGTGCACAGCGCGTCGCCGCCAAACCCCTGCCCCCAAAGCTTGGGGCGGCCAATGGTCAAACCGACAATGCCAGTCCCATGACGATAGCTGATGTTGTGCAGGCCGCAGATACCAATGTGCTCCTCTTCTTCCGTCAGCGTCTCGATAGCGAGCACGAGATCGGCCTTGTTCTCGCCAGGGTTCGCATGACGCTCAAAGAACTCCTTCTCGGCCATGCGCGTAATGGGATAATCACCGGTGAGCATCCACACGGTCACCTGAGGATCGTTCAACCAACGCACGCAGTTGTCAAAATGCCGCTCAGTGTCGAGCGGAACAAGGCGAATTTTGCTTCCGTGCCGGCCAAATGACATGATAAGGCTCCCTGAAACAGTTCAGCGATCTGGATGGCGTTGAGCGCGGCACCCTTACAGGGCTGGCCACCCGCGAAAAAACGGGCAGACTGATAACCGGAAAACCCGCCGGCCCACAGCAGCTCAACGAACTCCTGCCCACCCGCTCCCGTGGCTCCAACAATGGCTCCGGTCAACGCGGCCACTCCTCCGGTGGAAACTTGCCGCCCCTGACGGGTCAGCTCCGCCGTAACATGATAACATCGACAACTTGGTTCGGCGGCGAGACCCGAGCAGCGCCGCCCGCGAAAATATCCACGGTTGCACGGAGACCACCAGTATGGGATCAGCAACATACTATTCACCATTGTGGCTAGGGATGCTGCTCGTGCTGATCATGAACGAAATGATCCGCGGACTCGTGCCGGCCTGGTCGGTCCAGATGCAATGGCTGGTGGTGGCCGGCGTGGCATTGGCCGTCGGCGCACAGTGCCAAGTGTTCATGTTCGGCCTACAAGGCGCCTTCGCCCAGGTCGTGCCCGTACCATGGGGGCGATCTCTGCGCGGCCGGCCCGCCGCCCTCACGGGCACACTGTTGATGGCCTGGGTCCTGCTCAGCGGCGTAACCGTATTGCTCGGGTTCGAGGAAGTGTCAAAAGCCGCTTGGACATTGGGCGTCACCAGCCTCGTGGTGCTGGCACTGGCAGCCATCGTGTACGTCTGGGGCCTGCCGGCCGCCCTTGAAGATTTCCGCGAACCCCGCCGACGCTGATATTGAGTGTCGGGCGGGCCCCTCGCACACCCCGGCCCGAATGAGGCAGCATGTTCGCATTGGCCTGGTCCAACCTGACCCACCACAAGCTACGCGCCGCACTGAGCGCGCTCGCCGTCGGCATCGGAATCATGTTGTTGCTCATCTCGCGCGGGCTGGCCAACGGCTCAATCAACGAAGTTAACGACCGCATGCAGAGCGTCGACGCCGAAATAGTCATCCTCCCCGCCCAGGACAACATCATCTTCACGAACGGGGCGCCATTCCGCGGCCTGCACGAACGCTTCCTACACAAGATCTCCGACGAACAGGGCCCGCTGGCAGCCGACGTGATCCCAGTTCTCTTCGGACAGGTACGCATGGGCGGCCAGCAGCAGCGGCTGTTCGGCATCGACCCGGCCCAAATGGACGTCTTCCTCGGAAGCCGCCGCGTGCTCCAGGGCCAAGCGTTCGACCACGCCCAGGATTTCGCAAAACGAATCGACGCGGAAGATCCCCAAACCCCCCGCGATACACCCCTGGCCGAGCGGCTCGCCGGCGGGCTCGAACTCGTCATCGACGAACGCTTGCAACGCGTCGGCGAATACAAGCTCGGCGACACTATCCCAATCATGGGCCAAAACTTTAGCATCGTCGGCATCATCGAAACCGGCGTCGCCGGCCGCGTCTTCGCCCCATTGCAGACGCTGCGCGAAATCGTCGTCGCCGGCGAGCCACACGCGAGTATGTATTTCATCCGCCTGCGACACGGGCTTGACCCATCTGCCGCGCTCGAACGCTTCGCCGCCGAGCTCGACGCCCGCGTCGAGCTGAAAAGCGACTACGGCCGACTCCTGCGCGAGAGCTTCGCCTCGGTAAACTTATACATGACCGCGTCCAGCGGCGTTGCCCTGGTGGCCTGCTTCCTCTTCATCCTGCTGACCATGTACACCGTCGTCGTCGAACGCTCACGCGAAATCGCCATCCTCAAATCGCTCGGCGTCAGCCGCCTGGGCCTGCTGCGACTGTCCGTGGCCGAGGCGCTGCTGATTTCGCTCGGCGGCGTGGCGGTCGGCGTCGGACTCGCGCTGCTCGGCAAGCTCGTCATCGGTGTTGTAGCACCGCTGCTGACCGTCGATCTGTCCGGATCCGGCCTGCTCGTCGCGGTTATCATCGGCGTGGTTGGCGGCACGTTGAGTGCACTGTACCCCGGGTATCGCGCCGCCCGCCTGGAGCCGGCGCTCGTGCTGGGTAACGAATGAACGACGACTGGATGATCGACATCGCCGATCTGCACTACGCCTACGAGCACGCCGGCGTGGTCGAGCCCGTGCTGCACGGCATCAACCTGCGCGTGCGCCGCGGCGAATTCGTGGTCATCATGGGACCGTCAGGCTGCGGCAAAACTACGCTGCTGAACATCATCGGAATGATGATGCCGGCACGCCGGGCAACCCGCGTCACCGTAGCCGGCCAGGATACACTGCACCTGTCCGACCACGCGCGAACCCGACTGCGCCGCGTGCTGCTCGGGTTCGTGTTCCAACGGTTCAACCTGCTCCCGACACTGAGCGTGCGCCAAAACGTCGCGCTGCCCCTGCGAATTCGACACGCGCCGATCGACGGCCAGGTCGACGCGCTGTTGGAAAAGGTCGGCCTGACAGAGTTGGCCGGCAAAAAACCAGGCCAGCTATCGGTCGGACAGCAACAACGCGTGGCCCTGGCGCGGGCGGTGATCGGTTCGCCAGCACTGCTATTGGCGGACGAGCCAACCGGCAATCTCGACTCCGCCAACGCCCAGGCCGTCCTCGACTTGTTGCTGAAACTGCACACGGAAACCGGACAGACAGTGATCATGATCACGCATAACGAACACCTGACCATCGGGGCGCAGCGCGTGCTGCACATGCGGGACGGACAGTTCGTTGACTGAGATCAACCCCACCATCACGGAAACCAACATCCACGCCAGCACCATCGAAGGTGTCCTGCCCGGAACGCGGGCGTGGTTCGTCGTCCTCGTGGTGTGGATGTCGGCT
The DNA here is from genome assembly GCA_963666925.2 of Phycisphaerae bacterium. Classification (GTDB taxonomy): domain Bacteria; phylum Planctomycetota; class Phycisphaerae; order UBA1845; family Fen-1342; genus JANQFV01. The sequence continues at coordinate 62,910 of CAXXTC010000027.1, read as the reverse complement.
CTGGCCGCCACGGCCTTGCTGCTGCTGAGCTGGTACGACCAGGGATCTGCCTGGGCACTGCGCGGCTGGATCCTCCTGTTGATGTGCTTCTACCTGTCGTTGTGCAACACGTTCGTGCCGCTGCCAACCGCGTGGATCATCCTCCTGGCGGCCGCCCCGGACTACGCGCTGATCGAAAGCGGCCCGGCACGCGTCCTGCTCGTCGCAGCGCTGGCCACGCTGGCCACCGTCGTCGCCAATCTCACCGAATATCACCTGTTGGCGTGGCTGCTGCGTTTCGGATTGGGTCGCCGCGTGCGCCGCACACGCATCTATGGCTGGGCCCTCCGTTGGTTCGAGCGGGCCCCGTTGCAATTGCTCACCTTGATCGCATTTGTCCCGATCCCGGTCGATGCCGTCCGCTGGCTGGCCATCTTGCAGGGCTATTCACGTTGGCGCTATGCGCTAGCCTACGTGATCGGACGCGGCCCACGCTATGTCCTGTTCGCGGGCTGCGCCACGCTGCTGCGCCTCGACGCGGTCGAAATAATGTTGATCCAGCTCGCGCTGGTGGCGGCCGTCGTGGTGGGGCGGCTGGGTTGGTGGGGTTGGCGTCGCTGCCGGCAACGCACAGAGCCGAAAGCGGACAGCGCCATTGAATCAACGGTGCAGTGAACTAATCGTTGCTACGGGGTGGATGGGGCAGATGTCGTGGATGCGTCCGGCTGTTCCAACTTGGCCGGCGTGTTGGTCGGCGTAGACGCGTCAGGCGCGTTCGCTGGGGCGGATGTGGTGGCCGGGGCCGACGTGGTGGTGGGCGTTTCCGCAGGTTCAAGCTGCTCGATAACCTGGGCTGTCTGACGCTTGATCTGTGAGACAATGTCCGTCGGCGGGTAGATTATCGGCAGCAGAGTGCCCGCCAGCAATGACGTCACGATCGTCACGACGGCGATCAAACCAACCAGTTGCCGGACGTCGGTACCAACCCAGCGAAACGGGTAGTCAATGGCCCATAACGTTGTGTCCAGCGCGCGGTAGGTGATCTTGCCTGCCCGATCCAGAGAGGCCAACACGGCGGGTGGTGGTCGCATCCAACTGGGTAGCAGCTTGCGCAATGCACGCCCGGTCGGTTCCAGCCACCGCATCAGCAACTGGATCAGCCAGTGCCGCTGCAATTCGCCGGACTCGGCATCCTCCTCCCTCGCTGATTCGCCGTCGGCACGTGCGGGCCCTGGCTTGGCGTCGTTATGGGCCTCTACCGGAACCGGGACAACGTCCGCCTCAGCACCCTCATCGAGACTGGGCATGGCCTGGTCGTCAGCTTCGGCAATAGCCGCTTCAATCTCCGCATCAGTGGCGATCGCGTTGTCGGTCTCGGTCAGCATTCGGCCCTCTGCAATGTAACGGCGCGTCCCTGATGACATCGGTCCGCGCCGCCAATCACTGCACTGTGCAACAACACACCATAGACCGATAATGAGACGGCACGGTTCGTCAGCGATGTAGGAACTTGTACGCAAAGAATCGACATCTGGCTGGCGATACACTTAAATCACATTATGACAGCGGAGATGTCGGCCCGAGTCGCCGACGTTACCGATTGGCAGGAGACATTGTGTGCGTCATCTCACGCTGACGGCCTTGCTGGTTCTTACATTCGTTACTCCGATGCGCGCGGAGGATGTGCCGAGCACTGCCCGGACTCTGCCGCCCGAGTTGGCCCAGGTTCTCAAGCACGTTCCTGCGGACACTCACCTGGTCTTCGTCGTTCCGAGTGTGGAAAAGTTCGTCGCCGGCCTGTCCGCCTTTGGCAAGGGCATCGGCTCACAGAGTGTGGCTGACGTTACCGCGGAAGATCTGCTCGTCGGCCCACTCGGAGATGCGCTGACAGCGCTTGACGTGCGCGGGCCGTTCGTGCTGGCGGCATCAGCGGAAAGCGACGAGCCACTGCTGCTGATGAAGGTGGTCGATCTGTCCGTGTGGGAGGGCTCGGCAAAATCGACGCGACTGGACGCCGGCATGGTCTTCGAGTTCGAGACCGAGCGCTACGCTGGCGTCACGCCCGACGGCGTAGCCGTCGTTACCCGTGAGCGGGCCGATGCTCAGCGCGGTTTGCAGGCCGCCGGCGAATTCGCGTCGGACCGGGGTGACCGAATCGCCAGCTTGCTGACCCGGCGCGACGCGGTCCTGCTGGTCGATGTGCAACCCTGGATTCCGCGGATCGAACAAAACCTGTTGTTCTTTGAGCAGAGCTTGTGCTGTGGAATCGCCGCCGCCGGCCCGGAGGGGGAAGCCGCCACCCAGTTCTGGCGCATCGTGTTTGATAAGTTCCGGCTGCTTATTTCTCAGGCCGATACCTATGCCGCCGGCGTCGCGATCAACGGCGCCGGTGTGCTGCTCGCCGACCAGACCACCTTCGCCACTGACGGGTCGGTCGCCGAATACCTCGCGCAGGTAGGTCACACCAACAAAGACGTTCTTCGTGGCCTGCCGGACGGCGATCCGTTGCTGGCCTTTGGCAGCGAGTGGACTGTCCCGCCGGGAACACCCAGCCTGAACGAGATTCTCACCAAGGTGCTGCTGAAGGTAGAGTCGTTGAAGGAGAAGGTCGGAGTCGACAAGCTGGAAGCGGCAATGCGGCTGAACGTCGAGACGTATCGGATGTTGACCGGGTTGAGCGGCATGATCGAGGTTGGCGACGATGCGTGTTCGCTGCGTTCGCGTGGCCTGTACCTGACCCAGCACCGCGACTCCGTCCGCGACAACCTGCGTCAGGCCTTCACGTCGTGCCCGGAGTTAATCGACGCCTGGGGTACCTTCCCGGCCAAGGACGTCACTCATACGCATATGCAGATTGAAGCCGTCGATACGGATGTTTACGCGTTTAACTTCGATGCCGACCGGGCGCTCGCGCAGCCGGTGCTCTCCGGACTTTATGGTGTCCAACCTAAACTGTTTGTTGCTCCTCATCCGGACGGCATTGCCTACTCCCTTGGCTCGGAGCAGGGGATGCGGCGGTTCTTTGGTGCCGACCAGCGCCAACTGAGTGGTAATCCTCGGCTTCGCGCTTTGCGCAAGCAGCTTTCGCCCGACCCCCAGCTTTGCGTTGTTGTCGATGTGTCCAAGTTCCTTGATTTCATCTCGGGTGTGATGGGGACGATGGGCATACCAGCTCCGTTTTTGGCGGAGGATGCTGGCGACCATCCGTTGGCCGGGGCCGCTGTGTATCTTGAGCCGCGGGCCGTTCGGTTTGAGGCGTACGTGCCGGCTGAAACGGTTGGGGTTGTTATTGAGCGTTTCTTCAGGCCGCAACTCGTCGGTTCGCGCCCCTGAAGCAGTGCGGGGTTGGGGGCGGGTAGCGTTGTTGGCTGGGCGGAAACCGTTTTGCATGTGCACGTTGCCGCCGTATAATGGCACCTGAGCGAGGGCTATTGACGTTGCGTACACGGAGGTACGTTGAATGAACGCTCGCATTTCTTCCCTCTGGCAACGCATGAGCAGGGTGTTTCTCGGTGGGGTGACCCCGGCCGATGGCAATGGCGGGGGCGAAGTGCGCATTACCGGGCCTGAGGAGTCTGTCATGGGAGAGCGTGACCTATCGGCCAATTCCGGCGGTGTGCCGTGGTGGCGGCGTGGCAGTGCGCAGGCGCAGATGCGCGAAGTGGCGCAGCGCATTGTGAGTTTGGCCGAGTCGTTGCAGCAGCATTTTGAGCGGCAGGATACACACTCGGCCAAGCTGACCAGCTCGTTGGATCATGTTGGGAACGTGCTGGAGCAACTGGCCGAAACGCAGCGTGCCCAGGGTGAGAGCCTGCGGGCGCTGGTTGAGCGTGGCGAGGCGGCCGGCAAGCACGCGGCCAACATGGCTGATACGCTGGCGCGTATTCCTGAATCGCTGCTGACGCAGGCGGAGGCGATTCAGACGGTTGCGGGCCAGCTTCAGGATTCGCAGGAGTCGGACAATCGGCTGCGTGAGTCGTTGCAGCATTTCAGCCAGGCTATTGGCAAATTGAGCGATTCCGGCGGGATGCAGGCGGAGGCTTTGCAGCATTTGCACCAGGCGCAGCGGGAGCAGCATGATGCGATCACTGCGTTGGTGCGTGAGCAGAGCCGACGATTTTTGGTGGTCGTGACGGCGGCTGCGATTCTGACCGTGGCGGCTGTCGGCACGATGGCGGTGACCACGATGCTTGGGGCGGGTAGCTGACCCGGCGTGCGTAACAACGTAACGATGTTACAACGTGTAGAGTGATCCCAAGCACTTGCGGGTGTGGGCCGAATATTCGGTTGTCAAAGATCCGCTTCGGTGCCGGTCCAGTTTGGCGCGGGAGTTTAGAGCAAGCTCTATTTACTCGTGGCGGCCTCCTTGCCGTATTCGCCAGAACACTTGAACGTCTGGGCGCCACGGGTTCGTCGAAAGCACTCTGGAGCGCCTGTTCTGCCGGTCGCGGTCCTGGGGGAACCCGGCCTCGTCCGGAGACTCGTACGGTCCAGTATCACTTCACCGGCTATTAGCCGGTGCCACACTTGGTGAGGATCACCTGCCATTGGCGGGTGCTACACCTGGTGTGGATGTGTTGGGCCGCTCCGGGTGGGCGGGGTCACGAACGGGGCAGCGGGGCGTGTGAGGATCGAGGGGCGCGTGGCGCGGATCGAGGTTTGACTTCGAGCCTTTCACGCTTGTCTTTCCTTTCTCCATTCACACTGGCATTTCGTGGCAGCTTTGGACCACCGGTTACAAACCGGTGCCACAAGTTCTGCTGCCTGCCGCCGGGGGATCGATCTCCCGGGTCGCTGCGGGCGTCGTCAAGGGTGCCCTGGGAACAGCGTAAGCGTAGGTAAGTGTTGACGCGCTTTTTGGGTTGGGCAAGTTGGATTTTAGGGATTGGCGCTGGCTGGCGGAGATTGGCGATTTCTGTTGGTTTCTGGCGGATTCTGCGCGCAGATTTTTGGTGGGTCCTGGTAATGAGGGGAAGGTTGAAGGATGAAGGCGGAAGGATGAAGGGGGCGAGGCGGAGCCAACTTGATAATCATGTGCGATTCATCGGGTAGTGTGTGGTTGTTGGGGGCGCGCTGCGCGGGCTGCCTGGGGGAACCAGCTCCGCAGGTTTCCCCAGACCCCTTCCTTGGGCTTCTTTTCCCCTCCGATGGATGTGGCTAAACTGACATCGAGATGAAATTGCCGAATAGTTGTAACGAGTAGTGGGTTGCTCTAAGAGAATCCGTGTGGCAAGCGGCGTGTCGTGATTGACTTTTGGGAAATAGGACGCTGGCCTTGTACACTGTGGGCTGAATGGGAATATGTGCCGTCCGGGGTTTCCCTGTTCAGGACCTGCCAACTTGGCTGAAGTCAAGAAGGATCGGGGTTGCAAAGCATGACCGGTCACTACGATGAAGCACTTATCTGTGAGAATGGTCACCTCATCACTAGTGGGGCGAGGGGAGACCCAGGCAGCACAGCGAAGTTCTGTGTGCGGTGCGGAAAGCCGATTCTGGGGAAATGCCTGAAGTGCGAAGCCCCCATCCGCGGCCGCTACATCGGCACGTACTACAAAGGCGATGGCTGGGATGCCAAACCGGTGAATCGTGTAGCGCGTATGCGGTTTATTCCGAACCATTGCCATGAGTGTGGAGAGCCGTATCCGTGGACCAAAGCGAACGCCGAAGCCCTCGCGGCATTAATCGATACACTCAACGAGTTGGAACCCGAGGAGCGAGAGCAGTTGCGAAGATCGATTCCGGACATCATGGCCGATACGCCAAGATCTAACGTTGCAACTGTGTGGCTCAAGCGGGCCTTCGTCAAGGTCGGGGATGAAGCCCGCAACCTGTTAGTGGACGTGTTGAGCAAAGTTGCCACTGATGCTGTGAAGAAGAACTTGGGGGTGTAATCATCGGTCGTCTATTTCGACCGCGACCCGCTGCATCGTGGATATGTTGGGCCGCTCGGGGTGGGTGTATTTGCGAGCGGTTTGATGGTTTAGCTGACGCCGGCGGAGCGGAGGGTGTAGATCATTTGCCAGATGCGGTCTGTCTCGCCGCGCTCGATGAGTTTCAGCGGCTTGGCGCCGCCGAAGGCTTCGTTCGGGTTTTCCAGCCACGGGCCGACGGCATCGGCGGCAACGATTTCGGCCAGGGCGCTGGTGATGCGCTGAATTTCGGTCATCCTGCGACGTACTCGCTGACTGGGTGCGCAGCCGGCCTCGATGCTCGCCAGCGTGCGAACGGACATGCCCGCAAGTCGGCCAAAGGTCTCGCGGCTTGGGGTAAGTTCTGATGAGTCACCGGGCAAAACATCCTCCCCGATTGGGTACTTGGGGCCAAGTCTGGCATGACGCTGACCGTACATCCATGGTAGGGCGCGCCTAGTCTAGCGGTTGAGTGGTACTTGGCCAAGCAGCTTGAAAATGGGGCGGTTCGGTCGCCCGCTGCGCTGGCTTCAGCGTCACAGCGTAACAACGGGAGTGGGGTACACAGTGAATACACCCTCCCCTTAATCCCCTCCCTCTGAAGAGGGAGGGGGGTTTGGGCGTACACCCCCTCTGCGAAGGGGGACGGTTATCGCTTCGCCGGTTGCAAGCCGGTGCCACACACCTGGTAGTTCAGAATCACCGCCTATTAGGCGGTGCCACACTTGAGTCCACAGGCTATTAGCCTGTGCCACACTTGAATCCGCAGGCTGTTAGCCTGTGTCACACTGATTGTACGCGCACCCCCCTATAGTCCCCCCTCTGCGAAGGGGGGACGGTTTGGATTAGGCCAGGACTTTGCGGATGCGCTCCAGGGCCCAGTCTAGCTCGTCCTTGGTGATGCATAGCGGCGGGGCGAGCCGCATTGTTTGGGCGTGCGTGTCCTTGCACAACATGCCCTCCTGCATCAACAACTCACAATACTTGCGGGCGGGGCCAGCTTCTGGCTTGAACTCGACGCCGACCCAGAGGCCGCGGCAACGGTATTCCTTGACCTTATCGGTCTTAATGGCGTGGAGCTGTTCGGCGAGGTAGGAGCCGAGGGCGCGGGCGTTTTGCTGGTAGTGGTCGGTGCGGAGGATTTCGACGACCTTTCGGCCGACGGCGCAGGCTAGTGGGTTGCCGCCGAAGGTGCTGCCGTGGTTGCCGGGCTCGAACACGCCGAGGATTTCGCGGGTTGAGACGACGGCGGAGACTGGCAGTACGCCGCCGCCGAGGGCTTTGCCGAGGATGTACATATCGGGTTTGACCTGGTCGTGGTCGCAGGCAAAGGTGTGGCCGGTGCGACCGAGGCCGGACTGAATCTCGTCGGCAATGAAGAGGATGTTGCGTTCGGAGCAAAGCTGGCGGACCTTTTGGAGGTAGCCGGCGGGTGGGAGGATGATGCCGGCCTCGCCCTGGATGGGTTCGACGAGGAAGGCGACGGTGTTGTCGTCGATGGCGTTGCGGAGGGCGTCGATGTCGCCGTATTCGACGAGTTCGAAGCCGGGGGTGAATGGGCCGAAGTTTTCGCGGCAGGTGGGGTCGGTTGAGAAGCTGATGATGGTTGTGGTTCGGCCGTGGAAGTTATTTTTGCAGCAGATGATTTTGGCCTGGTTGGCGGGGACGCCCTTTTTGGTGTAGCCCCATTTGCGGGCGGTTTTGATGGCGGTTTCGACGCCTTCGGCGCCGGTGTTCATGGGGAGGACCATTTCCATGTTGCAGAGGTTGGCGAGTTCCTGGCAGAAGGGGCCGAGCTGGTCGTTCTGGAAGGCGCGGGAGGTAAGCGTGACGCGTTGGAGCTGGGCGGTTACGGCGGCGAGGAGCTCGGGGTGGGAGTGGCCGAAGTTGACGGCCGAGTATGCGGCGAGCATGTCCATGTAGCGTTTGCCGTCGGCGTCCTCGACCCAGACTCCGTCGGCGTGGGCGACGACGACGGGTAAGGGGTGGTAGTTGTGGGCGGCGTAGTGGTCGACGAGCTTGATGTGCTCGGCGGCGGAGCGGTTGGTGGTATCGAGGGCGGCCTGAGGATTCTGCGCGACGTTCATGAAGATGTCCTCGTTCAGCAACGGACACCGCTACGTTGGCTGCAGTAGATGCAGGAGTTCATGCAGAGGTCGGCGGCGCTACGCGGGTCTTCGCAGCGCGACCCCCGCCACATGCGTCTATGGACCATATTACCGCGGGAAAGGGGCGGTTCAACCCGGGTGGTGGTGTGGATTTGGTCAGAGGTTGGCGGGGGCGGCAGTCAGGCAGATGCCGGGGATGATGGCCTGGGCGAGGTCGCTGAGGCTGTTTTGGATGCGGGCGGTCCAGGCTTGGTGGCGGTCGGTGGCGACGCGGCTGAGGAGTTGGGTGAACTGGGGATCGAACTGCTGTCCGGCGTCGGCGCTGATGAGGTCGAGGGCCTGATCGAGCGAGTGTCGGGGGCGGTGGGCGCGGTCGCTAGTGAGAGCGTCGAAAGCTTCGGCGACGGCGAGTAGTCGGGCGCCCAGGGGGATGGTGTGTCCGCTGAGTCCGAAGGGGTGTCCGGTTCCGTCGTAGCGTTCGCGGAGGTGGCGGATGATGAGGGTTTCGGTTTCGAAGACGCGGAGCGGTTCGAGGATGCGGCAGGTTAAGAGTGGGACCTGGCGGAGGATGGCGGCTTCTTCCGGGGTAAGTGGGTTGGGGTTTTGGAGGATGCGGTCGGGGATGCCGATTTTGCCGAGGTCGTGGAGCATGGCGGCGTTTGCGACGGTGTCGCGGAGCGCGGGTGGCCACTTGGCAGCCTCTGCCAGGGCGTTGCAATAGAAGGTCGTGTTGCGTGAGTGCCAGGCGGTGTAGGGGTCGCGGGCTTCGAGTGCCTGAACGAGTGCCCAGACGGACTGGAGGCAGAGTTCCTTTGACTGCATTGATAGCGAGACCACCTGCTTCTGGAGCCGTTCGAACTGGGCCAGTTCGATGCCGACTTCGGTGGTGGGCAGGGCTTGGTCGGATCGGATGACGCGATTTCGGCCGCTGCGCTTGCCCTGGTAGAGGGCTTGGTCGGCGTGGTTGATGAGATTGCTGGCGGAAGTAATCGTAGTGTCGCTGGTTGCGGAGACGCCGATGGAGACGGTTACGGTAAGTCGGGGATAGTCGCCGAGGCGGACCTGTTCGGGGATTGTGGTTCGGATGCGTTCGGCCAGTTCGGCGGCCTGGTCGAAGTTTGTTTCGGGGCAGACGATGGCGAACTCTTCGCCGCCGTAGCGGGCGACGACGTCGGTATCGCGCATCATATTTAGCAGGTGGCTGCTGATTCCTTTGAGGACGAGGTTTCCGACTTCGTGTCCGTAGGTGTCGTTAACGGCTTTGAAGTGGTCGATGTCGAGCATTAGGAGTGAGATTATTCCGCCGTAGCGGCGGGTGCGGGCGAATTCGCGGTCGAGGATATTTCGGAAGTGGGTATGGTTCCAGAGTCCGGTGAGGCCGTCGGTCAGGGCGGCCTGCTTGAGTCGTTCCTGAAGTCTGGCGAGTCTCAGGCCGTTTCGTAGTCGGGCGGCGATTTCCTCGTCGTCGTATGGTTTGGTGAGGTAGTCGTCGGCTCCGGCGTTCAGGACGCGGTTTTTTTCTTGGCGGTCGTCGCAGCCGGTGAGGATGATGATGTAGGTGCTGTTTAGGATGGTGTCGGTGCGGATTTGTCGGCAGAGTTCGAGGCCGCTCATTCCGGGTAGTCGCAGTGCGCAGATGACGACGTAGGGTCGATGTCGGCGGATCAGTTCGAGGCCGATTTCGGCGTTGGTGGCCTGGAGGATGGTGTTGGGGTCGCCGTGCAGTCGACGGATCAGCAGGTTGCGCTGGTCGGCGTCGGGTTCGATCATGCAAATGTCGGTTTTATATCGGTCCATAGGGCACTGCGCCGGGGCCCGAAAAAAGGACCCGCCGCACCGGGGCGTCAATCAGAGCGGTGCGGCGGGCGTCGGGATGAAGTCCTTAGCCGAACGAGTTTGGGTGTTCCACGGCCCGAGCCTGGGCGGTGGCGGGTTGAGCGCCGACCTGTGTCGTGGGGGCCCGTGTTTCCGCCGCGCTCGGTGTGTTCATTTTCGCTCCGATCGGTTTGCTGCTGGTGTTTTCGGTCTGGTCGGCGCGCGTCGGCCGGCCATAATGACATAGTTCCATATGTTCGCTGAGGTTGACGCGGATATTCGTTTGTCGATTTAGGTCAACGTACGTGGTCGTCCGGTAATCTCGGGGCTGAACACATCTGGCCGAAATCGGGTTGGCGCCGGGGGTTTGAAGTGGGATATTCGTGGGGTGAAACCCTTATCGGAAGAACAATCATGAGCGCGACGGCACTGACGCAAACGCGGATTACTCTTGAGACGCTGCGGGGGATGAAGGCGGCCGGCCGAAAGATCGCGATGCTGACCGCGTATGATTATCCGACGGCGGCGTTGGCGCAGGCGGCGGGTGTCCATGGGTTGTTGATCGGGGACTCGTTGAGCACCGTTATTTTGGGGCATGAGAGCACCCGGTCGGCGCCGTTTGAGCTGATGGTGATATTGGCGGAGGCGGTGCGGCGGGGGGCTCCGAACGTGTTTTTCATTGGGGACATGCCGTACGAGGTGGTGGCCGCGGGGGAGGATCGGATGTTGGCGGCGGCGTTGCGGTATCGCGATGAGGCCGGGTGTGACGCGGTGAAGATTGAGGTGCAGCCGGAGCAAGAGCATCTGGTTCGGCGTTTGGCGCAGGCGGGTGTGCCGACGATCGCGCACCTGGGGTTGTTGCCGCAGCAGGTGATGACGCCGGACGGGTATCGGGCGCAGGCGCGTGATTGGGTTGGGATTGATCACCTGGTGGAGGTAGCCCGGCGGATGGTGTCGGCGGGGGCGGCGATGTTGCTGCTGGAGGCGGTGCCGGCGGAAGCGGGTCAGGCGGTGTGCGAGGCGACGGACGTGGTTGTGATTGGCTGTGGGGCGGGGCCGGCGTGTGATGGGCACATATTGGTGACGCAGGACATGTTAGGTCTGGGGCCGGAGCGCACGCCGCGGTTTGTGCCGAAGCTGGCGAGTTTGAAAGAGACGATGCTGGGTGCGATGCGGCGGTACGTGGATGACATCGTGGCGAGGGCGTATCCGGGGCCGGAGCATACGTATGGCATGCGCGCGGGGGAAGGCGGGAAGTAGAGTGGGGCGGCTTGCACTGTTCAAGAGCACCCAGGCGTAACAGCGTAACAACGGGGTGGGGAATCGTTCCGATCCCCGTGTTGCGTAACGGGATGGGGTACCCAGCATTGGGGTTCGTATCCGGCGCGACCCACCGGTTAAAAACCGGTGCCACAAGGTTTGGTAAACCGGTGTCACAAGAGGTTGGAGGCTGGCGGCACTTGATCACAGGCTATTAGCCTGTTCGACACTTCAAATCCCCCGTGTTGCGTAATGGGGTGGGGTGGCCGCTGGGTGCGGGACGATTACACGGGCGAATTCGCCTGCGGTGAACCTGTGCATGCTACCCGTCAGCTCTATTTTGGTTCGGGTTGGCTGAAGTGTTGCGGGGGTTACGACTTGCGACACTGGCTTCCGGCCGGCGGCGGTTGTTGGATTGGGGGGGAGGGTCTAGACTGCTGAAGTTAATCACCTGTAGGGGAGTAGAGCTATGATTTTTGGCGAAGAGGACGATCGACACATGGACCCGCATCCCCAACAACCACAGCAATTGCGGCTCGATCTGAGCGCGATGGAGACCGTTTACGCGAACTTTTTCGCGCTGGCGGGGACCGCGGACGAATTGGTCGCGTACCTGGGCGTGAATTCGCCGCTGCCGAATGTGCAGCAGCCAGTGTTGAAGGTTTCGCATCGGCTGGTGTTGCAGCCGGCGAATGCGAAGCGGCTGGCGATCGCGTTGCAGCAGGCGGTGAAGGCGCACGAGGATCGGTTTGGTCCGATTGAGCTGCCGCCGATGCGGCGTCCGGACGGGCCGTCGCAGTCCTGACGGCGTTCGGCCGGGCGGTGATAGTGGCGTGAGTCTAAGGAAGCGATCATGCGCAGGCTGATCATGACGGTTCTGTCCCGGGAGCTGTTTGCGCTGGGGTTGCGCGACCTGCGGGCACACAAGCTGCGATCGTTGCTGACGGCATTGGGTGTGATTTTCGGTGTGGCGGCGGTGATCTGCATGTTGAGCATCGGCGAGGGGGCGTCGGCTGAGCAGCTTGAGCAGATTCAGCTTCTGGGGAGCCAGAACATCATCATGCGCAGCGCGGAGCCGCCGAAATCGCAGCAGGTGGGCGAGGCTGAGCAGGCGGTCAAGAAGTATGGGATCACCCGGGATGATGTGGATCGTTTGCTGTCGTTGCCGTACGTGACCGAGATTGTGCGGATGCGTGACGTGGCGAACACTGCGGTGCATGGATCGCGTCAGTTTGATGGGGTGGTGCTGGGTACAACGCGGAATTTCTTTGACGTGGTGAACGTGCACGTCATGCGCGGGCGAACGCTGGCGGCGATGGACGAGGAGCAGCACGCGAAGGTGTGTGTGATCGGCGCGGAGGTGGCGAGGGAGCTGTTTCCGAACGCGGATGCGCTGGGCCGAGCGTTGACTGTTCAGAGCCGGTCGACCGGGTCGGTACCGTACACGATCGTGGGGATTCTGGGTGAGGTTTTGACGGCGGGTAACCCGGCGAAGGGGTTGGCGGCGCGGAACATCAATCGCGACATATACATTCCGCTGTCGACGGCGGATCTGCGTTATGGCGACCTGAAGGTATCGTATTCTGGCGCGTCGCGTGAGTTGAAGATGGTGCAGTACAGTGATGTGTACGTGCACATCGAGCCGCAGGAACGGGTGCTGGGGGTATCGCGGCTGATAGGGCGGGTGATGGAGTATAGCCGGCAGGGCGTGGACTATTCGATCACGGTGCCGCTGGAACTGCTTCAGCAGGCGGAGCAGGCCAAGCGGACCTGGCAGGTGGTGCTGGGCAGCATCGCGGGGATCTCGCTGCTGGTAGGCGGCATCGGGATCATGAACATCATGCTGGCGTCGGTGACCGAGCGGACGCGAGAGATTGGTATTCGGCGGGCGTTGGGGGCGAAGCGGTACCACATTACGGCGCAGTTTCTGGTGCAGACGCTGATTTTGAGCGTGCTGGGCGGGCTCGTTGGTGTGGCGTTGGGGATCGGGCTGGCGCGGATTGTGACGTGGTTTGCCGAGTGGCAGACGATTGTGCCTGTTTGGGGTGTGGCGTTGAGCTTCTGCGTGTCGGCGCTGGTGGGATTGATTTTCGGGATATACCCGGCGCAGGCAGCGGCGAAGCTGGATCCGATTGAGGCGTTGAATTCGACGGCGCGCACGGCATGAGTGCGGGTTCGTCAGTGCCGGATGCGGGTCGGGTGTTGCACGTGTTGCGTGATGGGGCGCTGCGCGGGGGGGAGAACATGGCGCGGGACGAGTATTTGTTTGAGACGGGTGTGTTGCGGCCGGCGGTGCTGCGTATTTATGCGTGGTCGCCGCCGACGATCAGCCTGGGGTATTTTCAGCGTTATGGTGATCTGAGTCGGCTGCCGCGTGAGTTGCAGGAGCTGGACGTAGTGCGGCGGGTGACGGGTGGTGGGGCGATTCTGCACGATCGCGAGATCACGTATTGTTTGGTTCTGGACGAGACGGTGGCGGCGACGGCGCAGGCGCCGACGGTGTTGTATCGGCTGGCGCATGATTGCTGGCGGCGGGCGTTGTCGGATGAGTTGCCGGAGTCGGTGCTGGCGCCGGAGAGTTTTCCTTTGCCGACGCCGCGGACGGGTCCGTTTTTCTGTTTTCAGAAGCCGGGCCAGACGGATTTGGTGGTTGGCAGCGAGAAGTTGCTGGGTAGTGCGCAGCGTCGGCGGCGGGATCGGGTATTACAGCACGGGTCGCTGTTATTGGGGCGTCGGTTTCGCGGGCATCCGGGGGTTGATTTGGGTGATCCGTCGGCGGAGTTGGTTGAGAAGTGGACGGAGCGGTTTATTCGGGGGATGTCGGAGGCGTTGGGGCTGGTAGTTCGGCCGGCGGAGTGGACAGACGCGCAGCTTGCGGAAGTTGAGCGGCGGCGTGTCCGGTGTGTTGATCCGGAGTGGGTTCAGAAGCGTTGATGGGGCGTGGGTTTCGGCTTGGTTGGTGGCCGTTTATGATGGGCCACCATGCCTTGGGAAGTTCATAGTGGAATGCGTGCGGGTCGGCCGCGGGTGCTGTTGTTTGTCAGTGCTGTGGTGCTGGTGGGGACTCTGGGGTTGGCGTGGTACCAGACGCGGGGGGCGCGGGCGTTGGGGGATGAGCAGCCGGTTGGCGATACGATTTTGCGGATTCGGCCGCCGGTGGGGTGGGTAGCTGATCCGGAAGATCGGCGGGCGTTCATATTGCCGGTGAGTGATACGGACCGGCGTCGGCGTGGTTATCGTTATGAGCGGCGGATCGGGTTTCGTGTATATCGAGAGCCGGCGTTTTTGTCGGTTGATGTACTGATGCAGAAGCTCGGTTTGAATGAGCCGCGGACGCTGCGGACGTTGCGTCCGGCGCGGATCGGGGATTATCCGGCGTGGGAGGTTCATCGGTTTGTGCCGCGTCGGTTACAGCGTCGGGTGTTGATGTGTGAGACGGTTGTGCGGTTCACGTGTTTGCCGCGGGGGCATGTGATCACGGTGGTGTACGATCCGCTGATTGATTTGCGGCCGGCGGATGCAGAGATTATGGCGGACGTGTGCGCGTCGGTGCGGGTGGTTGATGATTCTCTGGCGGGCAGTGCGGAGGGATATCTTGAACATGTTGGCGTGAGTTTTGAGGTTGAGCCGAGTTGGGTGGTGGTGGGTCCCGATTTGGGGCAGGTAGCGGGTTTGTATGTGGGTGGTGCTTTGGACGGGGCGCCGTCGTGGTCGATTGGGGTGTTTCGAACGTGGCTGGCGGATCATCGGAAGCCGGCGGATCTGTTGGTTGATTTTGCGGCTGAGTCGTGGTTGTGGTGGGATGCGGCAGATCAGGTAGAGTCGGTTGTGGCTGACGGCAATGTAACGATTTGTCAAATTCGTCATCCGCAGTTTGGTCAGAGCGCTGGGCCGATTCAGTCGGCGTGGATTGTAGAACGGGGGCAGGGGCGGGCGGTGTTGCTGTTTGTGTATGCGGGTGCGGCGCGGGCGGCTGAGGCGGACGAAGTTGCCCGGCGGCTCTGTGAGAACATGGATGTTGCTGAGCTGGATTACTGGCCGGATTTGGCGGCGGCGGCGGATGCGGGTCGCAAGCTAGCTGAAAAGCTGACTGTGCGTGGGGCGTTGCCGCGATGGGGGCGTGGGCGGCAGCGGGCGCGTTACATTGGCGAAACGACGCGTGGGGTGGTGAGCACGTTGGTTGAGCGTCAGGCGGTCGGATTGAATGCAGAGGGGGGTTATAAAGGCGTTACGACGATTAGCCGGGAGAATCAGCGTGAGGAGACGATGCGCTGGGCGCTTGGTCCGCGCGCCGCGAGTTACACGTGGCAGGCGGATATGTTTTTCGGGAAGCTTCAGATTGGGTTGTTGGAGGAGCGTGGAAGTGTGGTAGGGCCGGTGAATCGGCGGCTGATTGTTGGGCGTCGTCCGCGTGAGCCGCGGACGTTTCAGCCGGGGTCGGCGTTTGTTCCGCCGCCGACCGAGGAGTTGATTGAGGGGTGGGTAGCGCGGGGGGAGGCGCCTGCGGCGCTGGTAGAGCATTCGACGGCGTTGGGGTTGGCCAGTCATTCGGTGTTGCTGCAACAGTTGGCGTCGGATGAGGATTGGCCGCGGGTGCTGCTTCAGGTGGATTACTATCCGCTGGGTGCGATTGAGGCGTTTGATGAGGCCCGTGCTGAGGTCGTTTACGTGCTGCACCCGGCGGAGCGTCATGTGCGGAGCGACACGGCGAGTGATGGGGAATAGGCCGGGGGTCCCGGGGTGGTCGGCTTGGGGTGGGCGTTGAAGAGACAGTCGCGTAATCGGTACAATTCGGGATCCTGGATTGGATTCCGAGCAGATGATTCGTGACTGGCCACGATGGCCATGGGAGCGGCTACACTGACATCCTCGACTACTCTCTCCCCCAGTCCGCTTGGTGAGATTGCGTCACCGCCCTTCTTCACGCCGGTGGTGGAGCAGGGGGGGCTGGTGGAGCCTGTGGAAGTTCATATTGGGGGGGTGGATTGGCAGTGTCGGCCGGGTGCTGAGGGTGTGATTCGGGCGTTGCCGGCGGAGGCGTGGGGGCATCCTGAGGATCAGGGTTGGAAGCGGGTGAAGCACAATGCCCGGCGTGAGGTTTGGCGGGCGGTTATTCAAGAGCGTCCTTATTACCTGAAGTATTATGCGCCGCCGCCGGGATTTCGGGCGGTGTGGTGTCGATTGCGTCGGCCGGCCTGTCAGGGGGAATGGGAGAGTGGGCTGTACGCTGACCGGATGGGGATTGCGACCGTCACGCCGGTGGCGTACACGCTGGACGTCACGCGGGCTGGTCGGCGGCGGGCGTTGCTGATTACGGCGGGCGAGGAGCCGAGCCGGGCGTTGAGCGCGTTCTGGTCGCAGTTGTGCAGTGATGATGATGTTCGGCGGAAGCGGGCGGATGTGGTTCAACTGACGGAGCTGCTGGCGCAGTTGATTGCGCGGGCGCACCAGGCCGGCTTTGAACACCTGGATATGCATGCGGCCAACCTGTTGGTGCAGTCATTGCGGCCCCGGCATTATCGGGTGTTGCTGGTTGATTTGCAGAGCGCTCGGCGTGGGGTGTCGATTACTGATCAGGCGGTGGTGCGGAACCTGGCGCAGCTCAACCAGTGGTTTCGGCGGCACAGCACGATTGGAGAGCGGCTGCGTTTCCTGCGGGCGTATTTGCGCTGGCGGAACGAGTATGAGGCCCTGTTGCCGCACGGGCGGTCGGTGGGATTGTCGTTCCGCGAGTTGGTGAGCGCGTTGGCGCGGATGGCTGATCGGCACGCGGAGCGGCTGTGGGCGCAACGCGATCGGCGTCTGTTCAAGAAGGGGCGCTATTACACACGGTTGCGGCTGGGTGGTGGTTGGCGCGGGATGGCGGTGGCGTCGTGTAAGCACGCGCTGGAGGAATCGCCGGCGTCGAAGCTGGTGTTTGACCGCGACTGGTGGCAGGCGCAGTTTAAGGATGGGTTGGAGGGGCTGCTCGATAGTGCGGGGGTGTCGCGCAAGGATTCGCACTCGGCGAGTGTGAGCGTGGCAGCGTTGGTGCACGACAATGGGCCGGTGGGGGTGATCGTGAAGCGGCCGCGAGCGCGGAACGGGTGGCGCCGGCTGGTGCAGATGCTGCCGCCGTCGCGGAGCCGACGGGGCTGGCAGGTGGGGCACGCGCTGCTGCATCGGGATGTGCCGACGGCGCGGCCGCTGGCGCTGGTGGAGCGGTGTTTTGGGCCGCTGGTGACGGACTCGCTGCTGGTTACGGAGCTGTTGCCGGGGGCGATGGATCTGGAGAGTTTTCTGCGTGAGAAGCGTCAGGAGCTGGACGAGCGCGGCTGGGTGCGGCTGAAGCGGGACCTGACCCGCCGACTGGTGCGGCTGATGCGGCAGTTGCATGAGCGGGGGTTTGATCATCGCGACTGCAAGGCCAGCAACATCCTGGTGCTGCAACGGCCACAGAACGAGCTGGTCTGGATTGACATGGACGGGTTGCGCCGGGTGGGGCGGGTTTCGCGGCGACAGCGTGTGCGTACGTTGGCCCGGCTCCAGGTTTCGCTGCGTGAAGTTGTCGGGCTGACGCGGGGTGATCGGGTGCGGTTCATGAAGTGGTATTGTGCCGGCTTTGGGCAGTCGCCGGACGCGTGGCGGCAGTGGTGGCCGGCGCTTGTTGCGGCGAGCGCGCGCAAGCTACGAGCGAAGGTTGCCCGCACGGCGTGGAAGGTCAGGAACTACGGTCGACCTTAGCGTGAGGCCGGTACGGCTTCTTCTTCGCGGATGGTGGGGACGAAGAGTTTTTCCTGAAGATTGTGTCCGATGGCGAAGTCGTACAGTTGCGGCAGGTCGCGGAGGCAGGTGAGGTCGTCATGGGTGTCGGTGCCGACAACGATCTGCACGCGGTGGTTGGGTAGCACGCGGAACCAGCGTTCGTGGTTGGCGAGCGGGATCAGCTTGGAGCTGAGCTCGTACATGATGCGGGCGTTGGCGAGCGTGCGGACGACCTGGTCCATGGACGTGTTGGGGAACTGGGTGGACACGTCGGTATGGGCCAGTCCGACGGGGCAGGGCCAGCGGCGGGCCTGGTTGGCGAGTTGGGTGAGTCCGGCCCAGTCGATGAACTCGAACATCACGAAGTCGATGCCCTTGAGCATGGTCTTGATGGTATCGAGGTAGCCTTTGTTGAGGGGCCAGTTGATCTCGGCGCCGCAGTAGATCTGGATTTTGCCGGACCAGCGTTGGCGGGCCTCCTGGACCATGTTCGCGTAGTCGCGGGTTTCTTTGCCGAAGATGCGTTCGAACTCCTTCTCGTTCTTGATCTCCCGCGAGGAGGGGGTGCAGAAGAGATGATCGGTGATGCCGATGCCGGCCACCTCGAAGTCGCAGTTGAGATGCGCTTCGCAGAGTTCGTCGATCAGGTAAGCGCCGTCTGAGAACGGCGTGTGGTTGTTGAGGTTGAGATACCCCTGGCTCATCGTTTCTCCCGACTCATTGTCCGTTTTTGGCCGTTCGGTATGGCCGTCCCGCCCCAGTCGTTGAGCTACAGCATCCTTCTTCGCGTGCCCGTGTCGCGGTAGTGATTCAGCGACGAACAGGCTTTGCGTGCTCGAAACACGTTGCCCCGCCTGCCGAGCGGCCAGCGGGCCGACCAGAGTACCCTCTGAATTCCGGCCCAGTCCGCATCGGCGAAAGTGCATGGGCGACAGCGGCCACGGGGCCGCAGCGTCACACACGAGCGCACTATACCGTTGTCAGGTGAGCCTGTCCATGAGCACCCCACCCATCTGGGCTGCCAAGCCGGCACTGACTCGCCGGCGCAAGGCCGGCGACCGGCGGGCGGTCCGTATCCGCTTCAAGTATAGCCTTGGACTGGTGGCTGGCCAGGGGATAATCGTGGGAAACCGGCGGCGAATGTGGGCGGGTTTGTGTTGTGTGTGTAAGTGGTTGTTGATGCTGGGTTTATGGGTGATGTAAAATCATTTTGAACTGGTATTGATGGCGGGCGTATAGGATGGTGCAAAGACCTCCCATAGAACGCTTCTCCTCCTTCGATTGCCCGAGGCGGCCAGTGAGTTTGGTCGCCTCGGGTGGTTTTTTGGTTGATGACTGTGGGGCGGGGATGTGGCGGACGAAGTGGTGGGGTGGAGGAATTTGGTGCGATTGAGCGGTTCCGGTGGGCCGGTATAATCCCGTTGCCGCTTGGTTTGAGGCAAATCCTGAGGGTGTAGCTCAGTCGGTAGAGCAACGGCCTTTTAAGCCGTGGGTCCAGGGTTCGAGTCCCTGCACCCTCATTTCTGGCGCGGTTGGCGTAGTGGGGGATTCGCTGGTGGGGGCTAGGCTGTAATTGGTTGATCGAGGTGCGCGCTTCCGGTGGGGAGTTGCATCTGGGCGAAGTGGTCGGGTGGGGTCATGTTGGAAGCGGTCAAGCTAAGCTCGTAGCGTGTGGCATCATCGGCTGGGCCGATCTGCGTGAGGCCGTGGGTGGGGTAGAAGTTGGCGACCTGGTTATTTTTTGCGGTTGGGCGGTACTCGGCGGTGAGTTTGGAGCAGCCGTGGTGGCTGGCGAGTTGGGCAGCGGTCGCGAGGAGGACATCTTCGGCGCCGCGGCCGATGACGCGGCAGCTTAGTAGTAGCGTGTCGATGTCGGCGCTGTTGTCGGTGAAACGCAGGATGAGGACGCCGACGAGGCCGTTGTCGCCGAAACGATCGGACAGGCGGAGCCCGGCGACGGCGCTGTTCGGGTCGGCGGCGAGCGAGCGGATCTCCGATTCGCTATAGCGGCGGGTGGTAAGGTTGAACTGGTTGGTTTTCTGGGTGAGCTGGCTGATGCGCGGGATGGTGTCCTCGTCGGCCAGTGCGATCGTCACGCGCATATCGAGGTAGCGCAGGTAGTCGGCGACACTGGCGCCGGCGAACCCGGCCCGGGCGGCCTGACGCTGGCGCTCGGCTTGGTACATCCGGCTGCGCTGGCGATCTTCGTCGGAAAGTGTGAGCGTGTCGAACCAGCCGCCGGCGCGGAGCAGGTCGGCGTAGCGCGTGGGGTCGTCGGGCAATTGCACGCACGTGACCATCGTCAGGGCCCGGCGGACCCAGTCGATTTCGGCGGGGTTGTCGTCGACGAAGACGAGGCTGTCGAGGCCGACGTTTAGCTCGTCGGCGATTTCGCGGAGGTTGGTGGCCTTGTCGTTCCAGTTGATGCGCCAGGCGACGAGGTGCTCGCGGCGCAGCAACATGTCGGGGTGGTTGTCGAGCACGTCGAACACGTCACGATCGTTGTTCTTGCTGCACAGCGCGATCATGACGCCGCGCTGATGGAGGTCGAGAATCGCCTGTTGAAACGCCCGATAAGCGGAGCCGGGGAATGTGTTGGAGATTCGGATGCCGGCGGGTCCATCTTCGCCGACGATGCCGCCCCAGAGCGTGTTGTCACAATCGAGGACGAGGCATTTGCGCGTCTTGCCGGCCAGGGCGCGGAGGAAGTGGCCATATTCGGTGGTGATCGCCCGGCAGGCGGCGGGCGTGTAAGGCGCGCGGCCAATGTGCCAGTAGCGCTGATCGAAATAGTGCGTGTGGCCGACGCGGGTCTGGAGTAGGTCGACGTCGACGATGTAGGTGCCGGGGTGGTTGGCGATGAGCCGGGCTAGTTCGACGTTCAGGTTGCGAATGGTGCCGAGCTGGGCGTTGAGGCGTTGATAATCGACGATGCCGAGCGCGGGGTATGCAACGGTCTCGAAGTTGTGAACGAGGATGGTGGTGGCGGTGCGTTGCCGGAGTGTGTCGAGGATGGTGGCGAAGTGGGTCAGGATGCGGTCGACCTCGGTTTGGACCTGCTCGTCGGCGAGACTGGCGAAGTTGGCGGTGAGTGTTTCGGAGAGTGCTTCGAGCTTGAGGCAGATGATGATGACGTCGGGTTTGAAGGCGTAGAGCGTGCTGTTGGGGTCGAGCACGTCCTGTATGACGGTGTCGAAGTTGCCCAACTGCACTTGCGGCTCGATGCCGCCGGTGTAGCAGACGTATTCGAGGCAGGGGATGAGGGGGTTGATGGTGACGTTGTGCAGCAGGGCGATGCGTTGGGGTGGGCGGTCGATGCCGTCGGTGCGGAAGCGACGCAGCGTAGCGGCCAGTGTGCCATAGTCGAGTTCGTCCAAAGCAATCTCACCTACTGTGCGTTGTTGAGCCTATTCCATAGCCGTGGCACTGGGATTCGTAGCCGGCACGACCCACCGGTTACAAACCGGTGCCACAAGAAAGGAAACCGGTGCCATAAAGACCCCGGACACTGCTCACAGAGCAGTGGCACACCGGATCGTTCCTGAGGATGCTCTAGCTGCTGCCGGGGCATGGTTGGATCACCTGTTGGGAGATTTCGGACAGGATGTTCTGGATCAGCCCTGAGCCCAGTTCTTCGTATGCGGGGCCGTTCCAGTAGTCGTCGTCGACGCCGGTTTCGCTGAACAACTGGAGCGTTTGGCCGGCGGTTTCTTCGGCGATGCGGTCGGAGAGTTCGTCGAGCAGGCCGGGCAGCGACAGGTCGGCGGCGTGCCAGGCGGTGAAGAATTGTGCGCGCAGGGGCGAGTTGACGATGCGGAAGAGGATGGCGGTGAGGCGGCCGGCGATTTTCAGCTCCGTTTCGGACAGGTCGGCGGTTTGTGTGACGAGGTGGGGGGCTGCCGATGTGTAGACGATGCCGTTTGGTTCGCAGATCGCTTCGAGGTCGGAGCCGGGGAGGATTTGGAGGCGGTGAATGTTGAGCACGTGGTCGGTATTGGCGAGCAGTGGGAGGAGTAGTTCGAGGCCGGCGAAGTAGGAATCGAATGTTTCGCGCGGCATGCCGAGGATGAGGTCGAGTTTGAGGACGATGTTGTGTTGGCGGGCGCGTTGCAGGAAGTCGAGCAGGGCGGCGGGTCGGATGGGGGCTCGGCTGACAGTGCGTGTGGCGGCGGGGTTGAGTGACTGGAGGCCGACGGAATTGATGGCGGTGTAGTCTCGGAGGAGTTCGGAGTAATGCTGGGGGCGGTCGAGCGGGGCGGTGTCGGCCGTGTTGAGGATGTTGGGGCGGGTTTTGAGCTGGCTCACGAGTTGGAGGAACTCGTCGTCGACCTGGTGGTGGTTGAATTCCCAGTAGAGCCAGGGGAGGCGCAGGTGGCGTTCGTCGCGAAGGCGGATGAGGAAACGGATGATCTCTTTGGCGCGGCCGAGGTCGGAGGGGAAGATCGCGTCGAAGATGCGGATGGCCTGGACCTGGGCGTTGATGATGAGGTGTTCGAGCTCGGCGAGGATGCGCGGGAGTGGGTAGTAGGAGATGGCGGCGTTTTGTTTGTGGTAGACGCAGTATTTGCAGCGGAAGCGGCAGCCGCGTTGCGTCTCGATGAACGCCTGTTGGCGCGCGTAGAGCGGGCGCTCGAGTGTGTCGGTGAGATAGACGGAGGGAATTTCGGACAGATCGGTGATCGGTTCGGCGGGGCCGGTGGATTGTAGTTTGTCGGCCTGCCAGCGGGTTAGTCCGCTCGGCAGGTCGGTTGGCTGGCCGGTGATCAGGTGGTGCAGCAGTTCGGCCAGGGGGCGTTCGCCGGCGCCGATGATGTAGTAGTCGGCCCGTGCCGTGGGGGCGGTCCGGGTGATCATGGTGGGCGATACTTCGGGGCCGCCGACGATCTGGAGGGTGGCGGTGCGTTCTCGGATGGTGTTGATCAGCTTGAGGATCGGGTTGACGTTCCAGGTGTAGCAACTGTAGCCGACGCAGGTTGGCTGAGCGGCGCAAATGGCCTGGGCGATTCGTTCGACGGGGGCGCCGGCCGGGTGGTTTTGTACATCGATGGTCAGATCGTCGGCGTCGGCGAGGGCCTGCTCGACGTAGGCTTTGAGCACGTACGACGACAGCAGGTAGCGGCCGAGCGTGGTGGTGGGATAGAGGTTTACCAGTACGAGTTTCATGCGGTCTGTGCCGGTTTGGTTGGTGGTCAGCGCGAGATTTCCATCATGCGTTCGAACTGGGTGCTGTTGAGGCGATAGCGTTCGGTTTGGGCGGCGATATAGACCTCGCGATCCTGGGCGTCGTTGAGGAGCAGTGCGCCGGCGCCGATGATGCATTCGCGGCCGACGTGGACGCCGTCGCGGAAGGTGGCGTTGACGCCGACGAATGTGTAGGGGCCGATCTTCACGCCGCCGGAGATGACGACGTGTGAAGAGATCCAGCAGTGGTCGCCGAGCTCGACGTCGTGGCCGAAGTGGTTGCCGCTCCAGAGGACGACGTTGTTGCCGATGCGGACGGTGGGCTGGATGACCTGGTTTTCGAAGACGCAGCAGTTATCGCCGATGACGAGGTCGTCCCAGCGGGTAGCTTTCGAGCTGATGTAGGTGATGAGTTGGTAGCCGCGGGATTTGGCGGCCTCGTATCGGGCGGCGCGGATGGTGTTGAGCTGGCGGTAGCCGACGGCGATGAACATCTGGAAATCGTCGGGTGGGAATTGTTGGTGGGCTTCCTCGAACGGAACGAGCGGGAGGTTGTTGTGGTGGTGTTTTGATTGGGTGTCGGCGTCGACTGTGAAGCCGACGACCTGGTGCGGGCTGTCGTGGGTGAGGTAGTAGTGCATCAGGTCGGCGAGCTTGCCGGTGCCGAAGAGTACGACTCTGGCCATTTCAGATCCTCAGGCCGCCGTCGATCGGGAGGACGCGGCCATTGAAGAAGTCGTTTTCGATGGTGAAGGTGACGGCGGCGGCGATTTCGGCTGGTGTGGCCATTCGGCGAAGCGGGGTACGGGTTTTCCAGTCGGCGATGACGTCTGCGGACATGGTGCTGAGCGCGCGGTCGGTTTCGGTGAACCCGGGTGCGACGCCGACTACGCGAATGCCGAACCGGCTGAGTTCCTTGGCCCAGGTGACGGTGAGTGCGTCGACGCCGGCCTTGGCCGCGGAATAGGCGCATTGTCCGAGATTGCCGGCCGCACAGATGGAGCTGATGTTGACGATCACGCCGCGGGTACGCGTGGCGAGCATTTGCCTGGCGGTGGTGGCGGTCATGTAGAAGACGGCGTTGAGGTTGGTGTTGATGACGCGCTGCCAGGCAGTGGCGTCGTAGGATTCGAGGCCGGTGGGGCCGAAGTTGAGCAGGAGTTGGTTGTGGACCAGGCCGGCGTTGTTGACGAGCACGTGGACGGGGCCGAGCTGTTGCGTCAGGGTTTCGATTTGGCTCGCGACCTGTTCGGGGTCGGCGACGTCGCAGGTGTAGGTGTGGACGTCTGTGGTGAGCGCTTTGCGGAGGTCGGCCAGTGCGTCGGCGTCGATGTCGAAGACGGCCGGGCGAGCGCCGCGGGCGGCGCACTGCTCGACGACGGCGCGTCCGATGCCGCGGGCGCCGCCGGTGATCAACACCAGCTTATCGCGCAATTCCATGGGCTCACTCTCGGTCGGTGGTTCAGACGCAGGCGCACTTTTCGCGCAGGACGGTTCGGATCCGTTCGACGCTGGTCATCTCGACGATTTCGTCGGTGCTGAGCTGCGGCAGGTCGAAGGTCTGTTCGAGCGCAAAAATGAGCTCCATATGTTTGAGCGAATCCCACGCTCGGACGGTTTTCATGGAGGACTCGTCGGTGATCTCGTCGGCGGGCAGGCCGAGCAGGTTGGAAAGCAATTCGTAGAGCCTGGTATCCAAGTCTTCCGCCACTGGCGCGACTCCTTTTTGAACAGATTGGGAGTGGTGCCGCGGGCCCGTGAGCGGGGGCGGCCCATTTATATAAGACTATCGGTCAGCGCCTGGAGCCTGCTCCAGCGGCGTATGGTGGAGCGGGTCGGGCTGCATTTGTGGAACGCAACTCACCGATACGATCTGCGTGGCTCACGGCAACGCGGCGGGGCGCGCTTGCCACTCATGGCGCACTTCCTGCGCTCGGCGCGGTTGCGACCCATGCCAATGGTGACTGATGCACGCACCGGCTACTCGGTCAACACGTGGTCACTGTCCGGTTTGCAACTCTGATTGCTGGCTGCGTTTTCTGACGACGACAACGGGGCGGATCATGCTGGCGGATCAGCGTGTTGTTCCCGGTCAGTTGGACAAGGTGCAATGCGCGCAGTGCGGCGTGGTTGCGAATGCCCGGCCGCTGAGTCGAGTTGAGCTTGATCAACTTCAGCCTGAGGCAGGTGTGGATGAAGGGACCGATTCATGGGGGCAGGAAGAACGCCGGCATTACACGGCCTCGGGCGCGTTTCCGCGGAGCGAGGGTTATCTGCAACTGATTATGCCGCACGTTCCGGCGGATTGCGGGTCGGTGCTGGAGGTTGATTGTGGGTGTGGCGATTTGTTGGCGCGGCTGGCGGAGCAGTTGCCGGGTGCGCGCTTAAGAGGGGTTTCCGGGAGCGTGTTCGCGGTTCGAAGTGCTCGCGAGCGCGGGTTGGACGTGACTCAGGGGCTGGTTACGGAGAGCGTAACGCTTCCTGCTAGTGATTGTAATCGTTTGTCTCGATTCGGTGGTGCGGGTTGATCAGCCGGTGAGTTTCTTGCGGACACTGCGTCGTGCGTTGCGTCCCGGGGGTCGTCTGATTCTTTCGGTGCTGCTTCAGGGCAGTCCGAGTCCTGACGTTTTCTTTCACGAACACGTTTGGCACTTTGAGATGGCGCACATGCTCACGGTACTAACCAGGGCCGGGTTGCGTGTGGTTGCTGGTGAATCGAACTGTCCGCGGGATAGTGAGTTCGGGCTGTTTGTTTGTGAGTCCGGGAAGTTTGTGCCGGAACATCTCGCGAGCGTTTCGGCTGGCGTGCGTGCGGCGGAGAATCGCGACGGGTGGGCCGGCGTGTTTTGCGGAGGTGGACGCATGGCTGTTGGCCCGTGATCCGCAACGCGTGGTGACCGTGGGTGCGGGTGAGGTATTCAGCTTGTTCTGGGCGTTCACGAGTTTGTCGGGAGTTTGATGTGGTTGCGTGTCTGGATGATGATCCGAACGCGATTGGGAGACAACGCCATGGTGTTCCGGTGGTGCCACTAACATGGCTTCTGGATAACCCCGCGGACGCAGTGGTTGTGACGCTTGGTCCGCGTCATCGTGCGGGTGTGGTGGAGCGGTTGTGGGCGCATGTTCCGCGTGGGGATGTTCTGGCTTGGGATGTAGCTGGCAGGGGTGCGTATCAATTGGAAATGATTTGATCGATTACTTCCGTGGCGAAGGCGGCGGATCCGCGCTTGATTTAGGTAGTGGCGGGGGGGCGCAAAGAAAAAGCCCGGATGGGGGGCCGACAGGCCGGGGGGAAACCTATACGTGCCGCGCGCCATCCAGGCTTGAGTAGTGTACATCATTTCCGGGATATGGCAACAGGCTTTGGAAAGAATGAATCTGGTCCCGTCCGATTTCGTGGTGGCAACGGCCGGAATTTGGCCGTCAGGTTGCCGGGGGGTGTCATGTAAAGACTTATCAATTATGCACTTATATTAACTGGGGGAGGTGTCTGGGACACCTCCCCGGGATCGCTCACAATTAGTGGTAAATTTCGGCCTCTGGAGCAAGCTCGGTTTTTTCCGTAGCGGCCTCACTGTCGTGATCTTCTGGGGATTTCGGGACGCTACGAATTCGTCGGCAACGCTCTAGAATCGGACGTTTGGCCGGGGCAAATCGACGTCCCGGGCGAGGGTTAGGGGGCCGATTTCCTTTTCGACGGCGTCGAGAATTGAGTTTGACTCGATCAATTTGCGGATATTCTCGATGTCGCCGTACATGACGCGGTCGTCTTTCATAAATGGAACATATCGCGGATGAGGTTGTAGGCGATACGGGTGCCCCGGCCAGGTTTCTTGCCTTTGTAGAAATCGAAGGCCTGGCGGCGGCCATCATCTCGATGGCGAGGACATTGCGTACGTTGCGCAGGATTTCGCCGCACTTGCGGACGGCGATTGGGCCCATGCTGACGTGGTCTTCCTGGTCGGCGGACACGCTGATTGAGTCGACGGAGGCGGGGTGGGAGAGCACCTTGTTTCGGAGACGAGGGCGGCGGCGGTGTATTGGGCGACCATCAGGCCGGAGTTGAGGCCGTTGCCCTCGATCAAAAAGTCGGGCAGGCCGGAGAGAACGGGGTTGAGCATGCGGTTGATGTGACGTTCGGAGAGGTCGGCGACCTCGGACATGGCGATGCAGAGGAAGTCGGTTGCCATTGCGACGGGTCTGGCCGTGGAAATTGCCGGCGGCGAAGTACTGGCCGGAATCGGGGAGGAAGAGTGGATTGTCGGCGGCGGAGTTGACCTCGATGTTGACGATGCGGCGGACGTGTTCGAGCGTGTCGAACGATGGTCCCATGGCCTGTGGGGTGCAGCGCAGGCTGTAGCCGTCCTGCACTTGCCGGTCTTGTCGGCCATAATTTCGCTGCCCTCGAAGAGCGAAGCAGGTTGGCGGCGATGCAGTTCTGCCCGCCGTAGGGTCGTTCGCAGTGGATGGCGGGGTCGAAAGCGCGTTCGACGGCGCGGAGTGCGTCGAGCGTCATGGCGGAGGCGATGAGGGCGTTTTTGAGAATGCGTTCGGCATCGTAGATGAGGAGTGCGGCGCCGCCGGTCATCATTTGCGAGCCGTTGATGAGTCCGAGGCCTTCTTTGAAGGTAAGGTCGGTTGGTTTGACGCCGGCGCGTTTCATGGCTTCGGCGCCGGACATGAGTTCGCCCTTGTAGAAAGCCCGGCCTTCGCCGATGGCGACCTCGGCGAACTGTGACATGGGCGAGAGGTCGCCGCTGACGCCGAGTGAGCCCTTCTCGTTGATGGCTGGTATGACGCCCTTGTTGATCATGTCGGCGACGGTATCAATGAGGTTGAGGCGGACGCCTGAGCAGCCGCGGGAGAGAACGTTGAGGCGGAGCAGCATGGCAGCGCGGACGGAATCCTCGGGGAAGAACTCGCCGACGCCGGCGGAATGGCTGTAGATGATCCGGCGGCTGAGTTCGGCGCTCTGTTCGGGGGAGATTCGGACGCGGGCGAGTTCGCCGATGCCGGTAGTTACGCCATAAATGGCGACGTCTTCGGCGACGAGCTTTTCGAGCAGGTCGCGGGAGCGTTGGG
Source organism: Phycisphaerae bacterium (assembly GCA_963666925.2). Taxonomy (GTDB): domain Bacteria; phylum Planctomycetota; class Phycisphaerae; order UBA1845; family Fen-1342; genus JANQFV01. Next base: position 34,832 of record CAXXTC010000027.1, on the reverse strand, counting down.
CTTTTTCGCGGGCGGCGTCGGCGACGGCGACCTTGGCCCAGTCGCGGGCGACGGCAACGACTTGTTCGATGGACAGGGAATTTCCGTCGAGAATCACTGGCTGCATGATTTACTCTCTCTTGCCGGGAGCGGTGGACGGGTACGAGCGCTCACCCAACCGGCACGCGGTGGGCGCCGATGCCGCGGGTTGTACCGCGGAGAGATCAGTATAGCGGAATTGGATGTGGGAGGCTCAACCAGTTGGCCTGTGCTGCGCAATGGGATGGGGCACCCATCTTGTGGACCTGGTTGTTCTTGGCCGGCGCGATCCACCGGTTGAAAACCGGTGCCACAGTGGCTCTGGGGTAATCCCTAGCGTGGCGTGCGTGCGGCGATGGGCATGCGCCGGCCGAAACCGAAGGCGCGCGAGGTTACTTTTAGCCCGGGGGCGGCCTGTTGGCGCTTGTATTCGCTGATCTGGATCAGGCGCACGACCTGTTCGACGGCTTCGCGCGGGAAGCCGGCCGACACGATCTCGTCGACGCTCTCCAGCCGCTCGTCGTAGCGCTCCAGGATCTGGTCGAGCAGGTCATAGGGCGGCAGGGTGTCCTGGTCGGTCTGGTCGGGTTTGAGTTCGGCCGACGGGGGCTTGGTCAGGATGTTGTGTGGGATCAGCTCGCGTCCGGCCCGCTCGTTGGCATGTTCGGAGAGGCGGTAGACAAGCGTTTTGGGCACGTCGCTGATGACGGCCAGCCCGCCGGCCATGTCGCCGTAGAGCGTGCAGTATCCGACGGCCAGCTCGCTCTTGTTGCCGGTCGTCAGCAGCAGGCTGCCGAGCTTGTTCGACATTGCCATGAGGATCACGCCGCGGCAACGGGCCTGGATGTTCTCCTCGGTCACGCCGAGCGGCAGGTTGGCAAAATGTGGTTTTAGCTCGCGCTCGAAGGCGGCGTGCATGGGCTCGATGCCGATCAGCGTGAATTCGATGCCCAGGTTCTCGGCCAAGGCGCGGGCGTCATCGACGCTGTGATCGCTGCTAAAGCGGCTGGGCATACCGATACCGCGGACGTTCTCGGCGCCGAGCGCGTCGGCCGCGAGTGCGGCAACGATGGCGGAGTCGATTCCGCCGGAAAGGCCGATCACGACGCGCTTGAAGCCGCACTTGTGCACGTAGTCGCGTAGGCCCATGACGAGCACGTCGTAGACGTTGGCGACGTCCGGGGCTCGCGGCTCGCGGCGCGTAGCCGGGAGGTTGTTCAGGTCCACGACGAGCATGTCTTCGACGAATGAGCGTGCCAGGCCGCACAACTCGCCGTTGCTGTCGACGACGGTGCTGGCGCCGTCGAAGAGCAGTTCGTCGTTGCCGCCGACCTGGTTGGCGAACAGCAGGGGTACGCCGGTGCGTTGCGCGTGGCCGCGCATGAGTTGCAGGCGGATGTTGTGTTTGCCGAGGAAGTAGGGTGAGGCGGAGACGTTGATCACGACCTGGGCTCCGGCGCGGGCGAGTGTGCCGATCGGATCGCAGTCGTAGAGTGGCAGGCCGTACATTTCCTCCTGTGACCACATGTCTTCGCAGACGGTCACGCCGAGGCGCAGGCCGTCCAGTTCGACGACTGGTTGGGGGCCGCCGGGCTCGAAGTAGCGTACCTCGTCGAAGACGTCGTAGATTGGTAGCAGGCGTTTGCGCCAGTTTCCGCGCAGCTTGCCCTGGTCGAGCAGTGCGACGGAGTTGTATAGGGGGGCGTCCGGTTCGCTGGTCGTTGCGTTCGGCGTATCCGACCAGAGCGGCGATGTTCTGGGTGTGTTTGCGGATTTCGGCGAGCGCGGCCAGGTTGCGGTCGATCACATCGCGGCGCAGGAGGAGGTCCTTGGCGGGGTAGCCCAGAATGCTCTGTTCGGGGAAGACGGCCAGGCGCGCGCCGGCCTGGCGGGCCTGTTCGAGGCCGGTCAGCACGCGGCGGACGTTGGCGTCGACGTCGCCGATGGTTGGATTGGTTTGTACGAGCGCGACCTTCACGGGCACACCTCCGGCCGGGCGTCAATACGCGGGAGCTCGGCTTGGTGAGTTTGGCGTCGTTAGCGCCGCGCTGCAAGCACCCCGGGGCTGGCGCGAAAGAATCCCCCACCGCGCCGCCTGGCGCGAGGTGGGGGATTTCACGGGATTTGGAGTGTAGCGTCGTCTGGTCATGCGCCGGCCAATAGCCGGCGAGATTGGCGGTTGCTCGTTACTTCTTCAGCAGCGCCACGGTCCGTTTCGGGTTGATCAGCAGCATCGGGTGTTCGCCGCTGGCCGGGTCGGCGCCGGTCTTGATCAGGTCGATCACCTGTGCCGGCTCGAGCGACGGGTCGATTGTCAGCAGCTTGGCTGCCAAGTTGGCTACGTTTGGCGACGCCATCGATGTTCCCGACATCTTCATCCGTTGGCCGCCCGGCACGTAGCTTTCGACCTCGAATCCGTTCGCGTATACCTGCACGGTTCGGCCTTCGCTCGTGAATGACGTTGGCTCGCCGGCCTGGTCCACGGCGCCTACGACCAGCAGGTTCGGCAGGTCAAACGACGACGGGATGTCTTCATCGAACTCGACGTCATTATCGGAATTGCCGGCGGCACAGACGAACAGGATGTCCGGCGCGTTCTTGATCGCCTCGTACAGCGCGTCGCGTTGCAGTTTGAAGACCTTGCGGGCCAGGTCGCGGCGCTCCTCGGCACTGTTGCCGATGCCGTTGGCTTCGAGCGAGCCTTCGGCGTCTTTCTGTGCCTCACCCCAGCTCATGTTGACTACGCGCACGCCGTGTTCTTTGAGGTAGGCGACGGTATCGCGGCACTTTGCCGCGTCGCGTTCGCCCCACTCGATTGTGCGTGCGACCGGGATGTTGTGATAGTCGTAGCTGTGGCGGGCGATCAGGATGCGGGCGAAGGGGTTGCCGGCGGCAACGATGCCGGCCACGTGCGTGCCGTGGGAATAGTTGCCGGCCAGGCTGAGATCCTCCAGGAAACCCTCAACGTCTTCGGTCGCCAGCTCCGACAGGTGCTTCTTGACGCCGGTGGCAGCCTTCGAATCGACGGCGGCCTGAAGGTCCATGAAGCCTTTCAGATATTGCATGATTTTGGGCATGCGGTCTTTGGCTTCGCCGAGATCGTGCAGTGCGCCGCTGTCGCGTTGGGCGTGGTAGTCATAGGCCGGCCCGTAGATGTCGTCTACGAAGCCGTTGTTGTCGTCGTCCTGGCCGTCGGGTTTTTCGTTGGGGTTTTTCCAGAGCTGCTTTTTGAATATGTCCGGATCGACGCCGGAGTCCCAGATTGCCACGAGCACGGGCTTATAGGGTTTGTCGGCGTCCAGCTCGACGCGGCGGGCCTGCCAGATGTCGGGTTTTTCCGACTTATTTGCGTCGATGTACTCCTGGTATGCGGCCAGGGTAGTGCTTTTCAGCGGCAGCATTTGCCGGATCATGAAGTGCATGGCGATCAGGCCCTGGGCCATGTCGGAGTTCAGTTCGCCGGTTTTGTCGAGGACGGGTTGCATCTGGGCCTGGGCGATGCCGCGGATCAGGTTCTCACTGAGGATTTCCAGGCGTCCCTTGTTGGATTGGATTTCGTCCTGCACGAGTTTCCAGGGCAGCTTGGCGAGCCGGGCGCGCAGTTGGGCGCCGTAGGCTTTCTCGAAGGCTCCGGTGGCGGAGCTGTCGCCGGCTTCTTTCCAGGCGGCGATGCGCGACTCGGCGACCAGGCCGGTGATCAGCTTCTTGGCCGGCTTGTCTTCGAGGTTGCGGATGGTCTCGATTAACTTGAGGGCTTTGGGGTGGTCGTTTTCGAGCAGGGCGATGGTCAGCAGTGCGCCGTGCCAGTGCTGGAGCGTGGTGGCATCCTTGAGGTCGTACTTATCGAGGTCGGCCTGGATGTCGGCGCACACCGCGTCGGCCAGTCGTTTGATCTGCTCGGGCGAATCGAGCATCTCGATTATTGTGCCGCCGGCTTCGTAGGTGTGCTTGGGCAGGTCGTCGAGGGTATTTACCGGGATCTTGTCCTGAGCAGTGGTTGCCACGGCGCCGGCCAGTAGCAGGACCAGCCCGGCGACGGCGGCGCGGCCGGCAACGTTGCATATTGCGTTCATCATGCTCTTTCTCCGTTGGGGTAGGTCAGAGTTTACAGTTCAGGCCAAGAATATAGTCTACCGCGCGGCGCGTGGGCTGTCCGCGGTGCGACAGGAATCGACATTCGCAGGCGTGTCGCGGAGCCGGCGGCAGCGCTCGAGGACGGCGTGGAACATGTCGCGGGTGAGCCGGCCGGTGAAGGTGTTCTGCTGGCTGGGGTGGTAAGAGGCGACGAGCGAGCGGCCGTCGGCGAGCTGATGCTCGACGCCGTGGGCAAACCTGGGTGGCTTGAGATTGAGCTGGCGGGCGGTGCGGTTCCAGGCGAGTTGGCCGAGCGCGAGGATGGCGCGCCACGGCGTGTGTGTGAACGTTTCGCAAAGGAATGGGTTGCAGTTTTCGATTTCCTCGCGGGTGGGTTTATTGCCGGGCGGGGCGCAGTGGCAGACGGCGGTGATCAGGCAGTTGTGCAGCGTCAGGCCGTCGTCGCGGGCGGTTGAGTCGGGTTGATTGGCGCAGCCGACGTGATGCAGCCCGCGGAAGAGCCATTCGCCGCTACGGTCGCCGGTGAACATGCGGCCGGTGCGATTGGCGCCGTGGGCGCCGGGGGCCAGGCCGACGATGAGCAGGCGGGCGCGCGGGTCGCCGAAGTTGGGCACTGGTCGGCCCCAGTAGTCATCGTCTTTGAAAGCGGCGCGTTTGTTATGGGCGATGGTGGCGCAGTGCTCGCGCAGGCGCTGGCAGTGGGCGCAACGCACCATCCGTCGGTTTTGCGCCTCTAGCCAATCGGCTTTGTTGCGGCTGGCGGATTTGTTCCGCGGCATGCGTCGGCTCCGGGTTTGGCTCGCGGTGATTCAGGCGGCATGATAGTCTGCCAGTGGCCGCACGGGCTATTAGCCCGTGCCACACTGTCGTATTGGTGTGGCATTAGTTTTAGCCGGTGATTTTCACTGGTTGCTAATCAGTGCCACAGTTTCGGAATGGGTGTCATGTCAGATACCAACGCGGTCAAGTGGTTGCGGGCGCAGGGGGCGGAGTTTGAGACGCTCGAATACACGTTTGCCGAGATTGGGGCCGAGCATGCGGCGGCGGCGGTTGGCCGGCCGCTGGAAATGGTTTGCAAGACGCTGATCGTCAAGTCGACCGGCAACGTGTATCACTTCGCCATCATCCCGGGTGATCAGCGGATCGACGTGCGGCGGGCGGCCGCGGCGTTGGGGGCGAAGCACGCAGACCTGGCGCCGCCGGAAGAGGCGGAGAAGGTCACGGGCTATCACGTCGGGGGAATTTCGCCGCTTGCGGCCCGGCGGCATTTGCCGGTGTTGATTGAGGAATCGCTGCTGGCGCTGGAGCGGATCATCGTGAATGGTGGGCGGCGCGGCGTTTTAGTTGAGCTGGCGACGGAGGAGTTGGTGCGGCTGCTGGAGGCGACGCCGGCGGACTTGTGTAGGGCGTAGCGCGTAGGAGTGCGGAATATGCCAGAGATCAAGGTGTGTCCGAAGGGGCCGGCGGATGTGGAGTGGGTGCGTGGGGTGTTGTGTGAGCGGTGGGGGGCGGTCGTGGTGGTGTCGCGCGGACGGGCGAACCAGGCCGACGAGTTGCCGGCGCTGGTTGCGTGGGATGGTGATGAGCGTGTCGGCCTCGCGACTTATCGCATCGAGGCGGGCGAATGCGAGCTGGTTTCACTGGATAGCCTGGAGCCGGGGCGCGGGGTTGGGACGGTGCTGATCGATGGTGTGGCGAACGTGGCACGGTCGGCGGGGTGTCAGCGGTTATGGTTGATCACGACCAATGACAATCTGAATGCGCTGCGGTTCTATCAGAAGCGCGGGCTGGTGCTGGTGGCGGTACACCGCGACGCATTGGATGTGTCACGGCGATTGAAGCCGAGCATTCCGCAGGTTGGGATGGATGGAATTCCGCTGCGCGATGAGATTGAGCTGGAGTTGTTGCTGGGGTGAAGAGCAAGCGGGGCGGCATAGCTCGGCGATATTGGTTTGCGAGGGCGACGAACTCCTCGCGTTGTGACGGGGGCGATCGCTCCAGCCAGAATATACAGGCGTTTCTTTTCCTACACCCACCAACATTCACTGCAATGTGTTACCCAGGTCCCCGGTTCATGCAGCACGCGGCGAAGCGGGCCAGCCGCTGGGCTCGTCGGGTGCCATCGGCAGGTCGCGATAACGTCGCGGTTTGCCTGTGCCACGCTCTTTCGATTCTCCTCCCCTTACAGCCCGTACTCTCGCCATCGGCGCGTCACCAGCTCACGCACCGCCGGGCTCATCTCCAACTCCGCGGGCCATTCTCGCACCTGTCCTTCGCCCGCGATCTTCCGCGTCGCGTCGATTCCCAACTTGCTCCCCGTACCACACTCCGGCGACGCATGATCGAGAATATCCACCGGCCCCTGCACCATTTCAATGTCGCGCCGTGGATCCACGTTACTGCACAACTGGAACATCACCGCGTCCTGATCGTGCACGTCCACATGCTCGTCAACCACGATGATGATCTTCGTCAGCGCCATCTGGCCGGCCCCCCAGATCGCATGCATTATCCGCCGGGCCTGGTGCGGATACTCCTTGCGGATCTTCACAAACGCACAATTGTGAAAACAGCCGAACATCGGCAGGTCGTAGTCCAGCACGTCCGGGGCGATCATTTGCAGTAGTGGCAGGAAGATCCGTTCGGTCGCCTTGCCTAGCCAGTAATCTTCCTGCGGCGGCTTGCCGACGATCGTCGCCGGATAAATCGGCCGCTGCCGATGCGTGATCGCCGTCACGTGCAGCCGGGGAAAATAATCCGCCAACGAATAGAACCCGGTGTGATCGCCGAACGGCCCCTCCAGAATCAAACTCTCCTGCGGATCGATATAACCCTCGATGACGAACTCCGCCGCCGCCGGCACTTCAATCGTTGGCTGCGTCACCCCCGGCACCAACTCCAGCGGTGCACCCTGCAAAAATCCCGCAAACAAACACTCATCAATCCCGGGCGGCAACGGGCACGTCGCGGCATAGGGCAATACCGCTGGCCCGCCGAGCGCGATCGCCACCGGCATCCGCTCACCCCGCTCGCGATACATCCGCCAGTGCCGCGCACCGTCGTGGTGCGGATGCCAGTGCATCGCCGCCAGCTTCGGCTCAAAAAGCTGCACCCGATACATCCCTACGTTGCGCTCCTGCGTCTCGGGGTTCTTCGTGAACACGCCTCCCAGCGTGATATATCGCCCGCCATCCTCCGGCCAGCACTTCAACGCCGGCAGCGCAAACAGGTCTGCATCCTCCTTGTGCACCACCTCCTGACAAACGCCGCGTTTCACCACCCGTGGTGGCAGCCGACCAAGCTGCGCCAGCTCCGGCAACTTCCGCAATTTCTCCATGAGCGACGTTGGTATCTGCGGCTTGATCAACGCCTGCACCCGTTGCGCAGCATCATCCAGGCCCGACACGCCCAGCGCCAGGCACATGCGATCTTCACTGCCATACGTGTTGATTAGCAGCGGAAACTGCGACCCCTTGACGTTCTCAAACAGCAGCGCCGGCCCGCCGGCCTTTGTCACCCGATCGGTGATCTCGGTGATCTCCAGCGCCGGATCAACCTCGACACCGACGCGCCGCAACCAACCGCGCTGCTCAAGCTCCCGCACAAAAGACTGCAAGTCCGCCGCCACCAACATCTCCTTAGCGTGTCTTCAAAAACGACCCAACGTGCTGCCGTCGACGTGCCACTGCTCTGTGAGCAGTGCATTTACACCAACACTGCTCCAGTCCCATTATTTCCGCTTCTTCGCAACGCTGCGTTTACCCGTGGTCGTTCGTTTACTACCGGACACCTTCCGCCCCGTCTTCGCGGCGGTGCGCTTCTTCGTCGTCTTGGGCTTCGCGTTCGTTTTCCTGATCTTCTGACCCGCCCCCTCGTCCTTCGCGGCCCGCCAGGCGCACGGCATGTTTTTGTTCGTCAGTGCCGCCAGCTTGTTGCACCACACCGCCGACATCGTGCGACAGATGCCGGCCGTGTCTGCCGGCGGAAACTCCGCATGCGGGCAGTGATAATCACAATATTCGGGAATCTCTTTGCTCATGCCCCGATTCTACCGTACCGCGCTCACCATGGCAGCCCTGACGACAACCCCGGCGCATCCCGGAAACCCCCGCTCCCCACCGTTACCGACCGTGATCGTCAACTATATGCGGATCAGCGGATGCTCGTCGACGTCCAGCACCACGCCGATATCGAGCCGATCATCATCGCCGCGCAGATGCATGTCAGTGCGCACGACCGTCGCCCAGCGACTACCCACGACGCCGAATATGTTACTCGGCGGCGTTCCCGGCAGGTGTGAACGCAACTCGTAGCGCTGCCCTTCAGCCACACCATAGCCCAACGGCACACGCAAGCGCATCCCGTTGTCGGACGCCTCCACACATTGACACCTCAACACGGTAGAGCCCTGGTGATCGATCATCCACAGATTCGCCGCCACCATATGTCGCGGCTCAAAGCGCCGCTCACCCATGCCGGCCGGCGGCCCCTCCAGGTGCTCCACGGCAGCAGCCGAAGATGTAACGTAGGGAGTGGTCATTTGGACACCTCCTTTTATCGCCTCGCGAGCAGCCGCCCAGCGCTCGCGATGGAAGCACGTCACCCGGCTCCCGCCAGGTCAGTCCAGCCCGAACTCACGCAACCACCGCTCCGTCGCGTCCGGGCTAAGGCCGGCTTCCTTCTCTTCCGGCTCGGCTGGCGGCTCGGGCTCCGGGGTGGCCAAGTCACGTCGGACCCAAACCCAGAACTCGTCGGATCGAATCGAGCGTGCCCGGCGACTCTTCGCCGCACGCCGAATCTCCCGATCTGTCGAGACCACAATCAGCCGCCGGGCGGCCGAGTCGTTGGCGATTAGCTCCTTCAGCACTGCGTCAGCCGTCACGCCGCCGCCGCTGTAGGAAACCTGAATGTCCGGGTGCCCAATCTGGGCGGCCAATTCCGGCGTTGGTTTCGGACCGTCAAACACGACATGGACGGCCTCACGCCGGCGCTGCGCCCAGGCACCCAAGCGATCACAGAGCATCGACCGGCCCACCTCTGGTCCGAGTGCCTCCGCATCGCGAGCGGCATACAGGAGGTTGTTGCCGTCAATGAGTACCGGCACCTCCGAACTCCAATTATTATGGTACCTCACGAATTACGACGAAGCAAAGAAATCACAGTCTAACACGTCCAATCCGCATTATCTGCACACAAATCGCCCTCCACGCTCCCACAGCAAACACACCGTGCGCGCCCGACAATGCTCTGCAACCGGTTCAGAAAGCCCCAATGCACACGTCCCTCCTCCCCGCAGCGCTAAACCCAATCGTCGACCACACGCGCTTATGGGACTACCGTTAACCCATCGCCGCAAACCGCGCCAGATCCAGCTCCAATCCCACCACCATCAACACTTCCCCCTCCTTGATTACCTGATCCGCGGCCGGCAAAAACCGAAAATGCTCCTCACCCCGGCCACGCGTTGCGATCACCAACAGATCATGCTTCGATCGCAGGTCCAGATCTGCCAGGCTCTTGCCATGCGTCTTCGGCGGCGCATCCACCTCCAGAATCCGAAAATTCTCGTCCAGTGGGAACATGTCGTGAATATCCGGGCTGGCAATCAGCCGCGCCACCCGGCCGGCCGCGTCCCGCTCCGGGAAGATCACCTCCGTCGCACCCACCGCCCGGAGTATCTGCGCATGGTCATCGTTCACCGCCGTCGCCCGGATCCGCTTCACGCCAATCCGCTTCAGATTCAGCGTGCACAGAATGCTCGGCTCCAGGCTCGCCTCGCCGAGGCTGACAATCACGTCGTCGATCGACGCCGTAACCACGCCCGCCAACATCTCGTAATCACGAACGTCACCAATAATCGCCCGGTGCACATCATCCCGGACGGCGTTGACGTTGCGCTCCGAGACGTCGATCACCTGCACTTCGCAACCCATCCGCACCAGCGAGCGCGCCAGATGTGTCCCAAACTGCCCCAGGCCAATCACGCATACCTGCTTCATGATCATGCTCCCTAGAGCGTTTCGATGAACTCGTAGCGTCCAGACATTCAAGTGTCCTAGAGAATACGGCAGGGCGACCGCTACCAGTGAACAGAGTTTGCTCTAGCCAACCATCACCCGCTCGACCGGATACCGGCTCAGCGTCTGCGGCCGCGACAACATCGCGAACGCGATCGTCACGGGCCCCAGGCGGCCCACGAACATGGTGATGATGATCCAGAGTTTACCAATCGTCGATAAGCCCGGCGTCACGCCCGTCGACAAGCCCACCGTTGCGAACGCGGAAACCTGCTCGAACAAGAGATCCTCCAGCCCCCATTCCGGATGCCCTTGTTCAGTCAGCGCCAACAACAACATCCCCGCCAGGTTCCAGATCCCCGCCAGCGCCAGCACCAAGCCGGCCCGCCGCACAATATCACGCGGAATCCTCCGCCCCAGTACCGACACATCTTCGCGATCAGTCAACCGCGTCCACACCCGCGCCACCCACACAGCCGCCGTCGTCGTCTTCACGCCACCGGCACACGATCCCGGCGACCCGCCCACAAACATCAGTGCAATCAGCACCAATAGCGCCGGCATCGGCAGCAAATCAATCTCGATCGTATTGAACCCCGCCGTCCGCGCGGTGATCGACTGAAACACCGCGTCCAGCACTGTGCCCGACCCCCTGGCCAGCCCAGTGACAAACAGCGCCACCGCTCCGCCCACGGTGAGCGCCAGGCTGACACCCAAGACCAGGCGTGCCTGGAGACTCCAGCGCACCGGATGCGCGGGTTGCCGGCGCAGCCAGCGCCAGCCGCGCTCCAGCACCTCCAGCGAAACGCCATACCCCAGCCCGCCCGCGACGATCAGCAACGCCACCGTCGCCACGATCAACAACGAGCTGCGGAAGCTCATCAGGCTATCGCTGTACACCGAAAAACCCGCATTGCAAAACGCGGATACCGCCGTGAACAGCGCCTCATACCACCCACCCACAACGTCGACATCATCCATCCCCGCCCGCACCAGCAGCGTTCCGGCGGCCTCGCACGTCAGGGTCAGCAGCAGGATACCCCACAGCGCCCGTCCCAGGTTTGCCTGTCGCCGGGCCTCGAAGAACACGCCACGCCACGCCGCCTGCGACGAGAATGACATGCGCAGATTCAGAAGCTGCGCCGCCAACGCTCCAAACGTCATGAGCCCCAGCCCGCCCAGTTGAATCAGCACCAGGATCACCGTCTGGCCAAAGCGCGTGTAGGCTGTCGCCGTGTCGACCGTGATGAGCCCCGTGACACACACCGCCGATGTTGCGGTAAAGAACGCGTCCAGGACGCCGACCTGTCCGCGCGCGTGGGCTGCCGGCAACGACAGCAGCACCGTCCCGATCGCGACCAATATCAGAAAGGTCGCGACCAGCAATGCTTCCGGACGTTGCCAGAACCTCTTCAACAAAACCTACTCCTACGCCCCCACGGGGAACAACCAGCACCGCGCAGGTCGGCGCCCGTCCACGATCCGGTAGCATAGTCATCCGGGCCACAACTGTAATCCCGCGAGACCGGCGTCGCGTTTTGGTTGCACCGGACTCACACCAACAGTATCGTATCTTCTTTGTGGGCTGGCCGGCCCGGGGGGCGCCGGCGTGAAATCGCGAAACCAGGCTTGTAGTGCCGGAGTCTGACATGAAACGCTTCATCACCGCCACCATTCTTATCCTTTGCTCGACCTCCTTCCTTGCCGCCCAGGTCCAACCCCAGGTTCGGCGTGCGCCGCGGCGACCCGACCCCACCGAGCAGGGCCCCAAGGGCGAAGCCAAGCTGCGCTGGATTTGCAAACAGCTCGACCTTAGCGATCAGCAAATGCAGCAGGTCGAAGCCCTTATAGCGGTCTACCAGGCCACCCTCGCCGAAGACCGCGAGAACCCCGAAGATCTGATGAAGCGACTCAAGGACAAGCTGGCCGAGATCCGTAACGCCGAAGCCGCCGGCGAGACCGAACGCGCCGCCGAGCTGCGCGAGGAGATGCGTAACCTCTCGCCCGGCAATCGCGCGGAGAACGAGTTCTTCGAGTCGCTCGAGCAATACTTGAACCCCCAGCAACTCGCCAAACTGCCCAATGCCCGCCAGCGGTCCGAAACCATCGGCAGCATCGCCCTGCGCCCGGTCTACGTCATGCGCGTGGCGTTTAACCTGAACCTGAAGCCCGAACAAACCCGCCAATTGGAAAGCCTATTGCAGGCGTTCCGCCTCGACATCCGGCAGAACCGCCCGGCCAACCAGGAGGATGTCACCCAGCGTGTCGATACGCTGGTGGGCCAGGTTCGCGAGATCCTGACACCCGAGCAGGCCGAGGAGTACGACTCCCAGATCGAATCCCTCCGCGGCAACACCCCGCCGTCAAACGTCCTGCAACTTCCGCCGCCCAGCTACACCGCCAGCCAGCCCAAGCCGGCCGAGCCTGCGGAGCCGGCTGCGGAAACCACCGCCGAAGAAGATTCCAGTAGCGATTAACAGTCACACATAAACGGTAGCAACCGCTCACCCCTTGCTGGCGGCCCCCCGGCCCCCATTGCAAGGTACTCCATCTCGTTGCGCAGCGCTGGGTGGGGGACCGGCGGGGTGCCCACTCAGCGACCAATCGTCCTGCCCCCCGTTCGGGCACCATAGACAGGCCCACCGAAGACGGATTGGATGTGTAACATGCGCGCAGCATCCCCCCTTAAGAACCCGGAAATGTCGCCCCACCTCTCAGGACCGCACGCTCCTGGCTACGGGATCAAGTCGCCGACACCAAGATCATTGACCATCAACTCGTTGGCACTGCCTTGTACTTCCGAGCCGCGCGGATACCAGTAAACTGGGTTACGCGATTCCTGATCGTTCAACCGCCGCACCGAACCATCAAAGAACATTGCGTTGATGGCCGCCCGGTTGTCCCGTGCTGCACCCGACGGCCCCGGCCCGCGCGTCGTGCCGTGCCGATAGGACAGCTCCAGGTTTTTCCCCTGCGAATCTGAACCAACGCCGATCGAGGTTCCGCTCCAGTTCTGCGTTCCCGCTCGCACACCATAAGCAGTCGAGCCGGACCACCACGCTCCGGAACTCGTAAACGACCCAAAAACACCGCTGCCGTACAGTGTTGGATCCGGGCTCGGGTCGAAATCGACCGTTCCATCCGATGTGACGTAGCGTGTGCCCTCGGCGGCCGCGATTTTCTGCGACGGCGTTCCGACCTGCGTCAGGTTTGACCTGTAGGACTGGTTTACCACTTCCCAATCATCGTCCGCGGTCATGACCTCTATGCGCCAGTTTGGATTAGCTTCGTGATGCGTCAGTGCCTGATCCGCGTATTGCTGTCCCCAGTACTGGAAGTGTGCCGGCATCAGGTAGCTCAACGCCGTCCAGCCGTCCGGATCAGCCTCGAATTCCTGCCGGTCCTGGCAGGCAGACAATCCCTGCGGATAGAAGATAGCCGTGTAGAAGCTCTGTGACGGGCAGGCGAACTCGGTGATCAGCTCCTTGAACCGCTGCGCCCGGCTGGGGCGCATCTCGGTGCTGGGGGACAGACACGGCGTCATCCAGTCATACATCTGCACCGGCATATTGTCGTTGTAGAACGCCCCGGGGATACCCACCCGGGCCCGCACCGCCACACCGGACGTGTTGCAGGCCGGGATCCAATCCTGATGTTCAGTGAAGTAGGTATGCATACCGGTAGCCAGGTCGCGCAGCTTCTGGCCACAGACCACCGCCCGGGCCTGCTCGCGTGCCGCCTGCAAGCTCGGCAGCAAGATCGACATGAGCACCGCGATGATGGCGACTACCACCAACAGCTCGATGAGTGTGAACCCGCCTGCGACGGGACGGCGCGTGCTATTGCTCGCGCGGCGAATCGAGAACTTCGAGTGTCTCCGGGTCGACATACTTGTTCACCTCTGCTATCTCAGGTTCAGCCAGCAGACCCCACGCGTAACGTTCACTCGCATATATTTTTCCGTCCCGCTCGGTAGCAGGAATCAGTGTTCGCCTGCCCGTCCTCGGATTCGTCGCCGGCAGGATGCTTGGTATGTCACCCTGGTCCAGCCAAACCGTCTTACCAGTCTCGACGCAAACAAATCGCACGCCACCCAGTGGCTCAGGCGACCGGCCCACGTACACGTAAATCCCGACCGCCCCGGCCAGCAGGGCTACTACCAATATCAGCTTCTTTTGTTCAGACTTCATTAAGACGCCCTCGCCATCTGGGCCGCGAGCACAGGCCGCGCCAAGGTCTCAGCCGGTCTACACTACAAGCCGACGGACCATATTGGGGTCACTCCGATTTGCTCGCGAAAAAGGGTCTTTTTGCCGCGCCTCGCGTGTGAGAACTGCTATCGCCGATCCGCTGCCCCGCGGCAACACGCCACCTGCCGCGGGCCCATGCCCCACCTCACCTCGGCCACTACTATACCCGCTCAATCGGCTTTTGCGATAGCAATTGCGATACCCGTACCTAGTTCCCACGAAAAAATAACAATCACGCCCCTGCCGACCACCAAACCGCTTACAACCCATACTCCTTGATCTTCCGATACAATGTCCGCGTACCAATCCCCAGCACCTTTGCCGCCTGCTCCCGATTGCCCCCCGTGGCCTGCAATGTTCGCTCGATCATCAGCCGCTCAACCTGCGCCATTGTCAGCCCGACCATCCCTCCCGCTGATGCCGGCACCAGCTCGCTCCCGCCACGAATCCGTTCCGGTAAATCCTCCACCTCGATCGGCCGATCCTCTACCTCCACGACTACCGCCTCAATCACATTCGACAGCTCGCGCACGTTCCCTGGCCAGTAGTACTTCGTCAGCACGCCCATCGCCGCACTGCTGATTCCTTCACAACTCATTCCGTGGACACGATTTGCACGCTGTCGAAAATGATCCGCCATCAGCGGAATATCTTCGCGGCGCTCCCGCAACGGCGGCACTGGTATCACCCACTGGTTCAGCCGATAATACAAATCCTCCCGAAACTCACGCTCCTCGATTTTGCGTTGCAAATCTGCATTCGTGGCCGCCACCAGGCGAACATCAACCCGACGAATTTCCGTCGAGCCCACCGGCGTGATCTCCCGACGATCCAACGCCCGCAACAGCTTCGCCTGCATGTTCAGCGGCATGTCCCCAATCTCATCCAGAAACAGCGTTCCGCCATCAGTCGCCTCAAAAAACCCCTTCCGATCCGCCATCGCACCCGTGAACGCACCCTTCACATGCCCAAATAGCGTGCTCTCCAGCAAACTCTCTGTGATCCCCGCACAATTCAGCGGCTTGAACGGCTTGTCGGCCCGGTCAGATTGCTTGTGAATTGCCTCTGCAATCAGCTCCTTCCCCGTACCCGTCTCGCCCGCGATCAATACCGTCAGCTTGTTCCGGGCTGCCTTCCGTATCCGCTCAATGATCCGCCGAATCGCCGACGACGTCCCCACAATCCCCTCGAACGGCTCATGCGCCTGACCTGCAATGCTTTCCTGAAGCAGTCGATCCTCACGCCGACCAACCGCCTGTTCCGCAACCCGACTGATCGATCGCGCCAGCCCCTCAACCGTCTCCGCCGGCGCCAGCCGCTCCACGGCGATCCGCCCAGATTTTGGCAACCCCTCCGTACCATCCACCAACAACGTCGAATCACGCGACAAACCGCCCAACAGCTCCGCCAATGGTCCGGCCGCATCCACCCCGCCGATCTGCGCCGGCGTCACCACCAGATCAGGCGCCCGCGATCGAATCGAATCCAGTGCCGCCGCCACGTCCCCCACCACGTTGCACGAGTGCCCGTGCTCATCACGCAGCAACTCCCGCAGCCGATCGCCGGCCTGCTCATCCTCCATCAGCAACAGAATGAATGCGGTTCGCGTCATGACTCACGTCCACCCAGCCGGGAAACGCCCACACCTACACGTTACCCATATGGTTTACCTTCACCACGCCCGCCGCACAACCCGCCACCCGCTGCCGCCGCCAAGCCAACGACAGCCACCCCACCACGCTCAACAAAATCAACGGCCCTCCAACCAGCGTTGCTGTCGGCGGGACCTCGCCCACCACCAGGTACGTCCAGATCGGGTTCAACACCGTCTCCAGTAGCAAAATCAGCGCCGCCTGATGCGCCTTCACCCGCTGCAACGCCCACGAAAACAGCACGTACGGCAACGTGAACTGCACCAGCGCCAGCACCAACATCAGCCACCATTCCTCCAGGCCCAACGAGAATCGCCCCCAAACCACGACCGGCACCACCAGCAGCAGCCCCGAGCCCACCGCGTTCCCCCACGCCACCACCAGCGGACTCACCGGCCGCAACCCGCGCAACACGACGGTAAGCGTTCCATATCCCCACCCGCTCGCCAGCGCCACCAGTAGCCCCACCATGCTCGTGTGCAGATTGCCCGAGAAGATTACCCCCACACCAGCCATCGCCACCAGCAGAATTGCCCCCTCGCCCCAGCCCGGACGCTCCTTCAACAGCCACGGCGACAACAGAAACACCCAGATCGGCGACGTGTATTGCAGGATGATCACGTTGGCCGCCGCCGTCAGCGTGTTCGCGATCACAAACGATGCCGTCATGATCGTAAAAGTGACCACGCCTGCGATTGGCCAGCCGATCGACACTCGCCGCAATGTGCCCAATCGCCCAATCGCCAGCGGGAGGAACACAACCCCGCCCAAAAGCGACCGATAACACGCGATCGTCACCCCCGGCACCTCGTGCCGATCCAGCAGTTTGATCAGCGGGCCATTCAAACTCCACAAGCCCGCGCACAGCAGCAGGGCTGCGATTCCCAGCCACGCTCGTCGATGCTCGCCACCCACCTGTATAGCCATGCCCAGCGTTATACCCTCTGCACTCGCCCACTCAAAAGCCCACAGTCACTCATTGCTACTATCAATACCGCGATTTCATTAACAGATCGCTTGACAAATGGCCGATTATGAACATATGCTCAATATATCAGGAGGTAAATGAGCTGTGCCGCGCGGGCAGAAACAACGCTATATCGCTGAGCAACCACAGGTTACGTTATTCAAGCCGGCCGGCGTGCGGACCTCTGGGCTCGCCCGCGTCGTGCTCTCGGTTGACGAACTCGAAGCGATCCGTCTGGCTGACTTTGAGGGGCTATATCACGACAGCGCTGCCGAGCGTATGGGGATCTCCCGCCCGACTTTCGGCCGACTCGTTGCCGCCGCCCGACAGAAGGTCGCCGACGCCATCGTCAACGGCAAAGCCCTGGTCATTCAGGGCGGCACCGTCGCGATTGGGGAAATGCACAGCTTCGTGTGCGCCGCCTGCGGACATACGTTCGCCTGTTCGCCCGCCGCCCACCCGGCAACAACCTGCACCAATTGCGGCAGCCCGGTCATTGAGCGTTTCGACGCTGGTTCACACTGCGGTCGGCGACGTCGAGGCTGCCAGCCGCGACAACGGGAAATCGAAAGAGATATGGACGCAGCCGAGATCCGCGTCCCTGGCTTGGAAGGACGCCGCGGAGCGCGCCGATGCCGACGTGGCCGTCGTCGCGGTGTTCGCCCTGGACGTGGTAACGCTAATTCGTAATCATATAAGGAGATTGATGATGCCCGGACAAGATCAAACCGGACCGATGGGACAAGGCCCCCGCACGGGCGGCGGCTTTGGCCGCTGTAATCCCAACTACGCCAGCGCTGCTGATGGAACCCCGCTGATGGGAGTGGGTCGCGGCGGTCGGCCTATGGGCGGCGGCCGCGGTCGCTGCTGGGGTGGCGGACGCGCTGGCCAAGCGCGTTTTGACCAATCCGCCAGCTCCCAGCCCGCCACTGAGGCCGCCCAACTCCGCGACAAGGTCCGCGCCCTGACCGCGGAGGTTGCCCAACTGCGGGCCGAACTCAACGCCCGCCAACAGAACGAAGGGGGTTCGCAGTGAAAGTCGGCGTCGCCTGTCTGGGATCTTCGCTCACCGATGAGGTCAGCCCGCAGTTCGGCCGCTGCCCCTTTTTCCTGATCGTCGATTCCGAAACCATGAAATACCAGGCTATCGATAACCCTGGGGCGGCCGCCTCAGGTGCGGCCGGTCCGGCCGCCGTCAACGAACTCGTCAACAACAACGTCGAGGCCGTCCTCGCCGGCGAGTTTGGCCCCAAAGCCCAACATGCACTCGATCTCGCCGGCGTGCGAGCTATCATCGCCTCCGGACCGGCCCAACAGGCCGTCGCGGAACTCTGACAAACCTGACCAAAGACGCCGACAGGCTCCGCGCCGTCGGCAGGAAGTGAGCACTTGGCTTGATCATCGCTGTCGTCAGCGGCAAAGGCGGAGCCGGCCAGACCACCCTCTCTGTTGGCCTTACTCAGGCCTGGGTTAACCTCGGTCGCCCCGTCCAGCTACTCGACTGCGACGTCGCAGAGCCCAACTGCCACCTGTTCCTGCCCCACCAGGTCAGCCGCACCGTCCCTGTGCCGGTGCCCATGCCCGAGATCGACACGCAACTCTGCAATCACTGCGGCATGTGCGCCCGCATCTGCGAATACAATGCTATCCTCTGCACCAAAGACCGCATGGAGGTATCCGAGGATCTCTGCCACGCCTGCGGCGCCTGTGTCGAACTCTGCCCGCAGGACGCCATCAGCGAAACACCCCTCAACATCGGTCAGATCATTCACGCCACCAGCGGACCGGCTCCGCTCACATACGGCCTGCTCGACGTCGGCCAGACGCGCGCCCAGCCGCTGATCTTCGCACTTAAGCATCTGATTGACCCCGCCCGGATCAACGTGCTCGATGCCCCACCCGGCACGAGTTGTTCCGTAGTGGAAACCGTCCGCGGCGCCGATTTCATCTGCCTCGTGGCCGAGCCAACCCCCTTTGGCCTGTACGGCCTGCAACTCGCCCACGAAGCCCTCACCGAACTCGGCCTCCCGACGGGCATAGTCTTAAGCCGCATGGGCTTGGGGGATCGGCGCATCCACGAATTCGCCGATCAGCACGGCATCGAAATCTATGCCGAAATCCCCGACGACCGGCGCATCGCCCAGTCCCAGGACCGTGGCCAGCCGCTTTGGTCGGTCGCGGCTGAGTATCAGGACCTGCTCCGGTCGCTGGCCGAGCGCATCGAACAACGGGTGACATCGTGCGCGAGCTGACCATCATCAGTGGCAAAGGCGGCACCGGCAAAACGACGCTCGCCGCCGCCTGCGCCGCACTCGCCCAGGACGCCTTCCTGATCGACTGCGACGTCGAAACGCCCGACCTGCACCTTCTGCTCCAGCCCGAACAGCACGAAACCAACGAATTCGTTGGCGGCAAAGTCGCCCGCCTGCACTGGGACCAGTGCCTCGGCTGCGGTCGCTGTGCTGAGTTGTGCCGCTTCGACGCCATCATCACCGGCGGCCCCCCCAACCGCTTTGCCGAATCAACCGTCGCAATCAACGCCAACGCCTGCGAGGGCTGCGGCCTCTGCGCCCACATTTGCCCCACCCAGGCCATCGAAATGTGGCCGGCCACCGACGGCACGTGGTACCGCTCGACCACCCGTTTCGGCCCGCTCATCCACGCCCGCCTCAAGCCCGGCCGCGGAAACTCCGGCAAGCTCGTCAGTCTGCTCCGAACCGAAGCCCGAACCAGCGCCGCAAACGCCGGCCACAAGCTGCTCCTCAGCGACGGCGTGCCCAGCATCGGCTGCTCGACCAGCGCCACAATCCGCGGAGCCAGCCTCGCCTTGGCCGTGGCCGAGCCCAGCATCGCCGGCCTGCACGACTTTGTCCGCGTCGCCGAACTCGCCCGCCACTTATCCGTACCAATAATCCTGTGCGTGAACCGCTTCGACATCGACACCGAACTGACCGAGCGTATCGAAGCTCGCGCCGCCGACCTGAACATTCCCAGCGTCGGTAGAATACCGGACTACCGCGGCATCATTGCCGCCCAGATAAACGGGCAGACATTGATCGAGGCCGACCCAGGACTGGCCGCCGACGCGGTCCGCGAAATATGGCTCCGCGTTCAGCAACACCTGGCCGAACAACCCGACCAGACCACAACCCCTACGGTGCCAGCGCACCAGGAGTAAACCCAGTGAAACGTATCGCAGTACCTTGTGAAGGCGAACAGGTGTCGGCCCACTTCGGCCACGCCTCACAGTTCAACATCTACGACGCCGACGACAACGGCCAGATCACCAACACGCAAACCCTTATCCCGCCCGCGCACGAGCCCGGTGTGTTGCCCGCCTGGCTCGCCCAGCAGCACGCCAACGTCATCCTCGCCGGCGGCATCGGCACCCGCGCCCAACAGCTCTTTGCCCAGCACGGCATCGAGGTCGTCGCCGGCGTCAGTGACAGCGACCCGCGAATTGCCGTCCAGGCCTACCTCGAGGGCACCCTCCAGGCTCGCGACAACTCCTGCTCTCAAGACGGTACACATGGCTGCCATTGATCCGCGAGCAACCCAAGCAGCCTGTCATCCGGCCTGCATCGCCTGCCGCCCCAAAGGCCAGGGTGGCCTCGGCCTCTCATTCACCGTGCAGCCCGATGACAGCCTCGTCGCCACATTTGACTGCCACCCGATCTACCAGGGTTACCCTGATCGACTGCACGGCGGCGTCATCGCCACCCTGCTCGATGCCGCCATGACCCACTGCCTCTTCTCGCGCGGCATCCAGGGCTACACCGGTCGACTCAACCTGCGCTTCCGCAAACCCGTACTGATCGGCCAGCCCGTCCAGATCCGCGCCTGGCTCGTCCGTTCCATGCACCCGCTCTACGCCCTCAAGGCCGAGCTGCGCCAGGTGAACGTCTGTGCAACCACTGCTGAGGCCCGTTTCTACGGTTCCCTGCTGGGCGAGCCGGACGACGACGATTCCGGAACGGGTGACAATCCGGTATGATGCGGAATTCTTGAGTCAAGCGTCGTCCCGGGCTGCTTCGTCTCCCCGATTCGGCGCGGGTTTCGAGCTCCAATCGAGCAGGATTCCAGGTACACGCCATGCTGCAAACGCCGCTGAATAATTTCCATCGCGAGAACAACGCCCGCCTCGTCGATTTCGCCGGCTGGGAAATGCCCGTCATGTACACCAGCATCGTCGACGAGCATAACTTCACCCGCCAGCACGGCACCATCTTCGATGTCTCACACATGGGCCGCATCGAGTTCCGCGGATCCGACGCCGAAAAGCTGCTCGAACGCCTCAATACTCGCAACCTAGGCAAGGCCAAACCCGGCATGTGCCGCTACAGTCACATGTGTCGGGACGACGGCGGCATCCTCGACGACGTCATCGTCTCCAAGGCCGAAGACCACTTCCTCGTCGTCTGTAACGCCTCTAACCGCGAGAAACTACTGGAATGGTGGGAGCAGCAGCGCGCCGGCTACAACGTCGAGATCATCGACCACACCTTTGAAACCGCCATGGTTGCCATCCAGGGGCCCGAGATCTTCGACACCCTAACACAGCTCCTGCCCATCCCCATCGACGATGTAAAACGCTATCGCTTCACCACCGGAAACGTCATGGGCGCGAGCTACTTCATCGCCCGTAGCGGCTACACCGGCGAGGACGGCTTCGAGATTATTCTGCCCGCCAACCTTGCCGAAACCGCCATGAATATGCTCATCACCCAATCCGCCAGCCTCGGCCGACCGATTCACCCCGCTGGCCTCGGCTGCCGCGACACACTCCGCCTCGAAGCCGGCATGCCCCTCTACGGACACGAGCTCTCCGAAGATTGGGACTCCATCACCGCCGGCCAGGAATGGGCCGTCGACCTCACCAAGGACTTCATCGGCCAGCCCGTCTTGCAGAAGATCAAAGACGCCGGCCCCCAACGTAAAATCGCCGGGTTCGAGCTCGAAGGCAAACGCATCGCCCGCCCAGGTGCCACGATCGTTCACCAGGGTGAAAACGTCGGCACCGTCACCAGCGGCACCCAGAGCCCAACCCTCGGCAAGAACATCGCTATGGGGCTGCTACAGGCCAGCCTCGTCGCTGACGGACAACAGTTCGAAATCGACATTCGCGGCAACCGGGCGCCGGCAAAAATCATCCCTCTGCCGTTCTACAAACGCTAATATCCACGATTTCCTCTTCCCCGGCGCGTTTATGGACCTGGGACAGAGGTAACACGTTGCGGTGCCTGCTGGCGCTCGATCCTTTATGGCACTAGAGCAAGCCCGGCTTACTCGTACCGGCCTCCTTGCCGCATTCTTCAGGACGCTTAGAGTTCAGACGCTACGAGTTTGTCTAAAATGCTCTAATGGCTGAGCCCGTTTTGGGTTTGAATGATTGATTACCGGTCCTGATCGTGGGGGGAGCGGTTTCGGAGGCGTTGTGGGGGTATTGATGCAAACCTTGCGCGGGGCCGATGAACTCTCAGATCTGCGCAGATTGGTTTTGGCGCGGGTTGGAAGGGTTTTGATACTCCGGTATGGGGGCTGGATAATTGGAGCTTCGCGTGGTGTTGGCGGCGTAGAGGCCGCGGGCCGCGTTTTTTCAGATTAGCGAGGTAGGACGTGAACGCTCTACGGGAACACGATGTGCAGATGGATGTGTTGCGGGGCAAGCGGATTGCGGTGATTGGTTTTGGCTCTCAGGGTCGGGCCCAGGCGTTGAATCTCCGTGATGGGGGGTTCGACGTGGTTGTGGGGCTGCGGCGTGGGAGCAGATCTTTTCCGGCCGTTGAGCAATGTGGGTTGCGGGCGGGGGAGATTGGCGACGTGGTTCGCGAGAGTGGCGTGATCATGTTGCTGGTGCCTGACGAAGTGCAGCCGGAGGTTTTCGCGCAGGATATCGGACCGAATCTGAAGCGTGGTGCGTACATTGGCTTTGCTCATGGGTTTGCGGTGCACTATCGCAAGATTGTGCCGGCGGTGCACACGAACGTGATGTTGGTGGCGCCGAAGGGGATTGGGCCGATGGTTCGGCAGCAATATGAGCGAGGTGGTGGGGTGCCGTGTTTGGTGGCGGCGCAGCAGGACCCGAGCGGGGATACGCTGGCGGTGGCGCGGGCGTATGCGTGTGGGATTGGCGGCGGACGGGCGGGTATTCTCGACACGAGTTTTCGGGAGGAGACTGAGACTGATCTGTTCAGCGAGCAGTCGATTTTGTGTGGTGGTTTGACGTCGCTGATCAAGATAGGGTTTGAGACGCTGGTGGAGGCCGGCTATTCGCCGGAGGTGGCGTATTTTGAGTGTCTGCACGAGGTTAAGCTGATTGCGGACCTGGTTCACGAGCGTGGCATCGGGGGGATGCGGGCGATGATTAGCAACACGGCGAAGTATGGCGACCTGACGCGTGGGTCGCGAGTTATCGGGCCGCCGGTGCGGGAGGCGATGAAGCAGGTGCTGGCGGAGGTGCAGTCGGGTGAGTTTGCGGATCAGTGGATGGCAGAGCATGCGAGCGGGCAGAAGTGGCTGGACGAGGCGATGCGGGCGGATGCTGAGCATCCGATCGAGGAGGTCGGTCGGCGGATGCGGGCGCTGATGCCGTGGTTGAATGGTCGCACGGCTCCGGGAGAGTCGTTGCAGAGTTGTAGTGGCGGTTGCGGGCACTCGTGCGGTTTTGTGCCGGAGGCGGGTCAGGCTGGTCCGACGCCGGGATCAGTGCAGTCGCAGGAGCGTGATACGGGGGCGATGAATAGGGAGGATCCGTGTTGTCAGCACATACCGGCGGGGTGTGCGGGTGAGCCGCGTGACCCGGTAGATCAGACGGGGTGTGATTGGCCGGGGTTTGAGGCGCCGCCGTGCTGGTTTGTTAAGGAGAGTGGTGGCGGTTGGTAGGGAAATAGGATCGAGAGGTGGGGATCGCAGGGGGCGTGGCGGCGTTTTGCTGCGGGGATTGGGGGGCGTTATTATGTGGGGTCCCCCTTGTTGAAGAGGAGAGGCCCCATATGTCGTTGCCGTTCAAACCGTTTGACCAGATGACTGCGGAGGACTACGCCGCCATCGATTTGAAGGTCGGGCTCGAAGTTCACCAGCAGTTACTTACCGAGCGGAAGCTTTTCTGTCGTTGTCCGGCGGGGCGTTACAGCAACGAGTATGACGCGGAGATTCTCCGGCATATGCGGCCGACGCTGTCGGAGTTGGGGGAGTATGACGGCACGGCGCTGATGGAGAAGAAGACGCGGAAGAACATCTACTACCGCATTCATCATGCGACGGTGTGCACGTACGAGTTTGACGATACGCCGCCGTTCATGATCAACCCCGAGGCGCTGGACAAGGCGCTGGGGATTGGCCTGCTGCTGAACCTGAACATCGTGGGTGAGCTACACGTTGCCCGCAAGCAGTATCTGGATGGATCAATTCCGACGGGTTTTCAGCGGACGGGGATTCTGGGGGTGGATGGGTGGATTCCGTTTGGCGATCGGAAGATCCGCATTCGCCAGTTGTCGATCGAGGAGGATGCCTGTCGCGAGGTATCGGACGTTGGTCACGAGCGGGTGTACCTGACGGATCGGCTGGGGATGCCGCTGATTGAGACGGTGACCGAGCCTGACATGCGTACACCTCAGGAGGCGGCGGCGGTGGGGCAGTTGTTGCGGCTGCTGGTGCGGAGCACTGGTCAGGTACGGACTGGGTATGGTGCGGGGCGGCAGGATGTGAATGTGAGTGTGCGCGGGGGTACGCGGGTGGAGATTAAGGGTACGCCGCAGATCTGGCGCAACCCGCGGCTGATCTATAACGAAGCCCGTCGGCAGTGCAGTTTGTTGCACATTCGGGATCAATTACGTGAGCGCGGGGTGACGCCGGAGAGTTTCGAGGCGCGGTCGGAAGACGTGACGAAACTGGTGGCGGATACGGAATATGCGCCGATTCGGGAGGCGCTCGGTGAGGGGGCGGTAGTGCGGTGCGTGTTGTTGAAGGGTTTTGGTGCGTTTCTGCGTGAGCCGACGCAGGAGCACACGACATTTGCGAAGGAGTTTTCGGATCGCGTGCGGGTAATTGCGTGTCTAACGAAGCTTCCGAACATGGTTCATTCGGATGCGCCGTCGGAGTCGCTGGCGGGTCCGATCTGGACGGCGCTGCGGCGCAAGCTGCGGGCGAGTCATGGCGACGCGCTGGTGTTGGTGTGGGGTAGCGAGGCGGATACGGCGTCGGCGTGTAACGAGGTGATCATTCGGGCACGCGAGGCGACCGAGGGGATCCCGAGCGATACGCGCCAGGCCTTGAAGGATGGCACGAACGGTTTTGAGCGGGTGTTGCCGGGTGCGGACCGGATGTATCCGGACACGGATCTGCCGCCGCTGGAGATTACGCAGTCGCGGCTGGATGGGATTGAGGCGGAGTTGCCGGAATTGGTGTGGGGGCGGATGCAGCGCTATCGCGAGTCGGGTTTGCCCGAGGAAGCGGTGTGGGCGTTGTGTGTTTCGCGTCGGCAGGCGGAGTTGTTTGATCGGATCATGGCGGAGTCGCCGTTGTCGCCGCGGTTTGTGGCGATCATGCTGGTGCAGCGGATGAAGGCGCTGCGGCGGGCGGGCTTGGCTGTTGATAGTTTGAGTACTGATGAGATTTGTGGGGTCTTCCGGGCGTTTGCGGAGGGTCGGCTGGCGCGTGAGGGCGTGCTGCATTTGTTGACGCATTTGGCGCGCGGGGTTGATGCGGAAAATGAAGCGGCGGATGGTGCGGAGCGGGTTGAGCGGACGCTGGCGGAGCTGGGTATCGCCCCGCTGGATGATGCGGAGCTCAAAGCGCGGCTGGACCAGAAGTTGGCGGAGTTGGACGCGGGCAGTTTTGCGACGCCGGCGAAGATGTGCCGGTATGTGATTGGCCAGATGCAGCGTGATTGTGTGGGGCGGGTATCGGGTCAGCGTGTGGCCCGGCTGGTGCATGATCAGTTGAACGTGCCGCTGGAGAAGAGCCCAGTGGAGACGAAAGCGTGAGTAAGAACGGGAATAATTCGCACGGATATCGCGGCGTGGGGCTGGAAGTGCTCGACCGTCACGGCGTGGGTGTTTGGAGCGATGTGGAGATCGAGTCGTCGCGTGGCAGTTTTCGCGGGCTGATTCTGCCGCGTTCGGAGACGGCTGACGATCGGCACATCGTGCTCAAGCTGATCAGCGGCTACAACGTTGGTATCGGGGCGGAGACGATCACGAAGATCACCGAGCACGGGCGGCGCGAAGCGCACTACAAGATTCCGGAGAAGGAATTTCCGCGTGACGATGCTAAGCCGAACATCGTGCTGTTTGGCACGGGTGGGACGATTGCGAGTCGGCTGGACTATCGGACCGGGGCGGTGATACCGGCGTTTTCGCCGGGCGAGCTGTATGGTTCGGTGCCGGAGCTGGCGGATATATGCAATTTGGAGACGGAGAAGCTGTTCGGCGTGTTCAGCGAGAACATGGCGCGCGAGCAATATCTCACGCTGGCGGAGCGGATCGGTCAGGCGATTGCGGACGGGTACGATGGCGTGGTGATCGGGCACGGGACGGACACGATGCACCACACGGCGGCGGTGCTGACGTTCATGATTCAGAACCCGCCGATCCCGATCGTGATGGTGGGGTCGCAGCGGTCGAGCGATCGGCCGTCGTCGGATGCGGCGATCAACCTGATTAACGCGGTGAAGGCGGCGGCGGAGGGTGACATTGCCGAGGTGCAGGTGTGCATGTTCGGTCCGACGTCGGACGAGTATTGCCTGCTGCATCGGGGCACGCGGGTGCGTAAGATGCACTCGAGTTATCGGTCGACGTTTCGGACGATCGGTGACGTGCCGCTGGCGATGATCGATCCGAAGCGGATTACGCATTTGCGGCAGGATTACAAGCGGCGGCGGCAGGATCGCGAAGTGAAGATCGTGCCGACGTTCGATGATCGCGTGACGATTTTGTATTACTACCCGGGGATGCGGCCGGATTTGGTCGACGCGATTGTCGAGAAGGGTTATCGCGGGGTGGTGATCGCTGGCACCGGGCTGGGGCACGTGAACAAGCCGCTGTATAAGGCGATGGGGCGGGCGTGCGAGGCGGGCGTGCACGTGTACATGACCGTGCAAACGTTGTGGGGCTACGTGCAGATGTACGTGTACGAGACCGGGCGCGAGCTGATGGAGCTGGGGATTGTGCCGGCGGCCAACATGCTGCCCGAGGCGGCGTACATGAAACTGTGCTGGGCGCTGGGGCAGAGCGACGATCGCGATGAGGTCAAGCGGTTGATGCTGACGCCGGTCGGTGACGAGATCACGCTGCGTGAGCCATACAACGGGTACCTGGTCTATCAGGGTGAGATCCCCGAGGTGCAGGAGTTTATCCGCAGCATTCGGCGGTAGTCGGCAGCGGAGGGGCCTCATACACTATGAGTTATTGAATCGGAGCTCATGTCTGAAAATGCACTGCTCAAGAGCAGTGGCACGTTGGGCCATTTCGAGAATTGTGGCGCTGGGGTTCGTAGCCGGCGCGACGCACCGGTGAAAAACCGGTGCCACAAGGGATTAGAGACTGGTGCCACAAAGACGCGTTATGGTTTGGTGCCGAGGCACTTGATGCGGATGTTGCGGTACCAGACCGGCTTGCCGTGGTCCTGGAAGCCGATGCGGCCGCAGCGGGGCATGTCCTTGTAAGCGGTGCGGAATTTGTTTTTGGTGCCGTCGGGGTTCTGGTTGGGGGTGATCCACTCGTCGAGGTTCATGTCGATGATGGGGGTGTCGTTCAGGACGACTTCGATGTGGGCGTTGCGGCAGGTGAGGCGGACGTGGTTCCACTCGCCAGCGGGTTTGACGGCGTTTGTGCTGGGGGCCACGCAGTCGTAGATGGCGCCGCAGTCGTGCGGGCCGGGGTCGGCTTTGCCGTATGAGTCGAGGACCTGCATCTCGATACCTGTCTGAACGCAGTCGTCGATGTTGCCGGTGCGGAAGAAAACGCCGCTGTTGGTCTGGGGGGCGAGCTTGAAATCGAGCTCGAGGATGAAGTCGCAGAAAACCTGTTCGGTCCAGATGTCGCCGCCGCCCTGGCGGGTGAGGACGCCGTCGGTGACGGTCCAGGTATTCGGCGGGCAGATCCAGCCGGTGAGATCCTCGCCGTTGAAGAGATTGGCCCAGCCATCGCTGGCGATTTGTGCGCTGGGTACGGCGCAGGCGCGGCGGTCGCCGAGGGCGAACTGGATGCCGGCCAGGTAGTGCTTGATGATCGTGGGGTTCCAGAAGATGTCGTGGCGGTGTCCGAGGGAGCAGTAGAAGACGCGGCCGCGGCCGAAGTTTTGTATCCAACTTACGGCGAAGTCGCCGTCGGTGCGTTTGATACTGGCCTTGGACATGTCGCACTGGTCGGTGTCGAGGCTGAGCAGGATGCGGAGATGGTCGCGCGAGTAGGGCGCTTTGAACTGGTAGATTTCGTCGGCGACCTGGAAGGTTTTGTCGGCGAACATGGCGGTGAGGGGACTACGGGGGTCGTCGATCTTGAGGGTAACGTTTTCGTTCCAGGGGTGGCCGTCGAAGTAGCCGCCCATGAGCTGGCCGAATTCGGGCCACTGGTAGAAGCAATCGGTGGCGGCGTGGATTCCGACGATGCCGCCGCCGGCGCGGACGTAGTCGAGCAAGCTCTGCTTGAGCTCCTGGTCGGCGAACAGTTCGCCGGTGGTGTTGTTGAAGCAGATGGCGTCGAACTTGTGCAAGTTTTCGGGTTTGAAGGCGGCCGGTTCGGCGCTGACGGTGGTGTCGAAGGCGCCGGTGGTCTGGCCGAGCAGCTCGAGCATGGCGGTGGCGTAGGGAATGGAGTCGTGGCGGAAGCCCTTGCAGCCGGTGTAGACGAGCAGGTGCCGCGGCTGGGCCGGCTTGACGATGGGCTTATCGGGCAGGGCCTGGCGGATCTGGTCGCGCTCGGCGGGGGTGATGTCGTCGGCGGGACAAATGATCGCGCCGGTGGTGAGCAGGATGGTGATGGCGAGCGTCAGGGTGGCGGCGGATGCGCGGGTCATGGTGATTCTCCGGGGCTAATGGGGTTGCGGCTCGCTGCCGGGCTGGGGGCCGCGGTTGGCGTGCAGATCGTCGAAGGGGTGGCCGTCGGGGGTGCAGACACGTACGGCGGCGCCCCAGCCGCCGCCGCGGTTGATTACTTTGAGGAGCAGGTCGTTCCAGCCGGTTTGGAGGGTGACGTTGACCTGATCGCGTTCGCTGTCGGCGCTGAGTCCGCGGGCGACGGGGTTGCGGTGGACGACGGTGCCGTTGAGCCAGATTTTGATGTCGTCATCGCTGCCGACCTGGAGCAGGGCGGGTTGCTCGCGGGTGACGTGGATGCGTGCGGCGAGGTAGGCGGCGCGGTCGTCGCCGGGGATGAGCTCGTGGAGTTGGACGGCCCAGGCGGGTGAGCCGGCGGCGCTTATTTCGTGCCAATCTACGTTGGGGTCGGCCTGCTCTGGCGGAAAGGGAATGTCGATGAGTTCGCTGCCGGGAACTCCGGGTCGGGTGTATGGTCCGGCGAGCCACCACTCGCTGATGTATCCGGCGAAACGCTGCGCTTCGGCGATGAGTTCGCTGGCTTGTGTGCGGAGCTGCTCGGGCAGGTTTTCGTGGAGGAGGATGGCGTCGAGGGCGACGCGGACCTGGGTGGCGTGGTTGGGCAGGAGGTGGCGGGCGACGTTGAGCGTGGCGGCGGCGGCCTCGGCGCGCAGGTTGGGCGCGTCCAGGTGGGGATAGAGCCAGTCTAAGCTGGCGACGTTGATCACGTCGCCGACGCGGGCGAGGATGAGCTTGCGCTCCTCATCGCGGTGGGCGAGATTAAAGGCTCCCGTGAAGCGATCGAGTTTCATTTCGGCGGGGACGTCCAGCAGGTTGATCATTCGCACTGCGGCGCGCAGCGCCAGCACCTGGCGCTTGGTGTCGCTCACCGCCCGGGCGATGGAGAAGGCCAGTTCCAGTGGGCCGGCGTCGGGCCAGTCAGCGAGGGCGCGCAGGGCCTGCTCGCTGAGGGCCGGGTCGGGTGATTGCAGATCCTGTTTGACGATGTTCAGGGCGCGGGGGCCGCCGAGCTGGCCGAGGATGCGCAGCAGTGAGCAGCGCAAGCCCACATCGTCGGTCTGTTCGCAGGCGTTGGCGACTTGGTCGGCGGCAGTTGAACTCGCGTGGGCCCGGTGGGCGATGGTCACACAGGCGTGTTCGATGGGCAGGCGTTGATTTTCGGCGGTGGTTTCGCGCAGCAGGTCGAGCAGGCGGGGGAGGGCTTTGGGGCCAGCGAGTTCGCCGAGGGCGCGGGCGGCTGCGGTGCGCACGCGTTGGTCATCGGATTTGGTCGCGTCCAGGATCGGGGCGGTGTCACCGGTGGCGGGACGCGAGGCGAGGATGTCGAGCAGCAGGGGTTGCACATCGGGCGTGGCGCCGGCGAGGGCGGCGTTGATTTTCGTGGTGGTTTCGGGGCCGGGGACGTTGATGAGCAGATGATGGGCGGTGTTTCTGACGGCGGTGCGCTGGTCAGCCAGGCGTTCGATGAGGAACTCGGTGCTCGCAGTTCCGTCGATCGTGGCAAGCGCGGTCAGGGCGGCGGCCACGACGCTCTCCTCCGGCTTTTTGAGCATGCTGCGGGCGATGTTGAAGCCGGTGCGGTCGCCGCGCCGGGCGAGCACGCGGAGGATGGCGACTTGGCCGGCGGCGTTGGTGCGGTTCAGGCCGAGGCCACAGGAAAGTGTGGCGTGGTTGCCGGCCATGGCGACCATGCCGTTCTCGGCGGTGGCGCGCAGTTCTAGATTGGAATCGGTTAGAAGCTGGAGCACGTCGAGCGCTACGCGGACGCCGACGTCGAGCGCCAGGCCGCTGATGGCGGCGCAGCGGATGTGCAGTTCGTCGGGTTTGCGGCGGCCCCAAAGGAGGTCCTCGTAGAGCCAGCGGGCTTCATCCTCACGCTGGTGATGAGTCAGTTCCCGGGCGTAAACGAGCAGGTCAGCGGTGGCGCGCATGTGCTCGAAGCCGGCGGTCGCGTCGCAGGCCTGCTTGAGTGTTTCCTTGAGGTTGGGCTGGCCGCTACGGGCGATCGCGTAGCGGGCGGCGCTGCGCAGGTCGATATCGTTGCTGGTGAGGAAGGGCTCGACGAGGGGAACGACCTGTGGGTCGTTGAGTTGGCCCAGGGCGAGGATGGCGGCGACGCGGTTGGGGCCGACGAGTTCGGGCAGGGCCTGACGCAGCAGTTCGGGGGCTTTTGTGTTGCCGCTACTGAGCAGGGCGCGGATTGCGGGCTGACAGAGATGTTCATTGTGCAGGAGCCTGGCCAGGGCGGCGGTTGCGGAGGTGTTGCCGGCCAGGCTGAGCTGGGCGACGAGGAATTGCGGATCGGGTCCGGGGTCGTCGCCGAGGAGGATGTTGGTGAGTGTTTCGGTGAAGCGGGCGCGGGCCGGGCCGGCGCCGGGGGCGGTGACGGCGAAGGCGAGGCCGTTAAGGGCGTAGCGTGCCTGTGTGTCGCCGCCTGCGCCGGGGGCGTGGAGCTGGGCGCATAGGTTGCGGATATCGTCTGGCGCGAGGGCGAGCAGACGTGGGCGGACGTCGTCGGGTTTGTTCGCGGGCAGTTCGCTCAGTAGGGCGGACAGATCGGCGGTGGTTGCATCCTGGGCTTCTGCGTGGGTTGCGCAGGCCCAGATGAGCGGGATGAGAATAGCGGCGTAGCGGAGCGTGTTGTGGGTGGCGCTCATGGCGGGACCTCCTACAGATGCCACGGGCTGCGCATGGGCTGGTTGATGAGTCGATTGGCGGCCTCGTCGTTGTGGAAGCGTTCGAGCTGCGGGTCGTAGCGCAGTTTGCGTCCGGTGCGGATGGCGATGTTGGCGAGGTTGACGAGTGTGCAGGAACGGTGGGCGACCGCGGGGTTGCCGCCGGACTGTTGGCGGGTGCGGACGGCGGTGTCGAAGTCGATCAGCGGTTTGGGGTTGGGGTATTTGTCGAGCTGGTCGAAGAGGCCAGGCGGATCGGTGCGGTAGTTGGCGTAGACCTTGCCGAGCGGCCCTTCGAGCAGCGGTGCGTCGGCGGGCGGTGGTGGGCCCCACTCGCCGCTGTCGAGTATGAGGCGGGTGCCGTCGGCGTAGGTGAGGCGGATCTGGCCCCACATGCCGACGGCGTCGGGGTGGGTTGGCCAGGGTGCGTCGGCCTCGATTTCGGTGGGGGTGGAGTCGTCCTTGCCGAGGATGTACTGGAGCGGGTCGAGGTAGTGCTGACCCATGTCGGAGAGGCCGCCGCCGTCGTAGTCCCAGTAGCCGCGGAAACTGCTGTGCACGCGGTGGGGGTGATAGGGTTTGAGTGGTGCGGGCCCGAGCCAGAAGTTGTAGTCGAGAGCGTTGGGGACGGGCTCGGCGACCAGGTCGGTGCGGCCGGTCCACATTTTGACTTTCCAGTTGAACCCCTGTGGCGGGCCGACGCGGGCGGTCAGTGGCGTGCCGAGCAGGCCGCTGGCGACGAGTTTGCGCAGTCGGCGGCTGGCGCCGTAGCCGTAATAGTTGCCGAAGCGGCCATGGGTGTTGACCTGATAGATGCGGCCATAGCGGGCGATGGTGTCGGCGAGGATGCGGCCCTCGGCGATGGTGCGTGTGAAGGGTTTTTCGCCGAGGATGTCCTTGCCGGCCTGAGCGGCTGCTGCTGCGATCAGGGCGTGCCAGTGGGGCGGGGTGGCGATGTGGACGGTGTCGATGTCCGAGCGTTCGAGCACGCGGCGGAAGTCGTGGTAGCCTTGGCAGCCCGGGCCGGCTTTCTTGAGTCCGGCGGCGAGGTGGTTTTCGTCGACATCGCAGACGGCGAGCGTGACCGGCGGTGCGTCGGGACGATTCTCGGTGACGTGGCCGGCCAGTCCCATGCCGCCGGTGCCGATGACGGCGCGAGTGATGACCTCGCTGGGCGGCGTGTAGCCGGGGCCGCCGAGCACGTGGCGCGGGATGATGTAAAAGGCGGCCACGGTCTGAGCGGCGCGGCCGACGAACTGGCGACGGGTGAGCCGGTGCGAACGATTACTCTTGGGCATGTTGGCGCTCCATTCCGGGTCGCAGCGCTAATCGGGTTTGCTACGCGGGCGTCAGGTCGCAGGGGGCGCCCACGCAGCGGAGCTGGTCGCGCTGGGCCTCGCGGCGCAGCAGTATAACGGAGACGTCGCTGGAGCGCTGACAGAGGTCGGCGATCTCGCCCGCAGACAGGCACATGCAGGCGGTGGAGAGGGCGTCGGCGCGGGCGGCGGTGGGGGCAAGCGTCCAGGCGGCGCGGGTCGGCGGGCGGTGGTTGGCCGGTGCGCGGGTCGATGATGTGGCGGCCGTGGAGAACCTGGCCGGAGCCACTGAGGGAGCGGCCACCCAGAGCGACGGTGGCGATGGTGTGGTTCGGGTTGGCGGGTGCGCGGAGGGGCGATGCGCCAGTTGTGTGTGGTTGGCCAAGCGCGCAGCGTGCTCTGGCCGCTGTGGGCCAGGCCGCGGGGGATTTGCCATTCGTGCAGCACTTCGATGGCGCAATCGAGGGAGTAGCCCTTGCCGATGCCGCCGAGGTCGATGGTGACGTCGGCGTGGCGCCGGCCGACGGCGTGGGTGGACGGGTCGAGCAGTAGCGCGGGTTCGGTGTGTGGTGTTGTGGGGCGGCGATAGGTGACATCGAACGCGCCGTTAGTGTCGTGGTGCAGGGCGGCGGCGAGTTGCAGGCAGGCTATTGTGTCAGGGCTGACGTGGATCGGCGTATCTGGTGGGGCGGCGTTGAGGCGGGCGACGTCGCTGGTGGGGATAAACCGGCTCAGCTCGCATTCGAGCCGATCTATTTCGTCGAACGCGGCCCGGGCGGCCTGGCGGGCGTAGGTGGCGTCGGCGTGGTCGAGCAGCAGGCCGAAGGTGCAGCCCATGGCGTCGTGCGTGCAGGAGTGCAGCCTGGCCGCGGAATCGTCGGCGGGCTGGAGCAGGCCGTCGCTATGGGGTTCATTCATGGCCGACTCGTTGCGTGGCGGTGCGCTGGGTGGCGATGAAACGGTCCCAGAGCTGCTGGCGGACGTAGAGTAGCACGACCTCGTCGCGGCGCAGGCCGAAGTAGCTGACCTGGTAGGTGCCGGTGCGTTGCCGTTCGAAATCGTCGCGGAACGAGGTGCTGACGATGGCGACGTCGGCATCGGGGACGGCGGGGACGGCGGGCCAATAGCCAACGCGGTCGAACCCGCGGAGATACCAGGGCAGCGGCCATTCGTTGTTCGTGATGACCTTGATCAGCGGCGGGTGGTCGGCGGGCTCGGCGGCGGCGACACGCGTGATGAGGTTGGTCAGGTTGGCGACGTCGGCGACGGGCTGGGCGTAGACGTAGGGGTTGCGCACGTCGGTTGGCGAAGCGTGTGGAGCCGACCCAGGCCTGGCGGCCGAGCTGGGCGGCGGCGATGAGCAGGGCCAAGCCGACGACAACCTGGAGTGCGCGGTGGCGCAGCAGGTGCAGCAGCGCGACGGTGCCCACGCCGGCGAGCAGGATCAGGCCGTCGAGAAAGCTGAGCAGGCACCAGGGGGTTTTGTAGGGGATCGCGGAGTAGATCACGATCAGTAGTAGTGTGTAGAGCGCGAGGAAGCGCAGCAGGCGCGGGTGGACACCGGGGACGAGGCGCGGCTTGAGGGCGGCGAGCAGGCCGACAAGGCCGAGGAAGAGGATGAGAGCTTCACTCCACCAGGGTCCCGGTGCGGGATGCCAGTAGAGCAACTGGTGGAGGTAGTAGTGCCAGGGGTGGTTGTGGAGGCCGTGGGCGCCGGCACGGTCGAAGTAGGTGTGGTAGGTGCGCAGCGAGTCGAGCGGGCCGGCGGGGTTGGTGAAGAACGCGCT
>CAXXTC010000026.1:0-13220 GCA_963666925.2 Phycisphaerae bacterium | reverse complement strand
TTGCAGCAGGGCAGCCGGATTACGCTGGCCGCCAATACCGACGTCGCGCTGAATGACATCACGGCCGAGAATCTGGAAGATGTGTTGGCGCGGGCGGGGAAACTCGACGGGCCGCTGCGGGTAGCGCTGCATGAAGGTCGGCTGGAGGCTCGGGCCACCGGCTGTACCACGCCGCTGATCGATCTATCCCGGCTCGATGCGGATTTTGTAAGAGCTACGGCGTCGGCCGACCTGGTGTGGTTGCACGGCATGGGCCGCAGTGTGGAGAGCAATTGGACTGCCGATTTCACCTGTCCGGCGATCAACAGCGCGATGTTGAAGGACGAACGCGTGGCCGCCCGCGTCGGCGGCAAGCTATTCGATGGCGTGTTCCGCTACCGCGCTGAGCCGACCTGAACCGCGATTGGGCCATCATCCGCAGACCAAGTGGGGCGGGCGTCTCGCCCGCCAACCCCATCCTGAGTACGGTCAGCAAGTCGGCCGAGACGGCCAACCCACCTCGCGCAGTAGCATAGATAGGCTCACGTCACCCCCGGCTTCTTCGAGGTCGTTCGTCACACGGGCGCCGCCGGGCTAAAATCCTCCCAGCAAATGCGTTTGGCCATGTTCGTCGATTTGGCGACCGGGCCGCCGTTGCTTCAGGAGCGGTTCATGATCCAGCGCAGACAGACGCGTCAGGTAGATGTCGGCGGCGTGAAGATTGGCGGCGACGCGCCGGTCGCGCTGCAAACCATGACGTCGGGGCACACGTACGACATCGACAAGTGCATCGCCGAGGTGCAGCGTCTGGCCCAGGCCGGCGCCGACCTAGTACGCGTCGCCGTCCCCGAACAACGCGACACCGCCGCCCTGCTACACATCATCGCCGCCAGCCCCGTCCCCATTATCGCCGACGTGCATTTCCACTTCGAACGGGCGCTCGAAGCGATCGAGGCCGGCGTGCACAAAATCCGCCTCAACCCCGGCAACATACAGGACCGCGCCAAGGTCGATCGCGTCATCGCCGCCTGCCGCGAGCGCGGCGTGCCCATCCGCGTCGGCGTCAACGAGGGCAGCATCGTCGAACGGCGCAACAAATCGCTGCGCTCAGCCGAGAAACAGGACATGGAGCGCGACCACAACGCCACGCTGATCCGCCTCATGCTCGAAAAGCTCGACGCCTACCTGCGCATCTTCGATGAGAACGATTTCCACGACGTCGTCATCAGCGCCAAGAGCATCGACGCCCGGCTCGTGATCGACGTCTATCGCGCCATCAGCGAGCGCTACGACTATCCGCTGCACCTGGGCGTTACCCATGCCGGTCCGCCCGAAACCGGACGCATCCGTTCCATCACCGCGCTCGGCACATTGCTCGCCATGGGCATCGGCGACACGATCCGCATCAGCTACGCGGCCGACCCGATTTACGAGGTCGACGACGGCAAAGAGCTGCTGTGCACGCTCGGCCTGCGCCAGCGCACCGAGCCCGAGCTGATCGCCTGCCCAACCTGCGGCCGCATTCAGGTCGACCTGTTCAAGCTCGTGACGGCCGTGCGCCATAAACTCGCCGAAATCGACGTGCCGATGAAGGTCGCGGTAATGGGTTGCGTGGTGAACGGGCCGGGCGAATGCGAGGGCGCCGACGTCGCTATCTTCGCCGGCAAGGGCCGCGGCATCATCTACGTCCAGGGCGAGCAAAAACAAACCGTCGCCGAAGATGAGATGCTCGACGCGCTGCTGGCCGAGTGCCGCGAACTGGCCGAGCGCGTCAAGAGCGGCCAGGCACGCTTACAAGGTGGCACACCCAAAATCACGCCATAATACCCCCCCCCGCGGGTATGATTCTTATGCAGATCCCCCGCCGGGAACCAGACTGCCCACAAATTCAACATATTCCCGCGACCGGCTCGCCCAGGTGTTTTCTTCGGCGAAACGCACGCGATCGGCGGCGAGATCGGTCGGTGCCATAAGAGCACCGCGCAAGGCCGACGCCATCTCTTCCGCGCTGCGCGCCACGGCGATCAGTGATCCGAACGAATCCACGTCTGCCACCGGCGTCGTTACCACCGGCCGGCCCAACGCCAGATACTCGTAGATCTTTACCGGGTTCGCCGCGGCCGCGACGTCGTTCTGTTTAAACGGCACCCAGCAGACGTCAAACGCCGCCACGTACGCCGGCACCTGCTCATATGCCCGCGGGCCGAGCATGGTTACGTTCGGACGGCGCGTCAGTCGCTCCACGTCGCCGCGCCCATCGTGCGGCCCGACGAAAACAAAATCACACTCCGGACAACTATCAGCCGTCGCCGCTATCAGCTCCCAATCAATCCATTCGTACAACGCACCAATGAACCCAACGATCGGCCGCCCGCGCGCCGGCACATCAACCGGCCGCGGACACTGCCCGGCCAGCTCGCGAAAACGCCCCGCGTCCACGCCATTGCGAATCACACGCACGGGCAAGCTCGCCCGCCGCTGCCGCAAATCCGCACCCAACCCCTCGGCCACGACCGCAGCGCCATCAGCCCGCTCCAGCAACTCATCCTCCCACTGCCGATACATTCCGGCCAGGTCCGGCCGAGTTACGTGCACCGCCAGCTCGTCGATGCAATCATAAACCACCGTCGCAAACGGCAACTCGTCCAGCCAGGGCGTCCACACCGGTGACACAACCAGCGCCACCGCCCGATCAAAATCGATCAGCCGGGCGAGTTGCTGACGCAAAGCCCGCGCCCGCGGCCGAACTGCCCGCCGCACACCATCGGCCCCGAGTCGCGACCAGAGCCGGGCTGGCCGAATCGGCCACGGACGCACGATCGGCACCGGCGCCGCCGACTGAACCAGGCGCAACGGACGCAGCACGCGCTCAACCGCCGTCCGCAACGACGGCACCTGGACGAAAACCGTCGGCTGACCGTCGGCGCGCCAGGCCTCAGTGAGCATCCGCGTTCGCCCCACGAGCTTGAAACCCCACGTCACCGCCGCCAGCGATACGAGCGTTAGCGCATCGCGGCGGCCCGCCCCGGGCGGGCTCGTATCAACAAAGTTGGAGTTGGACATCGCCATCATTGCGGCCGCATCGTCCGGGCGACACCGCCGCCTGTCAACGCGAGGCCGCCTCAGGCGGCGCCGCGGCGCACGCACCCGCCTGATCATTCAGCACCGCCGCCTGCTCGCCCAGCCGCTCCAGCGCCGGCAGCAGTTCGGCCGATCGCATTACCGGCGGCAGCTCGCCACGCATCGTCAGCGCAAACGCCGTCGAGTTGATCCGGTTCAACGATCCATGCGTGCTGTCCATCCGCCGAATCATGAAATGGAAGAACCGTGACCCGTAACAAGCCCCGTCACGCAGATTCACCACCAAGTCCGGCGGGTGCTCAACCAACTCGTGAAACGCCTCCCACACCCGCGCCAGTGAATCCGGATATTCGTGGAGAACCGTCGCCTCAAACAGCGCGTCGGCCGCGATCACGCCTCCGTCGCTGACAGCGCCCGCCGCCCGCAACTCCGCGATTATCGGCAACAACTTCAACGGATCACCCCGCTCGACCTCATAGACATACCCGCCCGGCAGCTTACGCACGCGTGCGCAGCCGTCACGCGACCGCACCACCACCGCCCCCGGCTCCGGGTACAGCGCCAACTCGACGTCGTCGTATTCGAGTAGACAGCGCGACACGCCCATCGCGTCCGGCGTATACAACTCGATATACGTAACCAAACCGTAAGCCACCGCGACCACGTCCTGCGGCCCGCGCAACACGTCACGCAGCCGATAACCGCCCGCGGCCAGCATCTCCTTCAGCGGCAGGTTGCGATTCTCGACCAGGTTGTGCCCATGGTCCGCGGTCACGGTGATACACACGTTGCCGCGATGCAGGTGCACCAGCCGCTCGCAGAGCTCATCAACCCGCCGCAGATATTTCTCAATCGCCGGCCGGGCGCCGCGCGTGCCCAATCCCGCAGTGCCAACCGAATAGCCGGCCACGCGTTCCGCACCGGCCGAGCGAAACTTCGCAAACATCCCCTTCAACTCATGCTCAAACACCACCCGTGGGTTGAGATACACCAATATGTCCCAGAGAAACGAGCAGCGATAGTCGACCTGCGACACCCAGGGTGAATTGGTCGCTTTCAGGTAGGCATCGTTCCCGCCGACCAGCCGGCCCCGCTGCCGATCAAAATACGGTGCCTGGTACGCCCGACAGCGGCCGGCGTGGAACAGTCGGGAAAGCGCCAGGTCGGTCATACCCGGGAAGCAGCAGATCACCCGCGCCGGCGGATAGAACAAGCGAAAATACCCGTCCGCATACATGTCCTGAACCACCCGGAACGGCACGCCGTCGAGGGCGATAATCACTTGCGGGCAATCGTCCGGCCCACACTCACCGAGCGTAACACGCGGACCAGGCACGCCATCGGCCACGGGAAACGCCACCGCTGCTTTCCGCCCATCGGCGCCGGCGTACTGCCAGTAGTCCGCCCCGCCGTTACCGTCGACGTCGTAGGTGTACACGGTCTCGCCAGCCTCCGGCTGCACCGATATCGGGCCCGGAAAGCTCACCCGCGACGCACAGCCGGCGCCAACACACACCAACGGCAACAACACCAGCAACAGACGCATCGCAGCCATGCCCGACTCCATTCGCAGTCCTCCGTCAGCGGCCAACGGAATCTCCACCAGCCTCGCAGACAGCCCATCCCGTGCCGGGGCCGATATTACGGGGCCTCAAACCGCCGCCGATATTCTCAACTGAACTCCCCCCCAAAGGTAGCCGTCTACTTAATATATGTGCGTTTCTGGCGCCGTGGCGCCACCCCGGACCAACTGCGAAGGCGCTCATTCATGCCGACCACCTCCCTGACTATGAACCGCCAACGGGAACTGCTGCTATCTGACGATCGGCGTGTGATCGTCCGACCCTTTGCCGTCGGTGGTGAGCACCGCATCCGATCAGTTATCGACCGGGTGGCCCTGCTCAAGGAGCCAGAGGTAACGCGGTTACTCAGCGAAGTGCTGCGAGATTTCAGTCAGCGGCACCGCGACCTGGAGGGTTCCTTTGAAGAGCATTTCACCGAGTTGGCCGCCCCCCTGATCGACGACCCCGCCGACCTGAGCATCGAA
Source organism: Phycisphaerae bacterium (assembly GCA_963666925.2). Classification (GTDB taxonomy): domain Bacteria; phylum Planctomycetota; class Phycisphaerae; order UBA1845; family Fen-1342; genus JANQFV01. The sequence goes on along the minus strand of CAXXTC010000026.1, from coordinate 8,113 downwards.
CGCCGCCTGCTTATCGGATCCTATCTCACCATGGAGTACGCGATCGAGGGAGCCGCCCTGTTTAACCCGTCGATCGTCCCCCACCCCGACCAGAGCGGGCTCTCCGCCGGCACCCTGCGTTTCATTATGAGCCTGCGCGCCACCGGGGATGGGCACGTTTCGTCGGTTGCCTTTCGCACCGGCCTGGTCACGCCCGAGGGCACCATCAAGCTGCACCCCGTCAGCCGCTACGTCGAAGCCGCCCGCAAGGTCCGCGACCGCACGTATCACAAGCATACGTTCTTTCTCAAGCTCATCGAGATGGGCGCGTACAGCGACTTCGCCCAGGTCGTGCTGGACCGGCTCGACGACGAGTTCAAATACACCGAACTGACCAGCACCATCGATCAGGCTCCGACAGACGGGTTTGATCCGGCCGCCGTGCAATACACCGGCGAACACATGCGCTGGCTGGCACGTTCCAACTATCACCTGACCTTCCCGGACGATTGCGACGTGTCCGAAGTCGTCATCTACCCAGTAACGGAAAACGAAAGTCGCGGCATCGAGGACGCCCGCTTCGTGCGCTTCGTCGACGACACCGGCGCGGCCACCTACTACGGAACCTACACCGCCTACAACGGCTACGACATCCTGCCGCAATTGCTCGAAACCACCGACTTCCACCGATTCCGCATCACCACGCTCAACGGCTGCTATGCCCAGAACAAGGGCGCCGCACTATTCCCGCGGAAGATCGACGATCTATACATGATGGTCTCGCGCATCGACGGCGAGAATCTTTACCTGATGTGGTCCAGCAACATCAGTTTCTGGAACGAGGGCAAGTTGCTCCAGGTACCAACTTTTCCGTGGGAATTCGTGCAGATCGGGAACTGCGGCTCACCAATCGAAACGGAAGCGGGCTGGCTGCTGCTGACCCACGGCGTCGGGCCGATGCGACAATACTGCATCGGCGCCATGCTGCTCGACCGCGACGATCCCGGCGAGGTGATAGCGCAAACATCCGAGCCGCTCCTGATCCCCAACAAAACGGAACGCGAGGGCTACGTGCCCAACGTGGTCTATACGTGCGGCGCACTGATCCACGCCGACCAGCTCATCCTGCCCTACGCCATGTCCGACTCGGCCACCACGTTCGCCACCATCCCGATCGACGCTCTCCTAAACCACATGCTGAACCACTGACCTCCCCGCCGCGCTCACCACCCTCATCTTCCCGCCTTTCCTACCCGCCCAGCGCAAAGTCCGCCGCCGCCTCGGCATGAATAATGGCCGTGTCAAACAGCGGCACCGGGCTGTCATCAGCCTGCACGAGCAACCCGATCTCCGTACAACCCAGGATCACCCCATCACAACCCTGCTCCACGAGCTTGCCGATTATGGTCCGATACTGCTGGCGCGATTCCTCCCCCACCTTTCCCCGGCACAACTCGTTGTAGATCACGTCGTGCACGCGCTGCCGATCCGCCGCGTCCGGGATCACCACGTCCAGCCCGTGCCGTTCCGCCAGCCGCCCACGATAGAACTCCTCCTCCATCGTGAAGCGTGTCGCGAGCAGGCCGACCTTCGACAATCCACATGCCCGGATGCGTTCCGCCGTCGCGTCCGCGATATGCAGCAGCGGCAACTTGCCGGCCTGCTCCACGTCAGCCGCCATCTTGTGCATCGTGTTGGTGCAGATCACCAGAAAATCAGCCCCGGCCCGCTCCAGGGCCTGGGCGGCGTCGACCATTCGGGCCGTCGCGCCGGCCCAGTCGCCGCAATGTTGAAGCGCCTCGATCTCCTCAAAATCGAACGACCAGAGCACACAGCGGGCCGAGTGCAGCCCGCCGAGCCGCTCGGCCACGCGCTCGTTGATGATCCGGTAATACTCACGCGTCGATTCCCAGCTCATCCCGCCGATCAGGCCAGCCATCCGCATTGTTCAAAACCCACCTCCCCCGAGCCTGGACGCGTCATTCGCCGGCCGTCGCACCACACGCCGGCCCGCCAACAGACATTATCCACCGCCGATCCCGCTGTAAAACAGCATCGAAACTAACCAGCCGGCACGTCCGATCACCCTCCCGCCGGCGGCCCCCACTGTCGATCCGCGAGCACATGACTAGAATCAGACCAGTTCGCTTTGTGCTAAACGGTGCCGACGAAACCACATACCGAGTCATCACATGGTCAAAAACGCACAAAACGTGACCGCGCTGCTCGCCCGCCTGCTGTTGGCCGCCATCTTCATTAATTCAGCCTACGGCAAGATCACCGGCTGGTCGGGCACCATCGCCTATATGTCCTCCCAGGGGCTTCCCGCGCCTCAGACGCTGCTGCCGCTGGCGATCGTCGCTGAGGCGCTGGGCGGATTGTCACTGATCCTCGGCTTCAAGCCGCGATTGGGTGCGCTCGCGCTAATCGCCTTCCTGATCCCGACCACGTTCATATTCCACGATTTCTGGACCTACCCGGCCGACCAGCAGCACGTCCAGATGATCCAGTTCATGAAAAACCTGGCGATTCTGGGTGGACTGGGCATGGTGCTGGCCCACGGCGCCGGCCAGTGGGCCCTGTCCCGCCGTCGGCCGGCCCGCAAACCGCCGGTCAAATAGATTCGCGCTCACGGGGCCACACGCCGGGGCCAGTCTTGCAGAACCCCGCCCGGATCTTTACTATGACTGATCTGTCTGTGTAGACGGCCCCCATCGTCTAGAGGCCTAGGACACTGGCTTTTCACGCCAGCGACAGGGGTTCGAGTCCCCTTGGGGGCGTTCCCTCAACGCCAAGTGCCCCGCCCCGGGTGCCATAGGCAGGTTCGCCAAGGGCGAATTCGTCCGTGCCATACGCTTGGCGACGCCCCCCTACTGCCGCAGGAACTGCTCCACCACTTGCCGCCGCATCAGCCGTAGCCGCTGGGCCTGATCCCGCGCCGCAGCCGCCCGCCGTCGATCGCCGGCCACCGGGAACAGCGATTCGTACGAGAACAACCCCACGTCACCGCCCCAGAACTCGCACTGCTGCAACTGATCAGCGAGTTGTTCGTGTGTCTCGTGCTTGTACACCCCCAACCCGGGCACGACGAGAGCGCCCTCCGCCGCCAGCCGATATGCGTCGATGTCTGCCCGCAGTTGCCCGACCTTATCGGTGTAGGCCATCGGCAGGGCCGCGTCGATCAACCCGCTGCGCAGCCACGCGACGCTGTTTTGCAGGTAATCGTTGTACCCGCGCACCGGGTTGCCCCACACCGCGGCCGTCAGGCTCGCGCCCGGACGATATCGATCGACCACCTGGCGAACCTGCACGACCAGCCGCGTAAGCTGATTGGCCCGCCAATGATCCCACGCGGCCGGATCGTCGTCCGGCCTGCGCCCCGTTTCCTGCCAATACAGCGCCACCGTGCGCTGATCACGCGGATATTCACGTTTCGCGTTGGCCGTACCGTCCCAGGCGTAGCGCACATAGTCCAGGTGCAGCCCGTCGACGTCATAGCGCGACACGATTTCACCCATTACGGCCGCGATGTGCGCACGCACCTCCGGCCAGCACGGGTTGAGTATCAGGTAGAAGCTGTTCTTTCGGCCCGTCTTGCGGTCGACCGTATACAGCGGCTGGCGCTGGTTATGACGGTTCGCGATAAACCACTCCGGATGCGCGTTGTAGAGCTGCCGCTCCGTCGGCGGCGGCTCCGGACCCTTCCAGCCGGGCATAACGTTCACCCACGCCTCGATGCGTAGGCCGTGCCGATGGGCCTCCTCGACCGCTAACGCCAGCGGATCAAAGCCTGGATCTGCGAAGCGATACTCGCGTGACCACGGCTCCAGCTCCGACCGATAAGCTACAGTGCCCTCGCCGCGCACCTGCCAATAGACCGTGTTGCAGCCGACGGCCGCACAGTTGCGCATGATCGTGCGGATATCTTCGGGATAGTGATAGTGAAACCGCGCCACCCAGATCCCCTGCACGGGGCGTTTCAGCGGCGTTGGCGCAGCGCGCCAACTTTTCAGCGGCGCTGCCGTCGGCCGAGCCGCGCGACAGCCCACCAACCCCCCGCGCAAGCCGAGCACCACCCCACCTACCAGCATCACCAGCGAAAAGACCCATGCGCGCTTCATCATCGCCGGCAGTAAAAACACAACGCCGCCCGCTGTCAAACCACGTCCGACCCAACCATGCTGCGCGACTACCGGGGAAGTGCACTACAATGCCACACCATGAACGGCAGCGTTGCACCCGACCAGGCCCCCGACTGGCAGCAACTCGACGTTGCCGTGCATTGTCCGCGGTGTGGCTACAACCTGTACCTGATGACCACGCCACGCTGCCCAGAGTGCGGCCTGCGTTTCGACTGGGACCAAGTCATCGCCTCCGCCCGCCACCCGAAATTCCCGCCGTTTGAGTACAAGTGGCGCACCCGGCCAATCCGTGCATTGCTGGCGACAGTCGCCTACACCCTGCTCCCATGGCTGTTGTGGAAACGGGCCCGGACCTCCGCCGCCCCGCGCACCGGCCCATTACTGGCGCTGATCCCGCTGACACTGCTCCTCTTCGCCGCCGCGCGCGCTGTCGGTCTGATCACGCGGCAATGGGTACTCCACTACTGCTTCCAATGGTGGGACAATCTGTCCATACACCTGATGCTGGTCCTGATCGGCTGGGAGTGGTTCTTTTTCCTGCTATTCGGAGCCGCTCTCTGGGGCTGGACGCTGCTGCTGCCTTACACATTGGCGCCGCGACAGTTGCCGCGGGCACGTATGTTGCGCATCGTAGTCCTCTCCTGGATCAGCCTGGTCGTCTGGCGGGTTCTGCTGCTCATCGCGATACACCTGACATTGGTGGTTGTGGTGGGCTTGTATCAAATGCGCTGGCCCGCATGGACAATCAACCTGCTTGAGCTGATTCCCATCGCCATGCTACTGATATCGTTCCACATCGGCATGCTCAGCTATCAGCGGCCACGACAGGCGCTGGTCACAACTCTGCTGATCACAACACTCGCCCTCTTTGTAGTGGTCTGGTGCACAATCATGATCGGCCCGCTGTCGCCCATCGGCCACCCGATAATGGACGTTGTATCGGCCGCAGAGCGTCTCTGGCCATTCGCAACCGAAAACGTGCTGGATGTGCTGCGCAGGACGATCATCGGAACCGGATAAGCGCCGCTCACTCGCCCGCCGGCTGTGTTTCCGCACCACTTGCCCCCAGCAACACCTCCCACGTCTCCAGCTTCGACCAGTGCCGCAAGCGCCGGCCATCGAGGTAAAGCACCGGCACGCCGGCGATATCCAGCCGCTCGCCGATCTCAATGTCCCGCGCGAGCCGGTCCACGACGGCCGGACTGTCTATAGCCCGGCTCAACTCCTCCCGCGGCAGCCCCGCTTCCGCCGCCCACTCCAACAATAACTCATCGCACTGCCGGGCCGCTTCGCCATTGATCTCCGCCGGCAACTCGGCGTTGCGCTCGAAGATCAGCGATTGCAAACGGAACTGGCCCGCCTCGCCATCCACCGCCCGCGCCGCCAGCACAGCCCGCGCCGCCGCACAACCGCTGGCATGCCCCCCGCCGCGATACTTCGGATTTGAATTGCACGCCGGATCCTGCGGATAATATCGATAAGCCACGCGCAGCCGACCTGCAAACCGCTCCAGCACTTGGTCGATCATCCGGTGCGCGCTGCGACACGCGGTACATTGCAGATCACTGATAACGATCAGCGTGTGCGGGGCGTCGACCGAGCCGCGCCAGGCTTCGTCCGCGTCCACGGGCAGATCGCACACCGGCTGGCGCGCGTGGTCCCACACGATGAACTGCGGATCGTCGAGCACTGCCACATACTCGGCCGTGCGCGTCTTGAGCACCATGCCGGCCACCATCACGTAAACCACCGCCAAGTGCGTGAGAAAGCTGAATCCGCCGGCGATCGCGGTCGCCAGCGCCAGCCGCCCACTCGGGTGCACCACGGTCGGAGCCGCATCGCGCGGTGCCCGCCAGGGCCAGGCCAGCACAGTAACGATCAGCAGCGCCCCGTTGATAGCGTGTGCCACCAGGCAGCCGGCACACCAGCGGTGCAGCTCGAACCCCATCATGCGAATGTAGCTGACCGATTCCCACGCGCCGCCCAGCACGATCAGCCCGATAAGTAGGTGCCAATAGCGGCCGGCCCGTGTCGGCGGCCCGATCAGCGCATACCACAACCCGACAAACGTGTAGAAACCCAGCGCGAGTGTCGACACCGGAATGCGCAGCGCGCCGGGCTGCTGCCCAACGCTGATATACGCCTGCGGCGACGTCAGCACCGCGTCACAGCCGCCCGCGCCCTGCTCGTCCGTGCCACACAGCCTGACCAGCAGCGGGTCGCCCATCTCTCCGCCGGCCGACACCAGCATTAATTGCATCGAGACATACCAACCCCCCGCCGCCAGCAGCACGGCCAGCCAGCGCAGCACCGGCCTGGGCTGTCGAAACGGAATCACGGGATGTTCCGGGGGCGAATTGTGCTCGGTCATGCCGGCTACTCCTGTCGCAGCTCATGGCGCTGCCGGCATCTTACCGGAGAAATGCCCGGGCGGATGCTGGGTGCCCCATCCCGTTGCACAGCATGAGGCGGGGAACCGACATCCTGCCACAGGTTGTCATACGGTTAGCCCGTGCCACACCGTCTCTCGTGCCACAGCGCGATTGTGTCCGCGATGCGTTCCGCGGCTTGGCCGTCCCACAACGGCGGCACGCGGTGCTCGATCCCGCCCATCATGACGTGCCGAAACGCCGCCAGAATCTTTTCCGGGTCCATTCCCACCAGTTGGTTCGTACCCTCGGTGATTGTGCTGGGCCGCTCGGTGTTCTCACGCATCGTCAAACACGGCACCCCCAGCACGGTCGTCTCTTCTTGAATGCCGCCCGAATCCGTCAGCACCAGCTTCGCCGCACTCATCAGCTTGAGAAAATCCAGATACCCCAGCGGCGGCGTCAGTTTCATCCCGGGCATCGCTTCCACCCGCTTCAGCAGGCCAGACTGCTCCAGTCGGCCACGCGTCCGCGGATGCACCGGAAAGATGATCGGCAACGTCTGCTGAATCTCCTCCAGCGCATCGCACACCCCGCTCAGCACCTCCGGATGATCAACCGTCGCCGGCCGATGCAGCGTCAGCGCCGCGTACGTCTGCGGCTCCAGCCCCAGCCGGCCCAGCACGTCCGATTTTTCCGCCATCTCGCGATGCGCCAACAGCGTGTCGATCATCACGTTGCCGACCAGGTGAATCTTCGACGAATCCACGCCCTCGCGCTCGAGGTTCTCAACCCCTGAAGCCTCAGTCACAAACAGCAGATCGCTGATCGCATCGGTGAGTAGCCGGTTGATTTCTTCCGGCATCGTCCGGTCCCGGCTGCGCAGACCGGCCTCGACGTGAATCACCGGCACCTGCAACTTCACCGCCACCAGTGCGCACGCAATGGTCGAGTTCACATCTCCCACCACCAAAATCGCGTCCGGCCGCTCCTGCTCCAGCACCGGCTCAAACCGCTGCATGATCAGCGCCGTCTGCACCGCGTGCGAGTGGCTGCCCACTTCGAGGTTCACATCTGGCCGCGGCAACTGGAGATCATCAAAAAACGACCGGCTCATCGCCTCGTCATAGTGCTGACCCGTGTGCACTATCAGCGCCTGTACCCCGGGCCGCTTCGCGAATGCGCGCATCAGCGGGGCAATCTTCATGAAATTCGGCCGGGCTCCACAAACGTTGATGATCTTCACTACTTGCTCCTGCCAGACTCATTGTCGCTGCAAAAACACCCCGTGGCGCACGGCGCAGCGCTTTCGGCAGTATAACGCCGAACTATCGCCGCGCTCACCCCGCCGGCGCCGCACCCGCCTTGACTTTCTCCTGCGCTTCGTTTCCGATGCCCGCGGGTCAGATCGGCCCGGACGCCCCGTCGCGGGGCGCCGGCCGCCGCCCGGTCTCGGAGTGGCAAACCGTGTCCCCAACTGCAATTAGCGCCAGCCAGCCGCCCCCCATCGCCGATCGTCTGCGACGCCTCTGGGGCCGCCGCGAAACCATCCGCTACCTCGTCGTCAGCCAGCTCAAGGCCGGCCACCGCAACAAAGTCCTCGGCAACCTCTGGAACCTCCTC
>CAXXTC010000025.1:0-250257 GCA_963666925.2 Phycisphaerae bacterium | reverse complement strand
GCTTGGTTCTTATTTCGGCCATGCCTCGGCGGAAGGCGGACGCGAAGCGTCCTGGTATGCATTCCAACGCGAAGCGTTGGAACGAGACGGACGAGGCGGTTATGGCGCGGTCGAAATAAAAAACAAGCCCGATATTTCGCACAGGTTGCGACTGGGGTGATGAAAATCATCCGTTTTTCGGTATGAATTTTCCTCCGATATTTGTCCGCGCTTTTCGGGCTCGAAAGCGCGGGAATGACGTCGCGTAATCGAATCCGAGTCGTTGCGGCCTGCGTTCCGTTTTTTTCGCTCCGCTATTTAATTTCCGTTATTCTCGTGCCTCGTCATTCCGGCCGGAGCGCGCGTTTGCCGAGTCGGGCGAGAAAGCCGCGCCTGCATGGGTGTCTATTGAAATCCGGCGGCGTCGCACTTGAAAGCGCGCGGAGAGCCGGAATCCAGGTGTCCGTCCAAGGCCCCGGCGTTGCCGTGTCGGACGGCGGCGTAAATTCCCGGTCCGCAAGCCGCCGCATCCTGACGGGATACGAAAGACCGTCTTCCAAAGCCCGGCATTGGCTACCCGAACTTCGAATCCCGAACATTTCTTCGAAGGCCGAACATTGCGCCTTGGCGCGTTTTGGTTTTGGTTATAATGTCGGCCAACCAACACCGTCATTCCGGGCGGAGCTTGCGGAGACCCGGAATCCAGGCGACGATCGAAACTGTTGGATGAAAACCGGCCGAAATTAAAACCAAGCCCCACGTTTTCAGAAAACTCCCCAAATCCTGGATTCCGGCTCTCCGCGCGCGCTTGACCATAAAAATACAACGAACCTCGGAAATGCCGCAGTCGAGGTCGAAAATCCGCCCTTCCGACAACCGCGCGCGCTCCGGCCGGAATGACGGCACACTTAAAATTCGTGCGAATACGCAAGATCCAAGCGAATCCCGCAGACCGAAAGCCGAGACTCCGGAACTCCGGAAAGGAACAAAACCGGGAGAATTTTTCAATACGCAAAATTCAAAATATTCATCACCCCAGGTTGCGACTGGGGTGATGAAAATGCTCCCTGTTTGGCCGCAGCAATTCCGCCTGGTTTTATTCCGCCAAGCTATCGCGGGGCCTGGTTCGGGTGCGTAGGGTGGGTGGGTTGAAACCCTGGCGTTCGGGGCTGGTTCGAAGCTTGTTAACGCCCGCGCCCTTCGAGCTTGTACGAAGCCCAACCCACCATTTCCCGAGCCGCCTCGATGTCATTCGTTCGAAGAAGCGACGAACTGGCGCGGAAAATGGTGGGTTGGACTCCGTGCAAGATTGTCGGGCCATCCATTTCAAGAGAAGTTGAATTGGCGACAACGCCAGGGGATCGACCCACCCACGACGATCCCGAACCAGCCCGTGCGGATTGCCGCGAGGGGAACAAATCCCGGCAGAAAAAAATCTCCCGAAATTGGATGATTTTCATCACCCCAGGTTGCGACAATTCTTTTTGCCATATCCGTCGCCACTGTCGATACCCTCGGCCCAGGCCCTGCGGCAAAACGTTCCCCTTTTTCCAAAGATGTGATATGAACCAGTTGATCGCGAATCGGAACGAAGAAAACGAAAGAATGATGAAATAGCACAAACCACCGCACAAGGACGCTTGCCCAATGAAAAAAACAACACTGTCAACGACACTGGCCCTCTTTTTGGCGGTCGGCGCCCTCGCCGCGCCCAGCCACAGCCACGCATGGTTCATCACCGGCTTTGAAAAGGTCTGGGAAGACGACAAGGAATGGGTCGAGGAAATCACCGGCATGGTCTTTGTGAAAGTCCCCGGCGGGCAGTTCCGCATGGGGAGCCCGGACAGCGAGAAAGATCACCAATCCGACGAAGGCCCCGTGCACACCGTGAGCATCGATTCTTTCTGGATGGGAAAATACGAGGTCACCAACGCCCAATTCCGCAGGTTCCGGAAAAACCACGATTCCAAGGATTACAATGGCCACAGTTTGAACGGCGACGAACAACCCGCCGTATACGTGAGCTGGAACGACGCCGTGGCCTTCGTCGATTGGCTCAACAGCCAGAACCGGTACAAGGGCAAGGTCGACTTCTTTCTGCCATCCGAGGCACAGTGGGAATACGCGTGCCGCGCGGGGACCAATAGCGCGAGGTTTTGGGGGGAAGATTCGTCGAGCGCCTGTGTTTATGCAAATGTAAGCGACTACACCGCTCGCGATAAGCTTGATTTTAGCTATTATCATGAATGTGAAGATTATTTTGCCGTGACAGCTCCGACGACCTCGGACAGGTTCCAACCAAATTCGTTCGGCCTTTATCATATGCTTGGAAACGTCTGGGAATGGTGCCGGGACACCTATGATTCCGATGCCTATAAAAACCGCAGGCAAGCTGCACCCAACCCTGTAGTTGAAGCTGGCGGCTCGGGCGATCGGGTGTCCCGGGGCGGCAGCTGGCTCACCGGGCCTGCCGGCGTGCGCTGCGCCGGTCGCCGCGACGTCGCCCCCGGCTACTCCTACGGCGGCCTCGGGTTTCGCCTCGGCGGAAAAAACATTACCTTTTAGGTTTTTTACATTTTTACCTTTTGGAGCGGGGTCCAGGGGCGCAGCCTGGGGTGATGAAAATCCCCTCAAACGGTGCCTAAATTTTCCGCCGACTTTTGTTCCTTCGATCTAACTAATTTACGGAATTTTCTTTCTTTGCGAATACACCGAGTTCCCGACATTATCCTTCACCCATTTCCACACCTTTTTTGTCGGGGTCGAGGCGATCGCCGCGCCTATCGTGTCCATGTCGAAGTCGGAAACCGCAGCGGCGAGACCAAGGATCATTCCGGTGAAGCCTCCCTTTACCTGGTCGTTATGCAAACGCTTGTACTTGCCGATTACGGATTCGATTATTTCGCTGCTTCCAAGAAGAGTTTCGTCTTCCCCGACCCCTTCCTGCCGCTTCCGCTCGAACTCCGCCAGCTCTTCCTTGATATGCGGGAACCGGAGGCTTGCCGGCAATTCCGACAAATAGTCGTCCAGGTCCTCGTGGACGCCCCTGTACAATCCGACGAAATCCACGAAGGCGTTCGCGCCCTCGACGATTTCGACCAGACTCCTCCAGTCCTTCAAATCTTCCCGGAATTCGCAGATCCAACCGAATTTCGCGTACATTTCGGTTTCTTCGAAATCCTCTCCCTTTTCCGCCTTTTCGAGGTCCAGGCCGCAAACGACGTCGGAGCCCCAGCGGACGAGTTCCCCCGCGTTCATGTATCGCGCCTTGCTTCTCTGGTTCGGCGAAGCCATGTACGAAAGCTCCGTTTGCTGGACCTTCTTTCCGGATTTCGAGGCCCCGCCTACGAATTCAAGCCAGTCGGGGTCGCCGTTGAGTTCCTTTCCGGATTTCGAGGCCCCGCCTACGAATTCAAGCCAGTCGGGGTCGCCGTTGAGTTCCCGCTTGAGAACGGCAGCGCCCTTGTGCTTCATGTCGTACGTGCCCAGCGTATCGTGCTTCAGGCAGAACTCGACGACGCCGGATTTTATGTCCGTGCCGCAGTCGCAAACGATTTGCCTTGGATAGCCCGTTTTTTCGGCGCATTCCTCGAGCTGTCGCCAGACAATTTTCCCGTTGGATTTCTTCACCGGTATCAGATCGATAGGCTCGACGTCCGCGTGCCTGAGGTGCAGTTCCCCCTTCGGCAGGTTTTTTTGCCGGATTCCCAGGATCACCAGACATTTTTCAGCGCCGAGCTGCACGGTATGGTCGATTATCCATATCCAGTCGTCGGCTTTTTCCTTGGGCCGCGAAAGCTTGTGCAATCCAAGCCTCGGCAGCCACAGGCGCCCGGTCGTCCAGCACGGAACCGGAATTTCCAGTCCGAGAAAGGAGAAGAATATCCCCATGGCCTTGCTCGCTCCCCTCATGCCTATGCCCGCCCCGAGAACAAGCAGCGCGAAAAGATGCATGTGGCCGAGCGAATAAGTGTGGTGCGCCGGCACTACTTCGAATTTTTCGGCGGTTTCCCCGGAACTTTTAGAGTTTTTTTTTTCGGATTCGGAAAGTTCCCTCTCGAGTTTCTCTACTCGCCGTTCCAGCTCGGCTGCCTTGTTCTTCCAGTATCTTACCTTGTCGGCCAAAAGCTTGGCCCTGTATTTCGCATCCTTGTATTTCGCCTTCCAATTGTCCCGGCCCTTTCTGAAAAGTTTCGCGAGCTTGGATACAGGACTTTTGTAATCGGTCGTTTTCGAATCCTCCGGCATGGTATAATCTCCCTAAAACCAAAAGGTTAAAATTATACCCATACCCTAGTTTCAATCAAATTTCCAGCTATATCGACGTTATTTTTTGAAATTCTTTATAAAGATTTTTCCAACGGAATATTTCCCGGAGGATTTTTTTTGGGGCATTTGGGGCAATTTTCATCACCCCACCGCCTACCTCCGCTCCGTTTGGGCGGGGGACTACGATAAATTCAAGGACTCGCCGGAGGCCGAGTCGCTTTACGCGCGCCTGAAAAATTGGTCGGCCAAGGAATGGCAGAAGGAGACCGCCTCCGAGGCGGCGTTCGTCGATCTTTTCTTCAAGAGCACGTGGGGGTACACGGCCAGCGGCGAGAAAGACCCGGCGGATGGCTATACCTTGCAACAACAGTTCCCTGTCAGGAACGCAGGGCAAAAAGGCGGCACAGGTGCTGCGGATATTGCCTTGGGATACTTCGGGCGCAAAGACATGGAGGAAATTCCTCAAGTTCTGGGCGAGTTCAAGGACGACCGTTCCGGGCTGGACAAGCCCCAGGCGAATCGCCCCAACGACCGCTCGCCTGTCGCGCAGTGCCTGGATTATCTTCGCGAGGCCCGGAGCGGATTGAATACCCCTATACTGCCGACTTGGGGAATCGTCACCGACATGAACGAATTTCGACTGTACTTTTTCGGCAACAAGGCCCAGTATCAGCGTTTCGTCATCCAGCCGTCCAATGGCGATCTTGCGGTTTCTCTTTTGGAAGAAGGCGACGACGGGGCTTTCCAGCGTTTTTTGTTTTATCGCGTACTTCAGTCCGGCTGGCTTCTGTCCACAGGCGTAAAATCGCGCCTCGAAAAGCTGTTGCTGGAACAGCTCACCCACGAGCAAAATCTGGAAAAGGAATTCTATCTGGAATACCGGGCATATCGCGAGTCGTTCTATCAGGCCCTTCGCTTGTACAATCCGCAATACGAAAAGAAAGGGCGATTGAGACGGCTGGTCAAATTCACGCAGCGTATTCTCGACCGATGTTTGTTCATCCTCTATTGCGAAGATATGGGCAGAGAGTTGAATTATCCGCCTAAGGTGCTTCGGGACGTCCTGATTTACGTGAGCAAGGCTCAATATTACACTCGAAGGGACCGATGCCTGGGACAAGTTGAAACAGCTTTTCGCCGCCATGCGAGACGGGTCGCCGTTCGGGGCCGAACGCATCAACCAATTCAACGGAGGCCTGTTCGCGGAGCACGCCGAAATGGATGCGCTCAAGCTTCCCAATGGCGTTTTTTGCGAGAAGAACCAGTTTTCGACGCGGCTGTTGCAGTTTCCCATGACGCTTCTTTATTTTTCCGCGAAATACAATTTCGGAACGTCGGACGACGGGGCGGGGCGCACGCTGACCCTGACCGCGCTGGGACGAATCTTCGAGCAGAGCATCACCGACCTGGAAGTGATGGAAGCCCGCGCCGAGGGGCGCAAATCACTGAACGAACTCGCCAAGCGCAAGCGGGACGGGGTATATTACACCCCGGAATGGGTGACCCACTATATCGTCGAAGAAACTGTCGGGGCGAGGCTCGCCGAAATTCGCGAGGAAATCGGCTTCGAACGCTTCGACAAGATTGCCGACGAACAAATCAAAGCGTACCGTGCAAACCGCCGTAGCAAAATTATCGGAGAGTACAAGAATGCTTTGACCCGATACCAGAAAGAGCTGGACAAATTGAAGGTCGTCGATCCGGCCTGCGGCTCGGGGGCGCTTCTGATTCAAGCCTTTCAGATGCAATTACGCATCCGCTGGTGTCTGGCCCAGAGGCCAAAAGATATCAACCCTCCTAGCACATGTACATGTACATATTTACTCTTTCCATATGGCATTATAAAAGGAAAGACACACTTATTGAGTGAGAATGAATTGGAAAGCAATTTTCCTAAAGCCTGGAGCCACCTATTGAATTACGAACAAGAATTGCGTTCAAGAGAAAAGGGGAAATTTGATGACGACAATGGGTATCGCTTTGGCCGCAATCAAAATATCGACAAACAGGAAATTTCAAAGCTGTGTGTAGCGCAAACTGTCCCTGGCATGAGGGTATGCTATGATTCCGTCGGAAAATTCTATTTGAACAATGTGCGAGTAAACGGCATCATCCCCGATGATATCGACACGGGCTGGTTCCTTCTGCGTATATTGAATTCACCTCTTGTCGATTTCATCTTCAAGCGAATCGCCAAACCAAAGGAAGGCGGTTACTACGAAGCAAACAAACAATTTATCGCCCCACTTCCAATACCCTGTGCCAATGACGAAAAAAAATCCCAAGTGGTCGAAAAGGCCAAACAATTGCAAGAACTTCATGGTCGGCGACGTGACCTTCTACTTGCCATCGACAAGCGGCTTGAAAGCCCCCAATGCGTAAACGACAACCGCGACGAAATCTGGTTGTGGGCCGACGTGAAGCCATTGGCGAAAATCAAGAAGGATGCCCCGTCCGAACTCAAGGGCCGGAAATTGACCGCATGGGCCAAGGAACGACGCGAGCCGAAGCCGACCGAACGCCTCGACGCCATCAACGCCATGCTTCGACCCGGCGCGGCGCTGAACGTGATCGACGAAAATGACGGATTGCAACTGTTGGCCGACAACGTGCCTCTGATAGAAGGGATCTTCCTCGACGAAAGCGAAGCCGATTTTATCGCGGCCCAGTGGAGACAGAAAACACGGCGGATAAACGTGACGGAAAAGTCCGAGGCCAAGCGCCTGATCAACCAACTATTGAAGCTTCGCAAAACGGAAAACGACGCGATAAAGACGCAAGTCGTCAAGCTGGATGCGAATATCCAGACGATTGACGAGAATATCGAAAAGGCCGAAGCCGATATGAATCGCCTGACCTATCGACTCTATGGTTTGACGGAAGAGGAGGTTAAGTTGGTGGAAGGCCGATAGGACGCGAGCGGTTTGATAAAAAGCATCCGGGCTACAACGGTTTTTTATTGACATAATCACCGGTATAATTAATCAGGGATTTTCATTCTGTTTATCAAGGTAACCGCACAGTGCTCTAACAGCTAAGGCTATAACAGAATAATCCCATGTATTCTGGCTGTTATGTTTCCATCCCTCATCCCTCCCCCCACAATCGGTATCTTCAATAACCTGAACCATAAGAATTTAATTTGATTAAACATTTTTGTATTTTGCATATAATTGTGCCTATATATCGATTTAAGGGAATCAATCCGTTTTTCTCGAAAAAAAAGCCCGGCCCCAAAAAGCGTTCCACAAGCAACCAAACGATAGAGCTTATTGTCGCATTGCGTAAGCGGAATTATTCCATCACGGACATCAAGGTCTTTCTTGATTCCAAGGGAAAAGCCGTTTCGCTCGACACCATCGATAAAGTGCTGAAGTCCGAAGGCTTCGCGCCTTTGCCCAAAAGGACTCGAATGGAAAGGCTCGCGGTTTCCGTTCCGGAAAAAATCGAGGCGCCGAAAAGCGTGTCGCTCGAACTGACCGCCGAAAAGTTCATAGCGGAACACGGCGCCGGTCCCCTCGTTTTTCTACCCCTCATGGAAAAACTCGGCGTGGCGGAGGCGATCAAAAGCGCCGGATTTCCCAGTACGTCCGAACTCGACGACCTTCAAAGCGTTCTGTCTTTTCTGGCCTTGAAACTGCTGGGAGGCCTCCGATGGTCCCACGATACGAAATGGAACATGGACAGGGCTCTCGGGTTGTTTGCCGGACTCAACGTCCTGCCGAAATCGACTGCTCTTTCAACCTATTACTACCGCGTATCAAGGTCGCAGAACAAAAGGTTCCTTTCCGCGCTGTCGCGCATTTTCCGCGACGACGAACTCGAAAATGGCGAGTTCAATCTGGATTTCAAATCGATACCGCATTGGGGAGACGCCAGCGTTCTCGAAAAAAACTGGGCGGGTTCCAGATCGAAGGCGATGAAGAGCCTTCTCGCCCTGGTTGCGCAGGATCCTTCAACTGGCAATCTTTCCTATACCAATGCGGAAGTAAAGCACAGGAACCAAAGCGACGCCGTTTTCGATTTCGTCGATTTTTGGAAGCAAGGTCGCGGCGTGGCCCCGAAAATGCTGATCTTCGATTCGAAGTTCACGACCTACAAGAATTTGAGCGAGCTGAATCAGAGCGAAGAAAAAATCAAGTTCCTGACCATAAGAAAAAGAAGCAAAAGACTGATCGAAAAGGCGGAAAAAATCGAAAACGACCATTGGCGAAAAATATAAGTCGAGCGTTCAAAGGGCAAATATCAGAAAGTCAGATACCTCCGGCAAAGCCGGAGGCTTGAATTGTGAACCGCTCAAAGCGGTATTAAAACCATGAGCCGCCTAAAGGCGGCATACCCTAAAACATTTGCAGTTGATCAATCCGACGGTCCGCCTCTTCCTGTTTCCGTATATACTTCCTGATCATTTCCTCGTCTCTGCCAACCGTTGACACGAAATAGCCTCGGGCCCAGAACTTTTGGCCTGTGAAATTGCGCTTGCATCCAGCATAGTTTCGCGCGATATGTATTGCGCTCTTTCCTTTCATATAGCCGACCACCTGGGAAACCGAATATTTCGGCGGAATAGATATCAGAATGTGCACATGGTCTTTCATAAGGTGCCCTTCGATTATTTTGGACTCTTTATGCAGGGCAAGTTCTCTCAATGCTTCACCGAGGTATTTTCGTATTGCGCCATATATTTCCTTTTTTCGATATTTTGGAATCCATACCAAATGGTACTTGCATTCCCAAGCCGTGTGGCTTAAACTTTGAACGTCATTCATTGAAAGCCTCCTTTTTTGTGAGCTTTGGGCGGTTCACTTTTTCGGAGGCTTTCTTATTTTCCCGCAAATGTCAAACTCTGGGAGTCTCCCCGGCAAAGCCGGGGGTTTACCTGGGATTAATTAGAAAATGATAAGGATCGAAAACAAGTTTTTTTGGGGGGGCGAAAACGAAATTTCCGGCCCACACTTGCCGTCAACAGCGTTCAGGCATTTCGGAAGAACAAATTCCGGCGGAAAAGCAAACCTGGCAAAAGGATGATTTTCACCACCCCCTTACACCTTACACCTTGCACCTTGCGACCTGAAAAACCGGGTTGACAACAACGCGAAAAGCAACCATGCTGAAACCGAATCGCAACCGTCAAAACAGGAGGCCACATGCCATCCATGACCATAAAAAACATACCCGAAGACCTTTATCAAAGGTTGAAGTCCTCCGCTGTCGCCAACCATAGAAGCCTCAATGGCGAACTCATTCGCATCTTGGAAGAAAGGCTCTGCCCAAAGAAACTTACTGCCGAAGAATGGATTTTCAGGGCGAGAAAACTCAGGGAGGGCGTCCCGGCAGAAAAGGTTTCAACCGAAGAAATTTCCTCCGCCATCGAGGAGGGCAGGCCTTGATCGTTGTCGATACGAACATAATCACGTATCTGTTTCTGCCCACCGACTACACGGAGCAGGCCGAGCAGCTGTTCAGACAGGCTCGCATGTGGACGGCACCGGTCCTTTGGCGAAGCGAATTTCGAAACGTGTTGGCCCATTACATCTGAAAGGAAATCCTGTCCTTTGAAAAGGCCCTCGATCTCATGTCCGAAGCGGAGGCCATGATGGCTGGCAACGAATATGAAATCGACTCTCGTTCGACATTGGAATTGGTCTCCAAAAGCAATTGTTCCGCCTACGATTGCGAGTTTGTGTCTCTTGCCATAAGCTTGGGAGTGAAACTGGTTACGATGGACAAGAGAATTCTGAAAGAATTTCCTGATATTTCCGTATCCCTGCCGGAATACTTTTCAGAATAGTCGCAAACCATCTGCACCGAACACCCCTGCGTCAACCAACAACTCGCGACCTGTGCGGTTGCTGTTCATCCATTGAGGATCAAAGCCGGATAGCCCCGGTAGCGCCGTCTTCCACGGCGGCGCGCTGTCCGATTTCATGTCGTTGCGGAAAACCCAAAGGCAAGCACCGCGCCGCCGTGGAAGACGGCGCTACCGGTACAAGCGAGTTCTGCACCTTGCCGTCGTTCCCAACCGCACAGGTCGAAAAAAAATGATTTTCATCACCCCCAAGCGACCACCGTAATTTTCTCGAAACGCGCTGCCTCGATACCGCTGTCGTCGCCAAGTTCGCAAAAAGCGGGAAAACTTGTCGTTGCACAACACAGGGCCAAAGCGACGCATCATCCGATTCTCATGTTCTCATGGAAGACCTCCGAATTGGGAACAAAAAAGTGGACGCCAAACCGGCTTGAACAAATGCCATGACCGTTCCGACAATAAATTCCGCAGGCCGGGCTCTTGGTTCCGACATTGCTTTAGCCGGGGCTTGGTCGCAAAGTCGGCCGGTTATTTGTCCTATCGGTCCTATTCGTCCCATTGGTTCAGATCTTGCCGCGTTTCCTTCCGAGTACGCTCCGGCAATCGGCCAATCTTAAAACCATGCCCCTTTAGCCGCCTTGGCGAAAAATGGAAACCACGGCATAGCATTCTTCGATTTTGCGTTTCCCGCCCTCTTTGTGCCTCCCGGAGGGTTTGGTTCTTCCTGTTTCGCCGAACGACGAACCGGTTTTGGTTATAACGTCGGCCAACCAACACCGTCATTCCGGGCGGAGCTTGCGTAGACCCTGAATCCAGGCGACAGATCGAAACTGTTGGATGAAAACCAGCCGAAATTAAAACCAAGCACGACGACCTTTGGGCGGCTGCGTTTCGTCACCAGTTACCCGGCCGATTTCGACCCGGCCATCCTCCGCGCCATACGCGACCTGCCCAAGGTCTGCCCCTACCTGCACATCCCCGCCCAGAGTGGCTCCGATCGCATGCTCAAGGCCATGAAACGCCGGTACTCCGCGGACGAATACGTTCGGCTCATGGACCAGGCCCGCGACCACGTGCCCGATATCGCACTCGCCGGCGATTTCATCGTCGGATTCAGCAGCGAGACCGAGGCTGATTTTCAAGAGACGGTCAGGCTCGTCGAGCGAGTGCAGTATCAGGGCCTGTTCGTGTTCAAGTATTCCCCGCGTCCCGGCACGACGGCCGACCGGGCCCGGATCGACGATGTGCCGCTGGAAATCAAGGCCCGCCGAAACAACGAGCTGCTCGCGGTGCAGAACGAGATCAGCCCGGCATCAGAAACAGGCCCTGGTCGGCAGCACGGTCGAGGTCCTCGTTGAGGGCTACAGCAAGGCCGCCCGCAAAGCCCAGCAACACGCCGCCGACAACGCTGCCGGTGCCGACGAGAATGCCAACACCAGCGCAGCCGCGCCTGATTCCGAACCCACCCGCGACGTCCACCACCAACTCGTCGGCCGCACGCTACAAAACCTGATCACCGTCTTCACCGGCGACCCGGAAACACATCGGCAACGCTAGCCCGCGTACGCATCGATCGCGTCTCGCCACTGACACTCTTCGGCACACTGGAGTAGGGGGGCTCAGGCCGGCGTGGACTCGCGCATTTCCAGAAACGGTCCAAAGTGCTACTGCTCTTGAGCAGTGGGTCATCGCTCAGGCTTAACAACGCGGGGGCCCCCACCCCGTTGCCCAGCACGGCGTGAGAGACGGACGTCGTCACGCAGCCTAATACTGACGCCGCTGACGCGCCGGCGGAATACTCAATTGCGACCGATACTTCGCCACCGTTCGACGCTTGATCTCAATCCCCGCCTGTTGCAGCTTCTCAACGATCTCGTCATCGTTCAACGGCCGCGATTTATCCTCGTTGTCCACGATCGACTGCACCTTCGCCTTGATGCTCGCCCAGCCCAGCGCCTCACCACGTGTCAGTCCTCCGCACCGCCCGTGAAGAATTGCCGCAGCGGATAGATCCCTCGCGGAGTCTGCATGTACTTCTCGTCGACAGTCCGGCTGATCGTCGACGGATCACAGCCGAACCGCTTCGCCAAGTCACTCATCCGCAGCACCTTCAAGTGCTCGTCGCCCCGATCCAGAAAACCACGCTGCGACTCAACCACCGCTTTGGCCACGTCCAGCAGCCGATCCCGGCGAAACCGAATCGCGTCAATGATCGCGTTGGCCGACTCGATCTTCTGCTTGATGAACTCACGCGCATGCTTGTCATCACGCGAACGCTCCAGCATCCGCCGAAACTCCGGCGATATCCGCAGCTCACGCGTGTTGCTCCGTGTCAGCCGCACGTCGTACCGGTCCCCGTCCGCGTCATATTCGACGATAACGTCCGGCACCACCGCCGGCAGTTGCCGTTGCGCAACATCCGTCCCCGGGCTGAGCGACAGGTGGCTGATAACCTCGATCGCAGCCTTGATCTCCTCCACGTCCGCGTCGAGCGCCTTCGCGATCAGCGGCAACCGATTCCGCTGCAAGTTGTCAAACTGCTCGGTCAGCAGCCGCCGCTCCAGTCCGTTGTCCCCCGGCAACGCTGCAAGCTGAAGCAGCAAACATTCCTGGAGCGAGCACGCCCCAATGCCCGGCGGGTCGAGCTGCTGCACCTCGCGCAATGCCTGCTCCAGCTGCTCATTCGGCGGCGGCGGATCAATCTCAGTCGGAACATCCGCCAGGCCCATCGTCAGTCGGCCTGACTCATCCAGGTTCTCGATTATCGCCGCCCCGATCGTCCGCAATGGCTCCTCAACCTCCGTCAGCGACCATTGATTCAGCAGGTGCTCCTGCAACCCGATCGGACGCGCCGCCGTGTTCGCCATAGCCTCCAGTTTGCCGTCCCCCTCCTCCATCCCCCGCGCACGCGAACGCTTGCCATAATATTCAGCGTCGTCGTCGATCCAGTCATACTCACGTACCAGGTTGTCCAGCCGCTCAAACTCGCTGGCCCCCCCCTCCTCGACTGTCATCGCCCGCTCACCCTCGGGGCGGTCGTCCTCGGGGGCTTCGGCGCTGCTGGCCTGGACCATCTCGTCCTCGGTCGGCAACGCTTCCAGGGCCGGGTTCCCGTCAACCTCCTGCGCAATCCGAGCGTCCAACGCCATGGCATTCAGTTGCAGAATGTCCATCGCCTGGATTAGCTGGGGAGTCAGCCGCTGCTGTTGTTGAAGTAATTGGCGGGGGAGCTGAGACAGAATCTGGGACACGTTCGTCAGCGCTTACAGTCAGGGCCGGGCCGCCAGGTCACGCAAACCACATACGCGTCGGTCGGCACGCGAGGATTGCTTCGTTGAAGGGATTTTTCGACCCAAAGCAAAATCCGTTCCACAAGACAGAAAATCATATGTGGCAGCCCGGTTGAAGTCAAAAGCAAGTTCCCTTTTCACAAGCCCGAACCGTCCCTTTATCGCCGGGATCGGTTCCAGCAGCCTTCCTGGTACCTGTGTGGCCCCTGGGACCCGCACCCGTACTGTTTCCCATCACCTTATTATCGGCTGACCATGCCCCCTTGGCCCACCCCGTTTATCCCACCTGTACAACGCTCAGCAACGACCGACCACGCAACCCACCGCGGAACCGGCACGCCCAGCAGCTCCAGAACCGTCGGCAATACGTCATAGAGGCTCGTCTCACGCCGACCAGGACGCACCCCAGGACATGCCAGAACCAGCACGCCATCAGACCCCGGCCCGCTCGCCGCCACCTCCCGATCAGACTCCAGCAGCCAACCCTCCTGACCAACCCGCCCGTCACAATACCACCGCAGACCATCCATCTGGAGCAGCAGGTCCGGCGGAACACCGTTAGCCGCCTCGTACAGCCGACTCGGTGTGTCTGCCCGATGCGCTCCCTCGCCCGACTCCGGCGACGGTATCTCCATCAGACGCGCACAAAGCTCCTCGACAAAACCATCCAGATGATCCGCCGGTATCTGCCCCCGCGGCTCGCGACCAGCCATGTTGACAAAAAGCTGCCCGTGATACCCGCCCTCACACCACGCCTGCGTGTGCTGCCAGTCAACGTCCGCCAGCATCAGCGGCTGCGGCCGCGCCGGCGTGCTCCGCAGCTTCAAAAACCCTTGCTCCAGCAGCCACTGATTCACGCAAAACCGCCGCGTCACGTGCCGGGCACCGTAAACCGACACAACCATGACCGCCGTTCGTTCCAGATCCACCCCCTCAAGCATTTCCCCAATCTGCTCATCAATCAGCACATAATGGTCATGCAGCGTTACGTCATCAGCAGCCGGCGCCACATCAGCCGGCACCCCAATGTGCCGCCCCAGCCGATCGAGCCCGATATCAACAACGCACGACACGTCCCACGAACGCGTCCGCATCAGGTGCCGCGCCACGGCAAAACGCTGCCGAGTTATCTCGCCGGCTTGGCTACATATCTCGTCCGCAGAGTGAGCCGCCGCTAACTCGACATCCAGCCGATATTCCCCAACCAGCTTGGCCACCTCTTCAGCCAGCTCCTCCGGATACGTATACGGCGCCTCCACCGACGGTGCCGCCGAACACGCCACTACTGCACCCAGCGGCGCCCTCAATACCGGAAACGTCTGCGGCACACCTACTAGCAGGGTCTCCTTGCCCGCCCGCGACAGATGGTTCCACAGCCGCGGCTGACGAATGTCAAGGTTCGTCGGCGCGTCCAGCTCCTCATACGACCAGTCCCGCCGACAACGCACCCCATAGATTCCCAACGCTCCCGGATCCTTGCCACTTGTCAGACAGCTCCACGAGGCCGGATTTAGCGGCGGAGTCGTGCTCGTCACGCGTCCCGATAACCCCCGACGTGCCAGCCCCCTGATGTTCGGCAGGTCCGCCGACCAACGTTCCAGAGCCAGGCTCGGCTCCAGCCCGTCAATGCCGATGATGATCAGCTTCTCAGCAGTACGCATGTTCTACGTCCGAGTCGGCGGAATCTGGCATCGGTGCCAACACCCCGATAGCGTAACGTCACAATCACCCCGATAAAACCCGCCCCTCCCACAGCCCACCACACGCCCAGTTTCGCCGACCGCCGCTCTCCACTACGATGTCAACCACGGCCCCATCACCACCGATCGCAACCGCCGGCCCCCGAGACGCTGCCCATGAACGCCAGTACCAACGACGAATCATCCCCTCCCGGCACCGGGCTCGTCCGCCACGATCCCTGGCTCAAACCATTCACCGCAGCTCTCCAACACCGCTTCGAGCACTACCAATCCCTCCGCCAGCGCATACTCGCCACCAACAGCTCCCTCGCCGACTTCGCCACCGGCCACAACTACTTCGGCCTCACCCGCGGCACCAGCGATAACCAGCCCGGCGTCTGGTTCCGCGAATGGGCACCAGCCGCCATCGCACTCTCCCTAACCGGCGATTTCAACGATTGGAACCGCACCGCCGATCCGCTCACCCGCGACAATCACGGCGTCTGGAGCCGATTCTTCCCCGATCGCGACTACGCCGACCGCCTCACCCACGGCTCACGCCTCAAGGTCCACGTCCACAGCGCCCTCGGCCCGCACGACCGCATCCCCGCCTGGATCCGCCGCACTGTTGCCGAACCGGACACCCACGATTTCTGCGGCCAGCTCTGGCTGCCACCCGAACCCTACCAGTGGCGCCACCCCGTCCCCACACTCGACGCCAACCTCCGCATCTACGAAGCCCACGTCGGCATGGCCACCGAGGACCAGCGCGTTGGCACCTTCCGCGAATTCACCGACCAGGTTATCCCCCGCGTCGTTGCCGCCGGCTACAACGCCATCCAGCTCATGGCCATCATGGAGCACCCTTATTACGGCTCCTTCGGCTACCAGATCAGCAGCTTCTTTGCCGTCTCCTCTCGTTTCGGCACACCCGAAGAGCTCAAGGAGCTGATAGATACCGCCCACGCCAACGGCCTGCGCGTCCTGCTCGACCTCGTCCACAGCCACGCCGTCCGCAATCTCAACGAAGGTCTCAACCGCTTCGACGGCACCGACTACCAGTATTTCCACGACGCCGGCCGCGGCCAGCACCCCGCCTGGGACTCCCTCCTCTTCAACTACGGCAAGCCCGAGGTCCTCCACTTCCTCCTCAGCAACGTCCGCTATTGGCTCGACGAATATCACTTCGACGGCTTCCGCTTCGACGGCGTCACCAGCATGATCTATCTCGATCACGGCCTGGGACGCGACTTCACCTCCTACGACCAATACTTCCCCCCGCACGTCGACGAAGATGCTCTCACCTACCTCCAACTCGCCAACGAACTCATCCACGCTCTCCGCCCCGACGCCGTCACCATTGCCGAAGATATGTCCGGCATGGTCGGCCTCGCCCGCCCACTCGACGAAGGTGGCGTCGGCTTCGACTACCGCCTCGCCATGGGTATCCCCGACTATTGGATCAAGCTCCTTAAGGAACGCCGCGACGAAGACTGGAACATGGGCGACCTCTACCACACACTCACCAACCGCCGCCACAACGAAAAACACGTCGCCTACGCCGAAAGCCACGACCAAGCCCTCGTCGGCGACAAAACCATCGCCATGTGGCTCATGGACGCCGACATCTACCACTGCATGACCAAGGGCAGCCAGAGCCTAAAGGTCGAACGCGGCATGGCTCTCCACAAAATGATTCGCCTGATCACCTTCGCCCTCGGCGGCGAGGCCTGGCTAAACTTCATGGGCAACGAATTCGGCCACCCCGAATGGATCGATTTCCCCCGCGAGGGCAACAACTACTCCTACCAGTACGCCCGCCGCCAGTGGTCACTCTTCGACGACCCGCTGCTCCGCTACCACGACCTCGGCATGTTCGACCGCGCCCTCCAAAACCTCGACCGCGACCACTCGCTCCTCGGCCAGCCCGACCAGCACCAGATCAGCGTCCACGAAGATCATCAACTCCTCGTTTTCAGCCGCGGCCCGCTGCTCTTCGCGTTCAACTTCCACCCGACGCGTTCGCAGCCCGACTTCCGCATCGGCATCCCCCAGCGCCACGATTACGCCCTGTTGCTGAACACCGACGACATCTTCTTCGGCGGCCACGGCGAGGTCATATCGGGCCAGGTCTATCCTTGCCAGTCGACCCCATGGGACCACCGGCACGAGAGTATCCAGATCTACCTCCCCGCCCGCTCGGCCCTCGTCCTCAAACCCGCCTGACCACCCTCACGCTTGGAATCTACCCCAAAATCATTGTGGCACCGGCTCCCAAGTATTTGTGGCACCGGCCCCCAAAGTATTTGTGGCATCGGTTTGTAACCGGTGGGTCGCGCCGCGTGTTGCGGTGCCATTGCTGTGTCAGCAGTGCATTCTTCCGTATCAACGATCACTCTCCGCGCATTCACCCCTATGGCCCGCGCCGCGCAACCAATCGCTTCACTGACTGCCGTCAGCCCACGTTCTCGACGCCGCTGATTTCGGGCACATGTTCGCGCAGCAGCCGTTCGACGCCCATATGCAGTGTTTGGGCGGCATGTGGGCAGCCGCTGCACGCGCCCTTGAGTCGCACCTGCACGACGCCGTCGTTAATCCCGACGAATTCGATATCGCCGCCGTCGGCCTGGATATAAGGGCGAATGCCCTCGATGACTTCGCGGGCGCGATCTTCGAGCGATTTCTCGGGGCTGGGTTTATCGGTCATAACCGCACGTTTCCTCGGCTCAGGTCCACTCATCACCCCTCGGCATTGTACCGTCTCTCGAACCCCCGACCACCCAACCGTCCCCCCTCGCAGAAGGAGGACTTACAGGGGGTGCACAACGTATTCAGTGTGTGGCACAGGCTAATAGCCTGTCGGAACTGTCGTACCCACCCTGTGGCACCGGTTTTTAGCCGGTGGGTCATGCCGGCCACGAACCCCAGTGCTGCTGTGCAGCAGTGCGTTGGGTGGCATGAGCAGGCCGCAGTGGGTGGCATGGGCAGGCCCGCCAAAGGCGAATTTGCCCGCACAAAACGCTCGATTCCCCAACACGTTGTAACGTTGTCACCTTGTCACGTTGTGACGCGCGTCAGCCCGCGCAGCGGTCGTCCGACCATAGCCCCGGGCGAAGCCCAGCGCAGCCCGGGGACACCGATACCCAATCCCCCCCCCAAGCCCGCGTAGCGGGCGATCGATCGTAGCCCCGGGCGCAGCCCGGGGAAACCGTCCCCCCCAAAAAACCAAGCCCCCGTAGGGGCGACGGAACCGCCCCGTTTCCAACCCACACGCGCCTACCCAATCTCCTCTTGGCTGTCCTGACTATGGACCATCGTTGGTTCCCATTCGTCTACTGGCCCAGGAAACCGTGGTTCCAGATTACGGATACCGGCCACTGGGAGTATGGTTACAATTGTGTTGACCGGCCGCTTGGGGTCTTCGGTTGCGGCTGTGATTGGGTGTGCGACGAGTGGGGTTGGGTAAACATGTGACGCGAGGAGCAAAGATGTCGCGAGTCGGATCGCTTCTGCTGTGGCTGGGGCTCGCCAATCTGGCCTCTGCGTTCATCGTTTACTTCGCATCCTCGGCGATGGCTGGTTTGAGCTACACGGTCATCACGAGCACATACCGCGAGCTTGATGCGAATGGCGTCATCGACCAATCCCGGCTCAGTGAGCTTTGGGGTGCTGAGTGCGCGGACAATTGGCACAATGTCGTCCGACGGCTCGTGGGCGAACCCCTACGTGGCCTCTACCGCACCAGCTACCTGCCAACCGGGATTCTCGTCCTTAATGGCGTTATTCTGATCACCTCGTGGTGGTACGCACGGCGGCTTGGCATGCCAGGGTCCGCCGGAGAGAACAGCGACGGATAGGGCCGTGGCGGAATGGTGTGACTGTCCCGAACGCTCCTTTGAGGTATCAGCATGAAAGATACCGCCATTGCGATAAAGATCTCGACCTCGAAGCGTAATCGTCTTTGGCCGGCCGGACATTGGAAGGTGTTCGTGGATGCCGTCACGCGTGGAGGAGCGAAGCACGACCCACGACTAGAGTACCCCGACCTGCGAACAGCACTCGACGACTTAATGGAGGCTCGTAACGGTCGCTACTGGCCGAAACCCGGCTCCCCATTCTCTGGGGCCGATGACTCTGCCTTGAAGATGCTCATTGTCCACCGAGTGAAGCCCGGCAGTGAGTCGGTTCGTTTCGTGACCTGCGCAGTCCCGGACCTCTCCTTGTGGAAGCAGGTCGAGTTCCCCTACTTCGGCACGATTGGCAATTCCAAGTACGAGGCCCAAACAAAACGTAATCGAGAGAAACTGGCCAGCAGCTTCACGGCACCGCCCTCGCCCGCTTGGCTTGGGCTCGCCTTTCAATTGTCCCAAGAGCGTCTGTCTGCGCGAGGCCGTGACCGGGATATCGACAATCTCGCCGACGCACTCATGCCGTTCTTCAATCGAGCCGTGAAACGATTCGAGGAGATAGTCTTGGTCAAGATGCCGCCGACAAACGGTGAAAATGAGATTCTGCGCTATCGGTGCAGGCCGAGCGATTACGCTTGCTGAGCCGCCACTTGGGCGCAACCAGGGAGAAACCCGAGAAACCCGCGAGAAACCCGGGGCAGCACCAATTCCTCACAACCTCCAACACCGTCCCGTCGCCCGCTCGATCCTCAATCCCCGACGACCTTCTCACCTTGACCCATTACCAGGACCCACCAAAAACCAGCGCGCAGAATCCGCCAGAAACCAACAGAAATCGCCAATCTCCGCCAGCCAGCGCCAATCCCCAAAATCCAACTTGCCCAACCCAAAAAGCGCGTGAACACTTACCTACGCTTACGCTGTTCCCAGGGCACCCTTGACGACGCCCGCAGCGACCCGGGAGATCGATCCCCCGGCGGCACAAAGTGCCGGTGTGAACGGAGAAAGGGAAACGAAAGCGTGAAAGGCTCGAAGTCAAACCTCGATCCGCGCCTCTCGATCCTCGATCCTCACACGATCCGCTGCCCCGTTCGTGACCCCGCCCACCCGGAGCGGCCCAACACAGCCACACTGAAAGGTGTGGACCCACACCAAGTGTGGCACCCGCCAATGGCGGGTGGAGTGGTATTGGACCGTACGAGTCTCCGGACGAGGCCGGGCTCCCCCAGGACCGCGGCCGGCAGAACAGGCGCTCCAGAGTGCTTTCTACGAACCCGTGGCGCCCAGACGTACAAGTGTTCTGGCGAATACGGCAAGGAGGCCGCCACGAGTGAATAGAGCTTGCTCTAAACTCCCGCGCCAAACTGGACCGGCACCGAAGCGGATCTTTGACAATCGAATAACCGGCCACCACCGGACGCACACCGGCCACCTGGGTAAGCCTGACGTCGGCCCCGCCCGACGACCAGCGGACTCAACCTCCACCACCCCAGACCGCCCGCCGCAGTCCCATTACCCCTGCATATGATATCCGGATATCATATGCAGGGTCCTGTTGGACCTGTGGTAGGTCGCCGCCGATATGGTGTTTATACTGACCGATCCGCCGCCTCCGCGAGCGGAATTCCGTCTGATAATTCGGGCTGGAGAGACCCATGAATGGCGATCAGACCAAGCATTGTGCTTCCGAGTTCTTTGGCTCCCTGACCTTCACCGGCGACGTCATGCGCCGCCATTTGCCGGAGGATGTTTACCAGCGTATCCGGCTGACCATGGAGCAGGGCACCGAACTCGACACCCACATCGCCAACACCGTCGCCGCCGCCATGCGCAAGTGGGCCATCGAGCACGGAGCCACCCACTACACCCACTGGTTCCAGCCCCTCACCGGCTCAACCGCCGAAAAGCACGACGCCTTCCTCACACCCAACGGCAACGGCAGCGCGCTCGAGCAGTTCTCCGGCGATCAGCTCACCCAGGGCGAGCCCGACGCCAGCTCCTTCCCCTCCGGCGGAATCCGCGAGACCTTCGAAGCCCGCGGCTACACCGCCTGGGATGCCACCAGCCCCGCGTTCATCTTCAAATCCGCCGACAGCGCCACCCTCTGCATCCCAACCGCGTTCGTTTCCTGGACCGGCGAAGCACTCGACAAGAAAATCCCGCTGCTCCGTTCCATCCAGGCGGTCAGCGAACAGGCCATGCGCATCCTGCGTCTCTTCGGCACCGACAAGGGCGTCTCGCAGGTCATCACAACGCTGGGCTGCGAGCAGGAATACTTCCTCGTCGATCGCGAGTATTTCGAACTCCGCGACGACTTGCGCCTTTGCGGCCGCACACTCCTCGGAGCGGCCGCCCCCAAGGGCCACCAGCTCGACGATCATTACTTCAGCGCCATTCCCGAACGCGTGATGGCTTTCATGACCGAAGTCGAACGCCGACTGTATGAACTGGGTGTGCCGGTCAAAACCCGTCACAACGAGGTCGCGCCGCACCAGTTTGAGCTGGCTCCGGTATTTGAAAACGCCAACGTCGCCACCGACCACCAGATGCTCACCATGCAGATCCTCCGCACCGTGGCCGAGCATCACGACCTGGTCTGCCTGCTGCACGAGAAGCCGTTTGCGGGTGTCAACGGCTCCGGCAAGCACAACAACTGGTCGATCTCGACCGACACCGGCGTCAACCTGCTCGATCCGCAGGACGACGCCCACACCAACATGCAATTCATGGTGTTCCTGCTCGCGGTTGTCCGGGCCGTCGACCTGCACGCCGGCCTGCTGCGAGCTTCCATCGCCAGTGCCGCCAACGACCATCGCCTGGGTGCCAACGAAGCCCCGCCGGCGATCATCTCGGTGTACCTGGGCGAGATGCTCAGCGACATTCTGGAGCAGATCGAGCGCGGCGAGACCCGCACCAGCAAGCGGGCCGGCCGACTGAATCTCGGTGCCCGCACGCTGCCGCAACTTCCGCAGCACACCGGCGATCGCAACCGCACCAGCCCGTTCGCGTTCACCGGCAACAAGTTCGAGTTCCGCGCTGTCGGCTCGAGCGCGTCGATCGCCTGGCCGAACACGGTGCTCAACACGATCGTGGCGGAATCGTTCGACTACATGGCCACCGAACTGGAGAAGCGGGTCGGCAACAACGCCACGCCGGCCAAGCTAGAGTCGGCGGTCAAAACGCTGCTGCAACGCACCGTAAAGGAGCACAAGCGCGTTGTGTTTGATGGTGACAACTACAGCGATGCGTGGCACGCCGAGGCCGCCGAGCGGGCGTTGCCGATGCTGCCCAGCACCGTCGACGCTCTGCCGCTGCTCAACAGCAAAGAATCGGCGGCGCTGTTCAAGAAGTACGGCGTGTTGCAGCGTCGCGAGCTGGATGCGCGGACCGCGATCATGCAGGAGCAGTATTGCACAATCATTGGTATCGAGGCCCGCACGCAGGTGTCGATGATCAAGCGTGAGGTACTGCCGGCGGCCCTGCGTTACCAGGCGGAACTGGCGGCCACGGTTGGTGCTACGGAGGCGGTTGGAGTCGAGTGCGCCGACGGCAAGGCCCATCTGCGCTACGTTGTCGACCTGTGCGAACAACTCTGCCGTGCCGTCGAGGCGGTTGAGGCGGCTGAGGGGCATCAGGATAACAACCTCGAACGGCACGCCCGCCGGGTGCGTGACAAGCTGCTGCCCGCCATGGAGCAGTCGCGCAAGTGTGCTGACCTGCTCGAGGAGTTGATCCCCGACGACCTGTGGCCGCTGCCGCGCTATGCGGACATGCTGTTCTCACGCTGATCGGCGCGTGGTGCTTTCGGCGGTGGTGAGTTGTCGTCGAGTTGTGGTAGACGCACGGTGATGGTGAATTCGCCGGGCGCGCTGCAACGGGCGGTGATGGACCCGCCGAGGCGTTCGGCCAGTGATTTGCACAGCGAGAGCCCGAGTCCACAGTGCTCACGCTCCGAGTTGGGGGGTTGACCGGTTGATCCGCGCCAGAAGCGGTCGAAGGCGTGTTCTGCCGTCGCATCGCTGGCACCAGCGCATTGGTTGCCCACGCGAACCAGGAGTTCGCCGTTGTCGGCCCTGATGCTCAGGTGCACCGTGCTGTCGGGGTTGGCATAGTTGACAGCGTTTTCCAGGATGTTCCCGAGCAGCAGTGCCAGCATTTCCGGATCAGTGTTGACGGAACCGACGTCCGGCAGGTCCCATTCGATTTTCAGCCCGCGCCGTTCAGCACCGGAGGCATACTCCGCCCAGCAGTGCCGGAGAAGCTCGGTGGGGTTGATGCGCTCGCAGCGGCAGCGCAACTGCCCGGCGTCGGCCCGGGCCAGGTGCAGCAGATTCTCGACCATGCGTTGCATGTTCAGATTGATGCCCAGGCAGTCGCCCAGCAGTTTCTGGTAGTCAGCCGGCGCGCGCTCGCGTGACAAGGCCAGTTCGATCTTGGATCGCAGACCGGCGAGGGGGGTGTGCGCAGCTCGTGGGCGACGTCGCCGGTGAAACGCCGTTCGCGCTTAAACGCGACCTCCAGCCGGGCGAGGAGCTCGTTGAGGCAGCTTGCGATTGGCGACAGTTCCGGGGGCTGGTGGCCGGTGTTTACCCGGGTGGAGAGATCATCGGCGCCGATGCGGGCGATGTTCGTGCTCAGAGCCCGTACGGGTTTGAGTCCCTTTTCCACGACCAGCGTCATCACGCCCAACGTCAGCCCGAGCGTCACGGCGCACACGACGATCAGCAGCCAGCGGACCTGCGTCAGGGTCGCTTGCAACGGAGCCGTCGTGCTTGCCAGCACGAGCGTCGCGGGTTGGGCCTGAGCTGAGGAGAGCGCCGGGGTTTCAGACCTCGGCACGAAGGTCAGCGTCACGGCGCGCCCGGGTCGGCCGTCGGGCAGCGTGATCGTTGTCAGCGTGACTTCCGGACTCGATTTGGTCGGAGGTATCAGGTCGGCAGTACGCAGTGAAGGTGAGCGTGCCACGCTCCGGCCGTCCGGCCCCCAGAGCTGGTAGTATTCCGCGTTCGGTCCCGGTTCAAACTCCGGCACGGCGATTTCGGCCAGCTCGAACTCCAGTCTGTCGCCGTCCCGCTCGGCCAGCGTTGCCAGGGAGCGCACGCGGGTCACCAAGGCTGCGTCGAATTCGTCGATCAGGGCCTGGCGCAGCAGTGCATGGAGCAGCCCGCCGGCGACGGCCAGCACCACTGCTGCCCCAACTGTCGTGCCCAGCAACAGGCGCGTGCGCAACGATCTCATCGGGCTCTCACTCGAGCACGTATCCCTGGCCCCGGCGCGTGTGAATCAGCCGGGACTGGCCCGGCGGTTCGAGCTTTTTGCGCAGGTAGCCGATGTAGACGTCAACCACGTTGCTTTCCACGGTTGCGCGGAAATCATAGACGTGCTCCCAGATCTCGGTGCGGGAGACGATCTGTCCGGCCCGATGGGCCAGGTACTCGAGCAGGGCGTACTCGCGAGCGGTCAGGTCGATGCGCTCTCCGCCGCGGACGACCTGCCGGCTAACCGTGTTCACTTCGAGGTCCTGTATGCAGATGATCGGTGCCGCGGTCTCGTACTTGCGCCGCACCAGAGCCCGGACGCGCGCCAGCAACTCCTCCAGCGCGAAGGGCTTGACCAAGTAGTCGTCGGCGCCGCTGTCCAGACCCAGGACGCGGTCCTCCACGGTGTCCCGCGCCGTCAGCAACAGGACAGGTGTCTGGCGCCCGCTGTCACGCAGCCGTCTGAGCAACGATAGCCCGTCCAGCTCGGGCAGCATGATATCCAAGACAATGGCGTCGTATGAGTCCGATTC
This sequence comes from Phycisphaerae bacterium, assembly GCA_963666925.2. GTDB lineage: Bacteria > Planctomycetota > Phycisphaerae > UBA1845 > Fen-1342 > JANQFV01. The sequence goes on along the minus strand of CAXXTC010000025.1, from coordinate 225,532 downwards.
GGCGTACCAGAGGCCCTCGGCGCCGTCCGCGGCGGCGTCAACCGCCAGGCCGGCCTCCGCCAGCGACTGCGCGACTGACTCACGTAGCGGCGTGTAATCCTCGACGAGCAGGACCCGCATGGCTCGCTTACCCGGCCCGGCGGCACGCGCGCGGGGCCGGGCGCGCTGTCACCCTAGTCGTCATCGTTGCCATTGTCGGCATCGTCATCATCGTCATCGTCTTTGTTGCCATCATCGTCATCGGGATCCTCGAGCACGCGTCCGGTCGGGAGGACGAGGATTTCGCGTTCGACGCCGTTGACCCGGCACTCGGCTTCGTACACCACGATCAGCTTGCGGGCCAGCTTGACCTTGGCCTGGTTGCCAAAACGCTCGGTGACACGCGTCCGGACCGCCTGCGGTGCTGCTTCCAACGCGACCGACTGCTCCTGCTCGACCAGTGTGCCGTCCGGCGTGACGGCGGCCTCATGACGCGTTTCGCCGACGCGCCACTCGGCCTCGTAGAGTACCATCCGATCCTGTCGATCGCGCTCGACCTCGGTGATGGTAGCATCGCCGGCCAGTTGGCGCAGGGCCGCCCGGGCGGGCTCAGGAACCTCGTCGATGCGCAGATCATCGTCATCCGATTCGGTTTCCGGACGGCGGCTGAGCAGCGTGCCATCGGGTGCTATCTGGATTTCGATCTCGCGCCCGTTGACGCGGAACTCGGCTTCGTAGATTGTCCGGCCGTTTTTTGTCTCCCGTTCGATTCCAGCGATGGGGGCGCCGTTTGCCTCGCGTAGTATGGTTGCCTTGACTGCGGCCGGCACCTGGTCGATGGTCAGCTCTTCCTCGTTGCCATCGGCGCCGGCTACCAGTACCAGTATGCCCATTGCCAGTATTCCGGCCAACCCTGTTCTGGTCCAGGTCATCATGCGCATGGTGTTCTCCTTGGAACGGTGGCGGGCCTGCGTGCTCCTGGGATCCAATCGCCACGACGGCAGCAGGTCGCGTAGTGTAACCTGAGCCTCAGCATATCAGCGCGAGATGAGACTACGATGAGACGGGCTCCGGCCGGCAGATTCGGTTGATCGCTGCGGGTGCGATTTGTACGAATAGGCAACCCAGCGTGAACGGTCTCGGGTGCGGTTCACGCCGGGGGACCCGAAGCTGCCCCAGACCCCTGTGGCGCCGGTTTTTCAACCGGTGATTCGTGCTGGTTACAAACCGCTGCCACAGTCCCGGGCTAGGTTCCGGCGTGATTTGGCGCCGTACGGAATACATCGCAGAATAGCGGAGGCGGCGTGGTACCAACCGGAGAGCTACATGAACACCGAAGGACTACTCGACCTGGCGCGCGGCGGCCAGTTCGAGTTCGTTGACCTGCGTTACCTGCTGTTTCCAGGGCACTGGCATCACCATTCGCTCGCGGCCGACGTTCTGGACGGCGAGCTTCTGAAGGCCGGCGTTGCAATTGCCGGCGGCGAAAACGGTGCAGCGCTGCACGTTCGGCCGGCGCCTGCGACGGCTTTTGTTGATCCATTCTTACAGCATCCAACTGTGGCCGTCAGTTGTGACGCGATTGATGCCAACGGCCGGCCACACCGTGATGATTTGCGGCACGTGGCGGTCTTGGCGGATCAGCGTTTGGCAGCACATGAGGTGCTGGCCGGCTTGCGGCTGGGCGCTACGCTTCAGTTTTTCGTCTTTGATCAGGCCAGCTTTGACCAGGGCATCAATCACGCCCACTGCCGGGTTGAGTCGCGCGAGGGGATCTGGCGGCGTGGCACGAGCGATGTTGATAGCCTCGGTATGCAGCGGCGTGGCGGGGCGGAGGGCAGCGATCTGCCGCCGGCCGACGGTTTGCACAACCTCCGGGCCGAGATGGCGGCCGGTCTGGCTGCGGCCAACGTCGGCGTCGCGTTTCACGGGCCGGGGCCCGCGACCGGCGGGCATCAGCAGATTGGTCTTCAGCCGACGCAGTTGTTGCGATTGGCCGATGGCCTGGCGATCGCCAAGTACATCATTCGCAACGTCGCCGCCCGGCACGGGAAGGTCGCTTCGTTTATGCCGCTGCCGCTGGCCGGCATGCCCGGGTCGGCCATGCCGATCACGCTGCGGTCGGCGCCGGAAGCATCCGTGACGCTGGTCGACGGCGACGGGCGACTCAGTGACGTCAGCGGGCGGCTCGTGGCCGGCATCGAGGCCCATGCACCGGCCCTAGCAGCGTTGCTGGCACCCACCACGAACAGCTTTCGGCGGCTGGCCCGGCGTGCGGCCCAGGTGGGGGGGCAGAGTGAGGCCGACAGTCTCACGTTGCCGATCGTCGGTTTGGCGGCGACGGGCGATGGGCTGACGTGCACGCTGGCCGACGCGAGTTGTGGGCCGCACTTGGCGCTGGCGGCGTTTGGTCAGGCTCTTATTGATGGTTGTGAGCGTTTGCAGACTGCTCCGGCCGAGTCGGTTTTGCGGCCGATTGCGATCCCCGCCCGGCTGGAGGGTGCGCTGGCGGCACTGCGTGCCGACGGGGCGTTTCTTTTTAATGGGGACGTGTTTGATGGTGAGCTGGTTGAACGCTGGATCGGCCGGAAGTTCTCGGCGGAGGTCGCGATGTTACGCGAGCGGCCGCATCCGTATGAGTTCTGTCTGTATTTCGACGCGTAGGGGGGAAGGATCGAGGATCAAGAGGCGCGGATCGAGGGGGGCGGATCGAGAGGTATTCGCTGCCGCTCAGGCCGCATATGATTGGGGTTTAATTGGTGGCTGTGGGGCTGTTGAAAAACCCTTGCCGAGTCAGCTTACATGCGCTTCAATGCGTTTAGCAAGGAGGCGTGTGATGTTGGGGCGTCAGGATCGTTGGCAGGAAGATCTGTTTGTCGCGGGTCCGTTGCGAGATCTGGTTCCGGATGAGCACGTTCTCAAGCGCGTGGACGCCGTGCTGGATCTGGGCTGGCTGCGTGAGGAAGTCCGCGACCTGTACAACGAGAGCACTGGGCGGCCCGGGATAGATCCGGAGGCCGCCGTGCGGCTGATGCTGGCCGGTTTGTTCCAAGGCATCACCTCCGACCGCAAGTTGATGCGCGAGGCGCAGGTCAATCTGGCGATCCGCTGGTTCGCAGGTTACCGGCTGCATGAGAAGTTACCGGACCACAGCAGCCTGACGCGTATTCGGCAGCGCTGGGGCGCTGAACGCTTCAAACACATCTTCCGCCGCTCGGTGCAGGCTTGCGGTGAAGCCGGATTGATCGACGGCGAGACCGTACACATCGATGCCACGCTGATTCGGGCGGATGTTAGTTGGGAGAGCCTGACTACCCGGCACGTCGAGCAAGTGCTGGAAGAGAACGACTCTCCCGACGATGAACCTCCGCCGCCTCAAAGCGGCAAGCGTCGTGGGCGACCGCCGAAGGAAGGCAAGGTCGTCAGCAAGAAGTACAGTCCGACCGATCCTGACGCAACGATGGCAACGTCGTGCAAGCAATACCGTTTGGAGCCCTGCTACAAGCAGCACACGGCGGTTGACGATCGGGCCGGCGTTGTGGTGGATGTATCGCTGACAACTGGTGAGACCAGCGAAGGTCGCCAGTTGCTCGATCAAGTCCGGCGTATCGAAGATAACACTGGTCAGCAGGTTCAGACCCTGACGGCTGACGGTGCTTATGGCCACGGCCGGAACTACGAGGCCCTTGAAGCCGCCGACATTGACGCGGTGATCCCGCCGCAAACTCAGTCGACCAGGTCGAAGTGCATCCCCGCACGACGATTCAAGTATGACGCCCGGCACGAGATCGTTCGTTGTCCGGGGCGGAAGGTCTTGCGTCGATCGACTTGCAATCGTCAGGGTGTGATGTATCGGGCGCGAGCTTGTGATTGTCGTGTGTGCCCGCTGCGTTCGCATTGCTTCTCGGCGTCAGCGTCGAGCCGCGTGATCATGATCGGCGATGGCTACGAAGCGTTACTTCGAGCGCGGCGGAGACGGTTACGCTGGTCATCGAAGGAACGTGAGTTGTACGCTCGCCATCGCTGGCGTGCCGAGGGTGCTCACGGAGAAGCGAAGACGCAACACGGCCTACGCCGTGCGGCGCGTCGCGGCCAGTGGAACGTCGCGATCCAGGTCTACCTGACGGCGGCGGCGATGAACCTCAAACGCCTGGCGGCGTTTTGCCATGCGCCGGCATCCTGGGGCTGGGGCAACACGGATTCCCGAACTGCGATCCACAATCATCGCGAGCCGCTCGCGACACCACCGCCGGTTCGATGTGCCGCATGAACAAGGGCAAACGTGACTTCTTCAACAGCCCCGCTGTCCCTAAATATTCGATTACGAACGACTGGGATAATAACGGCACGGTGACGCTGGTCTCACAATACGCGTACACGCACGATGACCTGGCACGGCGTGACGTCGCGACACTGACCGGTGCAGCGTTTACGGCCGCGCTGGGGGAGGACTACGGTTACAACGCTCGCAACGAGCTTACAACAACGGACTATCAGATCGGCGGGCTCGATGCGGATGCCAAGGACCGGGGTTACGGATATGATCCCATCGGTAACCGTGAGACCAGCACGCTGGGCGACCCAGCGGCGCGTACCTGGACATACCAGACCAATGAAGTGAACCAATACGCCTTCACCATCGTCCAGAACCCGGCCATGTCGCAGGGCCTGCGCTACGACGACGACGGAAACCTCACCAAGTACTTCGTCGTGGCCGACATGAACTGTGACGGCGTAGCCAACTTCGACGACATTGACCCCTTCGTTACTGCGGTCGTTAGCCAATCTGACTACGAGTTGCAGTACCCCAATTGTGATTGGCTCAACGGCGACCTAAACGGCGACGGCATCGTTAACTTCGACGATGTCGATCTAATCTCCACCGTTCTTGTTAATGGTGGCGGCGGCTTGACGGCGGATTTCGAATGGGATGCCGAAAACCGGCTGACCGCGTTCATCCCCGCAGTGCGAAATCAGGACGTTCAGAAGGTCGAGTACGAGTACGATTACCTCGGCCGTCGCGTGTGTCGCCGCGCGTACGATTGGGTCGGCCCCGGGTACGACGACTGGAGCGCCTCGCCGGAAGTGACCAAGTACATCTGGACGGGTTGGCTGCTACTCGCCGAATTGGACGCCAGTTACAGCTACGTACGCAAGTACACCTGGGGGCTCGATCTGGGCGGGCTTAACGGCGGACAGACGTCCGACCTCGCGGCGCTCCAGCAGGCCGGCACCATCGGCGGCCTGCTGGCCGTTTCTAAGGCCCAGCAGGGCGGCGGCTACGCCAGCGGCGGCGTCGACGCTGGCGAGTATATCTGCCTGTACGATGCCAATGGCAACGTTGGCCAACTGATCGACTGGGGTGAGAACGCCGGCGGCACCACCGGCTTCGCGTGGGACACCAACCCGGCTACGCTCGCGCGCGTTGCCGCTCGGTACGAATACTCGCCCTACGGCCAACTTATCGGTCCCGATACCAACAGCGACGGTGAGTTCGATGAGACGGATGACGCCGGCCACTATGCAAACGCAAACGCGTGGCGCTTCAGCACCAAGCAGTGGGACGACGTCACCGGCCTGGGCTACTGGGGCTACCGATACTACAGTGCGGCGCTTGGGCGATGGGTTAGTCGGGATCCTAGTAATGAGGGCAAGTGTCCTAACCTATACACCGCTTTCAGCAACCAGCCTACCGATCGGATCGACCCAGACGGGCGAGACGATGAACCAGTAACTCAACCGACAACTGTTCCCGCCTTCGACGAGGGAGAATCGTCAGGCAAGGGCTACCTTGCTTGGAACGAGACTCCCGAATCTATTTGGCAAAGAATGGCGGAGGGGAGGTTGAATGCGTGCCCGACTTCCCTGAAGCTGCCCGCAGCGGTAGAGGAGATGCTCGCTCGAGCCATGGCTGCCACGGCAGCTTCAGGGTTGAAGGACGAAGCCGGTGGCATCCTGAGTTGTGAGGGTACTGCTCACCGTGTCTGGGGGCTATCTGGTGCTAGTAGATCATCAACCGCTCTACAGACCGCAGTATGGACGAGCTACGACTTCGGCTACAAGAAGAATCGAAGCGGCATCCTCAAATACGGCTCTTTACACACCCACCCGCACGATTACGATACGCCATTCACACCTGGAGACCTTAGGCTGCTGGGCTCGCAAAGCCGTAGGCTAGTCGATGGCCAATGGGTTGACGTGCCGGGCTGGCAGATTGAGCTGATGCGGAATTGCAAGTGCACGCGCGCCGTAATAGCGCTGAGCGGTTTCAACAGTAGGAAGGTGGAATGGCCTTATTTCCCAACGGTTTTCGACAACAACCGGCAGGAGAAATACGACAATTACGATCGGCAATTAGCTGAACGATCTGGTAAATATGCCTACTGCTTCTACCAATCGTGTGCACGCAATCAATCCACTCTCGAGCTGATGGGAGGATCCGACGAGTGAGAGGCAAGTGTGCTTACTTCGCCATCTTCGCGCTTCTCATCACTGGCTGTGCCGCCCAGGAACCCAGGGCGGGGGTGATTATTTTGAACTTCTGGGATTCAGGCGGCTTTGTGCTAGAGATGCGGCTCGAAGGCAAGTGCGCCATCGTGCACACGGTCATGGCCGGCGGCAACTTCCGGGAACCGTATCCGTACTACGTGCTGCCCGCATTTGAGGATCGATTGGAGCTGATGTGGGCCCGGCTGCGCAATCTCCCGCAGCCGCCGGAGACGAATGAGTGGTCATACCAACTGATACTCGAACGTGACGGAAAGAAGGTCAGGGAGTTTCTCTTTGAGGATGATGCCGAGCGGTTTCCATGGTGGCATGGTGTGCTGCGGGAACTGCAAGTTAGCGCGCGAGCGGACATCGCCTATGCGCTGGCTTATCGGGAAAACACGCGGCACTTTGCGAGCGCAGGCAAGTGGGCCGCGGCGGGTAATTCATTCCGATCGGCGTTGGAGCGTGCCATGACTGCGCGACAAGTACAATTCGCCGCGGAGCTGTGTGGCGATGTGGATGATGCTGTGCTCTGCTTGGGCGAATCGGAATCGTTGTTCTTCCGGGGGGAGTACCGGGAGGCGGTGGACGCGTATGAAGAAGCCTGGGATTGCGTCATCGGGCCGTGGATCACGGTGAACGAACGCGGCGGCAATGTGATTGAAGTCAGCGCCGATGATGAGGTGCCCAACTGCGACACCTCCGGCCTGCCGTAGCAGACGAGGCTAGCCTATCACCGGGCACAGGTTGGAATCGGTGATGCACTGCTGCGGTTGGTGGCGAACAGCGTCATCGGACCGCAGCAGTTCCGCGGGCAAGATACGACAAGTGAGACTCCGCAACAGCGCCGAATTACAGTGATGTCAGGCGCTTATGATACGCAGTTTCAAAGTCGAAATATCCGGAGCGTCCTGCATCGGGAAATGTCCGCTGAGTGAATGGCATAGGCACGCGGCGCCGAAGCCGACCTGGGTTTTCTGATCGGCGTCCTGCTGGGGAATTCTCGCCGTGGACGAGGCGGTTTAGTACCTCCCATCGCGGAGAGTAGCAGTAAGCCGGAAAACCCACTCACGGCACCCTCCGCGGCAGCCTCTCCGGCGGTTCGTGGTCGCCGAAATACGCCTGGGCGCAGGCGTTGCGGCAAACGAGCTTCTCTTGGAGTTTCACCAGCCCATGAGCCCCGAGCACGGCGGCCGCGGATTGCCCGATTGATCTACTCGAACTGTTGGTGGGCCGCGAAGAAGACTACCGCGACTGGGCCCTGGAGAACTATGAAGAAACAGAGAGGCCAGCTCGCATTACCGGCCTGATCCACCACGTATTCGAATGGCGGCCGGTCTCCAAGCAGACGCTGACCAAGTTTGATCTGGGTAAGCGGGATTTCGCCGACATCGCGGAGGACGCCCAGCGAATCGGCTACCCGGTTACGGATTAGACCAATCCGATTTTCCGTGAAGAGGAAAACATCCAGGAATCGGGCGGGACAGTGATCTGTCTCTTATGGAGTGAACGGGGTTTTGATTGATAGAGTGACGGTCGGGTGCGAATTGGCGGGTGGTACGCTGCGCGTTGAGATGCGGAGAAGACACTGCTGATACAATAGTAGCACATGTACTTCGTACACCATTCCGGATGAAAGTGGGGACTATTCCATAGCCGTGGCATTGGGGTTTGTTGCCGGCATGACCCACCGGTTACAAACCGGTGCCACAAATACTTGGGAATCGGTGCCATAAAGAGAGAAACCGATGTCGCAAGGATGGAAGCCGGTGCTACAAAGAGGGAGGTCGGTGCTACAAGGGGGGAAGCCGGCGCTAGTGTACTTTCTCATAAGTTCAACATCACAAGTTGAGCGAGCGTCCTGCTCGCCAGGCCTTGATTGCGGGACAGGAACGGCGGGCGAGACGCCCGCCCCACCTCGCATAAGATGCAAACAGCTTGAGAAACTACACTAGAAGGAGGGAATCGGTGCCACAATGTTTTGCAAGCCGGTGCCGGAAGGGGCCTGGACGCTGCTTTCGGAACAGTGGCATCCGGCCACAGGCTATTAGCCTGTGCCACACTTCAACTTCCCCAGCCCGTGCTGTGCGACGGGGGGGCACGCGAGGGTGGTTCAGTATCGCACGGGCAAACATGCCACCCAACATGACCTGCTCATGCCACCCAACGCGGCCGACCGTAGCACCCACGTTGCGTGAGACTTGCCGCTGGAGATTGTTTTTCGCGGGGGGGAGGTGGGTGCAAATGTGGGCCGTTGCCCGTATATTGTGTGGTCGCAATGCGGGTCGCCGTTGGCCTGGGAGCCCCCAGTGGTTCGGTCCGGCCCCGCCGGCAGGCAGGAGATACGTGATGGGACGCAATCTTGACGAAGAACTGGCCCTGCGTTTGCAGGAGGAGCACAAGGCGCTGCACGAGCTGAGCCGGGTGCTCCGCGAGCATATTGCTGCGACGCCGACGACGCCGAACGCGAACTGGCTGAACGGGCTGCGGACGGCGTTTGATCGCCTCCACGCCCACATTCAACGCTGTATCGACATGAAGGTGCAGGACGGCTACCTGGAGACCATTCTCAAGGAGCGGCCGACGCTGGCCGAGCAGGTCGGGTCGATCAAGAACGAGCATGGTCAGGTGCTGCGGATGGCTGATGCGATTCGCAACGAGCTGGCGCAGATCAGGCCGGAAGATCGCCTGCTGATCGCTGATGCGAGTGCGCGTGTGCAGCGCTTTATGGCTGTGGTTGGTCAGCACGAGCAGCGTGAGAACATGATCGTGATGTTCGCGTTCAACCAGGATCTGGGCAGCCACTAAGCGTGCGTTGGTGGGGCCGAGGTTCGGGTGCGTTTCAGAGAGGTTGCCCGGGCTCGTGGGGTTGGGCCTGCCACTTTGACAGAGGCGGTTGCCAGTTGGAGCGAGCGGCCGGTCTGGGGGGCGCCTGGGCGGCGTTTGTGGTTGTGGATGTAAGTATTGGATGGGGGTGTGTTTATGTTTCGTTCCGGGGGGCTGGGGCCGGGTTGGCGCTGCGTGGCACAACGCTTGCTCCGTTTTCTCCCACGGTGCTGTGTTGGCCAGCGGTGGCAGCCGGCGCTGCCGAGATGAGAGTGAACCGATCGCTTCCCCGGCGGAGGCGATCGTCTTGCAACAGCTATTGAAGGAGGTTCCATGAGTAAGCTCTCGATCCGCCCCCTGGGCGAGAAGGTTCTCGTCAAGCGACTGGAAGCCGAGGATATGACGGCCGGCGGGATTGTTCTGCCGGATTCCGCGCGTGAGAAGCCGAAGCGTGGCACGGTTTTGAGCGTTGGCGATGGTCGGCTGCTGGACAATGGCGAGCGGCAGGCGTTGCAGGTTAAGAAGGGCGACCAGGTGCTGTTCAGCAGCTATGCGGGCACCGAGGTGAAGGTCAGCGGCGAAGAGATGATCATCATGGACGAGAGCGACATTCTGGCGGTTCTGGGGGGCTAGAGTAAGCTCTACTTACTTGTAGCGGTCTCCCTGCCGTTATTTCTCCAGGGCATTTAGAGTTTAGGCGCTACGAGTTCGTCGGAAACGCCCTAGCGAGCAGGATTGCCGCTGGTTCGGCATGCTGCTAAGCTGCCGTGGTGTGATTGCCGGCGGGTGCGGTAAGCGGCCGAATGCACAGGTCGCCGCCGAGCGGAGAGGAGACCGGCTGGGATGTCTGCCGAGATCGTGAGTTACTCCGCTGCCGAGCGTGCGGCTCAGATCATTCTTACCGGCCGTAAGGTGCTGGAACACCAGGGGATACACTTCGTTGAGGCTCAGCGGGGATTCTATTGGCCGATCAAGCTGGCGGCGCCGTTGCGGACGTTTCCGCGCAGTTTGCCCGGGGCTTATGGTCATAAGGTGGTCGTGGCCGACGCGGCCCAGGCCAACGCGACGCTCCACCTCATGCTGGCAGACGATATTCCGAACTATTCGCTGGAGCAGTTCTCGCGAGATCGGCGCAAGGGTGTTCGGCGGGCGCTCAAGGCGGTTGAGGTTCGCCCGCTCGAATCGCCGCTTGTGTTGGCGCGCGAGGGGGGGTACGAGATCTCGTGCAGCTTCCATGAGCGCACCGAATGGGGGCAGATGTCTTCGCGCAGCGAGTATGAGGCAACGCTCGAGCGGTGGGAGCTTGACAAAGGAATGGTGTGGTTTGGTGGCTACGTGGAGGGTGCGCTCGGCGGCTACATATCCGTGTCCGTGGCGGATGGCTATGGCACCATGGGCACGATTGCCACGCATTCGGATTTCCTCAATGCGCGGATTAACGATGCCCTGGTGTACGAGCTGGCTCGGCGTTGCCAGGAATCCGGCGTGGTTAACAGTCTGGCGTTTGGGCTCTATTGCCAGAAGAAGTCGCTGAACCAGTTCAAGGAATCGATGCTGTTTCGGTGCCACTCGCTTCCGTCTTACGCTCATGTTCGGTGGCCGATGAAGCTGGCGTTGCGTATGCTTCGGCCGGCTGTGTACCGGCGTGTCTATGGGCTGGACCGGGGGACGTCGCAGGATGCTGCGGAGCCGGCAGACCGCGGTTCGTCGAGCGGTTCCGATGGCTGAACGCTTCTGGAAGGGCTACGCAGGCCAAAATCAATGGTTTCTAGCGTTTAAATGACCTCAATGGGCTCTTGTCCTCCTGCCCCGCACGTTCCGCCGGAGCCTTCTCCTGCGGATCGGCTCTGGTCGCGGGTGTTGCCTGGGCCGTTACGCCCGAAGTGGGCGCTCGATATCCTGAAGGGCTGTTGGCTGGAGGGGTATGAGGGGGCGCGGCGGGATGACATCCGCATCGATTGGATTCACTCGGATGTGGAGCTGGGGGCGGCGCATCGCGAGTTTCTGTCAGGACATACGAGCCGGACCACGCGTTTCCGTTGGATGCGTTACCTGCGTAAGGGGACCTGCTGGCTGGCGCTGGCGTGGTGGCAGGATGCTATCCGGCATTTCACGCTGGTTCAGGTGACGGGGGGGCCGGCGTTCAGCCGATTTGCACCGGTTTTGAGGGCTGACGCGGCCTTTGTCGGGCCTGTGTATACGACGCCCGACGCTCGCGGCCAGGGTATTTATCCCTTTGTGCTGAGCCAGACTCTGATGAAGCTCGGTGACGCCGGGAGCCCACTGGCGTACATCTCGTTCAATTACCAGAATGAAGCCTCGCGTCGTGGCATCGAGAAGGACAAGGCCTGGCAGGATGTGGCGAGGATACTGCTGCGTCGCCCGCCTGGTCGGCTCTATTTTCGAACGCGTGCGGTCACGGTGGAGACGCCGGAGATGGCTAGAGCAAGCTCTATTCATTCGTAGCGGCTTCCCGGCCGTATTCTCCCAGGGCATTTCGATGTTTGGGCGCTACGAGTTCGTTGAAAACGCTCTGGCTGGGGCCGAGTCTTTGTCAGTCGCTACAAATCGCCTGCCGAGTTGGCAGCGGGGTTTGGTTGCGAGGGCGGATGGCTGCCTGGTGGGTGTGAGTGTAAGTGATTTATGGGTAGCAGGTTAGGTTTGTATTGGTCGGGTTGCTGGCGGGTGGTACAGAGTTTGCCGTGAAGAATATTCGCAGGGTTTGTCAACGCCGACGCTCTATGGCATGCCGCGGGTGGTCGCGGGTTTGATGGCGTATCGGCGGCAAGCAATATTGACAGCAGGCGCATCCGGGCCTGTGAGACGTAAGGAGTGATGAATGGCTGCCAAGCAGATCGCTTATGACATGGAAGCCCGCGAGGCCATCCGGCGTGGGGTGCGCACACTCGCCAAGGCCGTCAAGGTTACGCTGGGCCCCCGGGGCCGGAATGTGGTCCTCGAGAAGTCCTTTGGAGCGCCGACGGTGACCAAGGATGGCGTGACGGTCGCGAAGGAGATCGAGCTCGAAGAGGCCTACGAGAACATGGGGGCTCAGATGGTCAAGGAGGTCGCCAGCAAGACGTCGTCCGTCGCCGGCGACGGCACCACGACGGCGACCATCTACGCCGAGGCTATCTTTGACGAGGGGCTCAAGAACCTGGCTGCCGGCGCGAAGGCGATGGAGCTGAAGCGCGGGGCTGACTTGGCGGTGGAAGCCGCCATCAAGGCGCTCCAGGAGATGGCGGTGCCGGTCAAGGGCAAGGATCAGATCGCCCAGGTCGGTATGTGCGCGGCCAACCAGGATCGCGAGATTGGCGACAAGATTGCCGAGGCGATGGATAAGGTTGGCAAGGATGGCGTGATCACGGTTGAAGAGGGCAAGGCTATTGACACGACGGTTGACCTTGTCGAGGGCATGCAGTTTGACAAGGGCTACGTGTCGCCGCACTTCGTCAACAAGCCGGAGTCGATGGAAGTCGTTCTCGACAATCCGTACATCCTGGTCCACGAGAAGAAGATCAGCTCGATCAAGGATCTCCTGCCGTTGCTCGAGCAGATTGCCAAGGCCGGCAAGCCGCTGCTGATTGTCGCGGAAGACCTTGAGGGTGAAGCGCTGGCGACGCTGGTGCTGAACAAGCTGCGCGGCGTGTTGCAGTGTGCCGCGGTCAAGGCGCCCGGCTTCGGCGATCGGCGCAAGGCCATGCTCGAAGATATCGCCATCCTGACCGGCGGGACGGCCGTGTTTGAGGATCTGGGCATCAGCCTGGAGAAGCTCCAGCTCAACGAGTTGGGTCGGGCGAAGCGCGTCATCATCGACAAGGAAACCTGCACGCTGATCGAGGGTGCCGGCAGCTCGACCCAGATCAAGGGTCGGATTGAGGCCATCAAGAACGAGATCGACGCGACGACGAGCGATTACGATCGTGAGAAGCTGGAAGAGCGGCTGGCGAAGCTCTCGGGCGGCGTAGCGCAGATCAACGTTGGCGCTGCGACCGAGGTCGAGATGAAAGAGAAGAAGGCGCGCGTCGAAGACGCTCTGCACGCCTGCCGCGCTGCGGTTGAGGAAGGCATTCTGCCTGGCGGCGGTGTGGCCGTCCTCCGCGTTGATGCCGCTCTGGATGCTGCGTACAAGAAGGCGCGCGGCGATCAGAAGACCGGCGTTGATCTGGTTCGCCGGGCGCTGCGTGCCCCGATCAAGCAGATTGCTGAGAATGCCGGCCTGGACGGCTCGATCGTTTGCCAGAAGGTGATCGAGAACAAGGATCGTAACTTCGGCTACAACGCTCTGACGGAAGAGTACGGCGACATGATCAAGATGGGCGTGATCGTTCCGCTGAAGGTGGAGCGCGTCGCTCTTGAGAACGCGGTTTCCGTCTCCGGGTTGCTGCTGACGACGGATGCCGTCATCAGCGAGATCAAGGAGAAGGACGACGAAAAGAAGATGCCCGGCGGCGGTATGCCCGGGATGTAATCAGAACCCGAGCGAGGTTGGGCTAGGTACCCCATCCCGTTGCGCAGCACGGGATGGGGGATAGCCAAACCACTTTCGATCTTCAAGCAAGTCGGCCGAGACGGCCGACCCACTTCCGGAATGGGACGGGCGTCTCGCCCGCCAGAGCCGGCTGACCATAATCAAGCGCCGAAGCTTGTGATTTCGCAGGTTTCGGCGTTTGTTTTTGCGAGCTACCGTTAAGGGCGTAATGTAGTTTCGTTTGGATCGTTTCCGAGGCAGCAGTGTTTACGCCCGGTTACGGAGTTGATGTCGCTGTCGGAAGCGGTGCCGGCTTTGAGCGGTAGCTCGCGTTTGTATGTTTTTGTCAGGGCGGTGGCTTACTCGCGGGCGAGGAGTACGTTGATGGCCTTTATGACCACCTGGACCTTGTCGCCGGGCTTGATTTCCAGGTCATCGAGAGAATCGAGGGTCATAACCGAACACATGGTGGCATTTGCGGGTACTTTGAGTGAGACCTGGCACATGACGGTGCCTTTCTTGACGCTAGTGACTTCGGCCTCGATGTTGTTGCGCGCTCCGTATTTCATTTTGGGGCTCCTTGATGTGGGCTGCCGGTTGAGCGGTTGGCAGCCGGTGGTGGTGGTCGGTCCGCAGGCTGCAATCTTATCGGCGGACGGTGTTGCGGGCTACGTGGTGGTGGGGGAGCGTGTGATGGGGGTGGCGAGTGCTGGAGAAGCGGCCGTGGAGCAGAGGATAGGCTGGTGTAGTTTCTTAAGCTGCTTGCATCTTATGAGAGGTGGGGCGGGCGTCTCGCCCACCGTCTTCGTTCGGCAATCGAGGCATGGCGGGCGGGACGCCCGCTCCACTAGTGATGTGGAACTTATGAGAAGATACACTAGACTAGCGGGTTAGTGGCCGGGCGCTGCATGGGCCGAAGTGCCCGCTTGCTGCGATGCGTCGTGGCGCGTTGACTGGTTGTGTCACGTGGTCGGAACCGCGGGGTCGTCGACCCCGGCACGCGTCGATCGGCAGGCAGATTACAGATTTTTGAGGATGTTAGCAGTGAGCGAATCAGAGGAGCCGAAGTCTGGAGCCGCTGAGCAGGTCGAGGTGGGCAAGGAGGCCGCCGGCGCGCCGCGTAAGCGGCGTGGTCTGCGCGTTGCACTGTCCCTGATGGCGATTCTGGTGGTGGGCGGCGGTGTGGTTGCGTTGGCGCTGCTGCCGGTGCCGGAGAAGGAAACGCCGCCCGCGAAGCTGCTGCCGGTGAACGTTGAGGTCTGGCCGGTAGTGGCGGTCCCAGAGCTGGCTGACAGTTTTGAGGTAACGGCGGTTGTCGAGCCGGAAGCGGTTATCGACGTTGCGGCGGAGGTTTCCGGGCGCGTCGAGCGCATTGCCGAACGGTCGGAGGATCTGGCGTATGGGGGGCGTACGTTTCCCGGCGGGCGGGTGCTGGAAGAGGGTGACGCCGTTCGAGCGGGCGACCCGTTGATCCATCTCAATCGCGATTTGCTGGAAGCCCGGTACAACCGGGTGTTGGCGCAGTATGAGTATGACCAGCGTGAGTATCGCCGGTTGCTGGACCTGTTTGAGAGTGGCAGCACGTCGCAGACGGAGCTGGACGATGCGCGTACCAGTCGCGACATCGCCAAGGCCCAGCTTGAAGAGGCTAAGCGAGAGCTCGAACGCACGACCATAGCCGCCCCGGAGACGGGCATACTGAACGATCTGCCGATGGAGGTGGGGGAGTATGCTCAGCCCGGCATGGTGGTCGCGCAGATCGTCAACCTCGAACAGGTCAAGGTGGTTGTCGATGTGCCGGAACAGGATGTTCACTGCGTTCACGTTGGTGACGAAGTGAGGATTTTCACCGACGTTCCGGCCGAGCTGGAGCTGGTGGGCAAAATCACGTACATGAGCGCTCTGGCGGATGCCAGCACGCGCACCACGCGTGTCGAGGTGACGATCGAGAACCACGAGCAACTGCTGCGCAGCGGGCAGATTGTTCGCGCCCGGCTGTTGCGCCGAGTCGTTTCCGACGCGATCATGATACCGCTGGACAGCGTTATTCCGCTGGAGCATGGCCGGGTGGTGTACGTCGTTGATGACCGCGGGCAGGCCGTACGGCGGGAGGTCGAACTGGGCCTGATCCAGGGTCGCCAGGTGCGGGTTGTCGGCGGGCTGGAAGTGGGTGATCGGCTGATCGTCGCGGGGCATCGATATGTTGGGCCGGGCCAGTTGGTGAAAGAGGTTGCGCAGATTGAGCGGTAGCCGGCGCGGTCGGCCGAAGAGCACGGGAAGCCAGGCGTGATAATTTCTGACGTAGCGATTCGTAACCGCACGACGGTCGGTGTGCTGATCCTGTTGATCGTGATCTTCGGCGTGCAGAGCTACCTGACGCTGCCGCGCGAGAGCACGCCTGACATTCCCATTCCCTACGTGTTCGTCACCACCGTCTACGAAGGCGTGGCGCCGGAAGACGTCGAGAGCGCCGTTACCATCAAAATGGAGAAGGAGCTGGCGGGTCTCAAGGGGCTCAAGGAGATGACGTCGATCAGTTCTGAGGGGCTGTCGACCATCTCGCTCGAGTTCATGCCCGACGTGCTTGTCGACGACGCGCTCCAGTATGTGCGGGACAAGGTTGATCTGGCCAAGGCCGAGATTCCGCAGGAGACCGAGGAGCCGGTCATCAAGGAGGTCAGTTTTGCCGACTTTCCGGTCGTTGTGGCGACGTTGTCGGGGCCGATCTCGCCGGTGCGGCTCAAGGCTATTGCCGATGACCTGGAGGAGGTTATCGAGTCGGTTCCGGGTGTGCTCAACTGCGACGTGGTCGGCGCGCTCGAGCGGGAGATTCGGCTGGAGGTGGATCAGAACAAGCTGGCGGTCTACAGCCTGACCATTCCCGAGATTCTCGGGCTTATTCCTGCTGAGAACGTGAATATCTCCGCGGGTGGCCTGGAGACCGCTGGCACCAAGTTCAACGTTCGTGTGCCGGCCGAGTTTATCGAGCCGGAGGAGGTCGATAGCCTGGTAATCGCCATGCGCGACGGCCGGCCGATCTACCTGACCGATGTGGCCCGTGTGAGCGATACGTTCAAGGATCGGGACAGCTACTCGCGGCTCGATGGGCATCTTGTCGATGATCCGGCCGAGGCGGCTTCGATTGCCCTGTCGGTCCAGAAGCGTACCGGCGAGAACATCATCTATGTTGCCGAAGCGGTGAAGCAGATTCTCGACCAGGCCCGGCAGCAGGTGCCGCAGGGGGTGAAGATCGACGTTACGCTCGACCAGTCGCGCGACATCCGCATGATGGTCAAAGACCTTGAGAACAACATGCTCTCGGGGCTCATACTGGTCGCCGCCACGCTATTTTTCGTGCTCGGTTGGCGCGTCAGTCTGATCGTCGCCTTCGCGATCCCGATGAGTATGCTCCTGAGCGTTATTGTCATCCAGTTTCTCGGCTACACGCTCAACATGGTCGTGCTGTTTGGGCTGATCATGGCGCTGGGCATGCTCGTCGACAACGCGATCGTCATCGTCGAGAACATTTATCGTCACTATGCTCTGGGCGGGAAGCGCGTGTTGGCCAGCATGCGCGGCACGTCGGAAGTGGCCTGGCCGGTGATTACGTCGACGGCGACTACCGTGGCGGCGTTCTTCCCGCTGATGTTCTGGCCGGGGATCATGGGCGGGTTCATGAAGTACCTGCCGATCACGCTGATCATTACGCTGACCAGCTCGCTGTTCGTGGCGATGGTCATTAACCCGACGATCAGCTCCATTTTTATAAAGATCCGCGGGGCGGGGCGGCCGAGCCGCGAAGGCTGGCTGGTGCGTGGATATCGGAGTGTGCTGGCATTGTCCCTCAGCTACCGTTTCACTACGCTGACGCTGAGTGTTCTGGTTCTGGTGGCGTTGGGGCTTGCTTATACGAAGTACGGCCACGGCGTCGAGTTTTTCCCTGATTTTGATCCATATCGCGCGAGCATCAATCTACGGTTTCCTCAGGGCACCAACATTGAGCACACGAATCGTGTCGCGCGGCAGATCGAAACCCGGCTGGCGCCCTATGCAGAGCATCTCGGCCACACTATCACCAGCGTTGGTTCGGCCGGCGGTGATCCGCTTTCGGGGGGTGGCACCGGATCCCATCTGGCCAACATTACGCTGGCCTTTCTGGATTTTGAAGATCGCGAGGAGCCCTCGGCGAAGGTTGTTACCGATGTGCGCAAGGACCTGGTCGATATCGCCGGGGCTGAGGTGCGCGTGGAGAAGCAGAAGGAAGGGCCTTCCACCGGGGCCGCGGTGACGATTCGTTTCATCGGCGAGGATTTTCGCAAGCTGGAGGGCTTCAGCGAACAGGCCAAGCAGTTGATTGCTGATGTGCCCGGGCTGGTTAACCTTCGCAGTGACCACGAGGCAGCCCGTCCTGAACTGGCTTTTCACGTTGATCGTCGCCGGGCCATGCTCCTGGGCGTCAACACGTCGCTCATCGGCAACTTCCTGAAGACGGCCGTGTTCGGCTCCAAGGTGGGGACGTATCGGCAATTCAACGACGAGTATGACATTACTGTTCGCCTGCCGGTCGAGCAGCGTGCCAATGTTGACGATCTCTTCCGCCTGCGGTTGCCCAATTCGACGGGCGAGTCGATCCCGCTCAGCTCACTGGGCAAGTTTGAATATACCGGCGGCTACGGCACGATTCGCCGGATCGATCAGCACCGGGTGGTCACGCTCATGGGCGATGCCGAGGGACGGCTCGGGACGGAAGTTTTGAAGGACGTGATGAAGCGGCTGGAGAGTTTCGACCTGCCGGCCGGCTACAGCATCAGCTATGCCGGTGAGAAGGAGGATCAGGAGGAGTCCGAGGCTTTTCTAGGTAAGGCGTTCCTGATTGCCGTCTTCCTGATCGTTATGATCCTGGTGGCCCAGTTCAATACGCTCGTAATGCCGGTCATCATCATGACAACGGTGGTGTTGTCGCTGATCGGCGTTTTTGCCGGGCTGTTGATCTGCAATATGCCCTTTGGGGTGATCATGACGGGGGTGGGCGTCATCAGCCTCGCGGGCGTGGTCGTGAACAACGCGATCGTTTTGCTGGACTATACGCGTTTGCTGCAACGGGAGGGGCGCGAGGTGGTTGAGGCTGCGATTCAGGCCGGCGCCACGCGTTTGCGGCCTGTTCTGCTCACCGCGATCACGACCATTCTCGGGCTGATCCCGATGGCGACGGGGCTCAGCTTTGACTTTCACGAGATGTCGTGGAGCACGCGCAGCGAGTCCAGCCAGTGGTGGGCCAGCATGGCGATCGCGGTGATCTTCGGGCTGGCGTTCGCGACGCTGCTGACGCTGGTCGTTCTGCCGACGCTGTATGTGACGATGGTGCTGATCGGGCGGCGCCTGGGCTTCCGCGATAAGCCGGTGGACGCTGAAGCGTAGGCTTCACCACCGTTGGCGACCGGCCGTACCGGCGTGCGAGTTGGGCGGGGCGGTCGTGCTGGGGCTGTGGATCGGTCGTTCGCTGGCACAGTGAGGGGAGGGGGAGGTTTCCATCTGTCAGGCCGGCGGGGCTTATGATGTGGGACCGTCACGGGGGCACATCCGGGAGGGAAACTGCGTTGTCAGCGGAGAGGTTTGGGTGGTGGGGGGAGGGAATGTGTTCTGGTTCGGTGTGGCGCAGTGGGTGGAATGAATTGATGCGGTTGTGGTGGTGCAAAAAGAACGCCGGCAACCCGCGTCCTGGGCGAGTTGCCGGCGAGTCGAGTTCAGTTTTTCAGTTCGCGTTCTGAGTATCGGAGGCGAGCTGGCAGTTGATTCTGCCAGCCCGCATCCGGGATAGACTCAGTGGTCCTACTTGTCGCTTGAGACCTTGTGCAGGACCGGGGAGACGTCGAACATGCGCGGCTGGGGCTTGGCGACCTTGGCATCACGCGCGGCGGCACCGCAGGTCAGCGTGCCGAGCCATTCCGTACCGCACGGGATGTTTTCGAGGTCGAACACTGCCGGAGTGGTCAGGCACCAGTAGGTGCCGGCCGGGAGAGTAACCTCAACCCAGCCACAGCCTTCAGTGGCCGCGACCTCGCCGTAGGTGTCGCCCCACGGACAGCCGGAATCCTCGATCGAGAGGACGACCGGGTAACCCGGAGTCGTGACTTCCCAGCGGACCGTCTGCTGGCTGGCGATGGTGAACTGGAAGACGTCGACGTCACGATAGGTCGTTTCGTCGTCGAACTCGAACACACCAGTTTCGCCACAGATCACGTTGCCGCAGCTGATGTTTACGTACGAGCCCGGATCGCTGTTGCAACCGGTGTTGTACGTGTCATCGTAGCCTGCGCCACAGGTGGGCTCGCCTTCAGCGATACCACCGGCCGGGCAATCCGCAGGATCGCACGGGACGCAGATCATGTTGTCGGGATCGCCGTAGCATTCGGTTCCGTCACCCTTGTAGTCGCCACCGACGGCGGTGCAGTCGGCCTCGGTGTTGCCGGGGTAGCAGTACCAGGTGCCGGCGGCATAGACGCAGCAAGCGCCCTGGTCAGCTGCCTCGCAGTTCAGCGTGAGGCTGTACTGGCAACCGCAAGGAGGATTGCCGTTGTCGGAGAGGGCACCGACCCAGACGTAGTACGTACCGGGCTGACAGATGTCGTCAGTGTCCTGGGGGTTGTAGTAGGCGATGGCGTGCGAGGCACAGGCGCTGAGGTAGCTGCCGTAGAGCGAGCCGGTGTTGTTGTCACAGCCGGCGACGCCCGGCACGGTCTGCTCGATGAAGCCGGCGAAGCCGTAGTAGAACAGGCCGCCGGTGTCGATCGACAGGGTGCAGTAGACAGGGCCCATTTCCTCGGTGACGATGACCTCGTACCAGTCGGTGTCACGGTAGGTGGTGGTGCCGTAGGCAAACATACCATTCGTGGCACAGTAGGTCTGGTCACAGGCCAGGGGCAGGAACGTCTCGGTTCCGGCGGCCATGTTGCAGCCGCCGTTGTAGACGTCGTCGTATTCGTCGTAACAGACCGGCTCGCCTTCGGGATCACCATCGCAAGTGATGCAGCAGACTTCGGTGTCTTCGCAGGTGGTGTCGTCACCGTAGTAGGCACCGAACTGGTTCGCACAGTTCGATCCGGTGGTGATCATACACGAGCCGCTGGGCAGGCAGCAGGCGCCTTCCGGAGCCTCGCCGCAGGTTACGAAGCCTAGGTAGTCACGGCCGTAGAGCGCCGTGCAGGGGAGGCCTTCGTAGACGGTCGGACCGACGAACAGCCAGACGACGCCGGTTACGGTGGCGTTGGCCGACACGGGCGTGCAGGCCTCGGCTTCCTGGAAGTCCGCGATGGTCATATTGTCGCAGTCATTGCCGGTGATGATACCGACGCCGACGGGGAACTCGGCCTCGACGGTCCAGGTGATGGTCTGGGAAGTGGTGCCCAGATCGATCTCGTACCAGTCGGTGTCGCGCGTGTTGTCCAGGGCCCAGACGGTACCGCAGATGACCTCGTCACAAGCGGTGGCCTCGAACGCCGGGACGTCCATGTTGCAACCGCCGTTGGTGTCTTCGCCGCAGGCTTCGGCTTCGACGTGCGAGCCCGCCGGGCAGGCGATCGTGCAGCAGTCGTCGCAGGTGGTGTCAGGGCCGAGCCAGGTACCGGTCTCTTCGCCGTATCCGCCAGCAACAACAGCGTCGACGAACGGGTTGATGTCGTCGAAGTTGACGTCGCCGGTGCCGTCGAAGTCACCGTTGTAGTAATTGCACTCGGGATAGGCGGCGTAGTAGTCTTCCTTGCTGACGACTGCGGTGACGTACGGGGTGATGTCGTCGAACGTGACGAAGCCGTCACAGTTCATGTCGCCGAGGCGACGGACGCAGTCACGACGCATCATCATGCTGCAGCTGCCGTCTTCGTAGCAGCAGGCACCGAGCATCTCGCCGCAAGGCGGGTCGAGGTCGATGCACAGCGTGTTGGCGACGAAGCGCATGTTCGGGCCGGTGCAGTTCATCTGCTCGACGTTGTCTTCGCAAGTCTCGAAGATGTCGTGGCAGCAGGCACCGTAGGTGGGCACGTACTCGCCGGTGAGGCACAGGCTGAGGTCGATGTCATCGGCCTCAGGCGTTCCATCAGTTTCGGCCAGTGAGTAGCCATCGCCATCGGGGGAGGACAGCCACATGAACCAGCAGGTGGTGGATCCGCCACCCTGAATGGAGACCCAGTCGAAGTTGCCGCACGGGGTGGCGAGCTGCGGGACCTCGAAGTAGTACATCTCGTAGACGCTGGCGAAAAGCACGCCAGTGCCGACGCCCGGAACGGATACGCTGTAGGGGCCACAGGTGACTGCGCCAGGGGCGCCACTGTCATCAGCGTAGAAGGTGATGGTGAAGATCGGGTTCGACTCGGTGCACTCGGCCCAGGAGCCGTCGTTGTACAACCAGGCACCCCACCAGTGGACGTCACTGACGTTGCCTTCGACGCCGCCGATGATGCGCTCGTAACGAAGGTAGGAAGTACCGTCGCCGGTGTCGGCTTCGCTGTTACCGAAGGTCCAGGCGCCGTCGGGCGAGTAGGGGGCCTGGGCGAAGAGCGAATCACCGGGGCAATCGATCACCGGGCAGATGAAACCAGCGTCGCAGTCTTCGCCTGCGACCCAGGCGCCGCCGAGCGCGGTGCACTCGGACTCGGTGTTGGTCGCGACACATTCCCCATCCACACAGCAGGCGCCGGTGGGCGGGATGTACCGGGTGATGGTCATGTCGTACGTGCCAGCGTCGCCGCTGTAGCCATCGATCACGATGTAGTACGTGACGCCGGCGGTCAGCTCGACACCGGTCAGGATCGAGCGATAGGTGGAACCACAACCGTCGTCGTCGCAGCGGGCCGGCGGATCCGTGCAGGCGGCCTCATAGACGAACACCTTGGTGTCGTAGCCCGAATCACACAGATCGATCTCGATCTGCATGTTTTCCGTTGGCGTGTACTGGTAGACCACGTCGTTAGCCGCGGAGGGGTTGTACGGGCAATCATCCAGATCATTGGGCGGATCGTAGTCATCCGCGTAGCCCGAAGTCGTGCCCGTGTCCGTGTACGGCAGGGTGCTGATGGTGGTCGCGTTCGCACAGGTGTCACCGCCCTGGCGCGAGCCGGGGGGTACCGGCTGCGGGTTTCCGGGCTGAGCCGCCGGCTTGGCGGTCAGAATCGACAGCTCGGCTGCCGTCGGCGTGGTGTCTGCCTTGTTGGACAGGACACCCTGAGCGAGCACGACGCTGCTACACAGCGCCAGCACACCCAAGCAACATACTATTTTTCTCATAATCTTCGATCCTCCAGACATTGTGGAACAACAGAAGCTCAACTGACCCCGACAGGCGCCGAACCCGATCGGCCTCTCGAATCTGTCGAGGCAATCCGCGGAGACTCACCGCGTTCTGCCCGCGGTCAGTCTCACTAATACAAGTACAACATACGTCCTAGAACTGTCGCTCTTTTCGGGCGTGACCGCGCGTGCACTAGTTCACGGGCGGAGACGCCGACTGACGCCGCGACCTTCTTTGTTGATCGATTCCTGCTTCGGTATCGGTTATTTGCAACCTTCCATTCACCCGGGCTTGCGGGGATTCCTCCTCAGCCAGCGCGCATCTTACCGCCCCTGCGGCGCGACCAGCCGAAGCCCATACCCAAATAGCGCATCTCCAAAACGCGACGGCGGGACTTTGCCCCGCAGTGACCTCCATATCAATATATTGGGGCGGAAGCGCGAGAGTCAACTCCAATCCCCCATAAAATAAGCTCAGGCACGCTCTCAGTGACGCGCGTCCGCAAAGTCCGGTTCGCTTTTGCCGTCGTCAAGCAAGGTGCCGATAACAAAACCGGCCCTGGCAGGGCCAAACCAAGCTGGGCTCCTGGGACAACTTCGTCCTAATACTCGCTGGGTAGCTGTTTGCGTGTCCGAACACCGCGCTAACTCTGAGGCGAGGTGACGCACTTGTAGGGCTCCTTCCAGACCACGCATTATCTGCTCGTTGGTGTCACCCGGCGGGCATCATGGTCCGAGAATCAACGGGGCATTATCGGTACTTGCGGATGGGGCTTCGCGCAAAACCCGCCCATCGGCGGGGCGGGTAGGAGGTTGCTGCGGGCGAGATTTGGCGACTGAGGGATGACGTCGGGGACGAAGCTGTTTCTGCAAAAAGCGACCCGGGGCAGCTACGCGGTTTCGCGTTGCTGCCCCGGGGTCGGGTTCGATCAGATTTTCAAGCGCCCGGTGAACGGGCGGCGTCAGGGCCGCCCGTTACCAGGGGGGCTTATCCGTTTGCTCACGGGCAGCAGCCCGTGCAACTGACACCGGTCGGGCTCGGGCCGTCCGCACAGATGGTGTTCGCACAGCCATCCGTGATGTCATAGGAGCACTCGCTGTCATACGAGCCGGACGTCCAGATGCAGTCGATGGTGTCGCCGGTGTCGGCGAGGAACGTCGCGGTGGCAGAGCTGCCGCCACTCGGCACGGTGAACGGCGATCCGGGGACCGAAACGCTGTTGACCTGAACATCGACGGACGCGCCGTTCCAGCCATCGCCGTAGCTATCGACCATGTTGAGGGTGTGCGTGCAGCCGCCGGGGCAGGGGAACGTCGCACAGTCCTCACCCTCGTACCAGACACCACCAAGCGCGTCGCACTCATACAGATAGTCGGTCTCGACACACGCACCCTCGACACAGCACGCGCCCGTGGGGCACGTCGTGATGTCGAGCGTGAAGTCGTCGCAGTAGGGCGACGGGAAGGTGTCAATCTGGAGGTAGTACGTACCGGCATCGAGGGTCACGCCTTCGATGACGTCCGGATTGGCAGAGCTGGCTGCCTTGTACAGGCAGGTGGTCGTATCGAGCGGGCACGTATCGTGCAGCGCCCAACCGGTCCAGATGTTGCCGGCAGTGACGGAGATATCAACGCACACGCTCTCGGTGACCACGATCTCGTAGATGATGTCTTCGGCACCGTCGTAGGAGCCGAGACAGGTGTCGGCGTAGTTATCGCCACGATCGCAGGTGGTGTCGGCCGTCGAGATCGGCAGATCCGCCGGCACTGTGAGCACCAGCGGCATTTCGCAGGTGTCGCCAGGCTGCGGGCACGGATTCGGATCGCAAACGGTACCGCCACCTTCGTAGACGCCGCCGTTCAGGGCGCAATCGTCAGCCGTGTACAGCAAGCACGAGCCGTCATCGAAGCAGCAGGCGCCTTCCGCACAGGGGTTCGGATCACAGAGCGTGCCTTCGCCGAGGAAGTCGCCACCGGCGATCGCGCACTCGGGCTCGGTGTAGAGGTAGCAGTCGAGGCCGACGCAGCAGGCACCGGGCAGGCGCGTGCAATCGACCGGCTCGGCGCAGGCGTCGCCTTCGATGAAGTCGACCTGGAAGTCGCCGTAGCTGCTGGTGCTGTAGCCACCCACCAGG
Organism: Phycisphaerae bacterium; assembly: GCA_963666925.2. Taxonomy (GTDB): domain Bacteria; phylum Planctomycetota; class Phycisphaerae; order UBA1845; family Fen-1342; genus JANQFV01. Next base: position 200,350 of record CAXXTC010000025.1, on the reverse strand, counting down.
ACGTAGTAGGTGTGGCCGAGCTCGGTGCAGAAGGTGACGGTCGACCGCAGCGTGCTGTAGGAGCAAGTGGAGTCGTCGTCATCGCCATCGACACAGCCATCGAAGTCGTAGAAGCAATCGCACCAGACCTGGATCTTGGTGTCGACCGTGGTGTACTCGTTGCAGGTGGTGACGGTGAACTCGTTGCCGGTACCGACCAGGGCGTACCACATACCCAAACGGACGGTCGCGTACATGTCACCGCACACCGGCGTGTCGTCGTCGGTGGCCCACTGGTTGTTGCCGAACATGCTGACGGTGTCGACCAGAATCGCGTTCTCGCACTCGTCGTTGATCGGCGGAGGCTGCGGGCACGGATTCGGATCACAGACGGTGTCGTCGCCTTCGTACACACCACCGGCAGCGACGCACTCAGCCTCGCCAGTGGTCGTGCTCATCACGCACGAGCCGTCGTCGAAGCAGCAGGCACCCGGCTGCGGGCACGGATTCGGATCGCAATCCGTCATGTCGCCCTGATAGGTGCCGCCGGCGGTTGCGCAGTCGGCCTCATTCAGGACCTCGCAGCTGCCGTCTTCGTAGCAGCAGGCGCCCAGGAGGCACGGGTTCGGATCACAGACGGTGTCGTCGCCCATGTAGATGCCGCCAAGGCCCAAACACGTTAGCTCACTATAGATGTAGCAAACCGTGTCGATGCAGCAGGCACCGGTCGGGCACGGGCCGCAGGTGATGCTGAGGACGTAGTCGTTCTGGAAACCGCAGGGGTTGCCGTAGAACGACTGGTGGCTGGCGAAGATCCAGTGGGTGCCGGCGGGCAGACAGATCGAGAATCCGTCAGCAGCGCACGGGAACGTGGCGACGTACGGATCGATGTAGCCGGTCATGTCATCGCACTGGCCGGAACCCGGCGTGTTCATCTCGATCAGACCAACAACACCCATGAACTCGCTCTCGAACGAGACCGTGACGAGCGTCTCGGCTGCGAGAACCAGTTCGTACCAGTCGGTGTCACGGGAGCCGTCGTCGGCCCAGATCGTACCACAGACGGTTTCTTCACAAGCGATGGGCTCGAAGGTGTAGTAGGCCGGCGAGTCCATGTTGCAACCACCGTTGAGGTCGTCGCCGCAGGCTTCGCTTTCGGGGATACCACCAACCGGGCACTCGACGATGCACTCGTCGCAGGCGGCCGTGCAGTCCAGGCCACCAACCGGCGGGGCTTCTTCGCCGCACAGGAACGCGGTGTTGCCATAGATGGCGTAGTTGCATTCGCTGTCATAGGAGCCCGAGGTCCAGGCCGTGGTGATGCTGTCACCCGGGAAGGCAAAGAAGTAGTAGCTGGCGTAAGAGCCGCTCGAGATCGTGAACGGCGAGCCGTCGACCTCGACGGTGTTGACGTACACGTTCACGGACGCGCCGTTCCAGCCATCGCCATAGCTGTCGTACAGGTCGATGCGATGGAAGCAGGGCGGGCAGGGGTTCGGATCGCACTCAGTACCGACACCCAGGAAGATACCGCCGGCCGTCACGCAGTCGGCTTCGATGATCCACTGGCAGGTACCGTCGGACAGGCAGCAGGCGCCTTCCTGCGGCGGCTCGCAATTGCCGACGCAACCCTCGGATTCGAGGATGCCGTCGGGCGGAGCGGCCTCGCCGCAGAGCTCGGAGCCATTGACGTCATACAGCTCGTAGCTGCACTCGCTGTCGTAGCTGCCGGCGGTCCAGGTGGTGCTGAGGAGATCGCCGGTGTCGGCCATGAAGTAGTAGCTGGCTTCGTCGCCGTCAGCGATCGTGAACGGCGAGCCAGCGACCTCGACACTGTTGGCAAACACGGCAACCGCGGCGCCGTTCCATCCATCGCCATAGCTGTCGTGCAGGTCGATGCGATGGAAACAACCGGTGCAGGGGTTGGGATCACAGACGGTCTCATCGCCGAGGTAGATACCGCCGGCGGCCGCACACTCGATGGTGTTCATCTCGACGCAGGAGCCGTCGGACAGGCAGCAGGCGCCATCGGGCAGCTCGGCACATTCGATCATCGCGATGTAGTCGTTCGTGGTGCCGCAGGGCAGGTCATAGTAGGTCTGATTCGTGATGACGAACCAGTGGGAACCTGCCGGCAGGGTGACCTCAACGCTGGTCGCAGAGGCACACGGGGAGGTGTAGTCGGCCGGCGAGATGTAACCGGTCAAGTCGGCACAGTCGCCCGAACCCGGATTGTTGCTCTCCAGGAGGCCGATCACGCCGGCGAACTCGGACTCAGCGGACCAGGTGACGACCATCGGCTCGGTGAGGACGAGCTCGAACCAGTCGAGGTCGCGCGTGCCTTCGTCGGCCCAGATGGTACCGCAGATGACATCGGCGCACTCGATCGGCTCGAACGCCGGGGTGTTCATGTTGCAGCCGCCGTTGAGGTCGTCGCCGCAGGCTTCGCTTTCGATAGTGGCACCGACCGGGCACTCGAGGATGCAATCGCAGTCGGCCATGCAGATGGTTCCCCAGCCCTGCCACACGCCGGCCATCGGGCTCGGCGGGCCACCGGCCACGAGCAGGTTCACGAACGGGTCGATATCGTCGAAGTTGACGATGCCGTTGCCGTCGATGTCACCGTTGAGGTAGTTGCAGTCGGGGAATTCGGCATAGTAGCCTTCGGCGCCGACCAGGGCAGTCACGAACGGGTCGATATCATCAAAGTTGATGATGCCGTCGCAGTTCATGTCGGCCGGGGCGTAGAGGCACAGCCCGCGGGTCGTGACGATGCAGCCAGGGGCATAATCGACACAGCAGGCACCGGTGCGCTCGCCGCACTCGGGGACGAGGTCAGCACACAGCGTATCAACGACGAAGAGCTCATTCTCTTCGACGCAGACGAAGGAGCTGACGTTGTCGGTGCACGCGCCGGTGAGTTCGTTACAGCAAGCGCCGAACTCTTCGACGATCATGCCGGTCAGGCAGAGGCTGAGATCGATGTCGTCCGCTTCGCCGACGCCGTCCTCTTCAAGCCATGAAGAGTCATCGCCGATTTCGGACGAGAGCCACATGAACCAGCAAGTGGTGTCGCCGAGGCCCTGGATCGAAACCCAGAAGGTGCCACCGATGTTGCAGGGCGGAGTAAGCGGATCGACCTCGAAGTAGTACATTTCGTAGGCACCGGAGTAGAGGATTCCGGTGGCGACGCCCGGGACCACGACGGTGTACGGTCCACAGACGACCGCACCCGGCACGCCGGCGTTGTCGGCGTAGAAGTAGATCTCGAAGGTCGGATCGGACTCGGTGCACTCGGACCACGCGACGCCGTCGTTGTACAACCAGGCACCCCACCAGTGGATGTCGGTGATTTCCGCCGGCAGGATTTCGGCCTTCTCGTAGCGCAGGTAGTTGGTGCCGTCGCCAATGTCAAACTCGGTCGTGCCGAAGCTCCAAACATCATCGGGGCCAGACGGCGGCTGAGCGAACAGCGCGTCTTCCGGGCAATCGACGATCGGGCACACCCAGGTGACGCACTCTTCGCCTTCGTACCAATCACCACCCAGACCGTCACACTCTGCTTCGGTGTTGTCGGCCACGCACACGCCGTCGACACAGCAGGCGCCGGTCGGCGGGATGAAGTCGGTGACGGTGATCTCATAATCGCCGGAAGAACCACTGTAGCCGTCAACGACGATGTAGTAGTTCGTAAAGGCGGAGACCTCCACGTTTTCGAGCTTCGAGGTGTAGCCGGCCGCGGAGCCGCAAGCGTCGTCGTCGCAACGGATCGGCGGATCGACGCAGCTGCCCTCGTACACGAACACCTTCGTGTCATAGCTCGAGTTGCACAGGTCGATCGTGATCGCGCCGTCGTTACCGGGCGTGTAGACGTAGACGACGTCCAGCGCGCTCGACGGGTTGTACGGGCAGCCATCCAGATCGTCGGCGGGATCGTAGTCGTCCGCATATCCGACGGTGGTGCCCGTATCGGTGAACGGCAGCGACGTGATGCCGACCGCAGTCGAGCAGTCTTCGCCGCCCTGGCGCGCGCCAGTGGGCTGGTCCGACTTCAGCGTCTCAGTAATGCTGGCAGCGTTTGAGCCCTTGAGCTGTTCTTTGCTCAATGAAGCCTGCCCCTGGGCCAGCGTGAAGCACGTGCCGATAAGCAGCACGGCGCCCAGGCAACACAGTTTTCGTGTAGTACACATACCCTAGTGACCTCCTTCCAAACCAGACAAACGTTCGTAACCAGGAATAAACACTTTCATCCTACGCATGGGCCGCCGTGCGAACACCGCGTTCGCATCACGCGAGCGGCCAGCATAAATGGATGTGCAATCGTCGAATTTGCTTCGTAACCCAAGGTGCCGGTACAACGTCGAGATTCTCCTCAAACTCCTCTCAACCACCGTCGGTGGCCGGGTGCTCAACGTCGGCCCGCGCCGACCACTTGGCCCGTTCGGTCACCGGAGCGCGTGGCGTCCGCGCGCAGGGACCACCCACTGCGGCGGCACGACCACGATGCCGTACACCAATCTCTCATTACCCGCACGCTGCGGGTTTGTGGACAATTACGCGACTTGATTGAGACCTGCATGCGTTCGCGAACTCCTACCGCGGCACAACCGCCGACGATATTGGTCAACTGCGTTACGCTTGCCGCTTCGTTCCGTGAGACCGGGGATACTCCAGTATTGGCAATGAAAGCCATCAATGGTCGGGATTGCGTCCGTTCCAGGGTGATTGCTCCAGCCTCTCTCCATGCCAACTCGGCGGACCCCAATTATGAGGGGCCCTTTTCCCCTGCCTCGCGATTGGCCCAAAGCAGCCAACCGCACTCAAAGGCGAGTATACACGATAGGATCTGGAAAACGCAAGCTTCCATTCCCCGGCGTGATGTCGGGGTTTGTTGGAGTGATGTTAGTTCTTTGTGGGGCTGGACTTACGTTTCTCTTGGCCCTTTCTGGGGCGGTCTGCCGGGTTTTAAGCGGGCCCGTTGGAGCCCCACCGACGGGCCCCAAAGTAGTTGTTATTGCACTTGAGGGGGTGCGTAATCGCGCACGGCGGGCTCCCATCAGGTGGCAGGGAATCCGCCCAGGTGCTGTGATGGATTGGTCGCCCAATGCCACGGGGCGGCCACGCGCATTCACGCAGCCGCCCCGCGCTGTCTGGTCAGGATGTCACACAATCACAGGCCGGCGTCAGGACCGGCCATTGGGCATTACCTCTTGGCGTCGGTGCTGGCTGGGGACAACTGCACCTTCTCGCCATTGTTGACCCGCTCGTGGATCGCGGATATCGGCAGGCCTGTTTCGGTCTGCTGACTGACGGAGTGGCCATTCGCCGTCAACGCCGCCGGGCAGGGGCTTTCGCATTCGACCGTCAGTTTGTACTCGCGGCCGTCAGCGCACGGGTCGTTGTAGAACGTTACGTGACTAACGAAGATCCAGTGCACACCAGCCGGCAGGCAAGCGCTGACGCTGGTTGGTGTACAAGGCAGCACGCCCGTGTAGGGATCGATGTAGCCGGTCATATCGGCGCAGTCGCCGGAGCCCGCGGTACCCATTTCCACGAAGCCGAGCACGGCCGGGAAGTCGGTCACGAGCGTTGCGGTGATCTGCGTTTCAGCCGCCACGACGACCTCGTACCAGTCGGTGTCGCGGGTGCCTCCGTCGGCCCAGATGGTGCCGCAGACGCTTTCGCCGCAACTGATCGGCTCAAACGCCGGCGTATCCATGAGGCAGCCGCCGTTGGTGTCGTCGCCGCAGGCTTCGCTCTCGGTTTCAGCGCCGGTGCAATCCGGCGGGCAGAGCGTGCAGTCGCCGACGCAGCTCAGGCCTCCGACGGGGGTGGGGTCTTCGCCGCAGAGGTAGTAGTCAGCGCCGTAGATCTCGTAGCTGCACTCCTCGTCGTAGCTGCCGGCATTCCAGGCGGTGGTGATGGCGTCACCATCGTCCGCGAGGAAGCTGTAGCTGGCCGAGGAGTAGTTAGAGAAGGTGAACGGCGAGCCGCTCACTTCGACGCTGTTGACGTACACGTTGACCGATGCACCGTTCCAGCCATCGCCGTAGCTGTCGTACAGGATGATGGTGTGGGTGCAGCCCGACTCACAGGGGTTGGGCGGGCCGCAGTCGGTGCCGTCGCCGAGATAGGTTCCGCCGGCGGCGTCACAGTCGACCGCGGTGGTCACGGAGCAGACCGTTCCGACGCAGCAGGCGCCGACCGGGCAGGAATCGCAGGTCAGTGTGGCGATGTAGTCGTTGCCGTCGCCACAGGGCAGTGCGAAGTCCTGCGTATAGAGCATTGTGTGGCTGACGAACAGCCAGTGCGCGCCAGCGGGCAGGCAGGTGGTGACGCTGCCTTGTACGCAGGGCGGCTCCTGGCCGTACGGGCTTATCCCGAGCACGTCGTCGCAGTCGCCGGAGCCGGGCGTATCCATCGATACGAACCCGAAGACGACCGGGAACTCAGCTTCGACGGTCCAGGTGAGCTGCATGGTGGAAACGGTGACGATCTGATACCAGTCGGTATCGCGAATGCCGGCGTCGGCCCAGATCGTGCCACAGACGGTTTCTTCGCAAGCGATCGGCTCGAACTCCGGCGTGTTCATGTTGCAGCCGCCGTTGGTATCGTCGCCGCAGGCTTCGCTTTCGATGGTGGCACCCGTGGGGCACTCGAGCACGCACGGGTCACAATTGCCGGTGCAAGCGAGACCGCCGACCGGCGAGGGCAACTCACCGCAGATGTAATTTCCGAGACCGTCGAAGATCTCGTAGAGGCACTCGCTGTCGTAGTCACCGGCGGTCCACGTCGTGGTGATTGCGTCTCCGGTGTCGGCGAAGAAGCGATAGCTGGCGGCGCTGCCGCCATCAATCGTGAAGGGTGATCCGGTTACCTCGACAGCGTTGACATACACTCCGACGGACGCGCCGTTCCAGCCGTCGCCGTAGAGGTCGAGGAGATTGATGGTGTGGATGCAGCCCGTCGTCGGACACGGGTTCGGGTCACAAGTTGTGCCGCCGCCCATGTAGATTCCGCCGGCAGCGTCGCATTCGGCATCGGTCAGCATCTCGCACACGCTGGCCGCGGTGCAGCAGGCGCCCTCCGGAGGCTCTTCGCAGGTGACGACGCCGACATAGTCGCGTGCGTAGGGGAATTCCCCGCAGACGTTGCCGAGGTAGAAGTCGGACGGTGCCGCAAACAGCCAGACCGTTCCGCTCACAGTGGCGGACGCAACAGTCGGCGTGCAGGCGGCATCGCTGACCAGGCTGTAGACGACGAGGTCGTCACCACACGGCGGGCCGAGGATACCGACCAGCACCGGGAACTCGGCCTCGACCGTCCAGGTTACGACCATCGGATCGGGCAGGACGAGCTCGTACCAGTCCGTATCGCGCAGGCCGGCATCGGACCAGCCGGTGCCACAGACGATGTCGTCGCAGGCGATCGGCTCGAAGGCCGGGGTGTTCATATTGCAGCCGCCGTTGGTGTCATCGCCGCACGGCTCCGATTCCGTTATCGCCTCGCCCGGACAGGGTACAACACACGGGCACGAGGCACACGTGCTGTCCCAGCCCTTCCACAAACCGGGCTGCGGGAACGGCGGGCCACCGGCCACGAGCAGGTTTACGAACGGGTCGATATCGTCGAAGTTGACGATGCCGTTGCCGTCGATGTCACCGTTGAGGTAGTTACAGTCGGGGAATTCGGCGTAGTAGCCTTCGGCACCGACCAGGGCGGTTACGAACGGGTCGATATCATCAAAGTTGATGATGCCGTCGCAGTTCATGTCGGCCGGGGCGTAGAGGCACTGCTCGCGCGTTACGATCGCACAGCTACCGTCCTCGTAGCAGCAGGCGCCGGTGCGCTCTCCGCACGGCGGGACCAGGTCTACACAGAACGTATTGGCTACGAACCTGAGGTTGGCGCCGACGCAATCCGCGCCATCGACACCGTCGGTGCACACGCCGGTGAGCTCATCACAGCAGGCTCCGGTTGCGGGTACGTACTCGGTCAGGCAGATTGACAGGTCGACGTCGTCGGCTTCCCCGACGCCGTCTTCATCGATTCTTGAGTAGCCGTCGCCGAAGGGCGAGCCGGCCCACAGGAACCAGCATGACGTGTCGCCGGCGCCCTGGATCGAGATCCAGTCGAAGGTGACGCAGGGGCCTGGCATCGGATCCACTTCGAAGTAGTACATCTCATAGGTGCTGGCGTAGAGGATCCCGGTTGCAACGCCCGGTACCGAGACACTGAACGGCCCACAGGCAACCGCGCCGGGCACGCCGGCGTTGTCGGTGTAGAAGGTGATCTCGAAGATCGGGTTGCTCTCTGTGCAGGTGCTCCACGCGCTGCCGTCGTTGTAGAGCCACAGGCCCCACCAGTGGACATCGCCCACCACTCCTCCGGCACCGCCGGGGAAGTACTCGTAGCGCAGGAAGTTGGTGCCACCATAGGCGTCGACTTCGCTGAGGCCGAAGGACCAGGACTGATCCGGAGCGAAGGGCTCCTGGCTCAGCAGCGTGCCTTCGGGGCAGTCCGGCCAATCGGTGCAGACGTATTCCGGACAGGTTTCACCCTCGTACCAGTAACCGCCTAGCGCTACACACTCGACCTCCAGGTTGGTGGCCACGCAGTCGGCGTCGACACAGCAGGCGCCGGGCGGCGGGATGTAGTCGTAGACCTGAAGATCATAGGTGCCTTCGTCGCCGCCGTAGCCGTCGATCACGATGTAGTAATCGCGGCCGCCGGAGACGGCTACGTCTTCGAGGATCGAGCGGTACGTGCTACCGGGGCAACCGTCGTCGTCGCAATACAGCGGCGGATCGGTGCAGGTGGTCTCGTAGACGAAGACCTTCGTGTCATAGCCGGAAGCACACAGGTCGATCGTAATGGTGGTGCTGGACGGGGGCGTGTACAGGTAGACGACGTCCGCGGCTGCCGACGGGTTGTACGGACAGTCGGTCGTGGCGTCGGGCGGATCGTAGTCGTCCGCGTAGCCGGCGGTAGTACCGGTGTCACTGTACGGCAGCGCGCCGATCACCGTTGCCGTCGAGCAGTCCTCGCCACCTTGGCGACCGTTTGGTGGCGGGGGAGTCGGCTCGGCCAGTGGCGCAGCGACCTTCAGATTGGCGGTGCTGAATTGCGCCGCTGGCAGGTTTTGTATTGCGGCATCATCCACCCGCGCGCTGGTCGCGGATTGCCCCTGGGCCAGCGTGAAGCACGTGCCGATCAGCAGCACGGCGCCCAGGCAACACAGTTTTTGTGTAGTGTTCCTCATCTAGTAACCTCCTTCATGATCACGGAAAGGACAACCATACGCTTGGTTTGTGGCCGATCAGCGCCCGGCGAGAGCCACTCCCGCCCCAACAAGGCACTGTCCGGACCACAGTGGTGTCGTTGATGCGCATTTGCGGTTCGACTTGCAGGAAGTCTGGCCTGATGCCGGAGCGGCCGCGGCGCAAACGCACTCCGCACTGGCTCGCCAGCCATTCGTCACAGGTGGAGATTCCCCGTTGTGCCCCCACCCAGTGATGGCGCGACCGACCAGTGAAGACGAGCATCAATCCACTCCGGGATCAGGCTCTTGAGGTCGAGCCTGATGCTCTCTCACGAATGCGCTACAAATTCGTTACGCATTGGTCCCGCCGGCGGTCTGCGTGGTAACTGCGGCGGGGGTACACAGAACTGAAACATCGCGCCAAGGCCGCCGAGTTGTCAGTAGGAGCAGCCATCGCCCGATAACTGCACAATATTACCGGAACGATGCCATGTCAAGCAGAATCTGGGGGCTCGAGCGTCTGTTCCGCTGCGAGAAATGCTCGGCGGCGTTGCGTATGCACACGTGGTGTCCCGCAACAGGCAGAAATCGGTTGCCAGCGAACCCTGCCGAGGCGATATATTCAGTACTCGGCTCTGTTTGATGACCATACGCCAGGGAGTTGGCGTAGATTCGTTCCCGGCCAATCGACCTTGTGAGGAAGGAAGCACATGACCCTGAAGACGACATGGATGTTGACCGCCACCCGTTGCATGGTGTTGGGTGCGCTCGCCTGGTGTGCCGTAGCGCCCGCTTACGCCGGCGGCACTGCTGAGAATCTGCTGCTCATTATCGACCCGACCGACCCCGACGCCCTGTACGTCGGTAATCATTATCGCTGTGCGCGGCAGTTGCCGGATACCAATGTGCTTTACCTGGCTCCCGGCGCGACGGATTACGCCGAGTTCGCGTCGTACAACCTGCCGGCACTGTTCGGCCAGCTTGCGAACAACGGCCTCGACGACCACATCGATTACATCCTGGTTGCCCCGACGGACACGTTCCACGTCAGTGCGCCCGGCTATGTCAGTTGGGAGTGTGCCCAGGTGAGCCGCTTTTCCATCGGCAGCGCCTACGGGCTGGCTTTCCTCTCCCGCGACATCATCCGCGGCGAGTACGCGTTTAACAGCCCCAATCACTACTACCGGATCAGTGTCAACCAGGCCTTTGACAGTGCCACCGCCTGGCTTTACGGCCAGCCCTCATCCAGCGCCAGCGCCGAGCGCTACTTCATCGGCGCCAGCCTCGGATATACGGGCGCCAACGGCAACAGCGTCGACGAGCTCATAGACATGATCGATCGCAGCGTCGCTGCCGACGGCACGCGGCCTGCCGGCACGTTCTACTTCATGAACAACACCGGCGACTCGGCGCGCAATGTCCGCGCCACCCAGTACGCCGGTGCCAAATCCCTGATCGAACAGCTCGGCGGTACGGCCGAGATCATCTCGGGCGTGCTGCCCGCCGGCTGCCACGACTGCCTCGGCATCATGACCGGGGCCGCCACGTTGGCGCTCGGTACGACTGACCTGACCATCCTCCCGGGCGCCTTCGGCGATCACCTCACCAGTTGGGCCGCCACTTTCGACAACAGCTCGCAGACCAAGGTCTCCGCGTGGATTACGCACGGTGCCAGCGGCTCCTGGGGCACCGTCGAAGAACCCTGCAATTACACCGGCAAGTTTCCCTACGCCCGCCTGCACTGGCTCTATCTGGACGGCGCCTCGCTGGGCGAAGTGGCCTTGCGCACCGTCGGCTACCTGCCTTTCCAGGGGCTGATCTACGGCGATCCGCTCACGCGGCCGTTCGCGTATCTGCCGGTCGTCACCGTGGCTGATGCGCCTACCGGGCCGGTCAGTGGCACCATCACACTGACGCCAGACGCCACCACCAGCCACCCCACCGGCGCCATTGCCGGCTTCAAGCTGCTGATCGATGGCGTGCTGCACAGCGCGGCCTCTCCCGGCGAGCTGTTCAGCGTCGATACCACGCGTCTGGCCGACGGCTGTCACGATCTGCGCGTGCTGGCGTTTGACGACACGTCCGCTGGTTCCACCGGCCGCTGGCTCGGCACGCTGGATGTCGACAACCAAGGCCGAAGTGTTACGCTCGGCGCCTCGGTGACGGCGGGGAATCTATCCACGCTGTTCGTGTTCGACCTATCCGCGGCCGGCGGCGAGGTCAGCGAGATTCGCCTGATGCAGAATGGTCGCGTCGTCGCCGCGGTGCCCGGCGGGACGGTCGCCGTGTATGGCCATACGTTTGGTGCCGGCCCGGTTGCGGTGCACGCGGAGGCGTTGTTCGCCAACGACCGCCGGCCGGTGCGCAGCGCCACCGTGACGCTCGACGTGGCCCCGACTGCTGATGCCCCCGACGGCGCCCCGCCGGTCGCGTTCAGCTTCACCCGCTACGTCGACAACGATGGGGAATTTCTGATCGAGCTGCCCACGACGTTCGACGGCGCTGCGGCCGACCTGACGTGGGAGCTGGTTCAGGAGCCGACCTCGGCCACGGTGGTGCCGGGTTCGACGGGGCCTTACTGCCTGATGAATCCTCGCGGCGATGCGCAGGGACAGGACACGTTCCAGTTCCAGGTCAGCGCGGCCGCGGGCACGTCCAACATCGCCGAGGTCACGCTGATCTACCGCAGCATGCTGGGCGACATGAATTGTGACGGCGTGCTGAACTTTGACGACATCGACCCGTTTGTGGTTGCGCTGGTCGACGAGGCGGGCTACTACGCCGACTACCCGGGCTGCAACTGGAACAACGCCGACACGGACGGCAACGGCGACATCAACTTCGACGACATCAGCCCGTTTATTGATCTGCTGGTGGGAGCGTGCCTGGGGCGGTGATTCGCACTGGATACAAACCAGCGCCACAGTTTCAGTGTAGCTTCTCAGGCTGTTTGCATCCTAAGCGAGGTGGGGCGGGTTACTAGAGGTGGGGCGGGCGTCTCGCCCGCCGTCTTCGTTCGGCAATCGAGGCATGGCGGGCGGGACGCCCGCTCCACTTGTGGTGTGGGACTTATAGGAAGGTACACCTGGGTGGGGCTTACTCTTCGGGGCAGGCTATCTGCACGCCGTCTGCGTAGCAGATTCGTTCGGTGATGGTGATCTCGATGCGCGTCGCCTCCCAGCGTCCGAGCGCATAGCCGGCCTCAAATGACAACAGGTGGGTCGGGTCGCACGCGGTGCACAGCATGGCCAGTGCCGACGTGAGCAGCAACAGTGCGATCATGCCGGCGTGGCGTGGCGAGCGGGTTATACCTGCATTGTTCATCGGTTGGCCGACTCCCGTTTCGTGTTCGGGGGTGTTCGTGGGATGTGGCGCAGGCCCGCGAGCCCGAGCAGCCCGATCACCAGCAGCGGGACACTCACGCCGCCACAAAGGCTCGTGTAGCGGATCGTGGTGGTGATCTCTTCCGTTATCACGTCTTCTATCGACGGAGCACTCGCGGGGTCGAATTCGTCCGCGGAGCCGATGGTGACGGTGTTCGAGCGGTCGGCGGCCTGGTCAGCGCTGCCCACTTCTGCCCAGAGTTCGATCTGGTTGTCTGTTTCGGGCTGGAGCCGGATGACGACATCGACCGATTCGCCGGCAGCGATGGTGCCGACGACGATGATGGCCGACTCGTCGCCGACGTCGGCGCCCAGTCGTTCCAACTCGTCGGTTGCGTCGTCGATGATTTGATCTGCGCGGATGAAGCTCGTGCTGTCGGGGATGGGCACAGTCAGCGTCACGTCATCGGCCGACGCCACGCCCGTGTTCGATACGCGCCAGGTCACCACCAGGTCTTCGCTGACGGTAAGCTGCTCCGGTGCGTTTACAAGCGTCACGGTCAGGCTGCTATAGCCGGCGGCGCTCGATGCGAGGTAATTGTTTCCCTCGCTTTTTTCCACTACGTCCGTGCCGGTATCGAGCCAGGCGGCCAGCGTGATGTCGTCCGTGCTCATCACGCGGCGCAGGAATGCGTCGGTGATTTCCACCTCGATCTCGTGCGGTCCCGGCGTGGTTTCGGTGCCCGTCGCCGTCACCGTGGGCAGCGAGAATTCGAACGTGCCGTCTTCATCCTCATCCACGCCGACGCGGATGGCGAAGCTCGGCACCGCGGCCGGGCTGAGCACCGAGTACAGCACGCGTACCGCCGACGCGGCCGCCTGGATCACGGGCGTAACGGAGTCGACGCGCAGATCCACCGACAGGGTGGCCGTACCGACGTTATCGGTCTCGTCCGACTCATCGACGTCATCGTCGTAGTCGAGCACGACCGCGAGCAGGTCGTTGTGGCGGACGATGCTGTCCAGGTCTTCCCGCACATCGCCGAGGCTCAGCGTGTGCACGCCCGGAGCGAGGTAGGTGCTGCTGGTGAGTTCGACCGTTCCGAAAGTTTCGTCGATGTCGGCACTCGAACCCGCCGCCCGCAGCCCGTAGCGCACCGTGAACGGTGCGACCGTCTGCGACCCGGTGATCGAGTAGGTCACGGCCAGAAGCGCCTCAGTATCGTCGGCATCCAGCGTGACGCCGGCGCAGGCGATGTTGGTGCCGAACCCAACCGCGAAGAGGTCGCTCTGCACGCTGCCGCAGCAGACGCTCGACGCCTCGATCCTATAACCGCTGCACAGCACGTCAGTGGTTACGTCCTCTGTGGGACCGAACTGGGCCAGGCCGGCCGTCGTCGCCAGTGTCGTCGTGCCCAGCAGTGATCCGCCGCAACTGTCCGGATCGACCAGGGTGAGCGTGATGTCTTCGCCGTCGACGTCGACGCGGTTTTCGAGCGCGTCGACCACTTCCACCGCGATGGCCAGGGTGCTGCCGACGTCGCTGTTGGCCGGCTGAAGGGCGAAGACCAGGTGGTCGGCCGACCCCGGTACGAACTCGACGTTGGCCGTCAGTGCCACGGCCACGCCGTCGGTCGTGTCCGTCGCCCGCAGCGTGATCAGCTTGGACTCGGTGCTGCTGACGGTGAACGTTACCTCGCCGGCGGCGTCCGATGGGCCGGAAGGGGCGCTGATGGTCACGTTGTCGGCCCCGCCGGCCGCGACTGCGAGCGCCACGTCGTGCCCCGGGACGGCGTGACCGTCGGCGTTCCGCAGCGTCACGGTGATCAACTCGGTATCGACGCCGTCCGCATCGGCCGACCCGTCGGCCGCGGTTACTTCTGACGTGCCGGGGTTGGTGATGTTGGCCGTGAAGTCCACGTTCACCGTCTGCGTGATGACGACGTCGGGGTTCTCGGTCGTGTCGGTCGCCTGTAACGTGACCGTCTGCACCTCGGTGCTGCTGACGTCGAACTGCGCCCGGCCGAGCGCGTCGGAGGTGGCCGTCGCGCCGATGCCGCCGACGGTGCCGGTGTTGCCAACGGTTACCGCCAGCGCGACGTCGTGCCCGACGACCGGGTTGCCGAAGGCGTTGTGCAACGTGACCGTGATTTGCTCGGTGTTGACGCCGTCGGCGACGCAGGTGCCGTCGTCAGTCGCCACCGATGCCTCGCCCGGGTCGGTCGTGTTGCTGGCAAACGTGACGTTGGCGATCTGTGTTATCACTACGAAGTCGGTCAGGTCGGCCGCCCGCAGCTCGACGTCCTGTGCCACTGTCGACGAAACATTGTAAGTCACCTGCCCGTTCACGTCGGTCGGCGTGGATCCGCCGCTGACGCCGACGACACTGCCGTCCACCGAGGCCGACGCGACCGTCAACGTCACATCATGCCCGTAAACGGGGTTGCCCAGGCTGTTGAGCAGCGTGACGGTGATGGTCTCGGTGTCGAAGCCGTCGGCGACTGCCAGGCCGTCGTCCTCGCCACAGGTCGAGTTGCCCGAGTCGGTCACGTTGGCGCCGAAGTTCACCGTTGCCTGCTGTGTGACCGTGGTGGTGTCGGTCTCGTCCGTCGCTTCAAACTGCACGACCTGCTCGCGGTCGGAACTCACGTTGAAGGTGACCTGCCCGTTGGCGTCGCTGATCACGCCGGCCACGGGGGTGATCGTTCACGCCGGCCGGCGCGCCGACGGCCGCCAGCGATACGGTGTGGTCGTAGACGCGGTTGCCCAGGCTGTTGATCAGCGTGACAGTGATTGTGTCGGTGTCGATGTTGTCGGCGACGGCGTTGCCGGCCGACGCCGCCACCGTCGAATTGCCGGCGTCGGTGTCGTTGTCGGTGAAATTCACCGTCGCCTGCTGCGTGACCGTGACGGTGTCCGTGCCGTCGGTCGCTTCGAAATCGACGCTTTGCACGCGGTCGGAGCTGACTGCGAAAACGACCTGGCCGGCGGCGTCGGTCGTCGTTCCGCCGGGAGCGTTGATCGTCACACCCGCGGGCGCTCCGACCGCGGCCAACGAAACGGTGTGCCCGTAAACCGCGTGCCCCAAGCTGTTGATCAGCGTGACGGTGATCGTGTCGGTGTCGACGTTATCGGCCACCGCGTTGCCGGCGCTGGCCACGCAGGTCGAATCTCCCGCGCCTGAGATACTGGCCGTAAAGTTGACCGTCACCTGCTGTGTGATCGTGACGGTGTCGGTGTCGTCGGTTGCCTCGAAATCGACGCTCTGCACGCGATCAGAGCTGACTGCGAAGACCACCTGACCAGATGCGTCGCTCGTCGTGCCGCCCGGGGCGCTGATCGTCACGCCCGCTGGTGCCCCGACCGCCGCCAGCGACACCGTGTGCCCGTAAACCACATGGCCCAAGCTGTTGATCAGCGTGACGGTGATCGTGTCGGTGTCGACATCGTCGGCGACCGCCGTCCCCGTTGCCGCCACGACCGTCGAGTTGCCCGCGTCGCTTACGTTAGCGGTGAAGTTCACCGTTGCTTGCTGCGTGACCGTGACGGTGTCAGTGTCGTCCGTTGCCTCAAAATCGACGCTCTGCACGCGGTCGGAGCGCACGGTGAACGTGACCTGGCCGGCGGCATCGCTGGTCGTTCCACCCGGGGCGTTGATCGTCACGCCGGCGGGGCTGCCGACCGCGGCCAACGAAACGGTATGCCCATAGACCGCGTGGCCCAGGCTGTTGATCAGCGTTACGGTGATCGTGTCGGTGTCGACGTCGTCGGCGACCGCATTGCCCGCCGACGCTACGACCGTCGAGTTCCCCGCGGCACTGATATTCGCGGTGAAGTTGACCGTCGCCTGTTGCGTCACGGTCACTGTGTCGGTGTCGTCCGTAGCTTCGAAATTCACATTTTGCACGCGGTCCGATCGTACCGTGAACGTGACTTGGCCCGCCGCGTCGCTGGTCGTTCCGCCCGGGGCGGAGATTGTCACTCCCGCGGGGCTGCCGACCGCGGCCAGCGATACGGTATGCCCGTAGACGGCGTGGCCGAGGCTGTTGATCAGCGTGACAGTGATCGTGTCGGTGTCGACATCGTCGGCCACCGCGTTGCCGGCCGTCGCCACGACGGTCGAGTTGCCCGCAGCGCTGATATTCGCGGTGAAGTTCACCGTCGCCTGCTGCGTGATGGTCACTGCGTTGGTCGTATCCGTCGCCTCAAAATCGACGCTCTGCACGCGATCCGACCGCACTGTGAACGTGACCTGGCCCGAGGCGTCGCTGGTCGTTCCGCCCGGGGCGGAGATTGTCACGCCGGCCGGCGTGCCGACCGCGGCCAGCGACACCGTCTTGCCCGCGACCGGATTCCCGCCGGCGTTCAGCAGTGTTACGGTGATCGTGTCGGTGTCGACGTCGTCGGCGATGGCGGTTCCGGTGGCCGCCACCACCGTCGACAGCCCGGCATTCGTCACGTTCGCGGTGAAATTGACGGTCGCCTGCTGCGTAATCGTTACGGCGTTGGTCGTATCCGTCGCCTCGAAACCCACGCTCTGGACGGTGGTTGAGCGCGCCGCGAAGACCACCTGGCCGGCCGCGTCGCTGGTTGTGCCGCCCGGGGCGCTGATTGTCACCCCCGGCGGCGAGCCGACCGTCGCCAGCGACACGCTGTGCCCCGGCACCGGATTGCCCTCGACGTTCAACAGCGTCACGGTGATCGCGTCGGTATCGACGTTGTCCGCGACGGCCGTCCCCGTGGCCGCCACGCAGGTCGCGTTGCCGGCGTTGGTGATGTTCGCGGTGAAATTGACCGTCGCCTGCTGCGTCACGGTCACCGAATCGGTGTCGTCGGTGGCGGCGAAGTCCACGCTCTGCACGTTGCTGGATTTGACCGCGAACGTGACCTGGCCGGACGCATCGCTGGTGGTTCCGCCGGGTGCGCTGATCGTCACGCCCGCTGGCCCGCCGACCGCCGCCAGCGACACGGTATGACCCACCAGCGGATTGCCGGCCGCGTTGAGCAACGTCACGGTGATCGCGTCGGTATCGACGTCGTCCGCGATGGCCGTTCCCGTAACGGCCACGACCGTCGAGTTGCCGGCATTCGTCACGTGCGGCGCAAACACAACCGTCGCCTGCTGCGTGATCGTGACGCCGTCGTCCGTATCAGTGGCCTCAAAATCGACCGATTGATCGCGATCGGACCGAACGGTGAACGTGACCTGGCCGGCCGCGTCGCTGATCGTGCCGCCCGGGGCGCTGATGGTTACACCCGCCGGTGCGCCGACCGCGCTCAGGCTGACAGTGTTTCCCACGCGCGGATTGCCGGCCGCGTTGAGCAGCGTGACGGTGATCGTGTCGGTGTCGATGTCATCGCCAACGGCGCCGCCGCTGGTGGCGACCACAGTTGAGAGGCCGGCGTTGGTCAGGTCGGTGTCGAACACGACTGTCGCCGTCTGCGTTACGGTTATGCCGTCGGTGTCGTCGGTCGCCTCAAAGCCGACCGTCTTGGCCAGGGCGCAACGCACCTCGAAGGTCACCACGCCGCTCGCGTCAGATTGCCCCGACGCCGGCCCGATCGTCACGCCGCCCAGGCCGCCGGAGGACACGACGAGTGACACGTCATGCCCAAAGACCGCGTGTCCGAGCGCGTTGAGCAGCGTTACGGTGATCAGCTCGGTGTCGGTGTCGTCCGCGACGGCGCCGCCGTCGGCCGCCGCACAGGTCGAACCCCCCGCGTCGGTCACGCTCGCGGCGAAATTCACCGTCGCCTGCTGCGTTACGGTGACCGCGTTGGTCGTGTCGGTGGCTTCAAAGTCGACGCTCTGGACGCGATCGGATCGCACGGTGAACGTGACTTGGCCGGCCGCGTCGCTCGTTGTTCCGCCGGGGGCGGCGATGGTCACGCCCGCGGGGCTGCCCACCCCGGCCAGCGACACCGTATGCCCATAGACCGCGTGTCCCAAGCTGTTGATCAGCGTCACAGTGATCGTGTCGGTGTCGACGTTGTCGCCGACCGCGGTGCCCGTGGCCGCCACGACCGTCGAGTCGCCCGCGGTGCTGATATTCGCGGTGAAATTCACCGTCGCCTGCTGCGTGATGGTGACAGTGTTGGTGGTGTCGGTGGCCGCGAAGTTCACGCTCTGGGCGCGATCCGACCGTACGGTGAACGTGACCTGACCGGCGGCGTCGCTGGTCGTCCCACCCGGGGCGGCGATCGTCACACCCGCCGGCCCGCCGACCCCGGCCAGCGACACGGTATGCCCCGGCACCGGGTTGCTCTCCGCGTTCAGCAGCGTGACGGTAATCGTGTCGGTATCGACGTCATCGCCGACGGCCGTCCCCGTGGCCGCCGTGCAGGTTGAGTTCCCCGCGTTGCTGACGTTCGCGGTGAAGTTGACAGTCGCCAACTGCGTCACGGTGACGCCGTCGGTCGTGTCCGTTGCCTCAAAATTGACCGTCCCCACGCCCGTGGACTCGACGTCGAACTCCACCTGGCCGGAGGCGTCGGACGTCGTCCCGCTCACCGGCGTGATCGTCACGCCCGGGTCCGATCCGCTCACCACCAGGCTGACCGTCTTCCCCGCGACCGGGTTGCCGGCCGCGTTCAGCAGCGTCACGGTGATCCGGTCCGAATCGACGCCGTCGACCAGGGCCGCCCCTTCGTCGGCGACCACCGTCGAGACGGCCGCGTCGGTGATGTGGGCGGTGAAGTTGACCGTCGCCTGTTGCGTTATGGTAACCGTGTCGGTTGTGTCGGTGGCTTCGAAATCCACCGATTGCACGTTGCTCGACTTGACCGTGAACACGACCTGGCCGGACGCGTCGCTGGTCGTACCGCCCGGGGCGGCGATGGTCACCCCCGGCGGGCTGCCGACCGCTGTAAGCGTCACGGTGTGGCCGACCAGCGCGTTGCCGGCCGCGTTCAGCAGCGTGACCGTGATCGTGTCGGTGTCGAGATTGTCCGCGACCGCTGTCCCCGTGGCGGCCACACAGGTCGAAACGCCGGCGTCGGTGACGTTCGGATCGAACGTGACGCCCGCCAATTGCGTGATCGAGATAGAGTCCGTTAGGTCGATAGCCTGGAATTGCACCGTTTTCGCGACCGACGATCGGACGGTGAAGGTGACCACTCCGCTGGTGTCTGACGGGCCGGACGCAGAGCTGATCGTCACCCCCGTGCTGCCCCCGCTGGCGACTACCAGGATCACCGTGTGCCCGACCACCGGCGTCGAGCCGTCGGCTTCGAGCAGCGTAGCCGTGATCAGCTCGGTATCTATGTCGTCGGCGACCGCGTTCCCGTCGGCCGCCGCCAACGTGGACTGGCCAGCGTCGGTTTGTGCAAAGGCGGCCGTCGGCCAGGCGAGGAGGAGCAGCAGCAACGCCGGCCGCAGGTACCGCTGCCAGGCGAAATCTCGGGCAGACCGTCGTGTGCAGATAGCGACCGCGTCGCCCCACGGAGCCGTTGACACAGATCGCTTATGCATGGCACATCGTTCAAGTCGTTCAAGGCCCCCTCGGCGGCCAATCCGCCGGCGCCGGGGGACATGTAAGTATCGGTCCAAATAGTAGTTAAGTTTATTTGGGACCTGCCGACCGAAGCGTGCCAGGGACGACCGATATCTCCGCCCGATCACCAAGGCCGGCAACTGCCCCCCGAAATCGCTCACGAACCTGTTCCGGATATGAATGATGGTTATTTATAGGACTACTGCCGCGGCCGACTGGTTCAGATTTGCCTGCCCGCGTCCGAATCGAACGCCTGACGTCCAACTCGCGGCTGCCCGATCGCGGTGCTACCCCCCGGCACAAGTGCCGAGGCCTCCCTGATGGTGGTACACGACGCCGGCGAGTAATATGGGCCGATTAGCAAACCCGATGGAGGGTGGCGTTTCTATCAGGGGAACCCCATGGCACGTTGGCGCGAGGCTGAACATGAGCCGGAAGGGCGGAAGGCGCGCCCCGGCTCCGAGTTGGGCGGGCATTTGAGCACAGGTGAGCAGTTGGAGCAGCTCGATCGGACTACGCTGACTCGCAAACGCAAACCCAAGGACGGCAAGACCTGGAAGCAGCGAATCGGGCGGTGGTTTGCCGGGTCCGCCGTGACAGGCGTGATCCTGATGGCCCTGCACTATTTCTTCGGGCCCAAGGCGGATGTGCCGGCCGTCGATCCGGTCGAGAAGATCAACCGATTGGCACAGGGCCTGCCCACCAACGCCGCCCCGCTCTATTTCCGGGCGGCCGAGGTATACGACAAGACTGACCCGATCGACGGCGACGAGCTCAACCAGCTCGATGAGCCGGCGGTGTACGCCCGCGTGGCCGGCCACGTCGAGCGCAACGCGGCGTGTTTGCGCCGCCTGGCGGCCGCTATCGAGCCGACCGATTGCCTGTTTTCGGCCGAGCACAGCCAGCGCGGGTTGATCGAAGTTCCCAATGGGATGGTCCTGCGCGATCTCACGAAGTTGCTCAGAGACCGGCTGGCGCTGGCGTGCCACGATCATGACTGGGAGGTGTTTCAACAGACGCTGAGCACGCTCGAACGCATGGGCCGCCATATGACCGCCCAGTCGATGCCCATTCCGTACCTGTATGGGTTCGCGGCGCTGAGCACGGTGCAGGGTGCTTTGCTCGAGCCGCTGGCGTGGCCCGAGCTCACTGATGACGACCGGGCCGCGTATCACGAGCAGATCGTCGCGTGTTGCTCGCCGCCGCCGGACCTGACCGAGCTGCTCCGCTTCTCGCGAGATGAGCTCTGCTGGGGGGCGCGAAATAACTTCGGGGCGCGCCGCGTCGTCGGCGAGATTGATCGTTACATTGCGCCGCTGGTCCGGCTGGCGGATCTACCGATCGAAGACCAGACGCAGGCCGATCACCCGACCCGGGTCGAGATGCTGAAGTTGTGGGAGCGGTCGCCGAGCGGTAGGAACATGATGGGCAAGCGGGCCCACTCGTGCATCGGGCTCTTGCGATCGCTTCTGTGGGCGCTGGACTTTCGCATCGCGCTGGTCGTGATGCAGCGCGGCAACCTGACCGCGGCGAAGATCCACGAGTATCATCGTCGCGAGGGGCATTGGCCGCCGAACCTGGATTCGTTCTGTCCGCTGGCGATCGATATCTACACCGGGCAGCCGCTCGTGTACGAGACGACCGGGGATTCATTTCGGCTCTATTCCTGCGGGCGGGATGGCGACGACGACGGCGGCAAGCACTCTTCGCTGGTCAGCAAGCTGGAGCAATCGGAAGCGGGCGAAGCGGAGCAGCCGACGGTTCCGGACGGTGATTTCGTCTTCTGGCCGGTGCCGGAGGACTACGACGAGTGATTCCGGCCGCCGGCGCGCGGGGGTTGGTCACTGCCATGCGGCCCGCGACGTTTGCATCGAGCATTGGTCTTCGGCCGGCGGTGTGGTCATAATCCCCGGATGCACATTTGTCATGTGATTACCCGGCTGATCGTGGGCGGGGCGCAGGAGAACACCGTTCTCACCTGCGAAGGCCTGCACGAGCGCGGGCACCAGGTCACGCTTATCACCGGCCCGACCCGCGGGCCGGAGGGGAGCCTCGTCCAGCGGGCCCGGCAGGGGGGTTACGAATACGTCGAGATCCCCGAACTGATACGGGCCGTCAATCCGTGGATGGACATGCGCGCCCGGCGGATGCTGGCGCTGGAGTTCAGTCGGCGCCGGCCGGACGTTGTGCACACGCACAGCAGCAAGGCTGGCATCGTCGGACGCTGGGCCGCCCGGGATGCGCGCGTACCGCTGGTGATCCACACGATCCACGGCATGAGCTTTAACCGGACGCAGCCGACGCTGGTGCGGAAGCTGTACGCGTGGCTGGAACGGCAGGCCGCCCGCCGATCGCACGCGCTGGTGACGGTCGCGGACGCGCTCATCACCCAGAGCCTGGCCGCGGGTGTCGGTCGGCGCGAGATGTACAAAACGGTCTACTCGGGGATGGAGGTCGAGCAGTTTACGCCGACGCGCTACGACCGGGCCGGCCTGCGGCAGGAGTGGGGCGTCGCGGACGATGAAGTGGTCGTCGGCACCGTAGCCCGACTATTCCGGCGGAAGGGGTACGAACAGCTCGTACCGATCATGAAGGCCGCGGCCGAGCGGATGCCCAAACTGCGGTTTGTGTGGATTGGCGACGGTGCGCAGCGGCCCGAGTACGAGCGGCAACTCGAGACGCTGGGGTTACGCGAGCGGACGACGCTGGTGGGTTTGGTGCCGCCGGCGGAGGTGCCGCGCTACCTGGCCGGGTGCGACATATTGGCACATACGTCACAGTGGGAGGGTTTGCCGCGCGGCGTGGTGCAGGCCCTGCTGATGCGTGTGCCCGTGGTGGCGTTCGATATCGACGGCACACCGGAGGTGGTGTTCAACGATCAGACCGGCAAGCTGGTGCCGCTGAACGATGAGGAGCGCTTCGTGGCCGGGCTGTGTGAGCTGGCGGAGGATGTCAAACTGCGCCAGCGGCTGGGGGCCGCCGGCCGGGAACTGTGTTTGGAGCGGTTCGATTGGCGACGGATGGTGTCGGATCTGGAAGGGTTGTACGAACGGCTGGCGAGCGTAACAACGTAACAACGCGTTTTTGGGGAGAGCGGTCCGTTTCCCGTGTGGCACGGGCCAATAGTCCGTGGTCGCCGTGCAACAGGATGGGGCATCGTTCGGTCAGTCAATCGTTCGAACTCGAAGTGGGGCGGGCGTCTCGCCCGCCAAGCCTGTTGGGTGCGGTAAGCAAGTCGGCCGAGACGGCCGACCCACTTCACGTTCGGTGGGGTTTAGTCGCGGGATTGGGCTTTGCGGATGGCGCGGACGAGTTTGTCGTGGATGTCTTCCGACTGGGCGACGTGTTCCCAGATGACGGCGCGATGGACGGCGTCGGCGGACGTCATGCGGATCGTGCCGATGCGCAGCGGCCGTTGGTACCAGGTGGCATAGTTGTCGACGCGGCTGATACGGGCCAGCGGGCACTCGGCGACGTTGACGTTGTGCACGCCGTGAAAGCGCATCACCCGGCGGTTGGTCAGCACGTAAGTCCGCGTGGCCCATTGGAGCGTGGCCACGACCAGTCGGGCGACGATCAACCCGATGATGACCTGGTAGCCGATCGCGGTGCCGGTGTTCCAGCGACCCTGCGTTACCAGCGCCAGTGCCGCCCCGAGCAGGCCGAGCGTGACAATCCAGTTGACCGAGACGATTGCGATGAACCAGGCCGACGGGCGGATAGTGAGCTGGATGATTTCGTCGCCGTCGAGTCTGAGACTGACGCGGGCTTCCTTGGTGGCGACAGCGGTGACATCGGCGAGTGGGGGGGCTTCGGCGACGGCGGCGTCGAACCGATCAGTTCTGACCGGCTTGCTCATGGTATCAGCTCCGGGTGCAGAACTCCTACGTGGGGGTAATTCCTATAATGATCATTGTAATCCAGCCCGTACCCGACGACGAACAAATCCTCGATATCGAAGCCGACGAACTCGACCGGGACGTCCGGCGGAGCCTTATCGGGCTTTCGAAGGAGAACGGCAGTGCGCAGGCTGGCCGGCTCACGCTCGTGGATCATGGCGTGAACGCGGCGCAGCGTCTTGCCGCTGTCGAGGATGTCGTCAACGATCAGAACATGTCGACCGGTAACGTCGCCGGTGAGATCCAGCACCGTGCGCGGGTCGCCCGGAGAGGTCGAGGGGCCCGGATAGGTGGATATCTGGACCAGGGCCAGCTTCATTTTCAGCGGCAGATCGCGGATCAGGTCGGCCAGGAAGATGATCGACCCGGAGAGGACCGGCACGATTGTGAGGCCGGTGTCATCGCCGTTGTAGATCGCGGCGATTTCGGCGGCCAGCGCGCGAACGCGGGCCTCGATCCGGTCGCGGTGCAGCAGGATGCGTTCGATATCAGCGTCCATGGGCAGGCATCCGAGATCGGTGGACCGTTGCGGGGGGCGGCTAGCGGGTCGCGGGCGCCGGTGGCGTCCCGCTCTCGCTGAGAAGTTGGCGCACATCATCTCCTCGCAGACCCTGGCGGATTCCGAGCATGAAGAGCTCAACCGTATGGAGTCGACGCCGGGCTAGTTGACGCGTGGATTCGTACCGGAAGCCGTCGTTGAGCCGAACTTCCCAGTACCGATATTCCTGCTGCCGCTGCCAGCTATTGGCCAGTTGCTCCAGCGGGCGACCTTCCGCTTGATACTGGCGGAACTGGCGCAGAACGTAGGTCACGCCGACTTCGTCGAGAGCTTCCGCCTCGGCGAGAATGTGGGCTTCGAGCAGGTCGGTGTGACGATTGTTGCAATGACGAATAGCTTCGATCGCTGTGTGCAGCGTGGGGCCCGAAAATATTTGCCCAACCTCTTCTTGAAGCAGGGCGGCCCCCAGTTCACGCTGAATATCGTTGGTCGGACGCGTCAGGAGCTGCCAACGCTGATAGCGACCCTGCTGATACTCGGAGATCCACCCGGCATCATGAAACAACGCCGCGAGGATCAGCGCGGTCAGATCGGCGGTGCTGCCATCAACGTCCGGAAGGGCGGCGATCGACTGCGTCAGGTGCATGACCCGTTCGGCATGTTCCCATAACCACAGGTCCTGAGCGTTGTCGTCGATGGGGATCGACAGCAACTGCTTGGCTCGGGGTATGACGCGCTCGATCTGCATGCCATCCATTGGTTACCCGCAACACGCCGATGTGTCGGCACAGCCCAATCGCGCCAGAGCGGCCGCAGAAACCGGGCTGTGTTCACAACTGACGGCAGTTTACCAAGTTGCGCACGCGCCAGCAAGCTGCCCCCGCGGACCAAGCGACGAGTGACCCGACCGTCGACGATGCTCGCCGGCGTGAGCGCACGCGGTTCCAGTATCAGAGGGAATTCCGGAGCAGGTTTTTCTTTTGGGATTCAATGTGCCCATCGGGCGAAGTCATCAGCGTTGTGTACCGATGAAAGTTAATACGGCGCGGGGGCCGCAAGCCGCGCCACGTATCTCAGGTGGGAATGTTGTTGCCGTACCGGGCCTGGCCCGAGTGTGGCGGAGGTGGGCGGATGGCGACCAACGCGAGTTCGCGCGGGTTGCCGTATAGTCGAAAGAAGGTTGTTGAATGTCAGGTTCGGCCACGTCGGCTGCCAGCACTCAGAATGGGACGGGGAAGACACTGCCTCCGGAAATCGAGGCAGCGCTGAATCAGGTTACCGAGATCAACTCGCTTCCTGAGGTAACCACCAAGATCGTGGAAGTTGTCGAGGACGAGCGGGCCACCGCCCACGACATGCACGAGATCGTCCGGACCGACCCGGCCCTGGCAGCAAAAATCCTCAAGGTGGTGAATTCGGCCTTCTACGGGTTGCCGGCGCAGATCGGCAGCCTGGACCGGGCGATTCTCATGCTCGGGCTCAGCGCGGTGAAGAACATCGCCCTGGCAGCTTCGCTGTCGCGGATGTTCAAAGCCGACGCGATTTCCTCGCAGTTTGCCGCCCGCGATCTGTGGCGCCACTGCGTGGCCGTGGGGGTCTGCGCACGCGAGCTGGCCCAGTCGCACGGCAAAGAGTTCAGCGACGAGGCTTTCGTCGGCGGCCTGGTGCACGACCTGGGGCTGATCACCGCGCAACAGATATTTAGCACGCAGGTTCAGGAAGTGGCCGAACGTTGCTTTAACGAGCCGCAGGATTACTGTGCCGCCGAGCAAGCCACCATTGGCGCCGATCACCAGGTGTTCGGCGAGTACCTGGGACGGCGCTGGAAGTTCCCGCCGCGCTTGCGCCACACGCTCAGTTCGCACCACACGCCGCTGGCGGTTGAGCCGGATCATCAGAAAATGGTCGCGACAATCTACATCGCCGACACGCTGTGCTGTCGCGGACAGTACGGATTCTGGCTGACGGCTGCGAACCAGGAGATCCAGTCAGAACTGATGGAAATCGTGGGCGTCTCGGACGAGCAGATCGGGACGTTGATGGACGAGTTGCCGACACGTATCCGCGACGCGGAGAAAGTTTTCGCCGACTAGCCGATTGGCCGGCCGGCGGCTCGATGTGGAGTGACCATGGCGATTTTCGCAACGTCGTCACAGAACACACCCGCCCCGTCCGGCACTCTTCCGCCGGAGTTGCAGAAGGCCATGTCGCGTGTGACCGAGGTCAGCTCGCTTCCCGAGGTCACGTCGCGCATCGTCGAGATCGTCGAGGACCCACGCGCCACGACACGCGAGATCCGCGACCTGGTCCAGAGCGACCCCGCCCTGGCGACCCGCATTCTCAAGGTCGTCAACTCGGCCTTCTATGGACTGCCCGCGCAGATCGCCAGTCTCGAACGGGCCATCCTGATGCTCGGGCTCAGTGTCGTGAAGAACCTGGCCCTGGCCGCCTCGCTCTCGCAACTGATCAAGGGTGGTCGCATCACTGAGCATTTCGAGGCCCGCGACCTGTGGCGCCACTGCCTGGCGGTGGGCGTCTGTGCCCGACTGATCGCCAAGTCGGCGCGCGTTGTTCAGCCCGACGAGGCGTTTGTGGCCGGCCTGGTCCACGACATGGGCCTGTTGGTCACCCAGCAGGTGTTTTCCGAAAAGGTCACGCAGATCGCCCAGATCTGCACCGCCGAGCCCCAGGACTATCGCGCCGTCGAGAGGCAGATCATCGGGGCGGATCACGAGGCTTTCGGCGGCGCGCTGGCGGCAAAGTGGAAGTTCCCCGCCGGCCTGCGCAACGCCATCGCTCATCACCACGAGCCGTGCTCGTTGCAGCCGGAGTTCCAGAAAGTCGCGGCCGCGGTGTATCTCGCCGACGTGGTCGCCGCCCGGAGCCAGATCGGCTATTGGCTGACGGCCGGCGCGCAGGAAATCGAAAGCGAGATCCTCGCACTGGCGGAGATCCAGGAGGATCAACTGCTGGAGATCGCCGAGCAGTTGCCCGACGCCGTCACGGAAGCCGAGCAGGTCTTCGGTGCTGGCTGAGACGGCCGATCGCCAGGCAGAAGCTATACCCGCCCCCCCCCATTGTGCCACCGGACCCCTTTTGTCACCGATCCCCCTGTGTCACCAGTCTCTTGTGGCACCGCCCCCCAATTCTTGTGGAACCGATTTCCTTGTGGCACCGGTTTTAAACCGGTGGGCCGCGCCGGCCACGAATCCCAATGCTACGGTCACTGGAATAGGACGTTTTCTACGAACTCGCAGTGTCCAAACATCCAAGTACCCCGGAATACGGCCGGACGGCCGCTACGAGCTTGCTCTAATGCCGGAAGTGCCGCGTGCCGGTGAAAATCATCGCCAGGCCGCGCTCGTTACAGGCGGCGATGGTGTCGTCGTCACGCTTGGAGCCGCCGGGCTGAATCAGTGCGGTGACGCCGGCGTCCGCCAGTATGTCCGGCCCGTCGCGGAATGGGAAGAACGCATCCGAGGCCGCCGCCGCGCCGGCCGGATCGTGCCCGTTTTCCTTTGCCAGCCACGTGGCAATCCGGCAACTCATCACGCGTGACATCTGCCCCGCGCCGCTTCCCAGCAGCCGGCCGTCCTTGCAGATCGTGATGGCGTTGCTCTTTGTGTGTTTGCAAACCAGCCAGGCCAGACGCAAATCATCCATCTCGCGCTCAGTCGGGGCCCGTTCGGTGACCACGTGCCATTGCTCCTCGTCCAGCCCGACCAGGTCGCGTGTCTGCACGAGCACGCCGCCGGCGATGCGCTTGATGTCCATTTCCTTTTCGTCCGGGGCGGCGTTCATGTCGCCGAACGCGAGCAGGCGGACGCGCTGCCCCCAGGCTTTTTGTGGCCCACCTTCAACCTCGCCGCGGATGACGCGGACGGCCTCGTCGTCGAACTGTGGCGCGATCCAGGCCTCGATGAAAAACGCGCCCGGCGGCTGCGGATGGCCGGCCTCTTTCAGCGGCTTACCGAAGCGCTGGAAGGTCTCCATCACCACTGTGGCAAAGCCGGCGTCGACCGGGAAATTCACCGCGAGGATGCCGCCCATGGCCGCGTTGGGGTCGCCCAGGTAGGCCCGGCGATAGGCCTCAACCGGATCAGCATCAATCGCCGCCCCGCAGGCGTTGGTGTGCTTGATAAAGCAGCAGATGGGCTGTTCTGCATTTGCGCGGGTCAGTTCGGCACACAACTCCAGCGCGGCGCTAGTGTCGGCATAGTTGTTGTACGACATCTCACCTTGTAGCGGCTCGATGTGTGCCAGATCGTCACGCTCGGTCATGTTGTGGTACACCGCCGCGAGCTGATGCGGGTTTTCTCCGTAGCGCAACTGACTCGTAAGTGTTCGCACGCCGGAAACCACGCCGGGGAACTGTGGCCACTGAGGACGGGCCGTGCACGACTCCGTTTCCTTGGCGAGCAGGGATGACAGCCAGGCCCGGATCCTGCGATCATATTCCTCGGTCTTGCGGAAGACGATCGACGCCAGCGTTCGGCGGAAGCGGAACCACTCATACGCCGAGAACTGGACTGTCGGATCCGTCTCGCGCGCCGCGCACAGAAACTCCCTGCCAAGTTGCGGCGTGCAGATCGTCCACACGTGCTTATGGTTCTTCCCCGCGGCCCGGAGCAGGCACGGGCCGCCGATGTCGATCATCTCGATTGCCTGTTCGTACGTGCACTCCGGCTCCGCGATGGTTGTCTCGAACGGGTACAGGTTCACCACGACCATGTCGATCGGCTCGATGCCCTGCTCGGCAAGTTGCCGCATGTGCTCGGGGTTGTCGCGGTCGGCCAGGATGGCGGCATGGATCTTCGGGTGCAGCGTCTTGACCCGGCCGTCCATCATCTCCGGAAAGCCGGTGACTTGCTCGACCATCGTCACCGGCAGGTCGGCATCTTTGAGCGTGCGGGCCGTGCCGCCGGTGGAGATCAACTCGCAGCCGAACTCGTCGCGCAGGGCGCGGGCGAAGTCGACCAGCCCGGTCTTGTCATAAACGCTTAGCAGGGCCCGTTTGATAGTGGGTTTAGAGGGCATGGCCGCTCCCGAAAACAGCAACGGGCCGCGCGGCGTGGCGGCCCGTTGTGGTAGTCAGCATATGTGCCCGCGGCAGCCACCACGGGCGGAAGTTCGTATCACTGGTCTTTCTGGCCTTCGATGAATTCGCGCGTGACCTGCGACTTGCCGCCTACCGGCCGGCCGGTGCGCGGCGTGTGCAGCGGGTCGGCCGACTCGCGGGCAGGCCGCGTGGTAGGCTGTCCGCCAGCAGCAGTCGTCGACTGCTCTTCGCCGGCACCTCGCAGCGCGTGCAACAGATCGCTGCGCTTCAGCGGCGGTAACCCCTCCGGACGGGCACAGAAAAGCTTGCCCCGTGCATTGGCCATGAAAATCGTCTGGTTGACCATGTCTGACGCACCCAGGCCAAAGCCCGGCGTCGGGACGGCGTGATCAACCGTGCCGTCGTCCAAAGCAACCGCCAGCAACTGGTGATCCTGGTTCAGGATGAACACGTGACGGTCCGTGATGGTCAATGCCTGGCGCCCCTGCGGCAGCTTCCACCGCAACCGTTCCTCAACGCCGACGGCCGTCTCAACCGCGATCAGCCCGTCATCAGAGGAATACTGGAACGCGAGTTCGTCGGCCACCACCGGGGCTTCCTCGAGCGGACCCGAGAAGCGGGCCTGCCAGAAGGGCCGACCGAACTGGTGATCGAGCAGGTACAACGACAAATCACGGCTGGCGACGAAGATGCCGCGACTGGTCGCGACGAGGTTAGCGTCGATCGGGCCGAAAGTTTCGTACTTCCACTCGAGCATCTTGTCCTTGCGTGTGCAGGCGTAGGTCGTGCCGGAGGCCGTCGCGAAAAAGATGCTCTCGCCGAAGATTGCGGGCGTGGAGGTGATCGGGGCGTCGCCCATGACCTTCCACACGACCTGTATGGATTCGAGGTCGAAGGCGTAGAGTCGGCGATCGAGCCCGCCGATGAACAGCAGGGAGTCGTCGCATACTCCGGCGGTTCCGGAGGGGAATCGCAAGGCGGTGCGGGAGAACCCGTGGCCGGTGAGGCGGTCGTACTTCTGGATGTCGACTGGTGTGACGAAGATGACGTTGTTGCCGGCGTGACAGGGTCGGCGGACGTGGTAGCCGGAGCGGCTTACCGGCTGCAGCCAGCGGATGACACCCGTGTGGGCATCAAGGGCGTAGACGTACCCGTCGTCGGTGGCGGCGTAGAGGGCGTCATCGACGAGGTAGAACTCGTTGAGGGATTGGCCTTTTTCGAGGGGTAGCTGGAGCTGCCAGTACTTTTCGAGGCCGGCTTCGTGCAACGGTCCGGGGGCGAGGAAGTCCTCTTGGGCCGATGCCGACACACTGGCGAGCAAACACCCCACCAGCGCCCAGGTACCAACGTACGTACGCATCATGGGCGGTTCCCAGTCAGAGGTTACGAATCCCGGTTGGCGTCCAGCCGTCGGGCCGACCACCGGGCCGGTGGATATTCGAGCGCAGCCTAGTTCCCCGGCGCGATTCCGTCAACCGCGCGTAGTGCGCTTGCGTCTGGCGGCGGACGGATCTATCCTGCGATCGAAATGGGCAGGGTGCCCCCAGATCGGGGTGCCCGGGTGAGCGGCACGGTGGCCTGGGAACGGTGAAAAGGAGATCACAATGACGATGGCGCGGCGAATCATCATAGCTGGTGCACTGCTGGGCGGTGTGATGCTGGCTACGGGCTGTGGCCCGAATCCGAAGGACCTCCAGATACAGGCCCTCAACGAAGAGATCGATGACCTGCGGGCCGAGAACGATACCCTGCGGTCGCGTCTGGCGATGGCGTTGCGCGAGCGGGACGACGCGCGCACCCGCGCGTACGCTCTGGAGCAGCAGAATGCCGATCTGCGTCGCGAGTTGGCGGACCGCGTGACCGAGCAGCCCGGACCGGCCGGCTGGGAGACGCACGGCGAGTGGTCGTGGGTGGACGTCGGGAGCGATTTCCTGTTCTCGTCGGGCAAGGCGACGCTGAAGCCGGAGGCCCGCGCCAAGCTTCAGGAGATCGTGGCGCAGATCAATACGCACTATGCGGACAAGATGATCTGGGTGGTTGGGCACACGGATGCCGAGCCTATTCGGGTCACTAAGAAGTTGTATAAGGACAATCTTGACCTGAGCCTGGAGCGTGGAGCGACGGTGTTCCGCGCGCTTCAGGAGCTTGGCATCACGCCGGAGCGCATGATTGCCGGCGGTCAGGGCGAGTTTCATCCGCTGGCGCCGAACGACGCGAAGGGTCGCAACAAGCTGAACCGTCGCGTGCAGATAGTTGCGGTGCCCAAGGCTCAGTAGGGCGTCGCGATCGCGGCAGCAGTAGTGTGCCAGTCTGCTGCGCGGCGTGCGCCACGGCCGGCGCGGGCCACCTCGGGTGGAGGTGGCCCGCGTCAGGTCGATGAGGTCGGCATCATGGACGTGTTGCCTGCCATTGATTTGCTGGGTGGGGAGTGTGTACGACTCATACAGGGTCGCTACGACCGGGTGATCACCTATCAGAACGAGCCGACGCAGTGCGCGCGGAAGTTTCATGTGGCCGGCGCGCGGTGGCTGCACGTGATCGATCTGGATGGGGCGCGTAACGGGCGAGTTGAAAACCTCGATGCCCTGCGGCAGATCGTGGCGGAGACGGATGCGCAGGTGCAGTTTGGGGGCGGGGTTCGTGACGAGGCGGCGATTGATGCGGCCCTGGAGGCGGGCGCGGCGCGGGTGATTATCGGGACGCGGGCGCTGGAGGACCTGTCGTGGTTTGAGGGGCTGCTGGGGCAGGAGCGGTATGCTGGGCGACTGGCGCTGGGTCTGGATGCCCGGCTGGGTCGTCTGGTTGTGGCGGGTTGGACGCGTGACACGGAGTTGCCGGCGACGACAGTTGCCCGGCGGGTTAGTGATTGGCCGCTGTCGTGCATCGTGTATACGGACGTGGGGCACGACGGGTTGCTGTTGGGGCCGAACCTGAACGCGGTACGGATGTTGTGCGAAGTGGCCCGGGTGCCGGTGGTAGCGTCGGGTGGGATCAGCGAGTTGGATGATGTTCGGGCGTTGAAGGATGTTGGGGTGGCTGGTGTGGTAATAGGTCGGGCGTTGTATGAGGACACGCTTGATCTGGCGGCGGCGCTGGAGTTGGCGCGCTCGGGCTAGCAGTTGCGACAGGGCGTGGATTAGGGCGAGGAGCAGTGTGCGGGCTCGCGGGGGGTTACTCATCGGTTTGGGGCTCGTCGTCGGGTTCGGGGTCGTTGTGCCTGAGGGCGGCGCGTTCGATTACCTGTTGAGGCGGTACGCCGCAGGCGGCGGCCATGGCCTGGATTTGTAGGCGTCTGATGGCGGCACCGGCGAGTCGGCAGTAGCGTCCGAGGACGTAGGCTCGGCAGACTCGGATGTGGAAGAGAGGTTGTCCGGCGGGCCCGCCGAGTCTGAGCAGGTCGCGTTGCTGTCGGACCCAAGAGATTGACCGTCGGAACCAGCGAGCGGTTTCCTCGGGTGTCATCAGTTCGGGGGGCGTTGCCTTCATGGCTTCTGATCCCTCGTTCTCACGTAGGTGGCGATTGGTAGCCACACAGTGGAAGGATACCCGCGCGTTGCCCGCTTGTCAAGAAAATCTAGAAAAACTATTCCAAGAATAAATGGGGGTGTTTGGCGGGATGGGTGGGGAATGCTGGGTGGGGTGCTTGCCGTGCGGCGTGGACGTGGGCATAATCGTTGCAGTTCATGACTGGTGCGCGATTTGCAATCGCGCTACCCGGCGCGCGACTGTCGTGCCGCTGATGTGGAGCATCTCTGATAATGTGGTCGGTAGCGACAGGTTTGAGCTGGTTGCGACCGTCCGGATCGCCGCACGCACGCTGAGCAGGCAATAATACCTGTGGAGTGTGATTTGATGTTGGCAGTAGCAGAGTACGTTCCAGTTACGTTTTTGATCGGGCTGGCCGCAGTAACCGTTGCAGGTATTCTGCTGGCTTCGCAGTTGATCAATCCGCGCCGGCGTGGGCCGACCAAGGATATGCCGTACGAGTCTGGGATGGATCCGGTGGGTGATGCCCGGCGGCGTTTCAGCGTGCGTTTTTACCTGGTGGCGGTGCTGTTTCTGATTTTTGATGTTGAGGTGGTTTTCCTATTGCCGTGGGCGATGCTGTTGCCGCGGCTGCGGGGGCCGGAGACGGGAGATGAGCAGGTCTGGGCGGAGACGATGACGTCAGCGGGTTACACGCCCGGGTTTTTGCTGGCGGGGATCGGGATCTTTTTCGTGCTGCTGCTGGTGGGGTTCTGGTATGAGTGGCGCAAGGGGGTGTTCAAGTGGAACTGAATCAGCAGCAGCAGAAGACTGAGGTTGTCAGCACGGGCGGTGGCGAGTTTGCGGCCACGCGTCTGGATTACCTGGTTGATGGGATCAGGAAATACGGGATCAACTGGGCTCGTCGGCACAGCCTGTGGCCGATGCCGTTTGCGACGGCATGTTGCGGGATTGAGCTGATGGCGACAGGCGCAAGCCGATATGACGTAGCTCGATTTGGTGCGGAGGCGATGCGTTTTACGCCTCGGCAGTGTGATTTGCTGATATGCGCCGGTCGGGTGGTGATGAAGATGATGCCGGTATTGCAGCGGATCTACTTGCAGATGACGGAGCCGAAGTGGGTTATTTCGATGGGGGCGTGTGCGTCGTCTGGTGGAGTTTTTGATACGTATGCGGTGGTTCAGGGGATAGATCAGTTTTTGCCGGTGGATGTTTATGTGCCGGGCTGTCCGCCGCGGCCGGAGACATTGCTGGAAGGGATCATGGCGGTGCAGCGGATTGTGGCAGCGGATGGTGTTAAGACGAGCCAGGAGCGTGGGCGGGGCCTGGGGATTGTGATTCAGCCGGCGCGGCAGGGGGTGGAACTGGGGCCTGGGTTGGGGGGTAAGTCGTGACGATAGATGTGATCGGTGCGTTGCAGGCGGAGTTTGGTGAGCTGGAGTTCGAGGCGCGGTCGTTGATGCGTTACGCGGATGGGCGGGATTCGGGTCAGCTCTGGGTGCGGGTTCCGGCGGAGCGGCTGCTGGACGTGATGAAGTTTCTGCGTCATGACGGGCGTTGCAAGTTTGAACAGTTGTCGGATTTGGGCGGGATTGACTATCTGAACTTCCCTGACGCGGATGATCGTTTTGCGGTGACCTACAATCTGCTGAGCCACACGTACAACCACCGCTTGTGGGTGAAGGTTTTTGTGAACGATCCGGAGCCGGCGATTCCATCGGTGACGGGGATCTGGCGTGGCGCGGAGTGGCTGGAACGGGAGGTGTACGACATGTTCGGCATTCGCTTCACGGGTCATCCAGATCTGCGGCGGATCTTGTTGCCGCAGAACTTTGTGGATCATCCGTTGCGGAAGGATTATCCGCTGCGCGGGAAAGGTGAGCGAGAGGATTTTGAGCGTGTGACGCGTGAGATGGCCTGATTGGCCTGGAGAAACGGACGAGCATGGGCGTTTCGTACGAACTCAAGCCGACGACGCTGACCCGGGAGGAGGGTAGCGAAGAGCGTTGGGTGCTGAATTTTGGTCCGCAGCACCCGGCGACGCACACGACGCTGCGGCTGCTCATGGAGGTTGAGGGGGAGCGTATTGTAAGTTGCACGCCGGACATTGGCTTTTTGCACAGTGGGTTCGAGAAGCTGGGGGAGCATCTGGATTACAACCAGTACGTGGTGGTGACGGATCGGATGAACTATGTGTCTCCGATCGCGAACAACGTGGCATTTCACGGCGCGGTCGAGAAGCTGTTCGGGCTGGAGGTGACGCCGCGGTGCAAGGCGATTCGGACGATTTGTGCGGAATTGGCGCGGATCCAGGATCATTTGGTGTGCATTGCGTGCACGGGTCTGGATCTGGGGGGATTGACGGCGTTTTTGTACGGGTTTAACGCGCGGGAGACGATTTACGATCTGTTTGAGCAGCTTTGTGGGGCGCGGTTTACGACCAGTTATACACGGGTGGGTGGGCTGGCGCAGGATGCGCCGGCGGGGTGGTTCGAGCGGGTGGTGAAGTACGTGCGTGAGGAGGTTCCGCCGGCGATAAAGGACGTTGAGACGCTGTTGCTGCGCAATCGGATCTTTCTGGAGCGTGTGAAGGGGATCGGGGTGGTTAGTCATGACGATGCGATCAGTTGGTCGTTGACGGGTCCGATGGCGCGGGGGAGTGGTGTACGGCGGGATGTGCGGAAGGATGAGCCGTACTTGTGTTATGCGGACAATTGGGATGGGGAGGGGGCGCCGGCGGTGGAGTTCAAGGTTCCGGTGGCGCGGGGTGGCGATATTTTGAGCCGGTTTCTGGTGCGTATTGAGGAGGTTCACCAAGCGTGCCGGATTATCGAGCAAGTGGTTGAGATGATGCCGGCGGGGCCGATCAACGTGTTGCCGGAAGAGCGGGCGACGCTGCCGAACAAGCGTGAGATTTACTTCTCGATTGAGGGATTGATTCATCATTTTGAGCGGATCATGACGAATCGCGGTTTTGAGCCGCCGGTGGGAGAGGCTTATTTCGCGAACGAGACGCCGAATGGGGAGTTGGGATTTCACCTGGTGAGTGATGGTGGGCGGTGTGCGTACCGGGTGCGGTGTCGGCCGCCGAGCTTCATCAATTACCAGGTTTTTCCGCATTTGATTGTTGGTCACCAGATCAGCGACGTGCCGGCGGTGTTGAACAGTGTGAACATCATCGCGGCTGAGCTGGATCGTTGAGGCGGCGCCGGGTGGTGTCGGCCAGGGAGAGTTGGTAGTGGCTTGGGAGACGATAGACCGGCGGTCGTTGTCTGAGGATGAGCTCGGTCCGGGCTTGAGCGAGGCGGTCAAGGCAAAGATCCGGACGTTTTTTGATCGTTACCCGACGCGGCAGGCGGTGTTGTTGCCGGCGTTGCACGTTGCGCAGGATGCGGTGGGGTATATCTCGTATCGGGTGATGCGCGAGGTTGCGGAGTTGCTGGAGCTGCCGCCGGCGAAGGTCATGGACGTGGTGAGCTTTTATACGCAGTTCTGGACGCATCCGCGTGGGAAGAAGACGATCGTGCTGTGCCGGTCGCTGGGCTGCGAGCTGATGGGTGGGAAGGAAGTGCTGGCGGCGCTCAAGGAGAAGCTGGGGATCGGTGAGCACGAGACCAGCGTGGACGGGGAGTGGTCGCTGATGACGGAGGAGTGTCTGGCGGCGTGCGAGCATGCGCCGTGCATGCTGATCAACGAGAAGCTGCACAAGTGCGTGCGGGTGGAGGATCTGGATCGGATACTGGCGGACCCAGAGAACGACAAGATCGAGGTGGTGCGTAGTGATTTGTACGATGCGCCGCGGGAGCCGGGGTCGCAGGCGTGATGGTGGCGTAGATGCCTTTTGAACGGATATTGATGAAGCACGTTGGTGTGCCGAACAGCACGTCGCTGGAGGTGTACAAGTCTGACGGCGGTTACGCGGCGGCGGCGCAGGCGTTGCGGATGAAGCCGGCGGAGATTGTGGAGCTGGTTAAGAAGGCGAACCTGCGTGGTCGTGGGGGAGCGGGTTTTCCGGCCGGCTTGAAGTGGGGTTTTTTGCCGCCGGGGCGGGACGTGACGTATTTGTGCGTGAATGCGGACGAATCGGAGCCGCCGACGTTCAGCAACCGGGTGCTGATGGAGAGCGATCCGCACATGTTGCTGGAGGGGATTTTGATTTCGGGGTATGCGACGCAGACGACCGTCGCGTACATATACATGCGCGGGGAGTTCATCGAGCAGTTTCATATTTTGCAGAAGGCGATCGACGAGGCGTACGCGGGGGGCTATTTCGGGAAGAACATCCTCGGCAGCGGGTATGACCTGGAGTGTTATATTCATCGCGGGGCGGGGGCGTATATTTGTGGTGAGGAGACGGGGCTGATCGAGAGTTTGGAGGGGAAGCGCGGCTGGCCGCGGATCAAGCCGCCGTTTCCGGCTGTGGAGGGGGCGTTTCGGCAGCCGACGGTGGTGAACAACGTGGAGACGCTGGCGTGTGTGCCGCACATTGTGAGTCGGGGGGTGGATTGGTGGCTGTCGCTGGGTCATGAGAACTCGTGGGGGCCGAAGATGTACTGCGTTTCGGGGCCGGTGCAGCGGCCGGGGTGTTATGAGGGGCCGCTGGGGATCACGGTGCGTGATTTGATCTACGGCGAGGATTTTGGCGGGGGGATGTTGGGTGGTAAGCGGGTCAAGGCGGTGTTTCCGGGCGGGCTGTCGATGGGCGTGTTGCGGGGGGATGTGTTTCCGCGGAACGCGGGGGCGGTCGATCCGAAGCAGGATTATGACGAGCTGGACTGCATGCTCGATTTTGATGATCCGCGGCGCTATGGGCTGATGGGGCTGGGGACGGCGGCGGGGGTGGTGGTGCCGGAAGATGTGGATATTCGCGATGTGCTGGTCAACGTGACGCGGTTTTTCGGGACGGAGTCGTGCGGGCAGTGCACGCAGTGTCGCGAGGGGAGCAATTGGATGCGTAAGATCGCGGGTCGGCTGCGGGCGGGGGCGGGTCGGCTGTATGACCTGGATCTGCTGGAGGATATCAGCAACAACATGGGCATGATGCCGGGGCAGTCGATTTGTGGGTTGTCGGACGGGGCGGCGTGGCCGGTGCGAATGCTGGTGCAGAAATTCAGAAGGGAGTTTGAGCAGCATATTGCGGCGCAGGATCCGGAGGCGGCGGAGCGGGTGCTGCGTGAGATCAATCCGGCGGCGTATGAGTTGCCGATCGTGGAAGGGCGTGCGACGCGTTCGGTCGGCGGGACGTTTCAGGTGCCGCTGGACGCGTGCGGGGCTGGTGAGTAGGCAGGGCAGCGACCGATGCCAAAGATCATCATCGACGGTCAGGAGATTGAGGCGCGGGCGGGAGTGCCCGTGTTGCAGGCGGCGCTGGAAGCGGGCATGAATGTGCCGCACTATTGCTATCATCCCGGGCTGGCGGTGGTGGCGAGCTGTCGGCTGTGTTTGATGGAAATGAAGCTGCCGCATCCGAAGACGGGGGAGGCTGTGTGGGCGCCGAAGCTTTTTCCGTCGTGCCAGACGCCGGTGAAGGCGGGGATGGAAGTCAGGTTCGAGTCGGACAAAGTGCGGCAGAATCAGCAGCGGGTGATGGAGTATTACCTGCTGAACCATCCGCTGGACTGTCCGGTGTGCGACAAGGCGGGGGAGTGTTACTTGCAGGATTACACGGAGTCGCACGGGGCGGCGACCTCGCGCATGGTTGAGGACAAGCACAAGAACCCGAAGAAGGATATCGGGCCGCATACGTTGCTGTACTCCGATCGGTGTGTGGTGTGCGGGCGGTGTGTGCGGTTCACCAATGAGATTGCGGGGACCGGCGAGCTGGCGGTGACGAACCGTGGGAGCCGCAACGAGATTGACGTTTTTCCGGGTGTGCCGCTGGACAATCCGCTCCAGGGGAACGTGGTGGATCTGTGTCCGGTGGGGGCGCTGCTCGACAAGGATTTTCTGTTTCGGCAACGGGTGTGGATGTTGCGGGCGACACGGTCGGTGAGCCCGGTGGACAGCCGGGGACAGACGATCTTCATTGATCATAATGAACACGGGATTCATCGCGTGCGGCCGCGGTATAACGATCAGGTCAACGAGTGGTGGATCAGTGATGAGGCGCGGTTCGGGTGGCATCACGTGCATAGCGCGGATCGGCTGCGGCAGCCGGTGGTACGGGACGGGGGGCAGGGGGCGGCGGTGCGGTGGGAGGAATTGCCCGGGCGGGTGCGACAGGAGATTGTGCAGGCGGTGGGTGAGGGTGACGGCGCGGGCGTGGCGGTGGTGCTGAGCCCGATGATGGCCTGTGAGGAGGCTTGGCTGCTGGCGCGGTGTGTGCGCGAGTTGGCGCCGCGGGCGACGCTGGCGCTGGGGTATGTGCCGGTGCGGGGGGAGGACGAGAGTTTTCCGCGCGGGTTTGTGATCAAGGCGGAGAAGTGTCCGAATCGGCGCGGGATCGAGACGCTCTTGGAGCATTTTGGTGGGGCGACGACGGACTGGGGGGGGGTGCTGCACCAGGCGGTCGAGGGGGCGTACAAGTTGGTGTACGTGGTTGGCGGGTATCCGGACGAATGGGTGACGGACAGGCGGATTACCGACGCGCTGGGGAAGGTCGAGCGGCTGATCGTGCATGATCTGTTTTCGTCGGCGCTGGCGGAGCAGGCGGGGGTTTGTCTGCCGGCCGCGAGTTGGGCGGAGCGCGAAGGGTCGTTTATGAACTGTGACGGGCTGATTCAGCCGTTTGATCGGGCGCTGTCGCCGCTGGAGGGCGTTAAGGGCGATGGGCAGTTCTTCTGGGAGCTGGCCGGCGAAGCGGGATTGTATCGTGCGGCGCGCGTACGGGAGCGGATGGCGGCGGAGTTGCCGGCGTTTGCGGAGGTGTTTGTGCCGCAGGGATTGCCGAGACATGCGCATTAGAGCGGTACAGGGACCACTGCTGGCGGAGCAGTGGCACAGCGAAGAGCACTGCTCAAGAGCAGTGGCACGGCGCACAGCGGCGTGATGGAGATTGTTGAGCCATGATGGATCCGGGCGTTCGACGAATGGAGGACACGCTGCGGAACCCCGTTGTGCTGGGGGGGGCGGGGGTGGTGCTGGGCGCGGCGGCGGCGGTGGTGCTCTGGCTGGCGTTTCCGCTGTATAGCTGGCTGCTGTCGGATCCGTTCTGGTTTCCGCTGATTGTGATGGCGGGCATGTTCGGGGTGATCATGTCGAGCACGGCCGTGTGCATTCTGGCCGAGCGGAAGATTGCCGGGTTCACGCAGGATCGGAAGGGTCCGAACCGGGTTGGGTTCTGGGGGTTGTTGCAGCCGATGGCGGACGGGGTGAAGTTTTTCCTGAAGGAGGACATCATTCCGGCGCGGGCGGATAAGCCGCTGTATTTGTTGGCGCCGTGTTTGTCGATGGCGGTGGCGCTGCTGGGGTTTGCGATCATACCGTGGGCGGGCGATATCCACTGGCCGTGGATGGAGGCGGGGGCGACGGTTCGCACGCAGGTGGCGAGCCTGGACATCGGGATTCTCTATGCGCTGGCGATCGGGTCGCTGGGGGTTTATGGGATCGTGCTGGCCGGGTACGCGAGCAACAACAAGTATTCGTTCTTTGGCGGGATCCGCGCCGCGGCGCAGATGATCAGCTATGAGCTGCCGATGGGGCTGGCGTTTG
This sequence comes from Phycisphaerae bacterium, assembly GCA_963666925.2. Taxonomy (GTDB): domain Bacteria; phylum Planctomycetota; class Phycisphaerae; order UBA1845; family Fen-1342; genus JANQFV01. The sequence continues at coordinate 159,700 of CAXXTC010000025.1, read as the reverse complement.
TGTGTCTGTTGCTGGCGACGGGGTCGTTGCGGCCCGAGGTGCTGGTTGAGCAGCAGGCGACCAGCGGCGTGTGGAACGTGTTAATGCACCCGGTGGCGTTCATGCTGGTGCTGGTGTGCTCGTTTGCGGAGACGAATCGCACGCCGTTTGATCTGGCCGAGGCCGAGCAGGAGCTGGTTGGCGGTTTCCATACCGAGTACAGCTCGATGAAATTCGCGATGTTCTTTTTGGGTGAGTATGCCCACATGTTCATCGGCAGTGCGTTGATGGTGGCGCTGTTCTTTGGCGGCTGGCATTTCTGGGGCTTGCCCGGGGTGGAGAACACGGCTTGGTGGGCGGCGCTGATCAAGCTGGGGGTGTATTTTGCCAAGGTCGCGTTGTTCATCGTGTTTTTCATGGTGATTCGCTGGACGATTCCGCGGTTTCGGTTTGATCAGCTCATGCGGCTGTGCTGGGTGTCGCTGGTGCCGGTGGGGATCGTGCTGCTGGCGGGGACGGCGGTGCTGGCGACGTTTGTGGACCTGCGGGCGGGCTGGAACTGGCTGGCGGTGCTGGCGCTGAACCTGGTGGTGTTGATCGCAACGCTGATCTGGGTGGGGCGGGCGCCGCGGCGGGTCAGCGGGCGGCAGGAGGATCTGCCGGAGGTGCAGGTCAGGCCGGCGTAGTTTTCGGCCGGCGTGATATGAGCGAAGGGTTGATGCGTGTTGCGGATGCGGGTGAGCCGACCGTGGCCGCAGAGGATATGGACCGATGCGTGATGAAGATGTGATTGAGGTTCGGGAGCCGGAGTTGAACGCGGCCGAGCGTCTGTATTTGCCGCAGATCATTGACGGCATGAAGACGACGGTGCGTCACATGTTCAGCGTCGGTCGGCGGAACGAGTTCGTCAAGCAGTATCCGGAGCAGACGCGTGAGGGTGACGGCGAGCTGCGCGTGGCGAATTATCGTGGCGTTCATCGGCTGAATCGCGATCCGGATGGCCGGGTGGCGTGCGTGGCGTGTTTCATGTGTTCGGCGGCGTGCCCGGCGCATTGCATACATATCGAGGCGGGCGAGTCGCCGTGGCCGGACCGGGAGAAATATCCGGTCCAGTTCGATATTGATGAGCTGCGGTGTATTTACTGCGGGATGTGCGAGGAGGCTTGCCCGGTGGATGCGATCGAGTTGACGCCGCACTATGAGCTGGTCGGTCGTACACGTGAGGAGATGATCTTCGACAAGGAGAAGCTGCTGCGGGTTTATGACGAGACGAAGGCGGTCAAGCCGCGGAAGAACCCACCCGTGACGGATTATGGTTTGACGGGTGGACAGAGTAAGGATGTTGGTCGGCCGAACGCGGAGCGCAAGGTGTAGTGTGGGGCGGGCGTCTCGCCCGCCGGTTGGGTGTCTGCGAAGGAGGCTTGGCGGGCGGGACGCCCGCCCCACTTTGGGTTCGAATGGTTGATTTGCAATCTCGGACGCCCGCCCCGCTTGTGATGTGGAACGTGTGAAGAGGCACGCTGGCGACGTTGCGGCTGATCGGTTAAAAGGGTCCGTCAGTTGGGCAGACAAGCGCCCGTCGGGCCAGCGGGTAGTAAAACGCCGAGCGGTTGAGTAGAGCAGTAAGGTTGTTTCCGCCGGCGAGTGGAAGGCTTGGAGAATGCCTGCACTTCTGGTGACATTCCTGGTGCTCGGAGCGTTGGGGCTGTTCCTGGCGTTGCCGGGCGGACGGCGTTGCAGCAACCTGCTGGGCTGGCTGTTGCTGGCGGCTGGTGGGGCGTGCGTGGTGGCGCTTTTGGTCTGGCTGATCAGCGGCGGTGCTGAGTTGGGCTGGTCGATCGGGCTGGGTCTGGTCGGGCTGTACGCGGCGTTGCGGGTGATTACACATCAGAAGCCGGTGTATAGCGCGCTGTATTTCGTGCTATTGATCGTCGCGGTGACGGGGCTGTTGGTGCTGATGGAGGCCCACTTCCTGGCCGTGGCGCTGGTGATGGTCTATGCGGGTGCGATTCTGGTCACGTACGTGTTCGTGATCATGCTGGCGCAGCGGCCGGACCCGGCGGTGTACGACATTCGGGCGCGTGAGCCTTTGTGGGGGGCGTTTACGGGTTTTCTGCTGTTGGCGCTGGTGAGCGGTCGGCTGTTTACGGGTGGTGAGCCGGCGGCGGCCGAGGCGTTGGAGCCGGCGTTGGGGCCCAGCGGCACGGTCGAGGCGGTCGGCACGCTGCTGCTGACTCAATATATCGTTGCGATTCAACTGGTGGGTGTGCTGCTGCTGGCGGCGATGGTGGGGGCGATCGCGATTGCCCGGCGGCAGGTGCGGCCCGAGGCGGATCAGTCTGACATAGCGGAGGTGGCGCGATGATGATTGCGTACCTGCTGCTGGGCGCGACGCTGTTTGCACTGGGCGTGATCGGGTTTATCACGCGGCGCAACCTCATCGTCATGTTTTTGTGCACGGAAATGATGTTCCAGGGGATCATCGTGACGCTGGTCACGTTTACGCGGTTTCCGCTGGCGGGTAACCCGGCGACGCTGGACGGGCAGGTGTTTGCGTTGTTCCTGGTAGCGGTGGCGGCGGCCGAGGCGGCGCTGGGATTGGCGCTGGTGGTGCTGCTGTATCGTTATCACCACACGCTGGATGCCAATTCGTGGCGGTTATTGAAGGACGAGTGATGCTGCTCGCGGACGGTCATACAACCCTGCTGAGCGAGAGCCTGTACGCAACGCTACCGTTCTGGCCGTTGCTGGGGGCGATCGTGGCGGGGTTGCTGATCGCGCTGCGGGTGAAGTCGGGGCGTGGGCATTGGCCGGTGGTGCTGGGCGTGCTGGCGTCGGCCGGCCTGAGCGTGGCGCTGTTTTTCGATCTGGGGACGCGGTTTGGCGGTGCGGAAGCGCCGACGGAGTCGCCGATCGTTGCGGCTGCGGAGGCGGCGGAACATGGTGGCGGGCACGCGGTAGAACCTGCGGCGGAATATGGCGCGGTGGCGGATGGGTCGCACGCGGACGGGTTTACGCACACGTTGTACAACTGGATCAGCCTGGGGGCGGAGGAGAGTGTCGAACAGGATCACTGGCTGGCGGTGAATTTTTATTTTGACGGGCTGGCCGGGATCATGCTGCTGTTTGTCACGCTGGTCTCGACGGTGATCGTCATCTATGCGATCGGCTATATGCGTGACCATCATGGGGAGCCGGAGCCGGGGTATGAGCGGTTCTTCGCGTTCCTCGGGCTGTTCGTGTTTTCGATGGCGACGCTGGTGATGGCGGGGAACTTTGTGCTGCTGTACCTGGGGTGGGAGCTGGTCGGGTTGTGCAGCTATTTGCTGATTGGGTTTTATTTTCGCCGGCCGAGCGCGGCGGCGGCGGCGAAGAAGGCGTTCATCGTCAACCGGATTGGTGATTTTGGGTTTGCGCTGGGTATTTTCTCGCTGTACTGGTTCCTGCGCGGGCACGTGCAGCCGGGGGAGAACCCGCTCGATTATGAGGTGGTGTTCCGGTATGCGGGGCACCTAGCGTCGACGGAGTTCGCGGCCGGCTGGTCACAGGCGACGGTGGTGAGCCTGTTGCTGCTGTGTGGTGCGCTGGGCAAGAGTGCCCAGTTCCCGCTGTACGTGTGGTTGCCGGACGCGATGGAGGGTCCGACGCCGGTGTCGGCGCTGATCCACGCGGCGACGATGGTGACGGCGGGCGTGTACATGGTGGCACGGTGCACGCCGATCTTCGCGGCGTCAGAGTTTGCGCTGAATGTGATCCTGACGTTGGGGGTGATCGGGGCAATGCTGACGGCGACGATGGCCATGGCGCAATATGACATGAAGCGCATATTGGCGTATTCGACGATCAGCCAGTTGGCGTACATGTTTGTCGGGCTGGGTTGTGCGGTGCCGGACTCGGCCGTCTTTCATGTGTTTACGCACGCGTGGTTCAAGGCGCTGCTGTTCCTCGGGGCGGGCAGCGTGATGCACGCGATGGGCGGGGTGATCGACGTGCGGCGGTTCAGCGGGCTGCGACACATTCTGCCGCAGACGTATCGGACTATGCTGATCGGGTGTCTGGCGCTGGCGGGGGTGCCGCTGTTGGCGGGGTTCTGGAGCAAGGACGAGATTGTTCATGCGGCGTTTGAGCGGAATATGCTCGCGGGCGTGTTGATGTTGATCACGGCGGGGCTGACGGCGTACTACACGTTCCGGATGTTCTTTTTGTGCTTCCACGGGAAGTTGCGGCTGCCGGACGAGGCAGGGGAGCATCCGCATGAGTCGCCGGCGGTGATGACGATGCCGCTGTGGATTCTGGCGATCGGGGCGGTGTTTGCGGGTTACCTCGGGGTGAGCTTTGCCGGGGCGCCGAGCGAGCGGTTCCTGATGCTGTTCAGCCCGCACGGATATTTTCATGAGTACCTGCATCACAGCACGATCGGGCATGCGCATCATGGGGCGGGCGGTTTGTGGCTGATGTACGTGTCGGGCGGGGTGGCGCTGCTGGGGATTTTGGTGGCGTGGTTGCGGTACGGGAGTGCGCCGGAGGTTGACCCGGATCAGAAGCTGCTGGGGCCGCTGTTTACGTTGTGGAATCGTAAGTATTGGGTGGATGAGCTGTACGACGTGGCAATTGTTCGGCCGTTGCGCGGTTGTGGCCGGGTTTTTTACGCGATGGATAATTACGGAGTGGATGGGATTATCTGGCTGGTGGCGGGTGTTCCGCGAGCGGCCGGCTATTTGCTGCATTTTGTGCAGCGGGGTGCGTTGCAGACGTACGCGCTGGGTATGGCGCTGGGGCTGGCGGTGCTGTTATTGTTGTGGCGCTGGCTGGCGACGCCCCTGGGTTGAATTGACGGTGTGCCGGCGTTTTTGACGCACCGGTTGCGAACCGGTGCCACAAGGACGGCTGAGGTGAATTGACGGTATGCAGGCGTTTGGACTTAACCTGCTGATCTTTCTCCCGCTGGTCGGGGCGATTGTTGTTTGGGCGTTGCCGGAACGACAGGAGCGGCTGGCGCCGCGGATATCTCTCGGCGTTGGGGCGGTGCTGCTGGTTATCGGGGCGCTGCTTTGGCTGGGTATGCCGGTGGCGCAGGAGGGCGGGTCGAGTCCAGGGGCGCTGGTGGGCGAGACGCGGGCGGACTGGATCGCCGTCGGGCAGCGCGACGTGTACGACGATGGCAGCGTTGTGCAACGCAACGGCGTTCGGCTGAGTTACCACGTTGGGCTGGACGCGATCAGCATGCCGCTGACGATGCTGACGGCGCTGTTGGTGCCGCTGGCGGTGTGGTGTAGTTTCTCGGCCATCAAGCGGCGGCAGCGGGAGTATTACGCGTGGCTGCTGGCGCTGGCGACGGGCATGTTCGGCGTGTTTGCGGCGCGTGACGTGCTGTTGTTTTACATTTTCTTCGAGTTCACGCTGGTGCCGCTGTATTTTCTGATCGGGATCTGGGGCGGGCCGCAGCGGCGTTATGCGGCGAACAAGTTCTTCATCTACACGTTCGTCGGCAGTGTGATCACGTTTGCCGGCATTATGTATCTGGGGTTGCGGGCAGCGGAGATTACCGGGTCGGCGGTGGTCGATTTTGACCTCGTGCGGCTGTCGTCGCTGAGTTTGCGGGCGCTGACGCTGACCGAGCAATCGCTGTTATTTATCGCGTTTTTCGCGGGTTTTGCGATCAAGGTGCCGCTGTTCCCGCTGCATACGTGGTTGCCGCTAGCGCACACGGAGGCGCCGACGGCCGGCAGTGTGTTGCTGGCCGGCGTGCTGCTGAAGCTGGGGACGTATGGGTTTTTGCGGTTCAGCCTGCCGATGGTGCCGGAGGGGGCGATTGCGTGGGCGCAGGTCATGGGTTGGCTGGCGATTGCCGGGATTATCTATGGGGCGCTGTGTTGCTGGGTGCAGAGCGACGTCAAGAAGCTGGTGGCGTACTCATCGGTGTCGCATCTGGGTTTCTGCATGCTGGGGATGTTCAGCCTGGTGCCGGTGGGGCTGTCGGGCTCGGTGCTGTACATGGTCAATCACGGGTTGAGCACCGGGGCGCTGTTCCTGGTGGTGGGGATGATTTATGAGCGGTATCACACGCGGGATATGAACGCGATCGGCGGGCTGGCGTGGCAGATGCCGACGATGGCGTTTTTCTTTGTGCTATTTGTGCTGTCGAGTATCGGGCTGCCCGGGTTGAACGGGTTTGTGAGTGAGTTCACGGTGCTCTTTGCGGCGTATAACTCGGAGGTGCTGGGCAGGCCGTACGGAATTCTCGGGGCGACGGGCATTTTGCTCGGCGCTATTTACATGTTGTATGCGACCGGGAAGGTGCTTTTCGGGCCGGTGAAAGAGCCGGAGGGCACGCCCGATCTTTCGGCCGGCTTGCCGCGCGATTTGAACGCGCGTGAGGTGCTGATTCTGGCACCGCTGGCTGTTTTGGTGGTTGTGCTGGGCGTTGCGCCGCGGGTGATAACGGATACGCTCGATCCGGCGCTCGAGGCGACGGTGCTGAATCGGGTGAAGCAGGCGGAAATCGTGTCGGCCGAGCGGCAGATGCCGGCGATTGCGATCCAGGATCAGGCGGCGTTTGTTTTTGGCGGCGAGGTGGGCGAGTTGCCCGCGGAGCCGCTGAGCCGGCAGGGAGGTCGTTGAGATGATGCCGGCGATCCCCATTAGTGCGCTTGGGCCGGAATTGATGCTATTGGCGGGCGGCTGCGTGGTGCTGATGCTCGGTCAGGCAGCGCGGGCCGGCTGGCGCGGGTTGTCGCCGTGGGTGGCGCTGATCGCGCTGACGGGTGCGATTGGGCTGGTTTGGGTGCGGCCGACGGAGATGCTGGTCGGCAGCGGGCTGGCGTATGGATCGCTGGCGGTGTTTGTGCGAATCAGTGCGCTCGAGCTTGGCATTCTCTTTACGTTGATTAACTGGTCGCAGGCTCGCGAGGGGGAACGCGGCGAATATTTGTCGATGATGCTGTTCTCGCTGGTTGGTTTGCTGCTGGTGGGGCCGGCGGACAATCTGCTGTTGCTGTTCATGGCGCTGGAACTGGTCAGCATTCCCACGTACATCATGGTGGTGCTGGGGCGTACGCGGGCCGTCGCGGCTGAGGCGGGGACGAAGTATTTCTACCTGGGTGCGTTGTCGGCCGCGATCATGGCGTATGGGTTTGCGCTGCTCTATGGAGTGTCGGGCAGCGCGTCGTTGCCGGCTACGGCGCTGGCTGTGCGCGAGGCGCTGGCTCAGCCGGGCACGCTTGCGTATGGGCTGGCGGTGACGGGGCTGGTGTTGTCGATCGGCGGTTTGCTGTTCAAGATTGCGGCCGTCCCGTTGCACTTCTACATCGCGGACGTGTATCAGGGGGCGGCCAGCCCGGTGGCCGGCTTGTTGGGTTTTGTGCCGAAGCTGGCGGGGTTGATCGCGATTTTCAAGCTGGTGTTGATGACCGGGCAGTGGCAGGGGGCGGGGAACGCGGTTTTCTGGCTGCTGTGGGTTGTGGCGGTGGCGAGCATGTGCGTCGGCAACGTGCTGGCGCTGCGGCAAGCCAACATCAAGCGGATGCTGGGCTATTCGGGCATTGCGCATGCGGGCTATATGCTCGTTGGTATGTTGGCCGGGCCGCTGGCGGGGCCGGCGGATGAGACCGGCAGTGTCGGCATTCTCGGCAACGGTACGGCCAGCGTGTTGTATTACGTCGTGGTTTACGGGATTGCGAACCTGGGGGCGTTCGCGGTGCTGGGGTTGCTGCGTGTGCGTGACCAGGCGTGTGAGACGTTGCGTGACGTGGCGGGCCTGTTGCGGCGGCAGCCGGGGCTGGCGCTGATTTTGGCGTTGACGATGTTCACGCTGATGGGTTTGCCGCCCACGCCGGGGTTCTGGGGCAAGCTCGGGCTGTTCAGCAGCGCGCTGGCGGCGGCGCAGGGCACGGTTGTTCCCGGGCAGCAGACGTGGCTGATTGTGCTAGTGATTATCGGTGTGCTCAACTCGGCCGTCGCGGCGGCGTATTACCTGCGGGTTATTGCGGCTGTGCTGCTGTATGAGAATGAGCGTCCGGCCCACGCTATGCCGCGTGAGGCGCAGCACATCGGTGCGCTGATTTGCGGGTTTTTGTTGTTGGTGTTTGCGCTGTGGCCGAACGGGCTGATGTCGTCGAGCGTGGTGGCCACGAACGAGCTGGTGGATCAGATTCCGCCGGAAGAAATGATCGGCGTGACGGATCAGCCCGGGGGAGAGTCGGTTCCGGAGGAGTTTGTGGTGGGTTCGGCAGGTTCCCCACGTGTTTTGCAACGGGATGGGGGGTAACGCACTGCTCACAGAGCAGTGGCACAGGGGGGAGACACAACGGGGGATCAGTAGAACATCATGATTGCGATTGGCTCGATGTTGTCGGTTCGGCCGCCGAAGATTTGCCGGAGCTGGTCGCGATAGCGTTGCTGTCGCGCGGGCATGTACTCGACGTCGCGCTGGTACCATTCGTCGAGCTCGGCCATGTCGTGCTTGAGGTACTGCGCGCGGTTGTCGAGGTCCTCGCGGATGAATCGATCGGCGTTGGCGAGATGCGTGGGGCGGTCGGCGTCAGCGCTGCTCCAGAGCCGGATGGCGTCTTGGGTGGAACTGCGGCGGTCGGCGAGCCGGTCGCGGGCCAATTGGGATTGGTGACACCCGATCGTCAGTAATGGAAGGACCAGCAAGGCCAGCAAGGGGACGAGGTGGTGCCGGCGGTGGAGTGCGGGTGCGTGCTGAGAAACGCACTGCTGAAGGGCAGTGGCACGTTGGTGTGAGTTTCGGCGGGTCGTGGTCATGTCATTACTATCGTACCCGTGAAGGTGGTTGGCGCCGCGGTGGTGGGGGGATTATTCGGTCATTAGGCTGAGGATCTGATCGACGGTGCGTCGGGTGGCTCCGCGGTGGCTGATGATGGCTTCTCGGCCGGCCTGGCCCATTTCGGTGCGGCGTTGGGGGTGGCGGAGGAGGTCGGAAACGCCGGCGGCGAGCAACTCGGTGGAGGTGACCTGGCGGGCGCCGCCCTCGGCGAGCAGGAGGTTGACCGCCTCGGTGAAGTTATTGGTGTGGGGGCCGACGAGCACGGGTTTGGCTAGGCCGGCGGCCTCCATGACGTCGGATCCGCCCATGGGCACGAGCGAGCGGCCGACGAAGACGACGGTGGCGAGGGCGTAGAACTTGCGCAGCTCGCCCATGGTGTCGCCGAGGAATACGGGGCGGGGTTCGCGGACGTTATCGGGCACTTGGGGTGCACCGGTGCTGCGGCGGAGGCAGGCGAAGCCGCGATCGCAGATGAGTCGGGCGACCTCGTCGAAGCGTTCGGGCTTGCGTGGGATGATGGCGAGTTGCAGTTCTGGTACTTGTTCGCGGAGTTTTTCGTAGGCGTCGAGGATCAGGGTTTCTTCGCCGGGGCCGGTGCTGCCGCAGACCCACAGTGGCTGGCGTGGGTTGAGGCCCATTTCGGCGGCGAGTTCGTCCTGTCCGGGGATGGAGTCGCTGGTGTCGGCGGCGTCGTATTTGACGGAGCCGACGATCTCGACGCGGTCGGGTCGGGCGCCGAGTTCGCGGAATCGGGTGGCGTAGGTGGTATCCTGGGCGGCGACCCAGCTCAGTTTGTTGAACATGCGGCGGGCGATGGTGCGGACCAGCGGGAGGTTGAAGCGTTTGACGCTGCGTTCGTGCGTGACGCGGCCGTTGGCGATGATGACGGGGATGTGGCTGGCGGCTGCGACCTCGATGAGGTTGGGCCAGACCTCGAGTTCCATGAGGACGATCGCGGAGGGGCGGATGTGGGTGAGTACGTTGCGGATGGCGAAGGAGAAATCGAGTGGGAAGCGGAAGGTGATGTTGCGGGGGTAGAGTTTTCGGGCTTGTTCGAGGCCGGTGCGGGTGGTGCTGCTGATGACGACGACGGTTTCGGGAGAGCGTTCGTGTAGTTCTGCGACGATTGTACGGGTGGCGTTGATTTCGCCGAGTGAAACGGCGTGGATCCAGACGCAGTGGGCGGAGACGGGGCGGGAGGGTACGCGTCCGAAGTACTCGGCCCAGGGGGTATCGGTGCGGGGGCGTGTGAATCGGCGGTAGAGCAGGTAGGGCCAGCCGATGCAGAACGCGAGCAGGTATATCAGGTCGAGCAGGAAGGACATGTTTGGCGATCGCGGCCGCGAGTGCGGCTGGGTGTTGAGGTCGGAGACTTTCCTCGCTCGCCGCGGGGGCTTAGAATCCGCCGCGGTGTCCCTAAGGGAGCAATAGACATGCGCACGATGGTCCGGCGCGCTGATTGGCTGGGTATGATAACGGTTTTTGGGGTGGTCGTCGCGGCTAGTGGCCAGGCGGCGCCGGCGCCGCCGACGCAGCCGGCGGACCCGCGCGTGGACCAGATTCTCACGCGTCTGGCGGAGCGTCAGGTGAACGACCTGAAGGGGGATGTGTTGTGGAAGACGGTGGCGGTCCTGGGTGGTGAAGAGGATGCGCTGCGGAAGCGTGGGGAGTTGTGGTACCAGGATACGGAGCCGGTGGCGCGGTTCATGATTCACTTCACGGGGCGGATCAGCGGGACGGGGCGGAAGGATCGGCTGGACGAGCAGTATATGTTCGACGGGATGTGGTACGTCGAGCTGAAGGCGCAGACGAAGACAGTAATTCGTCGGGAGGTGCGCAAGGCGGACGATCTGCGTGATCCGTACAAGATCGGGGAGGGGCCGTTTCCGTTGCCGTTTGGGCAGAAGAAGGATGACCTGCTGCGTGAGTTTGAGATTGAGTACGTTGAGCCGGCGGATGGTGACCCGCGGGAGACGGATCATCTGAAGCTGAGGCCGCGGCGGGGGACGAAGACGGCCGAGCGTTACAAGGTGCTGGATTTCTGGGTGCGTCAGTCGGGCGATCTGGGGGGATTGCCGGTGATGGTTCAGGTGACCAAGCTGGACGGAACGGGTAGAGTGGATTCGTACGTGACGGTTCGGTTTTCGGATATCAAGCTTAACGCTGGGGTGGCGGATAGCGTTTTTGAGATTCGGACGCCGCCGGGGTTTCACGAGGAGATTGAGCGGCTGGAGCCGGCGGCGGTTCCGGATGAGGGTGTGGAGTCTTCGGGGTCGTAACTGCGGCGGCGTGGTTTTGAGAGCGTGATCAACATTGGCGCGAATGAGGAAGTCAGGTTCGCATGAGTATTCTGGTCGACAAGAACACGCGGGTGATTTGTCAGGGCATCACGGGTAAGGCGGGAGCGTTTCATACGGCGCAGTGCATTGAGTATGGGACGAACGTTGTGGGGGGCTGTACGCCGGGGAAAGGTGGGACGAAGTCGGAGCACGGCTTGCCGGTGTTTGATACGTGTCACGAGGCGGTGGCCGAGACGGGTGCCAGCGCGACGATGATTTTTGTGCCGGCGCCGTTTGCGGCTGAGGCGGCGATGGAGGCGGCCGATGCGGGGATCGAGCTGATTGTGCTTATTACTGAGGGGATTCCGGCGCTCGACATGGTGCGGGCGCGGAAGTTTCTCGACGATTGCGGCGTGCGGCTGATCGGGCCGAACTGTCCGGGCATTATCACGCCGGGGCAGTGCAAGATGGGCATCATGCCGGGGTATATTCACGAGCCGCCGACGGGCGGGTCGAAGAACGTCGGGATTATTTCGCGCAGCGGGACGCTGACGTACGAGGCGGTGTGGCAGTGTTCGCAGCGCGGGTTTGCGCAATCGACCTGTGTTGGTATCGGCGGCGATCCTGTGAAGGGGTTGAACTTCATCGAGCTGCTGGACCTGTTTAACGCTGATCCGGAAACGCATGGCATCGTGATGATCGGGGAAATCGGCGGGACCGATGAGGAGCGAGCTGCCGAGCATATCCGTGCTCATGTCGGCAAGCCGGTGGTGGCGTTTATTGCTGGCCAGACGGCTCCGCCCGGGAAGCGCATGGGTCATGCGGGCGCGATTATTTCGGGCGGGACGGGTACGGCGCAGTCGAAGATTGCGGCGTTGAAGGAGTCCGGCATCACGGTTGCGGAGAGTCCGGCGACGATTGGTGAAGCGATGGCGGGCGTGTTGAAGTGAGTTGGCGCGCCGGTCGGCCCGCTTGGGATTGCAACGGCGGGCGAGACGCCCGCCCCACTTGGTGAGTTGCAGATGCGACGGATGCTTGCTTATGTCTGGTTTAATCTGATCATGCTGCTGACCGGGTGGCTGCCGGATTTCAAGCCGTGCATTCGGCTGCGGGGGTTTCTGGTTCGGCCGGCGTTCAAGTCGTGTGGGCGGAACTTTCAGGTGTGCCGGCACGTGATGGTCGCGTTCAGCACGAAGGTGGAAGTGGGGCGGGACGTGTTTATCGGCTACGGGACTTGGCTGCACGCGAGCGCGGGGATGAAGATCGGCGACGAGGTGCAATTTGGGCCTTATTGCGTGGCGATTACGGGCAATCACGGCAAACGCGACCTGTCGTATCGCTGGGGGCATGGTAAGAAGGAGCCGATCGAGATTGGGGCGGGTTCGTGGATCGCGACGCACGGGGCATTGCTGGCGGGGGTGCACGTGGGGCGCGGGACGCTGGTGGCGGCGAACGCGGTCGTGACGACGGATCTGCCGGATCATTGCATCGCGGGGGGGATTCCGGCGCGGGTGCTGCGTGAAGATGTTGGTGACGATGATGTTGAGTCGGCGCACTTGGGCGTGCCGCCGTCGGAATTGGATGAGGCACCTGCGGCTACCGAGTGATGCATTGCTCACAGATCAGTGGCACCGAGGGGGCCGTTTGTGGGGGGGGGGGGGGGTAGTTTGCTGATGATGAAGCGGCGTTTGCCGGTTTCGGCGGTGGGGATTTCGGAACCCATTCGACGTTGATTTCGAGATCGGCGCCGTTGTCGCGGAGCTGTTGTGATATGCGTTGCGCGAGTTCGTCGCTGGGCTGGCCGGTGGGAACCAGGCGGAGCAGTAGCGAATCGGGCTGCTCCTGGACGGCCTGGAAGGAGTCGATTTCGGGCAGGTTTTCGAGGAGGCCGGTGAAGAAGTGGACGATCAGGCGGTTTCCGGAAGGCGTGAGGACGACGTCGGTGGCGCGGCCTTCGATTGATTGCATGAGCTTGAGATTGCGGCCGCAGGGGCATTGCTGGTCGCCGGCGGAGACGCCGAGGTCGCCGACGCGGTAGCGGATCAGCGGCATGGGGCCGGGGTGGAAGCGTGTGAGGACGAGGTGGGCGGTGGTGCCGGCGGGGGCCGGCTGGCCGTCGTTGTCGATGTATTCGACCAGGGTGCTGAGGCTGTGTTCGTGGTAGAACGGGCCCTGTCCGCACTGGGCGGAAATCTGGATGCCCTCGCCGCAGCCGTAGGTGTCGATCAGGGGGGTGTGGAAGACGTCCTCGATGGTTCGGCGATATTCGTCGGTGACGTTGTCGCCCCAGGTGACTACGGTGCGGAGTGGTTGGTTCCAGCCGCGGACGCGTGCTCGGCGGGCGATGTAGTAGAGGCTGCCGGGGTAGCCCCAGAGGTGGGCGATGCGGCGGCGCTCCATGTTTTGGAGGGCCTGGTCGAGACTGGCGTCGGAGAGATCGCGGGCGGAGACGTAGTGGCAGCGGAACAGGGTGTCCTTGAAGCGGCGCGGCCAGTCGCGGGTGACGTGCATCCCGGTTTGGAGGTGGGTTTGGCCGATGGTCCAGCCGGCCCAGACCAAAGCGAGCATGAAACAGGCGCGATAATGGCCGGCGGTTTCATAATCTTCGAGCACGACGAAGTTCTTGCCGGTGGAGCCTGAGGTTTTTGATTCGTAGGTGCGCTGGCCGGTTGGTCGGGTGATTTGGTCCGGGAAGTTGGGGCGGATCATGTCCTTGGTGCTGATGGGGATGCGGGTGAGGTCGGCACAGGTTCTGATGTCGGCGGGTTTGACGCCCGCGGAGTCGAGCAGCTCGCGGTAGTAGGGGACTTCGCTATAGCAGACGTTGATCAAACGCTGGATGGCGGAGTTGCGGTGGGCCTCGATGCGTTCGCGTGGCCACCACTGGGCGTCCTGGAGGAACTTGAGGTGCTTCAGCATGGCCATGCCGGTGAGGCGGTCGGACAGCGGCAGGAGGATATGGCGCACGGCTCCGCTCCAGGCGCGTTGGAGTGGGCCGGCATGGGCAGCGTGGGAGCGGGTCATCGGGCACCGTGTGTTTGCTGGGGCATTTATTTTTTGTCGCGTGATCGGCGTCCGGTCAGGGTGCGCAGGATCAGGGTGAAGTGATAGGGGCGCAGGTTGGCGATTTTGCGGACGAAGAACATCGGGCCGGCCTCACGCAGTTCCTGGATCCAGCTTTTGACGTATTGTGAGAAGAAACGGCTACGGGCGGTGTCGAAATGGAGGTCGTCACTGCGGCCGTCGGTGACCGCTTGCGAAAGCTCCGCGAGGTGGTTGGCGATTTCGTCGTGGAGGTTGCCGGTGGGGAGGGTGGTCTGGCACTCGTCGGTGATGTAGCACGGGACGAGTTCGTGATCGAGGACGGCGTCGTCGGCGATCGTGAGGCGGACGAAGAATGTGCGGCGGGTTTGCTCGTTGTGCACGGGGGCGATGAAATCGCCCAGGCTGTAGACGGCGAATCCGCGGTCGATCTGTTCGCAGCCCTGCGGTACGTGGGGATGGTGGCCGAGGAAGAGGGCGGCGCCGGCCTCGATGGCCGTCCGGGCGAGGGCGCGGGTGTCGGGGGCCGGGTAGGGGTTGTATTGTGATCCGGTGTGGCAGGAAACGACGACCGTGGGGACCTGCTCGCGGAGTTTGCGGACGTCTTCGGCGACGCGCTGGGGATCGGGGAAGCAGGCGACGTATTCGTTTGATGAGCGGAGGACGTTGTGGGCGGTGGTGTAGCCGAGGAACCCGACGCGGGCACCGGTGCGGGCGGTGACGATGACGGGTTGGGCGGCCTGGTCGGCGTCACGGGCGATGCCGATGTAGGGTAGCTTGGCTTCGTTCAGTTCGTTGATGGTGGCCTCGACGCCCTCGGGTCCGAAATCGTAGATGTGGTTGTGGGCGAGGTTGACGATGTCGTAGCCGTAATCGCGGAGTGCGTGGGCCATGCCGGGCGGGCTGAAGTAGCGATCGGGTGCGCCGGGGGCAGCCACGCGCGCCTTGGTGATGGGGGTCTCAAAGTTGCCGAAGAGGAGGTCAGTGTTGGTGATGGCATCTTTAAGGGGGCGGAAAGCCCAGAGGAGGTCGTCGGCGGCCTGCATGCGTTCGGCCATGGGGCCGTAGAACATGAGATCGCCGGTAGCGGTCAGGCGGAAGCTGTTGGACGCAGTCACGATGCGCAGACCTCCTGGGTGGTGTTTCGGCAGAGCACGTGGGCGTGCTCATGCGGGGTGGGTCGGCCGGCCTGGGCGACTTGTTGACCGTGTACCCTCGGCTCGGCGGGCGAGGCGCCTGCTGCACTATGGGGTCTGTTGGCGGGCGAGACGCCCGCCCCACTTGAGACTGCAACGGCGGGCGAGACGCCCGCCCCACTTGGTGTGCTGCGGCGGTGCGGGGTGGGCATGGTCAGCGTTCCGGGGCGGATGAAGGTTGGTAATTGGCTGCGAGCGCCAGGCAGTTTACCACGCGATCGACGAAGCGTTCGACGGTCCAGTCGGCCACGCGCTCGCGGCCGGCCTTGATAATTCGTTGGCGGAAATCGGCGTCGTTGATGATGCGCGAGATGGCGTCGGCGAGTGCCTGCGGATCGCGCGGGGGGACGAGCAGGCCGTCGTGGCCGTCGGTGACGCTGGTGGGGATTCCGCCGACGGTGGTGCTGACGATGGGGACGCTGCGGGCGCGGGCCTCGACCAGGACGCGCGGGGTGCCTTCGGAGAGGGTGGGAAGGACGAGGATATCGGAGCGGTCGATCTGTCCGAAGAGTTGCTCGCCGAAGGCGGCGTAGCCTTCCCAGGTGACGCGGTCGGCGAGCCCGAGTTCGTTGATGAGGTTGTCGAGGCGGGGTTTTTCGGTGGCGAATTGTCCGTGCGGGCCGACGAGGGCGAGCGTGACGGGGCGGTCGCTGGAGATGTTCGGCAGGGCGCGGATGAGGTATTCGATGCCTTTTTCGGGGCGGATGAAGCCAACGAAGACGAGCCGGATCTGGTCGTTCGTGCAGGTGTCGTCGCGCTGGCGGAAGTCGTCGGCGGTGATACTGCTGCTGACGACGGGGGTGGTTCGGGGAGAGCGATAGATGTCGGCGACTTCGACGCCGTTGGCGAGGATATGGGCGCGGCTGAAGCCGATGCTGAGGCGGAGCATGCGCTCTTCGAACTGGGCGAAGAGGAGTCCGAGGCGCTGGAGCAGGCGGCCGTAGCCGCGTTGTTCGGCGCGGAGGATGGCGACGGGTGTTTCCGACGAGCCAATGAACGACGCCGCGGCCGCGCAGTCGGGCGAACCAGTGGGCGGCCCACATCAGGGGGTGTGAGCCGCGGAGGAAGAGGACGTCGCCGCGTTTTGGTGCGTGGGCGTAGTCGGTGAATAGTCGCCAGGGTTTTCGGAGAGCCTGGAGGCTGTTTCGGCGCGGGAACCAGGGGATGACGGAGATGTTGTCGTAGGTGAGGGGGAAGTCGAGTGCTCCGTTGTCATTTTCGAGTCCGGGTCCCTGGTAGCAGATGTGTGTGACGCGGTCGGCGAGTTCGGCGAGAATTCGGCCGAAGGAGTGGTGGGTGTACCAGATGCCGGCGCGCTGGACGACGGGGGTGCCGCAGACGGAGACGGAAAGGGGTATTTTGTCGTGTGTTTCGTGGTCGGTCATTGTAAGAGTATCGGGCAGAAATCCGGCTTCCTGACTGGTCGGGATATAAGGTTCTGAATCAGTTATGGTCGTTGCGGGCGACAGTATAGCGTAGGGTCGTTGGGGTCCCAAACGCCCGATAACATTGGGTGCAGGTGAGGGATAGTGGAGGTCGACGGTCTCTGGGGTTGGTTATTCGAGTTTGAGCAGTTTCAGGGCCTTGTGGGTGTCCGGGTCGTTTGGTGAGAAGCCGACCCAGGCGTGGAGGATCTTGCCGTCGCGGTCGATAACGTAGGTGGTCGGTACGGCATTGGATCGGAACTTGTCAAGGGCGACCTGAGAAGCGTGCAGTGAGGAGTTCAGGACGTTTGGGAAAGTGAGCTTTTCCTTTTTGATAAGCTTGAGTGCGATGTCGCGTTTGTCGGCGCTGTTGAAGCCGAGCACAACCAGGCCCTTGCCCTCGTACTTCTCGTGCAGCTTCTGGAGGTAGACCACCTCCCCGCGGCACGGCGGTCACCCCGATCTCCAGAAGACGAGCCAGACCATCTTTCCGCGGAAGTCGGATAGTTGGACGGGTTTGCCGTCGGTGAGCTTGAGGTTGAAGTTGGGTGCAGTAGTTCCCGGTTTGAGCAGTGTTGCCTCGGAATCGGGCATTTGCCAGCGTTGCCAGCCCTCTGGTGGTTTCCAGGCGAACAGCTCATCCGGGATGGGTTGGTTGATGCGGATGTTCGACCAGGTTTCCTGGGCGTGTATTTCCCGGGCGACGCGAACGGTTTCGCAGAGTTTGCGGGGGAGGTGGTCGCGTTGGGCGACCCAGAGTCTCCAGGTTCGTTGTCCGTCCATAAAGCTCAGGTCGAGGACGTCGCAGGGTTCGTCGTTGATGGTTTCGGTGCCGGCGGAGGCGACGCCGTCGATCAGGCGCTGGAGGCTGTCGGTGTATCCGTGGAAGGTGCTGAGGTCGAGGATGTTCATGAGTATGCCGCTACCGAGGAGGGCGACCTCGTGACCGATGGAATGGCGGGCGAGCGGTGCGGGCTTGGTCATGTAGCTGGAATTGCGGGTGCGTTCGTATTCGAGTTGGTTTTCCTGGGTGCCCGGGCTGTAAAAGTAGGGTCGGCCGTTGGGCCAGTGGATCCATAGATTGAGGCCGTCGCCGATGAGTATGCCGGTGGTTTTGCCCTGTGGATTGTGGGCTTCGAGTCGAAATTGGTTGGGTTTTTTGAGCCAGGCCTGGTATGTACAGGTGGTCGGGAAGGTGCCGAGTCGGAGTTCGTACGTGGAGTCGAACGACAGGGTTTTGGGGTTGCGAAAGGCGGCGATCATCTCGTCGTAGAGTTGGCGTGCGTGGGCGTCATTCCTGACGGTACCGGTGGGTGTGTCCGATTTGGCATTGGTTGTGTCAGTCGCTTCGGTGGCCTGTCGGGCGGCTTCCTTGATGGCGGCGAAGTTGAAGTGCTCAACGGGTAGGGCGACGTTGGTCTCGACGTTTTCGATTTGCAGCACGTGGACGGACTTGGGTGGCGTGGTGACGGTGCGTTCGGTGTAGGGGATCATTACGCCGGCGACGCGGTGATAGTCGCTGTAGGTGCGTTCGATCTGGTTGACTTGGCCGAGCACGGTGCGCTGGCCGACGGTCTTCACGAGTAGCCAGGTTTCGGCATCGATGTAGCAGTCGTCGAATTCGCCGTCGCCGGCTCCCTTGAGCGTGAGCTTGAGCCGGTATACGGGGCGGGCGTCGATCTGCTCGCGGCCAATCAACTCGACCCGATGGCCCTTCGCTTTGGCATCGACCAGCGGCCCGTCGAGGTCGGCGAGTTCGGCGAAGATCCGAACCATGTCGGGGGGGAGCTCCTGGGGCTCGGTGGAGCCGAACATAGGCATTATGTGCCAGCCGACCTGGCCATCGTAGCCGTAGGTTACCGTTGGCAACCCGGTATCAGGTGCGGGTGTGAGCTGAGAGCGGTACATCATTGGGCGGCGATACTCGTTGACGATTTTGGCCTGCATGTCGTCGGGCAGGGAGGTGGTGCCGGTGATTCGCAGAGTCTGGCGGGCGGCGAGCTGCTCATGTCCGCCGAGGGCGGCGACGTAGCGGGCGAGGACTTCGTCGGCGGTGGTGGGCTCGTCGGCGAGCACGGGGTGTGCGTGCAGTAGCAGCAGGACGATGATGGGGGCGTGGATGATGAGTTTCATTTAGGTGGCCTCTGGTTCCCGGTTCAGGGCCAGTCGGACACGACGCCCGACCCACTTCGGCTAGCCGAAATCATGCGCTGCCAGTGTCAAAAATCCAAGAGGGCGGATGTCGGAAGACGTAGGCCGGTGGTGGAGGGGGCGAAATGGGAGATTTTTCGTCAGAAGTGTGGGCGAAGCCGCTAGGTCCTGGTGAAGCGGATGTACGAGAGCAAGTGACCTCTTTCACAAGGAGAACAAAGATGCTTCGCAAGATGAACGGAATTGGTCGGACGGCGCTGATGGCGGCGGTTATGGTTGGTGCGTTGGCGGTAACGGGGTGTGACGACCTGATGGTCCAGGCGACGAATGGCGTGCTGGACACGATCGCGGATCGCGTGGATGGGGTTCTGGCGGGGATCGGCACGTGTGACGGGTATCCCTGTGACAGTTACGGGTCGGCGACGGGTGATTATGCCACGTACGATAGCCCGGCATACTACGAGAGTGTGTATGACCAGGGTGAACTGTTCGACAGCTCGTGGGACTCGTGGAAGAACGAGACACTGCCGTACAGCGATGAGTCGATCTGGTTCTAGCGATGGGTAGAGCGATGTTTCGGATTGACGCCGTCGTGGTTCGGTCAGCCCGCCCGCAGATTGAGGTCTGTCGGGTGGGCTGCGTTGCGCGCGTGGCGTGGCGGGTGGCAGAGCTGCTTTGCGGGGCGGGTGGCGTGTACTGGGGGGTGGGTGATTCGGTATACTCTCGTTATGTCCGGGCAATCGACTACATATACAGCCTTGTTAGGGCGGTTGGCGGAGAGCGACAACGCGAGCGCGTGGCGGGAGTTTCACGAGCGGTATGCGGATTTGATTCGGGGGTTTGGTCGGCGGCAGGGGCTTCAGCCGGCGGATTGCGACGACGTGTTGCAGGAAGTTCTGCTGGCGTTGAGCCAGGCGATGGGGAAGTTTCGGTACGATCCGAGCAAGGGGAAGTTTCGGTCGTACCTGAAAACGGTGGCGCTGCACGTGATCTACAAGCGGCGGCACGCGGCGCGGGGGCAGGTGGACATGGAGGAGGTGGATCAGGCGACGCGGGCGGCGGCGAGCGATCCGTCGATCGAGTTACAGTGGGAAGAGGAGTGGCGGCAGTATCACCTGCGGCAGGCTATGCGGGTGATCGAGGGGGAATTCGGGTCGCAGGACTTGCAGGCGTTTCAGCGGTACGCGGTGGAGGGTCGCGCGGTGGGGGAGACCGCGGAATCGCTGGATATGAGCGTCGACCAGGTGTACCAGTCGAAATCGCGGATATTGAAACGTTTATCGGAAGTGATCGAGCATCAGGTCGAAGAAGAGGGCTGAGGGCCGGCCCAGGGGTGGACAATGAATAACAGCAGTTCGGATTGGTATCAGGACCACACCCAGCTCTTGGACGTGATGCGGCGTGGGCGGGGTCGCCTGGGGGGCGTGCCCGTGATACCAGGTTATCAGGATTTGCGTGAATTACGGCGCGGCGGGCAGGGGGTGGTGTATGTGGCGCGGCAGTTGTCAACGCGGCGCGAGGTGGCGATCAAGGTGTTGCTGGATGCGCGGTGGGCATCGGATCGGCGGCTGCGGCGATTCGAGCGGGAGGTGGAGCTGGTTGCGAACTTGCAGCACCCGAATATCGTCAAGCTGTTCGATAGCGGGCTGACGGACGAGGGGCATCCGTTTTACGTGATGGAGTATGTGCGTGGATGTGGGTTGGATGAGCTGAGCAGTTCGGTGGCGGAGCGGGGCGGTTGCGTGTTGCCGGGGGAGGCGGGTAGTGAGCGGATGTCGCCGGCGGGGGCGCCGCTGTCGGTGCAGGGGGCGGTGCAGTTATTTGCGAAGGTGTGCGAGGCGGTTGGGTATGCGCATCAGCACGGGGTGATCCATCGCGATATCAAGCCGGGGAATATTCTGATTGATCTGAATTGTGATCCGCACGTTCTGGATTTTGGTTTGGCCAAGCGTGCGGTTGGTGGTGCGATGCGGGAGTTGACGGAGCTGAGCGTTCCGGGTGAGTTCATGGGGACGGTGGCTTGGGCGAGTCCGGAGCAGATTGCGGGAGAATCGGTGGATATGCGTTCGGACGTGTATTCGCTGGGGGTGGTTCTGTTCTACCTGTTGACGGGTCGGTTTCCGTATGCGGTGGGGGGGAGTCTGTCGCAGGTAATAGCGAACATACAGAGTGTTGAAGCTCCGCGGCCGAGCTCGGTGCGGTCGGGGGTGGATGACGAGATTGACACGATTGCGTTGCGTTGTCTGGCGAAAGAGCCGGACCGGCGTTACCAGAGCGCCGGGGAGTTGGCGCGGGATGTGCGGCGTTACCTGGCGGGAGAGCCGATCCTGGCGAAGAGCGAGAGCGCGTGGTACGGGATGCGGAAGAAGTTGCGTCGTTATCGGCTGGCGGTTGGTGCAGTGGTGCTGACGCTGGTGGCGTCGCTGGCGTATGCGGTGAGCGTTTCGGTGTTGTATCAGCGGGCGGTGCGTGCGGAGGAGTTGGCGGGTCGGCGGTTGGTGGATGCGCAGGAGGCGCGGGACGAGGCCAACGCGGAGGCGACCAAGGCGCGGGCAGTGCTGGAGCAGTTGAAGGGGATTCTGTCGGCGGCTCGGCCGGAGCGGCACGGGCGTGACGTACGCGTGGCGGACTTGTTGGACGAGGCGGACGTGCTGATCGGCGAAACGTGGCGTGAGCAGCCGGAGGTAGCGATCGAGTTGGGTGCGACGATTGGGCAGACCTATTTGTCGTTGGGGTTGTATGAGGAGGCGGGTGAGCATCTGGAGCGGGCGTACGAATTGGCGCGGAAGACGTACGGGGCGGATGACCTGCGAGCGCTGGAGGCAGCGCAGAATCTGGGTGTGTTGCGAATTCGGCAGGGGCGGGCAGAAGAGGCCGCGGAGTTACTGAACCGTTGTCTGGCGGGTCGGCGTGAGGCGTTGGGAGGGGATGATCCGGACACGGCGGCAGCGGCGTCAAACCTGGCGGTGGCTTTGAAGCGTCTGCGACGGTTTGATGAGGCTGAGGCGCTGTATCGCGAAGCATTGGCGACGTTGGAGGGGTCGGTTGGGATTGGCGATCCGCGGACGCTGGATGCGCTGCACAATCTGGGCGTGTTGTTGGGGCAGCAGGGGCGGTTGGAAGAGTCGGAGGAGCTGTTGCGGCGTTCGCTGGACGCTCATCGTGATTTGTTGGGGCTGGATCATCCGGAAACGCTGATGGCGGAGACGACGCTGGCGGAGACGTTGCTGGCGCGTGACAAGCTGGACGAGGCTGAGGGATTGCTGCGAACGAATCTGGAGCGGCGTCGTGAGCGGCTGGGCCCGGAGCATTTCGACACGACCACCACGATGTATGACCTGGCGGAACTGCTGCGGCTGCGCGGGAAGCTGGCGGAGGCGTGTGAGATGTCGGCGGAGGTTGCGCGGATCAGGGAGCGCGTGCTCGGTGCGGATCATCGGCATACTCTGTTGGCCAAGAACGACTGGGCGTTGTCGCTGATGGGGCTGGAGCGATTGGAAGAGGCCGAGCGGATTCTGCGGGAGGTTTACGAGACGCGTCTGGCCAAGCTGGGACGGGACAGCACGGATACGCAGGCGTCGCGCTACAACCTGGTGATGTTGTGGGCGCGACAGGGTCGTACGGAGGAGGTACTGGAGGCGCTGGCGGAGATTGTGGTTGACGCACGCGCGGTTTATCCGCCGGAACATCCGGCACCGCTGGTGATACAGAGTCATTACGGGGAGCAGTTGTGGAAGGCAGGCCGAGTAGCGGAAGCGGAGCAGCAGCTCGTGGAGAGCTATGAGGGGTTGCGCGAACGGTTGGGAGATGATCATCGGTATACGCGCACGGCGCGTGAGCGGCTGGAGGCGTTTCGTGGCGCGGGTGAGGAGCAAGTGGATTCTGAGGAGCCGGCCGGCCCGGGAACGACAACCAAGCCGGCCCGGCGGCCGTGATGTGGTTGAACGGTGTGGATTGGGAAATGGTTTACTGCCGACGTGTGTAACGGGTCGGTGCTGAGAGGGAGAATCATGGCGAGTTGCAGGTATGCACTGGGTGTGTTCATGGTGGTTGCGTGTGCGTTGGCGTTGGGTGGATGTCCGGGTGAGGGTGCGCCGTCGGGAAACGAAGAACCTTCAGGGAATGTGGATGATTCAAGCGCTGCCGGCAATACGTCGGACGACAACAATGATGCCGGTGATGACACGCAGCTTGATAGGCCGGTGGATGCTGGTGATGAAGGTGATGGGGGTGCGACTGCGGGCGTCGAGTCGATGGCGCTGGAGTCGATTTATGGGGAGTATGACGTGACGATTGCCGGGCGGGTGGGTGGCCCGTATGAACCGACGGGTTCGATCGTCAGCGGGACGACGGCGGGGGTGGTGGATTTCGCGGCTACGGGGTCGGTGGCGCTGTCGGCGTCGCAGCCGGGGGTTATCGCGGTGCCGTCCGGGACTTCGATTCCGGGCGTGGCCCCGGAAGATGTGATTTTTGGGGCAGCGTACATGTGCAATCCGATTC
Source organism: Phycisphaerae bacterium (assembly GCA_963666925.2). Taxonomy (GTDB): domain Bacteria; phylum Planctomycetota; class Phycisphaerae; order UBA1845; family Fen-1342; genus JANQFV01. The sequence continues at coordinate 136,341 of CAXXTC010000025.1, read as the reverse complement.
ATGTGTTTTTGGGGACGCGGACGGTGGATGCGGCGGGAGACTTCGGGTTGTACGAGATGGTGACGATCGGCATACCGGCTGACCCGGTGGATATCTATCCGGAATACGATGGTCGAGGGCAGTGCGAGGTGCCGGCGGATCAGCCATTTGCGTGTTCGCCGACGTTTTTCCAGAGCACGGCGCCGAGCGGCAGCAACGTTAACCTGATCTACTTCGTTACGCAGGTGGAGGGTGATGGGGAGCGATTAACGGTGCGGGGCGAGCTGCGAGATACGCACACAGCGGAGGCAGCGGCCGCCAACCTGTTCACGGTGCCGATCGAGAGTCCGCTGCTGGGGAACATGAATGACCAATTCATGTTTGCGGAGGGGGCGTCGTTTGAGTTGACCATAGTGGGGAACACGCTGAGCGGGACGATCCGCGGTGAGGGGCGGTCGGTGGCCGGGCTGGTCCCGCAGACGGCGATCCTCGAGGCGACGTTGAGCGGAAGCAAGTAGCCGTGAACGTTGCGGCGTGTCCGTGCGGTGCTCCTCTGGTTTGGGTTTGGCTCAGTGGTGTTGTCCGGGAGTGTCGTTGCCTGGTTGGGTATCTCGTGGGAGTCTGATTTAGACGACGAGGCCGCCGGTGGGTTGATTGGTTGCGGTCACGATTCCGCCGTGGGAGCTGATGGCGGGTTCGGCGATGGCGAGTCCGAGGCCAGTGCCGCCGGATTGGCGGTCGCGGGCCTGACTGACGCGGAAGAAGGGGCGGAAGATATTGGTGAGTCCGGCGTCGGGGACTCCGGGGCCGTGGTCGCGTACGCGTACGATCGCCTGGTGGTGGTCGTGGTGGTGGGGGGGGCGACGAGTTCGGAGGGGATTGACCTGTCTGAGCAGGGTGAGCTGACAATGGTGGTCAGCCGGGTTTCTGATTCGGCCGTTGCGACGGTGACGGCTGAAGTTGAGGACAACAGCACTTCGCTGTTCGTGTCGAGCGGGATCATTCTGGGGGACGACCAGGTGCTGCCGGTGAACGGGACGGTGCTGACGGCCACATCGGCGACGTCTCTGGGTCTGGTCGCCAGCGTCGCTGCCACGATCGCGGCGGCCGACACGTACGCGTTGAGTTTGATGACCAGGGTGAGGAGACGACGCTGAGCGTACGGTCTCCCGAGGACACCAGCGGGCTCTCGGCCGGTTTGTCGGGCGTGGTTACGCGTGATGGGTTCACCGTTGATTGGGATGAGCCGGGGGAGGAGGGCGGCACGGTTGTCGAGGTGACGATCAGCGGGCTGGTCACGTATTACAGGGAGGACGGTACGACAGAGATCGACGGCTACGAGGTGTCACTGACGAATCTGGCTGATGACGGCGATGCTGCGGCTAGCCAGAGCAACTTGACCTACTTCCTGGTGGGGGACCTTAGGGTGACACTGAGGCGCGTGCAGACCATCTCGTATGGTCTGGGGTTCGCCGAGGGTACGATCCGCCTGGAGGTGAGCCGGGGAGTTTCCCTAACGCTCGAGGAGCCCGACGATGAGTAAGTTATCCGGCAATCGCACTTGCCAGAACGCGAAGCCGGCCGAGAATACACGGTCAGTGTACGACGAATGGCCGTGATCGACCGTCAAGCGGGACACGGCAGCGTTGCTGCTGGAGGAATGCTATGTGTTTGAAGAAGGCTTCTCGCTATGGGCGGGTGGCTGGTCTGCTGGTCTTCGTGGTAATCATCGGGTGTACGCTCGGCGGGTGTCCCGTGGATGTTGATGATCTGGCGGCCAAAGTTCTGGAGGCGGGGTTGGATTCCATAGGTACGTCCCTGGTTGATTCACTGTCCACCTACCTGGCCGGAAATTGACGCTGATGAAGGTCAGATTGGTTCGCAGTGGCGTGGCCACGGTCGGTTTCGGGGGCGTGCAGGCGTGGCTGTTGATGGTTGCGGCAGGGGTGGTGTTGCTGGGCGGATGCCGGGCGCAGGACCATCGCCAGTGGGCGGACCGGGTGACCTACGACATCATTCGTGAGAAACAGGAGGAATCGCTGGGGGAGGCGTCTCCGTTCACGATTGAGACTCCGGCGTACACGCTGCGTCGGCGGTTGATGCTGGACCAGGGGTTGCCGTTCGCGACGCCGGCGTCGTTGAACTCGAAGGACGTTGAGCCGATTGATCAGTGGCCGGACCGGGCTTACCTGGAGCGTGGGGAGGAGCCTGCGGAGCAGTTTGGTCCGGAATTGGTCGACGGTGTCCTGACCGTTTCGCTGGTTGACGCATTGCAGATCGCGGCCCACGAGAGCCGGGAGTATCAGTCCGAGAAAGAGACGGTTTTCAGGTCGGCGTTGGATCTCGACCTGGAGCGGGACGAGTTTCGCAGTACGTGGACGGGTGTGCTGACGGGCATGTACGAGGCGGAACTGGAGCGTGAGGTTGTAATCGATGATGAGGGCACCATCGATCATCAGACGGTTGGCGGTCTGGAGTATGGGGGCGTTCTCGGCGTGTCGCAGCGGCTGCGTAACGGGCTGTCGTTTACAGGTCAGTTGGGTCTGGACCTGGTGTCGCTGCTGACGCAGGATCGGCTGTTCTCGCGGGGTGTTTTCGCTGACGTGACGGTTACGGTGCCGCTGCTGCGTGGGTCGGGAGAGTTTGTGGTCACGGAGCCGCTGACGCAGGCTGAGCGGACCGTGGTCTACGCGTTGTACAACTTTGAGCGGTTCAAGCGTGAATTCGCGGTGAGCGTGGCGAGCGAGTACCTGTCGGTGCTGAGCCAGCTCGATTCGGTTCAGAACGCGCGGGATAACTACGAGCGGCTGATTGTAGTGACGCGACGGGCGCGCAGCCTGGCTGAGGCGGGTGAGTTGTCGGAGATCTCAGTCGACCAGTCGCGTCAGGATGAGCTGCGGGCGCGCAACCAGTGGATCTCGGCGATGCAGGCGTACCAGCGCCAGTTGGACTCGTTCAAGGTGACGCTGGGGCTGCCGACGGATGCGCGTGTGGAGTTGGTGCGGGAGGAGCTGGATGCGATTCGGGCATCGCGGGGGGATCTGATTGCGCCGCCCGAGTTGTCGGAATCGGAGGAGGAGATTCCGGCGGCGGATGCACCGGTTGAACTGCCGGCCCCGGGTCAGGGTGAGCGGGGGCCGTACGAACTGGAGTATCGCGACGCGCTGCGTGTGGCGTTTGGCAAGCGGCTGGATCTGCGGGTTGCGATCGGGCAGATATACGATGCGCAGCGGACGGTTGCGGTTGCGGCGGATCAGTTGCGTGCGGATGTGACGTTGCTGGGCAGCGGGGCGGCCGGCGCGCAGCGGGCGCTTGGGGGAGTTGCGCAAGACGATGTGATTTTGCGGCCGGACGAAGGCACGTATTCGGCGCTGCTGACGATAGACCTGCCGTTTGAGCGGACGGCGGAGCGAGTGACCTATCGTTCGAGCCTGATCAGTTTTGAGCAGGTGGTTCGGGCGGTTCAGGATTTGGAGGACCGCATCAAGTTGGATGTGCGGAATGGTCTGAGCCGGCTGTTGGAGGGGCGGGAAACGATACGCATTCAGGCGCAGGCGGTTAACGTTGCGCGGCGTCGGGTGGACAGCACGAGCGAGTTTTTGGAGGCCGGTCGGGCCGAGATTCGCGACGTGCTGGAGGCTCAGGATGCGTTGCTGACGGCGCAGAACTCGCTGACGTCGGCCCTGGTGAACTATCGTGTGAACGAACTGTCGCTACAGCGTGATCTGGGGGTTTTGACCGTCGATCACCGTGGTCTTTGGCAAGAGTACGATCCCGAGAGTGAAGATGACTGAGAAGAAGCCGGCAGCAGCAGACTCCTCCCGACCGCGCCGATGGCTCCTGTGGGCAATCGCGGGTGTAGTGATAGTGGGCGCGGGTGGCGTGTACCTTCTGTCGGACGGGCTGGTTGCGGGAGGTTCGGTCGATAGCCAGCCGACGTACCGGGTGCACGAGGGTCCACTGGTCATAAGTGTAGTGGAGTCGGGTACGATCAAGTCGCTGGAGCAGGTGAGTTTGAAGAGCGAAGTTGAGGGGATGGCGACGATCATCTACCTCATTCCGGAGGGCACAGAAGTCAAGAAGGGTGACCTGCTGGTTGAGCTGGATGCGAGCACTCTGCAGGATAACCTGATCCAGCAGCAGATCTCGGTTGACAACGCCGAGGCATCGTACGTGAGCGCCCGGGAGAGTCTGGCGGTTGCGCGGAACCAGGCGGCGAGCGACATTTCGCAGGCGGAGTTGAACTATCGTTTTGCGCAGGAGGACGTGAAGCAGTACACGGATGGTACGCATCCGCAAGAAGTGAAGGAGGCGGAGACGAACATTACGCTGGCCTACGAAGAGCTTCAGCGGGCCATCGAGGAGTTGACCGCATCTGAGAAGCTGTACAGCAAGAAGTACATTTCGCAGACTGAGCTCGAAGCAGACCGGCTTACGAAGAAGCGCGCGGAGCTGAATCATGAGCTGGCTGTGGCATCACTGGAGCTGCTTGAGAAGTATACGTCGCCGCGGAAGCTGGACGAGTTGAAGAGCGACGTTGAACAGATGCGTATGGCTCTGGAGCGGACGCAGCTTCAGGCGAACGCGGACGTTGTGCAGGCGGAGGCGCAGCTCAAGGCGAAGGAGCGTGAGTACGACCAGCAGCGTACGAAGCTGGAGAAGTACGAACGGCAGATTGAGCACACGAAGATCTATGCGCCGCGGTCGGGGCTGGTGGTTTACGCGACGTCGGTGCAGATGGGGCGGGGCCCGCGTCGGAGCGAGCCGCTGGAAGAGGGGCAGTCGGTGCGTGAGCGTCAGCATCTGATCTACCTGCCCTCGGCTGACTCGATGATGGCGGAGATTCAGATTCACGAATCGAGTTTGGAAAAGGCCCGGGTGGGTTTGCCGGTACGGATTTCGGTGGACGCGTTGCCGGGGGTGCCGTTTACGGGGCGTGTGGCAAAGATTGCACCGTTGCCGGATGCGGAGAGCGCGTTTTTCAATCCGGATTTGCGGGTTTATCCATGTGAGATTCACCTGAATGGGACGCACCCTGAGCTGCGGACGGGTATGAGTTGCCAAGCGGAGGTGGTGGTCGAGCAGTACACGAGCACTCTGTATGTGCCGGTTCAGGCGGTTGTGCGGGTGGGGAACCAGCCGACGGTATACGTGCGTAACGGTGATGATTTTGAGCCGCAATCGGTTGAGATTGGTCTGGATAACAACTCGCTGGTGCATGTGTTGTCGGGGATCGAGCCTGGGCAGGATGTGCTGCTGACGCCGCCGCTGGAGTCGACGGTTGATACGTCGGAGGGGCAGACCCCGATGACGGAACTGCCTGTGGTGGCGACGGAATCGTTGCCAGCGGGTGGTGCGGAGTCAGGCGCGGTGTCGGAGGTTGGTGGGCTGGAGAGCGGCGAGATGCCGGCTCGGCCTGAGGGTGGTCCGAATGCGGGTGGCGCGGGCGGTTTTCCCCGGGGAGGTCGCAACCCGTTCGAGAATATGTCGGAAGAAGATCGCGAGAAGATGCGCGAGCGTTTCCGCAACATGTCTCCCGAGGAACGTGAGCAGATGCGTAAACGGTTTGGCCGGCCCGGGGGTGGGAGTGGGCGCGCGCGGCGGCGTTCGCCGGGCTCGGGTGAGGCTGGTGGGGGCGCACCACAACGGGGTGCGGATGGTTCGCAAATGGGTGGTGGTCCGCAGACGGGGGACGGAGCACCTCAGACAGATGGCGGTGGTGGAGGCGGCGGGTGATCGACGCGGCCAGTTCAACTGCTGCAAAAGACGATTCGTTGGTCCGGCCGGTAGTAGGTCGCTTGGAAGAGGTCACCAAGGTCTACCCGATGGGGGCTACCGAGGTGCATGCGCTGGCGGGCGTGACGGTTTCGTTTGAGAAGGGTTCGTTCTGGGCGATCATGGGGCCGAGCGGATCGGGCAAGAGCACAATGCTCAATCTGTTGGGATGCCTGGATCGTCCGACGAGTGGACGCTACCTGATCGAAGGTCGCGATGTCGCGCGGCTGGATGACAACGCGCTGAGTGAGATTCGCCTGCGTCACCTGGGGTTCATTTTTCAGAGTTTCAATCTGATTCCGCAGCTCACGGTGCGTGAGAATATCGAGCTGCCGCTGTTTTATCTTGACTGGGACGTCGACGCGAGTGCGGAGCGGGCCGAGGTGGTTGCGGAGCGGGTGGGGTTGACGGATCGTCTGGAACATCGGCCGGCGGAGCTGTCGGGCGGTCAGCAGCAGCGGGTTGCCATTGCCCGGGCGCTCGCCACGGATCCGTCGATTCTGCTGGCTGACGAGCCGACCGGGAACCTGGATTCGGCGACCAGCGTTCAGATCATGGAGTTGTTGGGCGAACTGAATGCGCAGGGGCGCACCATCCTTATGGTTACTCACGAGCCGTCGCTCGCGAATTATGCGCAGCGGCGGCTGCACATGAGCGACGGGCTGATCGAACGGATAGAGGGGGATTCGGCATGAAGCGTATCCGGGCCTTTCGCAACATCAAGCTGGGCATCAAGACGCTGATGCTGCACAAGCTGCGTTCGTTTCTGACCATGCTGGGCGTGGTCTTCGGCGTGGGGAGCGTGGTGGCGATGCTGGCCGTCGGCGAGGGCGCGAGCAAGGAGGCGTTGGAGGAAATCCGCAAGCTTGGCAGTACGAACATCATTGTTTCGTCGATCAAGCCGGTGGAGGATGAATCGAGCGGTACGCGTTCGCCGTTCAGCGTTTCGTCGTATGGGTTGTTATATGAGGATGAGCAGCGGGCCCGGGACGCGTTCAGCCAAATTGAGCGGATCGTGCCGGCCAAGGTGGTGCGTGAGGAGGGTCGGCTGGGTGAGCGAAAGCTTGATTTGCGTGTGATCGGTACGACCGCGGGCTGGTTCGATTTGGTGCGTCGCCAGTTGATTGCGGGTCGGACAATGGCGGCCTGCGACAATGAAGAGCGCAACAACGTTGTGGTGTTGACGGAGTATGGCGCGCGGCGCCTGCTGGCGACGGAGCGTACGATTGGCCAGCATCTGCGCATCGGTGGCGAATACTACGAAGTAATCGGCATCGTGCGTAGCGAGTCGGGTCAGGGGGGAGCCATCCAGACGCCCGATCAGGCGATCGACGCTTATATTCCGGTATTGCTGGCGCGTGAGCGTTATGGCGATTATCAGACGGAGATCACCTCCGGCTCGATGACGCGTGAATCTGTGGAGCTGCATCAGCTCATCATTCAAGTGGATAGGTCGACGCACGTTGAGAGCGTGGCGGCCGGGATTGATCGCATGCTGCGGAAATTCCACGCGAAGAACGACTATCGCATTAGCGTGCCGCTGGCGCTATTGCGGCAGGCTGAGTCCACCAAGCGGACGTTCAACGTTGTGCTGGGTTCGATCGCGGGTATCAGCCTGCTGGTGGGGGGGATCGGCATCATGAACATCATGCTGGCTTCGGTCACGGAGCGCACTCGGGAGATCGGCATTCGGCGGGCGATCGGGGCGAAGCGGCGGCAGATCATCGTTCAGTTCCTGATCGAGACGGTGGTGCTCTCGACGGCGGGTGGTCTGGTGGGTGTGAGTCTGGGGATGCTGATACCGTGGTTGATTACGCAACTGGCGGGGATGCCGACGATGGTGACGGCGTACAGCGTTGCGTTGGCGTTGGGTATCAGCATGAGCGTTGGTATCGTTTTCGGGATCTATCCCGCTCGGCATGCGGCCAACCTGGACCCGATCGAAGCCCTTCGTCACGAGTAGGGTGGGTGGGATGCCTCCGGGGGTTCTTAATCGCGAATGATGTGCCCTGGGGGTTGTTTGTGGTCATTATTATGGGACAGCGCTTGGGTTTGGTTCGGGGGGGCGGTGGAAGTTGCCTGGTCCGAGGAGAAGTTGTCGGACATGTACTGCCGATAACAAGACAGGTAGGGGACAAGCGCGAAGAGTGGAAGAAGCAGAGAATCGGCGTCGCTCGACTGGGGAGTTGGTGCCGGGCTGATTGTAGTGGATGAGGGTTGGCCGCCGGCGGTCGGCCGGGTTCTCCGTCTAGCGTTTGACAGTCACGTTTGCGAGGTGCAAAGGTCATGAAGCGGCAGACATTGAGTGGGAACGGATCGGCAGCGGTGGCTCTGGTTACCTTGGCCATGTTCTGTCCGATGACCTGGGGTCAATATACGTGGACCCAGCAAACGGCGCTGGGGTCGACGACGTGGTACGGAGCGGCGATATCGGCGGACGGTACGACGATGCTGGTGTGTTCCAGCGATGGCCCGATATACACGTCGAGTGATTCCGGCGATTCCTGGATCAGCCGCTCGGCGGCGGCCGGTTCGCGGTGGTGGTCTTCGGCGGGCTGTTCGGACGACGGCACGAAGATGGTGGCGACGGTTTACGGGGGCTACCTGTACCAGTCGACTGATTCGGGTGTGACCTGGACCGAGCGGCAGGCGTCGCTGGAGCAGTGGGTAGGCGTTGACTGTTCGGCTGACGGAACCAAGTGGGCGGCCATGCCCCGCCAGGATTACGTCTATATGTCGAGCGATTCCGGCGATTCCTGGAGCGCACAGACGGGTTCTGGTTCGCGGGGCTGGCGGCACGTTGCGATGTCGGCTGACGGGACCAAGCTGCTGGGGACGGTTTATACCGGCAGCACCGACAATTACGTCTACACGTCGACCGACTCGGGCGTGACCTGGACCGAGCGTACCCAGCCGGGCCAGCAGGACTGGCAAGGGTGTGTATCGTCGGCGGACGGAACGATATTGGCTATTGGCGCGACGTACACGCCGAGCTCTTATATCTGGACCTCGTCCGACTCGGGAGCGACGTGGACTGAGCGGACTTCTTCGGGCGATCGGGATTGGAACGACATGGCCTGCACGCCCGACGGGTCGACGATGATAGCCGCGGCCGGGAATGCCCTGCTCATATCCACCGATTCGGGGGCGACCTGGAGCGTGATGGCTGATGCCGGCGTACACAACTTCATGGGCGTCGATATGTCAGAGGACGGGGAGGTGGTCGTTGCCGTCGTTTACAGCGGGTATGTCTACGTAGGCGTCAGGGACGCGGCGGTTGACTTCACGGCGGCGAGTCAGAGCGATGCGGAAGATACCGGTACGATGACGGTCACGGCGCAACTGTCGAAGACAGTGGCGTCGGACGTGACCGTGCCGTTCACGGTGAGCGGGACGGCCGGCAACCCGGCGGATTATGCGATTACGGCGAGCCCGGTGACGATCACGGCCGGGCAGTTGACGACGGATATCACCATTACGGTGGTGGATGACGCGCTCGACGAGGCGAACGAGACGGTGATCGTGACGATGGGGACGCCGACGAATGCCTCCCAGGGTACCGTCGTGGAACACACGGCTACGATCACCGACAACGACGACGGGCCGACGGTGCAGTTCACGGCGGCGAGCCAGAGTGAGGCTGAGGACGTCGGTACGATGACGATTACGGCGCAGTTGTCGGAGGTATCGGGGCAGACGGTGAGCGTGCCGTTCACGGTAAGTGGGACGGCCGGCAACCCGGCGGATTATACGATCACGGCGAGTCCGGTGACGATCACGGCGGGGCAGACGACTACGGATATCACGATCACGGTGGTGAATGATACGCTTGATGAGGCGAACGAGACGGTGATCGTGACGATGGGGACGCCGACGAATGCTACCAAGGGTGCCACCGACGAACATACGGCTACTATCACCGATAACGATGCCACGCCGAGTGTGCAGTTCACATCGGCGAGCCAGAGCGAGGCCGAGGACGTCGGTACGATGACGATTACGGCGCAGTTGTCAGCGGTCTCGGGCCAGGCGGTGAGTGTGCCATTCACGGTTAGCGGAACGGCGACCGGTACGGACGATTACACGATTACGGCGAGCCCGGTGACGATTACGGCGGGGCAGACGACTACGGATATCACGATTACAGTGGTGGACGACGATTCGGATGAGCCGAACGAGACGGTGATCGTGACGATGGGCACGCCGACGAACGCTACCAAGGGTGCTACGGACGAACACACGGCGACGATCACCGACGACGACGACGAGCCAACGGTCGAGTTCACGTCGGCGAGCCAGAGTGGGGCCGAGGGGGGCGGCGTGATGGTGATTACGGTCGAGTCTTCAGCGACTGCGGGTCGAGTTCTCACCGTGCCGTTTACGGTTGGTGGAACGGCGTCTGATCCGGCGGATTACTCGATTACGGCGAGTCCGGTGACGATCGCGGTCGGGCAGTCGACGGCGGAGATAGCCATCACGGTGGTGGACGACGCCGACGAAGAGGATAGCGAAACGGTGATCGTGACGATCGGCACGCCGACGAACGCGACCGTGGGCACTGTTGACGAACACACGGTGACGATTACTGATAACGAGAGTGTGGTGACGGCGCCGACGGTGACGACGGCGACGGTGTCCGCCATCAGCACCACGACGGCTACCTGCGGCGGTGAAGTTACTTCTGACGGTGGCGCCGACGTGACGGCGCGCGGCGTGTGCTGGAGCACGTCGGCCAACCCGACGGTGGGCGACGACAAGACGACCGACGGTACCGGGACCGGTGAGTTCACGAGCAGCCTGACCGGGTTGAGCGCTGACACGACGTACTATGTGGCTGCCTACGCGACCAACAGTGAAGGCACGTCATATGGCGACGACGTTACGTTTACGACTTCGGAGGAAGGGGCCGAGGCGGCGCCCAGCCTGAGCCTGACGATTGCGTGCGCGCAGGAGACTGCGATCGTCGGGGACCGGCTGACGTTCGAGATTGGGCTGGAGAACAGTGGTGACGGCGCAGCCACCGACGTGATTGTGGAAGTGCCGTTGCCGGACAGCGTTGAGTTTGTCTCGGCGGCGTTTGCGACGGACGCACAGGCCCAGCAGACCGACGTGGTTGCCACCGAGGTTGATGGAGTAGTTGTTCTCGAACTCGGTGACATGGCTGCGGGCGAGACGCTCACGGTTGAGCTGCTGGTGGACACGTTGGAGGCTGGGGAGCTGTCGCTGAGTGCGAGTGTTACCAGCGAGGAGATCACGACGCCGGTGGAAGCTGACCAGGCTGCTGCGGTGACGGTCGAGACGGTGGCGGATGTGATCTCGCCGGCATGTGCGGCGGGGATGTGTGCACCGTTGAATCTTTCCCCGCTGCTGATTATTGCCGGGTTGCTGGGCATGAAGTGCCGTTATCGGCGGCGCGGGGGCGTGTCGTAGAACTGATCGCGACGGCGGCGGGCTGCTGGTAGCCGAGTGCGCGACTGGCGGTGTCCAATGAGGAAGCCCCGTGGTGCGACCTCATTGGGCACCGTTTTGTTTGGGCGTCTTCGTAGAGTCGTTGCGCTTGTTGTGCGTTGCTGAGATTGATCGCTGACATTCGAAATCCACTGTTCACAGAACCGTGGCACCACGGCACCACCACGGCGCAGCAGGGCGTTTCTGATAACGCGCTAGCCTTTCACTGCACCTGAAGTCAAGCCGGCGATGAAGTCGCGTTGCAGTGTGAGGAACAGCAGCAGGACCGGCAGGATCGATACGAGTGTCGCGGCCATCAGGAGGCCGTAATCCTGCGAGTAGACGTTCTTCAACTGTGCAATCGCGACCGAGAGGGGATACTTGGCGCCGGATTGAAGCACGACCTGCGGCCAGATGAAGTTGTTCCACATGCTCAGGAACGAGATGAGCATGAACGCGCCGATCATCGGGCGGAGGAGTGGCACGACGATTGCGAAGAATGTGCGTATCTCGCCGGCGCCGTCGAGGCGGGCGGCTTCGAGCAGTGCATCGGGGATGGTGCTGCTGGCGGCCTGGCGGAACAGGAAGACGCCGAACGCGGGTGCGGCGAGTGGTAGCAGGACGCCGGCATAGGTGTCGAGCAAGCCGAGTTGATAGAGCAGGCGGTAGGTTGGGGCGAGCAGCAGGGTGCCGGGGACAACGAGCATGCCGAGCACGAGCGCGGTCAGGGTGACGCGTCCGCGGAAATGGAACTTGGCCAAGGCGTAGCCGCCCATCGCGCACGCGAGGGTTGCCAGCACGCTCAGTGTAGCGGAGAAGAAGAGCGAGTTTAGCAGTTGGCGTTCGAAATGCAGCTCGCTGTGTAGCCGGGTGAAGTGTGATAGGGTGAGTTGATCCCAGGCGATGCCGAACCAGCCGTCGCCCGGTGGCAGGAATGGTGAGCTGAAGAACGCGGCACTGGTTTTGAGCGAAGCGCACACGAGGTACGCGAACGGTATCAGGATGATGATGCTGCACGCGGCCAGTGCAACGTAGGTTATGACGAGTCTGAGACGAGCCATGCAGCGTCTCCCTAATCGCGGCTGAGGCGCCATTGCACCGCGGCAAAGGTGCCGAGCAAGACGGCGATGACCCAGCCGATGGTGCTGGCGTAGCCGAGGTCGCCGGTTTCGAACCCCATCTGATAGAGATACATGACCAGCGTGAGACCCTGGTTGTCCGGGCCGCCGGTGGCATTTAAGAGGAGGTAGGGCAGCTCGAAGAGCTGGAAGCTGCCGACGAGCGAGAGCAGGACGACGAAAGCGCCCACCGGGCGGATGGCCGGCAGTGTTACGTGGACGAAGCGTTGCCAGGCGTTCGCGCCGTCGACGACCGCGGCTTCGACGAGGTCGCGCTCGACGGCCTGCAAAGCGGCGAGGAAGTAGACCATGTTGAAGCCGGCATACATCCATAACGCGGCGATGATCAGGGCCGGCATGACGTACGATTCGAGCCAGGGGAATTCGGGATCGCAGCCGAAGGCCCCGTGCAGCAGGACGTTCAGCAGCCCGGTGCGTTTCTCGAAGATCAGGCTGAAGATCACCGCGACGAACACCAGGCCGACCAGCGATGGTGCGAAGAAAATGAGCCGAAAGAACGCCCGGCCGCGCAGTTTCGGCTGATTGAGCAGCAGCGCCAGGCCGAGCGAGCACGGGAGCTGGATGAAGATCGAGCCAGCCGCGAAGACGGTCGTGTTCCAGAGGGCGCGCCAGAAGAGCGGATCGGCGAGCAGGTCCTTGAAGTTTGCGAGTCCGACGAAGCGGCTGGCCTTCGGGCCGTAGGTTTGTTGCGTTGCCAGCACGGCGGACTGGATGATCGGATAGACGCCGAACAGCAGGAATATTGCGAAGAATGGTGCGCAGAACGCGTACGGCGCCCAGCGGGAGCGGGGGGGGACGGCGTTCATTTGGCGTCCTCCCGCAGGAAGACGTTGCGCTGGATCTGGCGTTGCACGGCCGACTCCGCGTATTCGAGCAGGTGCTGAGCTTCGGCCGCGAGAACGGCCGGGTCGAATTCGTCGTGTGCGATGGCGTAGCTGCGCAGGTCGTAGACGGCGTCCTGCACGCGGGCCTTGGCGAGCATGTTATAGGGCGATGAGGTGCGTAGCGGCACGCCGGGGGCGGCGTTGATGTAAGCCCGTCCGACGGGTTGTCCGCCGAAATAGGGGTCGGGCTCGTCGTACACCGGCTGGTTCCACAGGTCGGTCGCGGGTGTGATGATGCCCGCTTCGCGATAGAGCTTCTCAGCGAGGTTGGCGTCGAGGTACAGTTGTTGTGCGAAGCGCCACGCGGCCTCCGGATCCGAGCTGCGCCGCGCGATGCCGAGCATCGACCCGCCCCACACGCTGGTCCGCCGGCCGCCCGGCGTCCACGCTGGTAGGGGTATCAGTCGAACCTTGCCCGCCAGCCCCGGCATGTCCGTTTTCCACACGCCACAGAGCCAATCGGGAGCGAGCGAAGCGATTACGGCGCCCTCGAGCCGCAACTGATTCCCGGCGGCGGAGAACTCGGGCGCGTCGATTGCGATCCGCATTGGCCCGCAGACCCAACTCACGATGCGGGCGATGACGTTGGCGTTGATGGTGGTTGCTATCGTCGGGCGCCCCTGTACGTCAAAGAACGTTCCGCCGGCCTGCAAGATCAGGCACTCGGTCATGTCCATATTCGTGTGCCAGATGTTGAGCAGGTAGCGGTCGGGGCGGCCGTCGCCGTCGAGATCGGCAATGAGCGGGCGGAGGACGCGTTCAAAATCGTTCCAGGTTTCGATTTCGTTCATGTTGATGCCGGCGTCCGCGACCAAGTCCGCCCGATACGCCAGCAGGACGGGGTGCACGTCGTGCGGGAGGCCGTAGATGCGTCCGCGTGATGTCCAGGGGCTGAAGCTGGGTTGGTTGATTCGATCGAAGATGCCGGTTTCGTGCAGCCGATCGGTGAGATCGAGGAAGCCGATCTCGTCGGCGGGGCCGGTGAACAGCCGGCCGACGCTGCGGCGTTCGAGTTCGATGAGGTCGGCGGTGTAGGTGTTCGTGAGGAAGCCGGCGAGCATGCGTTGTTCGAGGGCCACATCGCTGAGCAGGTGCAGCGTGACGTGCTCCGTCGGTGGCACGTGTGCGTTCCATTCTGCGGTGAATGGTGTGTACAGGTTGAAGTGTGTGCGTGCGCGGGTCCACATTTGCAGGCCGGGGTTGCGGTCGGCGGGTTGTAGCGCCAGCAGCAGCGTCGACGCGGCGGCGACGATAGTGATGATCCAGACTCCGAGCCCCAGGCTGCCGGGCGAAACCCATGCGTCGCGGTGGTGGGGTCCGCGCGGCAATGGGATTACCGCAGTGGTCGGGCCGAGCCTGGCAGGCAGTGGCCGTTGGAGAGAATGATCTGCTGGTACCATGTGTACGCGTCTTTCGGGATCCGCTCGAGCGTCTCGAAGTCAATGTACACGAGACCGAACCGCATGCTGTAGCCCTCGCCCCACTCGAAGTTGTCCAGCAAGGACCAGTGGAAGTATCCGCGGACGTCGGCATCGTCGGCGATCGCTCGGTGCAGAGCGAGCAGAATGCGGGTCAGGAAATCAATCCGCGGCGTATCGTGGACCTTGCCGTCCGTGTGCACCCAGTCCATGCTGGCGCAGCCGCTCTCGGTGATGTAGATGGGCAGCTTGTAGCGTTCCTGAAGGAATCGCGGGCCCCAGTACATCACCTCGGGCTCGATGGGCCAATGGAACATGCAGTGTGGATAGCCGGGGCGGCGGGGCACCTCGCGCGGCGTGCCGTCGTCGTCGGCCCGCACGGGGAGTCCCTGGTAGATGTTGGCACCGAAGAAATCGAGAGGCTGGCAGATTTGGTCGAGATCTGCCTCGAAGTCGGGGGGCAGCAGGTTGCCGAAGCGACTCAGGCCGGCTTGGGGGTAGTGTCCGAGGATGGCGGGATCGGCGAACCACGAGGTGCTGAAGCACCAGTCTTCGGCCGACACGTCGGCGAAGGCGGTGCGGGCGGCGGCCACGTCGCGTTCATCGTTGGTGGCGGGGAACGGCACGACGGCGTGGGGGGCCCAGCCGATGTGGAAGCTCTGGCTGCCGATGTCCCGGAGTGCCTGGGTGGCGCGGCCGTGTGCGAGGAGGGCGTGATGGGCTGCCCGCAGGACGTCGGGTAGCGGGTAGTTCATGGCGGGTGCGTGGCGGCCGGTTTTGTGTCCCAGGCCGATGAAGATCTGCGGCTCGTTCAGGGTGATCCAGTGTTTGACGCGGTCGCCGAGGCGTTCGGCGAGTGCGGCGGCGTAGTTGGCGAACCACTGGGCGGACTCCCGGTTGAGCCATCCGCCGCGATGGAAGAGTTCGAGTGGGAAGTCCCAGTGGAAGAGTGTGACCCAGGGCTGGATTCCGTGAGCGAGCAGGGTGTCGATCAGGCGGTCGTAGAAGTCGAGTCCGGCGGGGTTGGGCCGGCCGTCACCGGCAGGGAGGATTCGTGGCCAGGAGGCGGAAAGGCGATAGGCCTTTACGCCGAGATCGGCCATAAGGGCGACATCCTCGGGATAGCGGCGGTAGTGATCGCAGGCTTGTTGTGCGGTGTGGGCGTGGGCGATTGCCCCCGGGGTGTCGCAGAGTGCGTCCCAGACGCTGGGAGGCTTTCCGTGCGTGTCTGCGGCGCCCTCGATCTGGAACGCAGAGGTTGATACGCCCCATAAAAAGTCTTCTGGGAATGCTTCCGGCATGTTGAAAGTCCTGCTGACGGTTTTCTGCTTGATTCAGAAACACATGATAGTCGATGCAACCTGGGAATACAATGCTGGCGGTGATTTCGCTTGACACGAGCCATTGGAAGGGCTAGGCTGGGGTTGAAACGGCGTTGAATCGGCTGTGTCTGTTTCACTGTCATTTCAGGAGGAGTCCAGTTGAGGCCCACGATACGTGGAATCGCCGATGCCGTGGGTGTATCGCCTGCGACGGTGTCGCGTTCTCTTAACAACTCGCCTCTGGTTAGCAGCGAGATTCGTGCGCGTGTGGTTGCTGAGGCTACCCGTCGAGGGTACGAGGTGCCACGCCGGGCTAACCGCACGGGGCGCATCGGCCTGATGTTTCTGAATGAGACGTCGGGGCCCAAGTATAGCGGCTATGACGCGGTGGTGTGGGGGGGCGTAATGCGAGCGGCGATGTCGCTGCAGTACGAGGTTTGCATCATTGATCCTCGCGATCGCAAGCCGGACGAGAACTTCAACACGTTTGTTAATCGCAAGGGTGTTGAGGGTTTGATCATCCGGGTTGACGACGAGACGCGTCACCTGTGTTCTGCGATTGGCAAGGACGGGGTTCCGCACGTGGTGATCGCCGATCGCTTTGATGATCAGCGGGTGAACTACGTCTGCTGCAATTCTCTGGCGCCGAGCCGGGCTGCGGTCGAGCATCTGCTGCACCTGGGCCATCGGCGGATCGCGGTATGTCACAACACGATTCTTGATACGGATCATTGTGATCGAATTCGCGGCTATCGCGAAGCGTTGCAGGCGGCGGGCATCAAGCCGAACCCGGATTGGGTGATTGCGGTGACGGCGGAGATTGGTGGTGGGGCGGCGGCGTTGAATCGGCTGCTGTCGTTGCCGGAACCGCCGACGGCGGCGTTTTTCACCGATCCGGCGTTGACGATCGGTGCGTTGCGCCGGGCGTTGGAGGTTGGTATTCGCGTGCCGGAGGAATTTTCGGTCATTGGCGTTGATGACGAGCGACTGCGCAAGATGACGCATCCGATTTTCACGGCGGTGTGCCAGAATGCCGCCGATTTGGCGCAGCAGGCGGGGCGGTGGCTGTGCCGGCATTTGCAGATGGGGCACGGTGGTAACGGGGAGAGTGGATCGTGCCGGCTGGAGGTGGAGGCGTTTCTGGAGATCAACCAGACGACCGCGCCGCCGCCGGCTCAGGTTGTGAGGGTCACGCCAACTGGAGAGCGGCTGATGCCGGCGTCATCCAGTGGTCAGGCAGCGATGGAGGAGTAGGCCATGGGCAAGTTGCCGTACGCTACTCGAACCCGCGCCGCGCGCGGTTTCACGCTCATCGAGCTGCTGGTCGTTGTCGCGATCATCGCGCTGTTGATCAGTATTCTGCTGCCGTCGCTGAGTCGGGCGAAGAAGCAGGCGCAAAGCGTCCAGTGCCAATCGAATCTGCGGCAGATAATGGTGGGTGTGATCGGCTACGCGGCCGACTACAAGGGGTGCTTCCCGCTGGCGAAGGTGCACACGGGTAGCTTCGTCTGGCATACGTACCGGGTCATGTATGACGCCGAGTTCATACAGGATGCGCTGATCCCGTATCTGGGAGGGCAGCGTTTAGCCGACAACCCGGAGGCGACGGACGCGCCTTTCTCAAAGGTGTTTCTGTGTCCGTCGCGGGCGCGCACCGCTACGGAGCAGTTCCTGCTGGAACCGACCGCCATTCATTATCGCTACAACAGCCACAAGACGATGCTGTCGTATAGCAACCTCTCCGGCTTCGGTAACTCTTCGGCGCGTATGCGGCCGATCGAACGGGTCAAGCTGCCGTCTGAGGCGGTTGTTTTCTATGACTACACGTGGTTTGACTGGGAGAAACAGAAGCTCGCGCACCAGTTGTCGCGCCCCGAGATCAACGTCGCCTATGTCGACAGTCACGTCAGCCCGGTGAGCTACGAGCACTACATGGCGAGCGATACGGGCGATCCCGAAGCGCTGCCTCCGTGGCCGGAATTTGAGGACGAGCCGCTCAATCGTTTTATCAGCCACGGCTGGGACGGTTGGATCGACAGGAATCAACCTAAAGAACGCTGATGCGAACCAACGCGGCCCCATTTTCCGAACGTCGCCAACACCTGCTATGCGGTGTGACGGCGGTGTTTGCCCTGGCGGCGTCTGCGTCCGCCAGCTTGCCGGCGCTGCACGTGGCCGGCAGCCGGCTGGTCGATCCGCAAGGGCGGCCGGTGGTGCTGCGCGGCTGCAACCTGGGGAACTGGCTGCTGCTGGAGCCGTGGATGCTGGCGCTGAACGATGGGCAGCTCCGCGACCAGCACGATATTGTAAGGTTGCTGGAACGACGGTTTGGGCCGGAGCGGGCGAGGGAATTGCTCGATGTGTATCGTGCGAGCTGGTTCGGTGCCCGTGAATTCGCGTTGATCAAGTCGTTTGGTTTCAACGTCGTTCGATTGCCGTTCCATTACGGGTTGTTGACGAGTGCCGACGGGGCGCAAGTGCTGAAGCCCGCGGCGTTCGAGTGGCTCGACCGTGGCATAGCACTCGCTGAAGACGCGGGGATGTATGTTATTCTCGATCTGCACGGGGCGCCCGGCGGGCAGAGCGGGGATATGACCACCGGTCAGATCGGCCAGAACAACTTGTGGACCGATCAGCGGTGCCAGGCGCGGACGATTTGGCTGTGGCGCGAGATTGCCCGGCGTTATCGAGACAATTCGACGGTCGTTGCTTATGACCTGCTGAACGAGCCCTGGGGCGACTATCAGGCGGACATGAGCGGCCCGCTGACGGCGATGAACGATCGTCTCATCGCTGCGATTCGTGAGATCGACGCGGACAAGCTGATTTTCGTCGCGGGTACGTTGCGTGGGATTCAGTTTTATGGGCCGCCTGAAGAGCGCGGCTGGCACAACGTCGGCATCACGGAGCATTGCTACCCCGGCCTGCACGGCAATGGTACTCCCACGCTGGAAACGCATCGGCATTATCTGGAAGACGTCGTTCCGGCCCGTTGTGCGTTGCTGCGCACCTGGGACACGCCCTATCTCCTGGGCGAATTCAACGTCGTGCACGATTTCTGCGCTCAGGCGGAGCTGATGCGCGAGTACTACGACCGGTTCGCGGAGTGTGGCTGGGCGGCGACGATGTGGAGTGCTCGGCGCATCGTGCCCGAGGGTGGCATTTCGCCGGGGCGCTGGTCGCTGCTGGCGAATGCTGAGCCGTTTGCGCTGCCCGATCTGCACACCGCGAGCGACGGGCAGATTGAGGCGGCGTTCCGATCGCTGGCGACGCAGCCGGTGGCCGTTGATGAGGCGTTGCGGGCCGCGTTGACGCAGGACGCGAGTGACGCTCCTGCGGTGTTTGCTCAGTCGGTTGGCACCGTCAGCCCGGCTCCGGCTATATGCCCGGTTGATTGGCAGATCGTCGATGTGCGGGCGCATAGTGACACGGTTGCGATACCGGCCGGTGAAGCGGCGGCGACGTGGTCGATCTGCGGCGTTGGCAATGATATCTGGGATCACGAGGACACGTTCAGATTCGTGTATCGTGATGTTGCGGGGGACTTTCGACACACGGTGTGGCTTACGCAGTTTGACGCCAGCCTTTATGCGAAGGCGGGTTGGATGATTCGCGCTTCGACGCGGCCGGACGCGGCCCACGCGTTTGTGCACGCGTTTTCGGACGGTCGCGTATTGATGGCGTGGCGTGGTGCGGATGGGGGGATGACGAAAGAGCGTGTATTGGGCACGATGGGCTTCCCGGTCGGGCTGGGGATCGAGCGTGTGGGCGACCGATTGGTTGCGCTTTACGCCGACGCCGAAGCGGATTGGCACCAGGTCCGCTTCGACGGCGCGATTTCGCTACCGGATGCGGTGCATGTTGGGCTCGCGGTGAATTCGCGGGACGATGTTGCGGCGGCCTGTGCTCGTTTCGCGCGGTTGGATAACGACGCCGCACCGACCGTTCAGTGCGGCCCAAATTGCCTGACGAACGGCTCGTTTGAGGATGTGGCGGATTCTGCGGCCGATCAGGCCCGGGGTTGGAGCCGGTGGGGTGATTGGATCAATCGCGAAACGGGCTGGGAGCCGACGCGGGATGGGACGTGTTTGATCGGCTATCACCACTGGCAGATTCCGTCGGCCGATAACTCCGGCATGTATCAGGACGTGTCCGGGTTGATGCCCGGGCGATGCTACGAGTTTCGCGTTTATGCCAGTCGCGACGTGTGCCGGCCGGGGCGTCACGGGGCGCAGGATGTGGAATTGCGGTTGGAATCGTTCGGTCCGGCAGGCTTGTTGCGTTGTGCCAGCCGATCATATCCGGTGCAGGATCTGGCAAGCGATGGTCATTGGTCGCGACTCTCGGTAAGTGCTATTGCCCCGAGTGGTGAGTTGCGTGTGTTGATCATCGTGAATCCGAGTCGAGAGGAACCTCGGGGTGCGGCGGTGAAGTTTGATGCCGCCGTGCTGGCCGAGATGCAGGATGAGTGAGGAGTTTAGTACGGTTCGCTTCAATTACTCTGTTAAGGAGGAGGTACGCAAATGAGGCACAGGTACGGAATACAACGGACATTGGCAGTCGTGGGCCTGGCGTTGCTGGGCTGGGTAGCGACGATGCCGGCGGCGGCGAATTTGATTCAGGATCCTGGTTTTACCGATGCGGCGGCCGGCTCGGGAACCTGGGGCAAGTGGGGGAATGTCGATTTCCAGAGTTGGGGCGGCAACCTGCCGGATTGGTGGGGTGCTTCCTGTTCGTTCTATGCGAACACCGAGGGCAACTCGGGCGGCATTTTTGACTGGGACATTGCCGGTGAGGCTGGTGTCACCTACGCCCTGGACATCGATTTCTGGTTCCAGGAGGTGTTTGACGCGAACGTGACGCTCAGCATCGAGTATTACGCGGCGGACAACAGCACGAATCTGGGCGCCGACTCGATCACGCTGACGCCCGCAGACGTGTACATCAGCGACGGCGACGAGGAAGAGGACTGGATGCGCTGGGCCAACTACGATCTCACCGGCAATCCCTCGCCGGCGGGAACTGCCTATGTTCGCCCGGTGATCAGCTACGACTCTGTTAGCAGTAGCAGCAATGAGTGGTTTTTCGCAGATAACGTGACCCTTACGCCCGAGCCGGCGGCGCTCGTCGCCCTGGCCTTGGCAGCCCTGGTTTTGCGTCGCCGCGGTTAGTTGGAACACCGCGCGCCCCGGCACGGCGCCTGCGGGCGCCGTGCAGACCGAATGCGTCAGACGCGGCGCTGCGTGTGGCCGCGCAACGTGGAGAGGATCTCAGATATGCGCAGGCACTTCTTCAGTACCGGGCTCGTGGTGCTCACCATCGCGGCCATGACGCCCCTGGCCTTCGGCCAAACCAATCTGATTACCAACCCTCGCTTTGAGGATCTGAACAGCGATACGGAGTATGGCGACGGCTGGGGCTGCTACGGCGCCGCCAGCTTCGGCGATATCTTCGGCAGCCCGTCGGCGAACTTCTACGGCGACAACGCCGGGAACTACGGCGGTATCTATCAGCAGGGCATCGTCGGCGCGCCCGGCGTGACCTACCAGTTCGAGCTGCTGAACGTGCGGATCGAGTCGAACTGGGATGCCGACTTGCTTTTCGGTCTGGAGTTCTACGCCGACGATGACGGTACGAAGCTCGGCGAGACGATTGTGCCGATTGATACTGCGGCGCGGCAGGCGGTCGGTCAGGTTGACGGCAACGTCCTGAGCATGCAGGGCACGGCCGTCGCGGGCACGGTGTTCGTGCGGCCGATAGTGCTGTTCGAGAACGTGAACGGCGGCTACTCTGGCCAGAGCGACGCGAGCGTGTTTGTTTTCGACACGTTTCTGCGGGTTGTTCCGGGGCCCGGCGATGAGTATCTGAAGAACGCGGGCTTCGAAGACGTGGATGAAGATGGCGCGGTCGGAGACTACTGGGCGTCCTATGGCGCCGCCGGCTTCAACGCCTACTTTGATCCAGACAATGGTCACGCCAGCCTCTTTGCCGACACGCTTGGCAATTTCGGCGGTGTCTATCAGCAGGCGATTCTGGCGACGCCGGAAGCGAGCTACCGTTTTGACCTGACCAACGTTCGCATCGAGGAGAACTTCGACGCGGATCTCTATTTTGGTGTCGAGTTTTACGCTGCTGACGATGCCACCAAGCTGGGCGAGACTGTTCAGCAGATTGGAGCGGGTACGACCGGCGACGGGCTGCGTTTTGGCATCGTGGGCACCGCGCCGGCCGGCGCTGTCTATGTTCGTCCGATCTTGCAGTTTGACAATGTGCAGTCGGCCGGCGAGCAGCGCGGCGTGTTCGTTTTTGCGGCCACATTGACCCAACTCGCCCCGCAGGTGGACTTGCTTTACAACCCCGGCTTCGAGGATCTTAACGAAGACGAGACGCTGGGTGACGGCTGGGGCGCGTTCGGTTGCGCCAGCTTTGACGCCTGGTTTGACCCGAACAACGCTCACGCCAGTTTGTACGGCGACGTGTTTGAAAACACGGGTGGTGTGTTCCAGTTGTCAATCCCCGGCGTGGCGGGCGAGTCGTATCAGCTTGACCTGCTGAACACGCGGGTGGAGGCCAACTGGGCCGCTGATCTGTATGCCGGCTTTGAGTACTATGCCGCGGATGATACCACCAAGCTGGGCGAATCGCTGGTCCTGCTGGATACGGCGACGCGACTGGGCCTGGGGCAGATCGACGGCAACACCTTCAGCGTGCAGGGCACGGCTGTTGCGGGCACGGAAATCGTCCGGCCGATCATCCGCTTCGACAACGTCGATTCGGAGTATTTCTTCGAGGAACAGGCCAACGTTTTTATTCACGATGCCTACATGAGCATCGTGCCCCAGCCGGGCGAGCTGTATCTCAAGAACCCCGGTTTTGCCGATCTCGACGGCAACGGGGTTTTCGGCGACGCCTGGTCGGCCTATGGTGCGGCGGACTTTAACGAGTACTTCGGTGCCGACAATCCGCACGCCAGCTTGTTCGCGGACACTCCGGGCAACTACGGCGGCGTCTATCAGCCGTCTATCCTCGCGACGCCCGGGGCCGTCTATCGCTTTGACCTGCTGAATGTTCGCATCGAAGAGAGCTTTGACGCGGACTTGTTCTTCGGCATCGAGTTTTACGGCGACGACAACTACGTCAAGCTGGGAGAGGCGATTGAGCAGATCACCAGCGGTACGGGCGATGGCTTGTCGTTCAGCATGACGGGCACGGCCGTGGCCGGATCGGTCTATGTTCGTCCGATCATCTTTTTCGACAACGTCGGCAGCACTGGAGAGCAGCACAACGTGTTCGTGTTTGCCGCCGTCATGACGGAGCTCAGCATCGTGCCGGGCGATTTTGACGGCAGTGGATACGTGGACTTCCCCGACGTGGTAGCGCTGCTGGATTGCGAGGCGGGCCCGGACGTGACGCCCGCGCCCACGCCGCCCACGACGGTCCAGGAGTGTCTGGACGCGTTCGATTTTGACAGCGACAGCGACGTTGATCTGGCTGATTTTGCCCAGTTTGCCCGTTTGTACGAGGGCTGATGGGGCGTGTGTTATCGGGCGCAACCAGCGGCAGCGCTGCCCGCAACGACGGACGGTGCTGCCGCTGATGTATCTGCGAATTTGCCGGCCGGCTGCCGGTATAATTGATGCGACCCCACGACCCTTGGGAGTGCGTGCATGTCCCGCTGGCTGCACATTGTCCGTGGCGCCTGTCTGGTCCTCGTCGCCACTAGCGCCCTTGCGACCGACGTTGACGTATGGCTGACGCGTGGCGATCAGGTCAGTCTGCTGAGTCAGCGGCCTGCGCTGACGTTCAGCACGGGAAGCGGCAGTCATAGCACGAAGATCACCGTTGATCCGACCATGCGTTATCAGACGATGGACGGGTTTGGCGCTTCGCTGACCGATTCGTCGGCCTGGCTGATCGATGACGAGTTGGATGCAGCGGAGACGGCGGCGCTGATCGAGGAGTTGTTCTCGCCCACGGCCGGCCTCGGTTTCAGCGTTGTGCGAATACCGATGGGCGCGTCAGATTTTGCCCTGTCGGCTTACACGTACGATGATATGCCGGCCGGCCAGACCGATCCGCAACTCAACCAGTTTTCGATCAGTCATGACGAGGCTTATATCATCCCCCTGCTGCAATTGGCGCGTAGTTACAATCCGCAGCTCAAGCTGATTGCGTCGCCCTGGAGCCCGCCGGCCTGGATGAAGACTTCGGAGTCGCTCTATGGCGGGTCGTTCGACACGAGCTACTACGCTACCTACGCGCAGTATTTTGTGCGGTTTGTGCAGGATTATGAGGCGGCTGGCGTGCCCATCTACGCCATTACGCCGCAGAACGAGCCGCTGAACGACAGCACGGCCTATCCGACGATGGGTATGCCAACCTACACGCAGAGTGCTTTTGTCGGTGATTATCTTGGGCCGGCGATTGTCGCGTCCGACCTGGACACGAAGATTCTCATCTACGACCACAATTGGGATGAATGGAACTACGCCATCGTTGTGCTGAACGATCCGGAAGCGGGGCAATATGCTGCCGGCAGTTCGTTCCACGGCTACGCCGGCGACGTTGCCAACCAGTCGCTCGTGCACAACTACGTTCCCGATAAGGAGATTCACTTCACCGAGATTTCCGGCGGAGAGTGGTCAACGAACTTCGGCGACAATCTCGTCTGGCACTTTCAGAACATCATCATCGGCGCGACGCGCAACTGGGCTCGCTCCGTCGTGTACTGGAATCTTGCCCTTAATCAGGATTATGGGCCGCACCTGCCGGGTGGCTGCGACACGTGCCGGGGCGTCGTGACGATCAATACGGCTACGAGCCAGGTGACACGCAACGTTGAGTATTACATTCTGGCCCACGCGGCGAAGTTTGTGCGCCCCGGTGCGCAGCGCATCGCTTCGGATTCGCTGGCCGGCACGCTCGAAACGGTTGCCTTTCGCAATCCCGATAAGTCCGAAGTGCTGGTCGCGCTGAATCCGAACTCGGGTTCGACGTGGTTCGACCTGCTGCGTGATGGCGAGTATGTCTCCTACCGGCTTGTCGGCCGCTCTGTTGTGACGTTCATCTGGCAACCCCCGGCGCTGCCCGGCGACCTGAACGGGGATGGTTTCGTTGACGCACAGGACGCCCTTGATCTGCTGCCGTGTTTGGTCGGGCCGGAGGTTGCCGCCTGTCCGTCCGGCTGTGAGCTGGCAGCCCCGGAGTGTGGCGATCAGGATGGTGACGAAGACGTTGATCTGCACGATTTTGCTGCTGCGGCGCGGCTCATCAGCGGGGGCTGAAGCCGGTTTGGGGATCGTCTCCGCGGGGGATTGGGGGAGGTACCTGGGTGGTTTGATGTTTGGCGCCGGGGGTCATCATTGCCTATAGTTGGTAGTTGTCGAATTCGTGCCGGATTTACAGGATGAGGCGCACGCGTGGTTTGCCCGCTTATGGTAGTGGGAGGTGATCTGTGCGTGACGTGGAACCGAACCGATTGCAGGATCTGATTGAACGAGCGAGGGGACGTGACGAATCTGCGCTGGAAGAGCTGGTGCAGATGCATGCTGAGCGTCTGCTGGAGTTCGTGCGTATGGAGCTGGGGCGCCGGCTGCGGCAGCGGCTGGAGTCGCAAGACGTGATACAGCAAGTACTTCTGGATGCTGTGCGTAATATCGAGCAGTTTGTTGATCAGGGGCATGACAGTTTTTTTGCGTGGCTGCGTCGGATCGCGGTTAATCGGATCTGCGACGCGGACCGCAAGGCGTTTCAGACGTTGAAGCGTCGTGATGAAGTGCGGATTGCGGACCTGGGTGTCGACGCGTCGATGGGGCGGCTTCTGGACGCCGTCGCGAAATCAGGCGGGACGCCATCTGAGGCAGCCGTCGGTGCGGATCGGGTCGAGCTGCTTCGTGGGGCTCTGGAACGGCTGTCGGCCGACCAGCGTGAGGTGATCCAGTTACGTTACTTCAGTCAGATGGATGTTGCTGAGACTGCGGAGCGAATGGGGCGTTCGGACCGTGCCGTGCGCAGCCTGTGTGCACGGGCACTGATTCGGCTGCGAGAGCTTCTGGGACATGCCGTCTGAAACGCCCGCCGACGATGTTGTTCCGGAGCAGCGACCGCCGGGGGAGGCCGGCGCTACGCTGGAGGACATCCTGGAGGGTTACCTGGAGGAGCTGGCCGCCGGCGAAACCCCCGATCAGCAGGCCTACATGGCGGCGCATCCCGATCTGGCCGACGCCCTGCGTGGGGTTTTCAGGACGCTCGACTTCGTGGAAGCGACGAGCCGGAGTCTGAATGCCGTGGGTCTGCGGCGGCATGAGATGCTGGGGGAGTATCGGATTCAGCGGGAGATTGGCCGGGGGGGCATGGGCGTCGTTTACGATGCGATTCAAACGTCCATGGGTCGGCGGGTGGCGTTGAAAGTTCTTCCGGCGGGGACGCTATTGTCGGATACCGCCTTGGAACGTTTTGCGCGTGAAGCCGCGATGGCGGGGCGATTGCAGCATGCCAACATCGTTCCAGTGTATGCCGTCGGCGAGGAGCGTGGCATTCACTACTACGCGATGCAGTATGTTGAGGGCTGTACGCTGGCAGAGCGTCTCGCCGAGCTTCGGGATGCTGGTGTTCAGCCGGGTCGTGAGCATTTCAGGCGTGTGGCGTCGTGGGGGCAGCAGATTGCGGACGCCTTGGCGCACGCGCATGAACGGGGCGTAATTCATCGCGATATCAAGCCGTCGAACCTGCTTCTGGATGCGCGCGGCAACGTGTGGATTACTGATTTTGGGCTGGCCCGGGGTGATGCCTTGAGTTCGCTGACGATTTCCGGCGACGTGGTGGGGACGGCGCGTTACATGTCGCCGGAACAGGCGCGTGGCAGTACGGGTGAGCTTGACGAGCGAACCGACGTTTACTCTCTCGGCGCGACGCTTTATGAACTGCTCACGTTCGAACCCGCGTTTGAGGGCAGCGACCGGGACGTCGTGCTCAATCGGATTGCTTTCACCAACACCATATCGCTCCGTCAACGGAACCGCGCGATCCCGCGTGATCTGGAGACGATTGTCGTCAAGTGCATGGAGAAGGACCCGGACAGGCGGTATTCGTGTGCGGCGGCGGTGGCGGAGGATTGCCGACGTTTCGTTGCGGGTGACCCGATCCACGCGCGGCGCACACCGCTGGCGGTAAAGGCTGTGCGATTCCTGTCGCGGCATCGGTGGTATACGCTGGCAGTGCTGATCGTATTGGCACTGGTTCTGACGACGGGGGTGCTCATGGGACGCCTCCGCGAGGCCAAGAGGCAGCAATGCCTGGAGGAGGCATTCGATGCGTTGCTGTTCCATCATGACCTGAAAGGGGCGTCGGAATTGCTGGACGAGGTTAAGTCATTGGGGGGCGACTCGGCGCAGCTCTTTTTGTACCGCGGGCTGGGGCCGCTGCTCAATGGTCAGCCGCAGCTCGCTATTCCGCCGTTGCTTGAGGCGTATAGACGAGACCCGGAGCAGGTTGAGGTGTGCTACGCGTTGTCGTTTGCGTACTACTCCGTGGCCGACACGAGCAACGGAGAGCGCTTCTTTGAGGCCAACGTGGGTCGCCGTATCGATTCGGCTCTCGGCTGGTTGCTGAGGGGGCTCGCGCAGGCGAAAGTCCAGGATCCCGGGGCGCTCGAGTCATACAACCGCGCGATCGCGATGCGGGTTGACTTCACGCCTGCCATCAGTGTGCGTGCTCACCATCGCGGAAACCTGCTGCTTACGCAGGGGGATCGGACGCAGTTACAACCGATGCTGGATGACTTCAGTGCGTGGGTGGTGTTTGCGGCAGAATCGGCGAGTGCCTATGCGGCGCGGGCCACGGGATGGATGTTTGCCGCGGCGCATGCAGCGACCCAGCCCGATCTGCGTGAATTTGCAGCGTCGTCGCTGGCGAACAGCCGGCAGGGTTTCGCCCGCGCCCGCGAGCTACAAGATCCGAACGAAGTCGGTGGGCTGAATCGCGAAGGCGTCTACTGGCGCTACGTTGGCGACTACGCCCGGGCGGTAGAGTGTTTTGAACGGGCTCTGGAAGCCGACCGCCGTTCCACCGGCGCGAAGCACCCGGGCATCGTGCATCAACTGGCGATTTCGTTGCACGCGCAGGGCGCGTTGGAAGAGGCGCTCGAATGCGTGACTCCGGCCAGCGAGGATCTGCCGGGTTTTTTCCCGTTGCCGTTGCAGAAGGCGCTTTTGCTGGCGGAATTGGGGCGTCTTGAAGAAGCCCGGGCGGTGTGTCGGGCGTGTGTGGCAGAGCAGGCGGGCAATCTGATCGGGCTGGTGACGTCTGCCGCGTTTCTCGAACTGCTCGGTGCGCCGGCGGAAACGGCTGGCGCTGTTCAGGGATTGCGGGCGCGTTTGATGCTTGATTGGCGAAGCACGCCGACAGCGGAACGTGATGGGTTCGATACACTGGCCTACTTGCTGGGTGAGATTGACGCGGAGGCGTTTCTGGAGAAGGCGCGGGAGTGTCCGGGTGTTCGTTGCGAGGCCGCGTTCATCATTGCGATGCGAGAATTCGCTCGTGGAGACCGTGCCGCGGGCCGCGAGTATCTGCAAATCTGCCTGGACACGGGGGTGTTCATCTACATTGACTATCGCTTCGCCCAGGTGCTGATGGCCCGGGTGCAGGCTGATCCGCAGTGGCCGGGCTGGGTGGCAGCGTCTGGAGCTGAACAACCGATTCCCTGAGGTCGGTCCGAACCCGGGTTACACCCGATAATACGCATGTTCAGTTCGTTCTCCCGCCCCTGCAATCTGCCCACATGTGCCAAGCTCAGGAGTTGCTGGGTAGTGGCGGTACGCCGGGGGTAAAAAAACGTCTGGCCTGCGTCACGCATCGGATCAGAGCCCGCTTGAGAAGGTGGCGGGATGACAGACTGCATCGCCGCCGGTACGCGGGTCCGATAGGGGTTGGGCGAGCGAGAGTTGATGTCGGGTAGGGCCGTTAGAAGCGATTTGCTGGAAGTTAGCCCATTAGGCCGTGATTCCGCGAGGGAGTCACGCACCCATAGGAGGAAAAGGTATGCGAACGGGCAGGAACGAAACGCACGGCGCGCGGGTGGAGTATGCACTCCTCGTGATATTGGGGTTGGTGACACTCGCGGGGCAGCCTGTCATGGCGGATGAGATTTTCTGGGACGAGCCGTTGGGCGGCGTATTCAACGTCGCTGCCAACTGGAGTCCACTGACCGTGCCGGGGGCCAGTGACACGGCGATCTTCGATCTGGGTGAAACCACGGCATACACCGTGTTGTTCCCCGCGAGTGCAAACATCACCAACAGCGTGTGTCTGGTGCGCAATGACGCGGTGGACATGGACCTGGAGGGGAGTACCTATACGCTTAGCCTGGCCGGGCGCGCCTTGGTGGTCAGCGAAGGAACGGGGCAGATAGGCAGCTTGTGGTTGACGGACGGAACCCTGGAAGCAGAGACGATCGACATCGGCCTGTGGGAAGGTGCGAACGGTCTGCTCGACGTCGGCGCGGGGATGACGGTCACTCTCGCCGACTCGCTGGGCGTGGCTAATGATGGTGATGGAAGCGTCGTTATCCATGACGGTGCCGCGGTTACCGCCTTCCGGTCAATATTGGGAGGACACGCGCTGGGTAACCAGGGATCATTGGAGGTTTATGGGACGGATTCGTCGCTGACACTGACTGACCACATCATTGTCGGGCACGAGGGCGCTGCCACCGCTCTTGTGCGGGATGGCGGTTCGGTCGGTACTGTGCACGGGACCATTGGGAATGGCGCGGCGGGTGATGGCACCATGACCGTTCGCGGTGCGGACGCGTCGTTCGACGTGTCCAACTCGTTGAACGTCGGGCTCTACGGCCATGGCGAATTCACGATTGAGCAGGCTGGCAGTGCCAGCGTCGAGTTGATCGCTCGCGTGGCGTGGTTTGAAGGCAGCACCGGCGAACTCACCGTAACCGATGCGAATTCGAGTTTTCTGTTGAACGGTTCGCTGATCGTTGGTGACAGCGGTCAGGGGCACGCCGATGTGCTCAGCGGCGGGTCGATCGAGGTCCCTGAGGTGTATGTCGGCCTGAATGCCACCGGCGAGGGAACGCTGAACGTGGACGATGCGTCTGAGCTGGTAGTGTCGAGCAACATGCGAGTTGGCCAGGGAGGCACCGGTAACGCGACGATCAGCAACGGATCGGTCGTTTCCGCGTCTGGCGCCGGGCTGGTGGTTGGAAACCAGGCCGCCGGCACGATGATCGTTAGCGGCGGCTCGTCAGTGCAGACGGAAGTCGTCGATCTGGGCGTGGGCGCGACCGGCGACGGTTCCCTGACCATCACTGGTGCGAGTTCCACGCTGGACGTGGGCAACGCGATAAGCCTTGGGCACAACGGCATGGCCGAGCTGACGATCGCCGACGGTGGTGCGGTCGATGTGCTGAACACGATTCGCGTCGGTTGGTTCGAGCCCAGCACTGGAGAACTGACGGTCAGGGATGCTGGATCGTTGGTGACGACGGACAACATCGTGTACGTCGGCGATGGTGGGCACGGCAGCGCCAATGTGCTTAAAGGTGGCACCCTCGACGCCCGTGAGATCAATGTTGGCTCCTCCGCAACAAGTGATGGAACGCTGAACGTGTCCGGTGCTTCATCTCAGCTTGTTGTCGACGAATTGATGCGCATCGGCTACTTCGGTCCGGGCGCTGCGACGTTCAGCAATGGCGCCAGCCTGTCGGCGATTGGAGCCGCGCTGGGGGTCGGCGATCAGGCGGTCGGCACATTGACCGTCAGCGGCGGTTCGACGGTGCAGGTCGAGAACGTTGATCTGGGCTACAGCACGCCTGGCGACGGCGACGTCACCATCACCGGTGCCGACTCGACGCTGGACGTGGGCAACACGTTGAACGTTGGACTCAGTGGAACTGCGGCGCTGACAATCGCGGACGGTGGCAGCGTTGATGCTCCGAACACGATCAGAATCGGCTGGTTCGATACCTCGACGGGCGAGGTCACCGTTACCGACGCTGGTTCGTCACTGACGACCGACAACTCCCTCAGTGTCGGCGACGGTGGTAATGGAACGCTCAGTATCCTCAACGGCGGGGCCGCCCGCGCCGACCAGATGTTCGTCGGCTTGGCCGAAACGGCCAGCGGCGACATCTCTGTTGCCGGCAGCGGTTCGCAGCTTGAAGCTACGACCCAAATCGAGATTGGTTATCAGGGGAGTGGGACGCTGGCGGTGAGTGCGGGCGGTGCGATCGACGCCAATCAGATCATCGTCGGCGGCTACCCGACCGGCATCGGCGAGTTCAGCGTCAGCGACGCCGACTCCGTGGCGACAATTGACGATACCCTGACCATCGGCTGGGACGGCCAGGGCACCTGCACCATCGCCAACGGCGCCAGCGTTGCCACAGCGGGCATGCGGGTCGGCAACCAGGGTGACGGAAGCCTGACGATCCAACAGCAGGCCACCGCCACGGCGCAATGGATTGAGGTCGGCGTGGCGGACAGTGGTGATGGCGAGGTAACCGTCGATGGGCCCGGTTCGACGCTGACGGCGACCGAGGGCGCGCGGATCGGCTACTGGGGCACCGGCTCGGTGCAGGTCACCGGTGGGGCCACGGTCAGCACCAGCGATTACTCCGGCTGGATCATCGTCGGCGACATTGCCGACTCCGACGGGACTGTGACCGTGGACGGCGGCAGCCTGCTGAGTGCCGACCACGCCCCCATCATCGTTGGCAACAGCGGGCAGGGTGCCCTGAGCGTTCTCGGCGGTTCGCAGGCATACTCCGAAGGAGAGCTGTTCGCGGGTTCGCAGGCGGGTGCCAGCGCCATCGTCACCGTGGACGGAGCTGGCTCCAGGTACGAAAGTGACAGCGTCTATCCCAGCAAACTCGGTGACGGTGGAAGCGCTGCGCTGAACATCGCGAACGGCGGCCAATTCGAGCTCAATTCCGCCTGTTTCGTCGGGCTCCAGGCCGGCTCCAGCGGGACAATCGCGCTTAGCGGCAGCGGTTCGACGTTTGAAGCGACGACGTTGCTCGTTGGACGCGCTGGCGCTGCGAACGTCACTATCGGCGACGGCCGCGTTGCGCTCGGCGTGGACCCGGCGACCGTGCCTGCCGGCGAACTCCACCTGGGCGCTGGTGCACAACTCGGCGGGACGGGGACGATCGTCGGCTCCGTGATCAACAGCCAGGGTGGGGTCTTTCCCGGCGGCACAATCAACGACGACATCGTGATCGGAATCCTACATGTCCAGGGCGACTACGAGCAGCAGGTGGATGGCATGCTCGAAGTGGAACTGGGCGGTACAACGTCGGGTGACGGCTACTGCGTTCTGAATGTAACGGGCAGTGCCGTTCTGGATGGTGAACTTGTCATCACTGCGGTGAACGGGTTTACGCCGCAGCCCGGTGACGTGTTTGAGATAGTCTCCGCCGGTGCGGTGAGCGGCGAGTTCAGCTCCGTTACGGCGGACGATCGGTACTGTGTCAGCTACACGCCGGTGTCAGTGTTGATCGCATTGGCGGGTTTCGGCGACATCACGCTGGATTGTGCAGTTGATATGGATGACTTCGCCTACTTCGAGGACTGCGCCGCGGGGCCGAACATGAGCCCGACCCCCACTCTCCCGGGCGTTACGGTGCAGGACTGTCTGGACGCGTTCGACGGGGACGCTGACGGCGACGTGGATCAGAGTGACTTCCTCCGATTCCAGGCTGCGTTTACGGGCAGCAACGGTTGAGTCGGGGGTGGGAGTGACAGGCTGACTTTGGTTGGTGAAGGGAGTGGCCGCGTGGCACCATAGACGTCGGACCCAGGGCGTGAAGTCTTGGGGTTCGGCGTCTGGTGCGTAAGTGCTGTGTTTGTAGCGAATTATGTTGTATTTGCGGTCGAGGGGGCGATTTGTGACTGAATCAGGGGCTATTGAGAACTCGATAGCAAGTCGAGAGGGCGGCAGGCCAGGGCTGGCGTGGTGCCGACAAGGGACGACAGCAGAGTTGAGAGCTTGTGATCATCCAGTGGCTTAGGGAGGTAGTACACGTTTGGCAGTCGCATCACGATGGAGCGGAATTCCTCGCGATCGTGGCCGGAGAGAAACACGATCGGGACGTCGCTTTCGCTGCGGAGGACCTATGCAATTGACCGGCCGTCGCCACTGGGCATTTCGTGGTCTAGTATGACAGCGGCAAAGCGTCCTTTCGGGCATTCGCGAA
Source organism: Phycisphaerae bacterium (assembly GCA_963666925.2). Taxonomy (GTDB): domain Bacteria; phylum Planctomycetota; class Phycisphaerae; order UBA1845; family Fen-1342; genus JANQFV01. The sequence goes on along the minus strand of CAXXTC010000025.1, from coordinate 103,164 downwards.
GGACCCCGAGGCCGTCGGCGGTCTCGGTGACGCGGTAGCCCATAGCGGTGAGTCTCACGCGTAAGGCTTTTCGTACGTGGGGGTTATCGTCGGCGATCAGTATTCTCGGGCGTGACATGCGTCTCTCCGGTATGACCGATTGACCTCGATCTTCGTTGGAGCACTCATTTCCAAGTGTGCGATTTGCCCGTCGAGAGTCAAATCACAGTGGGGTCGTGTTGCTGCCTGCCGTTGGGATTTCTGTTATAGGACGACGTGCAGTTATGGTGGCCGCAAGAGGTATCGAAATGGGCAATGCTATGTAGTTGGTAATCGTGTGATAGAGTGCTGGATTGCGTGTTTTATGGGATCTATGGAAGCTTGAGGGGATTGGATTGCGGGGGCAATACTACGGGTGTTAGCGTTGGGGGGGCTGTGTCTAGTGTATATGATAAGGCGAATTCGTTCGCAATGGGGGGGGATGTATGGGGGTTGCGTTGTGGGGGGGCATAACGAATGTGCCGATGTTTGTAGGGCGAGTCAATTCGGTCGGCGGATGCAGTTTCGGGACCCGAGGCTGGCGACTGCTGGGGAGGATAGGAAGCTGTTTCGGATGTTCCGGGACACGGGTCCGGTGCGATTGGATGCGCCCGACTTGCGTGAGCGATGCCCATGGTCTTCGGTGTGTGTTCCTGGGTTCGTGAACTGGGTAGGTGGAGCCGGGTGCAGCGGCGTTCTGTTAGGCGGTGACTACGTACGGAGGAAGAATGAGTAAACGCGACGTAGTCTGATAGTGGGCTTTGGCCTGGAGTGGTGATTGTGAAGAGCGCATCTGGCGAATGGCGGTTCAGAGACCGGCTTTCATCCGCGATGCGCGCTGCGTTTTCGTGGCTCATGCCGCAGAACATAGAAAGTTACGATCTGGACGCTCTGCGGCGTGCAAGGGCCGCTGTGGCGCTGATACTTGTTCTGTCCGGGCTCGCGCTTGCGTATGCCATGGTGTTTTCGTGGCTGGGTAGCAGCGTCAGCAGCGTGACGCTGATGTTGGCGGCGGTGGTTGGGCTTGGCGACCTCTTTCTTTTGCGTCGTACGGGATCGCTGCTGATCGTCGGAAACGTATTGGCGCTAACGCTGTTTGGCACGCTTACGATCCTGGCGAGCAGGCAGGGGGAACATCGGGCAATCGCACTTTCCTGGTACGTAGCAATCCCCATTATCGCGCTGAGCGTTGCGGGACGAAGGTCCGCGTTTGTCTGGATGTGTGCGACGATACTATCGCTCTGCGCTATCTGCGGGCTTCACCTGGGTGGGTTTCCCTTCGTGGACGATCTGACCCACGACGAGAACGAACTGCTTTATCTTTTGAGCTCAATCAGCCTGATCGTGCTCATGCTGAGCCTGATCTATCTCTATGAGGTTCTGAAGGCTCAGATAGGGCAGCGTTTGCAGGAGAGTGAGGAGAAGTACCGGGCCGTGGTTCAGCAGGCGGCCGACTGCCTGTTGCTGCACGACCTCGATGGGAACATATTGGACGTAAACGCTCGTACATGCGAAACGTACGGCTATACGCGTGATGAACTGCTCCGGATGAACGTCAGCGATCTGGATCCGGACTACGTCGAGAGGGAAGAGGGAGGGGCTTTTTGGAGGCGAATGCGCCCGGGTGAGCCCCTTATTATTGAAGTCAGACACGTAACCAAGGATGGCGCGCTGCTTTCGGCGGAAGTATGCGTGAGTCTCATTGAGCTGCGCGGACAAATGTTTGTGCTCGGTTTGTCTCGGGATATCACGGCGCGTAAGCGTGCCGAAGAGAAGTTGCGGGAGGCTACCGCTTACAACGCGAAGATCATCCAATCGATGGTAGATATGCTGATCGTCGTTTCGCCGGATGGGAAGATCAATACGGTCAACCAGGCAACCTGCGAGGCTCTTGGGTATTCCGAGAGCGAGTTGATTGGGCGACCTGCCAGCGTGCTGTTCCAGGAAGTGGCAGGTACGAGGCCCTTTGTTCTGTCCGACGGTGAGTTACCGGTCGAGAGCGCCGTGTTGAGCCGGTTGATAAATGAGGGCTCGGTCAGCAACATCGCGAGGTCTTTGGTAACCAAGAGCGGCGCGGAGATTCCGGTACTCATTTCGGGCTCTGTCATGCGGGGTGACGCGGGCCGGATTCGCGGCATTGTCTGCTTGGCGCTGGACGTTACGGAGCGTCAACTGGCGGAGCGGAAGCTGCGAGAGTCGGAAGCACGTCATCGGGCCATTGCCGAGACGGCGCGCGACGCGATTGTCACAGCGGATGCCACCGGTGTTGTTCGTTTCTGGAACGCTGCGGCGGAGCGCGTGTTCGGATTCACGGTTGACGAGATCGTCGGTCGGAACCTGATGGAGACGGTTGTTCCTCCTCAATATCACGCGGCGAAGCGAGAAGGTCTGATTAAGTTTGCGAGGACGGGGACCGGAGCGGCTGTTGGCCAGACGATCGAACTGACGGCGCTGCGAAAGGATGGGACTGAGTTTCCGGTCGAGCTTTCGCTTTCAGGCTATGAAGGCACGGATGGCCCCGTTGCCGTCGCTATGATTCGCGACGTAACCGGTCGCAAGGAAGACGAGGCGCGTCTACGGCAGAGTGAGCAGCGGCTCCAGACCATCCTCAACACGGTTCAGGCCGGCATTGTGATCGTGGATGCGGAGACCCATGAGATTGTGGAAGCCAACCCAGCGGCGCTGCGGATGATCGAAGTGCCGAAGGAGGAGGTCGTTGGCCGAACCTGTCACAAGTTCATTTGCCCCGCTGAGGTAGGGTGCTGTCCGGTTACCGATCTGGGGCAGTCGATCGAGAACAAGGAACATGTCCTGTTAACGGCAAAGGGCGCGAAGTTGCCCGTGCTCAAGACTGTTACTCCGTTGATGCTGGACGGCCACGAATTCCTGATTGACAGCTTCGTCGACATTAGTGATCGCAAACGGGGGGAAGAGCAATTGCGGATTGCCAAGGAACTTGCGGAGGAGGCCAATCGAGCCAAGAGCGAATTCCTGGCGAACATGAGCCACGAGATTCGCACTCCGCTGACAGCGATTCTCGGGTTTTCGGAGTTGCTGAGCAGCGAAATAGTCGGATGTGACATGTGCGAAGAGCACGTTACTTGTGGAACGCGCGTGCATTGCCGGGAACACGTGGGCACAGTTACAGCCAACAGCCAGCATCTGCTCAACATCATCAACGACATTCTCGACCTGTCGAAGGTCGAAGCGGGCCGGCTCGAGGTTGAGCGTATTCACACGTCGCCGTGCGAGATTCTCGCGCAGGTTGCTTCGCTGGCGCGCGTTCGGGGCGAGGCGAAGGGGCTGAGCTTTGATCTGGAATTCGATGGGCCGATCCCTGAGATGATTCATACGGACCCGACCCGGCTTCGCCAGGTTCTGATGAACCTGGTTGGCAATGCCGTGAAGTTCACGGAAGTCGGTGGGGTGCGTCTGGTCACTCGTTTTGTCGAGGTCGAAGGTTCGCCGCCGGTCTTACAGTTCGAGGTTGTGGATACGGGTATTGGCATGACTCCTCAGCAGGCGGGCAAGCTCTTTCAACCATTTACCCAGGCTGACACGTCGACGACGAGGCGTTTTGGCGGAACCGGCCTGGGGCTGGCCATCAGTAAGCGGCTGGTTGAGTTGTTGGGTGGAGAGATCTTCATCGCCGAGACGAAGCCGGGGGAAGGCACGCGGATGGTGCTGACGGTGGCCACGGGGTCGCTTGCAGATGTGAAGATGCTTTCTGATCCGGCGTCGGCGGTCGTTACAAGATTCATTGAAAACGGAACGGATGCGAATCCGACAGTCAACGAAGGTCTGAATTGTCGAGTTCTTCTGGCCGAAGACGGTCCCGATAACCAGCGTCTCATTGCTCATGTGCTGAGGAAGGCTGGTGCGGATGTAACGGTAGTGGAGAATGGGCAGCTTGCTGTTGAGGCGGTTCTGGGGGCGAATGAGGGGGGCGAATCATTCGACGTGATCGTGATGGACATGCAGATGCCGGTGATGGATGGCTACGCGGCCACGCGGACGCTGCGTGAGCAGGGGTACGATGGGCCGGTGATCGCGTTGACCGCGCATGCGATGGCGGAGGATAGGCAAAGGTGTCTCGACGCGGGTTGCAGTGAGTATGCGTCGAAGCCGATCAACCGCCGGGAACTGGTCGAGACCATCCGCGGGCAGTTGCGGGAGTGTAGAGCGTTTGTGGCCGAGTCGTAGGGTTCCGGTGCGAAGTGGCATGTCAGGGGGTGGGGGAGTGTGCGTGAGCAGAAATCCGGAGCTTCGGAAACGAGTGGAGGGGATACAGAACTCGGCGGGCTATCCCCAATCTGCCCACGACAGAACCGATACGCCGCTGCGCGTGTATGACGCGTCGCCGCCGTAAACAAGGCCGGGGTGGCCCGCGGCGTCCCCGGCGATTTGGCGCCAATGCTCGAGCGCGGCGAAGAAATCGCTCGCGATGGTCTGTCCGGACTTGATCTCGACGGGGCGCAGTGCGGAGCCTTGGTCGATCAACAAGTCCACTTCATGCCCGGCCGAATCTCGCCAGAAGTAAATGTCCGGCTCAACACCTAGATTGAAGTAGTTCTTCAGAGCCTCCGACACGACCCAGGTTTCGAAGATTGCCCCGCGGGCCGAATGAGTGATCAAGTCGTCTGGCGTCCGAATGCGCAGCAAATAGCAAAGGAGACCCGTGTCGATGAAATAGAGCTTGGGGGATTTCACGAGGCGCTTGTTGAAGTTCCGATGATGGGGACGGAGTAGGTGGATTACAAAGCTCGCCTCGAGGATCGAAAGCCAGCGCCGGGCCGTGGTGTGTGAGATGCCTGCGTCCGCGGCGAGCGACGACGCGTTGAGCAGTTGGCCACTGCGCCCCGCGCACAAACGAACAAACCGCCCGAAGCCCTCGATGTCGCCGACGTTGAGCACGTCGCGCACGTCACGCTCGAGGTAGGTCTGGTAATAGTTGGCCAGCCAATTCTGCGGCGCCAGTCCCTTGTCGTGGATTCGCGGAAACCCGCCCGTGAACAGCGTCTGAAACAATTCTTTCATCGGGGGCGCCGCTACCGATGTCGGGCGCTTTCCCGGCGGACGGAGTGTCGCAATGTCGCGGAGCGAGCGACCAATGAGCTCGGATCGACTGAAGGGAAGCAGCCGCAGCACCGCGCAGCGCCCGGCCAGCGATTGACTTATGCGTGTCAGCAACAGGAAGTTCTGTGAGCCAGTCAGAATGAAGTGTCCGGGCCGATCGGCCTCGTCCACGATTCCCTGAATGTACGAGAACAAGTCTGGCGCCCGCTGGACCTCATCGAGGATGACACGTCCACGGAACTGCCGCAGGAAGCCGCGGGGGTCGCTGATTGCAAACGCCCGTGCGTCAGGATCTTCGAGTGAGGCGTATCGGTGTCGCGGAAACGCCGCCCGCACCAGCGTGGTCTTGCCCGACTGCCGCGGACCAGTCAGCGTGACCACGGGATAGTCCCGGGCGGCGTTCTTAAGCGTTCTCGCCAAGTGTCGCACTATCATCCGGAGCTCCCATGCAGTTTGAATATCAGATATTCAAATTACACGACCCGCTGCGACCGGTCAACCGCCCATCCAGCCAGAGTCCCTGCCAGGAGGGGCCGCGGCGTGTATCGTCGCCTGTGAACGCCGGTTGAAAAGTGCAGCGCCCTGGCCGACCGGCCGGGTGCCGGGCCGATCTGGAGCGACGGCTGTGGGGACAAACCGCCATCAAGGCGGTGCGGCTCGAGGAAGAGCGGCCGACGCTGCGGGACCTGCCCAAGCAGCCATTCGAAGCCCGCCGCGTGGCCCATGGTCAGGCCGATTCGTTGTCACTGGTCCGCTTCGATCGCAACAGCTACTCGCTACCGACCGCCTACGCACATCAGGACGTCACCGTCGTGGGCGGCGGATTGAAGACGGGCTTCACCGGACGCTTACGATAGTCGTAAACGAACTCGACCTTCTGATCGTCGACCTATAGCAGCGGCGCCCCGGAAGGATGCGAGAGCCGGCCACGACGGCGCTTACAGAGATGCTATGGATACTAGGTCGCCTATCAAATAATTGGTGGCTGTCCCATCCGGTTGTCCGTTGTTGTTTTCCCCCTCGTGGACGATCGGCGCCTGCGAGGCAGGCAATAGCCGCACTCGGGACATCGTGACGACCTGAGGCCGGTTAAGGAATACCCGCACGCGGGACAAAAACCCACCTCGAAGTCAACGTGCCCGGTCAGCAGTAGCCTGATCAGCGCCCAGTTATACCAAGTTGCTACGCTCAGTAGCGTAACTGGACCGATACTCCAGAGAACAGTTACCACCGCTGATCTCGCGTCCAAGAAGGTCTCAAGCACCACGTCGAAGGCAAACACACTGAAGTACAAAATCGCCAATCCTGCGAATATCGCGGCCTGGTGCCGCAGAGATCTACCGCTGAAAAACGCAGGGCCTATCAGCAAGGCCAAGTACGTCACGCGCCAGAGCAAGAACCTCACGGCATCTATGCCTTGTAATCCGGCCGGTGACCACGCAAAGGCGTCGCCAAACAGTGACAGACACACGGCCCACGACTGAAAGAGGGTTATGTATTCTGGGTTGGCGAGTATAGCCTCTATAGCAATGGCTAAGAACACGGATCGAGCGAGGCGCAATCCAAATCGCGGGTCGTAGCCGAGACCAGCGTGCCACAAGCTGGATGCTCTCATCGCGATCCAGTATACGAAAATTGCTACGAGAACACACGCGCCTTCCCCGGAACCGACTATCAATGCCCGGGCTACTCGGGCGTCTATCGGTCGATGCGATCCTGTGTGCCATACCCAACAGAAGGCGATAGCACCGATGAGCGTTCCCGTGATCCCAAGCACCGCCACGGAGCGTCGTATAATTCGCAAGGGGTCTGTGCTGGTGTGCACGCCCAATAGAGCCATGATTAGCGCAAGCAAGTTGACTGGGCCGGCCAATGAGAATCTGCTCCAGAAAACAGCTGCGTACCATGGATCCGTGAAGTAGAATGGATCCCGGTTCATCAGCCAGACAGCAGCATCACCGACCAAGAACAAGTGCATCGCTGCTGCCAGAAGAATGATGAACAGTCCGTGTCGCGTTACCATGGGCAGTCGCAAGTAAGCCAAATCTTGGTGATCCAGCACATTACTGCCTTTGCTCGCGACGCAGGGCCAGAGGGCAGACGTTGCACAAACCGCGGATAGACCAAGACCGCTCCGGCAATCCACGCTGGGTCTTGCCTAAGACTCTCTCTGTACTCTAGGGGGCCATGCTTTACAGTCGATAAGCACGGAAGCTGCATAGTGTAGATACTAATCCCACCGAGCGGGTTGTAGGGTATCCAGCCACAATACGTACATACGCCGGTACAACTGACACCCTTACCCTGGAGTTTCCGTGCTGGTGCATTGGATGCGAGCCACTTTTCGAATTGTAAGCGCAACGGTCTGCGATACTTGGCCTCGAAATTGTCCATCTCAAGGCCAGGGTTGTAGAGCAAGCACATGGCGGCATCGTGTTTCTTAGTGCTCGTCAGCACACACGCGTCGCTGCAACGGTGGGGAACGACCGGAATCAGCCAACTGAAATCCACCGCCAACGACTTGTGTCCCAGGGCATCGAACCCACCAATAGCGTTGTTACGAGCATAAGAGTACAAGTTAGTGTCACCCGCTTCCCCGATCGGATCCCTCGATATCCACCTACCGAGCGTGGGGCTGTAGTAGCGGTAGAGCCAGTTGCCGAGGCCGGTTTCGTCGTCCCAGTACTTCGTGCTGAAGCGGAACGGGTTCGCGGCGGCGTAAGAGCCGGATTGCGACAGCACGCCGCCGAACGGGGCGTATTCGTAATGAGCCGCCAGCCGGCTGGCATCCCACCCATAGCTGGGCGGGCTCGTCACGTCCTGAGACCAGTTTATCACCTGGCCGACGTTGCCGTTGGCGTCGTGCGTGTAAACGTAATCGCCGCCATCCAGCCCGCCACTGCCGGCTCCGCCGCCGACCTGGGCCTGGTGCACGGCCAGCAGGCCGCCGATGGTGCCGGCGGATTCGAGCGAGTTGACCTGGCCGTTGAGCCCGGCGAGGTCGAGGCCCCAGGTGTACGTCTGCACGACGGCGTCGTTGCTTAGGCCATCCAGCTCCATCAGCAGCATCCAGCCGGTCCAGATGAACTTGTGCGACGCAACCACCTGCCACGCCGACCCGCTCCAATTGTACACCGTCTTGCCAACCCGGCGACCAAGATAATTGTAAACCCGGCGGCCCATGTCGGGAACGTACACTTATTCGGAATCAGATCCATGATGGCTGTCATTGCGCCAGTGATCACCAGGTGAGATTCAGGGTTCATGCGAAGTCCACTTGACGTCCGAGAAGGGCATACCGAGAATTTAGGCATGAAGGTCGTGCCCGCATGCAAGTGGATCGCGAGGTGGTTGCTTACTGCGCTTTTTATAGTGCTTGTCACGTTTACGGCCGCGAGCGTTCGATTCTACCTGCGTATCGGGATGGACCGGTCTTCCACGTACATCGCCCACGGCGTCGTGGACGTCACGTGGACCGACTCGACAAAACTGGCCGAGTCTCCGGACTGGCGGAGGGCGCATCCGGCCGGCCTGGAGGTGCACAGTATCAGTGCCGGTTACCAGTGGCTCGTCACGCCGTCAAGTAACACAGGGTACATTGACCGCTCGCTGCCGCCCTTCAAGCACGTTAGACTGCCTCTCTACTTACTGATTCTGCCCGTGGCGTTGCTGACTGCGGTAATGTGGTGGGCTGCTTGCCCAATACTGGTAGACCGTTCGCGGCGCTTGCGTGACCTACAGCGAGCGGCGTGTCGGCGCCGGGGCCGCTTGGTGGTATGCACTACGCTGTTGCTGCTCACTACATGCGTGACACTGATCAGCAGCGTGGTGTACTTCCACGTCGGCAGTGGCAATGCGTTCTTCTATGTGACGCGTGGACTGGTCTGCCTCGACTGGACGAACTCGCCGGCGCTGCTGCAGTCAGCGCAGTGGTGCAACACGCATCCGGCCGGCGTGGGCATTCACCTGGTCGCTCTACAATATGACTTCAGCTTGCTACCGTCCGCGGATGCCCTGCAATACACGCCATCAATCGAGACTGCATTCGAGCACGTTGAGATGCCGCTGTACCTGCTGGTGATACCCTTTGCGTCGCTGACTGCGTGGCTTTGGTATCGAAACCAACGCCGGTCAAGGCGTGGGCAATGCTCCGAGTGCGGCTATGACCTGACCGGCAATACGAGCGGTGTGTGCCCGGAATGTGGTAATGCCTGCGAAACCACGACAGACACCGAGCCGACGGTTGATGCGTAGACAGTGCACGAAAGTGGGTGTCCCAAGTGATTCGGCGACCGTGGTTAAGGGTTTTGGATACTCCTGCAATGCTCTGTCGGCGCCACTCGCGGCGGATGGTCACGGGGAACCGGCTGCGCGGACGCTCGCTGCCACTTCTTCGGCGCGGCTCTTAGTGTCGAAGCAGCAAATGGCAAGCTGACGATGCGGGCGAGAATCCATCGGCGTAGCGCAGATCAATTGCCCGTCTACCAAGATGCCGATCGTGGCCGGTAGGGCTCTGGCGAACCAACGGGCCGCGTGATACTCCCCTTCGAGGGCGAACACGAGGATCACCTCCCAGGTGCGCTCACCCGGACCGGGCACAACACGAGTCTTTTCAGGTCGGAACAGAGACAAATCAACTTCCGTATGGCCGGACCAATACCACGTGTCGCCCTCTGCATTCACGAGGGGTATGGTGTGTTTATCGGTCGGCGCATTCAAAAGTGCTACGACTTGGACATATTCGGGGTTGGCTGGCAGCTTGGGCTTGGATGCCGGCTTCTCGCAGCCAATGAGTGGCACGCAAATCCCCAGGAGCAGCACAATGCCACTATGGCTAAAATGCTGTGCTTCCCGATTTCTGCACAGTCCACACCACAGATTTCGCATCGCAACTCTACGGATTGTCATAGATGCCTTCGGGAAGAGAGTCAAGAGATACACCGCTCCCACAACAAGTCTTAGGTGTGCCGCTAGGTTCCCCGCAATCGCAGGTGAGCCCAATGCCGGAGACCCTGCGCGTTACGCCAGTTGTCTTTGGGCCCGAGTATAACTCGCACGCCTCCCAACGGTCTTCGGAGCAGGATTGCTGAGAGCCGGAACCCCACTCCTTCCAGCAACACGTTCGGGTGCAAGGCTGTATCACAAACCAGTCGCACTGACAGGGGGTACCCTCTGGAACTGCCGTGTCCTCGAAGTGCCACACCTCGTCACAGATATACACCGGAACCGATGCGGTCTTGCCGGGAGCAATTGGCAGCTCAGCTTCCTCCCAGCGACAGAGTTTGATCTCGCGTATGAGATAACCTGGTGGTATCTCCTGACCATCCGACCCGATTTGCGGACTCGTTTCGCAGTGCTTCCAGTAATATAGAGGATCGAACGCCTCGCTCACCGCGTGAACGTAAGCATCAATCTCTCGTTCCAGAATTTCCTGAGCGTTGGGTATGTGGTAGTCTCTTCCTAGGGGATCAATGGCTATCACGGGCGAGTTGGCGGCGAAGGTGTATAGGCAAACACCCCCCTCTTCTCCAATCGGATCCCTCGATATCCACCGTCCCAGCGTGGGGCTGTAGTAGCGGTAGAGCCAGTAGCCGAGGCCGGTTTCGTCGTCCCAGTACTTCGTGCTGAAGCGGAACGGGTTCGCGGCGGCGTAAGAGCCGGACTGCGACAGCACGCCGCCGAAGGGGGCGTATTCGTAATGGGCCGCCAGCCGGCTGGCATCCCAATCGTTGCTGGGCGGGCTTGTGACGTCCTGAGACCAGTTTATCACCTGGCCGACGTTGCCGTTGGCGTCGTGCGTGTAGACGTAATCGCCGGCATCCAGCCCGCCGCTGCCGGCCCCGCCGCCGACCTGGGCCTGGTGCACGGCCAGCAGCCCGCCGACCCCGCCGGCTGAGCCGCGTGAGCCGGACAAATCGAGGCCCCAGGTGTATTTCCGCACGCTGGACCAGCCAACAAATCGTCGAGGCGTTCCCCTATGACGAGGCGCCGCGTCTTCTGATTCGAGATCGTGACGGCATCTACGGCCACGACTTCCGCGAGCGTGTGAAACACGTGGGCATTGAGGAAGTGATCATCGCACCGCGTTCTCCTTGGCAGAATCCGTTTTCGGAAAGGGTGATCGGCTCAATTCGCCGCGAGTGTTCGGAGCATCTGATCGTGTTCAACGAGGCTCACTTGCGACGGATCCTGACGCGTTACTTCGCGTACTACCACGAATCGCGAACGCATCTCTTGCTCGATCGAAACGCGCCGACGCCATGTGAGGTTGAGCCTACCGACCGTGGCGCGGTCGTCGCTATCCCACAACTCGGCGGCCTGCATCACCGCTACACGCGGGCGGCCTGAACAACTCAAGCCGACGAATCGGTGGCACTTGCCGGAGCGATACGTGCGTGCCCGCTGACTCAGCTCGGCCAGGCGATCGACCCCAATCCCCCCCCTACCACTGCAATTACGGCCGTGCCCCGGGCAGAAAACGGCCGGATGAGATTTTCCGGAGGCACAGCAGGTGATTACGACTCAGGTTTCAGGGCGCAAGATTTGGTGGACCAGCACACAGCGTGTGCATGGCCGCCAGATAGTTTGGCAGAGTGGCGCCTTGTCGTCGCGCACTTAACGGCATCACCCGGGAGTCAATTGCATCCCGATGGGGTTTGCGTTAGCATGAACGGGAATTCCGGGGGTCGACGATGCCGTGCGGCGGGCCTGGCCGAGCCTGGTCGCCGACGTTGTCCCCGGGGACGCTACTGATGACGCCGGTGCGGGGACCTGCTTGCACCTGCCCGGCTGCCCATACACATCTCACTGTTCGGAGGACACAACGATGATGCGCTCTGATCTGCTCCGCAGTCGGATGGCGGTGGTGCTGACCATTACGTTGCTGGGGACGACGGCTGTGCTTGAAGCGGTGACCGTCGCCCCGGATCGCCTGAGCTTTGACGTGAACGGGGAGACGTGGCAGCTGCCCTACAAGTGCAACACTGCGCTGAGCGGCGTGCACGAGGAGTTCACCCACGCCGTGGTGGTGATTCACGGGAATCTGCGCAACGGCGTGACGTACTACGACGACATGGAGGCGGCCGCGGTCCAGGCGGGCGCGCAGGGCTACACGCATATCATCGCCCCGCAGTTTCTGATCGAGGCGGATGCTATCGGGCATGGTCTGCCGGCGGACATTCTGTTCTGGGCGGACGAATCGGAAGGCAAGGCGTGGAAGCGGGGTGACCAGGCGTCCAATCCCGGGGAGACGCTGAGCTCGTATGCCGTGGTGGACGAGATCCTGTTCAGGCTGGCGGAGGTGGATCCGAATCTAGAGCATGTCGTAATCGTGGGGCACTCGGCTGGCGGGCAGTTCGTCAATCGCTACGCGGCCGGCAGCCAGGCGGAAGACGTGCTGGGGTACGAGTATCCCTGGATGCATGTGCGCTACGTGGTGGCCAACCCGGGGTCGTATCTCTATCTCAATCCCGATCGTCACGTCGGTGACTCGCTGGTTGATTTCGCCGTGCCCACCGGGCTGTCCTCGTCTTGCGCAAGCCAGTACGACGCCTATCGCTACGGGCTCTCCAGTGACCTGAACGTATACATGGCGGCGGTGGGAGTAGACACGATTCGGGCCCAGTTCGCGACCCGCGATGTCGTCTATCTCCTGGGTGATGACGACACGGACGTGACGACCGGGTGCACCGCCACCACACAGGGCGATCACCGCTTCGAGCGCGGCACGATCTACTTCAACTACCTGGGCTACTACTATGGAGCCGGCATCTACGACTATCACAAGAAGTCGATCGTGGCGGGCGTGGGGCACGACCATAACCTCATGTTCCTGTCGCCGTGCGGACAGTTCGTGATTTTCGGGGTGGGGAACTGTCCGTATGCGGATCCGACGTTCACGTTGCTCACGCCGTCAGGGGGGACAACGATCCAGGCGGCGATCGACAACGCCGTGGCGGGTGACGTCATTGCGCTAGCGGTGGGGACGTACACGGGGTCGGGCAATCGGGGCGTGGATTTTGGCGGCAAAGCGGTGAAGGTGATGTCACTGCGCAATCTGCCCTTCTACACCATCGTGGACTGTGAACAGGTGGAGCGCGGGTTCCGGTTCATCTCCGGAGAGGGAGCCGACTCGGTGTTGAAGGGGATCATGATCGGGCGCGGGGACTCCCAGGCGGCGTGCGGCGGCGGCATCATGTGCAGCAACAGCTCCTCGCCGACGATCGAGAACTGCGTGATCGGCTCCTGCCAGGCATCGTGGTACGGTGGGGGCGTGGCGGTGGACAGCGGTTGTCACCCGGTGTTCACCGACTGCCTGTTCCTCGGCAACAGCACGCGGAATGCGGCGGGGGAGGGCGGTGCGGTGTGGGGCACCAACGGCGGGGCGGTGACGTTGATGCGGTGCACACTCTGGGGCAATGCGGCCGCCAGTGGGGGCGCGCTGCACCTTTCCGGCACCTCCACACCGTTCGTGTCACGCAGCGTGATCAACTACACGACGCAGGGCGGAGCCGTGGCCTGTCAGAGCACGTGCGTGCCTACGTTTACCTGCTGCGATATCTACGACAACACGGGTGGTGACTGGACCGGGCTGATCGCCTCACAGCTGGGCACAAACTACAACGTGCAGGTCGATCCGCTGTTCTGCGATGTGATCAACCTCAACTTCCACGTAGCCGCCGACTCGGTCTGCTCACCGGCAATGAGCCCGTGCAGCCTGCAGATCGGCGCGAAGGGCGTCGGGTGCGAAGAGCGGGCGGCGATCCCGTCGATCACGGATGAGCCGGATGGTGACGAGGTGTGCGTGGGGGACGCCGTGACCCTGTCGGTCACCGCGACGGGCACGCAGCCGCTGAGCTACCAGTGGCAGCATCAGAGTGGCACGTGGAATGACATCTCCGGGGCCACCGGCAGTTCGTATGATATTGCCGCTGCTGCCGTCGCCCACGCGGGGCACTACCGCGTCATGGTCTCGAATTACTACGGGACGGTGTACAGCATCCATGTGGAACTGGCCGTGGATGAGCCGGCGGAGGTGACGGGCGATCCGGATGCGCTGACCGTCTGCGCCGATGACACGGCGACGTTCACGGTGGCGGCCGACCATGGCACCGCAACGGCCCCGCTGACCTATCAGTGGCGGAAGAACGGGGCGAATTTGAGTGATGGGGCGCGGATCAGTGGGGCGACCACGGATACGCTGGATATCGATCCGGTGATCACCGACGATGCCGCCGACTACGACGTCGTGGTGACGAACCGCTGTGGTGCGGACACGAGCGCGACCGCGGCGCTGACGGTGAACATGGCACCGACGATCACGCAGCATCCGCAGACACAGCAGGTTGCCGTGGGGAGTCCCGTGACCTTCACGGCTTCCGCCCAGGGCACGCCGGCGCCAGCCTACCAGTGGCGCAAGAACGGAACGAACCTCCCCGGGGCGACGGGCAGCTCGTACACGATCAGCTCGGTGGACTACCCGGACGAGGGCAACTACGACGTGGTGGTAACCAACAGCTGTGGCTCGGACACCAGCCAGGTCGCCGCACTGCTGGTGGTCACGCCGGCGCAGGTGACGGACGATCCTGAGGACCAGACGATCTGCGAAGGGGACAGCACCTCGTTCGTCGTGGAGGCCGATGGGACACCGCCAATGAGTTATCAGTGGCGCAAGGACGGGCAGAACATCAGCGGTGCCAACAACCGGATCTACGCAATCAGCGACGCGCAGGCCGGGGATGCGGGCAGCTACGACTGTGTTGTCAGCAACAACTGGGGCTCGGACACCAGTGCGGCGGCGACGCTGACGGTGCAGATACCGGTGACGATTACGATTGAGCCGACCGACCAGGACATCTGTGACGGCGATGCGGCGGTGTTTACGGTGGATGCGGACGGGGATCCGGCGCCGACCTATCAGTGGCGGCGGAACGGTCTGGCGTTGTCGGACGGGGGCGCGATTAGCGGGGCACTTACGGCGACGCTGACCGTTGATCCGGTGCTGCTGGGGGACGACGCGACGTTTGACGTGGCGGTGACGAATCCGTGCAGCGCGGAAGCGAGTGTTGCTGTGCAGCTCACGGTGCGTCCGACGGCGGTGACGGTGCCGGATGACTACCCGACGATTCAGGCGGCGGTGGCCGCGATCTGCCCGAGTCGCGGGGTGTTGACGGTGCGGGACGGGATCTACACGGCGCCGGGCGATCGGAACGTCGATCTCAGCGGCAAGGCGATCTCGATTGTGTCAGAGAGCGGCATTCCGGAGCTTTGTGTGATCGATTGTCAGGGCCAGGGCCGCGGGTTCATCTTCCAGTCGGGCGAGCAGACGGACTCGGTGCTCGAGGGATTCACGATCACCAACGGCAACGTGCTGAACGAAGGGGGTGCCATTCGCAGCCGCTTCTCTTCCCCGACGATCCGCAACTGCGTGCTGTCGCACAGCTTCGCGGCTCAGAACGGCGGTGCGTTCGCGGGGGACGGGTTCGGCGGCATCCTCGACGGGTGCACGATCTTCGCCAACACGGCGGCCGGAAAGGGTGGCGGGCTGTACTTCGGTGACAACTCGGAGCCGCAGCCCGGGCTGCTCTCATGCACGTTGCATGGCAACGGGGCTCCGGTTGGCGGCGGGGTGTGCATCGAGGAGTACTCGTACGTCGACATTCAGTACACGATCATTGCCCTTGCGCTACAGGGTGTGGCCGTGCATTGTGACGGCACCAGTGCCGCGATGTTGAGCTGTTCGGATGTGTTCGGGAACCCGGGTGGTGACTGGGTGAATTGCATTACCGGGCAGGACACTGATCCGACCCGCCTCAATCTGTGGGCGGATCCGATGTTCTGTGGTCCGGCGGAGGAGGACTTCCGGCTGCACGTCGATTCGCCGTGCATCGCCGCGCCGGGGTGTGCGCTTATGGGCGCTCTAGGGCCGGGCTGCGGCTATCCGCCGGGGGACTGCAATCTGGACGGCAGGGTGAGTTACGCCGACTGGCTGGTTTTCAACCTGTGCTACTTGGGGCCGGGTGTAGCGCATGGCGGCGGGTGCGGATGTGCGGAAATCGACGGCGATCTGGACGTGGACCTGCTTGATACGGCGGTATTTCAGACGGTGTTCACCGGGGATTAGCACGCGCGGGCGACACATGTGACATGGGTGCGCGCGGGTCCACAGGAGCAGGTCCATACTGTCGGGACCTCGTCCAGTCGGTTCGGAGAGTGCGGGAAGACACGGTCTGCAGCAGAGCCGTGGCCGCGTCGAAGACCGCGGATAGTCGTCGCGCCGCGGGAGGCGCAAGAGGTCACCGTGGATGGTGTTGGTCAAGTCTGAATGAAGCGGGTTGACTGTATCTATATCGCAGCACGGTAGTTGTCCCTCCGGTTAATTCCGTCCTTGAGGCTGGCAAAGGACTTGCGCATTTTGAGTGGATTGACCGAATCGGCTACGATGCTCCTATCAGTCCTGGGTCCCATGCGGGCAACGTTGCGCTAGCAGCCCGTTGAAAAACCCCTTGTCGGGCATGCGATAATAGAGATGTCAAGGAGGATGCGTGATGGCGTTGGGACGGCGTGGCGGCGAGCGGCAGGAAGAGCTGTGGGTTCCGACGGCGGCGGTGGCGCGGGGGCCGGGGCATCCGTTTTACGACAAGCTGAATGAGTTGCTGGCCGAGGCCGGCTTTGATCGCTGGGTCGAGCAGCGCTGTCAGGCGTTCTACGCCACGCAGGGCCGGCCGGGGATTCCGCCGGGGGTGTACTTCCGCATGCTGCTGATCGGCTACTTCGAAGGGCTGGAGAGCCAGCGCGGCATCGCCTGGCGGTGTGCGGACTCGAACTCGCTGAAGAGCTTCCTGGGCTTCGGCCTGACCGAGATGACGCCGGACCATTCGTCGCTGACGAACATCCGCAAGCGGTTGCCGCTGGAAGTGCACGAAGAGGTCTTCGCGTTCGTGCTGGGGATCGCTCAACTGAAGAAGCTGCTGAAGGGCCAGGCGGTGGGCGTGGACGCGACGTTGCTGGAGGCCAACGCGGCGCTGAAGTCGATTGTCCGCAAGGACACGGGCGAGGATTACCGGCAGTACCTGCGGCGGTTGGCGAAAGAGGCGGGGATCGAAGATCCGAGCGACGACGACCTGAAGAAGTTCGACAAGCGGCGCAAAGGCAAGAAGCTCTCGAATGCCGACTGGGAGTCGACCACTGAGCCGGATGGCCGGATCGCGAAGATGAAGGACGGGACGACGCACGTCGCGCACAAGGCCGAGCACGCGGTCGATCTGGAGAGCGAGCTGCTGCTGGCGGCGACGGTGCAGGCGGGGGATGCCGGCGATCCGGAGAGTCTGCCGCAGACGCTGGTTGCGGCGCAGGTGAACCTGATGCGGGCGGGCAGCGACGCCGAATTGCAGGCTCTGGCGACGGACAGCGGGTATCACAGCAATGCGACGTTGACGCAGTGTGCCGAGTGGGGCATTCGTACGTACATGGCCGAGAAGGACGAATCGCAGCAGCGTGTGTGGATCGACAAGCCGGCCGAGCAAGAGCGGGCGTTCCGCAACAACCGTCGGCGGATTCATGGGCGGCGTGGGCGACGACTTCAGCGGCTCAGACGCATGCTGTGTGAGCGTAGCTTCGCGCATACGTGCGAGACCGGCGGCGGTCGGCGGAGTTGGCTGCGGGGGCTGATGAACGTGTCCAAGCGCTACGTGATCCATGCGGCGGCGTACACGGCCACTACTCCACATGCTTCGGCAGATGGACCGTCCGCGTCGGGGTGTGTGCCCGCGGGATAGCCAGAGATTCGGGCCGATATTGTCCGGACCGACGGCGGTGCTAACCAACATCCGCCGGGGCACGCATTTCCCATCGTTTCCGGCACGACTTCGGTACAATGGACTCCTGAGGGGTATGTGCGCCTGAAGGGATCGCCGCCGTGGATACGACTCGCCCTAGCCTGCTGCTCCGGATAAAGGACCGTGGCGATCAGGGTGCCTGGCGCGAGTTCGATGCTATCTATCGTCCCCTGCTTCAGCGCATTGCTCTGGCGCGCGGACTCGGCGAGAACGAGGCGGAGGACATCGCCCAACAGTGCATGGCCACGATCAATCGTCATATCGAGCGTTTTGATTACGATCCGCGCCGTGGCCGATTCAAGTCCTGGCTGGCAACCATGGTCAATAACCGCATCCGGAATGCGCTCCGCGATCGGCACGAGGTCGGAGCCCGGACAAAGGACTTCGCCGACCTGAGCGACCATTGCTCGTCGCCAGAGGAGGTCTTCGACAAGCTCTGGCGACAGGAGCACCTCCGACACTGTCTGCATCTTATCCGCTCGGAAGTCCAAACAGCGACCTTCGAGATCTTCATTGCGCACGTCGTGGAGGGAAACTCGACTGCACAGGTTTGTGCGGCCTTCGACGTCACCGCGGACCAGGTCCACGCCATCAAGTCCCGCATGACGCGGCGCGTCCGACAACGTATGGCTGATCTGTTGGGAGGCGAGGAGTAGCCGCATGACTGTTTGCCTTCCGGATGATCAGCTCGAGCGGTTCGTCGCCGAGGAGCTTCCCGAAGACGAGATGGTCCGCGTCCGCGAGCATCTGTGCGCCTGCTCGTCGTGCGCTGATCGATGCGCACGCGTGCGCAACGCGGCACAGCAACTGCTGGAAGATCTTCGCGAACTGGGAGCGGCCGGCATGGCAGACGCACCGGTGCTGCCCGAGCGATTGTCGCTCAGGATTGATGGCTACGAAGTAGTGCGCGAACTGCGGCGCGGCGGCCAGGGAGTCGTGTTTGAGGCGCGGCAGGAACACACCAAGCGGAAGGTGGCCATCAAGGTCCTGCTGGAAGGGGCCTACGCGTCCGCTTCGGCCCGACGCCGCTTCGAACGCGAGATTGAGTTGGCGGCGCAACTGAAGCACTCCCACATCGTCACGGTGTTTCATTCCGGCCTGACGCCTGACGGTAGGCAATACTGTGTCATGGACTACGTGGACGGCCAGCCACTAGATCGGCACGTTCGTACCGCACGTCTGACCCTGGACGACACGCTGGAGCTGTTCGCGACTGTCTGCGAGGCGGTGGCATTCGCCCATCAACGTGGGATCATTCACCGTGATCTGAAGCCGTCCAACATCCTCGTGGATGCTGTTGGCACACCCCGAATCCTGGACTTCGGCTTGGCCAAACAGTTACACGGCGCGTCAGATACGTACACCTCACAGTCCGGTCAGGTGTTCGGCACGCTGCCGTACATCTCTCCGGAGCAGACACGCGGCCGGCCGGACGAGATTGACACGCGCACCGACGTATACTCGCTCGGGGTCATCCTCTACCAACTGCTGACGGGGCAGTTTCCTTATCCAGTGGATGACCAATTTGTCGACGTTATTAGGCACATCACGGACACGCCCCCCGCGCCGCCCAGCCGGGTGTGGACTGGCACGACCGGCGTGACGACCGGGCACGGCCGGCGCACTTCTCTGACACGCTGCCCGATTGACGAGGAAGTGCAGACGATCGTGTTCAAGGCGCTGGCAAAGGAACCGGAGCGGCGCTACCAAAGCGTCCGCGAACTTGCCGGTGATCTACGACACTACCTCGCCGGCGAACCGATCGCTGCCAAACGCGACAGCCGCTGGTACGTGCTTCAGAAGACGGTGCGCCGCTACAAGGTGCGCTTCGCCGTTGCGGCGACGATCATTCTGGTGACGCTCGGCTCAACAGTCGCGCTGTCGATCATGTACAGCAAACAGACGCGGTTGCTGGAGGACGTTGAAAAGGAGCGGAACCGCGCGGTCGACGCCGAGGATCGCGCCGAACGTCGGTTTGATCAGGTACGCGAGTTGGCCGGTGTGTTCATCTTCGACTTTCACGACGAAATCCAGCATCTCAAGGGTGCTACACCTGCCCGTGAACTGCTAGTAACGACAGCACTGGCCTATCTGGATGCCCTGGCCGCGGACGCCAGTGACGATCCAGGTTTACTGCATGAACTGGCAGTCGCCTACATGAAGGTGGGTGACGTGCAGGGTCAGCCAGGAGCTCCCAACCTCGGGGATAGCGCCGGGGCTATCACCAGCTATGAGAAAGGCCTGGGCATTTTCCAGATGCTGTGCGGGCTGAACCGCGATACGGTCGAATACAAGCGCGGATTGGCGGATTGCCACAACAAGCTCGGGATGCTGAAATCGAACTTCTACCAGACTGGCGCGGCGCGGGACCACTACGAGCGTGCTTTCGAGGTTTACACTGACTTGGTGGAGCGCGATCCACGCGAAGTTGATAGCCGGCGCGGATTTGCACGTGGACACATGAACCTGGGCGATGTGCAGCTTGCCACCGGACAGGCTACTGAGGCGTTGGTCAGCTACGAGTGTGCCCTGCGCATACGCGAAGAGCTGGCTGCTGAACTGCCGACGCAAGCCGTCTTGCAGCGCGAGCTCGCGCTCAGCTTCGGCCGAATCGGCGACACGCTCAGGCGGCTGGGTGATCATGCTGCCGCGTTGGAGAATCGGCGCCGGTCGCTCGACATCTCCGAAGCTCTGGCGCAGTCCAATCCTGACGACGCGCAGGCACAGCGTGACCTGGCGGAGGACATCCGGGCGGTCGGCGACGCTCTGCGCGGCACCGGGGAGTTTGCCGAGGCCTTGACGCACTACCAGCGCAGTCTCGGCATCCGCGCCGACCTCGCCCGCGCCGATCCGCTCAACGCCGAAGCCCAGCGCGATCTGGCGCTCGGCTACAACCGGGTCGGTGGTATGCAGCGTTACATTGGAGACATCTCCGCCGCTCTCGCGACGTATCAAGGCGGGTTGCAGATAGTTGAGGCTTGGGCAGCGGCACATCCGGATGACGTGCGGCCCCGCAAGGCACTGCGCGTTTATCACACTACCATCGGCGACTGTTACGCAGCGCAGGAACACTGGCCCGAAGCGCTCGACCAATGCGAGCGCGCGTTGGAAATCGCAACGAAGCTGGCAGCGGCTGATCCTCAGAGCGTACAAGCGCAGCGCGACCTGTCAGTTTGTTACCACCGCAGCGGTGACGCGTACGCCGCGCTGGAGCAGGTTCCCGAAGCGTTGACGAGTTACTCGCGCTGTCTAGAAATCCGCGAGCGGCTCGCCGAAGTCGATCCACGGGATGTCATGTTCCAGCGGAACCTGGCGGAAGTGAGATACTCGCTGGGCAAGCTCCACGCCGCCATCGGTGCCGACACGGCCCGCGCGTTAACCGAGCGGCTCGGTCACTGGCGACAGGCTCGAACCTGGTTCCAACTGGCCTGCGACACGCACACGGCGATGCAGAACGCCGGTACGCTGATCAGCTTCGACGCTAACATGCCGGCCGAAGACGCGCGGCGGCTTGAAGAATGTGATGCCGCCATCGCGGACCTGGAAGCGCCGCGCGGCGAGCCTGAGGTCCCCGCCGCACACCTTCGGTAGCACCCAGCGTCCGAGAATCACGACCGCCACTGCTTCCCCGTCGCACACGCACGATTTCCTGCAATTCCGTGTCAGCCTCCGGCTCCTCCCGGGTACCTCTGGTGAGCAGAAGTACTTGAGCGGAGCCCGAGAGCGAACCGGGCGGTTCGCCGGGCCTGGAGGTGACTTATGTGCCGGAAGCAGCAGAAACCACTGTCATGCGTAGCGATCGCGATCGTCGTAAGTCTCGTGCTGTTCGGGGGTTGCCCTGGAACGGTTGAAACGATAGGCACGGCCGGATACACGATCGCCTACCAGGCATTCACCGTTCTGTTGACGGAAACGGGTCAGTTTCTGGTGAAGGCGGCCGACACGATGCGCAAGGCTGGCGTCGTGATGCTGCCATTTGAGCAGACGCCGACGGACCAGCCCGCAAGTGGCACGCTCTCGCTTCAGGCGGGCCACGTGCGCGCACTGCCACTTGACGAAACGGCCAAACGCTCAAGCCAGCAGGACATCGACGGCTCCGCGACTGTCGTGGTGTATATCTCGGGGCCCTCGTCGGCCAATCCATGCGAAGACGGCGTTTACGTCGGCTCATACAACCTGACGATCGCGAACGGGACGGTAACCATCGCGAACCCTTCGCTGGACCTGCCCGCCGGTGCGCTCCCCGACGTTATTGCCGGGGAGTTCGGGATCTGTTTCGAGGTAACCGCCACGATTGACGTAGAGTTGATCATTGAACAAATCACCGTGACCTTCGGCCCACCTGTCGGTACATCGACCTCGGAAGACCCGTCCGGCGAGCAAACGCCCTCTGAACAACAGCCGCCGGATGAGCAAACGCCCGCCAGCTACAAGTCGGCGACAATCGCGTACCGGGGCATTGAAGAACTGTTGGTCGGTCCGAGCGAGTACGTCGATCCGTCGATCGGGTTTTTCCTGGAGCATCCGTTCAACGTTGGCGGCTATGCTCTCAGCGGTGATGGCCAGCGGATCTGGTTCTGGACCTACTGGCACTGGAGTGGCACGCCGCCGACCGACTGGCTGCGGCTGTACTCGATGAACATCGACGGCAGCGGCCTGGAACGGACGAGCATCTCTCTTCAGGACGGGCAGCGTGGCTGGGCAATCGCCACCAACTACGACGGGACGGAGGCGATCTTCGAGTTGGGCGTCGTGCTGGATCCGGATTCATTCTGGCCCCGCGGCGGTTCGCGGTTCTTCCATTGCACACCGGGCGGCACGGCGACGCTCTTGTACGACACTATCGACAACCCGCCCGAAGGCAGTGGTGGCCGGGGACTGTGCCTCACCGATGATGCCGCCAAGTTCTTCTGGGCCGACGCGTCCAACCTTTGGGCTGCGGACGTTGCGGCAGCCGGCAATCCGACACAGGTGTGTACAGTTGATCACTTGAATTCCTATGGCCCATGGGATCCGGTCACCGGCGGCGAGTTCTCGTATTTTGACATCGACGCGACCGGTGCGACGTGGATGATCAACATCCGCTTCTGGGACAACGACACGCAAACGGCGCGTTGGGAGTTGGCCTCCGGCGTCGGTGAGTTGCCGCTGACGATGCAGGGTATCGACCTGGCCCGTCCGGGCATGCTTGCCCCACACTTCTGCCTGACGGATGACGCCTCGACGGTTGCTTACGAGAACCAGCAGGGCGGTCACTGGTGCTACGTACAGGGTCCGGGCGGGACGGTTGATCTGACCGCGACCGGGCCGGCCCGCACCGCCTCCACTGAAACAGTCCGGCTTAGCGACGATGGCGGCAAGGCCTGGTTCACGTACGGCTCGGACGGCTCCGTCGACGGCGGTAACGCCACGAGCGTCCTGTACGACCTCGATTCTGGTCTACGCCGCATGGTTGGTACCGGCTACTTCTACGGCAGTCTCGGCGAACAACAGATCAGCGACGATGGGAGCGTGCTCGCCGCGATCTTCTCCTGTTGCCGCAGTGAGCCATTGAAGCATGTGTGGGTGATGCGTGACGATGTCGAGGCGCCCTCCGGATTCCCCCAGATCAGTGCGGTCTACTACCGGTTTGACAGCGAGAATGATGCTCTGGTCGTGCGCGCGAAGGTGACCGGAGCCAGCGGCCTCAATCGCGTCTACTCGCTCACCCACACCAATGGCGTCGCCCCCAGCGGCTTCTACATGTCGGACGAAAGTCCGCTGCACGCGGAGAGTGGGTACTACGCCGCTGTGGAGGGGGAAGCCGACACGTTCGAGCGGACTATCTACCTGGACGGGAAAAGAAACCTGCTCGACGGCTCGCAGTTCCTGCGGATCATTGCCGTTGATGGAATGAAGTCGCGCGTGACATTCCAGGACTTCGCGCCGCTGCCGTAACCGATTGTGGGCGGGACGAAAACGCAGCCGCCCAAACACGACACCCGCAGCGTGATCGGCGGCCTTCCACTTGGCAGCCCGTTGAACAACTGGCGTTTTGCTACGCTGCGGCGAATTGGGGCAAGCTGAGCGTGAGGCGCATCGGTGTCCGCCGTGGGTGGCGCATATCCGCGGTGCGGGCCGTGATCCAGCGGCACAGAGCCCGGAGGACGGCCAAGAGCGCGGCGCAGGCCGCGGCGGCCCGGCCCTGCAGGCTCCGTGGCGTGCCGACCCCGAACAGCTTTCGCAGGATCACCCCCAGGTTGTACGCCGCCGCATGGATCACGTAGCGCTTGGACACGTTCATCAGCCCCCGCAGCCAACTCCGCCGACCGCCGCCGGTCTCGCACGTATGCGCGAAGCTACGCTCACACAGCATGCGTCTGAGCCGCTGAAGTCGTCGCCCACGCCGCCCATGAATCCGCCGACGGTTGTTGCGGAACGCCCGCTCTTGCTCGGCCGGTTTGTCGATCCACACACGCTGCTGCGATTCGTCCTTCTCGGCCATGTACGTACGAATGCCCCACTCGGCACACTGCGTCAACGTCGCATTGCTGTGATACCCGCTGTCCGTCGCCAGAGCCTGCAATTCGGCGTCGCTGCCCGCCCGCATCAGGTTCACCTGCGCCGCAACCAGCGTCTGCGGCAGACTCTCCGGATCGCCACAGTCCCCCGCCTGCACCGTCGCCGCCAGCAGCAGCTCGCTCTCCAGATCGACCGCGTGCTCGGCCTTGTGCGCGACGTGCGTCGTCCCGTCCTTCATCTTCGCGATCCGGCCATCCGGCTCAGTGGTCGACTCCCAGTCGGCATTCGAGAGCTTCTTGCCTTTGCGCCGCTTGTCGAACTTCTTCAGGTCGTCGTCGCTCGGATCTTCGATCCCCGCCTCTTTCGCCAACCGCCGCAGGTACTGCCGGTAATCCTCGCCCGTGTCCTTGCGGACAATCGACTTCAGCGCCGCGTTGGCCTCCAGCAACGTCGCGTCCACGCCCACCGCCTGGCCCTTCAGCAGCTTCTTCAGTTGAGCGATCCCCAGCACGAACGCGAAGACCTCTTCGTGCACTTCCAGCGGCAACCGCTTGCGGATGTTCGTCAGCGACGAATGGTCCGGCGTCATCTCGGTCAGGCCGAAGCCCAGGAAGCTCTTCAGCGAGTTCGAGTCCGCACACCGCCAGGCGATGCCGCGCTGGCTCTCCAGCCCTTCGAAGTAGCCGATCAGCAGCATGCGGAAGTACACCCCCGGCGGAATCCCCGGCCGGCCCTGCGTGGCGTAGAACGCCTGACAGCGCTGCTCGACCCAGCGATCAAAGCCGGCCTCGGCCAGCAACTCATTCAGCTTGTCGTAAAACGGATGCCCCGGCCCCCGCGCCACCGCCGCCGTCGGAACCCACAGCTCTTCCTGCCGCTCGCCGCCACGCCGTCCCAACGCCATCACGCATCCTCCTTGACATCTCTATTATCGCATGCCCGACAAGGGGTTTTTCAACGGGCTGCTAGGGCCATACTGTTCTGCCACGCGCCGCTGTCGGTCTTTTGTGTAAGCTCCCGCTGCTCGTCCCGCAGCGGTTCGGGAAGAAGCGCCGATGACGGACCTGTTAACGCTTCGTCCAGTACTTTGCCCCAATCGCCTATTCCGTCAGCACGCACGAGGCGGTGGAGATACCGATATCTGTGCCGCTCCGTCTCCTCTGGGAGCGATGAGACGAGGGCAACGGTAGCGAGCTTAAACAGGAACTCCCCGTAGTACAGCAGCGTGAAGAAGAGCGTAGTATCTGAGTCGGCTCGATCAGTTTCGATTCGCCGTCGCATTAGGTCAATCGGAACGAACATTCTCACTGCTCCGATTCTGAAAGGCGCAATTCGGACACAGCCTCCCGCTCCGCGGGCTCACCAGTGCCACAGATTGTGACACGTCGGTGCATTGGCCTCAAGTCCCCGGCGACCGGGGACTGGTTCACCCGTTACGAGGAGCTGCGCGTGATTGACTCGCTGTGATTCCGGGCGCGGGGTCGGGTGGCGTGGCCGTCCATTCCACACCTCCTCCCTCGCTCGAAACGGCCGGGACAAGGTCCACACGAAGACCACGACCGAGGCCTTTGACCGCAAGCGTGTCCAGGGCGTCGGCAGTGGCGAGCGAACCCTCCGCACGACCGAGCGGCCGGCGCACGTGGCGAAGAACCGCGTGGGCCTGCCCGACGAGCTGCCCCTCGACTACCGCCTGTATGCCGCCTCGGTGCGCGGCGAGGACCTGACCGTTTCCGAACCCGAACCTGCCGCAAAAGGAGCCTGATCCATGGCGAATCTGAACAACTTCGATGCCAACGACGTCGATCCGAACTTCGCGTTCGACCACATTCCCGCTGGCAACTACGTGGCCGCGATCACGAACAGCGAAATGAAGCCGACGAAGAAGGGCATGGGGCAGTACCTCGAGCTCACGTTCCAGGTGCTCGAGGGTGAGCACAAGGGGCGCCTGCTCTGGGCCCGCCTGAACCTGGACAACCCCGACCCGCAGGCCGTCAAGATCGCGCGGGCGGAGCTGTCCGCGATCTGCCGGGCGGTCGGCGTGCTGACGCCCCGGGATTCGGTCGAACTGCACAACCTGCCGTTGACGATCAAGGTCGGTCTGAAGAACCGCAAGGACACGGGCGAACCGGCCATCGGGACACCCGCTTCCGCGCAGTGGCTCACGAAGAAGCGGCGGAAGTTGTGCAACGTCAGCTTGCTCTTCTCGATCCCGGTCATGCATGCGAGCGCCTTCAGCCGACCCAAGTAGGTCCGTTCGAAGTAATCTGGCCGGGACTTCACCCGCGGCAGCGGAACGACGTACCCGTGTTTCTCGTCGCCGTCTAGGTCTGCCAGCGCCTCCCAGACGAGCGGGCTGACGGGGATCACGCGATCACGTTTGTCCTTTGGAAGAAAATACTGCCCATCGGCGGTGATCTTCCTCCGGACCTGCAAAATGTTCAGGTCACGGTCAATGTCGCAGTGCTCCAACATGGCCAGTTCGGAGCAGCGCATCCCGGTGGCGGCTAGGATCACGAACACGGGCCGATCTGCGGGATCAGCGGTGTCTCGAATGCGAGCGTATTCATCCTCGGAGAACGTGGCCTTCCGCGGAGATTCCTCGTCGAACAGGAGCCTCACGCACTCCGCGCGCATAGCACGCGCGGACTGCTAATCATGGCATCGGCCAGATGGGGGGCTTGGTTAATGTTCCGTCACGGGGGCTCTTAGGCTCGATGAAGCAGCGCTAGCTGTCCGAGTTGCCTACCCGTGGTTCGGGCACCGGGCAGCTATTATCGGTCGAGCCCGTCGAAGGGCGCTGGGATCCCGAGGATACCTGGACGGATAGTGTGCGTCGGCGGCCGGAAGGTATTCCCCGGCTACGTCGCGTCAATTCGTCACGCCCATCGCAGGAAAGGCAATCTCTTGACGCTGCTGGACCAGATCAAACAAACCGCGGGACGCTGCGGCGCGGCGCCGAGGCCAGATACCCCGCGCCGCGTGGCGGCAGGGAGAATGCCAGTTTACCAAGGCGGTTTTTATCTGCCGTAACCCTCGCTCCCACAAGTACTTCTGAACGCCTGGCAACTTTTCGGCGGACGATCCTGGCAACATTTTCCTCCACAACGAGCCTCTGGAGCCGCTGAGGATCCGGGCGGACCTGTTGCGGCGGAGCCCGGGAAGAGAGATTCAGCAGTGGATAATAACGCACACACATGATAGGATGTGCGTGCGTTATTATCCAGGAAAGCTCCCCGGGGCATTGGGATGACTTCGACCACCGAAGCGGCCAAGGACGTCTTCAGGGAACACGGCGGAACGCTACGAACGCGCGACGCGCTGGCAGCTGGGATCCATCCACGAACGCTGTACGCCATGCGAGATGCCGGCGAGTTGGAACAGCTTGCGAGGGGGCTGTATCGGCTCTCGGAACTCCCCCCGCTAAGTGAGCCGGATCTTGCCACCGTCGCCAAGCGTATTCCGCAAGGCGTCATTTGCCTGATCTCGGCGCTGGCGTACCACGAGCTGACGACGCAAATCCCGCACGTAGTACATCTCGCTCTGCCGCGCACCGCGCGACGTCCAGTGCTCGCGCATCCCCCCCTGCAGCTGTACAGGTTCTCGCGTATGGCGTTCGAGGCTGGCATCGACAAGCACGTGATCGACAACGTCCCTGTCCGCATCTACGGCCCCGAAAAGACGCTGGCCGATTGTTTCAAGTACCGCAACAAGATCGGGCTGGATGTTGCTATCGAGGCGCTACGTTCCTATCGCGGTCGCCGGGGAGCCCGACTACAGACGGTACTCGAATACGCGCGCACCTGTCGAGTTGAGAAGGTCGTACGACCCTACCTGGAGGCTTCCGTTTGACGAAGGGCCCGATCAAGGACGTCGCCAGGTCCGTACATCAGCGTCTTCTTAATGTCGCACGGGAGACTGGCCGTCCGTTCAACGATGTCGTCCAGTACTACGCTGATGAGCGCTGGCTTCACCGGCTTTCAAAGTCCTCGCATGGCGGGCGATTCGTGCTGAAGGGCGCGTTGATGCTCCTCGTGTGGGACACGCCGATCACCCGCCCGACGCGCGATATCGATCTCCTTGGGATGGTCAGCAACGATCTTGAATCGATCCGTTCACAGATGGCTGAAGTCTGCCGGACGCCGGTGGAAGATGACGGCCTGGTATTCGATGCCGAGGGCGTGACGACCGAGCGCATCGCTGAAGACGCTGACTACGAAGGAGTCCGAGCCAAGTTCCGCGCCCACCTCGGCACCAACCGTATCGCAATGCAAATCGACATCGGCTTCAGCGACGTCATCACGCCCGGGCCAGTGCGCATCACTTATCCGACGATTCTCGACCAGCCGGCGGCAGACCTGCAAGCCTACAACCGCGAAACTGTCGTGGCGGAGAAGTTCGAAGCCATGGTGAAGCTGGGCGAATTGAACAGCCGCATGAAGGACTTCTTCGACATCTGGTTGTTGGCGAGGAACTTCGAATTCGATGGTCGAGTGATGGCCGAGGCCATTCGACGGACGTTCGAGCGGCGTGGAACACCGTTGGAGGCGAAACCGCTCTGCTTCATGGACGAGTTTGCGGTGGCCCCATCGAAGGTAGCACAATGGTCGGCATTTGTCCGGCGAACTCGGTTGGCGGATGCGCCAGCGGAATTCCCCGAGGTTGTCGAGTACGCCCGTGTATTCCTGCGGTCGCCGGTGACAGCACTCATGGATGCATGGGAATTCGACATGCGCTGGCCACCGGGCGGTCCGTGGCAACCGCGTCCATGATGTCGTCGACCTTCCCTGGACGAGTCGAAGGCAGGTAGTAATTCCCGATGAATCGCCGGATCGGACCTCTCGATAATCACTCCTCACCGGAGGACAAGATCGCCCTCTTTCGCTCACTCTTCCGCGGGCGCGATGACGTCTATCCCCGTCGCTTCGAGAGTCGCCGAACCGGTAAATCCGGCTATCAGCCCGCCTGCGCCCACGAATGGGCTCGAGACCTCTGCGAGAAACCGAGGGTCAAGTGCGCCGAATGTGCCCACAGACGCTTCCTCCCGGTCACGGACGATGTGATCCGTTGGCACCTTTCCGGGCAGGACGGCGACAGTCGAGAGTTCGTCATGGGCGTCTACCCGATGCTCCTGGACGAGACGTGCTTCTTTTCAGCCGTCGATTTCGACAAGGCGCACTGGCGCGACGACGTTGCCGCGGTTCTGGAGACATGCCATGGCATGGATCTCCAGGTAGCCATGGAGCGATCACGTAGTGGTAACGGCGGACACGTGTGGTTCTTCTTCGATGAGGCCATCCCAGCCGGTCTGGCGCGCAGACTCGGCTCGCACGTCCTGACGGAGACCATGGAGCGCCGACCAGAGATCGGGCTGGACTCATACGACCGTTTCTTCCCCAACCAGGACACTTTACCGCAGGGCGGGTTCGGAAGCCTCGTCGCGATGCCGCTGCAACATCGGCCCCGAGGCGACGGGAACACCGTTTTCCTCGATGAGCAGTTGGCCCCGCATGCTGACCAATGGGCGTTTCTGTCGCAGATCCGCAAACTGGAGCGACGCCAGATTGAGGATGTTGTCCATAGCGCTGAAGGAAAAGGGCGCATTGTCGGCGTGAGGCTTGCGCTACCTGATGAGAAGGACATTGCACCGTGGGCGGCACTGCCGTCGAGACGTCGGAAGGAGCCTTTCATCAGCGAACCGCTGCCCACAAGCCTGGAGTTGGTTCTCGGGGACGGCATCTACGTCGCTAAGGCCGTGCTACCGCCTGCTCTCCGCAACAGGTTGCTCCGCCTTGCGGCGTTCCAGAATCCTGAGTTCTACAAGGCCCAGGCGATGCGCCTGCCAACCTACGACAAACCTCGCATCATCGCCTGCGCCGAGGGACACGAGCCGAATTGCACTTGACCACGAGCCAGTCTTAGGCGAATATTCTGGCAACAATCGGGACCAGCCGGGCCGTGTTGGGACGCGAAACATGGCCCGAGCGATCGATTAGTCCGATAATAAGTAGCGTTTGCGGGCGTAATTCAGTGGTAGAATGCCAGCTCCCCAAGGCGCTCAGGCACTACATTCCGCCATGCTCCTATTCACATAACAATCTCTGCCACGCACTCAGTTACGGCGATGTGGACCGCCGGCCTGTCGGTCGTTTGTTCGTCCCATGTAGTGCAGGATCGACCCGAGAAGTAGTGCCCAAACGAATATCGAACGACCCGGTGGACGCTCACGGCGCGCGTTGCCCCCGTTACTACCGGCCCATCCAATTGCACGCGGGATCGGTGAAAGGAAGGGACGGCTGTTCCGCACTCGTGGGATTTGTCTGGCGCGAGGGTCCTGCGATGTCGCATCCGACCGACGTTAGATCTGGGTTCTTGCAGCGGCAGGCCCTAATGGCAACGCCGGCCTCGTGGCCCAGGGTCTGCAGAAGCTCGAATCGATGGCGGCGTTCTGCAACGCTGATCATCCGCCCTCCGCCGCAACCGTCCAGGAATCGTTGATGCGGCCAGGTGTCAACGCTTCCACATCGGCTTGTGATCTTCTCCAGACCGCAGCCCCTGAGAGTGAGCCGGGGCCGAATGAACAGATAACTCGCCGCCGCCGCGCGGACGCCAGCGCGTCGAAGCGCGGAAAGCAAAGGCACAATACTCTCTCGCGTGTCTGTCAGGTCCGGGATGAGCGGATCGAGCCGCGCAGTCACGGATACCCCCGCACGCGTGAGTGCCGCAATGCCGCTAAGCCGTTGTGACGCGGAGGCAGCGTTTGGTTCGATCTCGGCAGACAGGTTGTCGTCGAGAGTTGTAATCCCGACTTGGGCGAACACCGATTGCGGCGAGCAGGCAAAAAGATCTACGAAACGTGAACCGACAATCCCTTTGGTGAGAAAGGAGACTTCGACACCGGCATCGAGCAGGACATGCATGGTGTCAAAGCTCACGTCCTGCACTTCTGGCACATTCTGAAACGCGTCGCTGGAGGGGCTGAAGTAAACACGTCGCGGCCTCTTCCGCCGGCGGGCAAGTTCCTCTCTCACCATGTCGGCGGTGTTCTCGTACAGGACGATGCGGCCAGAGCCCGGGTAGTCCGGGTATCCCTGGATGTAGCAGTACACGCACCCAATCGCGCAGCCCTGCGTGATATTGATCGTGGGAAGTTGCCGAAGACAGGGAATCGTCGAAGGGGTAAGCACAGGCGACTTGCGCTTCCTTCGTACGATTCCTACCACAGCCGATCTCCCTGGAGGCTCTCCACAACATCAGGCGCCGCAACCACATACTGGTAGAGCCGTGTCGCAAAGCCATCCTGGCGGCATTGTACACATCCAGTGCCGGCCAGCCCGAATTGCTGTTGATGATGAACGAAATGTTCGGGAGATAGATCAACATCTTCAACTACGATCGCAGACGCAACCGTCATCAACTGTGCGACAATACTCCGTCCCGATGTAGTTGTCAGTGCTGCAGGATTGAACCGGCGCACGGCGAGATAGGGAACCCGTTCGGATTCGGGTCCCAAGTTCCCAGAAACGACGGCGTGCATAGCGCGGAAGTAGTCGGCAAGCGCTACTTGGGGCATGGTCGTTCCGCCAGGCACAGCTCTGTTGACGGTGCGTACCGCCAGCCGTTCGATTCCCAGGGGCCTCTGCCGTGGGGCCAAGCACCGGTGCGGCTCGCAAGATGCGTGCTTGCCGCCCGGGTTGCCCGTAAACCCGGGAACTTGCTCGATCGTGAAATTGCTCGCGTTGTCAAGAAGGCGGCAGATGAACACCCAGTCAAATGGTCCTTTGGCCTGCAGCCAGCGGTCATCGTCCAGTATTCCCCGATAGTCTGCACTGGTCCATTCTACGAACGCGATATCTGCCGCGCTTTGCGAAACACCGAAAGAGCGGCCCAAAGAAGGGCCGCTTGCGTCGACGAAGTGGAGTGCTACGGCTGTTGACTTGGCCGACGAGAATCTCTTGCGGAGGTGCCGCCAAGCGTTGACTGACAAGTGGCCGGTGCCTGCCCCAATGTCTAGGATGCTGAGTCGCCTATTCCTGCTTCCGGGAGTTCGGACTTTGCCCCGAAGACGATACAAGGGCACCAGAATACGCTCCGCGAGGAGCTTGGATCGAGGACGCCAGTACGGATCTGGTTTGACGCTCAGCAGCCTCGCGAGCCTGTCAATTGCACCGAAGCTGCCCGGGCGGCGGCGCAAGTCAGATGATGGGAAGACAAGGATGTGCTCGCCGACGTTTCCACTGAGCGATAGTTGTCGGTAACAGTAGTACGGTTCTGTCTCCCCCAACGGCAAAACAAGGGGCACATGCCGTGGCGCAGGCGGCGGAGCCCCTGGCGCCAACCTCCCGAGGACGTACGCAGGATGGGCAGCGGAGAAGACACATGCTGCTCGTTCGTCATCATCGTCTGCTTTGGTCGTGAAGCTGGCGAAGGCGAGAATACGGTGCAGGACCGGGAGTGGATCGCCGCGAACTGGCTCGCGAGCAGCGATTCCGAGAGTGTGGTGAAGAAGCCCGAAGTACCGCCAGCAGTAGGTGAGCTGACGTCGCCGACTCGTCGGCTTGTGCACGACCTCCAGCCACGCAGCTTTCAATCGGTTTAGCCGTTGAATCAAACGGGCGTCCCACTGAGAAGAACGGCTTGCAGGGGAGCCAGTAATCCCGCCAGGGAACCGATTGCAGGTTGACTCCGCCACGTCGGAGAAGCAGGCGCACGGGTACCTCAGGTCGCCGGACTTGGGCGAGGAGCTTCATTTGGGCTGCGGGGCGAGAGCAGTTCGATACGACTAGCACGAGAGTCCTCCGGTCCCGCGCTGCCTCCGCAAGATGCCGTGCGCAGAGCAGCCGGTATGCCTGGCTGGATCCGCCGGGAACAAGCACGACACTTGAAGCCCTTGAGAGCACCACCAGATACCTTACATAATCCTAACATGGCCCTGGCAAAAAGCAAGCTGGTTCCGTGCCAAGAACACGAAAAATCCTATAACACTGCCGCAGCACGTCCCCTCAAGTGCCAGTCCGCTGATTCTTCCCCTACCAGACAACTTGCCACCTGATCGCTTCACCCCGCGCGACAAACCGAATGTGCGGACGCAGGCCCCTGAGAATCAGTCCAAGCAGAGGCCGGGATGTGAACGCCGGCCTCCCGTTTGCATGTCACGCAGCTCCGTAATGCCGGTCGGGGCCACCGCAGTCTTCTGCGGTTCCCCGCCCGAGCCTGGCGGACCGCTACGCGAGCCGCCAGGTGCAGGGGCGCGCTCCTTGGGATTTGTCAAGATCGCCTGCACAATGCCAGATTCTCGGGCTGTACGTCCTCAGAAAACGCCGTTTCCAGCCCATTACGCTTGCTTTCGAGGGGTGATTCGGTATTCTGTAGTGCAGAGCGGTCGACCGGGGACGATGTATCGCCCCCAATCGACCGAAATATAGTGCAAAACCGCGTTTGCGGGCGTAATTCAGTGGTAGAATGCCAGCTTCCCAAGCTGGACGTCGAGGGTTCGAATCCCTTCGCCCGCTTTGATATAATTCCTTGGCCGAACGCTACTTAGCGTACCTGCCTGCGTCGGGCAGAGCGGCTCTGAAAGCCTCGAAAAGTGGTAATTACCACTTTTGAGCTTTGAGGAGCCCAAACCATGCCCGACAGACGTTCCGCACGAATCCCGAAGTATCGCCTCCACAAACCTTCCGGTCTCGCCGTCGTCCGGCTGAACGGCCGCGACGTTTACCTCGGCCAACATGGCACCGAGGAGAGCCGGCAAAGGTACGAACAGGTTATCGCCGAGTGGCTGTCGAACCACCGCCAACTGGCCGAGCGACGTGAGCTGCTCGACTCACCGCGTGCGTTGAGTGTAAGCGAACTCGTCGTGGCCTACCTGGAGCACGCCGAGAGCTACTACGTCAAGAATGGGCATCCAACCGGCGAGTTCGAGAACATTAAGGATGCCGTCCGGCAACTTTTCCGGCTCTACGGCAAGACACTGGTGGCGGACTTCGGGCCGCCTGAGCTGAAGGCCGTTCGCCGTGCCATGATCCAGGCAAGGCTTTGCCGCAACGTCGTCAACGCCCGCGTCAACCGCATTCGTCGTATCTTCAAGTGGGGCGTGAGCAACCAGTTCGTCTCGACCGGCGTGTTGCAGGCCCTCCAGGCACTTGAGCCGCTCAAGAGAAACCGCTCGCAGGCGCTGGAGTCGGCCCCCGTGGAGCCCGTCCCCGAGAAGCACATCAACAGGGTGCTGAAACTTCTCCCCAGGCAGGTAGCTGCGATGGCCGAACTCCAGCTTCTGACCGGGATGCGGCCGGGGGAAGCGACCGCCATGCGAACCGGTGACCTCGACATGTCCGGCAGAATCTGGGCGTACAAGCCGGGTTCGCACAAAACTGAGCATCACGGTCGTAATCGTGTCGTCTTCATCGGGCCCAAAGCCCAGCAGGTTCTGGCCCCGTTTCTGAAGCATGACCTCGACATGTTCACCTTCTGCCCCGCCGATGCGGTTCGCGAACTTCGTCAGCGCCTTCGGACAAAACGCGAGACGCGTGTGCAGCCCAGCCAGTTTTGCCGCGCCAAACCGAACCCGAAGGTCGAAGCGGGACCGCGGTACACCCGACGAAGCTACGCCCAAGCCATCAAGCGGGCGTGCGACAAGGCCTTTCCGCCGCCCGAAGGGCTGACCAAGGGCGAGATCGAGGAGTGGAGGAAACAGCACCGCTGGTCGCCGAACCAACTGCGACACAACGCCGCGACATTCCTGCGTAAGGAGTTCGGCATTGAGGCGGCGCGTGTGGTCCTCGGGCACGCTTCGTCCGCGGTTACCGAGGTTTACGCCGAACTGGACCGCGAAAAGGCGGCTGACATCATGGCCCAAGTCGGATAGACTGAACGACCGGTACCGGCGGCCTTGTCCGCCGTGCGGCCTTCGTCACCTCGTAAATCGGGGTGACGGAGGCCGAACCGCTCCTCCTGGTCATCTCCTTGTCGGAGACGTTTCGAGTCGGGGCGCCCAGCTTGAAAACCAGTGGCGACGGCGCCCTCGGAAGCGGTTTGGCGGGCGCACACGGCCCAGGTGTCCAGGCCCAATATCCTGCTCGGTGTTGCGCTGTCAGCCCAAGTCAGATCGGCAATGGCCAATCATCGAAAAGCGGCAGGTAAGTGTGCGCGAGGTGAGCCGTGAGACCGCAAGCCGGGCATGTTGGCGTCTTTTCGTCATAATCGCGATGTATTCGCTGCTCGAGCTGCCCGTAGCCATATCTCCGTGCCAGGACATAGAGCTGCCTTATCTCAGTCTGGCTCCAAAGCGTGATGGCCATCCTCGCGCCACACCGCCCGCATGTCACTCGTGTCTTGCGTACGAGTCTTGCGAAGAAGTCGATAGCACCTGCTCGTGACGTCCCAAACAACACCGCCTCATTGAATAGCCTGACAAAGGACGTCGGTGCCGCGTACCCGAAGGGCATGGTGCACACATGCAGGTCGGCCCGGTTTGCTGCTCGGAATGTCACAGTCGATCTCTTCGTCCTCCGAACCGCTAGTCGTTGCCGGATAACGGCTGACAAAGCGACGGGGTTACTCTCATCGAGTCGGGAGGTGTTCAGCAGCCCTTGATGACTCTCGCAAGACGGCGGCCAGCCTCGGGATCGCCAGTCGCATTGACGATATCGCGGGCCACCCTCAGCGCGCTAGCTTTGACCTGGAAATCCTCCGCTCGAACAGACTGACAGAGATGAGCGATGAGCCCAGGAAGCGCGGTCACTCGTCCGAGCGCCTTGAAAGCCATTTCTGCAGAAACTCGCGCATACCTGTCTGCTTCTCCCAGCATACGGAACAGCGGGGTCAGTATTTCAAGGACGCCCGCCGCCCCACCCAGACTCACTGTTGCATCAGCAGCGTGTCGCCGCATGCTGGCGTTGGAATTGCTGAGTTGCTTGGCTACACCCGAGACGATCTGGGGCGTCGGAGGCGGAGTCGTGCGGCCCAATCTGACAACAATCGAACCCATACATGCGAGTGCCCGCTCTGCAGTCGGCTCTTCCGCAAGCAACTCCGCAAACCGAGTGAGAACACCACTGGTCCACACACTGTTCCCTAGAGCGGTGAGCGCCACGAGTCCGTTACATCGTACTTTCGCCGACTCGCTGTTGAGCTGTTCGGTCATGTATGATTGAACCCAATCGCTGTCAGCCAAGCTGGCGAAGCCGGAGATCGCTTTGATTGCTGCGGGGCGAATTGGCTGTCCTAGATGCATTAGCTGCAAGAGTTGTTCCAGCACCGTCAGCGTTGCGATCGGTTCGCCGATCCGGTGGACCGCGTCAAGTGCGGCAATCTGGGTACTAGTGCCGCCGTTCTCCATTAGCTGCAGGAGGCGCAGTTGGTTCTCCGCCGAAAGGGATTGGGCCGGCAGACGAGCCAGCCAGTCTTGATCAGCCTCCAAGCCGTCGGCCAAAGCGCGGTCCAACCAACGCAGGAATCTCTTGAGCGTTTCTCGACTGCGCGAGTTACTCCCGATGTTGAGTGCAATAATCTCCTCGAGATCCCACAACTCCTCCGGAGAGCACGTCGGGTTGTAGGAGCCGGTTAGTTTCCAGTCATAGATGCTGAAGACGGCGCCGTGCTCGTCAGTGAAAAGGAACAGGCCAGACACTTTGTTGCCATCGCCTGGCGACGGCCTTCCAAAGCGCTCGATCAGGAACTTCGGGATCATCTCCACAGATGCCACGCCGAATAGCTCTGACCGCGCATCCAAACTAGCCCTAACAAACCGGGGTTGTTTGCTGTTGCTCATACAATGTCCTCTCAACGGTCGTCGAACTCTGCCTCGAACGAAGGCGGGCCCATTCTCCGATGTCCCGCCCTGCTGTCGTGCCAAGTACCAACGAACAACCCGATCGTCGGCCCGCCGGGCCGGTTAGTCGCGATGATGCTCAACCTCGCGGTGGCCTGCTTCGTGAGAATGCGATATCCGCCCGTCGCCCTCGAGAGGACAGCCCGTGCGCCCCTAATCGTCGACAAAACAGTCCCGGCCGTTGTCGACATTCTTGGCTTCACCACTTCAGCACGACTCCTAGGCGTGGCTCGCCGGCGGATAGTCGGAGCCGGGAACGCAGTCGCCGTCACTCAGCAAGCCACGAGTCTCGCCGGACCTTAGGTAGCATACCCGACAGGGGCCGGATCCGAATGACAGTCGGTCGACGGGGCAATGACGGTTCAATGACCTTATGGCGACATTTGAACTCTTGGGCCTTGCGACACGGCTTTCCCCAGCGAGGTGAGTTCAGGGCGCGTTGCGCGACGTTCAGCCAAACTGGCGGCCGTGGGCGGTTGGCGTTGCCCCCGTGCGGAGCTTGGTGTCCTGCTTGGTGTTGCTGTGCCGGCACCCCTCGCTGATGCGCCTGCTTGAAGCGTGGCCGAAGCTCTCGGCCGAGCAGAAACAGCATATTCACGCGTTGGTGCTAGCGGTGGAGACCGCCGATTGATGTCAATCGATGCCAGGGAGTGTGAGCGTGTCGCTCGCAGTTCTTGAGGATGAACAGAATCAAGCTTGTTTACCTTGGCCACAAGACGGCGATCGTTTGGCACTCAGGCACTGCAAAGCGCGGTACCAAGTCGTCCAGCTGCGTCGAGATGGCGGCATGTGCCTCTTCGATCATTGCGAGAACATCCTCGGCATTCGCAGGGGGCGATGCGTCTCGCAGTAATTCCTTGCGCCAGGGCATTTCGTTGAGCCGCTTGAGAACTTCCCAGTCCTGCACGATCCGTAATGACTGGGCCTCGCCAGACGGGCAGACAGCAAACAGCACGCTTGGCTTAAGCGGGCCATCCGTGACGCGGTCGTGCACCAGCATGACAACGAATGGCTCCGATAGCAATTCGACGGGAACGGTCGCCACCATCACATCGCGTTCACGAGCTTGCGCGAGCGCCTGATCAACGGCTTTGTGCCCGATGCCTAACAGCCGCTGCGTATCGCGAGCACTCGCTTCCAAGCGATCGAATCCCATGTTCTCGTACTTCGTCCGGACGGCTGGACTGTCGCGCCAAGCATCCGGGGTAATGAACGAGATTCCGCTGTCCGTTCCACCGACACGGCGCCCGTTGAGCGTTAATGCCGACTCGAAAAATGGTCGCAAATCTGCCAGATCCACTTTCGGAATTCGATCCGAGACTTGGCGGAAATCGAATCGATGTACCGCACCCACAAGTGCCTCGACCACTTCTACGGCGTCTTGGCCGCCGAAGCTGGCGGTCTGTTGATCGAACCAACTATCGAGCTTCTGTACGGGCGCATTAACCGATTCCGCGAACAGTTTCTGGAACATCTGCGACGACGTCATTCCCAGGACAAGCTGCTTGAGGTCCTCAGGCGTGTCCATCACGTGGGCGAATGCCTCGTTGATCCGATCGAGCTTCTCGTCGAGCTTTCCCCATATTCGCGCCTCGACAGTGTCCGGATTCCT
Organism: Phycisphaerae bacterium; assembly: GCA_963666925.2. Taxonomy (GTDB): domain Bacteria; phylum Planctomycetota; class Phycisphaerae; order UBA1845; family Fen-1342; genus JANQFV01. The sequence goes on along the minus strand of CAXXTC010000025.1, from coordinate 64,292 downwards.
AATAGATAGTACTTCGACGCGCTTTCGCTGTCCGTACCGATTGAGCCGGCCGACTCGCTGATGAAGCCGCATAGGATTCCACGGGAGATCCACGTGAATTAGCGTGTAGCAATTCTCCTGTAAGTCGATGCCTTCACCCGCCGCCTCGGTCGAGACCAGGAAGCGCACCCTGGCGCTGTTGAACTCGTCCGCCGCCACATCGCGTGGCTTCCGAATACTCTGCGTCGTGCCGTCCGGCATTTGCACGCCATCCGCGCGTCCATCGCCGTTGATGAACGTCACGCAGCCGGGGCCGAACTGTTGCAGGAGGGCCGACATCAACAGCGACTGGGTAGCTTTGTACTCGGTAAAAAAGAGCACGGCCCGACGCTGCAACCTCTCTGCAACGATTTCCAGCAGCCGCTCAATCTTGGTCTCGGACTCAATCCGGTCTGCAATCGCGAGTAAGTTGCGCAGTGCCGCCTCCTCGTCTTCCATGAGCACCAGCGCGGATGAGATGCGCGCGAGTTCCTCCTCAGCCGACGCGACGGCGTCGCCAGCATCTTCATCGAGCAAGTTGCGGTAGTCGGCCAGTCGCTGCGATAGTTCCGCCACCTTCTTCCTTCCGTCCGTGATTCGTTGCAGCCTCCCACGAATCGCTCGGCGGATGGCAGCAACGGAACTGGAAGCCAGCTTCTGCATCGCGATCAAGACCAGCATCACCGCACTGGCGTCGGATTGGGAGAGCTTGGCGGCGTAGGCGCGTCCCTTCAGAATGAACTCCGTCAGAGTGTCGTAAAACAGTTGTTCGATCTCGCTGTAAGAATAGGTTGCCATGTCGACGTGGGGCTCCCGGAACAGCCGATCGCCCTTGAGGTCGGTTACGTTGTACTTGTTGTTGCGTATCACGACGTCGCGCAAGTGAACGAGTTGCTCCCGGAGCGGCTTGCGCGGGTCAAACAGGTCTGGACGCAGCAGCTGCAACTGGGCGAGGAAGCCGAAGGTCTTGCCGCGGTGTGGCGTGCCGGTGAAGAACACCATCGACCGGATCTTGTTGTGATCCGTGAGCTTCTTGATCAGTTGGTGTGCCAGCGTTGGACCCGCTTTCTCATCCGCGTTAATGTGGTGGGATTCATCGACTAGCACGAGGTCCCAGGGATCCGATTCCAGGAGACGGTCGTGTCGCCCTCGATGATCGGCCCTTAGCGTATGCAGCGACACGATGACCTGAGCGTGCGTATGCCAGAAGTCAGTACGTGGTGTGTCCGCGTCCGGCGTGTAGATGGCCAGGCGGATGTCGAACATCGTTCGGAGTCGCTGCTGCCACTGTTCGACCAGCGAGGCGGGACACAAGATCAGCAGACGCCCTACGCGACCGCTGGTGAGCAAGGGCGTCAAGATGAGGCCCGCCTCAATTGTCTTGCCGAGACCGACATCGTCCGCGACGAGCCACCTGGTGGGCCATTCCTTATTGACCTCGCGACACACCCAAAGCTGGTGCGGCAACAATTCGATCCGTGATCGCGCAAAGACACCCCACGAGTTGTTAATCGAGATGATCGACTCCGCCTGAACGCGATTGATCACTTCGAGTGGGAGGTCCCATGGTGCATTTCGCACACGGCTGGTGATGGACCTCCGCATCTGCAGATCGCTCTTCTTGCACTCTTCTACGCCGTGAGCAAAGCGAACGATGGCTGTGAGTCCCAGGTCCACACGTACAGTGCCAGTCCCAAATCGCCCGTGACCAACGATCGCGCCTTCATCGAGTTGCTCTTGCATACGAGTGTTTCCTTAGCTCGACGCGCGGGCGAGCTTACTGCAAAAAGCGCTGCTCCAGATCAGGCCGTTGCTTATCGCCGATCAGCCAGAGAGGTAGGTCAAAGCACAAATCAAAGGTGGCGCGATGTTCGAGAACGCCGCGCAGAAAGTCGTGAATCCGCCGTGATCGATCCCAGCGGCGCTCTTCGCTATCGTCCAGCTTCGGGCCGCCCAGTCTGGACACCACGCGACGGGTGCGCTCGAAGGGTACGTAACAATGAGGGTACACGTGGGCGCTCGTTAGAATCCCGTGGCGGACCAACTCGCGCATGATAAAGCACTGACCAATCCCGAGTACTTCAGAGACCGGCGGGGCGTCTGGCCCACCGCCCTGAAAGAAGGAACTCGTTCGCGGGGACGACACAGAGTCCAGTGAAAAATGTTGCCCAATCCGATCGACTGCGAGAAAGAGCTCCACGTATTCGTCGAGATGCTCCGCAATGATCGCGAGTCCGACCAAGTGTTTCATCCACTGGAAGTACTTAATCTCCGATTCTTGATCGCCGATGTGCGCCTTGAGAGACTCAAGCCAACGACCCGGCTGAGAGCTATCGTCGGCGATATCATGGAGCCAGCCTCGCTCGGTGCATTCCACGATGAAGTTGCGGTTTGCTTGTGGAGTCGTCCAACCGATAGTCTGCAAAGATCCGAGCAAGAACAGCTTCAGCCACTCCACTCGTTGCTCAGGCGTCTCGGGTGCGTCTGAACTCACGCTGAAGAAGATTCCGGTGGGATACAAGGCGCGATCGATATGCCCCAGTTCCGTCTGGCCATCGGCCCTCCACCAATCGACGATCTGCTCAAGCACAAACTCGGTGTCCTCGACGACCGGTTCGGGTTCCGGAGCGAGCGACAACTCGCGGAGGATTTCCGTTCGCATGGCGTCCCGAAGTTCGGCGTACCCGAGGCCGAGCTCGGCTCGGATCTTGAGCTGCTCTTGTTCAGTGAAGGGCTTGATCATTGCATCCGGCAACTCGTCGATCCAGCTCGCGATTCCGTCTTCGACCAGGCGGCTGGCCAGGTCCAGCTCTCCATCCAAGATGTAGCGGAGCACCGCTCTACGAGGCTCGGGAGCGTCCGCGGCGCGCGCCCAATCCGCCAGCAGGGCTGGCGGTGCATGCAATTCGGTACGACACGCAAAAAAGAACTCCAATCCTGAGTCTGCGTAGGCGGAATGAAGCAATCGGTCGTCCGGAGCGAAGGCCGCCCGCAGTGCTTCGTCGCCGCCAGCCTGGACTGCGATAACATCACCCGCGACTGTGCATCCGTCGTTGCGCGTCCGAAACCGTAGTTGCCTCAAGAAACCCCGAACTTCACTGGTTTCAGGCGCATACTCGCGCCGCTCGGACCAGGTTTGCAGCCGCTTTCGCGTAACGACCTTGCCGACTCGATTCGCGGTCTCCGGCGACACGTCAATATCCCGCTCAAGTTCGGCTTTCAGCAAATCGAGCAGCCGGATGCCGGGTACCGTCGCTTCCGCTTCAGCATCGTCCAGCAATAGGGACGCAGCAATACGACGATTCGATACGAGCTGGCCCGGTTCCCATTTGTCCTTTACCGCGGGCCAAGAGAGCGCCTCGGCGAGCCCCTCGCCATCGGAATCGAGCAGCCCATGGAGCCGTGCACGCACGGCTGTCTCGATCGTCAGGTCGGCATATGGGGCGGGCAGCCCTGTTGGAAGGGCATGACGCTGGTGTGTCAGCACACGGAGCCCAGTGTTTTCGCCGCACAGTATCGCAGCCAAGAGAGAATCACCCCGTACTTTCGACGACGCCAGGAGCTCCCACAACGAGGACCAGAGCGTACTGCGCTCAAGATCGAGGGGCAGCTCCAGTTTGTCACAGAATGCGTACCAGTCTTCTGATACGTCATACAGCGCGACAAGCGCCTGCCCGAAGGCCCGGCCAATCGCATTCGCGATCTCGAGATTCCCGCTCGACTCGGCCAACTGGTTGCGCCCGACGTCGACCGCAAATTCACCATGTACGACGATGCCCACATCACGGAGCGTCTTGGTTGGTGCGGTGACCCAATACGTGGGAACATGCCTCGGAAACGGACAGAATCCATCGGCGCCATAACTGAGCAGCACGGCACCCTTGGGACCACCGGAGCACTTGATAAAGCGATCGTGCGCAAGGGACGAAAGCTCACGTTCACACGAAACGCGGCAACGCCGCACTAATCCCTCGGCATCGATGGTCACTTCGTGATGGCCGACCAGGTGCTCGCGGTCGACCTCCGTCAGAACAGCCGTCTTCAATCGCTTCGAGACGATCAGCAGGATCGGTAGAAGTTCTCCAAAGTTGTGCAACGCTTCTGCTGCCAGACTCGCTGTCTCCGCTTTCAATGGCAGTCGGATCACCGTGGCTTCGAGTTGCGGTGAACCATGAACACGCGCCCAGTCCGCAAGCTGCCGCAGCTCGTCGGTGGGTAACTGACGGGGAAAGAAGCCTGCCAGCACCTCGAACGCCAGCGAGCCGCTCAGCGCTTGTGGCCGATCTGTCAGCAAGAACACGGACTTGAAACCCAGGCCAAACTTCCCGGTGACAAGCTCGGCGCGTTGACTCTTGTCGGAGGCCGACAGGATCAGCATTTTCTTGAGATCTTTGTCGTATCCACTCGCGCGCCCCTGCTCGGCAGGATAATCGCCGCGGCAGAATTCGTTAATCGGGCGGCCCCAGTGGGTAACGAGAAGGCTCTGACTCTGTAAGGTGACGTTGATCTGCTGTGCAAGCGCGGGGATATCACCGCTCAACATGTCCGCCAATTCGGAAGCCGCGTCATCGGCGTTCTGGAACAACTCAAATGGCACGGAAGCCGCGGAGTATTCGTAGTCGCGCATCTTGTCACGAACAGCCGCAAGCACTTCGAGTTGGACTTGGACGTTACCCTCGATCTTGTCCCGCAATTGCTTTGGCAACGTTGTCAACTGGTCACGCACCTTCACCAGGTCACGCTTGGCGGACTCAACGGACGAACGACCAAGCTCAATCTCTCGATCGGACAGCTCGTCATACAGCCTGAGCAAGGCCGACAGGCTACTGAGCTTGCTGTCGCCAAGTTGTTGAAAGTAGAACCAGGCGTTCTTCAGGAGCTGATCTTGGACGATCTCCAGCGCCAGCTGGCCCGTATCTTCGAGCTGATCCCAGACGGCTCGCAAGTTGCTTGGTCGCTTGTTGAAGACCTCCATCAAGAGGAGCCGCGCTGATTCGAACAACACCTGCTGCCGTTGTTGCAGTGTCAGATCACCCGGAGTGAACTCGCGCAACGTCACCAGCTTGACTCGGTATCCGGATTGCGAGACCCGCGTCGGCGAAGAGGCCCAAAGGGAGCCGACGAAGATACTCGTCACGTCGCCCCCGATTGGGGCGGAGAACCACTCACCGATAAGGTTGGGCACGCGCCTCGTCGATGACGGGCCGCCGACTTGAAAGACGAACCGCTGCCGCCGCATCGTCTCATGGACATCTTCGTCCGCACCGATCATCCTGGAAAACTCGTATTGCGGCCATTCGAGCTCTGCGCGAAATCCCTCGACCGACCTCGGGCTGAGCAAGTTGTCGGCCTCGCGCCGAATTGACTCCACGTCGCCAAACAGCGCCAGTAATCCTCCACGCAGCTGCTTGGCGACGAAGCCCTCCCAGCGACGCAAGTAATCGACCAGCACCCTTGCACTCTTCTCCGGATCGACCGTGACTTCTGGGGAGACCTCCTCGTCGTCCACGACGTGTGCGTCTAATCCACTCGGGAACAGGTCCGCGAGTTCATCGGTCAGCACGTGGGCGGGATCGATGCTCTCCGCACGCACGCAGAGCTGTTGGGCGGGCGCAAGCGTCCCCGCTTTGCTGGGCAGTGGCACACCTTCCAGCACAGGGAACGTAAACGCAGAGTGCTTGAGCAGATCGTGAAGATACGCGCGCAGCACCGACCGTGTTCCAGCCTGCTGCCGCAGAGGCGACTCGCTGATCATCCGAGCGATTTCGGTCACGCACTGCTTCAGTGTCTCGAGCGGTAATTCACCTCGCAGGCGCGAGAGTACGACTTCCGCCACGTCCTCCAGTCGATCCTCGAACCCCTCGGCTAGGGCGCTCAAGAAAGCAGCGGCAGGCATGTAGGCTGAGTCGAGGCGTGCGATCACGCCAAGTAACAGCCTAAGCCCCGCTGCATCATCGGGAATCTCCTTGAGGACACCGATGCGATACTGCGGCGCCGAGCCCAAGCACTCCGCCAAGATAGCAAGACTCTCTTTCGCGTCAGGGAAGATGTGACGTTGGCTAAGGACGCGAAACGCGCTATGACGGGTGACGTTCGCGGCAAGGTCTGCCACGCACGTGAACGCATGTCCGACCTGGGGGTCCGCCAGCAAGCGCCTCAGGTACGCGTCAAGCGCCGGAATCACAATGACATCGATCGGGGCAGCAGCCGCACCGTTCGCTAAGGGCAACCAATGCGCCTGTCGCAGACGCTCTCGGAGTTGATCAGGAATGGGAGTCTTCGCAACGCGCATCGCCTCCAAGGCATTGAATATCTCGTCGGCGTATTCCGATGGTGCCTTCGTTGCCAGAGCCGCTTCGATTGCGGCTTCGTTTGTCCAGTCGGCGATGCCCTGCGCACGGTACTTCTGGAGGAGCAGGTCAGACGTTGGTTGCGCGAGGACGTTCACGATGGCCAGCAACCGTGGTGAGACATGCTTTACGCTACTTGATTGAAGGAAGACGGTGCGGCCTGCGATGGCGATGTGGTTGCCATCGGTCGTCTCGTGCAACGGCAGCGCGCGCCACACGTCAGCGTCGTCGATGTCCTGCAACAAAGAGAGACGCTCATTATTCGAGAGCGACAGGTCCGCGATCCAATCAGAGCCTGCCTCATTGAGCAGACCTTCGATCGCACGAACACCGATATGCGTAATACCCAGGAGCGTCTGCTGGTTAGTAGTTAGCTCGCCCCACAGTTCTTCTGGGATCCAACGCCATTCTGATTTCAAACGGCGGAGCGCGTGCTGCGCGATCCTCCCCCAATGATGTCCACCGTCACGCGACGACCGAATCAGTAGGGAGCTCCGCGAATCGTGGCGGCGTGAGAGCTCGCCGTGCAACAAGTATCGCACGGCTGCCAGATCAGACGCAGCGGCGTTGCCGTCGATTACGGCGACGATCCGCTTAAGCAAATCACAGCGCTCGGAAGGACCGGCCAGCTGCGCTGGATACCGATGCAGAAACTCCAGGCAAGATTGGGCGTCGCACTGCGGGGCACGTTCAGTACCGAAAAGAACGCCGAACGCATCGAGCCCCTTGGGCGTATAGAGGCTATACGCCGCGGTGCCGCTGAGCGCCTTCTGAAGGGCAGTCAGAAAAGCAGATCCGCCTGCAAAGAGGCGGCCCTCCTCAAAGATACGGTGCAGCGAATTCCAGTTCATCGCAGCATCTGATGAACCACCTTCTCCGGTACGTGCGAGAAAGACCTCGTGGTGCCCGAGTCGTTCGCGCTTCTCTGGCAAGGCCCCCCCCGTCACACGAAGAATATGGAGGGCTAAGGCGGACGTACGCTCAAGGGGGCGACGATCACGCGTTGCGTTAAGCCATCCGAGCAACTCGCCCGCCTCATCGATGCTCAGCTGGCCGCCCGCTTCATCAACGGGACAGAGCCCAGGTGGGAGCAGAACGTGTTCCAGCGTGCGCGCGTTCAGATCTCGGTAAACCGTGATCGCATCTTTCTCCAGCGGCCCCAGACGGACCCAGATGCGGCTAGGGATGCCGTCTATCAAGTCGGCAAAGGCCGCCGCATTCGATTGCAGTGAACGGGCGCCGAGGCTGACGATGGCCTCTCTCAGTTTGGAGGTTACGATGTGCGCCGCGGACGCAGGCAGTGAGTGCTTGAGCGGACGCAGGAACTCAGCCGCAAAGCTGAGCGTCTCCTCATCAACGAGCCTGCTCACGTCGATCGAATCGAGCAAGCGGCATAGCTGCGCTTCCGCCTGTGGCCACGGTGTCACATCACGCAGGGTCAATCGAGGACGTCCGGCCTCGACCATCGCGAGCTCATCGCTTAGGTCTGGGAGTGCCCTGAACAACTGGATCGCCGGCTGGATTCGTGGTCCGAGCTCGGGCAGCTCGAAGAATGCCGCTGAGCTCGGCTCCAAGCCCCATCGCGAACCTGTCCTGCGGAAGCGACTGAGCCAGTTCATCGACTTGCAGACGTGCTGGCGTTTGTCGCGGAACAACTGTGTGCGAGCGAGCGCGCGTGTCAAATCAACGATTTCAGCACCAGGGACGGCCCATGTCCGGACGTAGTCGTCCAGCGCGGTGCATATAAGGGGCAGGACGCCGTTGTGTAGCAGAAGCTCATTCCAGGACTCCTGAAGGCTACCGTGGCCGGCGTCGTTTACGTAGAGCTCGCGGCGTCCGGCATCGAGGAAGAACTGTCCGTGCAGGATGAGTTCGATGTGCTTATCGCCATCAAGTGGAAGATCTTCGCTGGTACCCTTAGCGAGTGGGAGAAAAACCGCAGTTCGGATGCAAAACCGACCAGCAGTCACCTGTCTCCTCGTAAAGATCGCGGCGCCGTGCGGTTCTGCCTTCTCGAGCTTGTCTTCTGAGCGACCGGTGATTGGATTCAGTGTGAAGTTCTTAGGCCAGCGCCTGTCCGCCTTGAGCAGCTGGAAAGCCTGGTCGTCACGGAGCGATTCGATTCCGGATGCTTCGAGCACAACGCGAGCCTCTGAGGCGTTCGTAACAACTCGCGTCTGAATAGGCCGCTGGGCTCCACGCGGCAGATCTGGAAATGTACGACGACGACAGTGCTCTTCATCCAGCTTGAGCGCGGTATCAACAACCAGGCGATCGCGAGCAGCGTCCCATGTCCAGACGGTGATCGACTTGAGAGAGCGTAGCAGAGTCGTCAACGTGGCCAGTTCATGGGACTGATATGACCGGAGCAGGTCGTCAACGGATGGAAACTGTCCCGGCAGAATAGCCTCTGCACCATTCAGGTGCGTTTCTGTGCGTAGGGGAATTACGAGGCAGAACCAGCGATGGGAATCGTGCGGCCAGGACGTGATACACTTCACGATGGCAGTACTTGCGGCATCGGTGTCGGCCCAGTGGTCGTGCGGACCACCCTCGGGCCACGGGTTCAGCAGCTCTACGAAGGGGCTGCCATCTGCGGCTGGTTGATCCGCGGATGCCGCGTAGAAAAACCCCTCGCAAAGGTGGAAGACGCTCTTCATGCCGAGACCGTACTTGCCGATGGTCCCGGCATCGCTCCCTTTCGCCCCCTCGTCGAGGTGCCAAATGGCCTTTGCGTCGGCCGAGCGGAATTCACCGTCGTTTAGACACAGCATTGCCGGGCCGGTCAGCAGCGCGTGCGGTTCAGACGGCCATCCCGGAATCCAGCCGAGATGAAACTGGCTTGCGTGCGCATCGTCAGCATTTTGGATCAACTCTTTGATGATCGAGCCGAAGCTGTATTGGTCCTTCAGGATGCGGCGCAGCTCCTGGACTGGATTGGATGTCAGTCGTTGCACGCCTGACTACCTCGAGGTTGCATCACGTTCAGTGTGAGTATCATCTTCGCAGTCTGACCGCTTGGCGGCAATGGCCCACGCTTATCTCGCACGGTCGCTAGCGCTTATACCGGCGCTCTCGTCGCCCAAAGGCGCGTGACCGCGGCAACTGCTCGACGACTTCTGCTCACACGAAGCGTAGACAGTCAGCCCTATCGAATAGCCTTCCTTGCTTCCGCTGGGCTCCTGACGTGGCGGCCAAATCGACGACGAAGCGCCCGTCCCTCTGGCTGGTTTGGCTCGACCGTGATAGAAAGCAGATTCTTAATCGACCGCGGCTGGCGGCGATTCATCACGTCGACCGATGCCGCACAACCCGATTCTCCATAAGCACTTACGTCACAAACCGCCAGATCGCCCGTCTAAACCTTGGCCAATCCAGCCAAACCCAAAGAAACCCGATTAAACCTCATTGACGGTCGCTTGTCAATGCCCTATAAGTTCGATTCACGAGAGAATCTGTTCCTGGAGTCGCATCATGAAAGACCGCTGGATGTCCGTGGATGAGATCGCCGAGTACCTCGGCGTTTCCAAGGACACGGTGTATACCTGGGTGACCTCCAAGGACATGCCTGGTCACAAGATCGGTCGATTGTGGAAGTTCAAGCGGGAAGACGTCGACGCCTGGATTCGTGCCGGAGGCGCCGCATCGTCGACCGGAGATCTTGCGGATGAAGAGACAAGCGATGGCAAAAAGTAAGAAAACGCCGAAGACCGCGGATGCACTCGGGGAAGGGATGCTCCTCGACTACATCTCGGGTGCACCGAAGAAGGAGAACGCCAAAGAGCTCGTTCGCCAGCGGATTGCCCGAGCGCTGTTCCACGAGTATGCCATCTCCGTGGAAGACATGGAAGCTGACTTCGCAATTAAGGTGGACGGTCGGCGAAAGCGTGCCGACATCGCCATCTTCAAACCAGGCACCGAACATGCAGAAGAGGACATCTGCCGCGTCGTGATTTGTCGGCCCGAGCCCAAGAACGGCAAGAAGGGCGCCACGAAGATGCGCGACCACGAGCAAGCTGAGAATGACTTGGCCGAGCTGAAGGCCCTCATGGCGTCAGCCGAGCAATGCCAGTACGGGCTTTGGACCAATGGCCTGGATTTCTTCTTCCTGCAAAGGAAGGCGACTCGGTTCGACGTGAAGTTCCAGCCGCTCGGCGACTGGCCGATGGGCGATGAGACGCCGGGCACGCGCGACGTGGCTTCCGACATCCGGATGCGCCGGGCTGATCCTGAGATGCTGCGGATCGCGTTCCGCCGTTGCCACAACTTCATTCACGGCAATGAAGGGATGCAGAAGGACAAGGCCTTCTGGCAGTTCCTGTACCTTATCTTCTCGAAGATGCACGACGAGCAACGGAACGGCGGAGATCGTCGCTTCTGGGTCGGGCCCACCGAACAGTTCGACCCCGCGGGTCGCAAGGCCATCCGGCAGCGCATCCTGCCGCTGTTTGAGGAGGTTAAGAAGGAACACCGGACTGTATTCCGCGGCAACGAGGAGATTACGCTTTCTGATCGGGCCCTGGCATTCATGGTCTCTGAATTGTCCAAGTATGACATGACCCGTACCGACATTGACGCGAAGGGCGCCGCCTACCAAGAGATCGTGGGAACAAACCTCCGCGGCGACCGTGGCCAGTACTTTACGCCTCGCGGCGCGATCAAGCTGATGGTTGAAATGATGGCGCCAAAGCCAACGGAACGGGTGCTCGACCCGGCTTGCGGCACCGGTGGATTCCTGGTAGCCGCGCTTGCCCACATTCAGCATGGCCTACAGGATGAGGCCGGTTTGGGCAACGGGCAAGAGGACCAGAAGGCCCTCAAGGTCGTTCAGAAGAAGCTGTCCGACTTCACGCTCAAGAGTCTTTTTGGATGCGATTTCGATCAGGATCTCGTTCGCACGGCCCAGATGAACGTGTTGATGGCCAGTAACGCGATGGGCAACTTCGCGCATCTCAACTCGCTGGAGTTTCCGAGCGGACACCTCGACGGAGTAGCCGAGGCGAAGAAGAAGGCTCAGCTGGGCACGATGGATGTGGTTTTGACCAATCCTCCTTTCGGTTCAGACATTCCAATCACGGACCCACATATCCTGCGGCAGTTCGAGTTGGCGCAGATCTGGGAGCGAACGGACGAGAGTAGCTTCCGGTCTACCGGGCGATTGCAGGGTAGCGTGGCCCCCGAAGTGCTGTTCATCGAACGTTGCATACAGTGGCTCAAGCCAGGGGGAAGGATGGCGATCGTCCTGCCGGACGGCATTCTCGGCAATCCGGGGGACGAGTACATCCGGGCATGGATCCTTCGCCACGCCTACGTGCTGGCCAGCGTGGACCTACCGGTCGAGGCGTTCATCGTGGAAGCCAACGTCAACATCCTGACAGGCCTGTTGTTCCTTAAGAAAAAAACCGAAAAGGAGATCAGCGCCGTCGATTTGGGCGGCCAGAGGGACTATCCAGTTTTCATGGCTGTAGCCGAAAAGGTGGGCTTCGACCGACGCGGCAACACGCTCCACAAGCGGCACCCTGACGGAGAAGAGATTCTGGAGACGGTCAAGTTCGAGGAACGCATCAAGATTGGTGGCAAGTGCGTCACGCGTACCCTAGAGCGGAAACAAAAGGTTGTCGACGATGATTTACCACTGATCGCCAAAACATATTCCGAGTTCCGGGCCAAGACCAAGGAGCCGGGCCCATGAGGGTCAAGACGATCCCGAGTTCCTGGATCTCGCGTGACGCACAGCGCCTCGATTGCGGACCGTACATGTCTGGTGCAATTGAGACGCGCGAGCATATGGCATCGCTTCCGGTTCGAAAGGACAAACTGCATGAGCTCACTTCGGGAGGACTTCAAGGCATCATTAATGCAGGTCGAATCAGCCGCATCTGGGTTGATGATGCTCAGTACGGTCTGCCGTTCCTTTCAAGCACGGGCATTCTCCACGCAGACCTTTCTCGTCTCGCCTTCATATCTCGGCGGGTAGCCCAGCAGAATCCTCTCTTGATTATTCAACAAGATTGGACCCTCATCACGCGTTCAGGCAGTATCGGCCGCCTGGCTTTTGCGCGGCCAGACATGGCGGGCCTCGCTTGCTCCGAGGATGTCTTGCGCGTCGTGCCTGATTCAGACAGGATCCCACCTGGCTACCTGTATGCTTTTTTAAGTAGTAAGTATGGAATACCGTTAGTGGTTTCGGGAACGTATGGGGCCATCATTCAGCATATTGAGCCTGAGCACGTCGCCAACCTTCCGGTTCCAAGACTCGCGGCGAAGATTGAGAAACGCATTCATAGCCTGATTGAGGATTCCGCAAGTTGCATTAGTCGACATGCAACTCTAATGAGGGATGCAACCGAGTTCCTCCTGGACAGGGCCAGTATTTCTTGTCCGCCGGACAGTGATTGGCTGTCCGAACGTCTGCACTTGGGTTGGGCCGAGATGGCACTCTCTCAGGAGAGCTTCAGAGCCTTGAATTACGATCCTCGCGCGGCGCAATTACGCAGCCAGACCCGGAGATACGAATGGGATCCTTTGGGTTCCTTATGTGAGCCAAGCTTGTTCAAGGGCAAGACTATCTTCAAGAGGATCGAGGCAGCCCCAGAGCACGGACTCATGCTGATTGGACAGCGCAAGGCGTTTCATGTCCGGCCGGTCGGGCGTTGGATATCACGGAGATCGGTGCAAGGCCTCGGCTTGCAGGTGCCACCCGGGACCACACTAGTCCCCTCGCACGGAACGCTTGGCGAAGAGGAGTTATACTGCCGAGCTGTATACGTGACCACGCGGACCTCTCAGTACGCATTCAGCGGTGACTTCTTCCGCTGCATCCCGCTCAAGGACAAGATCCATCCTGGGTATCTCTACGCCTTCCTGCGCTCGAAATGCGCCTTCCGGATGTTGCGATCGATCAGTATTGGCGCGAAGCAGCAGGAACAGCATCCGGCGATGATGTGGCGATTACCAATACCTAGCAGCCCGTTGAAGAACCACATTTTTCAGGCCGCGGCGGTTGCTCGCCAGCGGGGGAACAGGTCGAAAGCGCCGGTCAGCATAGCTTCAGTATTCGGCCATGAACGCCGCAGGAACTGGCCGAGGTGCAGGAACCGGCCCCGAATAGCGCACGGGGACGCCTCCCCCTCCGCTTGCAGGCTTTTCGGCGTTCCGATTCCGAATACGGCCCGCATGATTACGCCCAGGTTACGGCCCGCCACATACATCAGGTAGCGTTTGGCTACGTCAATCAGGCCGCGAAGACGACTGCGCCTCGCCCCGCCGGTTTCACAGGTATGCGCAAAACTCCGCTCCGTATACTCACTGCGAAGGCGCCCCAGCCGCTTGCCGCGCCGGCCCCGGACCCGACGCCGATTGTTGTAGACCGCCCGCTTCTGCTCCTCGGGCTTGTCTGTCCAGCGCCGGTTCCACTTACTCTCCCGTTCGGGAATATACGTGCGGATGCCGAACGACTGGCACCAAGTGAGCGTATCGGTGCTGTGATACCCTTTGTCGGCCACCGCCTCCCGGATTTCCGCCTCGCTGCCCGCCAGTATTAGATTCGTCTGGGCCATGGTCAGGGTCTGCGGCAGGGTGGCTGAATCCGATTCGTCGGCCGGATACACCGGAGCGGCCAAGGCCAGATCGCTCTCCAGATCCACTGCGTGCTCGGTCTTGTAGGCCAGGTGCGTCCGGCCGTCCTTCATCTTGGCGATCTTCGCGTCCGGATCGTGCGGGTTGAACCACTCCTCATTGCTGACCTTCTTGCCCTTACGCTTCTTGTCGAACTTGCGAAGGTCCTCGTCCGTCGGGTCCTCCAGACCTGATTCGAGGGCCAGCTTTCGCAGGTACTCCTTCCAGTCGTCTCCGCTGTCCCGCCGCACGATCGACTTCATAGCCGCTTCGGCCTCGATGAAGGTCGAATCCACGGCCGTCGTTCGGCCCTTCAGCAACCGCTTCTCCTCAGCCATCTGCAAGACCTTGGCGAAGACCAGATGGTGAACCTCCAGCGGAAGACGCTGGCGAATCACGGTAAGCGAAGAATGATCCGGCGTGGGATCGGTGATGGCGTATCCAAGGAAACTCTGCAACGAACGACTGTCATGGCACCGCCAGGCGATCGCCCGCTGCGAGTCCAGACCCTCAAAGTAGCCGATGAACAGCATCCGGAAGTACACGCCCGGCGGAATCCCCGGGCGCCCCCGACCATCCGCGTAATAGGGCCGGCAGAGTTCCTCGACATACTCGTCGAACTCGGCCTGAGCCAGTAACCGATTCAGCTTCTCGTAGAATGGGTGCCCCGGAGACTGCGGCAGACTGGTCGTCGCCACCAGCATCTCCTGTTGCTCCCGCTTCCGTCTACCCAGCGCCATGCCCGCGTCCTCCCTGACTCACAGACTACGCCGCTCGATCAGCACGTCCCATGCCAATAGCCCTTTTTCAACAGACTGCTAGGCTGAAACCAAGTCTGGAGACAAAGATCGGGAATATGGTAGACGAAGCGGCTATGAACTTTGACACGGCTCTCGATCTTGAGGACAAGGCTTGGAAGCTCCTTGAGAACGAGATTGAGCGGCTCGCAGGAGGTTGATGATGGCCAAAGTGATTTCCATTGGTCAGCCAGTAAATGACGATGAGCGTCGCGCCATCGCGCATCTGCGGGACAACCTGCCCGACAGTTATACGATCCTGCACAACTTTGAGATCCGCAAGGACAAGGAGTTCTTCGAGGTTGACCTCGCGGTGGTCGGCCCTAACGAGGTTTGCCTGGTCGATGTGAAGGGTACGCGCGGAGACATCGAGGTGGCCGGCTGCAAGTGGTATCCCGCTGGCCGCCAACCCTACACGTCGCCCCTCCTGAAGCTGCGCGATCACGCACGCGCGTTCAAGGGCCTTCTGATCGACAAATCGCCACCCAATCTCAGACTGAACAAGGTGCATGTCGATGCCGCCGTGATGTTGATGGCGTCGGATGCCTTCCTGAACGACCCGGACGGCAAGGACCGCGTCAACACGACGACGCTCCAGAAGTGTATCGGCTTCTTTCAGGACTCCAGCCGGATACCTGCCCACCGCTCAAAGGACATCCGGGCCACCCACGCGGCGATTCTCAAAGTGATTCAGGGTGCCGCGAGGCCCAAGGCCGGCCCGGCAGTTTTTGGTAGCTGGAGGATCCTGGAGAAACTTGGGGCGACGGACGCGTACAGCGAATACCGAGCCGAGAACGTCTACGCCGGCGCCAGTGCGGGGACCGTGCTTCTGAGGGTCTACCAGGCCGATCCGTACCTCGACGAGGCGCTGCGCAAACGGCAACGGCAGCGGATCGCGAATGCGTACAAGGCACTCAATCGGCTGCCGCCGCATCCAGGGGTACTTGCAGCGCGGGATTTCTTCGCTACGGAGAGCGAGGACCGCTATGTCCTGGTCACCCAGGATTTGCCTGGCCGGGCGCTTCGGCTGCATCTGCAGAAGCCGCAGCTCGCGCTGACATTCGACCAGAAGGTTCGCGTGGTTCGAGACCTGCTAGCGGCCTTGGTTCACGCCCACCAGTGGGGCGTTGTACATCGCAACGTGTGCCCGGACACCATTCTCGTAGGCGAGGACGGCCAGATCCGCCTGGGCAACTTCGAGTTTGCCCGCTCGGGCGAAGATCGGACCCGAACGATTGCCCAGGAGATCGTTGACGATATTGATTCGGTGTACCAGGCACCGGAGTGCTACCGCGAGCCGGCAGCGGCGACGGCGGCCTCGGACGTGTTTTCTGCCGGATTGGTCTTCCATGAGCTGTTCACCGGACAAAAGGCGTTCAAGACCATGGAAGAACTCGTGGACGCCGGGGCCGTCTTCGGGGAGAAGCCGTCCAAACTGCAGGCAAATCTGCCTGGCGGATTCGATGAATGGTTGCAAGGGCTGTGCAATTTCAATCCGCAGGAGCGACCAGCCACGGCAGACGCGTTGAGTCAATTAGAGAGAATGCTGCGAGCACCCGGTAGCTCGGGTACTCCTATCTCGGGAGGAACGGGCAGCGGGACTGGCGACGGAACGTTGGTTGCGCAGGGTGAGCCCATCGACTACACGAACCTGCCGCCGGGATTCTGTCTAAACGAGACGTATGTCGTCCAAGAACGGCTTGGAAAGCCCGGGGCTTTCGGCGTAGTGTACAAGGTGATTGATACACTTGGTGATGTGACCCGCGCCATCAAGCTCATTCTGACCGACAAGTACTCGACAATCGAACGCCTGAAGAAGGAATACAAGGCGCTTGTGCACCTGCCCGACCATATTTATGTGGTCAAGGTGATCCACGCCAGTACGCTTCCCGGTGACGGCACGCCCTTTATTGTTTTCGACTACGTGGACGGCATCGATGTGTTCGAGATGATCGTGCAGCGCGCGTTGTCGCTGTCCGACGCCTGGCGGCTTGGTGAGCAAGTTGTGACAGGGCTAGCCCACCTCCACGAGCATCGGGTATACCACTGCGACATCAAGCCCCGAAACCTGCTGTGGACGAGCGGAGGTGTGCGGATCATCGACTTCAACGTGTGTTTCTGGGCAAAGGACGATGAGAGGCAGGCCGGCGGGTCTCGGCGTTACCTTCCGCCAGATTATGCGTTTCCCCAGACTCCAACCCCGGCCGACCTAATCGACCGGGACTTGTATGCGCTGGGCATCTCGCTCTACGAGGCCATCATGGGGGACTATCCCTGGGCGGATACTTCGCGCCCGCCAATGGATGAGAAACCGAGGGACCCGCGACATTCCCCCACCTTCGCCGATTTGTCGCCCAAAGTCGTAGAAGTTCTTCTCAGGGCGATCGCTCCAAAACGAATGGACCGGTTCAACTCCGCGGAGGAGATGCTGCAAGCCATCAACGGGGTCAAGCAGTTGCGGATCATCGAAGCCAAGCCGCCAATGCCCCCAGCCGCGGCGGCCCTCCTCCGTCCGAAGTCGGGTGAGCCGATTCCGCCAAATACCAATCCGTTCGTAGATTACCTATTGACCCTGTACAGCCAGAGCCGCAAGAGCAACAGCGGCACACGGGGCCTGAGTGACTGGGGGGCGGAGCTGTACGTCGACACCGCCCTGGACCGCGAGCTGACACCTGCCGTGTTGGACGGTGAGTTCAAGCTGGTGGTGATCACCGGGAACGCGGGGGACGGGAAAACGGCGTTCCTTCAGAAGCTTGAGCAGGCTGCAGAACAACGGGGAGCCACGATCGAACGAAACCCCGGCGGCAATGGGAGCACGTTTACGCTCAGCGGGCGCCGATTTGCGACCAATCACGACGGCAGCCAGGACGAAGGAGATAAGGTCAACGATGATGTGCTCATGTCCTTCCTGCAGCCGTTCAAGGGAAAGAGCGGTGAACGTTGGCCGGAACGTGAGACGAGACTCATTGCCATCAACGAGGGGCGGCTCATCGATTTCCTGGACAGTCACGAGCGGGAATTCGGCACCCTCGCCCCGATTGTCCGGAGCGGATTGACGGGAACGGATCCGATCAACGCCGTGGCCGTCGTCAACCTGAATCTGCGCAGCGTCGTCGCGGCAGATGAGACGTCTGACGGTTCGGTGATGCGCCGGCTCCTGGCCCGCCTGACGACGAAAGATTACTGGCAGCCCTGTGAGAACTGTGATCTGCGACAGAAGTGCTACGTTTCACACAACGTCCGAACGTTGCAGGATCGGACCGCCGGGCCGCAGGTTATCGAGAGGCTTGAGGCCCTCTATACGCTGACCAACCTTCGCGGCCGCCTGCATATCACCCTGCGCGATCTTGGTTCCGCGCTCGCGTTTATGCTTGCGGGCACCCACAACTGCGCCGAGATTCACGAACTCTACGCGTCGGGCAAACGGGACGAGATCCTGAACAGCTTCTACTTCAACAGCTGGATGGGCGGAGAAAACGACGCGGCTGATCGGTTGCTAAGACTGCTTCGAGAAATCGACGTAGGCGCCGCCACTGAGGCCCGCCTTGATCGGCGAGCGGACTTCCTGCAACCTAATGAAGCGGTAGGACTGCTGGAGTTCGAGAACCGTGGCACCTACGACGAGGACCTCTTAAAGAAGATACATGGTGATCTGCCCCGAGATCATTCTGGCAAACCGGCGGCTGATCATTTCCGGGGCCACCGTCGGTATGTCTCCATGCTGCGGCGCAAGGTGTTCTTCGAGCAGCGCGGCGAGGCGTGGAGGCGGATGCTGCCGTATCGAAGCGCTGACATCATGTTGCAGATGATCCGCGGCGAGATGCAACCAGGCACGGCACTGCAACAGATGATCAACGCGATCAACCGCGGCGAGGGCCTGAGCAACCCAGCCCGCTTGAGGGGCCAACTGGCTCTCCAAGTGAGACAGGTGCAAAACGGCACGATTCGAAGTTATCGGCTTTTCCCCGCCGATCGGTTTGAACTTGTCCTGCGCGGACCGGCTACGCCGCCGCGGTTTGTGGAATACCAGCCGGCAGGACTCGGTCTGCGCTATCGTGGTGAAGTCGGCGATGCGGCCGAGCTGGACGTGAGCTTGGACATCTTCGAGATGCTCTGGCGCCTTGATCAGGGGTATCGTCCCACGGTCGAAGAGCTGCAGGGGTACTACTTGAGCCTTAGCATCTTCAAGAATGTTCTCGGTTCGGCTCCCTATCGGGAACTGCTGCTAACGACAACAGGACTCGACTTCTTCCGCATTGAACGCAAAGCGGATAGCCGTTTGCGGATGCAGTACGTTGGCGAGGAGGTGGCGTGATGGCAAGACGTCGGACTGGCAGTAATGTGGCGGTTCGCAAAGTAGACCGAGAATTCCGACTACCTCGCATCAGCTACCTCGAGTTCAAACAGATCGAGATGGACCGCGTGCTGACTTCCCTATTCATGAGGCTTCGACACAATGGTTATCCCAGCCGTCTCGTCCGCAAGCGTGAGCTGACAATTGACGAGTTCACGAAGGAATTCGTTGAGAATCCACAGTGGTTTGAGGATTTTGTAGATTACCCTGAGATCGTGAAGCGGTGGATCGAGACACACCTGATGGACATGGTCAATCGCGGTAAAGACAACCAGGCTGTTGCCGCCCCTCGGCCTCTTCATGGCTACACCTACAAGTTTCGCAATCCGTACCATTCTAGGGACTATGGTGCCGCCCAGCACGTTTACGAGATGCTGTACTTCGCTCGTCGCAATCGTACGGGTGATGCAATTGACCAACTGAAAAAATTCTTCTTTCCGGCCGTCGATCTGAACACAGAAAAATATGACCCCCAGGTCCAGGTCGATGTCGAGACCCAGGCATTGCTGCGTCTCTCTGATCAAGTGGAACTTGATAAGCAGGACAATAAGGGTCGTGAGGGACCGTATCCGCCAGTGTGCATAGGTTCTGCCGATCTCTTGGCGGACGATGTGATTCGGCTACTCGTCTACCGAGACCACATACCCCGCTCGGTTATGGTGGACTACCTTAAGATCCTGATCTCGTTCCACCTAGCTCTGTATCACATTCGGCTCTTCAAGCTGCTGCCTGCTCTTGTGCGGAGGAGGGATAGCGACCCGATGTGCGCACCGGGCCGCTGCCCGATGGCTCCCCGAAAAGACACTGCTCCACAAGGAGACTGTCCATATCAAATCGGCCTGTTACTGGATGTTGCCAATCGACCTAATACGCCCATGGCCGCTCTGGCCGAACACAGCGCTGAGCTACATTACCGGCGAATACCTGCCTTCATTAAGGCGTACTTTCTTATAAAGAAGCTCGACGAGTGTGCCAGTAATCTTCGCAGCGTGGGGAAAGTGTCTTTACCTCCAGAAGAATCCCTCACGATTGCTGATTTAGCGCAACTGCTCAAGCCGGAGTATCAAGAACCAGTCAGCTATTTCTTTGGAATGAGATTAGCCGGCCTTTTCGAGGCAATCAGAGACGACGAAAACGGTCTTGACCTTCAAATCCAAGCGATCGTTGACATGAAGCTACCAGACGTAGAGACATATGTAGAGTGTATTACCGCATACCGGGGGGCTTTTCACAGGAAGTACATGACGCAGAGCTTGGACTCTTTGCTTATGAAGAACCGGCCCGGTGCCATGATCGCGCAACCTCGGACCAAGAATGCGCCACGGCGTTTCATACTGGACAGCCGCTCACTCGAAGTACTTCTCCAGCTTGCGGTCCTGCGTCTGGAAGGCCAACGATTCCGTACCGTGGAGGTTCGGATCGAAGAGATCCTGACGTTTTTGCGGGACCGTTACGGGCTATACATTGACCAACTGCCACCAAGTGATGGATTTACTGAAGCAAGTATTGAGGATCGCGAGGCCCTGCGCAGCAACATTCAGGCGTTTCGGGATAAGCTACGTGAGGTCGGCTTCTATCGTGACCTATCCGTAAGCGCCCACCAGAACCATTGTTGACGTGTCGGTTATCCTGGTCCGCGTGTTGATCGTCGCGGTTGCTGGCCAGGAGATCCGACATGGCACGTTCGTCCGATCCGAAGAAGGCCGGGTTGTGGGAGCGGCGATTCCGGCGTTTCGTCGATTCCGGCGTGCCGGTGGCGCGGTTCTGTGCTGCTGAGCATGTCTCCGAGTCCTCGTTCTACTACTGGCAGAAGAAGCTCGGGCCAAAGGCGTTGCGCCGACCTGTCCGTGCGAAAGATCGCGACGCTTGTGCGGAAGATCACGGTGTCTTCCGGCCGGTGACGGTGGCGCCGCTCCCGTGCGGTGTTGTCGTTCGGTTGCCGAGCGGGGCGCGGATCGAGGTGGAGGCAAATCAACTCGACACCATCCGCACCGTCGTGGCGGAGATGGTACGAGCCGATCACGATTTGACAACCCAGCAGAACAAGCCCTCCGCAAGCCAGGTCATCCGGAAGCGCGGTGATGTCCAACCATGCTGAACGTTCCATCCACCGTATCGATCTTCCTGTGCACGCGGCCCACCGACATGCGCAACGGGTTTGACGGGCTCTCCGGCATCGTGCGCGGCGCGTTCGGGGCGGACCCGCTGGACGGCAGCCTGTACCTCTTCATCAATCGCCGGCGCGACAGAATGAAGATCCTCCACTTCGACGGCAGCGGGTACTGGCTGTACTACCGACTTCTCGAAGCGGGGACGTTCGAAGGGATCGCCTCGCAAGAGGCGTGCCTACAGATTGATTCGACGCAGCTGGCCATGCTGCTCGGCGGGGTATCCCTGGTCGGCGTTCGGCGGCGTAAGCGATATCGGCGCGCGTCGTAGACGAAGCAGGCACAGCTTCATCACGTGATTGCTTTTCATGCCCAGACGTGCGTGTGTGGCATGCGATGTGCCATATGTGTTGGCATGAGTCGCGCGAAGAAGAACAAGAGACCATCGACCCAGATCGTCAGGCCCACGAGCTTGGGCGCGTGCCACGCACTCATCGAGCAACTCGCGTCTACAGTGGATGAACAGAACAATACGATCGAGACACTGCGTCAAGAGAAAGAACGGATCCAGGCGGAGTTTGCGGTCTTGGCGCAGCGCATGTTTGCCCGGCGTAGCGAGCGATACGTCAACGACCCCAATCAGCTGAAGCTGGACTTGGGCGATGACGACAACGCGGCCGATGCCGCCGAAGGCTTGGCCCAGGCGGTCGACGAAGCCGGCATTGTCGTCAAGAGCCACGTTCGTCGGCCGCGCAAGCGACGGGACGAATCGCTGCCCGAGCATCTGGAGCGGTACGAGGTCGAGGTCGATGTGCCCGAGGACGTCAAGAACTGTCCCGAGCACGGCCCGCGTGAGTTGATCGGCCATGACACGACCGAAACGCTGGAATTCATCCCGCCCAAGCTTCGCGTTCGCGTCACGAAGTATCCCAAGTATGCGTGCCCGCGGGATCCGAAGTGCGGCGTGGCCTCGCCCGAGCGTCCCGTCGGCCTGGTGGAAGGCGATCGCTACGACACCAGCGTGGCGGCTGAGATCATCACGGCCAAGTATAGCTACCACCTTCCGGTATACCGGCAGCAGGATCTGTTTGCCGGGAGCGGTTGGACTCCGGCCCGCTCGACATTGCTGAACATCCTGCTGGGCGCGTCCTTCGTGATCGAGCCGCTGGTAGCCTACTTCAAACGGGCGGTGCTGGCCGACGACATCGTCGGCACGGATGATACGCGGGTGACGCTGATCTTACCGGAGGTAATCCCCAAGCTCGATCCAGAAGATCCGAAGTCCAAACGTGCCTACGAAGTACTGAGCAAAGCGATCGAGGAGAAACGCCGGAGCGTGAACGCGCGCATGTGGGCGTATCGGGGGATCACGGTTCCGCTGAACGTGTTCGACTTCACGGTGAGTTGGCATCGTGATGGTCCCGCGATCATGCTGGCGGACTTCGAGGGGATCGTGCTGGGCGATTGCTACTCGGGCTATGAGGGGATCGCGCTGGCCAGCGATGGTCGTATTCGGCGGGCGTCGTGCGTGGCCCATGCGCGGCGCAAGTTCATCGATGCGAAGATCGCGTATCCGCTGGAGTCGGCCGTGGTGTTGGCGAAGTTCCAGCAGCTCTACGATATGGAGGATCAGGCCAAGGCGTTCTCGCCCGAGGCACGCCTGGAGCTGCGTCACGAGGCCGCGGCCCCAGTGTGGGGCGAGCTCGAGGAATGGCTTGACAGCGAGGCCGCCACGGGCGCGTTGCCGAAGAGTCTGTTGGCCAAGGCCACGGAGTATCTGCGGAATCAGTGGGATGGGTTCCAGACCTACCTGACCGACGGCCGGGTGCCGATCGACAACAACGAAGTCGAACAGTTGATGAAACAGGTGGCCATCGGACGGAAAAACTGGCTGTTCGTGGGCAGCGTCGATGCGGGTCGGCGTGCGGCGGACTTTTTGACGCTGGTCAGCAGTGCCGTCCGCAACGACCTGGACGTCTGGGTGTATATCAAGGACGTGCTCGATCGACTGCTGGTCGGCGAGACCGACTACGCCTCGCTCCGCCCGGACGCCTGGGCCGCCGCGCATCCTGAATCGATCCGTCAGTACCGCATCACCGAACGCCGCGACCGCGCCGACCGCCAAAAGGCCCGCCGCACCACCCGGCGCCGACGAACCCGCCGCTAACCCCAGCGACAATCCACCCGCCGCCCCGCCCCGTGCACGCCCCATGGCGGTGGTGGGCGCTTACACCTATCCGACGCCTACGTTAGCCAGACCGTCTCTCCTCGTTACACCATCGACGAAGGTGATGCGCCGGTGGAAACAGGCACAACAGGAGGACAGCAATGACTCAGGGATTACAAGAGGTCACTGCTGCGGATCTAGCGAAAGAACTGGAGAAGATCCTTACAGCCGAGCTTGTGGAGCGACTCTGCACGAAGGCGCCGGGGCATTGTATGCGCGTGGGTGATCTCGATTCCGGCCTGATGCAAGCGGTATGCGCCCGCCTACGATCCGAGGTCCCAGGCAGCCAAGTCTTTGTCCTGGGAGGGAACGGCAAAGCGGAGATGCCATCGGACCTGTTTGTAACAAGCACCAAGCTGGTGGAACTCCGGAACCCTGCTTCCGATGGCTCCTTGCGCCCTCCCTTGATGGTGTTTGTGCCGAACGAGCTGCGAACGTCGTCTGAGGATTCCTTCGGGGTCGCCACATTCGAGGACGTATCTGTCCGCAACGTGTACGAGAGACTGATCGAGGCTCTTCTGGCGGAGCTGCCGTCAGATCTCAGGGTTCCGGTTCGCGAGATTCTCGGCAAGATCAACGACAAAGAGTGGCGGTGGGCCAACTCTCTGGCGGTCGCCCGCTTTCTGCTGACCATCAAACTGGCCGGCTTTGATCCTGATGCGATTGGCGGGGGTCTATTCGAGCTCGGGCTCGTGCCCGACTTCGCGCTGATGCAGAACCCGGCTGCAGTGGTGCGTCGTATTGGACAAAATCTGGATGTCGTCGATAGTCTGACCAACTCAGGCAAGACGGAGCGAGGCAGGGTCATTGATCTCAAACTGACATCAACGGAATTCGTTGGAGATTTCAGCCGCTTTCTCGAGGACACCGGATTGGAGAGCCCGAAGACGTGGACACGTCGGATCGTTCTCGACCGATCGAACTGGTGGCTCTCGTTTGACAAGTGGCCACTGGAGGAGGGACACCAGGCGCCAGAGGAGATCTGCGTCACGGTCGTAGGAACCAATCTACCGATTATCAAAGATGATGAGCAGGATCCAAGACTCCAGAGATTGATCGGCCAACAGGTTCTAGCGATTGGGCCACAGGGGGTTCGCAAGTTCAGCATGACCTTTCGAACGGACCCAGCCCCTTCTCGTGTCGCTGGTCTTGCTAAGTTCAAAGCGGAGATCGTTGCTGTGGACGGAGGTCCTGTCGGTTTGGTCCGAACAAAGTCGGTATGGCAGGGCCAGAGATGTGAGGCCACGGTCAGTTTTGACCGGCTTCAGGGCGCCGATTGGGAAGAGGGATGGCACTTCGTGCGGGTTCGGGCTTATACGGCCGACGACGATCCGATCACTCTCGTGGACGAGAATGGGCAACGGGTAAGCGCACTCGAAGAGAGCGAGGCCCGAAAGCCCAACGAGAGCGAGTTCTTCTATGTGGTTGCGGATGAAAACGTGGAAGTCGCCCCCACACAGCGGGCTGTTCCTATCCATCCGAGCCTGATGCACGCCTGGTTTGACAAGCAGTTCTCGGCCGTCAGCAATGACCGAGATCCGAACATGGTACGTTGCACGGATACCGCCTGGACGCAAAGGCGGTCCCGGGGCGAAGGACGCGGAACCGACCTGCTCGAGGTGAAGTTCGGTGTGGAGGGCACGGTGCACGTACCCGTGTCAAAGCAACTGAAGTTGGTCGAGCAGAACATCCTCAAGGATCCGGACGGAGCTGTCTCCTGGCGCATCTCTGTTTCAATGGGATCCACCAATCCCCCGACGCCGGAAGCATTTGAGTGGCCGAATCTGCCAGCCGCAGAGGCCTTCATCAAGGCAAGAAGGCAGTATTGTGAAGCGGTTCGTCAGGGCGACCGTGCGATGGTTAGTCAGGGCTCGGACCTGAACGCGCTTCAGTCGCTCACCGCGGAGTACGCTCAGGCTTACGGCCTCCTGCTCGGACATTTGATGCAAGCGGCCGAGCGCGCCACGGACGCCGACCAACAGAGGCTGCTCGATATAATTCGGCGGCTCCTGGCTCTGGACTCGGTGTTGATTGTGATCACGGACTATAAGGGCGAGAGGCGACAGGCGGCCTTGCTGGGGCCCACGCATCCGTTACGTGCGTTGTGGTTCGCGGCTTGGTCAGAAATCGGGAAACGTTGGCTTGAAGGTGCCCGCCGTGATCCAAAGGAGTTCGTCGGACCCACGCAGCGGACACTGTTGGAGGTGCTGTGTCCCGCCAACACACCACCGCTCCTTCCCGTTCAACACGGTGCTTTGTTCGCTGCCCTGGACAATATCCATCCCTTCTGGACACTCTATGCACCGGCAAATGAAGAGGACCCCCGCGGTCTAGTTGGCGAAGTGTGCTCTGCCCTCGGGTTGCCAGAGCCTAACATCGGCGGAAGCGTGGTTACGGGGGAGTATCTTGCTGCTCGCGTACGCCGCTACCTTGTACAGCATCCATACGTCAAAACGCTGACCATCAACGCCTTTAACCCAGGTCGTGGCAGGGTCCTCGCAGACATGCTTCTTGAGCTGCAGCGAGAGCGCGCCCTTGCAGATCTGCAGTACGACCTGCGGCTTTTCGTGCCTGACCCGGAAGCTTCAGGAGCCGGCGAGGCAATTGAGGAATTGTTATCGCCATCGGCGAGTGTCACGGCGAAGGAGGCTGATGCATTCTCCACACCCGGCCGTAGCCACTTGTACCCCAAGCTGAGCTTTTCCGTCCGAGCCACTGGCGATTTTCGGCGCACGGCGCGTGACTACCCGGCGCACATTTCGATGTTGTTTGACGTGTTCCCCGCGGAAGAGGCAGGAGCCGATGCTCCTTTCCAGTCGATCGATACCATCGCCGTGCACGGTCTTGTGCAGGGTTACCGAGTTCGATATTGCGACGACGACACGCTTGTCGCATGGAAAAGGCAGCCTAGGCATGGCGTCGCGAAGGCCATTCAGGGCGCAGAGGCGCTTACGGATCTCCTTTCTCAGCTACCCGAGATGATGTCCGCCGCTTCAGCTATCGTCGCAACCGGACAAGCCGGGATGACCCTGCGCCCAGTGATCACTCTGTCGCTTGACACGGATGATCGGGCACTGATCCACCAGGTTCACGACGTCAGCGATTGGGTGTTTACGATCGACCGCAACATGGGCATCGAGTTCTTCGATCACGGGGGCAGAGCGGATCGTCCTGATTACTTGATCGATCACAGTCCGGACATGGCGTCCAACCTTGGGCATAAGGTCGTGATCACATCCCGATCACTCGAAGAGATTGAGTGGATGTTCCGAAGCGCCCTGGACCAGTACCATCTTCCGGGTGACGCCGCGCATGCTGTTATGGTATTGGATCACCTGCGGTCTTTGTCGGGGCGACTTGCACTCAAGCTGCTGTCTTCACCGTCACAGCGAGGAGAGGCGTTAGGCCTGGCACTGGCGAGGATGTACCTCGAACAGCAGGGTATATTCTCAGATCAGATCGTCGTGCCGCTCGACGCTCACCTCGACTTGTATCGAGTGCTGGAAAAGACCGCCGACCCCCTTGGCGACGAGATAAGCCTCAAGCGCACCGATCTCGCCCTCTTCGATTTGAACGCCAACGCCAGGACTATTACCTGCAATCTTATCGAGGTGAAGTGCTTCACCCAGGTTGGCAGTTTTGGCATGTACAACCAGTTGAAAGATCGAATTGCCGAGCAGATCGTCCGCAGCGAACAGGTGCTGCAGCACCATTTTGATCCCAACCGCACTGAAACTGATAGGCCTGATCGGCTGCTGAAAACACAAGAGCTGGCCACGTTGCTTGAGTTCTATCTTGATCGCGCGGTACGGCTCGGGCTTGTGCGGCAGGAAGTGGAGGCGGAGGCGAGATTCCTCATTAGCACCTTAGAGGACGGCTACCGCCTGGTGTTCACGCGCAGCGCGCTGATCTTCGATCTCGACAAGCCGGGGACCGAGTTGCCCGATATCGAAACGGGTATCGAGTATCATCGAATTGGGATCGACGTCATCCGGCAACTGATGGAGATGATGGCGCCCGTGAGCTTGCCCATCGAGGGCCCCGCTACAACGGTCGCCGAGGAGGGAGCACCTGCTGAGTCCGCTTCCATAAAGGGTGTGGCGCCAGCCAAAGAACCGACAATTCCGCGGCTACCGCGGGCCGCGTTTCTCGTTCACGACCGTGACAGAACGGTCTCCTGGGAGACTCTTCAAAAAGGCCGGGGCTTGACTGACGACGTAGGTTCCGGCCCCGAACGAATTCTCAAGAAACCTGATGGGCCGCAACGCTTGGAGCCGCCTAAATCGGAGCCCCCCTTACTGCCCGACACCACCCATGCTCCAGAGCAATTGAAACCACCTCCCCGCGGACCAAGAGTCCCTCAAAAAGATGGACCGGCTCCGGTGACGGACGAAGGCGGCGTGAGTCGGGCGTCGTCCACCACACCATCTTCGGAGCCGCCCCCTGAGGAAAAAGGGCCAGACGTTAGCACGGACAAGAGCGTCGTTGAACACGACATTCTTCTCGGAGTTACCAGCGGAAGCCCTCAATACGGTATTCTCGGGGGCGTTGCGGCGCGCAAGATTGCGCTGGATCTAAATCAGACTCATACGATTGCCCTCTTTGGTGTTCAAGGAGGTGGGAAGAGTTATACGCTAGGTACCATTGCAGAGATGGCCTCAATGCCGATAGCGAGCATCAACGTACTCCCGCAGCCACTGGCGACAGTCATTTTTCACTACAGCCCGACACAGGACTACAAGCCCGAGTTCACATCCATGATCGCGCCTAATGCCGATCAGCCGCAAGTCCAGGTCCTTGCGGAGCAGTACGGCTGCGAGCCCAAGGCGCTCCCCGACATCGTCCTCTTAACTCCTGTCGACAAGGTGGAGCTAAGACGCGAGGAGTACCCAACTATCGAGGTGTTCCCGCTGAAGTTCGCTGCGTCGGAGCTGCAAGCTGGCCACTGGCGCTTTCTGATGGGTGCCGTAGGCAATCAGGCCACGTACATTCGCCAGTTGAACATGGTCATGCGTGAGCTTAGAAACAATTTGACGATGGACGCTCTACAACACGGCGTTGACGCTTCGGCTATGCCGGACCAGATGAAGGACCTTGCACGCATGCGCCTTAATCTGGCGGCCCAATACATCGATGACGCGTTTACTCTCAGTTCAATAATCCGCCCTGGGCGGCTGATCATCGTCGATCTGCGCGACGAGTTCATTGAGAAGGACGAGGCACTGGGTTTGTTCGTTGTGCTGCTCCAGATCTTTGCCGACGCCAAGTATCAAGGGCAGTCCTTCAACAAGCTGATCGTCTTCGATGAGTGTCACAAATTCATCGACAGCCCAGACCTGGTTGCCGGTCTTGTTGAAGTAGTTCGCGAGATGCGGCACAAGGGCACAAGTATCATGGTGGCCAGCCAAGATCCCCCTTCCGTTCCCGTGTCGCTGATTGAGCTATCAAGCCAGATTATCCTGCACAGGTTCAACTCGCCCGCGTGGCTGAAGCACATTCAAAAAGCTAACGCAGCTCTCGCCAACCTCACGGCGGAGAAAATGGCGAGCCTCGGCCCAGGTGAGGCCTATGTGTGGTCAAGCAAGGCAACCGATGACGTCTTTTCGAAGGGTGCGGTTAGAGTGCGGTGTCGACCACGTGTAACCGCGCACGGAGGTGCTACTCGTACTGCAGTCTGACGGCGCGGCTGGTCGCCACGGATAGAAGCGGTCTTTCTGACGCTGAGCCGGAGATCGAGGAAGAGTTTCATCTGTCGCCAACTTCTCGTCATATGCGACTCCCACACGCAGAGCAGTAGTTGCCATATCGCTCAAGCGGTTCGTCACAAACAGGGCATCGCGCGATAGGTGGAACGGATCTGCATACGCTTCCAGATGCTGACGGAAGCAAGATCAGCAACGCTGCGATGACCGCAATCGCCGTCCCCGTGATGTACTCGGTGTGGATAGACTGGGCCCATCCGATCACTCCGGCGCGGCTCAGCCATTCACCTAACGCCAGGAAGTTTGCAAGGAGCATGATG
Organism: Phycisphaerae bacterium; assembly: GCA_963666925.2. Taxonomy (GTDB): domain Bacteria; phylum Planctomycetota; class Phycisphaerae; order UBA1845; family Fen-1342; genus JANQFV01. Next base: position 34,799 of record CAXXTC010000025.1, on the reverse strand, counting down.
GAGGCAACCGGCACAACAACGACAAGCCTCCGCATCTTGATGGTCATGATCGAATCCGCCTTTCCGTGCATGCTGACACTCGGTCCATCGTAGCGCGGAACCGACCAGCGCGCAAGGGTATTTTCAGAACGGGCGGATCCATGTCGTAGGCGACGCATCAGCCGCGCGCCAAGACGGGCGGGATCGCCGGGACCACACCGGGCGCGGGGGGTAGAAGTGCAGCTCACGCAGCTGAACGTCATGGACGGCGGCCCTGCTCCGTGGCGAGGCAGTTTCCCGTTACGACCTCCGGGCAGCCAAGCTGGGTGTCGGGCGTGGCGCAGCGATCCAACGACCATCCCAGCCAGCCGCGGCGGGCGTGTGCTGCCTGGTGGGCTCTCGCCACCCTCACGTGCCCCGCAGCGTCGAAGGGCACCGACGGGTCGGACAAAGCGGGGGTATGATAGCGCTGAGACGGTCCTCGGTGGCCTCCGAAAGTCGCGTGCGGACCATGTAGGACAGACCTTCGGAGCCTCTCCCTGGGAGTTACTCCTAAAGCGTGTTTCCGGCACCTTTGAGGACGCAAAGGCGCTGAAGACGCACCTTGAGAGAACCGCCACTACACCGCAGTAAACGCACATGCCCGCCGGTCGCTACTCGGCAGGCGCCGGGTCGGTTGGAGGGCCCTGCCCCGTTCGGCGCCTGCCAACCTGTCCCTTGGGCTGTGGCGAGGCCTCGTTGGAGTGCGTTTCCGGAGGGCCCACATCGCCGTGGTTGTTCTCTTGCTCACGTACCCACATCTGAGCCAGGCAACGTCCGACGAAGTCAGCGAATCCGTGAAGCGTTGGGTGCATTATGGTTCTCCTGCGCATGAAGAAGCCCGGCGGGAGGCCGGGCAAAGGACTAGGCTTGGCACTGTCGTGCTGCAGCCCAAGCGGCTGCCGCGACCATTACACTACGGCCTGATCGTCATCAGCGTCAGCTATCCATCGCCGCCACGCCGTCCAGGCGTTGCCGGCGCCCACGCCGGTGATCCGGGCGATTTCGTTCCACGGCACTCCCTGCTCGCGAAGATCCGCGATCTTCGGGGCTAGGCGATCTAGCCGGGACGGGCCGCCGAGATCGAGCTCAAACTCGGGCGACTGGCCCGATGGCCAATCCCCGCTGCCACTCATGGCAGCCGCCAACCCGGCGGGCATCTGATCGGCCAGGGCCTCCGCCAGCGTCCCGAGGGCGTCAATGCGGAAGTGCAGCCGGGTGAACCCGCGCTTCTTGCCCCGGATCTTGATCTCGTGGGCGGTGATCCTGGGGATCAGACGGCGAAACCGCAGGGCCGCGCCGCGGTCATCGACCTGCAGGACCGACGCCAGGTCTGCAAGCCGCCCCTGAATCCACGCATCGTTGGGCAACACCGTCGGCCGGTCCAGCAGCTGACGCTGGTCAGCGATCTTTTGGCGCAGGTTGGCGGCGTGCCCTTCAAGCGCCTCGAAGCGATCACGAACGATCTGACTCTGATCCAGGCCCTGCGCCATCACGTCGAGCAGGTTCGACAGCTGCCGCTCGACCTGCTCGAGCTGCTTCTCATCGGCGGCAAGAGAGGCTGGCACGGCGGAAGACAGGTCCACCAGCGTCCGCCGCATCGACGCAATCACGGTCTCGATCCACTCGGCGTTGGACGCAAGTACGCCGCCAATGAGTTCGACGACCAGATGTTCTGCACGAGCTAGCGGCACACGGGCAACGGTCCGGCATTCGCCGCGCCGGTGCTTTGGGCAACCCAGGTACTTCCTACGCCCCGACTGCTCGATCGTCATCCGGCTGTTGCAGGCCCCACAGAACACCAGGCCACTCAACAGGCTCGACGGGTAAAGCTCGGTGTGATGGACGCGCGCCTTCCGCGACGGCCCCCCCTGCGTCTTGCCGTAGGTTTCTTGCAGCTCTGCCAGCAGCTTCTGAGTTTCCTGCCAGATTGCATCGTCAATGATCCGCAGGTCAGGGCGATCTTTGTGGGCCACGAGCGACTCGTCCACGAGCACCTGCTTCTTCTTGCCACGCGAATTGCGCCGGGTGGTCGTCCGGCCCCAGGTCCACTGACCGATGTACTTCGCGTTGCCCAAGATCCGCCGCACGATCTGGTGACGCCAACCGGACTTCCACGAGCGGTGACCCTTGTCGACGCCCAGATCATTGAGCTTGCGGGCGATGGCGTTGATCGACATGCCGCCGACGAACCACGCAAAGATCATTCGGACGACCCGCGCCTCCGGATCATAGATCACCACGATTTTCTTCGGCTTCGGCCCGCGACCGGTCCATTCGGTGTGGTTCGGGTCGGCGAATTCAGTCCGGTAGCCGTACCCGTAGTCACCCGCAGAACCGTTACCGTCCAGCACTCGGCCTTCCTGGCCGCGCCGCACCCGGCGGCCCAACTCGCGGATGGTGGTGCTGTTATGGAATCCGAGCATCTGAACCTTGAGTTCCCAGCCTGCTTCGTCAGTGTCGACGCCATCGCCGGTGGAGATGAACCGAGCGCCGGAGTAGACCAAGTCAGTGATCAGCTGGAACACGTTGTCTCCGCGGCTGAAGCGGCCCTGGTCGTCCACGGCCAACACGCCGATCCGGCCACGATCGATCATCTGGTGGAGTTCCTGCATGACAGGCCGGTCGGCCAGCGTGCCGGACTCCGCTCGGTCATGCAGAACCAGCGCGCGGATAGGATTCACGCCCTTGGCTGGCAGGGCGCGACGGACATTTCGCTCCTGGTCCTCGCAGCTTGCCGGCCGCTGCATCTTGCTTGAATAGCGTGTCAGAATCACAGTACGTCTTGCAGACATCTTCAAAAACACTCCCTGGGGCGACCAACCATGTGGTTGCCGCCAGAGAGGGCAGCTGAGGCTGTCCGGGCGCAGAGGACCCCGCCTGCCGGGCCTACTTCCGCTTCGAGTACAGGCCCGGCTTCACGTACTGGAGGATCATATCTCCAGTAAACTCAATGACTTGCGGGAACAGGCCGCGGACCAGCCTCAGCCCAGGGGTTTCGTTCACAAAGGTGCAACGCCAGTCGCCCCGAATCGATGATCCGTTGCAGGCCGAGGACCTGGGTCGCCCGTCGGTTTGAGTCCTTGTTCTGTGTATGCCTAGCGCGCCGGCGCTTCGCCTGCGGTTTGCCTTCATCTCCCGGCTACGCCGCGCATTGCGGCTGCATGTGTTTGAATCAACTGCAGTGTCGACGCGTCCGCATCGTATACCGAGTACCAGCCGGGCTTCTCGTGTGGTGGATCGCCGATCCAGGCTCCGCCCGGGCGGGCTTGTCCGGACCAGGCCCAGAAGTTCGAGCCGGCTACCGGGCCTCCCGCTGAGGCGGACTCCAGGACGCACTCGTACATGGCTGCGTAGAATCGATCTCGATACGTGACACCGGCAGCAGGGTCGTAGCAGTCGTGCCGCGGCTCCCAGTCACGGGCCAGGCCGAACTCCTCGAGCACCATGGGCTTGCCGAGTTGCGTGGCCTGATCCGCGTGTCGTTGGAAGTAGTCCCGGGCCTTGGCCTCTGCTTCCTCGTACGTGTCCGGGGTCTGCGGATCGTACCAATGCCAGTTCTGCGGCCACAGGTGGATCGTGGCGTAGTCGATATGCCTGCTCTCGTGCGCCGTGTCGAACGGGGCGCTGATGTCGCCCTCGGCACCGGTAGTAACCAGGTGATTGCGGTCGAGCGATTTGATAAACCCGGCTGTTTCGTCAATCCACGCCACCGGGAATCGGTTGGGCTCGTTGGCCAACTCCCAGGCGAAGATGCTTGGTTCATCCCGATAGGCTCGGCCGGTGTACGGATTGACTCGCTCGATGATCGTACGAATGTGCTGCCGGTACCACTGTTGGCAGCGTTCGCTGGTGTAGAAGGCGGCGGTGAAGGCGTAGAACGCGTCCCAGCCGTGGGTGGCTGGGTATGGGATGCTCGTGCCCTCATCCCAGGCGAGGTACTGGGCCATCCCGCCGCTCCATTCCCAGAAGTTGGTCAGGGCCACGACGGCCCACATGCCGCGGCGGTCCAGTTCGGCGATGAGGTAATCGAGGCCGTCCAGGACGGCTTGGTTGTACTGCCCCGGCTTGGTCATCATGGCGGGTGTTGCTCGGTACGGCTCGCTGTCCGGTCCCTCGAAGGCTGCCAGAATGCGGATGTTGCCTACGCCCAGGTCCTGGAGCAGATCGAGCTCGGACGCCAGCCGCTGGCGATTGCCCTGCGGATCGGCCATGGCCATGTGAACCGCCTGCCAGAAGTTGACTCCGACGAACAAGTGCCTCTCGCCGCCGACTTCAAACCGGCCGGCATCAACCCGCACAAACCGGTCCGAAACACAACCGGGCAACATCGCAGCCGCTACCATCGCAATCGTCAATCCTCGGAAGATCATTTGAACCCGTCGCCGCCAGCCGGGCCTGCTCAGCCCCGACCGCGTGTCGTCGTCCCTGTGTCCACTCAACCTTGCCATGTGTCCAGTCGATGTCCGTTCGGCAAGAACTCCGGAGATGCTGACTCCGCCATCAGTCCAGCACTGCGGGGGTGGATGCTAGGCTTGTGGTCCCAGGGTGGTCAAGGAGCGCTGGTTCGAGTCCAGCCGCCCAGAACGGCGCGGCGGGCAGAGGGAGTTGCGGCGGTTTCCTCGCGACGCGGCTTTCGCTACGATCGCCTTGGGGAGACCGAAGTGCGGAGGACCGTGGTTGATGGGGCGTTTGTTGGTCAGCTTCGTGATAGTGGTTGGTGTTGCGGCGGTTGGGCCGAACGCTCCTGAGGTCCGGATCGGCGACATCTTGTCGGAGTGGCAGGAGAGCGCTCCACTCCAGGGGTTGACCGTTGACTATCCGCTCGACGGGACGCTGTTCCCTCCGGAGATCGTGCCGCCGACCTTCCGTTGGACGGATGGCATGGCCGAGTCTGACACCTGGTTGGTTACGATAGACTTCCATGACGGAGCGGAGCGAGAGAAACATCTCTGCCGGAGCAGGGAGTGGACGCCCAGCGCTACGACATGGGAGAGTATGAGGAAGCGGTCCCGCGAGGTGGCGGCGACCGTGGTCATCCTGGGCGTCAACAGCTCTGCCCCGCGGAACGTACTGTCGGGCGGCAGGATCTCGTTCAGTACTTCGGCCGATGAGGTGGGGGCGCCGCTGTTCTACCGCGAAGTGAATCTGCCCTTCATCGATGCGGTCAAGGACCCTTCGGCCATTCGCTGGCGATTCGGGCCGATCTCTTCGCAACGGCCGCCGGTCGTGCTGGAGAAGTTGCCGGTTTGCGGGAATTGCCACTCGTTTTCCGCGGACGGCGGCACGCTGGGGATGGATGTCGATTACGCCAACGACAAGGGTTCGTACGCCGTTGTGCCGGTCAAGGAGCAGACCGTGCTGGCGGCGGACGAGATCATCACCTGGAGCGATTTCCGAAGAGAAGACCGGCAGTTGACCTTCGGCCTGCTTTCGCAGGTTTCACCGGACGGCAGGTACGTGATCAGCACGGTGAAGGACCGCTCGGTCTTTGTCCCTCGGGATGACCTGACCTTCTCGCAGTTGTTCTTTCCGATCAGGGGTATCCTGGCGGTGTACTCGCGGGAGACGGGCTGCTTTCGGGCGCTGCCGGGCGCCGACGATCCGGAGATGGTGCAGAGTAACCCGACCTGGAGTCCGGACGGCAAGTACGTGGTCTTTGCCCGGAGCAAGGCCTATGCCCTCAAGGAGGACAGGGGCGGCGTGCTGCTGACCAAGGAGGAGTGTCGGGAGTTTCTGGAGGACGGCAGGACCTTCCTGTTCGACCTGTACCGGGTCCCGTTCAACGATGGCTGGGGAGGCAAAGCGGAGCCGCTGGCGGGCGCGTCCGGCAACGGTATGAGCAACTTCTTCGCCAAGTACTCTCCAGACGGCAAGTGGATCGTGTTCTGCAAAGCCAGAAGCTACATGCTCCTCCAGCCGGACAGTGAACTCTACATCATCCCGGCTGAGGGCGGAGAGGCCCGGAGACTGCGCTGCAATACGGCGCGGATGAACTCGTGGCACAGTTGGTCGCCGAACGGGAAGTGGCTGGTGTTTTCCTCGAAGGCGAATTCCGCATACACGCAGTTGTTTCTTACGCATATCGACGACCGCGGCCATAGCACGCCGCCGGTTGTGCTGGATCACTTCACCACGCCGGATCGCGCCGCCAACATACCGGAGTTTGTCAACATCGGGCCCGTTGCGATCAAGAGCATCCGTGAACGATTCATTGACGATACCCACTATGTTCGGGCCGGTGACGCCTATCTGGCGGCGGATGACGATGTTGACGGAGCGGTGCAGGAATACCGGAAGGCCTTGGAGGTGAACCCTGCCAATGCCGTCGCTCACAGCAACCTGGGAGGCCTGCTGGTTAACCAGGGGCAGATTGACGAGGGGGTGGCCCACCTGCTCGAAGCGATCCGGCTTGATCCGAACGACGGTACGCCACACTACAACCTCGGCATGTTGATGTTTCGCCAGGGGCGGGCTGAGGCTGCCATCAGTCATCTGTCGTCCGCCGTTCGCCTCAGGCCCGGCGTTGCCGATGCGCATCTCACTTTGGGCGTCCTGCTGTGCAACCGGGGCCGGTTGGCGGAGGGTGCCGCTCATTTGTCTGAGGCTGTCCGTCTTGAGCCTGACGATGCTACCGGGCACTACTGCCTCGGTAAGGCGATGACCGGTTTGGGGCAGATCGACCAGGCGGTCCGACACCTCTTGCGGGCAGTGGAACTTGAGCCGTCACACGCCGCCGCTTGCCATGAGCTCGGCATGTTGGAGTTCGGGATGGGGCGGACGCGGGAGGCCCTTGGGCACCTTGCGTCGGCAGTGCGGGTCGCGCCCGATGATCCGCAGTTGCTTCGGGACCTGGCGCTGGCGCTGGCCATCGCTGGAGAGCCTGAGCTGCGGGACGGCGCTCGGGCTGTTGAACTTGCCAAGCGGGCCTGTGAACTGACGGACTACCAGGCCGTCGAGGCGCTTGACGTTCTGGGTATGGCTCATGCCCAGGCCGGGCAGTTCCCTGAGGCGATCGAGGCGGCTGAACGGGCCTTGCGTCTGGCGCATGCGGCCGGCAATGACAAACTGGCTGCCGGTATCCAGATGCGTATTGCACTGTACCGGGAGGAAAGGCCCTATCGTGCTCCAGGCCAGGGTGCGGAGTGAACGCACAGCTCATCCATGCTCGTTTGACGCGGCGTGCTTGGGATTTCCTCGCGGGTTCTTCCGGTGAAAGGTGAAGCCCCATGACTTCGCGCTGGTTGACAACAGCGATGTGTTGGTGCGTGGCAGCACCGTTTGCTGCGAATGTCCATGCGGCCTCCGATGACGCGGGCATTGCGGATTGGGAGAACCAGCGGGTCATCGGCCGTAACAAGGAGCCCGCGCACTGCACGCTGATGCCCTATGGGACTTGCGAAGAAGCGAAGCTCGGAACACGCGAGGCCTCGCCTTATTACCGCTGTCTCAACGGTAACTGGCGGTTTCACTGGGTGGAAAGTCCGGACAGGCGGCCCGTCGGTTTCCAGAGACTGTCGTACGATATCTCCGGCTGGGATGAGATCGAGGTCCCCAGCAACTGGCAGCTCCACGGCTACGGGACGCCCATTTACACGAATGTCATCTATCCGTTCTGCAAAGACCCGCCGCGGGTCATGGGGGCTGTGCCTGAGGATTGGACCAAGGCCAAGCTGCCTAATCCGGTGGGGTCTTATCGTCGGAACTTCACGGTTCCTACTTCATGGGCTGGTCGCGAGGTCTTCCTGCACTTCGAGGGCGTCCAGAGCGCCATGTACGTGTGGGTGAACGGTGAGGAAGTCGGGTACAGCCAGGGCAGCATGACCCCGGCTGAATTCCGCATCACGCCGTACCTCCAGCCGGGCGAGAATGTCCTGGCGGTCGAGGTCTATCGGTGGAGCGACGGCAGCTATCTCGAAGACCAGGACTGCTGGCGGCTCAGCGGAATCTACCGCGATGTCTTTCTGTTCAGCACGCCGCAGGTGCACCTGCGCGACTTCTTCGTGCGCACCGAGCTGGATGGGGACTATCGCAATGCCGCGCTGCACGTCGATGCTTCGATTGTCAACTACGCCGGTCAAGACGCCGGGGCCCACACGCTGGAGATGGCGCTGCTCGATGCGGGCGGCGAGTGTCTGACAAGTGCGGCGGTGCCACCTATCGCTTCCGGCGGCGAGGCGACGCTGCGGCTGAGTGCGGAGGTCAAGTCACCGCGGCTGTGGTCGTGCGAGAAACCGAACCTGTACCGCCTGCTGCTGGTGCTCAAAAACGCGGCCGGCGAAGTGATCGAGGTGGAGACCTGTCGGGTCGGTTTTCGCGAGGTGGAGATCAAGGACAGCCGGCTTTGGGTTAATGGTGTTCCGGTGTGGCTGAAGGGGGTGAATCGGCACGAGCACGACCCGGACCGCGGGCGCTTCGTTCGGCTGGACACCATGCTCAAAGACATCGAGCTGATGAAGCGGTTCAACGTCAACACCGTCCGCACCAGCCACTACCCCAACCAGCCGGTTTGGTACGACCTCTGTGACGAGTACGGCATCTTCGTGATCGACGAAGCCAACGTCGAATCCCATGGAATGGGCTACGAAGAGGAGTCCCTCGGGCATGACCCGGCTTGGGAAGCAGCCCACGTGGATCGAGAGGTTTCAATGGTCCATCGGGACAAGAACCACCCGAGCGTGATCATCTGGTCGATGGGCAACGAGGCCGGCCCGGGCCGGAATTTCCAGGCTGGGCGTGAGGCTATCCTGGCCATCGATCAGACCCGCCCGATCCACTACGAGCGTGACAACGAGAAGGCGGACATCGACAGCGCCATGTATCCCAGCGTCGAGTGGCTGGACCACGTGGGGCAGGTCGAGTCGCCCAAGCCGTTTCTGATGTGCGAGTACGCCCATGCCATGGGCAACGCGGTGGGGAACCTGGCTGAGTACTGGGAGGTGATCGAGCGGCACAAGCGATTGATCGGCGGGTGCATTTGGGATTGGGTGGATCAGGGGCTCCGCAAGAAGACCGCCGACGGGCGCGAGTACTTCGCCTACGGCGGCGATTTCGGCGACCAGCCCAACGACGGGTCGTTTTGTGTCAACGGTATGGTGTTTCCGGATCGCTCGGTGTCGCCGAAGATGTGGGAGATGAAGCACGTCTACCAATACGTGGACGTGGAGCCGGTGAGTCTTCTGGAGGGTGAAGTACGGTTCCGGAACAAGTACTTCTTCACGGACCTGAGCGGATTCGACATTGGGTGGCGGCTAACCGCCGACGGCGTGGTGGTCCAGGAGGGTCGCCTGGCAGCACCGGAGGTCGCGCCCCAAGAGACCAAGGTCGTGAGGCTGCCGTTCGACCAGCCGGTGCTTGTGCCTGGTGCGGTGTACCACCTTCGCGTCAGTCTTCATCTGCGCCAGGACACACGGTGGGCCAAGGCTGGACATGAGGTTGCCTGGCAGCAGTTCGAAGTGCCGTACGACGTGCCGGCCCCGCCGGTTATGGAGGCGGCGCAGATGCCGGTGCTGAACACAGTGGAGAGTGGAGATCGAATCACCGTCAGTGGGCGCGATTTCGAACTAGCGTTCAGCCGGCGGACCGGCACGATAGCGGCTCTGCGTTACGGTGGCCGGTCCGTGATCTGCGAGGCGGCGGACCGGGTGTGCGGCCCCGTGCTGAACGTGTTTCGTGCGCCGGTGAACAACGACAAGTACTGTGCCGACAGTTGGCGGGACGCTCGTCTGGCTGACCTGCGGCGCGAAGTGAAAGAGGTGATCGTCGACTCCGCCAATCCGCAGGCTGTTACCATTGAAACCCTGGTCGAGTCCCACGGGGCGAATGGGTGCCGGTTTGACCTCTCGACTACCTGGACGGTGCTGGGCAATGGCTGCATCAACGTCGGCAGTTCTATCGTGCCGCATGATGCGCCGAGCGTATTGCCGCGGGTTGGTTTGCGGATGGAACTGCCCCGGGAGTACGACGCCTTCACCTGGCTGGGCCGCGGCCCGCACGAGAACTACCCGGACCGCAAGCGTAGTGCCGACGTCGGCTTGTATACAGCAACGGTGGCTGAGCAGTTCGTGCCCTACATCGACCCGCAGGAGACCGGCGCCAAGCAGGACGTGCGCTGGGCGGCGCTTACCGACAAGAATGGTGCCGGGCTGCTGGTGGTTGCGTCTTCGACGATGTCCGTTACGGCGCTGCACTATACGTCGCAGGAGCTTGCCCAGGCGCGCCATCCGGTCGAATTGCCGGACAGTGATCGGGTGTATCTGTGCGTGGACTGCGGGCAGAACGGCCTGGGCGGGGCAAGTTGCGGGCCGGCGCCGATGGACAAGTACATTTTGCGGCCCCACCCGATGAGTTTTACCTTTAGCCTCCGGCCGTACTCGAAGGAGATGGGTGACCTGGTGGACCTAGCCCGGTATGCGCTGCCAGTTGTCCCGCGGGCCGCTACGGAGACTTCGTCAACCGGCCAGGTCGAACGTGGCTGTGACGGGGGCGGGCGCTCCAAGGCCCTGACTGCGCTGCCCCGGTGAAGCGCCGCCGACCGTTACGCGGAAGGTGCCGGACTCGAGCTTCCGGTGGCCGGTCTGATCGACGATTGCCATCATTTCGGGGGTGACCGTGAAGGTCACTGATCGGCTCTGGCCGGGTTGCAGGTCGATTCGTTGAAAGCCTTGCAGCGACCACCGCGGTGTCTGAACGGAGGCCTCCACGTCGGTCAGGTACATCTGAATGACTTCCTGGCCGGGGGTGTTCCCGCTGTTTGTTACGGTCACCTGGACGGTGACGTTCTGGCCTGGACGCGCGGCCTTGGGCGAGACTTGCACCTCGCCGTAGTCGAACGTCGTGTAAGCGAGCCCGAAGCCGAACGGGTAGAGCGGCTCTTGCTGGGCGTATCTGTAAGTTCGGCCCGTCATCCGATAGTCGTCATACGGCGGGAGTTGGTCCATCGATCGGGGGAACGTGACCGGCAGTCGGCCGGCGGGGGAGGCGTTGCCGAACAGGACGTCGGCCACGGCGTTTCCGCCCTCCTCGCCTGGATACCAGACGAACAGGACCGCGTCGGCTAACTCGTGCACGGCCGGCATGGCGATGGGGCTCCCACCGGTCAGGACGACGATGAGCGGCTTTGCCGTGGCCGCCCGCAGCTTCCGGAGGTAGTCGACCTGGTGGGCCGGCAGGTTCAGGTCGAGGCGATCGCCCTGGTGCACCGAGGCGAGGGCTGTGCCCCTTTCGCCTTCGAGCAGTCCGGAGATGCCCAGCACGGCAATGACGGCGTCGGCTTCCTTTGCCCCCTCCGTTGACCAGCCGAGAGAGCCCGCGTTGGGCTGATCCAACATGCAACCCTGCCAGTAACGCACGGAACCGCCCGGTTCGACTGCGTCCACGATCCCTTCCAGGATGGTGACCATTGAGCTGCTGAGGCCGTAGTAGTTGCCCAGGAGGACATCCACTGACGTGGCATTCGGGCCGACGACGAGGACGTCGCCAATGTCTCGCCGCAGCGGAAGCACGTTGTCGCGGTTCTTGAGCAGGACGATCGACTTGACGGCCGCCTCCCGGGCGAGCGCTCGGTGCTTTGCACAGTCCACCACTTCGGGGCCAATCGCGGTGTAGGGGTTCATCTCCGGCGGATCGAACAGCCCCAATCGGAATTGAGTACGGAGCAGGTGGGCCAGCGATCGGTCGATCGTTGCCTCGGAGACGAGGCCCTGCTGCACAGCTTCGGCCAGCTTCGAGAAGACGTGCCCGCAGTTCAGGTCGACTCCGTTGTTGATGGCCAGGGCCGCCGATTCCAACGCGGAGGCAGTGACCTTGTGGCGCAGGTGCATGTCGTCCAGCGCCCAACAGTCGGAAACGACGTAGCCCTCGAATCCCCACTCGTTGCGGAGGATGTCAGTAAGCAGCGTTTTGCATCCACAGCAGGGCTGGCCGTTTACCCGGTTGTAGGCGCACATGACGCCCTCCACGCTGGCGTCGACGAGCGACTTGAACGCGGGCAGGTAAGTCTCATGCAGGTCTTTCGGGCTGACGGCGGCATCGAACTGGTGGCGAATTGCCTCAGGGCCGCTGTGCACGGCGAAGTGCTTGGCGCAGGCCGCCGCCTTCAGGTATCGCGGATGGTCACCCTGCAACCCGCGGACAAACGCCGCCCCGAGTTGGCCGGTCAGGAACGGGTCCTCGCCGTAGGTCTCCTGACCTCTGCCCCAGCGCGGATCGCGGAAGATGTTGATGTTCGGTGTCCAGAAGGTCAGGCCGCCGTACCGGCGGTGCTGTCCTCTGCGCTCAGCGGCGTGATATTTCGCTCGGGCCTCGTCGCCGATGCAGGAAGCCACGCGGGAAATCAGGTCCTCGTCAAAGGTGGCTGCCAGCCCGATCGCCTGGGGGAACACGGTTGCCCGACCGGCCCGGGCGACGCCGTGCAGGCACTCGCTCCACCAGTGATAGGCCGGCACGTTGAGCCGGTCGATGGCCTTGCTGTGATGGAGAAACTGGGTGACTTTCTCCTCCAAGGTCATTTGGGCGATCAGGTCGGCGACGCGCTCCTCGACGGGTCTGTTGGTGTCGAGGTACATCGGCGTGGGGGTGGCCGGCTCCGACTCCGACTCCGCTTGCACGCTTCCGCAGTGGACCAGGGCAGTAACAAAGACCGCTGCGTTCAGCGTTCGAATCATCCGACAGGTGTTCACTATCGGCCTCCAATGCTCAGGGTAATCGAACGATTCATCGCAACCGTTCGAGCGGGACCACGCTGGACACGGCGTCCATCGTACCGGTATACAATCGTGTCCTCAAACGTGGATGACGGAGGCTGCCAAATGGCTGAAACGCGACCGGACAACATGTCTTTCGCAGAAGCTCCGGCGGGCGGGCAACCGGAGTTCGAGCCTTGGTTGCGCGACAGGCTGGAGTGGTTCAGCGATCTGAAGTTCGGGCTGTTTGTGCATTGGGGTATTTACTCGGTGTGGGGCTGTTGCGAGTCGTGGCCGCTCGTGCCGGACGAACCGTGGGCCCGCGAGCCGCAACTGCCCGCCTGGGTTGAGCACGGCTGCAACATCGAGACGTTTCAACGGGCGTACCGGCGGCTTAACGAGCAGTTCAATCCACGTGCCTTTGACCCGGACACGTGGGTGGCGGCCGCCCGGGCTGCGGGCATGCGCTACTTCAACTTCACGACCAAACACCACGACGGCTTCTGCATGTTCGACACAGCCACCACGGATTACCGGATAACGCACCCGAGCTGCCCGTTCCACGATCATCCGCACGCCAACGTCACCCGGGTCCTGTTCGAGCGATTTCGTGCCGCGGGGTTTGCGATTAGCTGCTACTTCTCCAAGTCGGACTGGCATTGCCCGTACTACTGGAAACCTGATCGGCCGGCACCTACGCGGAATCCGAACTACGACATGCACGCAGACCCCGAATGCTGGGGCAGGTTCGTCGAATACGCGCACGCCCAGATCGAAGAGTTGATGACCGGCTACGGGCCGATCGACATGCTCTGGCTGGATGGGGGGCAGGTGCGGCCGCCGGAGCAGGATATCGAGATGGACCGGCTCGTCGCCATGGCCCGCCGGCACCAGCCGGGGTTGATCGTCATGGATCGAACGGTGGGGGGGCCACACGAGAACGTCCTGACGCCGGAGCAACAGGTTCCCGACGCACCGCTAGGCCGGGCATGGGAAACGAACCTGACCCTCGGCACGAGCTACTCGTACAAGCCCAACGACGACTACAAGAGCGTCCGTGAGGTGGTTGGGCTGCTGGCGGACATCGTGAGCAAGGGGGGCAACTTGCTTCTGAACGTTGGTGCGGACATGAACGGCTGCCTGCCGGCGGAGGCGGTGGAGCGTTTGCGCGGCGTCGGCGATTGGCTGGCGATCAACGGAGAGGCCATCTACGGCACACGCGGCACCAGGCCCTTTCGGCAGAGCGATGCCTCGCTTGACGTACGCTACACGCGGAAGGGGGAGACGTTGTATGCGATCCTGTTGGCCAAGCCGAGGCAGCAGCGTCCGCCTGCGACCGTCCGACTCCGCGACGTTCGAGCGGTGCCGGGTTCAGCGATGGCCATGCTCGGAGTGGATGAACCGGTCAGTTGGGAGCAAGCCGGACAGGATGCAGTGGTGCATGTGCCGACGGCGCAGCTCGAACGTGGCCCCGCACATCCCGCTTGGGTCCTGCGGATGAAGTCTCCGCTCACGTCCAGCTAGACTGTGTCCAGCCGCTGAAACGTTGCCGGCTTGACAGCGCGATTGGTGGTCCTAACATCGCGGCCTGGTTACCTGCCGCCCGGAGTGTTGTCATGCCCCATGCCATCGCGTTTGTCTGTGCTTGTGCCGTTTTCGCTTCCACGGCAGTTGCGGCTGAACCGGCAACAGACCGGATTGTCTTGGAGAACTCCCAAGTTTGCCGGGTCCTTGAGTTGGACGATGGCGTCTGGCGAACGGTACGTCTGGCTCGCGCCGACGGATCGGATGCGCTGGAGGTGCGCAGCCAGGAATTCCTCATCAGGCTGCTCGACGGGAGCGAGTTGACGGCCGCTGATTACCGTGCTTCAGGTCGACCGGGCGTTTGTAAGGAGCACGAAGAGCAGGTGGCGACTGTTCGCTATGTGCCTCGGAGAGAACTCGGGCCGCAGGCGCCGACCGAGATCGTCGTCGGGTACCGCCTGGCCAACGAACCGTACCTCCGCAAGTGCCTCCAGCTTACGCTGTCGCCAGGCAGTGCGGTGGATCGCTTGGAGGTGGAGCGCTTTCATACGCAGGAACCCTGCAAACAGGGCGGCCGGAGCGAGCCGGTTTTCATTGGCGGCTCGTGGTTTGTGGGGCTGGAGTACCCTGGGAGCGAGACGGAACACGCAGACGGCTTGGTGACCTTAGCTCACTTTCCGGGGTCGGCGCATCTGGATGAGAACACCGGCCGGTGGGTGATCCAAAGCAAGGTCGCCGTTGCCGGTGTCGGTCGGCGCGGAGACCCGATCGAATTGGCTTTCTCCGACTATCTCGACACGATCCGCCGTCCGAGTCGAATCCTCCTGCACTACAACAGTTGGTATGACTTCCGCGAAAATGAGCTGACCCTTGATGCTCTTGTCAGCACGTTTGAGGCCTTTAAGAAGAACGTTCTCGATCCGTACAACCTGCAAATGGACGTCTTCGTTCCGGACGATGGCTGGCAGGACCCCGAGTCGATCTGGGTGCCTCGGGAGAACCTGTATCCGCAGGGCTTGGGGCCGCTGAGCGACGCCCTGCAGGCCCGCGGCACGCGGCTGGGCCTCTGGATTCCGTTCAACGGGTACAACCTCGATGTGAACTGGGGCGCCCAGCGCGGCTATGAGAAGTCTGACCAGGGACGTTACTACTGCCTCGTCGGGCCGAAGTACAACGCAGCCATTCGCGGTGTGGTCGAGCGCCTCATCAAGGCGGGGAACGTCGGCTACTTCAAACACGACTTCAACCATTTGCAGTGCTCAGCCGCCGGACACGGCCACCTGCCCGACATGCGGCATGGGCACGAGGCCAATCTCGACGCCGAACTCGAACTGCTGGCCCTGGAGCGCCGGCTTCAGCCCGATGTCTTCCTGAACGTGACCAGCTACGTCTGGCACTCTCCGTGGTGGCTGATGCACGCAGACACCATCTGGATGGCGGCCGGCGACTTCGGCTACAACCATGACTGGCCGCAGCTCTCTCCCCGCGAATGGGCCATGAGCTACCGCGACGCACACTTCTACAAACTCTATGCCGAGCGCAACACGCTGGTGCCGCTGTCGGCCATGATGACGCACGGACTCATCCATGGCCGATATAAGCTCCTCGGCGGCAAGGACGAGACGCTGCGGGAATGGTCGGACTACGTGGTGATGTACTATGGCCGGGGCGTGCAGCTTATGGAGTGGTACATCACGCCTGACCTGATGACACCCGAGCGGTGGGAGGTGCTGGGCCGGGCCACCCGCTGGGGTATCCAGAATCGCGACGTGCTTAGGAACGTGGTCCTGGTCGGCGGCGACCCGCGCAAGGGGGAGCCTCATGGCTACGCCCACTGGTCATCCGATCGCGGTATCTTCGTCCTGCGCAATCCGGACGTACGTGAGCAGAGGATCGACGTGCCCTTTGATAAGTCCGTTCGCTACCGCGGGGAACTCGGCGGCAGGTTCCAGGGCCGGATCATCTACCCCTACGTCGAGCAGTTGCCCGGGACGTTCGTTTCCGGGCAGCCGTTGCGGCTGAGTGTTCCGGGCTGCTCCGTATTGGCCTGTGAGTTTGCACCAGCCCTCGGGCCAGCGCCCAGCGCGGCCACCTTGCCGCCTCCACCCGACGTATCCTGCAAGATGGTCCAAGAGCAGGCCGGATGTGACAGCGTCGTTGCCCAAGTGGCGGTGCCCGATGAGAACATGCAGCGCTGCGATCTATACGTCATTGTCCGCAGCCAGGCCGAGGCGATTGCGCCAACGCAGATCACGTTGAACGGAGAGGCCGTTCGTGCTCGAGAGGCTTGCGGCCCTGATTGGTCGATCCACAGCGTCGACCTTCGGCCTCATCGAGGGCGGCGTGTGGAGGCAAGACTGACCTTCGGCGGTCCAGATAACCCGTTCAGCCGCCCTGACGCATCGATCGCTGCATGGCTGGTCATGGACCGCGCGGTAACGGAAGCGGCTCAGGGTTCGTCGGATGATTGGCCTCTTCCGATCTCCAGCGGTTTCCGCCGGCAGACCGTCGAGCTTCTCGGTGAGACCAAACTGGCCCGGTCTGTCCCCCGGCACGCGGCCACGGCGGAGCAGTTGCAGAACGCCAGGGCGGCCAGGTTACGCATCGTCGTGTTCGACAGCAACAGTGAACCACAATACCGCGACAAGCTCATCTACCTGAACGGCGAGGAGCTTGCCGCCGTGCCGGTGAACACCGGCCCACTATCGGCTTGGCAGCAGGAAGTGATCGTGGTGCCGATCGAACACGTCAGGCGGCTGAGAACGGCCAATCGATTAGAGGTCACCAACGCCGGGGGTGACTACTTCAAGTTCACCGGTCTGGCGTTGGCGGTTCAGTTGGCTGACGGCACTTGGGTTGAGACTCAGCCGCACCGGCAGGTTTACAGCAGTGTGGCCAAGTGGGCGCATGCGGAGGGGACGCTGTTCACCGAGAATCGCAGCGGCACGATAGAACTGCGCTTCGAGTAATGCCCGCGCTGTCTTGCACGTCAACGCCCCGCCAGAGCATTTCTGCAGGGGGATGGAGTCAACCTTCTGTGAAGCGTCATCAGATCATCCTGACGGCCCTGGCGGGCCGGCCCAATGGCGGCCGGCTTGACCGTCCGACCGGTGCCGGTACCATCGCGGCCCAGTGATGTGTGCTCCAAGGACCCTGCCATGCTGAAAGCCACCGTACCTGCCTTTGCGTTGCTCGTTCTGGTTTCCGCGGCGATTGCGGCCGACGCCGCAGCAGAGTTGGCCAAACCTACGCCAGAGCAACGAGCCTGGCACGACTGCGAAATCGGGATGTTCATCCACTTCGCTCCGAACACCTGGCTGGACGAGGAGTATGACGACTTGTCGCTGCCGCTGGAGCGGTTCAATCCGGCGGCGCTCGACACCGATCAATGGGTGTCGGCGGCCGAGGCCATGGGGGCGAAGTACATCATCTTTGTGGCCAAACATGCCGGCGGCTTCTGCATGTGGCAGACGGACACGACGGACTACAGCGTCAAGAGCACACCGTGGCGCGGCGGCAAGGGCGATGTGCTGGCGGACTTGGCGGAGTCGTGTCGCAATCGCGGGATCAAGCTCGGGGTTTACGTGTCTCCTACGGATCGCAAGCAAGGTGCCGGCCCTGCGGGGCGGTGCGAGACGCCCGAGCAGCAGGCAGCCTACAACCAGGTCTATCGCCGGCAACTGACCGAAGTACTGGGCGGCTACGGTGAGATGTTCGAGGTATGGTTCGACGGCAACATCGTCGTTCCGGTCGGTGACATCCTGGCGGAGAACGCTCCGCAGGCCATGGTCTTCCAGGGACCTCACGCGACGGTCCGCTGGGTGGGCAACGAGGACGGCTACGCCCCGTACCCGGCCTGGAACGCCGTCTCGGCGGAGGACGCTCGCACGGGCGGGGCGACGGCGGCCGACGGCACGCCGCTTGGTACGGCCTGGCTGCCCAACGAGTGTGACGCCCGTATCCGCAGCACGTGGTTCTGGAACACGAAGAATGCGTCCACGCTGAAGAGCGTTGATGAACTGATGGAGATGTACTACCGGTCGGTCGGCCACGGCGCTGTGCTGTTGCTTAATCACACGCCGGATACGAGCGGTCTGATACCGGGAGCGGATTTCAAGCGTGGGGCTGAGTTCGGCGCGGAAGTGCAGCGGCGTTTGGGCACCAGTTTGGCGGAGACAGCCGGCGGGGGGGATGTCCTGGAACTCGCCCTCGAACGTCCGTCGGCCGTCGACCACGTCGTCACGATGGAGGACGTTGCGTACGGCGAGCGTGTACGTGCGTACGTAGTCGAAGGACTGACAGACTCAGATTGGCGACCGCTCTGCCAGGGCACTGCCATCGGGCATAAGAAGATCGACCGCATACCGCCGGTGACGGTTTCCAAGGTACGTTTGCGCGTGATAGCATCCGCAGCGGAGCCGGTTATCAGGAAGCTGGCAGTGTACGATTCCACCCCCTCCGGCAGCAGGCCTGTTGACTGAAGAACGTCCCGGATTGCGACCTCATGCGACTTGACACGACGGATTGGACGATCGTTCTGGCCTTCTTCGCGGTCGCCCTGTTGATCGGCTTGCTGGTCGCCCGGCGGGCCGGCCGAAGCGCCTCGGAGTTCTTCCTCTCCGGGCGGGCGATGCCGTGGTGGCTGCTGGGCATGTCCATGGTGGCGACCACGTTCTCGACCGACACGCCCAATCTGGTGACCGACATCGTTCGTCACAATGGCGTGGCCGGCAACTGGGTGTGGTGGGCCTTCCTGCTAACCGGCATGTTGACCGTCTTCGTCTACGCCAGGCTGTGGCGGCGTTCCGGCGTGACGACAGACGTGGAGTTCTACGAGCTGCGGTACTCCGGCAAGCCGGCGGCGTTCCTTCGCGGTTTCCGGGCCTTGTATCTGGGCGTGTTCTTCAACGTTTGCATCATGGCCACCGTCTCTTTGGCGGCGATCAAGATCGGGCGGGTCATGCTGGGGTTTTCGCCGGCCCGGACGATTGTCATTGCATCGTTGGTGACGGTTGCTTTCAGTGCCCTGGGCGGCTTGCGGGCCGTTGTGTTGACCGACTTCCTGTTGTTCATCGTGGCCATGGTCGGAGCGGTTGCCGCCGCGGTGGTGGCCCTGGGGCAGCCGGAGGTGGGCGGCCTGGGCGGGATGCTGGCCAACGAGCATCTGCAAGGCAAGCTGTCGATCCTGCCGCGGCTGACCAACGCCGACGGCTCCAGCAATCTCGACACCGTTGTGGCCGTCCTGATCATCCCCCTGGCCGTGCAGTGGTGGAGTGTCTGGTATCCCGGGTCCGAGCCGGGCGGTGGGGGATACGTCGCCCAGCGCATGCTCTCAGCCAAGGGTGAGAAGCACGCCGTCGGGGCAACTCTCTTCTTCAATGCAGCCCACTATGCCCTGCGGCCGTGGCCTTGGATACTGGTCGCGCTGTGTTCACTGATCGTCTTTCCGTTGGATTCAGCCGCCGACCGGCAGAGCGCCGTGGCTGAGTTGAACAGTCCCGAGTTGCGGCCGCTAATCCAGACGTGGGAAGATGATCCCGCCTCTGTGGACGGGGCCACTTG
Organism: Phycisphaerae bacterium; assembly: GCA_963666925.2. Classification (GTDB taxonomy): domain Bacteria; phylum Planctomycetota; class Phycisphaerae; order UBA1845; family Fen-1342; genus JANQFV01. The sequence goes on along the minus strand of CAXXTC010000025.1, from coordinate 15,012 downwards.
CGAACGGATCGAGGCGCTCAGGATTCAAGAGAAGGGCCTGACCGCGATCAAGGCGGCCTTTCCTGCCACCGACTACAACAAGCTCGGTCATGACCTGGCCTATCCAGCCATGCTCACGCTCCTTCCGCATGGGTTGCTCGGCCTAGTCGTCGCTTCGTTGATCGCCGCCTACATGTCCACAATCTCCACGCACTTGAACTGGGGTTCGAGCTACGTGGTAAACGACTTCTGGAAGCGATTCATCAATCCGGAGGCGAGCGAAGGAGAGTTGGTGTGGCTGGGGCGAATCTCCACGGTGCTGTTGATGGCCGTCGCCGGGGCGCTGGCCCTGTGCCTGGAGAACGCCCTGCAGGCATTCGGCATCCTGTTGCAGATCGGCGCGGGCACGGGGTTGTTGTTCATCCTTCGCTGGTTCTGGTGGCGGATCAATCCGTTCAGCGAGCTGGCGGCGATGATCGTGTCCTTCCTGGTGGCGGTGTACATGCAGTTCATGGCTCCTGAGGGGATGGCGTCGTGGGAGAAGCTGGTCATTGGGGTGGGCATTACGACTGTGGCCTGGATCGTCGCGACGGTAATCACGCCTAGCGACGACCGGCAGACCCTGCGGAGCTTCTACAAGCTTATCAGGCCCGGCGGGCCCGGCTGGCGAAGAGTGATTGTCGAAGCCGAGCGCGATGGTGAACCAATTACCGAGGCTGACGGCGGGCGGTCCAATCTGCCGTTGGGTATTCTGTGCATGGTCCTTGGTTGCCTGGCGGTCTATAGTGCATTGTTTGGCACCGGACTGTGGATTTACGGTGAATACGCTCCCGCGGTGTTCCTTACGGTGATAGCCGCCGTCGCCGCCGGGGCGCTCGTGAAGCTTTGGAGCCGGGTCGCCACAGGTTAGAAGACTGTGTTGGAGCAGACCGGTCCGCAACAACGACGGGGTCTCATGGCGGCACGCGTGAACAAAGGGAGATTGCCATGTTGGTCAGGAGTACCGTTCTGATGATCTTCGCCCTTGCCCAACAGGCTGTTTCAGCCGGCGTGCCCGACCAGTCCGGTGCTTCTCCCGACCTGATACCCAAGCCCGCGTTTATGGAACGCCAGCCCGGCAGCTTCTCGATCACGGACGCGACGCAGGTGCTCGTCGAGGCTGCGAACCCCGAGGTCCGGGCGGTGGGCGTGTATCTGGCCGAGGTCTTGCACCGAGCTACCGGCTGGTCGGTGGAGGTAAACGAAGTCAGCGGCCCGGAGACGGGACGAAATGCGATCGTGTTGACGACTGCCGGCGCTGACCCGTCACTTGGTGAGGAGGGCTACGAACTGTCCATATCGCCGGCGTTGGTGCAGTTGTGTGCGCCGCGGCCGCGAGGGCTGTTCCTTGGCGTTCAGACCGTTCGGCAGCTTCTTCCTCCGGAAGCGGGCACGCCGTCTGCACACGAGGCCGCGAAGACCGAGGTATTGGCGCTGCCGTGCGTGCACGTCAAGGACAAACCGAGGTACCAATGGCGCGGCATGTTGCTCGATTGCTGCCGGCACTTCATGACCAAGGAGTTCGTGAAGCGCTACATCGACCTGTTGGCCTACCACAAGATGAACGTCCTGCACTGGCACCTGACCGAGGACCAGGGCTGGCGGATCGAGATCAAGAAGTATCCCAAGCTAACGGAGATCGGGGCCTGGCGCGGTGAGGGGGACGATCGCTACGGCGGATTCTATACGCAAGAGGACATCAAAGAGATCGTCGAGTACGCCGCGAGCCGTTACGTCACCATCGTGCCCGAGATCGAGCTGCCGGGGCATTCGATGGCTGCCCTGGCCAGCTATCCGGAGCTTGGGTGCACCGGGCAGGGGTATGAAGTCGGCACCCAATGGGGCGTGTACGACGACGTATTCTGCGCCGGAAACGACCGTGTCTTCGACTTCCTTGAAGACGTTCTGTCGGAGGTGGTCGAGTTATTCCCCTCGCAGTATATCCACATCGGGGGAGACGAGTGCCCGAAGGCTCGGTGGAAAGAGTGTCCCAAGTGCCAGGTCCGCATCAAGGCTGAGGGGCTGGGCGACGAGGATGAGCTGCAAAGCTACTTCATCCAGCGGATCGAAAGGTTCTTGAGCAGCAAGGGCCGCCGGTTGATCGGATGGGACGAGATCCTCGAAGGCGGCCTGGCCCCCAATGCCACGGTCCAGTCCTGGCGCGGCATGGACGGGGCGATTGCGGCTGCCACGGCCGGTCACGATGTTATCTCCTCGCCCCTGAGTCACTGCTATCTCGACTATGCACAGTCGCGAGGGCCCGGCGAACCCACGTCCGGCGGCTACATTCCACTTGAGCTGTGCTACGAATTCGAGCCCACACCTGCGGAACTAACGCCGCAGCAGGCCCGGCACGTTTTGGGCCTGGAGGGCAACATGTGGAGCGAACGGGCCCCGCAGGAACGGGTCGATCGGCAGGTGTTCCCCCGGTTGTGCGCACTGGCGGAAGTGGCGTGGTCGCCGAAGGAGGCCCGCGATTGGGACGACTTCTCCGCCCGGTTGAAGACGCACTACCGGCGTCTGGATGCTCTCGGCGTGACGTACTTCGGCAGCGGGGGAGATTGACCTCGCGCTGTCTCCCTAACCGACCCGGCCATCGTCGGACGTATCAGCGGCTCGGCTGCGGAGTTCACGAAACAGGTACTTCATGTCGAAGGCCCCGCCGATTGTGAACCACAAGGTCACCAGGACGGCACACCCAAGGATGAACCAGGTCCAGCCGTGCCAGTACGCCAGCCAAGTTGCGGGCGAGATGCCGGCGGCCATGCTGTAGACGGTGACGACGACGAATACGGCTGTCCAGATCAGCGGCCAACCCAGCGTCAGGTACGCGATAATGCGGTCGCCGCCGGTGAAGTCCCTGCTGAAGCCGAGCTTCTCCCACACAGTCCGGGCGTCCTGCCACGTCGCGGTGGACTCACCTTTCAGGGCGTAATCGCCCCGATGCAGCAGGCGGTCCATGTTGTGCACCACCCGGGGCCCCAGCAGCGAAACGGCTACGTACACCGCGACAGCCAAGACGATGGCGACGAAGCTCATCTCCTGGCCCGTGAGGTCGAGGGCGGGATGAATCTGCTTGAGTAAGTCGGGATGAGTCTGCTTTATGACGATACCGGTCAGCGACGCAGCCATTCCGGTGAGCATCGCCGCCCAGGCGGCCGGCGTGGTGCCTCGCTTCCAGTAGAGCCCGCCGATGATCACGGCGCCGGCGCCTCCGACAAACACCGAGGCGGTTAGGGCGCAAAACATGGCGATGTACTGCGTGTGCTGGAACAGCAGGCTGACCATGAAGATGAACACGGCCACGCCCAGGATGGACAGCCGCAAGAGCCACAGGTGTTGACGCGGAGAGAACGGGCGCTTGCGAAACGGCAGGATCACGTCCTGAACCAGAATGGTCCCCCAGGAATGCAGGTACGTGTCGTGGGTGCTGATGAACGCCCCGAGCATGGCTGCACACGCCAGCCCCAGCAGTCCGGCGGGCAACATGACGCTCATGGCCAGCGGCGTGCGCAATTGGTTTTGCAGCGCTGCTTGCACCTCGGGCGACGGGGCATCGACGGCCTCCAGTGATTGATTGACCACCGCCGCCTGGGACGCGAAGTCCGGATGGTCCATCAGTGTGCGCACGCAAATGGGCACGACCACCACGATCAGCATCAGCACCCGAAAGCGCCAGGTGCCTAGCATGTTCGCCATCTTGGCTTCGTGGGCGTTCTTGGCTGAGCAGTTGTAGCCCTGCGTTCCCTGCCAACCCTTGGCACAGTAGAAGAGGATGACCACGCCAATCGCGTAGTACCAGAAGTCGAAGTGCTTCTCCGTCCCCAGGTCGAACGGGTCAACCATCGACTTTCCGGCCGGGGCGGCTGACAGCACGTCTGCAATCCGGTCCCAATTGAACGTAGCCAGCAGGAACACGATGATGACAATGAACGCGACGTTACAGAAGACGCCCTGCAAAAAGTCGGTCACCATCACGGCGATCTGCCCGCCCATGAAGAGGAATGCCAGCGAGACCGACAACAACAGGACCATCAGCAGCGGATAGGTGGCTACCTCGAATCCCGCCACAGCCACGCAGTCGGGCAGGCCGCACAGGGCCATGAAGAACCGGGCCCCCACGGATGGGAAGATCGCGAAGTTGATAATGCCGGCCACATACGCCACCAGGCCCGCGAACACGCGGAACCTGCGGCTGTAGCGCATCTCGAAGAACTGGGCCAAGGTCATGGCCCGGGTCTGGCGAAAACGGTAGATGACCCATCCAGAAAGGGCCATCACGATCATGGCCGGCCCTTCCATGAGCGGCCACCAGATCGACGTGTAGCCCACCTCGTAGTTCTGCTCGAAGTACCACACCAGCGAGATCAGGCCCAGTTGCGACATCTGGTCGGCGACCGCGATCAGGTACCGCCCCCCGCACCGCTCGGCGGCCAGGAAGGCGGACACGCTGCGGGTATAGCGCCGGGTGCGGACGGCTCCCCAGATCAACACGACCATCAGGGCGGCGACGATCCCCCAATCGATCAGGTGCATGTTCATTCCGTCGCCGTCGAAAACACAACCCGCCCCCACCGGTCGGGGATGTGCATGTTCACCCGGCCCTGCGGGGACCAGACCCAGTTGTCCTCGGGCGTGTCGGGCACTTTCTCGTAATGTCCCTCGGTGATTCGGTGCTGCCACTCCACGCGGGAGAAGTTGACGCGCCAGGTGTCACCGTCGCGGGGCGGCGCGGGTTTGTGTGCGTACCGGCCCAGCGAGGGCCAGGGCAGGGCCATTTCCAGCGACCAGCCGTGATCGACGTCCGACGGGTCGTTCAGCGTGCCGTTTACATGCACCGCGGTCTTCAGACCTTCCAGGTCCCACTCGTGGTGGGCCGGTCCGCCGTCGGTGTAGGTTTGCTCGAGGAACAGGTCGAAGATCGTGTTGAGCGCGTTGATCTCGATCTCGTAGTATTCGCGCGTGTCGCCGTCGGGGTCGATGAAAACCTCGAAATCATTGTCGCGGAACACGATCTCGTCGTGCTGTTTGAGCGTGCCCCAGACGTGAGGCTCTTCCAGGCTGGCGGCGATGTAGAAGTACCGGTCGTCCCACAGCATCTTGGCCCGCGTGGCGAAGCGAGGTCGGGGCTTGCCCTCTCCTTCGATGTCGGCGAACGGGTCCGTCCACGGAGCATCGGCCCAGGCCGGCTCGTTCAGCTTGCCGTCGATGACCACGGCTGTCGCTGCACGGCGACAGACGTACTGCTTGGGCAGCCCGCGGGTGCCCGCGGTAGATAGACGCCGCTTGGTCATGGAGCATGACGCACATCCGGCCGCCAGCCCGACGGCAGTTCCGATCAGCAGTAGCGTCGCGGCTGTGCCGGTTCTATGTGACGTATGATTCATGGGCGATCACACTCTCTGATGAGTTCGTCGATTGTGGTTGTTGCCGTCGCGACGACGGTGTCGGCTGCCCCGTAGTAGACGCGCACGAGGCTGTCGCCCCGGGCGAAGCCGTCCTCGTCGTATTCGTCGACGATCATGCCGCTGGGGAAGACCACGTTGGGCACCTGGCCGGTCAGCTCGTAGGGCTCCCGCGGTTCGAGGATGTTGTTGCGGCTGCGCCCCAGCACTCGGCCGGGGTCGGTCAGGTCGAGCAGGACCACGCCGGCCTGGTAGATGTTCACGCTGGCGAAGTGGGTGGCGATGCCGTGATAGATGTGCAGCCAGCCGGCACGCGTCTTGACCGGCGGCGGTCCGGAGCCGATCAACTCGTCCCAGTAGTGCGGCCGCCCCGCCATGACCGGGCCGAGCTGCTGCCAGTTGACGAGGTCTTGCGATTTAGCCAGCACAATCTCCGTGCCGGTCGTCACACCGCCGGCGGCTTGCACTCGGTTGGGGCGTTCGAGGCGCAGGTATCGGTCGTCGAACCGTTCGGGGAACAGCACGCCATTGCGGGTGTCCTCGCCGCCGCCGAAGCCGACGAGTTCGAAGACCTCGAAATCATCGGTACGGGCCACTCCAAGGCGACAACCCCGGTCGGTGTCGGCTGCGAACATGATGTAGACGGTGTCGTCAATCCGGGTCAGGCGGGGATCGTAGATGTGGTACAAAGTCCGGCCAATCGCCTCGATTCCCTGGATGTGGACCTCTTGCGGTCGGACGACAAAGCGCTCGCCGTCTGTGCTCTGGGCCACCATCAAGACCGTCTCTCGGCCACGCGTCTGCACCCGGAGCAACAGCACGATCCGATCCCCCAGACGAACCGCCCCCGGATTGAAGACCGACGTAACGTCGACTATTCGTGGCGGAACATCTGGAATGTCAGCCCGGGTAATGATCGGGTTGGCGGCACTTCGTTGCATGACGGCGCCCTCACGCAGCCGAACGAATTCTCGATCACGGGGTGCGGTACAGGATCACTTGCGATTCGGTCTTGTGAAACGGGGCCCAGGTCTGGCCGCGTGCCTCGTTTACGTACGGATCAAGCACGTATTCGATGTTCAGCTCGCGCGTATCCGTGATCAGGCCGGTTACGTCAACCTCCCACGGCCGGACCACATCCCCGGGGGCCCAGCCGGCTCGGTCGTATTTCCATGTACCACCCTGCGGGCGACATGGGTTCAGGTAGTTGTCCGTCTTCCAGAGCACGTTGCGAAACGACTGGCCGTTGACGGTCAGCGTGCGGCCCAGCGGCATAAACTCAGCCGCGTTGTTCGTGTTCGGGCTCATGCCGTGGCCGGTGACCACCACGCGAACTTTGGCCGCCGTCGTTTGGCTGTCCAGGGGGATGACCTTCGGCGTGTAGAACTCCTCCGCGGGCTTGTCGGGATTGCCGACCTCCGGGCTTCCAGACCAGAGGTTGACCACGCGGTAGGCCAGGCGATCCGCAGGACCCGGGTAGAAGTCGAAGGTAACGCTCACCACCCAGCCTTCGCCTTGCGTGCTGCACACCTGCTCGATCTTCCGCTCTCCACGCAGCAACGGGCGGAAATCCGTCACGTCCACCTTCCATTCGTGCCCGCGGTGGTACGGTGTGATGTACCGCAGGAGCTCGAACCGCCGGCCGTCGTCATCATACACGTTGATCTCCGCCAGCCGGTCCCAGGGGTCGAAGCGCGTCTCCGGCTTGTCCAGGCGCAGGGTGCAGATGATTCGGGCGAACCGGTCGGTGTCCTGCGGAAACTCGACGACGGCCTCGTTCCGGTCGTGTTTGACGTCGTTGAGTTGGTGGTCAATGGCCACAATCGTCACCGGTGGTTCGGGTATGGGAATCGGACCCTCGCACACGATGGCGAGGTCGTCGATCCACGTGTCGCCGGCCGTCTCGTCGTTGCGGGCGCCGAACGCCGGCCGGCCGACGTAGGCGGTCATCGAGGGTATGAAGTAACCTTCGTAGATCGCGGTTTCATCGATCCACACGCTCACGTCCGCGCCGCCGGGGATGAACTGCATTCGGACCCGCACGTCGTGCGGCTGCTCGTCGCGGAAGTACATTGGCGTGGTCCGCTTCACGACTTCCGCCCCGTCCCAGTGCAGCGAGACCTCGTGTTGCGGCCGATCGTAGGTGTTCCCCGAGCCGCGGAACGGATCGCGATTGGGCGGATTCGACGCATCGAAGCCGACGCCGAACGAGGCCGGCAGGTTCGGTGCTTCCCACTGATCGACCTCCGGTGCCGCCCCGTCCGCGTTGTGCTTGTCCACGTTTAGCCACACGAAGCCGGCCCCCTCGGTGCCCGTGTTCATGGCCAGCTTCCACGACACTTCGACGACGCTCGTGGTTGCGTCGGTGGGTGCGGGAAACGCAACGGCGGCTGTGGACTTCCACCACGACTCAAGTAGGTAAAGCCGGCCGTCCGCGATCTTGGGCACGGCCTTCCTCTTCTCCGCCTCGCCCGTCACGGCGGCTGCAAACTTCGGCGGGTCGTTGGGCTGGTCGAGTGGATAGACCACGCGGGTTACACCGGCTTGCGTGACCTCCGGGCGTGTCGTTTGCTGACCTGACGCCGGCAATGGTCCAAGTACGGCCGGCAGAACGATGATCAGGCAGGCTCTGAATGGTCGCACAATCGGTCTCCTTGGGAGAGGCATAGGGCATCTCACGGTCGTCGCCATCCGCGATCAGGAGGGCCATCGTATCACGGCCACGTCACAGGTGTCAGTGTGCGGTCTGGGCCAGACGCGTCAAGCGGGGGCCTGGAAAAACACCGCGACGCCATGCGGGTACCATGCACTCCGGTTATGATGCACCGAGCTATGATTGAGTCGTCCGCCGAATACCTCTGATGCGCGGAGGATTCGCCATGACGAGGGGAACACGCCCCTTGGCGGGCCTTGCAGTTGCTGTAATGCTGGCCCTTGGGGCTCGGACATCACCGCCGCCGATGAACACGCCACCAAAGACCCTTTGGACAATTGGACAGCCCGACGGCAGCGTAGCCGACCTCGCCCTCGACGCGGCCGAGTTCGTGAAGTATCCGACCCGGTTCCCCGTCGGGCCGATGTACATCGTCGGGCGATCGGACCCCAAACACGATTGGCCGCACGTCCACCCGGGCCCGCTCGACACCTGGGCCGGCGGTCGGCCGCATACCTTTACCGTCACCTTCGGCCTGCGTTCGGCTCCCGCCCAGGGTGCCTGCCGGCTTGTCCTGCGCATACTGGACACGAACCTGCCCGAACCGCCCCGCGTGCGCATCGCCCTCAATGATTTCGCCAGCGAACACCAACTGCCCGGCGGTTCCCATTACATGCTCGAGGAACGCGCGGTTGGAGGTTCGCCCCACACCCTGACTGTGCCCATACCGGCCGACAGCCTCCGGGTAGGCGAGAACGTGCTGACCATAACCACCGTAGCCGGCTGTTGGCTCGTTTACGACTCGATTGCCTTCGATGGCCCTGCGGACTTGGCCCTGGCCCCGACCCCGTCTGAAACGTCGATTCTACACGTGCGGCCGCTGGCGGCGACGCTGCGCCGTGGACAGGCGTCGGGCGGCCCGACCCAGTTGATCGAGTTGATCATCCATCACTCGGGCGAGACCACCGTCGCCGACGTTGAAGCCCGGGCCATGCGCTCGCCGATCACCCTTCACACCGGAAGCCACACGGTATGCGTGCCCATCCCAGTCGTCGAACGGAGGACGGAACTTCCCATTCGCGTCCGCGTCGGCGACGAGGTCGTGGCCGAGCATCAGGCCGCCATCGATCCGGTGCGACCGTGGGTGGTTTATGTTTTGCACCATACGCACCTGGACGTTGGCTACACGCATCTGCAGTCCGAGGTCCTCGAACGTCAGATCGAGCACATCGGCCGCGCATTGGAACTCATCCGCCAAACCGCGGACTACCCGCCGGAGGCACGTTTTCGGTGGAACCCGGAGGCGATGTGGGCCGTCGATGCGTTCCTGGAGGCTGCTGGTGAGGAACAACGCGAGGAGTTCCTGGCTGCGGTTCGAGGCGGTTCGATCGGCCTGGATGCTCTCTACGCCAACGTGCTGACCGGCCTGTGCCGGCCGGAAGAGCTGTTCGAACTGCTGCGATGGGCTGATCGCCTGCAGTCGGAACACGACCTGACCATAGACTCAGCCATGATCAGCGACATCCCTGGGTATACGTGGGGGCTGGTGCCGGTCCTGGCCCAGTCGGGCGTACGCTATCTGTCGCTGGCTCCCAATCGTGCCCACCGCGTTGGCCACACGCTGGCTGCCTGGGGGGACCGGCCCTTCTATTGGCGCTCGCCGTGCGGGCAGCACAAGGTGCTCTGCTGGATGGCCGGCCAAGGTTACGCCTGGTTCCACGGCACAGCTCGAACGACGGAGACCTTCGGCGACCGCACCCTGACATCACCCTTCGACGGACAACGGCTGCTGGCCTATCTCAGCGAGCTTAACCAGCGTGAATATCCGTACGACTTTGTTCAACTTCGCTACAACATCGGCACGGACAACGGTCCTCCCGACCCCGGACTGTCGGACTTCGTGCGTGCGTGGAACGAGAAATACGTGTCTCCGCGTCTGGTCTTGACCACGTCCCACGCGATGCTCGCCGACTTCGAGCAGCGCTACGGCGGTTCCATCCCCACCGCCCGCGGCGACCTCACGCCCTATTGGGAAGACGGTGCAGCCTCATCCGCCCGGGAGACCGCGTTGAGCCGCACGGCGGCTGAGAGGCTCGTGCAGGCGGAGACGCTTTGGACGATGCTGAACCCGACGGCCTTTCCAGCCGACGCCTTCGATGCCGCCTGGCGTAACGTCGTCCTCTTCGACGAACACACCTGGGGTGCCTGGAACAGCATCAGCGAACCGGAAGGCGCGTTTACCCGGCAGCAATGGGAAACGAAGCGTCAATTCGCGTTGGACGCCCAGCGGCAGTCGGGCGAGCTGCTTCAGCAGGCTGCTGCCCACCTGGCGCCAGCCAACGAGCGCACAGACCGGTTCGCCGTGTTCAATACGTCGTCGTGGCCGCGCACCGACGTGGTGATCCTGCCTGCGACCTGGCGCCGGCTGGGAGACCGCGTGACCGATTGCGACGGTAGGCCCGTGCCGTCGCAACGCCTGCGTAGCGGCGAACTTGCCGTGCTTGTCCAGGATGTGCCGCCGCTCGGCGGTGCCGTCTACAACCTTGGGCCGGGTGAGCCCTGCAGCGGCGCGAGCGTGCGCGTGTCCGGTATGCAACTGGCCAACGATGTACTGACCGTCCAAATCGATCCACGAGCCGGCACCATCGGTAGCCTGCGACATCGCGCGATTGACGCCGAACTGGTCGATCACAGCACGGCCGCCGGCTTGGGCGATTATCTCTACGTAGCCGGTCGCCGCCCCGACAACCCCCGGGTCAGCGAGTTGCAGAACATCGAGGTCGTCGAGAATGGGCCGCTAGTGGCGTCCGTACGGGTCGAAGCCAAGGCGCCCGGCTGCCACAGCCTCACGCGCGAGGTGCGACTGACGGCGGGAGCCGATCACGTGGACGTGGTGGTCGATCTCGACAAGCGGAAGGTGCTCGACCCCGAGGCGGTGTACCTGGCGTTCCCCTTTGCGATACCGCAACCGCGTGTCCGGGTGGATGTGGCCTGGGGCGTCGTCCGCCCGGAAGCCGACCAACTGCCCGGGGCCTGCCGCAACTACTACACGGCCCAGCGGTGGGTGGACGTGTCGAACGACGCACAGGGCATCACGCTAGCAACGATAGATGCTCCGCTGATCGAGATCGGCGGCATAACCACGGACGCCACGGTGGTCGGCTGGCGCCAGCAGGCGCAAGACGCCAGCCTGCTCTACTCGTACGTAATGAACAACTACTGGGAAACGAACTACCTCGCCGCCCAACCGGGGCGGGCGACGATCCGCTACGCACTCCGGCCACACGGACGATTCGACGCAGCCGCCGCCAAACGATTCGGAATCGAGCGCAGTCAGCCGCTGATCCCTGCGCCGCTGGCCAACGGCCAAGCCCCGTCCTACGAATCGCTGGTACAGGTCGCGCCGCCCGAGGTGATCATCTCGCGGTTGAAACCGTCGGAAGACGGCCGGGCGCTGATGGTGCGGTTGTTCAACGCGTCGGACCAAGTTCAGCGCGCCGTGCTGGAGTGCCCTGCGACGCCGGGCGGCCGCATCTGGCTTACTGATCCACGCGGAGCGAGTCGAAGCCCCGTGGTCACCCCGCTCGAGATCCCCCCGTGGGGTATGGTGACGCTGTGCTGCGAACACCAGGCCGCGGCAGATTGATCATATCTCACAAGGACTGATGGCGATCGTTCTCCGCTGGGAGCCGGCAGAGTCCCCCTTGATTCGCTCCAAGGCGAGCCGCTGCCCAGCGGCATTGCGCTCGGCCCTCGGGGCTGGCGACACCCCGCAAAACCCTAAGCCACCGGAGGGACTCGAACCCACAACCTGCGGTTTACAGATTCCTCGATGCACGCACGATCGGGACACGTCGCCATCACAACCCCTACACGGGGGCGTTGAACGCGGATTGCCCCGAACGCCATTTCTCGCGCAAGGCCGTGTCGATGCAGCATCTTGCAGGCAAGGGGCACACTTTCCGCGAATGTGTGCCCCCACACGCTTGTCAAGTGTGACAGCTACTAAGGGAACCACGGCGGGGGCGCTGCCCTGACAACCAACAGAGTTGCTAAAGCACTGCCGCCCGAGCAGGGCACCGCCACCATCCCGGTGTCGTCAATCGAAGAACAGGACAGCGCTTTCCGGTGGTGCCGAGTCGACCACCGGCAGCGGCGGAATCTGCACGTGCCTGGTGAGCCTTGCGTCCTAATCGCCCCCTGCGCCCCCCCCGCGAACCTCTTGGCGCAGTTTAGTGGCGCGGGCCGACGGACTACTTCTGGGTGTTCAGGCCTCGACGGCCTAGCGACCATTCCAGCCGCGTCATCGCTCAGGTATTGAATCACGAGGCGGTCAGCGTGGTCCGGGATCGAAGGTCTACTGAATCGTCAGAGGGGATCGGTTTGACTATCAGGTAGCGTCGGCGCGACACGTGTCAGACACCTGCCATCAGACCCCGGCTTGCTCAACGGGCTTGGCCGGCACATCGAGTTTGCCCAGCCTCCACTTGGCTAGGTGATACTCCGCCATAGGATCGAACTGGCTGCTGTCTGGGTCGTACCAGAGGCCAGTGTCAACGACGCGCTGAAAGAAGCGGCGCGCGGCAGATGTCTCACCTTTGAGAAGGCAGGCCTCGCCAGCGTAGTAGAACACTTCGCAGCGCTGCTTGCTGGATTCGGTTCCCAGGGTGGGATAATTCGGGACTTCCGCGCCCTGGAGCCAGGCGACGATCTGTTCTTTGGTCGGGTCCATCTGGCCAAGTGACCTCGCGGCGTGCAGGGCCACCTCGGCGGATCTTTGCCACTGCTGGACCTCGGGGGATTGCAGTTCGCCACTGGTTCTGTCAATCAGCTCATGGAGCATCAGATAGGTGCAGACTTCAGCGCAGAAGGAGCGACTGCCCTGGCGTTTGAAAGCCGCAAAGTCTGCGAGGGCGGGGGCTGGTTGCAGCCAGCAGAGCCGCAGGAGCCGTACTCAGGCGAGTCGATGACGTGCTTGACAATCCTCAGGCGCTGAAAGGCCTGACGCCGGACGACATCCTGGATGTGATCCAAGACGCACATAACGCCGGATGGAAGGTGACAACGCTTGGTACCGGAAAGGACGCAGGCGGGGGGCTGAGAATGTACAACCCAAACGGGGATGAATTGATAACTTGGACCCCAGGCTCGAGTAAGCGACACGGCGGCGCTTATTGGAAAGTGTCCACCGGAAAAACCGGTTCTACGCGAATACCGGCAGGCTCTTGACGTGCGAGATGGACAGCCGTGCAATGCTGGTGGACGAGTGGAGATGCACCAGATGGGCAGTGGAGACCAACGAGATGCAAGATAGCTCGCAAGCAGACCCAAGCCGATGGCATCGTCATGTTGTTGTCAATGCGATCCGCGCTCTGGCTCTTGACCGCCAACAGCAAGAGGCACTTCGACCGCCCTTCGCCGTTTCGACGGACGTACTCTTTGACTGTCTGCAAGACGGCCTTGAGCACGCCCGTTGCTTTCAGACAACCATGCATAAGCAAGTTCTGAGCGACGTGGAGCAACGTGACATAGAGCAGCTGGCCGTCGAGACAAGAGGGTATTCAGACAGATCGGGGATGCTGAGCCATGGAGAAGCGGCAGAACCCGACCCCAATTGGGACTCCATTCGCGTAAGCGCTCGTGAGCTTCTGCGAAAGCACGGATGGGAGGGCAACCTGGACGTGCGTCTGTTCCAGTACGTGGACCCCGATAGCGGAGTACTTGTGACACCGGCTGTCCCTGGGGAAGAGGGGAGCAAAACGTAGAAGCCATAGTGAGCGTGCCACTGCTCGGCCCAGCCCCTTGGCGAATTGTGACGTCGTGACACAACTGACATGGGGAGCATCGGCGCCAACCGTCTGGCAATACTCCTGGACTTGGGGGCGCGCCTCTTCCCTCGCTCTTTGACAAGTGAATACTCCGGCTGGGGTCTTGACGTATCTTCCCGATCCGATGGGCAGGACCGGTTCGTCGCCATTCGGGCAGCGTAGCCGCATTAGCGGATGCGGCCGGCCAGGTGGTCGAGCGATACACCTACGACCCCTACGGCCAGCCGACGATCAAGTCCGCTGTCGGCACCAGCGCCGCCCCAGCCCGCCAGCCGCTGTACGTCTTCGACGCAGACCTGAACGGCTGCATCGACGACACCGACGAAGCCCACCTGGACGATTGCCTGGACGGCACCATCCCCGACGCAACCTGCGTCCTGGTCCACGATTACGACGGCGACGGAGACGTAGACCTGGACGACGATTGGGAATTCACAGACTTTCGCTCTGCCAACACCAACGGCACCCCCGCACCCGAGGATTGGTTGCGGCCAGCCCCAGCCCTGGGCGACGTAGACCGCGACGGCAACCTCGACCAGTTCGACATACTGGGCCTCCAGCAGTGCTTCGCGAGCGATCTCCCGGAATCGGTGTTGTGCAACTTCATCTACGACGCCAACGGCAACGGCGATGTTGACCTTGACGACTACCACGTCCTGATAGTAGCCGCCGCCGGCCCGCTGGTAACAGTCCCCAAGCAGGACCACCCCTCCCGCTACGGCAACCCGTACCTCTTCACCGGCCAACGCTACGACGCCGAAACGGGCCTGTATCTCTTTCCTCATCGTGTCTATTCAGCCACCTGGGGACGGTGGTATCAGCGCGATCCACAAGGTGTATTAGACCTCGTTGGAGAATTCCTCTACGATCCGCGAACGGGCCAAATCACGTGGTTCCGCCTCGAAACCAACGCCGGAGACGAATACAGCGACATGCTGAATTTGTATCAGTATGCCATGCTGAACCCGGTTCTCTTTGTCGATCCAACGGGGCGGAGCGTGTCGCTGTGGTTGGCGAACACGTTCTTGGAAGCCACCGGGGGCGACGATTCCTGGTTGGACGATCAGGAGCTCGTGTACAAGGTCTCGATGGGCTTTGGAATTGCCGG
>CAXXTC010000024.1:0-8494 GCA_963666925.2 Phycisphaerae bacterium | reverse complement strand
AGAGCGAGCTGCTGCTGGCGGCGACGGCGCAGGCGGGGGACTGTGGCGACCCGGAGAGTCTGCCGCAGACGCTGGTTGCGGCGCAGGTGAACCTGATGCGGGCGGGCAGCGACGCCGAATTGCAGGCTCTGGCGACGGACAGCGGGTATCACAGCAATGCGACGTTGACGCAGTGTGCCGAGTGGGGCATTCGTACGTACATGGCCGAGAAGGACGAATCGCAGCAGCGTGTGTGGATCGACAAGCCGGCCGAGCAAGAGCGGGCGTTCCGCAACAACCGTCGGCGGATTCATGGGCGGCGTGGGCGACGACTTCAGCGGCTCAGACGCATGCTGTGTGAGCGTAGCTTCGCGCATACGTGCGAGACCGGCGGCGGTCGGCGGAGTTGGCTGCGGGGGCTGATGAACGTGTCCAAGCGCTACGTGATCCATGCGGCGGCGTACAACCTGGGGGTGATCCTGCGAAAGCTGTTCGGGGGGGGGGGGGGGGGGGGGGGGGTCGGCACGCCACGGAGCCTGCAGGGCCGGGCCGCCGCGGCCTGCGCCGCGCTCTTGGCCGTCCTCCGGGCTCTGTGCCGCTGGATCACGGCCCGCACCGCGGATATGCGCCACCCACGGCGGACACCGATGCGCCTCACGCTCAGCTTGCCCCAATTCGCCGCAGCGTAGCAAAACGCCAGTTGTTCAACGGGCTGCTAGGCAGGCACGCGGCTGGGCGACGTGGCTGCTGGTCTGGCAACGATATTCGGGGGGCTCATTTGAATTACCGGATGTTGCATGCATAGAACAGTTGGGGAATGGGTCCGTTGCGCCGGTAGCCGTTGCTGCTGGGCGGGCCAGACCAAGAAGCGCTGTGTTCTGGAGGATGAAGCGATGGATAAAGTGGGGAAGTGGGCAGTATGCGCGGTAATCGGGGTAATTATCGGCTCAGCTCTTCCTGCACTGGCCGAGCCGCCGACGTACAACATCATTGACCTAGGCGTGCTGGATCCGGATGACTTCGGCTCGCAGGCGTTCGCGGCCTCGCCGAACGGCTACGCGACCGGGCGGACGCTGGGCGTCTCGAACCAGGCTTTCGTCTGGAGCGAGTCGACCGGCACCGTTGGCCTACCGAACCTGGATTCGCGGGCATACGGATCGGGGCAGGACGTCAACAGTTCCGGCACGGTGGTCGGGATTGGCGCGACGACGGCGTATGGCTCCAGCCCCCTGCCGCTGATGTGGCAGAACGGAAGCGTCGCGCAACTGGCGTTGCCGTCGGGCCAGACGATGGGCCGGGCGTATGGTGTCAACGACTCGAATGTCGCAGTCGGCTCCGTAGGCAGCAGCATCTACGAGTATGGCGTGATCTACTCAGGTGATAGCGCGTCGATCATCACGAGAGAAACCGACACTGGGTGCTACGTCCGGACGGCGTACGGCATCAACAATGCCGGCCTAGTGGTCGGTTTCGGCATCGACCCGGACAACGCCGCCCGCAACGTGGGCTTCGTGTATAACAGCACCACCGACACTGCGTTCGAGGTCGGGGCACTGTCGGGATGCAACGGCGCGCTGGCGTTCGGCCTGAGCAACGCCGGCCACGTGGTCGGATCAAGCATGCAAAACCAGGGTTCGGGGCTGCCCTTTGTCTGGACCGAGGCGGCCGGTATCAGGGAGATTCCGCTGCCCACGGGGACGAGCCAGGGTTCGGCCCGCGGGGTGAATTCGTCGGGCTGGGTAGTGGGGACGGCATCGAGCGCGTACGCGATCCCGTTCCTGTACGACGGGACGCAGACGTATGCGGTGTCCGACCTGCTGCCGGCGGGCTCCGGCTGGGATCTCTCGGACCAATACGTCGTCGTCGGCAATGGGCATCAGTGACGACGGCATTATTGTCGGGACGGGCATCCACGACGGCGATACGCACGCCTACGCCATGGTGCCGGTGCCCGAGCCGACGATGATCGGCATGCTCATACTGCTGGCTCCGGCAATCCCTGCGGCGGCGTTAGAGCAAGCTCTACTTATTCTGAGCGGCCTCCCTGCCGTATTCTCCAGGACACTTGGAGTTTACACGCTACGAGTTCGTCGAAAACGCTCTAGTCAGGGTCAATCACCGGGGGTAGACATACAGGCGGCCTGCGTGCGGCGCAACTGGTTTTGATTGAACGAGTTGCGCCCGGCGCGCGGGCCGTCGCTGCTTGAACTGGGGGCACGTCAGATGGCGTTGCCGGTCGGCAACTGGGTACTCCGCCCGGCATATCGTTAGAACCGAATCTTCTTTCTGTTCAAAAAAAGTGCCGCGGGGTGCTGCAGCAGCGGCGATTCTGTGACTATTGTGTTAACAGTCTGTTACGTGCTCAGGCTCGATATCGATCCTTCGGTTGCATGCCAGAGTCATTGCAGGTATGCTTCTAGTTCAATTTATTTTTGCGAGGTTAGGTGCATGGGTGCCGATCCGTTGACGGTTGAGGATGAGATTGTCGCAGCATTGCGACGGATCATCAGGGCTGTCGACCTGCACTCCCGCCACCTCGTGCATGAAGTTGGCTTGACGTGGCCGCAGCTCGCTACGTTGCGGGCGGCGGAACGTCTGGGAGGCTGCTCGATCGGAGCGCTGGCGCGGGAGTTACATCTTGGCCAGCCGACGCTGACCGGCATCGTGCAGCGTCTGGAGCGTGCGGGCTATGTGTACCGGTCGCGTCATGAGCAGGATGGTCGCAGTGTGAATGTCACTATAACGTCGGCCGGCCGGAGTCTGCTGGAGAGTGCTCCTTCGCTGTTGCAGGACAGGTTCCGTATGGAATTGGCGAAGCTGAAGAACTGGGAGCGTTATCAGACGTTGGCATCGCTTCAGCGGATCGCGGAGATGATGGACGTTGAGGCGCTCGATGCGTCGCCGCTGCTGGTGGCCGGCCCGCTGGATCAGAACGCTGCCGGGGGCCAAACCGAGACACTTTCCGCCGAACTGCCGGCGGACGATCTGACGCCGCTCAGGAAGCGCAGAAGCAAGGAGAAAGCCAAGCCAATGCCTACAAGACCAGGAACGGAGCGCTGAGTTGATGACGACTCGTATGGCCCGAACATCCAAGAGAGGAATTCCGAGAAAGGCTGCGGCCCGCGCGAACGGCAAACTCCAGGTGGCCCTGCCTGAGTCGGACATGTCGATGACGCAGGATGCGGAATGGTGCGTTGTTCGCGTCGACGGAGAGTGGCGTCAGATTCGCTTTCACGATTATGACGAGCTTTTCTCGGTTCCGGGGCTCTACGAGAAGGTTCTCTACGAGATTCTGCGTTGTGATTCTCCGCGGGTTGTGCGTAACCTGCTGGAAGCGGCGTTGTCGTTGGACGCTGACGCGTCGGCGAAGGATCTGCGGGTCCTCGACCTTGGAGCCGGCAACGGCATGGTCGGCGAAGAGCTCGCCGACATGGGGGCAGATCACATCGTGGGCGTCGACATCATCGAAAAGGCGGCCGAGGCGACGGAGCGTGACCGGCCGGGGCTTTATGAGAACTACCACATCGTCGACATGACCGATCTGGACGAGGGGCAGCAGAGCGAACTGGCCAGTTACCACTTCAACGCGATGACGTGCGTTGCCGCGCTCGGCTTCGGCGACATTCCGGCTTCGGCCTTCGTAGCCTCGTTCAACCTGGTTGAGCCGGGCGGGTGGATCGCCTTCAACATCAAGGAAGATTTCCTGTCGCGTGATGATGGTTCGGGCTTCTCCGGCCTCATCCGGAACATGGTAGACGACGGCACGCTGGAGGTGCGCCGGCGCCAGCGTTACCAGCATCGCCTGGCCACCGACCGGCACCCCCTGCACTACGTGGCGATCGTCGGCGTTAAGCATCGCGACGTGCCGGAGGAAGCGGTGCGTCCGGCGAAAAGCGACTCCTGAGAGGGTAACGCACGGTGAGCGATCTGGACGGGACGACCATCTCGATTGACGACCTGCGCTCGGGCCATGCTGGCGACGTGCTCGCGGAGGCCGATGTCGTCTTTGCCGTTGACGAGAATGCCGGCGAGGAGGAAGTGGTCTACGGACGCCACGAGTGGGAACTCGCCACGGCAACGGGACATGAAGAAGATCTGGTTGTCGTGCGAGTTGAACTGGACATGGAAGCCGGTGAGCTGGAGTGGCTGGTCGACAAGATCGAGGCGCTGGTAACTGGCGAAATGGACGAGCCGGCTGGCAACTTCGACACCGACGAGGATGACGACGACTAAATAGCCGCCCAAGAACGCGCGGCGCCTTGTAACAGATTGATTCGCAGGCACTTACGATCCGGCGCCTGTTTGGCCTTCGATCCTGCGGGCCGCCGAAACGAGGCGTGTCGCGAGCAACAAACGGCGACTCCGACGGCCTGTCGCATGATCGTGAGCAGCTATTTAGTATGGGCATGGGGACCTAAGCGACGCCCCCATGCCGAGTCGTGCGAGGGGCGTCGTAGTTCTGCTCCCAGGCTCATGCCGGGCTCCGCATGGAACGTGTTTGAACTCCAGGGCATCTCGAAGCGCTTCGGGCCGGTCGAGGCATTGCGTGCGCTTGACCTGACGATCAAGCCGGGCAAGACCACCGTGCTTATTGGGCCGAGTGGTTGCGGGAAGTCCACGTTGCTGCGCCTGATGATCGGACTCGTTCGGCCGGACACTGGCGAGATCCGCTTTGAGGGACAGATTCTCACGCCGGACAACGCCCTGCTGCTGCGCCGCCAGATGGGATATGTGATTCAGGATGGCGGGTTGTTTCCGCATCTGACGGCGCGCGGCAACGCGGCATTGATGGCGCGCTACTTGGGGTGGGATGCGCAGCGTATCGCGACCCGACTTAACGAACTGATCGAGCTGACGGACTTTCCGGCCGACGGGCTCGACCGGTATCCGGCCCAGCTCTCGGGCGGTCAGCGGCAACGCGTCAGTCTGATGCGGGCGCTCATGCTCGATCCGGATGTGTTGCTGATGGACGAGCCGCTGGGGGCGCTCGACCCGATGATCCGTAACACGTTGCAGGCGGAGTTGCGTTCGATCTTTCGGACACTGGGCAAGACGGTTGTCATGGTAACGCACGACCTGGGCGAGGCCGGCTATTTCGGCGACGCGATCGTTTTGATGCGCTCGGGTCGCATCGTGCAGCACGGTTCGTTTGGTGACCTGCTTGATTCGCCGGCCGACGCATTCGTTACCGAGTTCGTCAACGCGCAGCGCAGCCCGGTTGAAGCTTCCAAGGGAGAGGAGCGATGAGCCGGCTATGCTGCGCGCTGCTGCTGATCGGGCTGGGCCTGTCACAGACCGCGCTGGCTGGTAACGCGCCGCCGGTGCGCGTGGGCTCGAAGGCTTTCACCGAATCGGTCATTCTGGCGGAGATCGTCGCCCACCTGGCGGAAGATTCCGGGTTGGAGGTCGAACACGTCGAAGGATTAGGCGGTACGCGGCTGCTCTGGGAGGCGCTGCTGGCGGGACAGATCGATGTCTATCCGGAATACACGGGTACGCTGAGTGAGGAAATTTTTGCCGGCGCGGACGTTCGCGGGGTGACAGCGCTGCGCGCGAAGCTGGCCGAGTTCGATCTGAGGATGACCGATCCGCTGGGATTCAACAACACGTACGTCATCGGGATGAAGGAGCAGCTCGCCGCCGAGCTGGGAATCAACAGCATCAGTAACCTGCGCGATCATCCCGATCTCACGCTGCGGTTCAGCAACGAGTTCATGAAGCGCGCCGACGGCTGGGATGCGCTGGCACAACGCTACCAACTGCCGCAGCGCGACGTCCGCGGGCTGGAGCACGCACTGGCCCACGAAGCTCTTGATCGTGGCGTGATTCAGGTCACCGATCTGTACGCAACCGACGCGAAGATCCGCAAGCTCCGGCTGCACCGACTCGCGGACGACCTCGGGCATTTCCCGCAGTATCACGCCGTCTTCGTCTATCGCGCTGAGTTGAAACAACGAGCGCCACAGCTAGTCGCCGCATTCTGCTCGCTGGCGAACACGATCGACGAAACGGCGATGATGAACCTGAACGCGCGGGTGGAGCTTGACGGGGAGAGTGAAAGCCGGGTGGCGGCGGAGTTCCTGGCGGACACGCGTGGGATTCAGACCCGCGTGAGAGACCAGAGCGTCGCGCGGGACATCGCGCGCTACACCGTGGAGCATCTGAACATGGTGGCGGTGTCGCTTTGTGCCGCGATCCTGGTGGCGATTCCGCTGGGCATCATCGCGGCCCGCAAAGCCCAGCTCGCTCAGCCAATCCTCGGCGTTGTCGGAGTCATCCAGACGATTCCCGCGATTGCGCTGCTGGTGCTGCTGATCCGGCCGGTGAGCTACTTCTCCGACGAACTCGGCTATCCGCAGGCAGTCGTCGCGCTGTTTCTCTACTCGCTGCTGCCGATTGTCAGGAACACGCACGCGGGTCTGCGTGGGATTTCGCCGCAGTTGCAGGAGTCGGCCGTTGCTTTGGGGCTGCCACCCTGGGTACGCCTGTGGCGCATCGAATTGCCGTTGGCGTCACGGATGATCCTGGCGGGCATCAAGACGGCCGCCGTGATCAACGTCGGGTTCGCCACGCTCGGCGGTTTCATCGGCGCCGGCGGCTACGGCGAGCCGATCTTCACCGGCATCCGCCTGAACGACTACGGCATGATCATGCAGGGCGCGATTCCGGCCGCCGCCCTGGCACTCGTTGTGCAGGGGCTATTCGAGCTGATTGATCGCGTCGCCGTTCCGCGCGGACTGCGGCTGAAGCAAGTCGAGTAGACCCTACGAATCCACGTACGATCTTCGCCTTGACGACAACGGCTGTCGGGGGGGCTAGGACCCGGTGAAAGTTGGCTGGAACGCTAGGAAGTCGGCCAGGTCCACGTCGCTGTCGACGTCGAGGTCGGCTTCGTCGCAACCTTGCACATAATCCACGTCGGGGCCGCTTGTGCAGCCGGCAAACAGCATGAAATCCTCGCTGTCGACGTTGCCATCGTCGTCGAGGTCGCCCACAACGGCGAGGACGGTCACGGTTACATCCGTGGAGTTATACGTGAGAGCGTAGCGCAGCGGATTGCTGACGCCGGCAAACTCGCCAACGCTGGAAGAGAACGTGATAACCGTGAACTGCTGGCCGGTGCGCGGGATGAAGTCCTCGATCGGCTCGATCACGAGGTCGCCGTCGAGGCTTGCCGTGCCCGTCACCGCGAGCACGCCGTACTCGTCGCCGGCCGTCAGCCCTTTGACCTTGATCGTCAGTCGGGCGTTCTGCTGGGTGTAGTCTCCATCGATTGTGAGGACGCCGGTGAGCGTGGCGGCCTCGTCGCCGCCGGGGCGGACGTTGGCGTAGTTGAAGTTAACGACGCTGCCGGCGACGGTTCCGGTTCCGGTGAGCTGCGTGTAATAACCGGCCAGGTGCATTTCGCCGGCGGGCACGGCGGCGGGGTCGACGTCGCCAAGAGCGACGTGTCCGTCGTTGATGGTGAACGTGCCACTGCCGTACTCGCCCACGGAAAGCTGTTCACCCTTGAAGACGGAAGTGTCGCCGTCGAGCGTAACGGCACCGACACCGGTGTCGGCGATGCCGAGGAAGAGCGCGCCGGGTTTCTCGAAGCGGCCGTCGTCAGTGATGATCAATGTGCCCTGGCCCGCGTCGCCAACGCGGGCCGGATAGCCGCTATCGCTGGTGTACTGCGAGCCGGCGCCGCTGATGATCAGTTTGGCCGACACCGTCGCTGCTCAATCCCATGAACAGCTCGCCGGAGCTGTAGACTTGTGCCCCGCCGAGTATGTCCATGCCGGCTGAGCCTTCCTCACCGATGTCGAGCGGGGCTTGTTCGGCAGTAAGCGTGCTACCGCCATCAACCAGTATGTAACCGTCGCTGCCCACGATCTGGCCGACGAAGATCCAGCCGCCGGGCTCGGTGGTCCTGACGTCTGCACCGTTGGTGATGTTGATCGTGCCGACTCCGAAGAGTCCGGACACCAGGTTGTTCTGCACAATGACCGTCGTGCCGGCGTCGGAGATGTTCAGTTCGCCGTTGGTGTTCTCGCTTGCGCCGACGAGCAGCGATTCGGCGGTAACGGTGGCTTGCAGGGAGACATTCATCGTGCCGTATCCTCGGTCGCCGACGAAGATGTACCGGGAAGCGTCGATTCTCGAATCGGCGTCGAGAAGATCCACCTGGCCGTACGCTCCGTCTTCCCCACCGATGGAAAGGTCTGGGAGTTCGAGTAGGCCTGCCTGCGTGATCGTGAGCAGGCCGCTCCCGAATCCGCCGGTCGTGAGCCACTCATCGAAGACGAACTCGGCCCCATCCGTGATGTGGATCTCGCCGTACCCGGTGAACGAGTCGCCGATGTAGCAGTTCCGAGAATGCGCCCCAGCACCGTTCATCAGGTTGAGGATGCCGAAGCCCTCCTCACCGACCCTGAGCGTCTCGTTGACGATCAACTCGGCTCCGGAGCCGTCGACGTTCAGGGTTCCGGCGTTCCCGTTGTCGTGCGCGCCGATGGTCGCCCATTCGGCATTG
>CAXXTC010000023.1:0-752540 GCA_963666925.2 Phycisphaerae bacterium | reverse complement strand
ACACGTGTGAAGAGCTGACCGAAGCCGACTGCACCGCGGCCGGCGGCAGCTACCTCGGCGACGATACGGTTTGCACGGATGACAACGGCAACGGCCTGGGCGATGACTGCGAGTGCCACGGCGACGCCAACTGCGACGGTGTCATCAACTTCAACGACATCGATTACTTCGTC
The DNA here is from genome assembly GCA_963666925.2 of Phycisphaerae bacterium. Lineage (GTDB taxonomy): Bacteria > Planctomycetota > Phycisphaerae > UBA1845 > Fen-1342 > JANQFV01. Next base: position 752,367 of record CAXXTC010000023.1, on the reverse strand, counting down.
GCCGCCCTGGTTGCGCAGGCGAACTGGGAAGCCATGTTCACCGGCACGCCGCCGTGCGATTTCCTGCACAACGACGCCAATTGGGATGGTGCGATCAACTTCAACGATATCGATCCGTTTGTTGATGCGCTGGTGGGCGGCGACTGCGTCGCCAAGCCTTGATCGCCCTGGTGTGACAGGCCCGGGGCAGGGTCGCCGCAGCGCGCCCCTGCCCTGGGGCAATTAAGTGCAAGTGCGCACAAAGCTGCGTGGTTGTACGCGCATGTCTTGAGGGATCTCTCGTATACCAGTCGCTGTGGGGAGCAGCCATAATCAAGCATCTGATTTTTGGTCCAGGGTAGCCTCCGGAGTACGGTTGCCCCAGCCTGCTAATGCAGTGGGGAGAACACGGGCGTTGAGGGGGGCTGGACTGCGTAGCGATGTGTTGAGCAAGGACGGTGGATCGAAGCAGGTGGTATTCCGAAGAGGTTTGTGGCTACATTCGCTAAGGTGGCTGTGTCCGTGCTGGTGATGAGGACGATGAAGCCATAGACAAGCCGCCGCGAAGTGATTGGCCGTACGTGTTCGGTGTGCGCTGAGCTGGGCGTGACCTTTCTCACAAGAGCGAATGTGGCAGCCAGGCCGCTTTGAGCGGTGGCTCGCCGACCAAGGTCGATGGTCGGCATCTGGCAGAATCTCATCGGGCTGTCATAACTGATTGAGTTGCAGCGGATTGTCTCGAAGGTCGAACGATAGGAGGAATTAACACATGAACCGTCAGATCGTCTCGTTGTGCGTGCGTGTGCTTTGCGCCGCACTGGTGCTCGTGATTATGGGAACGCCGCCGGTGGCAGGTGCCTCGGATGGCGTTTGGCAGTCGGTGGATCGCGCGAGTCTCAACCCTGCGGACGTAGCGGCCCAGACGCGTCCGAACGCCTATCGCGTGTGCCGCGTGGATTCCGCAGAGTTGCAGAATGTGCTTGCAGCGGCCCCGCTGGAGTTCTCCGACGAGGCCAAGCGTGGCTGGGCCGAGATCAGCCTGCCCATGCCCGATGGCTCTTCCGCCCGCTTCCGGTTCGTTGAGTCGCCCATCATGGCGCCGGAGCTGGCCGCGAAGTACCCCTCGATTCGCACCTATGTTGGTCAGGGGATCGACGAGCCCGCCGCCACCGTCCGTTTCGACAGCACGCCGGCTGGTTTTCACGCGCAGATTCTCTCGCCGACCGGCTCCGTGTGCATCGATCCGTTCGGCGGCAAGGACGCCACGCTGCACCTGAGCTACTATCGCAGCGACCGTGCCCTGCCAGACGGCCCCTGGTCCGATATCGTGCTCGATAACCCCGACGCCATTCGGGGTGGCGGCGGCGGGCGAACTGGCGAATGGCTGTTAACCTACCGGCTGGCTTGTGCCGCGACCGGTGAGTACACAGTTTATCATGGCGGGACCGTCGAACTCGGTCTGGCCGCCATCGTCACCGCCCTCAACCGCGTCAACGGTATCTACGAAACGGACTTCGCGATCCGCCTCGAGCTCATCGCCAACAACGATCAGATCGTCTACACCGATGGGAGCACCGACCCCTACACCAACACCAGCGCCAGCGACATGCTCGACGAGAACATCGCCAATCTCGACACCGTCATTGGTGTGGCCAACTTTGACATCGGCCACGTCTTCAGCACCAGCCCGGGCGGCATTTCCTACTGCCCCTGTGTGTGTGAGGACGACTACAAGGCCGGCGGTGTGACCGGAACAGCTACGCCCATCGGCGACCCCTACTGGGTCGATTACGTCTGCCACGAGATCGGACACCAGTTCGGCGCCAACCACACCTTCAACGGGCAGATCGATCAGTGCGTCGAACGCAATGCCGCGACCGCATATACACCCGGCAGCGGATCAACCATCATGGGCTATGCCGGCATCTGCGGGGCCGACAACTTGCAGAACAACAGCGATCCCTATTTCCACTTCGCGAGCATCGGCGAAGTCCGCGACTACGTTGATTCGGGCGGGGGTTACAGTTGCCCGCAGGAAACCCTGACCGGCAACACCGACCCGACCGTGGACGCGGGCGCCGATTACACCATCCCCGCAAACACTCCATTCGTCCTCACCGCCACCGGCAGCGATGTGGATGGCGACACAGTCACCTATTGCTGGGAAGAACGAGACCTCGGGCCTGCCTCCTCGCTCGGAGACCCGGATGACGGGCTGATCCCGTTGTTCCGTTCCTGGGCCCCCACGACCGATCCGTCGCGCACGTTCCCGCGTCTCGAAGACCTCGTCCAGAACACCCTGTCGCTCGGCGAACAGTTGCCGACCACCAATCGCGCGATGAATTTCCGCTGCACCGTACGCGACAACCGCGCCGGTGGCGGCGCCACCGCCTACGACGATATGGTCATCACCGTGATCGACGACGCCACCGGCTTCGTGATCGACGAGCCCAGTGATGGCACCGAACTCTGGGACGGCGCTACGGCGAATGTCGTGTGGACCACCTCAACGGAGAATCCGCCCTTCAACGTCGCCTACGTTGACGTCCGGCTCTCGCTCGATGGCGGGTTCACGTATCCCTACCTTTTGGCCGATGACGTGAACAACACCGGCTTTGTACAGGTCAACGTGCCGGCAGATCTCTATTCCACCACCGCCCGCGTGAGGCTGGAGGCCGTGGGGAATATCTTCTTCGATATCTCCGACAACGACTTCACCGTCAACACCCTGCCTACCGGCGCCTGTTGCGGCGCGGGCGCTGTCTGCACCATCGCATCCGAGCCCGAGTGCTCCGCCGCCGGTGGCCTCTACCAGGGCGACGGTACGGACTGCGATCCGAACCCCTGTCCGCTGCCGACCCTGATCTACGAGTGGAACATGGATACCGACCCCGCGTGGTCGACCGACGGACTCTGGGCCTGGGGCCAGCCGACCGGTAACGGCGGCGGCGACGGCGGCAATCCCGATCCGACCAGCGGTTACACCGGCAACAACGTCTACGGCTACAACCTTGACGGTGACTACGAAGCGGAACTGGACGAAACCTACCTCACCACGACCGCCATCGATTGCAGCGAGCTGCATTTCGTGAGCGTAAGCTTCTACCGCTGGCTCAATATCGAAACCAGCGATTGGGACCATGCCGCGTTCCACGTCAGCAACGACGGCACCACGTGGACGGAACTCTGGGCGAACCCGAGCTCCAATGTCTTCGATGCAGCCTGGACCTACCAGGAGTTCGACCTGTCTGCGTATGCCAACGGCCAGGCGACGGTCTACCTCCGCTGGACTATGGGGACGACCGACGACCTGTATCAGTTCAGTGGGTGGAACATCGACGACGTCGAAATTCAGGCCGTTTCATTGAACCAGACCGGCGCCTGCTGTCACGCCGACTACACGTGTGAAGATCTGACCGAAGCCGACTGCACCGCGGCCGGCGGCAGCTACCTCGGCGACGACACGGTTTGCACGGACGACAACGCCAACGGCTTCGGTGATGAGTGCGAATGTCACGGCGATGCCGATTGTGACGGTGTCATCAACTTCAACGACATCGATTACTTCGTCGCCGCCCTGGTGGCGGAAGCGAACTGGGAAGCCCTGTTCACCGGCACGCCGCCGTGCGATTACCTTCACAACGACGCTAATTGGGACGGCAACGTCAACTTCGACGATATCGATCCGTTCGTTGACGCGCTGGTGGGCGGCGACTGCGTCGCCAAGCCCTGATCGCCCTAGTTTGATAGATTGGGGCAGGGTCGCCGCAGCGCGCGACCCTGCCCCAGCGCCGTGCGTGGGATCACGGCGGTGACGTTTGGTTGGCCTCCCCGCACCTCACGGCCACTCAGCGTGCTCCGCCGCTCGGCCCAAATGGGGATCGCTAACCGCCTGGCCACCGGCGCAGTGCTGTCGGCAGCCAGGCGGTTGGCTTGCGCCGTCGACTGCCGCCGAAAGCGGTCTCTTGACGCCCGCACGATGTCCGCTAGCTTATGTTCATGACTTCGAAGCACCGCGGCCCAGGTCGTACCCGGGCCGACTCCCGACGTCGATAGTCGGCCGCGGTTATCTGCCCAACCCTGTATCCAGATCCCGGAGGTCGTTCTCTTGGCTGAGACCATCGAGCCACGCCTGCTGAGAGGGTTGCGTGACCTGTTTCCCGAGCAGATGCACGCCCGCCAGGTGCTGATCGATCAGATCCGCACCGTGTACGAGCGCTATGGGTACGTTCCGCTGGGGACGCCGGCGATCGAATACTTCGACGTGCTGACCGGATCGGCCGGCGACGAGAGCGACAAGCAGCTCTTCGAGGTGCAGGGGCCGGAAGAGGAGCGATTGGCGCTGCGTTTTGATCAGACGGTGTCGCTGGCACGCGTGGTGGCGATGTATCCGGACCTACCCCGGCCATTTCGGCGCTACCAGGTGGCATCGGTCTGGCGCTGCGACAACCCCTACGAGAAACGCGGCCGCTTCCGCGAATTCATGCAGTTCGACATCGACGCCGTCGGGGTCCAGTCAGAGCTGGCCGACGTCGAGATGCTGACGGCGATGTGCGACACAATGCGGGCAATCGACCCGGGCCGATTCCGGGTACGCACCTCGTCCCGGCGCGTGCTCAATCTGCTCATGCCGTTTGCGGGGATACCGGCCGACCGGGCGCACGACCTGTTCCGCGTGCTCGACAAGCTGGAAAAGCTGGGCATTGATAAGGTCCGGGCGGAGCTGACCGTTGGCTACAAGGACGAGTCGGGCAGCCCGGTGCCCGGGTTGGGCTTCACCACTGACCAGGTGGGCCGAATTGAGCAGTTTTTGAATATCCGCGCGGATCGACGGGTGGACGCGCTGGCGCAGGTCGGGACATTGTTCCGCGACGTGCCCGGCGCCGACGAAGAGATGGCCGTGCTCGAGAGCATGTCGCGCCAGCTTGATGCGCTCGGCTACGGCGACGACATCGTGCAGTATGACCTAAGCATAGCCCGTGGGCTGGCCTATTACACCGGCACCATCTTCGAGACCGAGCTGCTCGACCTGCCCGAGTTCGGGTCGGTCTGTTCGGGCGGGCGTTACGATGATCTGGTGATGCGTTTCCTGGGGGAGCGCGTGCCGGCCGTGGGCACGTCGGTCGGCGTGGATCGGCTGCTGGTGGCATTGGCAGAGCTGGGTCGGCTGCAAACGCGCAAAGCGACCGCCGACGTGCTCGTCAGCGTGTTCGATCGCGAGCTGCTGCCCGATTACGCGGCCATGGCGTACGAGCTGCGCCGCGCCGGGATCAATACCGAGCTGTACCTGGGCAGTGAGAAGCGCGTCGGCAAGCAGATCCGCTACGCCGACCGGTACGACGTGCCGGTGGTCGTGGTGTGCGGTTCAGACGAGCGGGACCGCAACGTTGTGCAGCTCAAGGACATGTCTGTGGGCCGGAAGCGGACGCACCAGGTCAGTGATCGGGACCAGTGGCGGGCGGAGCGGCCAGGGCAGTTCGAGGTGCCGCGGGATCAATTGGTCGCGGAGGTAAGGAAGCTGCTGGAGACGATTCGGTCGGAGGAGTAGGTGCCGCGGGGCCGAACCGATGCCAGCCCGATTGGTTCGTGTCCTCCTTACCCCCGGCGTATTGGGCGGGTAGCATAGTAACATGACAAACGACGTAACTCAGCCGCTGGTGCTTGACGGGGAGTCGCTGACGATTGCCGATCTGGTGCGCGTGGCGCGCGATCCGCGGATCAAAGTTGCCTGTGCGCCCGAAGCGCTTGAACGCGTCGAGCGCGGGGCGCAACAAATCCGCAGCATCGTAGACGATTACAAGAACGCGCTCGAAGAGAATCGGCCGTTGCCACGCGTGTATGGCGTGACCACCGGCTTCGGCGAGTTCAAGAGTCGCCGGATCGAGCCGGCCCATTTCGAGCAGATGCAGCGAAACATCCTGCTCAGCCACGCGGTCGGCGTCGGCGACAACGTCGACCCGAACGACCCGGTCAACTACTTCCGCGTCGAGGAGGTGCGCGCCGCGCTCGTTCTTCGGCTGAACGCGTTTCTGAAGGGCAACTCGGGCGTGCGGCCTGAGCTGGTCGAGTGCGTGTTACGCATGATCAACCGCGGCGTGATCCCGCTGGTGCCGAAACGCGGCTCGCTCGGGGCCAGCGGCGATCTGTGCCCACTGGCACATCTGTTCGTCGTGCTGCTGGGCGAGGGGCGCTACTTCGTCGTCCGTGGCCCGGAAGACCTGGTGTACGACACGTATGCGGGGCTGGAGCTGCGCGAGGCGGCCGAGCACCTGCCGGATGACCTGGGCTACCAGAAGCTGCTGCTGCCGAGCTTCAAGGAGGGGCTGGCGCTGACGAACGGGGCGACATTCTCCGCCGCCCTGCTGGCGCTGGCAACGTACGACGCCGAGCAGCTGGCGAATGCGGCCGACGTTTCCGCCTGCCTGACATTGGAGGCGATCTGCGGGCGCAGCCGGGCGTTGGACCCGAAGATCCACGCCGCCCGTGGGATGGCCGGCCAGATCGACAGCGCAGCGAATATGCGCAGTGTCATCACGGGCAGTCGACTGATGGATGCGGCCGACGACGTGCAGGACGCCTACTCGGTGCGCTGCACGCCGCAGGTGCATGGTGCTACGCGTGACGCCATCGGCTTCGCGCGGATGGTCGCCCAGCGTGAGTGCAACGCGGCGACCGATAATCCGCTGTTCTTCCCCGACGCCGGCGAGCCGTGGGACAAGCAGAACTTCCACGCCAATCGCCCCGAGAGCTTCGCCGACCTGTCCGCGTACTCCGCCGGCAATTTTCATGGCCAGCCCCTGGCACTGGCGGCCGACCTGCTGTGCATGGCGGTAGCGGAGCTGGCGAACATCGCCGAGCGGCGAACGCAAATGCTGCTCGACGCTCGCCACAGTCGGAATCTGCCGTCGAATCTGATCGCCCGCTGCGGGCTCAACAGCGGCTACATGATTGCCCAATACACCGCAGCTAGCGTCGTGTCCGAAAACAAGGTCCTGGCCCACCCGGCCTGCGTAGATTCGATCCCGTCCTCGTCGAACACCGAAGACCACGTCAGCATGTCGGCCGTCGCTGGCCGCAAGTTGCTGACCGTCCTGGGCAACGCTCAGGCCGTGCTGGCGATCGAGCTGCTGGTCGCGACGCAGGGGCTGGATTGGCGCGTCGGGATGAAACGCGACCCGAATCCGCATACGCCGCACGACGATCAGCCCGGCTTCGCGCGCGGGACGATGAGTGTAAGCGAAGAGGAATCGCTCCGACCCGTCTACCACAGCGACAGACGACCGCCCAGACGCTCGGAGTTTCAGGAAGCGACCCGTCTACCACAGCGACAGACGACCGCCCAGACGCTCGGACGCGGGACAGGAGCGGCCTACCTCGCAGTTCGACACGTCGCCGAGCCGCTGCTGAACGATCGTGTGATCGAACCCGATATCCGCGCAGTTCGGCGGATCATCGCCGAGGGCACACTGGTCGACGCGGTGAACCAGGCGCTGGCCGAGCCACTGCGAAACATCCCGGCACTGACGCGGTAGTGTCGAACCCACTCCAGGATTGTGGCCCTGGTTTTCAACCAGTGCGACTCGCCGGTTGAAACCCCGGATTACAGGCGAATGCACTGCTCAAGAGCAGTGGCACGTCGGAGCCTTTCTGAGAACACGCTACGTGTTGGCGACGCTTTCGAGGAAGCGCGTGAAGTCGGTATAGACGATGCGCCGATCGAAACGCTCCTCGGCCAGCTTGCGGGCGGCGGTTTGCATCTGCTGGCGGGCAGTATCGTCCTCGACGGTTTTGCAGATCGCAGCGAAGCAACTGTCGACATCGCCGGCCGTGTAGTTCAATCCGCAGCCGCTGTCGCTGACGATTTGGGCACATTCGCCGGGGATAGTGTTCATGACAGCCGCGCCCGAGGCGAGATAGTAGAAGATCTTGTTCGGCAGGTAGATGAGTGCGTCGGGGAACGACGCGTTGAAGCCGACGTCCGCCTGCCGCAACAGCCAGGCCCACTCGGTGAACTCCAAAAAGCCGGTTAGCGTAACGTTATCGAGCTGATGTTGCGCGATGATGCGGGCCGCGTGGGGAGCGAGTTCGCCGGTGCCGGTGATGAGGAAGCGGACGCGTGAGCCGAACCGCTCGCGAGCGGGGATGGCGGCGTGAACGATGGTGAGAAAATCGTAGTTGTGGCTCAGGCTGCCGGAATAGAGCAGCCAGAGTTGATCGTCGGGCTTGGGCCATTTTGAGGCCCAGCGGTCGGCGGCGTTCATCATGTTGTCGACGTCGGCGAGATCGACGCCCAGGGGGAACGAGCCGGTGTGCTGTTTGCCCCCCCCTACCGCGACGCCGCGATCCACGTACCCCTGCGCGACACCGACGATTCCGCTGGCGACCGAGTAAGCCCGTTTCTCGACCTTGTAGAGCGGGCCCAAAACGAGCCGGCTGCTCCAGCGCAACCAGGCGGGGAACAGACGGGCGAAATTGTCCGGCCACTGATCCTGGATATCGATCAAGGCGGGGACGTTGCGCTGCCGGCCATACTCGGCGGCGGCGGCGGCGGATTCGAGCGGCGGCGAACTGGCCAGGATCAGGTCAGGCGGGTCGGCCTGCGCGGCGCGTGTGGCGAAAGTCTCACCGTAGGCGCGGTGGCTGCGCACGCGGCGTAGCGAAACGTTGTGGGAATAGGCCGGCGTAGGGACCAGCTCGACCTGGATGCCCCACTCACGGGCAGCGTCGCGCACCGCCTCGGCATCCACAAAACGCTTGAAACGGTGCGAAAAATCGCTCGACCACCAGACAACCTCGTGCCCGGCCGACCGCAAGCACCGCGCCAGGTACGCGTAACGCCCGAGCTGTTCCTGCTCGCCGGGCAGCGGATCAAACGGATTGACCAGCCACACTTTCATGCCGGGTGTGCCTCCTGCCAGGCCCGCCGAAGTTCCTGCCCCTTCTCCGCCATCCGCGCCACAAACCGATCGAGCCCGTTCTCACGAGCGAACTCGTAGCCCGCCCGGATACATTGTCGGCGAAAATCGCCATCATCTATCACGCGAGCGATGCCCGCCGCCAACGCTGGCGGATCCTGCATCGGCACCAACATGCCGCGACCACCCGAGTCCAGCGATTCGGCAATGTTCCCGACGGGCGTCGCGACCACCGGCAAACTGTGCCCCATGGCCTCGGTGATCACCCGCGGCGAGCCCTCACTGAGCGACGGCAGCGTGAAGATATCCGCCTGGTCATAGATCGCGTTCAGTTCTGGGCCGAGCTTTTTGTAGCCCAGGAACCGCACCGCGTCGCCCAGATCCAACCGCTTGATCTGCTGCTCCAGGGGTTCCTGAAGCTCTCCGGTGCCGACCAGCTCGAGCACTACCGGCCGGCCCTCACGTCGGAGAATCGCGAGCGCTTCGACGAGGTCGTCGAGCCCCTTGCCCTGCCGCAGATAGCCGACGTACAGCACCCGGATCTCCGGGCCGGTGCAGGAATCTTCACGCAGGTGATAATCGTCGGGCTGGAGCGTCGACAGAACGATCGGCTCGACGTTGGGTGTGTAGCGCCGCAGTCGGCCGGCGATGGCGCTGCCGTCGGTGAATGAATAATTCCGCCGCATGATGTGTTTCTGGATGGCGAACTCGCAACTGTACGCCGACCAGGCAAACCAGCCGTACAACCCGCGATACTTCGGGCTGCGGCTGATCATCTCGAACGGATCGGACGAGAAGTGATACATGAACGGCACGCCGCGGCGGCGTGTCAACAGCCAGAGTGCGTACGCCAGCGGGGCGGTGCCGCGGGCATTGATGACGTCGAGCGTGTCGGCATGCTGGCGAAAGGCCCGGACAATCCGCCCGCCCCGCCGATAAGCCTGCACGTGCGTGTCGAAATATGGCATCGGTACGACGGTGACGTTGGGCGCATCGACCGGCACGCCGCTGAAATAGGTTTCTTGGTCGGTGACGGGTGCGAAGACGGTCACCTGCTCGTAGTGGCGGGCGAATTCATGGATATAGCGCGCGTAGCCCCCGTAGGTGTCGTAAGCAGTACCGTCGGTGTGGAGGGGCTCGTGGTAGAGCCCGATCCGCATGCCGGTGGGCTGGGACAAGATCACGGCTCCAGGACAGGGTAACTGTGATGGCCGGCGCGCTAATCCCGGCCGGCACACGGGCTATTAGCCCATGCCACACTGTTTTGTCAGGAGCCTTAGAGTAGCGGGCGCTGCGTGTGGTAGCAAGTTGCCCTCCCGCCGACGTCCCCGGCCGACAAAGGATTGTTCCGTCGGCCCGGCAGGCGTACCATGCCCGCATGAACAACAGCATCGTCACGGAGAAGGACGGACAGATCGGGCTGATCCGGATCAATCGCCCGGAAACGCTCAACACCCTTGATCAGCGGACGACCGCGAGCCTGTGTGCGGCCCTCGAAACATTCGGGGCCGACCAGGACGTACGCTGCCTGCTGGTAACCGGGCATGAACGGGCGTTTGCCGGCGATGCCGACGTGCCCGAGTTGGTCCGCACCGCGACCGTCGAGCCCGCTTCAGCTGGCCAGACCGGCACCTGGGAGATGCTGCGCGGCGTGCACAAGCCCGTGCTGGCCGCGGTGAACGGCTACGCACTCGGGCTGGGCTGGGAGTTGGTGCTCGCGTGTGACATCGTGATTGCATCAGAGTCGGCCCGTTTCGGCCTGCCGCAGGTCGGGCTCGGGATCATGCCGGGCCATGGCGCCACACAGCGGCTGGCACGCACCATCGGCCGGGCGCGGACGCTGGACCTGGTCCTGACGGGCCGAATGATCAGTGCGCGTGAGGCACTCGACCTGGGTCTGGTGAGCCGGGTAGTGCCGGCGGAAAACTGCCTGGCTGAGACGCGCAACATCGGGCGTGAGCTATGTCGGCGCTCACCGCTGGCACTGCGGATGGCAAAACAGTCGGTGGTGGCGGCCCAGGAGACCGCGCTGCCAAGCGGGCTGGCCCTGGAACACAGCCTCTATCGCCTGTTGTTCTCCACGGATGATCAGAAGGAAGGCATGCGTGCCTTCATCGAAAAGCGTCCGCCGGTGTTCATGGGACGCTAGGATTATAGCGGGGCGTGAGTTGCCGGTCGGGCCCGGCGGCGCGGAGCAAATATCATGGCCAATTCGTTTTCTACGCTGGCAATCGACTCGCGTGAAGGTGTCCTGAAGATCACGCTCGATCGTCCGGATGGGTTTAATGCGTTCAATTCCGAAATGGGGGTCGAACTGAGTGCCGCCCTGCGGATGGCCCAGCGCGATGACGCGGTGCGTTGCGTCGTGCTGACCGGTCGCGGGCCGGCGTTTTGTTCGGGACAGGATATTCGTGACCTGCGTGCCGCGGCCGAGGCGGCAGCGGGCGGCCCGGCCCTCGAACTGGGCGCCTATGTCCGCGACACCGTCAATCCAATCGTGCTGCGAATGCGTACGATGGAAAAGCCGATTGTGGCCGCGGTCAACGGTGTTGCGGCCGGCGTGGGCATCAGCTTCGCCCTGGCATCCGACCTGCGCATCTGTGCCGCCAGCGCCCGTTTTCGCCTGGGCTTCGCCCAGGTTGGACTGGTACCCGACGGCGGCGCGACGCAAACACTGATCCAACAGCTCGGCTACGCACGCGCCAGCGAGCTGTGCCTGCTGAACGAAGACATCTCGGCCGCCCAGGCGGTCGAGATGGGCTTGGTCAGCCGGGCTGTGCGCGATGAGGAACTCGAAAACGCCACCCGGAAGCTAACGGAGCAACTCAAGGCCCAGCCGGCGCGGGCGTTGGGCCTGGCGAAACGGGCCCTGCGGGCCGCCTGGACCAACACGCTCGAAGAGCAGCTCGCGTACGAAGCCTGGCTGCAAGCAACAGCCAGCCAGACGATCGATCATATTGAGGGTGTGGCGGCCTTCCTGGAGAAACGCCCGCCGGCATTCACCGGAAAATGAGCTCAACCGCAGATCAACATCAGCCGCCACGAAACGCCCCCCCGGAGTGGAGCCCCGGCACACACCAGTTGATCGAGCTGGCCTGTGCTGAGGATCTCGGCAACGCCGGCGATATAACTTGCGCCCTGTGGCCCGGCGCGCGGGGCGCGGTCACCGCCCGACTCGTAACGCGTCAGGCCGGCGTAATCAGCGGACTCGCCCTCGGGCCAGCAATCTGTACGGTTTTCAGCAACCGGCTCAACGTTCCGCTGACGTTCACTCCTGCCAAGCAAACGGGCGGCGGAGTCGTTCAGGATGGCGAGCGCGTGACGCCCGGCACTTGCGTAGCAACCGTGAGCGGGCCCTGGGCGGGGGTATTGGCAGTCGAACGCACGCTGTTGAACTTCCTGGGGCGAATGAGCGGCGTCGCAACACTGACGGATCAATATGTCCGAATCGCGCGGCAGGCCAATCCCGCGGTGCAACTCACGGACACGCGCAAAACGATGCCCGGCTGGCGAGAGCTGGACAAGTACGCGGTGCGCAGCGCCGGCGGCACCAGCCACCGTATCGGACTTTATGACGCGATCCTGATCAAGGACAATCATCTCGCCGACGTGGCGACGACCGACCTGGCCCGCGTGCTCACCGAGCGTCTGGAAGAAGCCCCCCAACCCGGCCAATTCATCGAGGTCGAGACCGACACCTTCGACCAGTTTGTCGAAATCTGCCGAGTGTCAGCGGTGGACATCGTGCTGCTGGACAACTTCACGCCGGCTGATCTGGCTCAGGCGGTCAGCTACCGCGACTCGCTTGGGCCCGGACGACATCCGCTGCTGGAAGCGAGCGGGGGAATCACACTGGAAACACTGGCGGAGGTGGCCCACACCGGCGTGGACCGCATCTCCGTCGGAGCATTGACGCATTCCGCTGTCGGGCTCGACCTGGGCCTCGATTTCTGATCCCCCCCCTACCACCTCACCCGCCACGGCAACCTGCGCCAACGCAATTCTCGTCCGATACGCAGTGGAAATCCGCGCTCCGAGGGTCCTAAAACCTCAACGGAAACGATGTGCCGACTCGCCGACAGCCCTCGGTATGTGCTGCGGGCAGGTGCGCCCCGGTGCCAACCGCGTCGTAGGCATCGTGGCGGCCTGTGTTTACGTCACGTCGCACCGGAGGCCCGCGGGCCCCACGGGGGGCGGCGGCGACGGTGACTTGGGACATACGTCGGCACCAAACAGAGCGCAAAGATTATCGGAATAGGAGCAGCGCATGAAAACCAATGCTATCTTGTCAGCCGCCGCCACCCTCGGGCTCATTGTCGCCACCAGCGGCGCCTCGACACCCGCGTGGATTGTCGTCAAGGAAGGTGACCTGGTCGGCGGGTCGGCCGTAACCACCCTGAATGCCCCCTTTACCGACGGCTATGGACGCGTTGGCTTCGTCGGTGGACGTGAAACCGGCGACCGCTTCATTTGGTACAACGACGGCCCCATCTTCTACAGCAGTGACGACCTGGACAACACGGTCACCGGCGGTGAAAGCACCATGGGCATCAGCGATGCCGGACGGTTCATCTACTCACCCTCCGTCAACGGAAACGACGCCGTCTATACCAGTGGCGGACCGCTGCTGGCGGGCGGCGACCTCATACCGGCCGTCAATCTCTACAGCACGTTCAACAGCCGACCCCAAATGCTCCCCAATGGCTACGCCTACTGGATCGGCGGAACCACGGAGACGGTTGGCACCAGCACGACCAACCGCCACCTCTTTTGCGCGACTGACCCGACCGATCCGAGCACGATCACCCGGGTGCTGGGCGGCGGTGACATCATCGACGGCAAGGCCATCAAAACCTCGGCGAGCAACTTCAACTACGAGTTGTCCGACAATGGCCTGCACCATATCCACCGTCTGGAAATGGATACCGGCTCGTCGACCAACGACATGCACATCTACGTCGACGGTGCCTTCGTAGCCCAGGAGGGAACACCCACCGGCGAGGGCGACAACTGGGCCGGCCTCGACCTCGTCAGCGCCAACAACCTGGGCAACTACATCTTCTCGGGTGATACCGACGGCGATTCCGCCATGGACGAATTCGTCGCATACAACGGCGCGATCGCCGTGCGTGAAGGTGACACGCTCGACGGAGTAACGCTAACCAGCGCAACGCTGCGAGCCATCAGCATCAATGATCTCGACCAGGTCGTGCACATGTGGGGCACCTCGGACGGCGAGGCACTCTTCTTCGGCGATGGCGATGACCTGCGTAACAGTTCGCGGCTGCTGCTGCAAACCGGTAACGAAATCGACATCGACGGCGATGGCGTCGGCGACTTCGTGGTGAATGACTTCAATGCCAGCGCAACCATCGGGCCCGGCCTCGAACTGGCCGAGGACGGCTACATCCACCTCGAAGCAAACATCGAACCCGTCGGCGGTGGAGATGAAGTGGAAGCGATTCTGCGAGTCGCAGTGCCCGAGCCAGCGTCAGTCGGACTGTTGGGACTGGCACTGCTCGGACTGGTGTGCCGCCGGCGCTAGAAGCACAATCGCGCAACAAACAGCGGGGAGCACCGGTGACTGGCACCAGTGCTCCCCGCTGATTCGTTTCAGGGTTGGCTACTTCTCGGCACAGAAGCGCGTGTCACCGAAGTCCAGCGTACCGCCCTGCGACCGGATGGCCGTAACGCAGGTGCCCGGCGGGAGAACAAAGATCAACCCAAGGCGAGCGTCTTCCTGGTCGCGTAACTCGTTGCGGATCTTATCATCGCTGAAGTCGAGCATGCTGCGGAAGCCGGTCCCGAGGGGATCGGGCGTAAAGAAGAACTCGATGTAATCCTCGCCGTTGCGTTTAACGATCGCGTAATAGCCGGCCAGCGGATAGGTATCGCCGGTGTCAGAGATAGCCTCGTACTGGTTGGCAACGGAGGCGGCGAAGTTCAAGACCTGGCCGGGCAAAGAGAGCGCGCGGCGCGTGTAGGTCTGCACCTGGAGAATGTTGCCTTCCTGGGGATTGGCCAACTGCTCGACCTCATTACGGTCATTGTCGGGCGGTTCGAGGTCCGATTTTGATCCGGTGAAGCGTCCGGAGACGAACTCGCCGGCGCGAACCTCACAACTGCGTGGCAGTCGGTTGCGACCAACGGCAAATGGCAGCCGGCGGGTGGGGCCGGTAGCCGAGCGGTTAACCGTGTCGATGAACCCGGTCGGGCCAGCGCTGCCGCGTCGCCCGCCACGCCCCGTGCCCCCCGGAGCGGCACCGGCGGTCAAACGGTCGAGCGGAGGAGAATCCAGGCAGGTAGCACTAGCCAGCGTCTTGCGCGCGTGGCGGCGATACTCAATGAAACGCGGCTGAAACTGCTCGGGGACCTCGAAATACAGGTCAATCGTGGGGCTGTTGCCAGCGCTGATGGAGAAATTCTCGTCGAGTTCGGCCACGCGTAGGCGGTCTTCCAACTGGGGATCGGCGCCGCCGATGACCTGAGGGATATACTCGGTCGGCGTTGATTCACCACCACGCTTTATGTCGCCAACGATGCGGAACATCGAAAGGCGGAAGCGCTGATACTGTGTGCCCTTCTGGCGATCGGCCGACGCCGGCAGGAGCCGCAGCCGCACGCCGAGCAGTTCTTCGCCGGGCGGAGGCTTGTAGGTAAACGGCTGATAGGTGATGCGGGAGTTATCCGGGCCGGGCGGCTGGGGGCGATAACGGGTGTAGTCTTCGGAGAGGGGCGTGGTCTGGCGCCACCAGTTGACGACGTCGATGCCCTTCTTGAACCCGTCGCCGCTGTCGTCCCGTGGGACAATGGGGGTTGACTCGGGCTGCATGGTGTTGCCGGTCCAGAATACCCACCCGGGAAAGTCGGGGTAGATGCTGGCAAATTCGGTACTACCGGAAAGGCTGCCCTTGCTGAGCATAGAGAACAAACCGGCGGTGAACTGGTCGGATTTGAGCCAGAGATCATGGCGTTCGAAGATGATGCGCTGGGTCTCGGGGTCCTTGTCGTTGTCCAGGTTGCGGGAAAAGCGGCTGAACATCATGGCCCGGCCACCGAACGGCAGCATGAGAAATCCCAGCACCATGACGCCGATGCAGATCTGACCGACGAAAAACCCGCAGACCGCACCGCCACCCCAGTCGAGATACATCGGAACGCTGACGTTACCGCGCAGCAGGCTGTCCGAGGCCAGGCGTAGAATCAGCAGAGTGATCACGAAGAGAAAGGTGAACGCCGCCGGCTCGGTGTACGCCCCCGGCAAACCCTGGGCGGTCAACAGGTCGTTGACCACCTCGAAATAGCCGAAGGAGACGCACATCGCGACGATGGCGCAGAAGAGGTTGATCACGCTGCTGTAGAACCCGTAGACCGAATGGATAAACGCGATTCCCAGCACGAGCAGCAGTGCGGCGATGTTAAGGATCATGGTCTACCTCCCCTCTTCCGGCCCAGCGGCATCAGTGGTGCGTGGTTGTGGCTTGGGAGTAGCCGGCTTCTCGGGCGTACGAGCACCCTTGGGTGTGCTGTTGGCCGAGCGAACAGCGCGGACGACTTCCTGGATGCTGGTCTGACCGTCGAGCACCTTCTGGAGAGCCTGGGCCTGCAAGCCGACGCCCAGGCGTTTGACCGCGTAGTTCTGAATCTCGTTCATCGAACTGGCTTCCTGGATCACCTGGCGCAGCCCGTCATCGACCAGAAGCCAGTCAAACACAGCCGTCCGGCCGACGAAGCCGGTACCCTGGCAGGCTTGGCAGACAATTGGGTTGCCGCGCTTATCGTATTCTGGCTCGGGTGGGCGGTGCAGGAGCTTGTCGGGCGGCAGGTTGAGCTTGCGCATCATCTGCGGATCGGGCTTGTAGGCTTCCTTGCACTCGTTGCAAAGGAGACGGACCAGCCGCTGATTGCAGATCGCAACCATGCCGCGGGCCGCCAGCTTCTTGTCGCCGACCATCTCAACCCACTTGCGCAGGGCCTCGAAAACGTCGTTGGCTTTGAGTGCTACGTACACCTTCTGCTTGGTGGCGGCGGCCTGGGCAGCGACGACGGCGGCTTCGCGATCACGCAGTTCGGGCAGGACAACCACGTCCGGGTCAGAACGCACCAATCGCTGAAGCTGCTCGGCGAACGACTTGCCTTCAGCCGGATCAAAGATGCGTTGGGTAACGTTGTCGACCGGCAGTTCCTTCTCATACTCGAGCATCTGGATGTTCTGGAGGAAGCGGTCGTGCGTGCGGACCATGCTGTAGACGGTGGTGGTCAGGCCGGCGCCCGAAGGTGCGCTGATCAGGATCAACCCGCTGAGCGCTTCGCGTGCGGCCTGAACGGATTCCATCTGCCCGGGGTTGAAACCCAGATCCGGGACCTTGTACTGCTCTTCCGGGCCGAGGAACCGAACGGTCAGCCGCTCGCCCGCGGTGGAGCCGCCGCTCTGGACAACAACATTGATCTTGCGATCACCGACGCCGGCCATGATGCGGCCCTTCTGCGGCTTGCGGCGTTCGTCGAGGCTGAGTCCGGCAATTTGCTTGATGTACTGGAGGGTGGCTTCGCCCTCCGGGCGCGGGAGAGCCTCGCGCTCGTCCTTCACGCCGTCGACTTCGTAGGTGATCTTCATGGCCTCGCCGGCGGAGATCAGGTCAACGCGGGCAGCGCGGCGCCACAGAGCATCGAACATCAGATCCTGGGTGAGGCGGTATTGCTCGCGCTCCTCGTCCTCTTCAGGAATCTGGACCACCTTGCGATCCGCCCCGGTCAGCCGGACACGCTCCTTGACCTCTTTCTGCTTCTTCTTTCCGGAGAAGCCCTGCTCCTTGAGGCGGCGGAAATGGTTCGGCGTAAGCACGGTGTCGTCCTCGCCGACGAGCCCGTTGCGGTGGACAACGTAGATGATTAAGACGGCCAGCAACAGCACGAGCAAAATCGGGAAGCCGATGTGAAAGGCCGGCACGAAGAGCGCGACCACGATGCCGACGACACCGGTGGAAAACACCACCATGTTCCACAGTATGCGAAAGGTGTTGACGACAATCGTGTCCTTGTCGACCCACGCGACGAGCATGGCCCAGAGCGTGAAGCCGACCGTGAGTGCGGCGAGCTTCACCGGGTTGATGAAGGTGTGTGCTTCGTCGGGGAGTTGGGCCAGCAGGTCCAGGTAACTGATCACGTTGCCATCTCCTGACACCGCCGTCGTGGCGGCCGCGGTCGGGTTAACCGAGGATGCCCGCAGACGCGGACTTGATGCCCTTCAGCGCCATGCGCAGCTCGTCGGGGTTCGGCGCCGCCTCGTAAGCGGTCTGGTGGTCGATATATCCGTTCAGCACCAGGCGATGCAAATGCTCGGTGAAATCCACCATGCCATCGTCATAGGAAGCGCGGATCACGTCAATAATCTCGTTGTCGCGCTCCTCGCGGATCAGCTTGCGAATCGACGCGTTCACAAACATGATCTCGATGGCGGGCACCAGTGGGACCTCCTCCTTCACGCTGGGGATCAGCTTCTGGCAAATGATGGACCTGAGGTTGAACTCGAGCGCTTGACGCACCTGGCGGCGTTCCTCGGGCGGGAACAGATCCAGCAGACGCGAAATGGTCTGGGCCGAACTCGAGGCGTGAATCGTGCCGAAACAAAGGTGCCCCGTTTCGGCAGCATGAACGGCCGCGCCAAAGGTCTCGCGGTCACGCATCTCACCGATCAGCACAACGTCTGGATCTTCACGCATGAGGTACTTGAGGGCCTCGTGGAAGTCCAGCACATCGATGCCCACCTCACGCTGGTTGATGATCGCCTTGTGGTCGGTGAAAAGATATTCGATCGGGTCTTCGATGGTGACGATGTGCACCGGATCGCGCCGGGCAATGTGGTCGATCATGGCCGCGATCGTCGTGCTCTTGCCCGAGCCGGTGATGCCAGCCAGCAAAATCATGCCCTGGTTGTAGTGCGTACACTTCTCAACCGAGTTCGGCAGGTGCAGACCATCGAAGTTGCGGATGTTCTTGTCAACGCGGCGGGCGGCGACGGACATCTGCCCACGCTGCTGAAAGGCGTTGACGCGAAAACGGTCGGCATCGCCCGCGGCACCGACGTCATAAGCAAAGTCGACGGCACCACGCTCGTCAAAGTAAGCCTTCTGTTTATCGCTCAGAATCTCGAAGATGCCGGCACGAATCTGCTCGCCCGTCAGTGGCCCGCCGCTGAGCGGACGCAGATCGCCCTTGGCACGCACCATCGCCGGCCGGTCGGCCTTGAGGTGCAGGTCGGAAACCTGAAGTTTGATGACGGCTTTGAAATACTTGTTGAGGAAAGGCCCCTTCTTGCGACCCTCTTCCTCGGTCACGGTATCCAGCGGGATTTCAGACATCTACACGGCTCCTCCAGCACTACCAGATGCACATACGCCAGCGAGCGGCGAAACCGGGAACAAACCGGCTCCGCTTTGGCCGGAGCATTGCACAGCAGTCACACTCCGACCCTGCCGCTGCACCGCGACCAACGGTCCGACCGCGTCCGACGCGCTGTTTCCACACGTCGGTCGCCCGGTCACGACGCCGTCCCGAATCGTGGCCGAGCCGATCGGCCAGCGCAACGCGAGCCGGTAGTATAACCCAGGTCGGGGGCATCCATCCACCGCGCGGGGGGCCTGTTGATGGTCCGGAAACGTGCGACTGCTGCTAGCGCAGGGGGCGCTCAGCGGCGGATCCATGTCCCAATCAGCCGGCGGTACGCGCCGGTTGGCCGAGAAGCCGCTCGATGAACCCGGTGTCGACGTTGCCCTTCACGAAGTCGGCTTGCTCCAGGATCGTTCGTTGGAGCGGGATGGTGGTCTTGATGGGCCGGATGACGAACTCGTCCAGGGCCCGGCGCATGATGCGGATGGCCTGTTCACGCGTCGGGCCATGCACGAGGACCTTGGCCAAAAGCGAATCGTAGTAGGGGCTGACGGTGTAGCCCGCGTGGGCGTGCGTATCCACGCGCACACCCGGGCCGCCGGGCAGGATGAATTCGTGTAGCGGCCCCGGACATGGCCGAAAACCGTCGTCGGGATTCTCCGCGTTGATGCGACACTCGATCGCACAACCCTGCTGGCGGACCTGATCCTGGCGCAGCTTCAGCGGCTCGCCCGCGGCAATGCGGATCTGCCACTGCACCAAGTCCTGGCCCGTGATCAGCTCGGTCACGGGATGCTCGACCTGGATGCGGGCGTTTACCTCGATGAAGTAGAAATTCTCGTTCTCGTCGACGAGGAACTCACAGGTGCCGACCGAGTGATAACCCGCGGTCCGTGCCAGCCGGACGGCCGCGCTGCACAGCTTGTTGCGGGTGCGATTGCTGATATGCGGCGAGGGCGATTCCTCGACGAGCTTCTGATGTCGGCGTTGGAGTGAGCAGTCGCGTTCCCACAGGTGTACAACGTTGCCCTTGTGATCGCCGATGAGCTGCACCTCAACGTGGCGCGGGCGCTCGATGAGCTTCTCCAGATAAAGCGCACCGTTTTTGAAAGCGGTCTCGGCCTCGGCCCGGGCGTGACGGAAGCTGGAACGTAGCGTGGCTTCGTTATGAGCTGGCCGCATACCGCGACCGCCCCCACCCGCAGCCGCCTTGATGATCACGGGATAGCCGATCTCCGCAGCCAGTTTGACGGCCTCGTCCTCGTTTTCGAGCATGCCCTTGCTGCCGGGGACGGTCGGGACCTTGGCTTTGCGTGCCAGGGCGCGGGCGGCCACCTTGTCGCCCAGCATCTCCATCGCCTCTGCACTCGGGCCGATAAATTCGATTTTGCACTCCCGACACATCTGCGCGAACTTGGCGTTCTCCGCCAGGAACCCGTAGCCGGGATGAATCGCCTGCACGTCGGCCATTTCGGCGGCCGAGAGAATCGCAGCGGGATTGAGGTATGAATCCGCCGGTGATTCGCGGCCGATACAGATGGCATCGTGGGCGAGGTTGAGATAATGCGCGTCGCGATCGGCACGCGAATATACGGCGACCGCTTCGATACCGAGATCACGACAGGCTCGAATTACCCGTAGCGCGATCTCTCCGCGATTGGCAACCAGAATCCGAGTAAACATCCGCGCTCCGTCGCGTCAGGCCGGACTGATCGCGAACAGCGGCTGGTCGAACTCAACCGCCTCACCATTATTGAACAGCACCCGGGCAACGCGGCCGGAAACCTCGGCCTTGATTTCGTTGAAGACCTTCATGGCCTCGATCAGGCAGACGACGGTGTCGGCCGCGATCTCGGTACCAACGGAAACGAACGGGGGTGATTCCGGGTCGGGCGCGACGAACGCCGTCCCCACCATCGGCGAGCGGATCAGCGTCTCGTTCTCGTTCGCTGCGGGCGTCGGATGGGCCGGCACGGCCCCACCCGCCACCGGCGCCGGAGCAGGTCCGGTCACCATAGGCACCGCGACTGCAGGGCCGCCGCGACGCAGCAGAACGTGCGTATCGCCCTCGCGCAGCTCAAGCTTGCTGACGTCATTGTCCACCATGAGATGGATCAGCTTCTCGATATGTTTCAGGTCGGTCGACAGGTGCGACAAGTCACCGCCGGCCTGGCTGTCGCCCGGGTTTTCATTCTTCTTTGTCTGGCTCATGAAAGTTCAACCGGCAAACTGGAAAGCACCTCGTGGCCGTTGCGCGTAATCAGCACGTCATCTTCGATCCGCACGCCGCCGACCCCGGGCAGGTATACACCCGGCTCGATAGTGATAACCATGCCCTGTTCCAGGACCGTCTCAGTGCCCTTGCCGATCCGCGGCGACTCGTGCGCGACCAGCCCGAAGCCGTGGCCCAGGGCATGATTGAAGCGCTTGCCGAAGCCGGCCTTCTCGATGACCCGCCGCGCCACGCGATCCAGCTCGTGCGCGGTTATGCCAGGACGGACAGCCTCGACAGCCGCATCGTGGGCCTCACGCACAACATTAAAGATCTTGCGCAAACGGCGGGGGATGCTACCGAGCCACACTACCCGGGTCAAGTCGGAGCCGTACCAGTCGACGTGGGCACCCCAGTCGAACAGCAGCGGCTCATTTTTCTTGAGTTTCCGATCGCCGGGCTGGGCATGCGGGATCGACGAATTGGGCCCGCTGGCGACGATCGACGGGAAGGTCTCGCCCTGCGCACCGCGCTTCTGCATCTCGAACACCAGCTTGGCCGCGATAGCCCGCTCAGTCAGCCCGGGCTTCAGCCAGCGCTGCACCGCCTTGAACGCGTCCTCGGCCACCTTGATCGCCGCCCGGATGCGCTTGATCTCGCCGGCGTCCTTGATCGTTCGCAGTGGCACCACCAGGTTGCCGGCCCCGACCAGTTTCATCCCGCGACATTCACGCTTGTACGCCGCGTGCTCGGCCACGCTCACCTGCCCTTGGTCAAACCCGA
Organism: Phycisphaerae bacterium; assembly: GCA_963666925.2. Lineage (GTDB taxonomy): Bacteria > Planctomycetota > Phycisphaerae > UBA1845 > Fen-1342 > JANQFV01. The sequence continues at coordinate 730,089 of CAXXTC010000023.1, read as the reverse complement.
GCCGCTTAATTCGGCAGCGCTTGAATTCCTTTGCGTTGATCTGCGGCGTGCGTTGTTTGCGAACGACCTTGCGGGCGTAGGGCGCCTCGCGGTCGGCATTCTCATCAAATCGGCCGTCGGTCAACAGCACGACTTGCCTCTGGGTAACCAGCGCCGCCCCATCCTCGCCGGTGAACCCGGTCAGCCAGTATTGATCCATGCGGTCCTGGACCAGGTACCCGTCCAGTTCCTGCTCCAACATGGCCGCGCGGAGTTGTTCGATACGTTTCGAAAATGGTCTGGGTGCGGTGCGGCGATTCTTGCGTTTACTCATGGCGCTGTCAGCTCCTGGGTATTATGGGCCGTGACGCGTTATTCACCGGCTGCGGGGCTGGAGGCACCGCCGGCCGTGGGCACCACTCTAACGCCCCGCTCGCCCGGTCGCTACCCGACGACCCGGTTGGCTCCAAAGCACTTGGAGCACAGGGTTTGACCACTCCGGTGGGTTGCTATATCATACGTGGCTCGAATTAAGTTGACCCGGCGCCAGTGCCGTGCCTTGGACAATGAGCTCAGCCAAGAGGTAATCATGGCCCGCAAATGTTACTTCACCGGTAAGCGTACCATCGCCGGCCGATCCATTTCGCGTCGCGGCAAGGCCAAGTACCTGGGCGGCGTGGGTCGCAAAGTCACCGGCATCACCAAGCGCAAGTTCAAGCCCAACATCCAGAAGGTGCGGGCAGTTGTGGACGGACGGGTACAGCGTATCCGCGTCAGCGCCAAGGCCATCCGCATGGGCCTGGTGATCAAGCCCCCCCGGCGTGACTGGCATCCCCCCGTTGCCGAGACGGCCGCCGATACCACCTCCTGACCCTCGGGAGCAACACCGGTGCCCGCCCCGATCGGACCCGAGCATGTGCGGCTGGTCGCCAACTTGGCGCGGCTGGACGTGCCGGAGCAGGAAACCGATCGGCTCGCTGGGCAACTGGGCCGCATTCTGAACCATTTCGAGGAATTGTCGCAGGTCGACGTGACGGGCGTAGCGCCGTTGCGCCACCCGCTGGAGCATGACGCCGACGGGCGGGCGGACGCAATCGCCCCGGCGCCGTGCGACCTGCCAACCGTGCGTGCCAACGCCCCTGCCCTGTCGGAAGCGTACTTCCTGGTGCCGCCGGTGCTGGGCACTGGCTTGGGTACCTGAACCGATCATTGCCAACCTTTCTGGGCAACCACATGGCCCCGCCCCCGACCGCTTGCCAGATTGTCGCCGAAGTCGCTACGGGTGCCCGTGACGTGCCGGCCAGCGTCGAGTTGACGCTGCAACGAATCCGCGAGCATGATCAGGAGCTGGGCGCGTTCCTCGATGTGACGGAAGAGCACGCTCGCGAACTGGCCAATCGCCCCCCTGTCGGTGCCGCCCCCCCTCTGCTGGCGGGTGTGCCGATCGCCGTAAAGGACAACATCTGCACCCGCGCCGGCCGAACGACCTGCGGGTCGAAAACGCTGGCCGACTATGTTTCGCCGTATGACGCGACGGCCGTACGCCGACTGGAAGCGTCCGGGGCGGTTCCCGTCGGCAAGACCAATCTCGACGAGTTCGGGATGGGTTCGTCCGGGGAATTCAGCGCCTGGCACCCGACGCGCAATCCGTGGAATCGTGACCACGTCGCCGGCGGATCGTCTTCCGGCAGTGCTGCCGCTGTCGCCGCCGGCTTGGTGCCGATCGCGCTCGGCTCCGACACGGGCGGCTCGATCCGCGTGCCAGCCTCGTTCTGTGGCTGCGTCGGGCTGAAACCCACCTATGGCCGGGTATCGCGTTACGGGCTGGTCGCCTACGGCTCAAGCCTGGAGCAGATCGGCGTGCTGGCGGGCTGTGTGAAAGACGCCGCCCTCGTGCTGGACGCCATAAGCGGCCCCGACCCACAGGACGCGACCAGCGTTGCCGAGCCGGTGCCGAACTACCTCGCGGCTGTCCGCGACGCCGCCCCGCCAGGCGCCCAGCACCCCCTGCGTGTCGGCATCGTCCGGGCCCAACTCGATAGCGATCTGCATCCGGAAACGCGTGCGGCCATCGAAAACGCGATCAACATCTTCCGCGCCAGCGGTGCGACCATTGTCGAGGTCGATCTGCCGCACGCCCGTTTCGGCATCGCGACCTACTACCTGCTCGTCTCGGCCGAGGCGGCCAGCAACCTGGCTCGCTACGACGGTGTGCATTTCGGCTTCCGCGACCCTGCTCCGATAACGCTGGCGGCCCTGAATCGGCAATCACGCACGCAGGGTCTGGGCCCGGAGGTACAGCGGAGGATCTTGCTGGGCACATTTGCCCTATCCGCCGGCTATCACGACGCCTATTACGACCGTGCCGCCCGCGTCCGCCGACTGATCCGCCAGGACTATGAACGAGCGTTTCAGAATTGCGACACCCTGTTGGGGCCGACGACGGCCGGGCCGGCCTTCAGATTCGGCCAGCGAACCGCCGATCCGCTGACCATGTACCTGACCGATACGTTCACGATTGGCGCCAACCTGGCCGGGCTGCCGGCAATCGCCCTGCCTGCGGGCCTGACCCGCGCCGGTCTGCCCCTAAGCATTCAACTGATGGGGCCGACTTTCGGCGAAGCCGGTATGCTACGGGCGGCGAGGATGTTCGAGCGCCAGTTTGACTGGCCGGCGCGTCGTCCGCCGTTGGCCGGCGCGTAGGTTCGATTGGGCCGAGTTCAATGGGGACTGCGACGATGCACGACCATATCAATGACCGCTACATCCCAACGAAGCTGATCGCGACGCTCGGACCGGCATCGGCCCAGCGCGAGGTGCTCGAACGCATGCTCGACGTCGGGCTGGACGCCTGTCGGCTGAACTTCAGTCATGGCACACACGAGCAGCATGAACAGACGCTACGGCTCGTGCGCGAGGTCGCGGCCGAGCACAACGAGCCGATCTGCGTCATCGGCGATCTGTGCGGGCCGAAGATTCGACTGGGCCAGTTCACTGACGAACCGATGTCCATCACGCCCGGCCAGGAACTGCGCTTCGTACGCGGCGACGGGCCGTGCAACGCGGAGCAACTCACCGTTTCATACGCGCGTTTCATCGACGAAGTCGAGATCGGCCAGCGTGTGTTGATCGACGACGGCCTAGTGAGCCTGGTGGCTCGGCAGAGTCACCCCGATCAGCTCATCTGCGAATGCACAGTCGGCGGCGAACTGCGTAGCCACAAGGGCATCAACCTGCCCGATAGCCAGCTCTCCACGCCGGCGCTGACGGCGAAGGATCGCGAGGACCTGGCCTGGGCGCTCGAGCATGAACTGGATTACGTGGCCCTCTCGTTTGTGCGTGAGGCCGAGGATCTGTACGAGCTGAAGCGGGTCATCAAGGACTCCGGGCGGAATTTGCCGGTCGTCGTGAAAATCGAAAAGCCCGAGGCGCTGCTGCATCTGGACGAGCTGATCGCCGAGACTGATGCGGTCCTGGTAGCCCGCGGAGACCTGGGGGTTGAGACGGACATCTGGCGTGTGCCGCTGATCCAGAAAGACATCATCGCTCGCTGCCAGGCGGCCTGTGTGCCGGTGATCGTGGCGACGCAGATGCTCCAGAGCATGATCAGCAGTCCGATGCCGACGCGGGCGGAGGTCAGCGACGTGGCCAACGCGATTTTCGATCGGGCCGACGCGGTGATGCTCTCCGGCGAGACGGCGGTTGGGAAGTACCCGGTCGAGTCGGTCAACATGATGAACAAGGTGGCGGCGGCCACCGGCGCCCACCTGGCGAAGTGGCGTCAGCCGGAGAATCCGCCGAGCATTGCCGTTCATTACCAGCCGACGGCGGCCGTCGCTCACGCGGCCGTCCAAGCCGCCCAGGACCTCGGCGCCCGGCTGATCGCGGTATGGACGGCCACGGGCAACACCGCCCGGCGTGTCGCCCGCCACCGCCTGCCGATTCCCGTGATCGCGCTGACCTACGACGAGCGCGTGCAGCGACAGTTGAATCTGCTCTTCGGCGTGGTGCCGATCCTGGTGAAGCCCTACGACAATCCGCGCGAGATGGCTACCGCTCTCGACGGCATCCTCATCGAGCGGGGGTTGGGCGAGCCCGGCGATATTGTGGTAGTGGCGACTTCGACCCAGCCGACTACCCCCGGTGCAACTGATACAGCCCTGGTACATCGCCTGGGCGGCGCTGCTCCAAGCCCCACGCACACCTAAACCGGCAACGCGTGCGGCCGAGATGAATCAATCGCCGCGTTTCTGTTCCGGGTGGGTCAACCCGCAGCGCCAAGCGGCCAGCGCGCTGAACAACACTACCAGCACGTAGAGCAGCAGGGCATAGCGGGTCCGGATCACCGGCTGCTCGTTCCGCACCCAAGTCATCAGCAACCCGACGCCGGCGTAAATCAGCGTCAATGCATAAGAAATCAGCACGGTCGTCCGAACTGAGAAACCGCGCTGCACGAGCTGGTCATAAAAATGGCTGCGGTCACCTTCGAAGATTGAACGGCCGGCCCGCCAGCGCCGAAACATCGCCAAGGCGGTGTCGAAAACGGGCAGCGCGAAGATCATCAGGGCCCCTACCACCCAGCGCATTATCCCGCCGCGCTCAGCGAACAACAGAATGAGCATGCCGCAGTTGTAGCCGAGCAACACGCTGCCGGCGTCACCCATGAAGATCCGCGCGGGGTTAAAATTCCACGGCAAAAAGCCCATCGCCGCCCCGAACATGGCGCTGGCCAGCACCAGGCGCACCGGATCGCCCTGCTCGCTGAACCCCCAGGCGGCCAAGTGCGCCGCCAGCAGGAAAAACCCCAGCGAGATGATGGCCGTCACGCCGCTGCACAGCCCATCCAGCCCATCGATGAGGTTGGTCGAATTGCACGCTCCGAGCACCAGCATGGTCGCCAGCAGCACTGACAGCGGCATCGAAATGACCCGGGGCAGATGAATGCCAATGGGATGGGCGAACACGTCCACGAGCTGCGTGCCGACGCCACTGAACGAGACCACCACCCCGATCACGATGGCTCCGACCAGCAGGCGCGTTTTGGGCGAGAGGTGGCAAACGTCGTCAACCAACCCCAGCACCGACATGGCCAGGCCGCCGAACAGCAGCGGCAACATGATATCCCAGTCGCAAGTACCGCGAAGCAGGGCCAGCACGAGGGCGACGGCCCATGCCAGGGCGATGGCGGTACCGCCCAAATAGGGCGTCGGGCGGGCGTGCGGCTTGAGCTCCCGATCGGGCACATCCAGCACGCCGTAACGGTGTGCCACACGCATCGCCAGCGGTGTCAGAAAGACCGTCACGAGGAACGCACCCAGGGCGTAGGCCTGGTAATCCTGAAGCACTTCCCAGAAAGTCACCATCGTGAGGCAGAATATACCCGCGTGGGGGTATCAGCGACAATCGGCATGGGGCGGGTCAGCCAGATCGGCACCGGGCGCGATCGGCCTTTGGCGGGCCTCCGAGTCGGCCGATATTGAGAGAGAGTTAGCGTTTGGTGAGTTATTCGGCCGCGGGCGTCCATGGTGCGTGGCCGTTTGACGCTTACGGGCGCGCCGAGTAGCTTCTGCGCGTTGCTGACAAGCAGCGCATCGGCAGCGAGCGCAGCGAGCTGTGTGCAATACGCGGAAATGGTTGTGGGTCGGCGGCCTGGTGGCTGCATAGGAGCCCGAATGATGGTCAGGTTCGCCGTAGCAATCTGCTGGCTGCCGGCAGTGCTGGCGCTGGTCGGCTGTAACCAGGCACCGGCGCGCCCCGCCTCAGCCGGCTCGCCCCCCGCCGACCAGCCCAAAACCGCCACCAAACCTGCCTCGACGCAGCACGAGCCCGCACGCTTCCTGCCTTGGCTGGAGTTGTCTCCGGGACCCGGGCCGCTCAATGCGGCCGCCAACGGCCTGATCGTCTGGGAGCGTGTCACCGACACGGTGATCATCTCCATCGAGCCCGGGAACGAAAACACCATCGCTCATCTCCAACGCCGCTACCCGCGCGTGAAAATCATCCCGGGTCTGAAAACCTCACCGATCTTCGGCACCAGCGGGTTCGACTCGGTCGATAGCTGGCGATTGGTCGCCCGACGCGTGCAGGAACTCGCCCAACTCACCGGCAGCAACACCGTCCTGTTCGAGCATGAGAGCGCCGTCCGCAGCTACATGGTCGGCGATTGTCCGCTCAACATGGACGATCTGCGCAAGGGCTTGCGTCAGTTACGCCGGGAGTACCTGTACCTATGGTACCCCGGCATAGGCGAATCCGGCGACCGGCTGGAGCGGCTGGTCACACTCTGTGGAGTGATCAGCGCGGAGTGCGAAAAGGTACGCTTCGTTGATTCGGCCGTACTGCACGCGCCGCGTTTTGCCGGCGGGCGGGGTGCCCAGCAACTGCACGACCTGCTCAAGGGTGTATCCACCCAGCCGCCGGTGCCGCTGATTTACTGCATGAATGACAAGGACTACTGGCCCCTGGAACGATTGACCGATGCATTGCGTCTGGTTGATACCGACCTGGCCATTATTTATCCCGGCGCCGTGCGGTGGGAGGCCGCCGCCCGGGCCATGGCAGAGCAGCGGCCAACTTACGCACCGGGCCGCTCAAGAACCAGAGAACCGTAGCCGGCCGGCCAAACGGTGCGATCGGCGCTGCGCGAGTGAGTAGAGATGAAGCAACTGCTGTTAGGCAAGGGTGTCACGGTGGCGGATGTGCCGCCGCCGGGAATCGGTGCCGGCGATGTGCTGGTCGAGGTGGCCTACTCGTTCATCTCGACAGGCACCGAGGTGGCTGGGGTCAAGGCGTCCAAAAGCGGCCTGCTAACAAAGATCCGGGAACATCCGGCCCGGATCGGACAGGTGCTCGAGATGGTCCGCGTAAACGGGATTCGCAAGACGCTGGCCCGCGTCCAATCCCGGCTCGAAACACGCATCCCGCTTGGGTATAGCTGCTCCGGACGCGTGCTCGCCGTCGGCGCGAACGTGCTGGACATCAGCCCCGGCGACCACGTCGCGTGCGCCGGCATGGGCTACGCCGCCCATGCCGAAGTCGTCGCCGTCCCGATGAACCTCGTCGCCCGGCTACCGGAACACTGCGACCTGCGCCAGGCTTCCGGCACAACGGTTGCATCGATCGCCTTGCAAGGTGTCCGGCGAGCCGACCTGCGTCTGGGCGAGACGGCCGCCGTCGTCGGACTCGGTTTGCTGGGGCAGATTGCGCTGCAATTACTGTCGGCCAGCGGCGTGCGAGCGGTCGGGTTCGACGCCAACCCGCAGCGCGTCGAGGAAGCCCGTCAGCTCGGTTTCCAAGAAACCTTCGCACTCACCGGGGCCGACGCCGTACACGAGGTAATGGTTCGCACCAACGACATGGGGGCCGACGCCACTCTGGTGACGGCCGCCACGAGCGCTGCGGGATCTGTCAGGACGCGTTGGAGATGACCCGCCGAAAGGGCCGGGTCGTGATCGTGGGCGCTGTCCCGCTCGAGTTCGACCGCGACCCGTTTTATCGCAACGAAATCGACTTCTTGATCTCGTGTAGTTATGGGCCGGGGCGTTACGACCCCACATATGAGGAACAGGGCCGCGACTATCCCTATGCCTACGTGCGCTGGACTGAGAACCGCAACATGCAGGCGCTGCTACAGATGATGGCAAACGGCACGTTACGCATGGATCAGCTCATCTCGGCCGAATACCCGATCGCTGAGGCGGAACAGGCCTTTGCGGCTCTCTCGACCGAGGGCGGCAGCCGGCCGCTCGGCATCGTACTGAAATACAACCTGACCGAGACCCCGAACGACGCCAAGCTGACGCCGACGGTGTCACTGCCGGCCGAGTCAAAGCTGACCGGTCGCGTCGGGCTGGGGCTTGTCGGGCTGGGCGGGTTCTTCACCAGCATGCACCTGCCCAACATCATGGCCATGAGCGATCGCTACCAGGTGGTGGCTACCTGTGACAGCAAGACCGCCAAAGCCCAGGACATTGCCCGGCAAACCAATGCCCGCCTGGCAACCGGCAGCATCGCCGAACTGCTGACCTGCTCCGACGTGCAGCTCGTCTTGATCGCCACGCGTCACGACATGCACGCGCCGCTGGCGATGGCCGCACTGCGGGCCGGCAAGCACGTCTTCGTCGAAAAACCCGTCGCGATGAACCGTGATGAACTGGCCGAACTCGCCCGCGTCCACGCGGACAGCGGCAAATATTACATGGTTGGCTACAACCGGCGTTTCAGCCCGCATGCCGTGCGACTGCGCGAGTTGGTACGCGATCGCGTCAAGCCGCTGGTCATCAACTACCGCGTGATGGCCGACCCGGCCCCGCTTAACAGTTGGGTCTACTCGCCGGCCGGCGGTGGACGCGTGATCGGCGAAGTCTGCCACATGCTGGACCTGTTCAACTACCTGGTCGGCGACGATATCGACGTCGCCGAGCTGGACATCATTGCGACGCCGGCCGGCGGCGGCGTACCGCCCGGAGACTCGTTCGTGTCCACGCTGCGATATGCCGACGGCTCGGTCTGCACGCTGATCTACACCACGCTGGGCCGCAAGAGCAAGACCAACGGCAAGGAGCGCGTCGAGGCGTTGTTCGACGGCAAAACCTACGTGATTGACGATTATGTGCGCAGCCTGGGGACGGGGTGTGAGCCGGGTGCGGCCGCCAATCGCCCGACCAAGGGGCATCATGAGGAGCTGGCGGCGCTGGCCGAATATCTGCTTGGTCGCGGACCGGCCCCACTGAGCTGGGAAGCCTGCGCTCGGGCAGCCGAGCTGAGCTACACGATCGACGCGCTTTGCAGAGGGGGCGGTGCCGAGGAGATCTCTGCCCCATGACGCACGATGAGCGTGGCCCGCTCCGGCGTATCACCGGCGTATTGGGCGGCATCTGGAAGGAACGCCTCTGGGCACGCGGTCTGCGCGAGTCACTGGCGGCCGACACTTGGTCCCCGGATCAAATCCAGTCCCACTACGACGCCCAACTTACGCGCATCGTGAAAATCGCCGCCGCGAAGATCCCGTACTATCGCGAGGCATATCAGCAGGCCAACGTCGATCTGCCCGGGTTCCGCGGCGCCGCGGACCTGACCACCCTGCCCACCATCTCCAAGGCCGAATTGCTGGAGGCCGGAAGACGCATGGTGAACCCGCGTGTACCCGGGCTGGCCATCGTTCGCCATACGACCGGCGGCTCTACGGGCACGGTCGGCACAATGTTCGCCCCGCGCGGGATCGCGAGCTGGGAAGAGGGTTGCATTCACGCATTGTGGCGCCGCGTCGGGCTCAAACGCGGCGATCCGATCGTCACGCTGCGCGGCGCACTGCTGGACGGAGGCCGCCGTCTGAGCGAATACGACCGCAGCACCAACCGCCTGACCATCAGCACCTATCACCTGAGCGATGAAAACGTCAGTGAGATTATTCGGCTCATTGACGACTTCAAACCGACCTGGCTGCACGTGTACGCATCCGCCGCCGCCCTGCTGGCGAATGTCCTGCGGCGCACCGGTCAGCACCTGCAAACACAGCCCCGCGCCGTCCTCTGCGGCAGCGAGGCAGTCTCCGACTGGCACGTCGATCTGTTTCGTGACGTGTTCGGCTGTCGCACGTATTCGCACTACGGCCATGGTGAGCTGGCCCTGCTCGGCGGCTGGTGCGAACACACCACGGCCTATCACTTCCTGCCCAACCACGGCTACCTCGAGCTGCTCGACGATAATCAGCAGCCGATCACCGAGCCAGGCATCGTCGGCGAAATCACCGGCACCGGATTCTTCAATACCGTCATGCCGCTGATTCGCTATCGCACGGCCGACTACGGCGTGTGGGACGAGCCGGGGCCGTGCCCCGCCTGCGGCCGCCACCACCAGCGCCTGGCACGCATCGAGGGACGCATCCAGGAATACCTCACGCTCACCGATGGCACACGCTTCCCGGCCACCAACATCAACGCTCTGCACGGCATGTTTTTCGCCCTGATCTATCGCTTCCAGTTCGTTCAGCGACGCCCCGGCCACGCCACCCTGCGCTACGTGCCGGCCGTCGAGCTGACCGCCGAACAGGAGGCGGAAATCCGCTCGGCGTTCGCGTTTCTCGCGGAGCTGGGGCTCACGCTGGACTACGAGGCCGTCAGCGAGATACCATTGACCCGTAGCGGCAAGCAACGCATCGTCATCAGCGAGGAGGAATCCGCAAGATGAGCGCCCAGTCGGCCACGGAGCATTCCGGGCAGCGTTGTGTGTGTGTTGTCGGCGGCAGCCACAGCCCGCACGTGCGCATCCCGGCCCAGATGCTGCGCGACGCCGGCTATCGCGTCATCCTGGCCGACTCGCAGGCGAAAATAACCCCCGAAGCGGTGCCCGTATTCGACGAAATCTACTCGCTGAGACCGCGCACACAGCAGTTGATCCTGCGTGGCGCCCAGCCCCTTCGGCCCGGCGGCGCAACCGCCACCGCCGAACTCAAGCCGATCGAAATCGAACAGCCGACCCGCTGGCGATCGTTCCTGTGGCGCCAGTTTCAAGCCTGGGCCCAGGCGCGCCGCCTGCTGCGAGTCATTCGCACCGAGCGCCCCGGCGTGCTGCATTTCCAATCCATGACCGCCCACGGATTGATCGCGTATCACCTGCTGCGCATGCTCGGCTGGCCCCTACGCGATAAGCGCCCGGGACTGATGGTGCACCTGTGGGGCTACGGCCCGCGCTATCCCGGCGTCCGACGTCGGGAGATCCAGGCCTTGCGCCATTTCGACGAGATTCACACCTCCAGCCCGGCCGTCGCCCGGATATACCGCGAGCACTACGAGGTGCCGCAGGACAAGCTGCACGTGTTTGTCCGCGGCATTAATCTGAACACATTCGCACCTCGTGACGCGGCCACGCTCGACCAGGCGCGGCGCGACTGGGGCGTGCCGAACGACAAGTTCGTCATCATTCACAACCGGCACCTGCACCCGATGTACCGCGTCGACGTCGCGGTCGACGCGTTCATCAGCCTGGCCCGCGAGGGCCACGACGTGTTCCTCATTCTCGTGCGCGGCAGCATGGCTCAGGCTGAATATGAGCGTGAGCTGTGCGCTCGGCTGGAGGCGGCCGGCCTGCGCGATCGCCTGGCCCTGATGCCGCCGGTGCTGACCGCCGACCAGATGGCCGTCGTGCTGCAACTGGCCGACTGCTCGGTGAACTGCGTCCCGTTCGACGCCTTCCCGGTCAGCATTCTCGAAGCGCAATACTGTCGGGCGGTCCCGGTGGTACGCAACCTGGAAAGCTATACACACTTCATCAAGGAAGGTCAGACCGGCTTCGCGGTCGACGGCGGGGCCGAGGATTACGTCCCACCCATCCGCCGACTGATCCAGGAGCCCGATCTGCGCCAGCGGCTGGCCGATGCCGGCGCTGCACTGGTGGAAACCACCGGCAGCGAGGAGATCTTCCGCCAGAAAACACTCGATCTGATCGAGAAGTGCTGCCATGACTGGTAACCCGCACACAGTCCCGACCTGCTGGTCGATTGGCGACGTCCGTTTGTTCCGCCCGCTGGCAGCGTTGTCGCCAGCCACACGAAGTTGAGGCCGGCTTTGTCCAACGACCAACCCACCCATAACGATACAACCGACGCCCCGCCTGCCGGCGCCGGCTCAGTGTTACGTCAGCGCGTCCAGAATCTGGCGCGCAACGATCTGAAGCGCCTGCTCGTAACGGGCGTGCCCCACCTGCTGACGGCAATCGTGCTCACGCAGGGCATGAACATGATCCGGCAGGTCCTGCTCCGCTGGCTGCTGGCGCCCGACGACATCGGCAAGATCGCCTACGTGATGCAGATCGTGGACTTGATCGTCCTGTTTGCCGACCTCGGCATCAGTGCTGCGGTGCTCAAATACGCCGCCGAGCCGATCAGCGACGAGCAGCGCAACCGAATCTACTCGGCCGGGATCTTCTGGAGCAGCGTTACCACCTGCATAGCCGCCGTCCTGTACATGGCGGCCGTGCTGATAATACCGGTGCACGAGGATGAAGTAGTCCGCTACTTCATGCTGGTGCTCCTGCCGTTCATTCCGATCGCCGCGTTGCGCAAGCTGCCGATCTGCTTCATGCAGGCGCGCAAGGAAGTCAAACGCGCCGCGATGTACACGGCGATCACGCAGCTATTTACACTCACAATCCTGCTCGTTGCCACCGCCCTCTTCGGACTGTGGGGCTATTTCATCACGCTGACGCTGGCGCCGCTCACCAACCTGGCCGTATTGTTCTGGGTTACGCGCTCTCAGATCTCATGGGTAACGCCGACACTACAGATGCTCCGGCGGCTGACCGCGTTCGGCTTCCTCAGCCTGATGGCCAACGGGCCTGGCATGCTGAACGCCACCATCACGATTGTGCTGTTGAGATGGCTGGTGGCCTCCGGACGCACTAAGGAGGAGGCGGACGCATTGGTGGGGCTCTATGCAACCGCGGTGCTGATTCGCAACGCCATCCGCCTGCTGCCAACTTCGCTGATGCAGACGGCGTTCCCGTATCTCTCCGGATTGCTGAACGACAAGGACCGTCTCCGGCGGCGCACCTGGGAGCTGACCTGGAAGGAAACCGCCGTCATGGCCCCGGTCGTGGTGGCCTGGATGGTGCTCGGGCCCTACGCCATCTCGCTCGTGATCGGCGCCAGGTACGCCGGCGCGTATTGGCCCTCGGTCATACTGCTGATCGGCCTCGTGCCGTTCTGCCTGCGAGCGCCGGCGGCCCAGACCTTCGCCGCCATGAACAAGGTGCACCTGAACGTCATCGCCAGCACGATTCTCCTGGTAAGCAACGTGCCCCTGGTGTTCCTGCTCACCGCTCAGTACGGCATCGTCGGGACGGCAGCAGCGGCGGTGATCGCCGAATCGCTGGCAATGGTTCACGCTCTGGTTTCGCTGCGGGCGACCCTACCGAGGCCCCCCGCCGACAACCAGGTCGGCTGAGGATGTGCCTCCCGTTCAGCCGATAACTACTGGCGCCGTCGCTCGCGACGGTGGCACCAACCGCCGTTTCGCCGGTAACGTATGACCCCTTGGCACGCCCCGCGCAAGCGGGCCTGGTTCACGATCCTCTGAGGCACCCGGCTGGTGAGCAAGTTCGACACCAACCCGATTCCATACAGCCCGGCCCCCTCCGCCGTCCTGCCACGCCTCGAACCCGCCGAGCGCGCCTTCGACATCCGGTGGATTCACACCGCCGCTCTGCTGACCGGGCTCATCGCATTCGCCGCACTAGTAGCCACGATCCAGGGCTATCGCCCCGGCGTGAACCTCTCCGCCCGAACGGCCCTCGTTTACTGCCCCATGGCGGGCGCGCTCATACTCATGTTCGGCTGGACAAACGCCACCTTCCCCATCGCCGCCGCTCTGTTCTACGGATTCCTCGGCATCAACCAGATGTCCAGCGCCAACTACTTCCTCCTCGGAGATAACACCGGCGCACTCACATTCGAGATGTTGCTGGCACTGCCCCTGTTGCTGGTCGGGTTTGTTGGCACGCCCGGGTCGGCATATACGCCGTCGCAGCGACTGCCGACCGTTTTCCCGCTGGCCTGGGCCATGCTCGCCCTCAGCGCCCTCCTTGCAACCCTCTTCGCCGTTGATGTCGGCATCGCTTTCCCCACGCTCATCGGCCGCTACTGGCTACCCATTCTCGTTACGCTGGCTGTCTTTCGCCGACTCCGCAATCTGGCTGACTACGAAGTCGTCTGGCTCGGATTGCTAATCGGCCTCGCGGTCGTGTCCGTCTACAACTATCGCCGCGGCGTCCTGGGCGAAATGGAGTGGTACGCAACCTCGATCTCGCAACGTTTCCTCGGCAGTTCCCAGAGCTATGCCATTCCGGCCGTCTTCGCCGCCGGCGGCGCCCTCTGGCTCGGACACGGCCATGCTTTGCGCCGGTCGATGACGATCGGTGTGTTGCTGATGCTGGCCGTGGCGATTTTCGGCCTGCTCAACTGGCTCGGTGCCAGTCGTGGAGCCGTCCTTTTCTTCCTGTTGCTAGTTGCCTGGTGGACGATCACCAGCTTCGCAGCCAACCTGCTCAGCGGACGTGCGCTCATATTTCTCGTGGTCGGCGGCGCCGCCGCCGTCTCCGCGATTGTGTATTCCCTCGGCCGAACCACGCTCGATGTCCACCTGACCATCGACCGCCTTCAAACTCTCTGGTCCGGCGGCATGACCGGCAGCGCACGCTGGCAGATCTGGGAAAAGGCGATGGATCACTGGGCCCAGCACCCGCTCTTCGGAGTCGGACTAAACAACTGGGTCGTCGTGGACGCCGAATTCGCCTCTGTGCATTCCAGCCTCGTCGGCGCGTTTTTCGACCTCGGCCTGTGCGGCGTCGCCGCCCTGACACTGCTGTTCTTCCTGACCATCTACTATGCGCGCCCCGGACGCTACCGGTCGTTGCCATTCCTGGATATGCGCTTCCTCGCAGGCAGCTTCGCCGGCGGCGTGGTCATGAGCGCATTCCTGGCGGTGAACCTGCCCTTCACCTCCGGACAGCCACGCAACAACACCCTCGCGTACGTGCTCTACATGTTCCCCCTGCTGGCCATGACCATGTGCGCCCGCCACTCGCCGCCGCCGGACAAGCCTCCCGCCCAGCCGATGCCACCGCTCGACGCCAATCTAAACGTCGCCGAACGCAAGTAGCGGAGCATCCCGTCCGCGGTCATATACTGAAAATGATATTCCCCCACCGCCCGCCGAACTGGTGAGGGCCACTCGCTCAATTGCAAGTGGCTACACCACACCAACTCGGCGGCCGGCGCCTAGTTCGGCTACATTCGTTCGGCGAAGACCTTCTGTGCCGCGGTCACGCCCGCGCCCAGTTCGAACTTGTGCCCCAGTTTGTAGAGCACCTGCTCCAGGGCTGCCACCCCGACAATCGTGTCCATATCGTCCACGTAACCCATGTGGCCGAGCCGGAAAATCTTGCCCTTCAGATGCTCCTGGCCGCCGGCAGATTGAATGCCGTAGCGCTCCTTGAGCTGATCGCGGATGTCCTTGACCTTCACGCCCTCGGGACATGTCAGCGCCGTCACCGAATCGCTTGGCGACTTCGAGAACACTTCCAGGCCAATCGCTTTGCCGGCCTGACGCGTCGCTTCGGCCATCGCCGCCACGCGCTTCCACACGTTCTCCATGCCCTCCTCAAGGATAATCTCCAGGGCCTTGTTCAGGCCGCGGATCAGCAGGTGCGCCGGCGTAAACGGCGTGTCGCTCTTGAGCGCACTCTTGCGTGCCTTCGAGAGATTCAGGTAGTAAGCGTGCTGGTTCTTGTTGTTCTCGATGATATCCCAGGCCCGCGGGCTGACGGCCAGGAAGCCCAATCCCGGCGGCAGCATCAGCGATTTCTGCGCACCGGTGATCAGCACATCCACGCCCCACTTGTCCGGCCAGACCGGCATCGCGCCAACTGACGTAATGCCGTCCACCAGCAGCAGCTTGCCGGCATCCTTACAGACCTTCCCGATCGCTGCCAGATCGCACATCGTCGCCGTCGACGTCTCGCTGTGCACGACCATCACACTGGTGATTCCCGGGTCCTTCTTGAGGTGATCGGCAACCATCTCTGCGGTCGGCGGCAGGCCCCACTCGATCTCGTGCCGGATTACGTCGATGCCGTACTGTTGCGCAATCTCGCCCCAGCGCTGGCCAAACTTGCCGCCTTCGATCGTGAGCAGTTTTGCCCCAGCGGGGTGACATCCCACGATGGCCGCCTCGGCCGCCGCCGTTCCCGAACCAGTGATGACAATGCACTCGTTCTTGGTGCACATCACCTGCTGGAGCCGCTCGGTGGCCTCTTTCATGAATTCCTGGAACCAGGGGGTACGATGGTGCTCGAAGGGACGGGCCATCTCGAGCAGGACCTCTTCGGGCACAGCGCACGGCCCGGGAGTAAACAGGCGAATTTTCTGCATGGCAAAACCCTCACGTGAAGCCGACTTTGCGTCCTCGTGGACAACCGACAAGCGGGCAGTGTAGCACAGCCCGCACTCGGGGGCGAGATGTCCTAATCGCCCGGATTATGTGACGCGGGGCGGGCTCCGCGGGGTTTCCGGACCAGAGTTCTGACCAGCTTGGCTCAAGTCTCCGGAAAGCTGCGGCCCGACCAGTGGAAACTCCTTGACAGGCAGGCTATGATTGCTCTTTTGCACCTTCGAGGCAGGGTAGCACTATGGAACTTAGCAAGATCCTTACCCCCGACCGTATTCGTGTCCCGGTCAACGCGGCCGACAAGACCGGCGTTATCACCGAGTTGATCGATCTGCTGTCAGATACGGGCGCCTTGCTCAGTCGCGATGCCGCCCTCGAAGCCGTCCTCAAACGCGAGGCCGAGCGAACCACCGGCATCGGCTACGGACTAGCCATCCCGCACGGCAAGAGCGACGGCTGCGACCGTCTGGTTATTGCCGCCGGCAAACCCGCCAAGCCGGTCGATTTCCAGAGCCTGGACGGGCGCCCGGTCACGTTCGTCGTTCTGCTGCTCAGCCCACCAGACCAGACCGGCCCGCACATCCAGGCGCTGGCGAAGATCAGCCGGCTGATGAACGTCGAGGAGTTTCGCAACGCCGTCGACAAGGCCGACTCGGCCCAGGCCCTCTATGACGCCATCGCCACCTGCGAATCGGCCGAGGTCTCCTGATCCAGCCCATCGCAATACTCCCCGCTTAACCAATTCATAGCGCTCGCGCAACCTTTGCCGTAACTTGGTCTGCGCCAGGCCGGCGACCTTTGCGCAAGTCTGAATATCGTCCGGGAATCAGCTGAACGCGGAGAAGTTGCAGACCCGAATCGCCGATTCACATGTACAGCGAGTCGCGTACACTTGGCTGGTCTCCACGAACGCCGAAGTAACCATGATCCGTCCGCACATCCATGTAATTCTCGCCACTGACGACATCCCGCCACCCCTCCCAGCAGCGTTGCACAACATCAACGCCACCACCAGCTACTGGCCACTCTCAGAAGCTCTGCGGCACTACGAATTGATCGTCGCCGACGCCATCGTGATCGTCACGCCGGCAAACGTTGGCGTATTGACGGATTCGCTCCAGTCACTGCTCGAACGAATCGCCCAGCGCCCGCGGGCGACTCTGTTGCTCCGCCCACCCGACACCCCGCTGACACCGTTGCCCCACGCCTCCACGCTACCGGTCTCCTTCAGTGACACGGACAGTGTCACCGAGCTGACCACCCGCCTGAACCTCATGGTGGAGATGCGCGCCTCGCTCGATGCCCTGCACGGCGGCCTCCTGGCCACTCGGCGTACCGGCGAGGGGGTCGCCCGGCGCTACGCCAATCAGTTACGCCTCGCCAGCCGCTTGCAGCGTGAGTTTCTGCCCGACATGCTCCCCCGTATCGGACCCTTCTCCTTCGACCTGCTCTTCTACCCGGCCGACTATGTCTCCGGCGACATCTACGACGTGCACCGCCTCGACGAAGAACACGTCGGCATCGCCCTGGCCGACGCCACCGGCCACGGCATCCCAGCCGCCCTGCTGACCGTCTACATCAAGCGCGCCCTGCGCGGCAAGGAGATCGAGAACGGCACCTACCGCATCCTGTCGCCCGATGAGGTGCTCTATCGCCTGAACGACGACATCCTCGACGCCCAGTTGAACGAGTGCCCGTTCGTCGCCGCCATCTACGCCGTCCTCAACATCCGCACCCGCGAGCTGCACCTGGCCCGCGGCGGCACGCCCTACCCGCTCCAACGTCACGCCGACGGAACCGTCGACGTGATCAGCGGTCGTGGCGGAGTCGTCGGGGTGATGCCGGACACATTCTTCGAGGTTTCCACCGTCCAGCTCGAGCCGGGCGACGCGCTGCTGCTCTACAGTGACGGCCTCGAACGCCTCGTCGCTCCCGAACTGGGCGACGCTGACGTGCCGGAAACGCTGCGCCGCCGAGCGGAACAGATCACCGGCCCGGCCCTCACCACCGTCGGCAGCAATAACGGCAGTGGTGGCGTGGCCGTCGCCGAATGTCCTGCCGCCACCATCGCCCCCGTCGCTGCCTCACCCTGGTGCGAGACGCTGCAACAACACGGCGCGACGGCCGCGCTCGAGTTGATCGCCCAGCGGCAACGTTCGCTTCGGCGTATCGGCTACCCCCTCGACGACATCACCGTCCTGGGGATACAGCTCGACGCCGACGCCCCACCACTTTTCTAACGCGTTTTCAAAAACAGTCCGGTGTGCCATTGCCGCACTGCCACTGTTCTGTGAGCAGCGCATTTCTCAGTCCTCGTCGGCACTGCTGACACAGCAGTGCCACCCGACGCAACTGGCATCGCTCACAGCGCCGCGTTAATCTCGCAGCCATGTACATCAGTAGATATCTTCGCGTCGTACCGTGGGCGGTGCTCGTGGCCAGCTTGCGGCTGGCCACCAACTGCCCGGCCGCCCCGCCCCATGAGCCACTCGACCTGGCCCCGAACACATCCCTCCTGTGCTGGTTCGGTCAGCCCCACCCCGACGCCGCCTCGGCCGACGACGGCCCCTCCGCCCTGCAAACACTGCTCGACCTGGGCACACACATCGCCGGCGGGGCCATCGATCGCAATGCCCAACTCGGCGTGCGCATGGCCGAGATGTTCAACTTGGCCATCAGCTATCCCTATGCCCTGGTACTGATTGATGCCCAGGCCAAGCCGCTGGAAAACGACCCCAACGCCCGGCGTATCGACAAGCTCCGTTTCGCGCTCATCGTCGACACGCCCGCCGACCACCGCGGGCCGAATGACCCCTTTCTCAAACTCATCCAGAAAACTGTCAACGAACAGACCAGCAGCGACGCCGCCCACCTGAGCACGCACCAGCATCACGGCTGGACATACCAGCAACTCAGCGACAGTCGGCTGCCCGACTGGTCAGTCATCGGCTGGGGATACATCGACAACTGCTTCGTGCTGACCGTCGGTGCCGATGTCTGGCCGTTGATCGCAGACGTAGCGGCCGGCCAGGCCAAGCCACTCAGCCGGGATGAGTGGTACGCAGCCGCCCGGCGGGGCCATACCGAGCTGATCGCCGGCCCGCGCCGACCGCTGGTCGAGATCTTCGTCGCCGCCCATGAAATCCAGCGGCGCCTGGACCCATTCGTAGCCGGACGGGCGAGCGGCTTCTTCGGCTCCTGGGACGCGGATAAACTCCAGCGAGCACACTGGTCGCTGGGATTCGTAGGTCGGGCGCTGTATTGCGTGGCGCATTTCCAGATCGGCGGCGACACCTGCGTTCGAGTCTACGCCGACCCGCGCCATCAGCCCGAGCACCTGCTCGCTACGGTGCCGTCGGAGGCCCGCTACGCAATCTACAAGCTGCCACTGAACCGCTTTCTGCGACGCTTCTTCGCCGGCCTGGTAGCGATCCAGGGTCCCAAGGCACGGGCCAACATCCGCCGGTCGTGGGAGGAAATCCAGCAGCGCTTCGAGGTCGACGCCGACAGCGACATCCTCGCCAACCTCGGCGAGTACGCCGTCCTGCACAATTTCCCCCAGCACCCCCTGCGTCTGCCGCTGGCGATGACCACTCTGATCGAAATCCGCCGCCAGCCGGAACGCGTAAGAAGCGCCATAGAGCGGCTCTGTCGCGGCTGGCAGGAGGTCATTGACGAGGCCATCGTCAAATCCGGCCGACCGCCTGACTTCACGCTCCACCGCGACAGCGATGGCGTCTGGTACCTACGTTTCGGGCTGCTCGACAGCCTGGCCTGGACCACTACTGATCGCTTCATCATCACGAGCTGGTCATCCCAGGCGCTACGCCAGTATCTGGACCAAGCCGGCTCCCTGGTCGGCCGGCAGCAGTAGCCCCCACGCGGCGGCTTGCCAATCGCGCCCGGTCGCATACACTCACCATGAGAGCGGCGGGCAACCGGTCAATGTCGGCTCCTTTGTCACTATTCGCCCTGCCGGTCCGTGCTGTCAGTGTAGCCACGCCGCCACGCAGGAGAGAGAATTATGGGAACCACGTATCATGAACCAGTTGCAGAATTATCTGTCCAGACGCGTGAGATCCACCGCGCGCTGACCAGCCTGATCGAAGAACTCGAAGCGGTTGACTGGTACAACCAGCGCGTCGACGTCTGCACCGATGCCGAACTCAAGGGCATCCTCGCCCACAACCGCGACGAGGAAATCGAGCACGCCGCCATGACACTCGAATGGCTGCGCCGCCAGTTGCCCCAGTTCGACGAAGAGCTGCGCACTTACCTCTTCACCGAGAAATCCATCCTCGCCGCTGAAGAAGGCGAAGAAAACGGCGGCGGTGGCGGTTCACCCACCGGCGGCCTCGGCCTCGGCAAATTCAGGAAGGAAGGTTGAGCATGACCGATTTGCTACGACGCAACCTGGCCCCCATCACCGCTGAGGCCTGGGAACAAATCGACGAAACCGCCAGATCAATCATCAAGGCCCAGCTAACCGCCCGAACACTGGTCGACTTCAACGGGCCTCACGGCTGGGACTTCGCCGCCGTCAATCTCGGCCGACTCGATGTCTCGAAAAGCTCCAGCAAGAACGGCGTACCCTGGGGCACGCGGGCCGTCCAGCCGCTCATCGAGCTGCGCGTCCCCTTCAGCCTCAACCAGATGGAAATCGACAGCGTTAGCCGCGGCTGTGGCGATCCGGACCTCGGCCAACTCGAACAGGCCGCCCGCAACGTCGCCCTCTTCGAAGAAACCGCCATCTACCTCGGATTCGCGGACGGCAACATCGAAGGTATCGCTCCCGCCTCCGAACACAAGCCGCTCGCGCTACCCACCGAGGCCCGCGAGTTCCCCGCCGTCGTCGGCCAGGCCGTCGACACCTTGCGGGCCGCCGGCATCGACGGAGCCTGTGCGCTCGTGCTCGGCTCGCCCGGCTACCAGACACTCGTGTACACCGAGGGTGGTGGCTATCCGCCCCACCGTGCGGTTCGCGATATCATCGGCGGGCCCATCCTGTGCAGTCCGGCCCTGACAGGCGGGCTGCTGCTGTCCACCCGCGGGGGCGATTTCGAGATGATCGTCGGGCAGGATATGTCGATCGGGTATGCGGCCCACGACAAGGACAACGTCGAGCTGTTCCTGACGGAGTCCTTCACCTTCCGGACGCTCGAGCCCAAGGCCGCCATCGAGCTCCGCCCCGCCAAGAAATAGCCAATCAGACGCTGAACGCCGGTCCCGCCGCCACCTCGGCCGCGGGACCCGTTCAACGTCAGATGGTCGCCGAATCTACCAGCCGCGCGGCCGGCGTACGTGGTGCCCGCCGAACGGCTGGTCCACAAAACCCAGGAGACATTCACGCGTCGGTCGGGGGTGCCGATATCGCGGCCTCCCCATGGGTACCCGCGACTTCACCGTCGACGGGTGAAACCGCCCCCAGGCACGGGCTCTCCAGGTACTCCGGCGCGAACCTTCCATGAATCTACGCCCAGCCGACGATTCCGGCGATCATGGCCATCAAAACAATCAGAAACGAATACCAGAACATCACGCGTTCCTTTCCTGCCTGGCCGATGGGCAGCGACGCGCCCGCCGACCGTAACCTCGCCGCCTCGCGGTCGCACGCTGCCGATCCGCGAGCCGGACACCTTCACTTATCGGCCGATGCCCGCGGAGCCATTTACCCAACTGCACCCGTGTGCGAATTTCCGCCCCCGTTTTCGGCCTCCCCGCGATAACCGCCCCCGACGCGTGGACGCCCACACGCGCCCGCGTTATATGAAGGCATGTCGTCTGTGCCCACACCAATCCAGGAACTCCTCGATGGCCTCAACCCACCCCAGCGCGAGGCCGTCGCCCACCGTGACGGGCCGTTGCTCGTCCTGGCCGGCCCAGGCAGCGGCAAGACCCGCGTCATCACCCGCCGGGCCGCCGCCCTGGTCCACGGCGGAACCCCGCCCCACAACGTCCTCGCCATAACCTTCACCAACAAGGCCGCCGACGAGATGCGCCGCCGAATCACCGCTCTCGGCGTCGGCCAGGGCATGTGGATCTACACCTTCCACGCCCTCGGCGTCCGCCTGCTGCGCGAGTTTGGCGAGTTGGCCGGCGTGCGCCCCGGGTTCTCCATCTACGACGAGGCCGACAGCCTGCGCGTCATCAAGGAAGCCCAGCAGATCGCCCAGGTCAGCACCGAGTCGCTCCGCCCCGAAACCGCTCGCAAACATATCAGCGACGCCAAGAACAAGCTGCTCACGCCGGATAAATTCGCCGACCAGGCCAACTGGTTCCAGCACCGCGAGGTTGCCGACGTCTACGAGGCCTACCAAACCCTGCTGAAAGAGCGCAACGCCGTCGATTTCGACGATCTGCTGATGCGCGTCGCCTTGGTGCTGAGCAGCCAGCCCGAAGTCACCGATCGGCTCAGCCACCGCTTCCGCTTCATCCTCATCGACGAATACCAGGACACCAACCACGCCCAGTACCTGATCGCCCGGCAGCTCTCCTCCGCGCACGGGAACATCTGCGCCACCGGCGACCCCGACCAGAGCATCTACGCCTGGCGCGGGGCCGACATCAGCAACATCCTCAACTTCGAAAAGGATTTCCCCAACGCCCGCGTCGTGCGACTAGAACAGAACTACCGTTCGACCGGGCACATTCTCACGACCGCCTCGGCGCTCATCAGCAACAATTGCAACCGCAAACACAAAGACCTGTGGGCCGACGCGCCCCCGGGCGAGCCGGTGCGGATCTGGCGTTTCAACACCGGCGACGACGAGGCCGGCGAGATCGCCCGCACCATCGCCAGGCTGCGGGACGAAGGTCGGCCCTATAACGATTTCGCCATCGCCTATCGCGTCAACGCGCTGTCGCGCGGGCTCGAAGAAGCGCTGCGCGACGCCGGCATCCGCTACCGCATCGCTCGCGGCGTCGAGTTTTACAACCGCCGCGAAATTCGCGATCTGCTGGCCTACCTGCGTATTCTGGCCAATCCGGCCGACGAAGTAGCCCTGCTGCGCATCATCAACAACCCGCCGCGAAAGATCGGCCCGCGCACCATTGCCCAACTCAAGGCCGGCGCCGATCGCACCGGCCGAACACTGTTCGAAACCTTGCCACAAGCCGGAGAGATCGTCAGCGGCAAGGCCGGCGCCAATGCCGTCCTGCGCTTCGCCGCCCTGGCGCACAAGCTCCAGACTCTGGCCGATCTGCCCGTTTCCGAAGCGGTCAGTGCCGTCCTCAGCCAGAGCGGGCTGGAGAAAGCGTTGCGTGAGGAAGATGAATCCCAGGGCGAGGATCGCCTGGCCAACGCGCAGGAGCTGGTCACCGCTGCCCTGCGTTACGAGCAGGACCAGCCCGACCCAACGCTCGACGGTTTCCTTAACCGTGTCAGTCTGGTCAGTGATCAGGACGCAGTCGACGAGGACGCTCCCTGCGTGCTGCTGCTCACGCTGCATGCCGCCAAGGGGCTGGAGTTCCCCGTTGTGTTCATCGCCGGCCTGGAAGACGGGCTGTTGCCGCACGAACGCGTGCTGCATGAGGGCCGCGAGATCGAGGAGGAACGCCGACTGTGCTTCGTGGGCATGACTCGCGCCCGCCGCCAGCTCTACCTGACACACGCCGACGAACGCTACGTCCGCGGTCAACGTCTGCCGCACAGCCCGTCGCGATTTCTCCGCGAGGTCGGCGACGAGGGCATTGAGTGTGACGATCGGCGTACCGCCCTCACCGGCACCAGTTTCCTGGGCAGCCGATCTGGCTTCGAACCTGTGGTGGACGACCTGCCGGCTGAAGAGGCCGCCCGGCTCGTCCCCAAGCGCACACTGCGCAGTCGCCGACCGGCACCACGCCCCAAGTCAGCCACTTCCGACATCCCGCTCGACCCCAACAAACCCTATGGTGATTGGATCCCGGGCACACTGGTCGAGCATGCCCGTTATGGCGTCGGACAGGTATTGTGGATTCGGCAGGCCCCCGGACAAACCCGCGCCGGCATCCGCTTCGCCGGCTACGGCGAAAAAACCCTCGTCCTCGAATTCACCACCATCCGCAAACTCTCACGCTGAACCCCGCCGTGGTGTCTCGTGCCACTGCTCTGCGAGCAGTGGATTCTCGACTTTCGACAACCGGCAGCACACCGTAGGTGACGCCGCCCTACCCCCCACCAACAAGCAGATCAATAAACCCGTCAATATCGTCGAAGTTCACCACGCCGTTGCCGTCCACGTCGCCGTTGGCGTGGTTGCAGTGCGGGAATTCCGCGTAGTATTCGTCCGCCCCGCTCTGCGCCAGCACGAACGGATTCACATCGTCAAAGTTCAGGTAGCCGTCACAATTCATGTCCGCCGGCGTGACGCCGCGAATCACACCCGCCGCAAAACCCTGATACGCCGGCGCCAACCACTGATCCACCACATTGCCACCGTGGTCGAACACGTAGATGTATCCGAGCGTGTCCTCGATGCTCTCGGCCGTCCAGAAATTCGCACCGTCGAACCATAACCCGCGACAAGCGTCGCTCGGCGGCGTGATGGCCAGTTCGGGCAACTCGACCATCGTCGGCCAATCGCTCACATCCCAGCAACGGACCAGGTTGTCGTCGGCCAGCGTCCAGTAATACTCACCGTCCCAGGTCCCGCCGCGGGTGTCGTACGCGAAGGAAACCGTGCCCACCTTGGTGCCATCAAACTCGTACTTATTCAGATCCCACTCGGTCACGTACCAGTGCGCCCCGTCAAACCCGACGTCGTAGAAGTAGTACAGCGACCAGTCGTCGACGACCACGTCCAGGTAATCGCTTTCCAGGTCGAGTTTCAGCACACGTGGCGCGAAAGCCTCGGCCAGGTAAACATCGTTGTGCACGATCTCTAGGTCGGCCAGGTAGTAAAACTCGTACTCGATGTAGCGGTCGACCGACCCATCCGGGTAGAGCAAGTAGATCCGCGAGAGCCAGCCCTGGTGTGCAGTGAAGACGATCCGGTCACCGTCGCCGAGCGTCGGCTCGGTCGCCCCCACCAGCGCAACCGCCGACAAAACAAGCAGCAGACAGACCATCGCGCGCATGTGATTCTCCCATAGAGATTGCCAAAAGGATGGCCGACACTGCCGGAGATGTTTCACAAACGCACACCGGCACCCTATCCCTTTTATAAGCGCTGGGTAGCCCACTAACAAAAAAAAGGCCCCGTCAGGCGTGTTTTCGGACTCTCCCACCCTGCCAAACATCAGCCACAGTGATCGTGACATCATTAAACACGCTGCGGGCGCTCACATTGAGCACCCGCAGCGCGCAGGGAAGGAGGAGCTTACTGCAATGTCTGGCACTGTCGCTTGTCTTGGCACTGTTGACAGGCTCGGGCGGCATTGGGGCCCAGCCTCGGGCCTGTATCATGCGTAACCACCTTAAATACGTCGGAATTCCGTCACGGTGCAAAAAAAGTCGCGGGCTCCTCGCGAGTTCCTCACACCTCCAGCTTTTCGAAGTACTTCCCGCCCACGTGAATGCTGACCCCCGCCACCGCCAACCCGAAAAGCACCAGCAGCGGAATGGCCCATAATGCCACGTGCAACTCGCTGATATGTGAGATTTCGCGTCTGAGGTGCGAGAAGCCGGCCAACGCCAGGCCGGCCATTTCAAGCCCCACGAAAAGCATGCTGGCCACCAGGTTGAGCGTTCCGCCAAAGCCGGCCGCAATCCGGGCCGGATTGCGCTGGCCGAGCACGGGGAAGCGCGCCCCGAGGCCGACGGCCAGGCCCGATAACCCTACGCAAACCCCCAGGCACACCCCCCACTGCATCCATACCCAACTCGTAGGCAGCGCCAGCGCACGCACGGACAGCCCCACCACGAACAGCCCGCTGAGCCCCGTCACCGTCACCGAAAACAGGAACTTCACCCACAAAATCGTCCGCCGACGCGTCGGCACCAGCCCCAACAGCCACAATTGCTGGCTCTCCAGCGACAGCAGCGGGAACACAAACCGGCTTGTGAACGTGGCCAGGATCAGGCTGATCACGGTCAGGTTCAAAAACGCCAGCACGATGCGGATGCCGGGACTGCCCAACCCGCGCGGCAAGCGCTTGAGGTTGACGGCATACACGATCAACAGGCCGATCATGATGGCCATCTGCATCCACTGCGTCGCGTCGCGCGCAAAGCCGCGCACATCCTTGAGCATCAGCGCCCTCATACGCTGCGGCAGGTAACAGAACAGGAGCGCGACCAGCCCCTCGGTAAACCAGCCGTTACGCACCAAAGCGGCGGCCTTGGCGCGCTGGGCACCGTTGTAGGCTCGCGCCCAGGACGAGCCCAACAAGTTAATCACCAGCCAGGCAAAAAACGCACCGTTGGCCAACACCGCGCCCAGGTAGAGCAGGCTGACGCTGACCTTCTCCTCCATGGCCGCCACCACACCCTTCGCCGTCCAGGTGCTCGGCAATAGCGGCTGTTTCGCGAGGTTGAGTTGCTGCTCCAGCGCGTACAGCCAACGCCCGGACATTTCCGGATGCTGAGCAACACGCCAATACCAGAACCCGATGATGGCTATGATGATTACCGCCCCGCCCCCCAGCACCAGCAACGGCCGGCGCGGCGCCCACATCGCGACGACCCACGCCGCCAGCAAACCCAGCGTCGATGGAATCAGCACGAACGCCAGAAAATGGCCAATGAATAGCGGGTAGTAATACCATTCAACCCGGCCGTTGGACGCGACCGCCAGCATCAGCGGAACGCCCAACAGCAGGAACGACCAGCTCGAAAGCAGCATCCCCTCGATCCACTTCAGGCACACCACCTGGTGTGGCGAGGCCGGCATGCTGAGCAGATGAGCACCTTCTCGACGTCCGAAAAGCGCACCGTAAGAGAGCACCGCGCTCGAAAACGCCAGCATCACCGCCAGCACGAGGAAGAAGTGGATGAATATGTACTGGTTGGCGACGACGGCCACCAATTCCCACCGGCCGACCTGTTGCAGCACACGCGACAACAACAGGTACAACGCCCCCCAGATTCCAACCAGCAACAACACGACGGAGAACGCTCGCAACGGCGCCTCACGCAGGTGCTGATCGAGCGTGTTGCGCAGTTGCACCCCGCGGTAGCGTACGAGCACCCAGAATGGAAATCGCGGCCCCGTTTCGCACCGCGGCACTGCTTCAGCCATGCCGGGTATTTTAGTGCAGTTTCTCCCGCTGTCTGCATCTCATGATCGCCGGAGCAGGACATCCGCCCAAACCTGAGGCGGGTCGGCCGACCTGGCCAACTCGCAGATCTCACTCAGGCCGGAACCGGCAACCGGGACGCCCGCCCCACTTCGTTCTTGCACGATCAATTCGCCAGCAAACGCCTCGAACAGATTTGTCCACGATGGTCGGAAGGCCGCTGAAGCCGACGTTTATCGGACAACTGACACTACTGGATTTGAAATCGCACCTCACCGATGCTATATTCAGATATCGAGTTGTTGGCCGGTATTTTCGTCGGGAGTTCGCGATGATCACGCTCACCCGCAAGACTGATTACGCCCTGATATCCATGTGTGAGCTGACCCTCGCTGGCGACGATGCGGTCCTCAGCGCTCGCGATATTCATGATCAGCACGAAATCCCCCTGCCCCTGCTAATGAACGTTCTCAAGCGATTGCAACGGGCCGGCCTCCTGGAGTCTATCCGCGGTGCCAAGGGCGGCTATCGCCTGGCTAGGCCGGCCGACCGGATCTCCCTCGCGAAGCTGATCGAGGCGGTCGAGGGACCGGTCAAGCTGGTCCGTTGCGCCGGCGCGATCCAGGACGGACGACGCTGTACCCTTACCGGACATTGCCCGGCCCGTCGGGCCATGCACAAGCTGCATCACCACCTGGCGCAAACGCTACAGAGTGTTACGATAGCGGACTTGGCCTACGATCAATGGGAGCCGCAGCGCGCGGCTGAGAAGGTGCTCAGCGAATGAAGGTCTATCTCGACAACAATGCCACAACCCCCGTGGATCCACGCGTCCTCGAGGCCATGCTGCCCTATTTCACCGAGAAGTTCGGCAACGCCGCCTCGCGCAGCCACGCTTTCGGCCACGAGGCCGAGAGTGCCGTCGATGCGGCCCGGGCCCAGCTCGCCACCGTGCTCGGGGCAGCCTCGCCACAGGAGATCATCTTCACCAGCGGCGCCACCGAGGGCAACAATATAGCCGTCAAGGGCGTCGCCCACATGTACGCCGAAAACGGCAAGCACATCATCACCCAGGCCACCGAACACAAGGCCGTCATCGATCCGTGCAAATACCTCGAACAGCACGGCTTCCGTGTGACCTACCTGAAAGTCGACGAGTACGGCCAGATTGACCTCCAGGAGCTGGCCAACACCATCCGCGACGACACCACCCTGGTCTCGATCATGCACGGCAATAACGAGGTCGGCACGCTCCAGCCGATCGGCGACATCGGCCGGCTCTGCAAGCAGCGCGGCGTGCTGTTCCACACGGATTGCTGCCAGACCTTCGGCAAGCTGCCGATCAACGTCGAGGAAATGGGCATCGACCTGCTCACGTGCAGCGCACACAAGATCTACGGGCCCAAGGGCGTCGGCGCACTCTACGTCCGCAAGCGCCGCCCACGCGTCCGCTGCGAGCCGATCATTCACGGTGGCGGCCACGAACGCGGCATGCGCAGCGGTACGCTCAACGTCCCCAGCATCGTCGGCCTGGCCAAGGCCGCCGAAATAGGCCAGAGCGAAATGGACACCGAGCCGACGCGTATGCGTGAACTGCGCGATCGTCTGCACCAGGGCATCGCGTCACAGCTCGACCAGGTCAAGCTCAACGGCCACCCCACCGAGCGCACGCCCAACACGCTCAATCTTTCTTTCGCCTATGTCGAGGGCGAAAGCCTCATGATGGGCCTGAAAGGCGTCGCCGTCTCTAGCGGGTCGGCCTGCACCAGCGCCTCGCTGGAGCCGAGCTACGTACTGCGGGCGCTCGGCGTGGGGGACGAACTGGCCCATAGCAGCATTCGCTTTTCCGTCGGACGCTTCAATAATCAGGAAGAAATCGACTACGCCATCGGTCAGGTAGTCGCAGCCGTCCGGCGACTACGCGAGATGAGCCCGCTCTACGAGCTGGCTCAGGAAGGTGGCGACCCCGCGACGGCGCCCTGGGCCTCCACCAAGGCGCCCACCACGCAGGAGTAAGCGCAGATGCCATACAGCGACAAGATCATCGATCACTACGAGCACCCTCGCAACGTCGGCACGCTCGATCGGACCGCCGATAACGTCGGCACCGGCATCGTCGGCGCGCCGGAGTGCGGCGACGTCATGAAGCTCCAGATTCAGGTCGATGAGAACGACAATATCGTGGACGCGAAGTTCAAGACGTTCGGCTGCGGCTCGGCAATCGCATCGAGTTCGCTCGCGACCGAGTGGATCAAGGGACGCAGCCTCGACGAGGCGATGGAGGTGAAGAACACCGACATAGTCCGCGAGCTGGCCCTGCCGCCGGTGAAAATCCACTGTAGCGTCCTGGCCGAAGATGCGATTCGTGCCGCGGTTGCCGACCTGCGGGCGAAAAAAGCAGTCCGCCAACAAACCGACGCGGAAGAATCGGCATCGACGTCCGCTTAATGAGAAGCACAGTGGGGCGCAGGCTAATTGCCAGTGGTAACAAGAAGTGTGGCACGGGCTAATAGCCCGTGTAGCCGGGAGATCTGACAATGAGTGACGAAAGCCAGTCCCCCGAACAGAAAAATGATCAGCCGACCAGCGCTAGCAGCCTGGCCGAGCGCGCCAAGCCCGCGACCGAGCAGGATGGCATCCGCCTCAGTGAGTTGGCCGCGAAGCGCGTCGATGAATTCAAGGCCAAGACCGACAGTCCGGATACGCAGTATCTCTACGTCGGCGTAAAGGGTGGCGGATGCAGCGGGCTCAGCTATGTGCTCGACCTGCGCGACCAGCGCTACGCCCCGCCCGCCGACAGCGACGAGGTCTTCGAATCACACGGCCAGATCATCGTTTGCGACTTGAAAAGCTATATCGTCGGCAACCTCACCGGCACGCTGATCGACTTCCAGGAAGGACTCATAGGCGGCGGGTTCACCTTCAACAACCCCAACGCCAAGCACACCTGCGGCTGCGGATCGAGCTACACGGCCTAGAACCGCCGATAACACCAGGCAACCTACACGGCCAGCAGTTTGCTCTGCTTCAATTTTCCCAACTGGTCAGCGTATTCACGCGTCGCGGCCACGTCGCGCTGGATCTGCGTGATCAGTGCGGCCTCGTCGGCAAACCGCTCCTGCTCACGCAGCCGGGCGAGGAAATGCAGCGCCAACGGCTGCTGGCGCAGGTCGCCCTCGTGATCGAGCAGGTAGGCCTCCACGCGTAACCCGGGTTGATCAAACGTCGGCTGCGGCCCGACGTTCACCGCTGCCAGGTGCAGCGGGCCCGAGCGCATCTGCGCCACGGCCGCATAGACGGCCTCCTGCGGGACCAAGTGGGCGATGTTGTCTAGATTGGCGGTCGGGAATCCCAGGCCGACACCACGTCCCGCCCCGCTGCCGACGCGCCCGACGATACGATGCGGCCGGCCGAGCATGGCGGCCGCCTCGGTCACACGCCCGTCGCGCAGCGCCTGGCGAATCGACGCACTGCTCACGGTCGGATGAGTACGCAACTCGGCGCAGTGCACGGTCGGAACCTCGTGCACCTCGTAACTCCAGCAGTCCGCGTACTGACGCAGGGTATCGACGTTGCCGCCGCGAGCCCGGCCAAAGTGAAAGTCCGGCCCCTCGACAAACGCCCGCGGGCGGCAGTGCGCCACCAGGCTGGCCAGGAAATCGAGCGCTTCGCAGCCCAGCAACTCGGCCCCGCTGGACTGCACGATGCAGCTTTCGATGCCGGCCCGCTCCAGCAGCGCCAGCTTCTCGCGCACGGTGCTGAGCATCGCCGGGGCGCGTTCCGGTGCCAGCACCGCCAGCGGATGCGGATGAAACGTCATCACCGTCGGCTGGGCACCGAGCCGCTCGGCGATCTCGCGTGCCCGGCGCAAAATCTCCATGTGCCCCCGATGAACGCCGTCGAAGTTCCCGATCGACAGAACGCTGCCGGCGGGTGACGTCCTAAAACGCTGATAACTGTTGAAAACCTGCATCGGCAGCTATCAGATCGGCTGCGAGGACAGAGTGGGTGTCAACGCGTCGGTACGCGCAGGCCTAGCTCGCCGGCCACACGCTGAAAGTCCGGCTCGTCGATCCACTCCACCACGTAGTCCCGTTTATCCACGTCGAAGATGATCACATGTCGACCAGCCGGCTGAAACAGCCGGTTATGTGGCCGACTACAGCAACACACCCCTACCCGGCGCGACGACGCAATCCGATCGGCATAAAGCACGTCGTAGTGCACGTGTTCGCGCAGGCGATTCAACTCGCGTGCCTTGGCCGTGTCGGTCGGGTCCTCTGCCGCCAGCGGGAACTGCAACGGGTTCCGTCGGGCGGCCTCGTGCAGCCGGCGGAATTCGGCCGCCGCAAACTCCATACGCTGCTGACAGCTACGAATCGCCGCTTGGTCGCGGACGTGCACCGACAATCCCACCATTACCATGAGCATCAGGATGAACCCGACCACCCGGCGAATCACACGCCGGCGACGCTGGCTGCTCGTGCGCAGCACTACCTGCTCCTGAACAGCCTGCTCGTACGGCGTGGTTTTCGGGGCGTCCGACATTGCGGGTCCTCGTTACCGACCGCGGCCAACACTTGAAACGTCGCTGCCGCCGGCGCATTCTATCCGCGGCACGCACCAGGCAACAGCCGCCCACACCCGCCCGGAGACGCGCTTATGGGACCGACCGCCAATGTGATCATCGTGATCGTCGGCGTCCTGTTCACCCTACTGGAAATCGCGGCCCTGCTGCTGTGGACCAGCCGGGAGCTGCACGAAAACGACCCAGCCAAGCCGCCCGCGTCCGCACTTACGCCGGTGCCCCCCGAATTCCGCTGACCAATCCCCCGTATGGCACGGGCCAATAGCCCGTGGTCGCTGCGGATTCCCGTGTTCTGATTCAGCTCTCGCGTAGCGCCTGCCCGAAAATGTCCGCCTCCAGGCCAATGCGCCCGCCGCCGGCACCATCCCACGCGTGAGACTTCACCGCGTCGGTGATCTGCTCAGCCAGCCGCACGGCTGCCACGCCGTCGGCCGCACTCACCGGCGGCGGCGTGCCCGTACGAATCGACTCCACAAACGCTTCCAGCTCGCTGCGCAGCGGGTCCTTCTCATCAATCTGCAACGGCTCCACGTGCACCATCTTCCCAAAATCAAGCCCGGCCATCTGCGACAGGTCATCGATGTTCTTCTCGCGAGCCAGCTTGAGCACGTCGAGGTTCTTGTCCAACGTGACTGCGATGCCGACGCGCTTTTGATAATCGAGCGAAACGTACGCATTTTCCGCAAAGATGCGCAGCTTACGTTCGGTCTTCAGCGCCAGGCGCGAGGTCGTCAGGTTAGCGACGGCCCCGCCGCGGAAAGAGACCCGCGCGTTGGCGATGTCCTCGTGCGGACCGAGCACGTTCACGCCGACGGCATCCGCGCGCGCCACCTCGTCGCGGACCAGGTGCAGCAAAATGTCGATGTCGTGGATCATCAGGTCGAACACCACGCCGATGTCCGCCGAGCGAAACGTGAACGGGCTGATGCGATGCGTCTCGATGAACTTGGGCTTCACGCCCAGTCGGTCTACCGCTCGGACGGCCGGGTTAAACCGCTCGGTATGCCCAACCTGCACGACGACGCCGTGCTGCTCGGCCAGACGAGCGATTTCCTCAGCCTCCTGCGAATTCGGCGCGATCGGCTTCTCGATCAGCAGGTGCACGCCGCGCTCCAGCAGCGGCCGGGCTACGGCCAAATGGTGCACCGACGGCACGGCGATCGTCGCCGCCGCCACGTCCGCCAATTCGGGCGTCAGCTCGGCAGCGTAGCGCGCCCCCAATGGCTCGGCATACTCGCGCGCCCGCTCGACGTTCGCATCGATCACGGCCACGAGCCGAACTTCCGGCATCTCGGCGTAGTGACGCACATGATGCCGACCCATATGACCGGCCCCAATCACGGCAACTGGCAACGGCTCACTCACGACTGGCGACTTCCTTTCCCGGCCTCATAGAACGATTCGCGATCTTCCGGGCGATCGCTGCGATAGTGCTCGCGCACCCGCCCGAAGATCCCCACTTCCAGCTTGCGTCGCAGAAAATCGACCAGGTAGCGCACGTGCTCGTCATCCACCAAGCCGTCCTCCTCGATCTCGTGCAGGGCCTGAGTCGTACGCAGCGGCGAGTGCTCCCCGCGCCGGGCATAGAGCATCCGGGCAGCGGTTTTGAGCCGGCCGATCGACTCCGTCGGCACCTGCCAACGGCGCAAACCCTCGACGTTCACGCCGCGCACCGTCTGATCATACCCGAGCACCTTCACGTACGGCGGCACATCGTGCGTGATGCGCGTCATGCCCCCCACGTACGCGTGCCGCCCGACGGTCACGAAGTGATGCATCGCCGACGCGCCGCCGACCACCACCCCGTCCTCGAACCGAACGTGCCCGGCAATCTGAACGCTGTTGGCGATGATGATGTTGTTGCCCAGCTCACAATCGTGCGCCAGGTGCACACCCACCATAAGCAGGTTGTTGTTCCCGATGCGCGTCACGCCATCGCTGAGCCGATCAACCTCAGTCCCGCGGTGCACCGTGACGTGCTCGCGAAAGCGATTGCCGGCACCAACGCTCAAACGCGTCGGCCCGCCCTTGTATTTCAGATCCTGCGGCGCCGCACCCAGTACACAACATGGGTAAAAATGGTTGTCCGGGCCAAAATCCGCCGGCCCCAGCAACGTGACGCGCGCCTCCAGCAAGCAACGGGCCCCGACGCGCACACCCGGGCCGACGTATGAAAACGGGCCAACCACGACGCCCTCGCCCAGTTCGGCCCGCGGATCGACAAATGCTGTAGGGTGTATCTCGCTCATACGCTCCGCTCTAGGCCGGATCGGCATCCACCAGCATGAACCGGATCATCGCCTCGGCCGCCAATTCACCCCCCACCGTCGCCCGGCACTGCGTCTGCCCGGTGCGGGCCTTCACACGCACCGCCACCGCTTCCATAACCAACTGGTCGCCCGGTACCACCGGCCGGCGAAACTTAACCTTGTCCAAGCTCAACAGCACCGCCACCTTCCCGGTGTGCTCCAGCTTCTGCGACATCAGGATGCCGCCCAGTTGGGCCAGCGCCTCGATGATCAGCACGCCGGGCATGATCGGCTGCCGCGGATAGTGCCCCTGGAAGAATGGCTCGTTGACCGTCACGTTCTTGATGCCGATGGCGCGCCGATCTCCCTCGATCGCAATCACCCGATCCACCAGCAACATCGGAAAACGGTGCGGCAAAATGCGCTGCACGTGCCGAATGTCCAGCTCGGGCGGCTTGCTGAGCTGCTCTTCCATTCGAGTCCGGTTGCGCAACTCGTCCAGCCGCCGCACCAGCTCGTGGTTGAGATAGTGCCCCGACCGGCGCGCATAGATCTTCCCACAGACGAACCGCCCCACCAGCATCAGGTCGCCGATCAGATCCAGGATCTTGTGCCGGACACATTCGTCGGGGTAGCGATATTCGTTTTGCACCGGGCCATCGCGCCCGATGACGAGAATGTCCTCGTAAGTCAGGTGCGTGCCCAACCCAGCGGCGCGCAATTGCGTCGCCTCGTCCTCGGTCACAAACGTCCGCGATGGAGCGATCTCGCGCAGAAATGCGTCCGGCGCAACGGTCACGTGATAGAGCTGATGCCCGATGGCGCTCTCCAAGCCATAGTCGAGCTCGTAAATGATCTCCAGCTCGTCGCGATCCAGTGGCCAGGCCACCAGCTCGGCGTCGCCGTCGCTCACGCGCGTCGGCGCCACCACGCGCAACACCTGCCGCTCAGCGTCCAGCTCCGTGATGCCGGCGGACTGCAGCGTATCCACAAACACCTGCGCACTACCGTCGGCCGCGGGCAGCTCGGCGTTGTCAAGCTCAATGATGAGGTTGTCGATGTCCAGCCCCCGCGCCGCTGCCAAACAGTGCTCGACCGTCTCGATCGACGCCGTCCCGTTCCGCAGCGACGTCCGCCGGGCCCGCTTCGAGAGGTTTTCGATGCGGGCGGCAATAGTCACGGGCTCGACCTGGTCGGTACGAACAAACGTCACGCCGCTGCCAACCGGGGCCGGCTTAAAACGCACCGTGACCGGATAGCCCGTAAACAGGCCACGCCCGCTCAGTTCCACCTCACGCTTTATCGTCTTTTGCCGACTCAAGCCTTTCAATCCGTTTAACCAGCTCGCGCATCTGTTCGATCATCTTCGGCAAGCGGCGCAGCGCCACTGTCTGACGCCCGAAGTCGCGGTTATCCACGGCCGGTATACCACGCACGACCATGCCGGCCGGGACACTATGCGGAATCCCGGACTTGGCCGCCACGACCGCTCCACTGCCTATATCGGCATGGTCAGCCACACCGACCTGACCCGCCAGCACCACGTGGTCGCCCAGCGTGCACGATCCGGAAATGCCGCACTGACCAATGATTATACAATGCTCACCGACGCAGACATTGTGGCCGATCTGTACCAGGTTATCAATCTTCGTGCCGCGGCCGATACGCGTCTCGCCCGAACGGGCCCGATCGATCGTAGTACCCGCCCCGATCTCCACGTCGTCCTCGATCACCACCCGCCCAATCTGCGGGATCTTCACGTGTTCCCCATCACGCTGGAGATAGCCGAATCCATCCGCTCCGATGGTCACGTTGGGGTGCACAATCACCCGCGTGCCCAACTCACACGCGTCGCGGATCACCACGTTCGGCCACAGCACGCAATCTGCCCCGAGCCGCGCTCCCGCACCGATGTAGACCCCGGGATGGAGTTGCGTGCGCGGGCCAACGATCGCTCCCGGACCGACGTACACATGGGCTCCGATCCCGACGCCGTCAACCTCCGCGCCGGCCTCAACTATCGCGCTGGGATGTTGCCCAACGGGGATGGTCGGAACAGAACCGCCCAGGTGCTCCAGGACCGTGCACAACGCCGCGTCCGGGTCGCCCACCAGCACAGCCGTCCGGCCCTCGTCCAGCGGACAATCCGCGGGCACCAACACCACGCCAGCCTGCGAAGTCTGTAGCTTCTTGAGATAGGCCGCACTGCCCAGCCAGGACAGATCGTCCACGCCGGCCTCATCCAACGGGGCAATCCCGCTGACGCTCTGCGTCGCAGCGCCCCGCAGCGTGCCGCCCACCAGCTCGGCAATTTCGCCGGCCGTCACCTTGCGCTTCGCAGTCATCACTCCACCTCGCCAAGTGGAGCGGGCGTCTCGCCCGCCGTTACCGGCCCTCAATCGAGGCATGGCGGGCGAGACGCCCGCCCCACCTGTGATGTTGGAACCTGTGAGAAGCCAACCTACGGCTTCTCCGCATCCGAGATCGTCGGAACGTACATCATTTTCTCACGCGGCTGCTGGCGGTAATCCGCGTTCAGCTTGTCCAGCACCAGCTCGGTAAGGTCCACCGCCGGGTGCGCATAGAGCACCTTCCGCTGCCGAATCTGCTCTCTGATCACCTCGGGCTCGAAGCTGCCCGGCTCGAACTGGCCCTTGTATAGCACCAGGTCATAGCCCTCCTGCTGGGCGATCACGCTGATAGCCTCTTCGAGCTCGCGATAAATCCGCACGGTCCACATGCTCACCTCGCGGGCCATGTGCGCCTGCGTCAGGGTTCCCCAGTTGCGATAATCAACCTGCAATTCCAGCAGTTCACGGGCCCGCTCGATGTAGGTCGGGTCGTCCGGGGCCAGGCTCGCCAGCACTGCGTCCGCCTGGTCCAGCCGGTTCATGCGATTGTCGTTCTCAGCCTTAAAAGCATTCTCCAGACCGCTCATCTCATCGGTCAGGTCTTTCTGCCGTTGATAGCCGTTCACTATCGCGACCACGTCGACACACGCCACGCAACAGCCGCCGCGCCGACCGCCCTGCGCGTTGATCCGCTCGGCCAGAACCACGCCCGCGACCACCGCCAGCCCCACCAATACCACCAGCCCCGTAGATTTCTTCTGCATCATGCACCAGCTCCTTCTGAGTTGATAATCCAGGGATCGAGCGCGTTCGGCCGCGCCCGCGTTCGGACGCAATTGTCTCCGCTCACGCTCGCGACACAAGGGGGCCGCCCCCGTTTGAGTCTGCTCAGCTCCCCCCCAGCAGCGCCTTGGCAACCTGTGTGGGCAGCTCTGCCTCGGCCGACCCGTTGATCAGCAGGGCAAAAATCAGCACCGTATCGTCCGGCCGCGTCACATACCCCGCCAGGCAGCGCACGCCATTGATGGTCCCGGTCTTGGCCCGCAACCGCCCCTCCAGAGCCGGATCGCGATAGCGCCGACGCATCGAGCCCGCCCGCCCCGGCTCCGCCAGGCTCGCCACGAACACCTTGCCCTGCACGTGCGACCGCATCACCGTCAACACCCGGGCGATCTGCGCCGCCGTCGCGCGATTCTCATGGCTCAGCCCACAGCCATCCCGAAAACTCGCCCCCGCCAGGTCCACCCCGAGCCGCTCCAGCGTGCGGATCAGCACCTGCCGACCATGATCCCAACTGCCTGGCGTGCCGCTGCGCGAACCGTCCGGATCATAGGCCGCCAGCGCCTTCAACAAACACTCCGCAAATAGATTCTGGCTGAACTTGTTGCAACGCCACAACACATCCGCCAAACGCGTACGCTGCTCAAACAGCAGCGTCGCCCGCCCCAGCTCCTCCACCGACAGCTTCCGACGTACCACCGCCCCGCGCACGTCAATGCCACGCTGCTCCAGCGCCTCGTGCAACGCATATCCGAAGAACACGGTCGGCCGATACGCACTCACCGACGGCAGCTCGCCGCCCTGCCGAACCGTCCCGCTCAATTCAAACACATCCTCGCCCGGCCTCCGACGCAGAATCGGCCGCTGCTTGTCACCCTTTTTGATCTGCCCCACCACCAGCCGCTTCGGCAAAGCCGGCTCCAGCTTCACCGTCACCCCGCCGGCGTTCACCACCACAAGCACGTCCAGACAGTTGTCGTTCAGGTTCAGCCCGCCGGCCGGCGCCTGGTACCAGCGATCCGCCTGATCGTCCGGCCAGTCCGGATGACGCCCTTCCCGATCGAAGATGGAATCATCCAGCACCACTTTGCCCAGAGCCGGCGTGTCATGCTCGCGCAACGCCTGGGCACAGCGGTCGAAAAAGTGATTTCGCGCCTGTTCGTACCGCGCACAGAGCCGCTCGTCCCCCACGGCCGGATCGCCCGCCCCAACGATCCACAACTCGTCACCCTGCTGGTAGACCCGCGTAACAAACTCGAATTTCGGCCCAAATCGCTCCAGCGCTGCGGCCGTCACGAACAATTTCTGGAGACTGGCCGGCTTCAGCGGCGTGTCCGGATTACGCTCATACCAGCGTGTCCCGCCGGCCGCGTCTGCCACCACCAATCCCACCGTCGTCTTCTGCGGAACCTTCGCCAGCACGCCGTCCAGCTCGGCCCGGACCGCATCGACCGCGCTCTGCGCCCGGCCGGCCGATACCAGCCCCGCCAGCGCCACCAGCACGGCCACCAGCCGCACGTTTCCTCTAATCACTGTTCAGGCTCCGCAACACATCCACCAACTTATGAAATGGCGGCGGGAACGGTGCCTCCAGCTCCATCGGCTTCTCAAAAATCGGATGCCGAAAAGAGATCCGCCAGGCGTGCAGCGCCTGAAACGCAAAGATGGGAGTCTCCGAACCCGCCCCGGTAATGTCAAACTCGCTCGTTACTCGGCCACCATACATCGTGTCACCCACGATCGGGTGCCCGATGTGCGACATGTGCACTCGCAACTGGTGCGTCCGCCCCGTCTTCGGTGACAGCTTCATCAGCGCGTGGTCCGGGTAGCGTTCCAGCACCTCGTAGTGCGTCACCGCGCTCTTGGCCAGGTCGATCTTGTTCTCGCGCACCATGACCGCGAACTTCTCACGCACTACGTGGTGTACGCCGATCGGCGCGTCAATTGTATCGCCGTCCAGGTGCGGGTTCCCGTGTACCACTGCCAGATAGGTTTTCTGGGTTTGCCGCCGCTCGAACTGGAGCGACAGGCGCCAGTGGGCCTCGTCACTCTTGGCCACCAGCATGATGCCCGTGGTGTTCTTGTCGAGCCGGTGCACGATCCCCGGCCGAAACGGATCCTCGCCATGGCTGAGATGATTGGCGTAGAAAACCAGCGCATTCGCGATCGTCCCGGTCTGATCACCGCGGGCCGGGTGACAAATGATCCCCGCCGCCTTGTTGATCGCCAGCATGTGGTCGTCTTCGTAAACGATATCCAGGGGGATATCTTCGGGGACGACCTCTCGCGGCTCCGGCGGCGGCAGCGAGACATCGACAAGATCCCCCGCCGATAACTCATAGCTGGCCTTGGTCTCTCGGCCGTTGACCTTGATCGCCCCCTGCTTGATCAGTCGCTGGATCCCCGTTCGCGACAGACGCGGAAACCGCCCGTGCAGATACTTGTCGATCCGCCGCCCCGGAAGGTCCTTGCGAATGCGCAATTGGACCTTTTCCGCACCCTCTAGCGGAACCGGACGTTCGAGGATGTCCTCGTCCTCACTGCGTGCGGCGATGATGCTGGCTCCAACTGCGCTCCATCAGATCTGACTAGAAGCTATCCCAGAACTCCTGTGGCACTGCCTTGGTTGTGGCACCGGTCTTTAACCGGCGCGTCGCACTGGCTACATATACAAGTGCCACAGTCCTGGGATAGGCTCTACTGCGTACCCGCCGGCTCAGCCGCAGGTTCCTCGGCCGGCTCATCAGCCGAGTTATCCGCGGGCTGTTCCGCTGGCTTCTCGGTCGGTTCCCCAGCCTCAGCCTCCTTCTGAGCTTGCTCCTCCGCACGCTGACGCTCACGGGCCTCTATCATCTCACGCATCTGCTCTTTCAGGCCCGGAACCTCCAAACGCTCGATCCCCGGCGGAGGTTCACGACGCTGGGCCGTCGGCTGCGCGCCGGCCGGTGGTGTCACGCCCGGCGGCGGACCGTCCATCGGCCTCACCTGCACACCTTCCGGAACCTCAAACGGAATGTCACGCTTCGCACCGGTAGCAGCCCCTGCCGTCGGCGGCGCGCCGGCCGCAAAGACCACCTCCGCTTCCAGTTCGTCAATGTCGAGCAGCCGATCCTGCGACATCTGCACCCACGGCGAGCCGGCGTAGTGCGCCGCGTTGTCAACCACTGACTGGTACAGCTCACGCGCACCAGCGTAGTCGTGGTCCCACTCCTTGACCGTCGCCAGCCCATAGCTCGCCGCCGCCCGCAGAGCACCACTGGCGCCCCCGTCCGATACGACTTCCTGAAGCAATGTGCGCGCCTCGGTCAGACCTGCCTCACGCTGCTCCGGATCTTCCAGAGCCTGCTGGATACGCGTCTGCGCCAACGCCAGACGGGCGTAGCACTGCACCGCCTCGTTAGCCCCGCCGTTGATCAGCGATTGCAATTCCCCTTGCGCCGTCGCCGCGTCCGCCCCCATCAGCAACGATTCATTCACGCTGGTCAGGCTGCGCCAATCCCGCTCGACCGCGGCCGCTCGCGAATAGCTCCACGCCTTCCACCCACCCACGATCAGCAGCACCGCCACCACTGCCAGCAGCGCGTAACGCGTGCTCGGGTTGTCCCAACTGCGCAAACGCAACAACGTTTCCGCCAACTCGTTCTGTCTCAGTTGATGTCTTGTATCGGCATCCATACATAAACCTCGTATGCGGCGTCCTACTGGGTGCCACGCAGCGGCGTGCCGTCGGGCGGAGCGGCGCGCTCCGAACGTCCCCGCGGCAGCGGCCCGATGTCAACCACCAAAACCGTACTCGTCTTGGCCGG
The DNA here is from genome assembly GCA_963666925.2 of Phycisphaerae bacterium. Classification (GTDB taxonomy): domain Bacteria; phylum Planctomycetota; class Phycisphaerae; order UBA1845; family Fen-1342; genus JANQFV01. The sequence continues at coordinate 689,241 of CAXXTC010000023.1, read as the reverse complement.
TTTGACGTATATGTTACATTCCTCGCTGTCGCTTTCGAAGCGCAGCTTGTACTCGCCATTATCCAATCGTCGCTGCTTCAGCGCGAATTTCGCCGACGGCATGTAGTTCTGATAAAACGCGGCCACATGCTCCGGAACCGTGCTCCCCTGAAATTCACATTGCGCTACGCGCAATCGGCCACTCTCCCGAGCCACGCTACGCTCCGGAACCATCCGAAACCCGACCGGGATCGGGATGTTTTCCAGCATCGTGTGCTGCCGTGGCGACGCCGGCGGCGACTGCGCCGCGCTTACCCGCGAACTGCTGGGCGTATAGGTGCTACAGCCCAACACCCCGCTGCCAATCACCAGACACACCAGACCCACCCCACGGGCGGCCCAGTCCTTCCATAGCGGCTGCCGGGCGTCTTTCATCGCGATTCCTCCTTCGTCGTTTCCAATCCATCTATTCTGGCGCACCGCACGACCCGCGTCAAACTGCACCACTCCGCCACTGCCCCATCCCCTCACGCAGAACGGCCTGGCCGGCGTACCAGTCGCCCACCATTATCTCCCACCCCAACCAACTCGCCCCGTCTCGTTTGAGCGCTTCCGCAAGCTCCGTATAATAGGCCCGGTCTTCAGGAGTAATTGCATGGCCGCCGCCGACATGCCGCCGATCTCTCAGCTCAAGGGCCGTCCACTCGGACGCATTCTCATCAAGATGGGCAAGGTCTCCCGCGCCCAGGTCTCCGAGGCCCTCGAACTTCAGAAGAAGAAGCGCGGCCCGCTCGGCCAGCTCCTCATCGAGTTGGCCTACGTCGAAGAGGCCGACCTCCATCGCGCCCTGGCCGCCCAGGTCGGAATGGAATCCATCACCATCGGCGACATCGACATCCCCAAAGAAGTCATCGACATGCTGCCGTCGCAGACGGCCCACGCCTGTCATATCGTCCCAACCGAGTATGACCGCGAAACCAACACGCTCGGCGTGGCCCTCTCCAGCCCCGACAACTTCCACGCCACCGACGACCTCAAAACCCTCATGGGCTTCAATGTCGTCGCCCGCATCACGACCGAAAAGGACATGGGCGAGGCCCTCGCGCGTTATTACCCCGAGGAAGCCGCCGCCACCATCAACGACCTCATCTCAGAGTTGTCCTCCGACGAGGATCTGGCCAAGTTCGTCGGGCGCGGCGAGAGCATCGACCTCGACGAAATCCGCGAGATGGCCGAGTCCAGCCCGGTCAAAAAACTCGTCAACCTGGTCCTGCTGCAGGCCATCCGCGACAAAGCCTCCGACATCCACTTCGAGCCCTTCGAAGACGAATTCAAGATGCGTTACCGCATCGACGGCGTCCTGTTCGAGATGGTCCCGCCCCCCAAGCACGTTGCCATGGCAATCTCATCCCGCATCAAGGTCATGGCCAGCCTCGACATCGCCGAACGCCGCATGCCCCAGGACGGCCGCATCGAACTCCTCGTCGAGGGCCGCCCCGTAGACCTGCGCGTCAGCGTCCTGCCCACCATGTTCGGCGAAAGCGTCGTGCTTCGCGTGCTGGACCGCTCCCAGGTCAATCTCGACATCGGCCAGCTCGGAATGCGAGAAGACGATATCAATACATTCCGGCAACTGATCCGCAAGCCGCACGGAATTCTGATCGTCACCGGGCCCACCGGGTCGGGAAAAACAACCACGCTCTATTCGGCGTTGCGCGAGCTGAACACGCCCGAGGTCAAAATCCTCACCAGCGAAGACCCCGTCGAGTACGACATCGACGGCATGATCCAGTGCCAGATCAAGCCCGATATCGGACTAACGTTTGCCCGCTGCCTGCGTAGTTTCCTCCGCCAGGACCCCGATATCATCCTCGTGGGTGAGATCCGTGACCTGGAAACCGCGCAAATCTCTGTACAAGCATCACTTACGGGCCACTTGGTATTCTCCACCCTGCACACCAACGACGCTCCCAGCTCGATCGCCCGTCTCCTCGACCTGGGGCTCGAACCGTTCCTTGTGACCGCAACGCTGGAGGCGATCATCGCCCAGCGCCTGGTCCGCAAAATCTGTCAGAACTGCAAAGAAGAGTATCAGCCCAGCGAACAGCAGCTTATGCAGCTCGGACTGACACCAGAGGATGTCGCCGACCGAATTCTCTACTTCGGGCGTGGCTGCGACTACTGCAACCACACCGGATATCGCGGGCGCCAAGCCATATTCGAGATGATGATTCTCGAAGACGAATTGCGTGAGCTCATCATGACGCACGCGTCCGCCAACCTGCTCCGCCAGCAGGCCCGCAAGCGCGGCATGCGCGTTCTGCGAGAATCCGGCTTACTCGCCCTGTACGATGGAGTTACGTCAATCGAGGAGGTCGTCCGCGAGACGCTACAGGAAGAGGGCTGACCCACTGCGACACGCCCGTTGGCGTGTCGTCGACCGGGCCAGCCCATAACGCGGGTTGGCCACCGGTCCCTGGTCCGTATATAAAGTATGGGTGGTGGGTCACTTGGTGCCCCGAATAATGCCGTTGTACTGTGTTGTATTGTGTTACGGCAGCCACACGTCCGGGTGGCCTCACTCGGTCTGTGGGCGCAGGCTGGATGGGAGTCCGTAGTATGGCGGTCTTCAAATACGAGGCGCTCAACGCCTCCGGACAGGAAATCAAGGACGAGGTCGAAGCTCCCAGCAAAGAGGAAGCGGTCTCGAAAGTTCGCGGCCTGGGCTATTTCCCCACCAAGGTCGTCGAGAAAGTCGACAAGAAACGTCAGGCGGCTCGCAAGGCGGCTGCCGGAGGCCGCAAACGCAAGGCGGCGGGCACCGGCTTCGGACACGTCAACCAGAAAGCACTGACCACCTTCACGCGTCAGCTTTCAACCCTTCAGGACGCCGGCCTGCCCATCCTGAGAAGCATCAAAATCCTCGAACAACAGCAGAAGCCCGGCATGTTACGCTCGGTCCTCAAGCAGATCGGCGAAGACATCGAGGGCGGTGCCACGTTGTCCGAGGCCATGGCCAGACACCCTAAAGCGTTCGACCGCCTCTACTGCAACATGGTGGCGGCGGGCGAGGCCGGCGGTGTCCTCGACGTCATCCTCCAGCGACTCGCCGACTTCATGGAAAAGGCCCAGAAGCTGAAGCGCAAGATCATCGGCGCCATGATCTACCCCTGCGTCGTGGTCGCCATCGCCGGCGCCATCGTCACCTTCATCATGGTGCAGGTCGTTCCCAAGTTCAAAGAAATCTTTTCCGACTTCGAAACCAAGTTGCCCGGCGTAACCGAGATGCTGATCAACATATCATCATGGTTCGCCGAAGGTACGCCGCCCGGCTGGGTCGTCATCATCATCGCCCCTATCATCGTCTCGGTGATAATGAAGCTGATTCGACAGGCCAAGTCCGGACGCCTGGTGCTCGACATGATCGTGCTGAAGATCCCCATCATGGGACAGATCATCGGCAAATCGTCCGTAGCGCGATTCACCCGTACCCTCGGCACGCTGATCTCGGCTGGTGTGCCCATCCTCGAAGCCGTCAACATCACGCGCGACACCACCGGCAACGAGATCTACTCACGCATGCTACAACGCGTCCACGATTCCATTCGCGAGGGCGATTCGTTCGCCCGCCCGCTGGGCGCGTCCAAGACGGTCGACCCCATCGTGGTAAACATGGTCGACGTCGGCGAGGAAACCGGCGAGCTCGACAAAATGCTCATGAAGGTGGCCGACAACTACGACGAAGAGGTCGACACCCTGGTGGCCTCTCTGGTCAGCCTGCTTGAGCCGATCATGGTCGTCGCGCTGGGCCTCATCGTCGGGTTCATCGTCGTGGCCCTCTTCCTGCCGCTGGTGACGCTGATTCAGTCGGTCATGGGCTAGTAAACGCTGACTTCACGGAGAACCCGAAACAAGGATTCTGCCATGCTCAGAGCTCCACGGAAAACGCGGACCGCCTTCACGCTCATCGAGTTGCTGGCCGTCATTGCCATCATCTCGCTGCTGATCGGGCTGCTGGTCCCCGCCGTCTCTAACATCCGTGTCCAGGCCCACAAGGCCAGCACCCGTGCCCAACTTGAGGCCATCGCCAAAGGCTGCGAGGCCTTCAACAGCGAACTCGGCGCCTATCCGCGGTCACGCGGTGAGAACCCCTTCGAGGGCGTCGGCAGCGGCATCGACCTCTCCGGCGCGCAGTGGCTTGGGCTCCAGCTCTGCGGACCCGATTTCAAAGGCTATGTCGAACCCGATCGGCGTAACGACGTCGCCGGTAGTGCCGGAATCGACGCTGACGACTGGCTCGCTTGGTATGACCCCGCCGTCGACACCGACATCCAGCGCCTCGGCCCCTACGTCGACGTCAAGGGCGCCATCGCACAGACCCCCGAGATCTACGCCCGCGACGCCGGCGGACTGACCCTCTCCAACGGGCTCTCGGCCGGCAGCAGCGCCTGGAGCAACGCCTATATCCCCTTCTTCGTCGACACGTTCCAGTTCCCGATTCTCTACTACGCCGCCAACGCCCAGGCCAAACGCCCCTACACCGAGCCCAGCGCCTCCACGCTCGGACGCTATGACCAGCGCGACAACGCCGCCATCACCGGATCCGAGTTCATCTCCGGAGAAGAAGGTTTCGATCTGGGCAACGGGGCCCTCGATGACGGCCACTACCATTACTTCTACAACCTCGGCTGGACTTTCGGCGAAAGCGGACTCTCCGACCGTCCCGAGCGCAACAGCTTCGCCGGCACAACCTACGACCGCGGACTCTTCGAGCAGACCCTCGACGGCACCCTCGGTAAGGTCTGGCCCCAGCGACCCGATTCGTTCATCCTGATTTCTCCCGGCCACGACGGGATCTTCGGCTCGGACGACGACGTTACGAACTTCTAGGCCAACCTCGGCCTACCTACGACAGACAGGAGCTCTCCTCATGTTCATCCCGCGCGGTCCCGGGCAGCTCACTCGCCGCGGCAGGCTCGCTTTCACACTCGTCGAGCTGATGGTCGTGATCGTCATCATCGGCATCCTCATCGCCATCCTCGTCCCCGCCGTCGGCGCCATCCGGCGCGTCGCCAAGGAAACCACCACCCGTGGCACCATCGGCGCCATCGAAACCGGCCTCGAAACCTTCAAGGCCGAGTCCAAGATCGGCGGTAGCTACCCGCCCTCCAGTTCCGACCGCAACGACGAGCTCGTGAAGAGTCCCTACGACAACACCACCCTGCGCATCAGCGGCGCCGGCCTGCTCGTCTGGGCCCTCTCCGGAGCCGACCTGCTCGGCACCCCCGGGTTCTCCACCTTCGTCGCTGGCAGCTCCAACTGGGCCTACGACACCGGAACCGATAACCAGGAAGCCTACCAGATCGACGCCAACGGCGAGCCCGTCTACACCCGCTACGGACCCTACATCGACACCAGCAAGGTCAAGACCTCACAGAACAACAGCACCGGCGGCGCCGTCTCCTTCGAGATCCCCGCTGAAACCAAGGCTCGTCAGACGCTCGGCCTAGCCGCCGTCGATCGACAGTACCCCATGTATCTCGACGGTTTCGGCTACCCCATGCTCTACTGGCGAGCCGACACCGCCGGCCGACAGATGGCCGACCTCGACCCCAACGACATAGCCGGCCCCGCCAACCGCGGCATATATCACTGGGCCGACAACGCCGAACTCTTCTCACTCTCGCCCCCCTACTCAGGCTCCGCCGGCGTACTGGCACTCACTGCCGCCTATGACACCGGCAAACCCGACGGCGGACACAAACTCGCCTGGTCGACTTTCGGCGTTAATCCGCAGAACGACGCAGACCTGCCCAACCGCAGTTCGTTCCCCTTCTACATCATGAACCGCAACGTCCAGGCCCGCTTCGCGCCCTACCGGACCGACTCATTCATCCTCGTCAGCCCCGGCGCCGACGGCATGTACGGCACCGGCGACGACATCGCCAACTTCCAGCATAACGGTCAGTAATGCACCACTACCGGCGACACACTCATCACCACACCCGCGGCCGGCATACTCGCCCGGTCCGCGCTTTCACGCTCATCGAGCTGCTCGTGGTGATGGTCGTTATCGGTCTGCTCGTCGGTGCCATCACCCTGGCCGGCGCCAGCGTCATGCACCATCAGAAGGTGCAGGCCACCGAGTCGCTGATTCGCTCGATCTCCATGGCAATCGACCAGTTCGCCACCGCCAACCCGCTCCGCGATCGCTACGACACCATCGGCCAGCACACTTTCGGACCCTATCCGCCCTACTCATTGGCCTCGGCCAGTAACAACTATCACGTTTCAGCGCTGCTCGATCCGCCGGAATACGCCATCACTCTTCAGCAGCGACTCAGCTACGACCTGGGCGAGAACATCAACGACGTCGACCTTGTGTTCAACGATCCGATCAACGATGACAATCGCGCGCTTTATACCTACCTGCGCGTCTTCGCCCCGGGCGTCTTGCAGCAGGTGTCCGAGCGTAGCATCAAGCCGCTCAGCGACGGTAACGTCGAGTACGTGGATCGTAGCGGCGAGTTTGTTGATCGCGTCGAAGTTCTCGGCTTTCACGATGCCTGGGACGTGCCGCTGGATTATTTCCTGTACGCCAAGTTTGAATACGGCGTGAAACCCAATGGCTACGTTGGGTGGCGTGCCACCGATCGCGTCCCGGTGCTGCGCTCGCGCGGCATCACCCGTGAGACCTGGGACGTGCGCCTCCAGGCCATCGCCGACGGCGAGTCGGTGGATGAGCTTTCGTCCGAGATTTTCAGTAGTGAACTGCCAACTCCGCTCGCCATGCAGGGCTCGGTGAGCTTCAAGAATAACGGGATCTTCGGTGGAAACAGCGCCCGCGACAACGGCTGGTCGCGCGTCCCCGGCGTCCTTGAAGACTTCGACTACCTGCCCTGACGGCGCGAATGTCGAGACAGATGGCATATCGTACAATTGCAGTGTTAAGTTAGTCCTGTATCGAAGAACGACGAGATCATGGCAAAGGTAACGGGTCAGCAGCGACGGGGGCATTCGGTGGCCGAGCAGACTGCGCGCGACACGGTTTCGCCTGCGGTCCGGTCGGCCGGCGACGCGTGCTGCGCCGCGTTCACCATCGTCGAGTTGATCGTCGTCATCACCGTCATTGTCCTGATCCTGGCCATCGCGGTTCCGGGGCTCAGCGCGATGAATGCCGAAGCGCGTCTCAAGGCCGCTGCCCAAACCACGTCCGGATGTCTGACACGTGCTTATTACCAGGCGCTGGCGGACGTAAACATGACGGCGGTGCGTTTCGTGCCCGAATCCTGGGTGCGCCAGGACAGCGATGCGGAACAGACCGAGGCAACGACCTCGAAACGCCAGTTGCTGCTCACGTACAGTTACGCTGGCATCAGCTACGACGAGGATAACCCCATAGAGGACCAGGTCGAATATCACGAGTATTTCGTTCGGCGCAGCGGCGTGGAGCCCACCCGGCTGCCGGCCGACGTCTGGGCGACCCCGCTGGAAGCCCTCTCGACCGCGCCGGCCCGACTGGGAGAGGACGGGCTCTACTACCCCAATCTCGGGCGCGACTTCGTCACCGCCGGGACAGTTGGGGATTTTTACTACAATGCCGACGAGAGCGATGGCGCGAATAACTTTCTGAATGCTGACGACTTCCTTGTCGTAATCGATCCTGACAGCGGCATTATCGGGGGTACCCCGCAACCATACCCCCTGAGGGCCTATTCGCCCATCGACGGATACGAACTCGACCACGCCCCGGGCACAAATGGGCAACCCTTTCAGCGCTTTGGGTTTGCCGGCGTGGTATTATATAGACGCGAAGCGTTCCTCGGATTGGGATCCGACGCGAGCGGGGAAGAGCGGCAACAGTGGTTGCGCGACAACGGCCAGCCGTACATGGCACATCGATACAGCGGCGGCCTGAACGCTGGGCTACAGCATCCGGAATGAGGTGCTTGTTCATGCTGCCGCAGTTGGAAAATGCGTTGCTGGAGATGGGATCATGAAACCGAAGTCTGCGCGCTCTGCGTTCAGCTTGGCGGAGATGATGATCGCCCTGGCGCTACTCGCCATGGGGCTGCTCGTCATCGGGGCCGCCCTGCCGATCGGTGTGCGGTATACCCAACAGTCCGCCAACCTGGCTAACGGAAAGGCGGCCGCCACGTACGCGCTCGACCTCATCGAGCAAAACGTGTGCATCGCGCACCAGGTGTACAACACTGACGCGAACAACTACAACGACCGCATCGCCGAGCCGATGGTCTTCGTTCCCCGGGCCCGCGACCACGAGGACACGGACGGTTACCAGCTCCACCGCCGCGGCCAGTTCATGACTAACGACGATGACGACTACGAGCCGGTGATCAAGGTCCGCCCGCTGTTCGTACAGAACCTCAACGCCTGGCCCGGCACGCCCAACACCAAGCTCGTCATTGACGATAACTACACCGGAATGCAGATCCGCAACTGGGTCGGTGCCGACGATACGCGCGAGTGCGACTACTCGTACTCGTCCGACGACGGCAATTACCTCCGCCCGGCCCTCTCCTGCCTGGCCACGCTGTATCCGCCCATCCCCGGCGACGGCCTGTCACGCACGCCGGATTATTACATGCAAGCCGGTCACTTGTACGACGAAACTGACCCCCTCGACTACCCGGGAATGTTGCGCAAGGCGCTTGGCCAGCGCGTTGGCTGGACCGCGTTCTACCGGCGGGTCTCCTATGCCGAGGGAAGCGACCCGACCCTCTACGAATTCATCGTCGTAGTCACCCAGCGACCCTCGCCCAATCACCGCTTCGCGATGCAGGGGGTCACCATATCCATGATTCATGGGCTGCTGAGCCAGAACGAACACTCTTCCGGCACTACCGTCACCTTCAACAGCAATCGCGGCAACAAGGAAAACAAGCTCAACATCAACTACCTGCCGAAGTACGACTGTGCCGCCCCGGTACCCTGGCTGGTGACGTTCGCCGGGCTGCCTGCGCCAGATTACGGCTTCAACGAATATGGCAACCCGCTGCCCCTTGGCTACAAACCGGCCACGCTGAGCTTCTGGCTGCGCGACACCGATAACAACGGCATCGGCGACTACGACGGACTCTTTCCGATCGGCAGTATCTTCCTGCCAGCCCGCAACGGGCTTGAGCCGAGTAATCCGGATCTGCATCAGCTCCCCATCGGTTTTGGGCCGCCGGCACCCTCCACCCTCCCGATCTACGAGGTGGTCGATCGCCCCAGCGGCATCGAGGTGGTCGTCAAATTCAACGGGTACTACCCGCGCCAGGGAGCTTTGAGCACCCACGGCACGCCGGACAGCGAAGATTGGCCCGTCTGGGTGATCCCGCCGTCGTTCAAGGAGCTGAACGGCTCGGGCGACCCGGTCTTCGACGACGAATCTCCGATTCTCGCCGTCTCACGGCGTTACATCCGCCTGCGGGAGCTGCCCTGATGTATTCTGCCGACCACCAGCCCCCAAGAGACTCGCGCCCGCGACGCCGCTCGTTCGACGTACGTTGCCGAGGAAACCGGCGTTCGGGTTTCACGCTGGTTGAGATGCTGGTCTCCCTGGCAGTGTTGGCGCTGGCGCTCAGCGTCGTCGGCGTGGTGTTCTCGGTCACGACCCAGACCGCGACGCAGGCCGCTGCTTACTCCGAATCGCTGAACTGGGTTCGCCAGTTCATGCTCCAGATCGAGGCCGACCTCGAGCAATGCGACCCCACCAAGAGTTTTATCGTCATCGAAGGTCGCGACATGCCCGCCGCCCTGACGGCTGATGGCCTCGAGGCCGGCACGTACTACCGCGTGCTCACCGGCGACCCTGACCAGGTGCCGGCCAACTACGATGAGACTATCGATCCATCGCCGCCGAACGAGGAGTTCAGCGAACCCCGCGCCGATCTGCTGACCTTCATCACGCAGCGGCCGATGACCTCCGCCGCCCCGGCGAGCGATCCGGAAAGCGGATATCACAGCGGCACGGGCAAGTTCGCCCCGACCCTGGTCACCTACGGCCACTCCGCCATCGGCGAAGCCGTCTGGAACGAGTCCGCTGGCGAATTTCAGTTCCCCAAGGGCGCTGAGTTGCGCCACGTCGACCAGACGGCCGGCTCTTACGGCATCAGCATCAACCCCGAACGCAGCATACTCCCCGCCAATCAGTGGTTCCTCGCACGACGCGCCGTCATCCTCGAGAGCGTCTCTTACGACAAGCTCGAACTGACGATCCCGGAAGTCAGACGCGTTACCTACTACGAGCCCGACGAGACCAACGGCCTGGCCGGCGACGTCGTAACGCTCAACGTGCCCGAATTGCTGGCCCAGTTCAATCCGCAGCCAGAGGACGATTTCTATCCCGCCCTGTACAGCCCATACGACTTCGATCACGGCAATCTCAACGATCTGCTCGACAACCTGCTGTACAACGACACCGGGCTGCACTATTTCGCCACCATCCTGCCCCAGCTCCCCATCGAGCTGCGCAGCAACGTCGGCCTGCACCTGCTGCCGGGCTGTGCCTGGTTCCAGGTCGAGTTCCTCATGCCCGAGGACCCGCGCAACAGCCTCGAATTCACCGGCGACCCAAAAACGTCACCTGACTACTACTCGAAACGCTACGATATGCCGCGCTGGGTCAGCGTCGTCGCGGGCGAGCGTTACGTCTTCGTGCCGGATACGCCGGAGAATCGCAACAGTGTCGCCCAGGACATCCTTCCCGGCGACCCGCACTCGATGGATCGCCTGTTCGACTTCGCCCGGATCGACCAGGAACCCACTCTCGACCCGAACGGCGCTCTGGAGTATCGCCGCATTCGCATGTGGCCCTATGCCATTCGCGTAACGGTGCGTGTGTACGATCCCCGCGGCCGCCTCACAGAGCCGATCGTACGCAGCTTCGTGCATCGTTTCGAGTAACCGACGCCCTGGAGCTGCCGGTCTGCACACCCCCTCGAATCGGTTGAAAATGAGCTAAATCCGCCCTGGCAGCCAACTGGCCCATCCTTTTCCAGACCGCGACCCCTGTCATGCGAAACCCGGTGGGCTTGACGGACCACCCACAATACTATTACAGAAGAGCCCAAGTTCTGATAAGTGCCTATTACCTGGGTGAGTAATGACTCGCAACAGCCGAACAACTCGTCGCGGGACTATCCTCCTGATGATCGTGGGGCTTCTCGCAATGCTCTTCATGATCGTCACCGCCTACATCATCCTGGCCCGCTTCGACCGCCTAACGTTGTCGCAGAGCAGTGCCGGCGCTGAGGTCGAGGAGATCATCGCGACCGTCGATGACGTCCTGATTTCCGCCGTTCAGAAATCCATGATCGACAACGAGGGCGCGTTGAAGATCGGCGGCGACGCGTACACCACCCAACCCGGCGGCCCCAGCACCCCCTGGCTGGCCGCCAGCGACCCGGTCCGCAACGTCGACCCCCAGCAAGACAGCAGTCATCCCGCCGCCCCGTACAACCTTTACTGGCCCGCAGTCACCGCCCTCAACGACATGGCGGCCCGCGTCCAAATGAACTACCTCATGTTCGATAGTTTCAACGACGACGACGGGACCATCAATCCGGCCATCCTGCCGGGCAGCTCCTCCGACGACACCATATACAACGCCCGCTGGTCATTCATGGACGCCGACGCCGACGGCATCCCCGACTCGTCTTTCGGCGGCTCCAACGTCACCGCGGGCGTCTCCATGCTCACCGAATTGGCCAACGCCATGTCGGGCAACCCGATATCGACCGACGAGGTCAAACCCGACGACGTCCCATCCTCCGGCAGCTTCGACAGCGAAGATCAGAACCTCTACAACGCCTGGAACCGTTTCAGCAACTCCGCCCGCTACCTGGTGGCGGCTCGCGTCATCTCGCACGGCGGGATGGTCCAGGTGGCCGTCCCGGGTGACCCCGACTACGACGCCCTAAGCTGGAACGAAATCTTCCTGCGCGACATGTTCAACTGGGTGCGCTACCCCGATTCGGGCGACGACTACATGGATGCCAATTCGCCCAGCGCGACCGATGACGATGGCGATCTGTTACGCCTTGCCTGGGGACAGGCCGCCAGCATCGAACCGCTGCTGCGGGCCCGCGGCGGGCTGCTCGTCAGCCGCGATACTGACACGCCCGAGCTGATGCCCACCGCTCTGGGTGAATATCAGCGCCGCTTCAACCGCACGTTCGTGCCCGAATACAACAGCCGTTACAAGGCCGACAATCGCCAGCGCTTCAACCTGGCCAGCGCCGACGAATGGAACGTCTGGCGCCAGTCCGTAATGATGGACGCCGAGGAGTACAACGAGCCGTCGATGGACCCGGACCATCCGGTGCGCACCGCCGTCCGGCGGCGGCTCCTCACCACCGTCAACAACAGCGACGATCTGGCCCGCGACGAAACCGACTTGCTGCCCAACTACAGCACCAGCGGCCTGTTGCGCTGGCCCGGAATCTACCCCGGCCAACCCAAGTTCTTCCTCGGCAAGATCGCCAACGCCTTCAACTCCGATGGCGAGTTCAACGTCGACGGCGCCCCCGACTGGGGCGACAACGGTGAGAGCCTCGACCCCGGCTATCGCATCGTCGAGGAACTTGCCAGCTACTACGCCGAGATGCTCTACTGGTACGACTGGAGCGACGAGGCCAAGATAGGCAGCTACAGTGGAGAGAATGCCCAGCGCCTCGACCAGGCCTACATGCTGGCCGTCAACACGGTTGCCTTCGCCGCCCCACACGACGACAACGGCAACGTCGACACCGTCAAGTACACCGTCGCCAACCCGAACTGCCCGCTATATGAGCGGACTTATTACGGTTTCTCACCGCAGCCCTTCTTCACGCAACTGGTCTCCTACAAGGTCGAGGAAGAGGACGGCACTGGGGACGACCCGATCGAGAAAATCGCTCTGGCCGTCGAGCTCTACAACCCCTACGACTCGCTGCCCTCCGGCGACGAACACGATCTCGACCTGACGCACTTCGCCGTCTCCATTAACAGCGACTTCGAAGGCACGAACTACGAAAGCCTGGCTGCGCTCAGCACGCTCGGTATCGACCGACTCCCCGGCCGCAACTTCCTCTACTTCGTCATCCGTGACGTTGCTGGCACCGGCGGAAACAACTGGTTCGAAAGTCAGACGCCTAACCCCGTCGGCGTCATCCCCCTCCCGGTCAATGAACTGAACGGCACTATCACCGTCAGGCTCTGGCGCTCCAACATCGCCGGCGACAAATGGCACCAGGTCGACCGGATTGAAGTCGACAAATGCAACATTGGTACCGGCGAGACCGAGTGCTACGTAAACAAGTGGCGTGACACCACCGAGGAGCCCTTTTTCGGCGAAGATCCCGACGACAAACCCGCTCGCTGGCGCATGACCATGGCCTATCCGCCCGAGTCAGATGCCGCCGACGGGGCCCCCACGGACACGAGCACCGGCAAGACGCCCACCACCGTCCTGCCGTCGCTTGGCATGGGCGACAGTTACCTCGATGTCGGCCGCATCGCCCCCGCCACGCCGCTGTACACCATGAACGCCGGCCTCAGCCATGTCTACATCCACGGCTCTCCGCGGCCGGCCTCGTTCCCCACGGTCGGGTTTCTGGCCTACGTGCCGCGCTATGCCCACGTCTACACCCCCAACGGCAAGCGGTATTCCGCCAGCGAGATCCTCTATCTCGAATGGGAAGAGAAATACGCCGACGCTAACGCCCTCGTTCCCGCCGACTTCGGTCACATGCCGATCTTCACCAACAAGCAGGACGTCAACAACACCTGTGACTTCGACAACGACGAACTCGGCCGCGTCCCCTGGGGACAACTCGTCTTCGACTACTTCACCACCATCGATCCGCGCGGCGAAAACATCAAGCCGAACATCACCGAGGACGACATCGACGTCCGCCAGATCCCCGGCCGCATCGACATCAACAACGCCCCCTGGTTCGTCCTGGCCGGCATCCCCGTCATCGGCCCCAGCGGCCTGGCGTCGCTCGGCGGCGCGCCGGCTTTCTGCAACTCGGATTACGGCATCATGCTGGGCGTATACGACAATGTCGGGCTCAAGCGCCGCTTCATCGGCACCGAGGACGACCGCCTGGTCTATTCCGGCTCGGGCGGCGCCGAGTACCGCCTTGGGCCGCAACTGGCCCAAGCCGCCGCCTCATACCGCGACCGCATCGTCTATGCCGAAAACGCGCCGGCCGCTCTGGCCGCCGCTGCCTGGCGCAATGATTCCAACGCTCCCGACGCGGGCAGCTTCACCTACCGCGACGAGTCGCGCTACGGCGACATCCGTGGTCGCTACGACTACGACTACTACCCCGATGAGCCGGAAAAGTGGAAGCGCGGCTTCATCACCATCGGCGAACTTGCCAACGTCATCGGCTTCGACTCGTCCAACAACGACGAGCTCGACGAGCTCGACGACTCGGCCGGCGAACAAAGCGTGCTCGGCGGATATGGCGCCGGGCTCTACGCGCGTTTCGGCGAAGGTGACTTCATGAAGGCTGCCAGCCTGCTGGCCCTGATCGACAGCCACTTCCTCACCACGCGCAGCAACACCTTCACCATCTACACCACGCTGATGGTGCGTGATCTGGATGACCCCCAGGCCAGTGTGCGTTCCCAGGTCACCATCGACCGCAGCAATCTCCTGCCGAAGCTCATGATGGTCGATACCGACAGCGACGGCCTGGACGACTGGGTCTACCGCGAGTCCGGCGATCTCGACGGCGACGGCACCATTAGCAGCGGAGAAACCGTGCCGGTAATCATCCAGTACGACGGGCCGCCGGCCATGGTCGGCGAGCGCCAGACCGCCTACCTTAACACCGCCTACGAAAACTGATCATCCCCGGCAGAGTGGAGCGGGCGTCTGAGTTTGTGAATCAATCGTCCGAAAGCGAAGTGGGGCGGGCGTCTCGCCCGCCAAGCCCAACCTGAATGCAATCAACAAGTCGGCCGAGACGGCCGACCCACTTTGCGTTCGTGCGTATGCTCTCTCCCGGGGAACAGACCGATCCCCCAACACGTTGTTACGTTGTCACGCCTGGGTGCTCTTGAGCAGTGCGTTACTCAATCGCCGCCCGCCGCGGCCAGCGCCGCCACAAACCAGTCGATATCGTCGAAATTCACTAATCCGTCGCTACTACAGTCCGCGTTGAAGTAATCGCAGTCCGGATAGTCAGCGTAATAGGTCGCCTCGCTCACGATCGCCAGCACGAACGGATCGATATCGTCGAAATTCACGTAGCCGTTACAGTCCATATCCCCGCAGGCACACCCGCTCGGCACGACCACCTGTCCCTCCGGCGTGTCCGGGCACAGATCGCATGCATCCCCCACGCCATCCTCGTCGTCGTCGTCCTGCCCGGGGTTGTAGATCTCCGGACAGTTATCACACACGTCCCCGTCACCATCATCATCCCCATCTTCCTGGAACGGGTTGTACGCTTCGATGCAGTTATCGCAGATATCGCCCACCGTATCCTCGTCAGCGTCCTCCTGGAACGGATTGAACGCATCCATGCAACTATCCGCGTCGTCCGGCAACCCATCATCATCCCAATCCGGACAATCCCAGTGAGCGGTGAAGATCCCCAGGATGCTGTTGGTGCCCGCGAACTGCACCAGCCGCAGCACGTGATCCAACTCGCCCGCCGGCACGCCGCCGGTACCGCAGTTGATCTTCCATACGCCCGGCACGAAATTGCTCGTCGCGGGCAGCAACTCATCCCAGATCCCGTCGCAATTTGCATCAACCGCGACGCCCGCCGGCACGGCCACAACCGCGTAGCCCGGATCCACCTCGTAGGCCCAGTGCGCCCCACTGACCGCGAATTCCACCGGCATCCAGCCGGCCGTCCCATAATCCAATACGCGCTCCACCCCGTCGCCCTCGCGCGTGAAAATCAGCTTCGGCAACACCGGCAACGTCGCATCAAACGTCCCGCCGGCAGGACACGCCCGGCTGACGTTGAGCGTACCCACCTCCTGCTCATAGTCTGACAGACACACACGCAGGTTCCACAGCTCGCTGCTCTGTCCGCCGCCGTAGGTTACCTCCAGTGGCCACTGGTTCTCCAGGCTCAGGCCGCGCGCCCGAATCGTCACATCGCCCGTGGCCGGCGCCGGCTCAAGATAGAAATCCTCCAACCGCTCCACAATCAGATCAACCGTTTCCCAGGCTCCGGACGGATTGGTCTCCATGCGAGCACCACGCAGCTCTACGCTCGCAGTGAACGGATCTGAACCGGGGCCGAAGAAATCGGGCGGCACCGGCGTGTCAGCCAGCCCCAGCACCGTCGTACCCACGCCCGGTACCGTCCACAGGTCGATGCCGGCGTAGACCTTCTCACATTCGTCCGGCACACCGTTGCCGTTCTCATCCTCAGATGTACCCCCGGCGATATCCACGCTGTCGTCAATGCCGTTGGCGTTGCAATCCAGGGGGAACGGGTAGTGCATCACTTCCGCCTGGAATGCTTCCGCCCGATCTGCCGGCAGCCCGTCCGGCTGGGGCTCCTGCGCCCAAGCCACGAACTTCGCGTCCACAAGATGATCCCACGAGCTCGAATCGAGCGGGAACTCTCGCAACACCAATTCGCAATCGCCAGGCTGCAAATCCACGTCGGCCGTGTCCGCCGCCTGCATGAACTCCATCCGTGATGTCTCGCCGCCCCACCCGTCCAGCACCTGAGTCAGGTACACGCGCAGCGTCCGGGCCGTACCATCCGGCGTCAGGCATACCAGCGCGCCCACACGGTACGTCCGCTCGCCCACCAAGTGCACCGTCTGCGCAATCGTCACGTCGGTGGGCAGCGCCTGCCGGGCGAGCAGCGCCTGTTCATACCAGGCGTAGGTATCATCCGTGTTGCCCTGATCACCGATCAATTCGGTCACACCATCGAGCAGCACCCACGGAGTGTCGTCAACCCCGTAGAACTCAGCCCGCGCCGCGCCCCAGGGCGTTTCGTCGACGCACGAGATGTGAATCTCCACCAGCGCCAGCGACTCCGGGTAGTTGTCGACCAATGCACTTATCGCCTGACCGGCGAAGGGAGCGTCGGCCCCTCACCCCGGGTTCGTGAAATGCTCCAGGAGCACCACGCGATCGGCCCCTAACGCGGGAGCCGTCACCAGCAACACCAGGGCCGCCATACCCGCACCCACAGCCCACATCGGCATGCGTACGCACCCGCTCATAGCTTCATCTCCCGCGGCAAACTGCTTCAACCCGGAGGCTGCTTTCCCTGTCTGGCGCCCGCCTGGCACATCCAATGCGACGCCTGGGCCCGCTCAGAATACCATTGTATCGACGCCGCATGTCAATTGCGACATATTTGATCATGGACCCTCAACGGGCCCGGCCCCGGACCGTTCGCGCTTGGCGCCCGCCGTGCAGTACCTATATTAAACATGCGCCGTTGCTTCCGGTATCGATGGGCGGGACTCCGCCCGGTGGCGGCCATTTCGTACTATAGGCGGTGGGTACCCCCGCGCCGCGCAACACGATCAACAGGAGCCTGTCTCATGGCCGACGAACCAGAACACTTCCAGTCCTGCGATGTCTGCGGTGCGACCGTCTATCCCGAGCACATCGAGAAGGGCCTCGCCGGAGATTGGGAGGGCCAGCTCCTCTGCCACCACTGCCTCGCCGAGAAGAAACCCCAGCCAGCCAGCAACACCGCTGGCCCCACTGAGCCCATCAAGCTCGCCGACGCGCCCGAACCCGGTGACCCGCGATCCGCCACGGCGATCCGTTCCTTCGGCGGTGGCCCCGGACGCATGGGCGAAGGCCTGCTCGCCAAAGACGACAAACTGCGACGCAACCTGCTCAGCGATTCGCCAAACGCCACCCGCTGTCGCACCTTTCACGCTAAGCTCACCGACGCCGCCTTCGCCCACATGAACGAGCAGATCAACGAGTGGGTCGACGCCAACGAGGGCATGCAGCTCAAATTTGCAACCAGTTGCATCGGCGTAGTCGAGGGCAAGCACAGCGACCCGCACCTGATCCTGACCGTCTTCTATTGATCCTGCCGAGGCACGCGCGCCTGGCACGCTTGACGCACCGCCTGCTGGCGGACCACACATGAAAATCGCTCGCTTCATCGCCACGGACGACCATGAGCAAATCGGCCGGCTGGTCTCTGATCGCCAGGCCCAGCCACTCGTCGGCGGACTCTTCGGCCAACTGCACTTCGCCGACCAGCCCGTCGATATCACCCGCCTGCTCCCGCCCGTCCAGCCGCCGAACATCTTCGCTATCGGCCGCAATTACGGCGGCCACATCGCGGAGACCGGTGCCCGCACGCCAACGCGGCCGCTGATCTTCCAGAAAGCCACCACTGCCATCATCGGCCCTGACGCCCCCATCGTCTTGCCGGCCGCCGCCCCGGATGAGGTCGATTTCGAGGCCGAGCTGGCCATCATCATCGGCCGCACCACCCGATCGGTTGCCCCGACCAGCGCTCTCGACCACGTCCTCGGCTACACCTGTGCCAACGACGTCTCCGCCCGCGATTGCCAGCGCGACGACAAGCAATGGGCTCGCGCCAAGGGCTTCGACACGTTCTGCCCCATCGGACCCTGGCTGGTGACGCCCGACGAGATCGATCCACAGCAATGTGCCGTCCGCAGCCACGTGAATGGCCAACTCATGCAGACCGGCAACACCGCCGACATGATCTTCTCCTGTGCCGAGTTGGTCAGCTATCTCTCGCACCAGTTCACGCTGCCGCCCGGCACGCTTATTCTCACCGGCACCCCTGCCGGCGTCGGGTACACGCGCCAGCCGCCCGTATTCCTACGCCCCGGCACGACCGTCGAAGTCGAAATCGCCGGCATCGGAACCTTGCGAAACCCAGTGGTCGGGCCGCCGGCGTGAGCCCCCGCCATTGTCCCCCTTGACTCAGCCGGGTACACTACTGTCTGGGAAGGTCAGCGATCACGCTTACGTACCGGAGTCACAGTGCTTACCGGCTAAACCCGGGGGTCGGTCTTTCCGTGCCTCTGTGACCAACAGAAACGTCGCAGAACGCGTTCTCTCATACCAGCGTCATGGCGCGTGCCCCATGATCGAGGAGCTTGATGTCAAAGTCTGAACACCGCACGTCCAAGCAGCGCAAGTCCCGCAACCGGCGAAAACGCCGCGACCAGCGCCCCCAACCAGCGTCCGCCCCCACCGGGCCCGAAGCTGACGCCGGCGACGTCGAGGGCGTCCTCGAACTGGACCAGCAGGGCGTTGGCGCCCTGCGATCGCTCAAGCGACACCTCATTCCGCACCCTGACGATCCCTTCGTCTCCACCGACGCCATCCGCAAGTTCGCCTTCCGTGGTGGCGAACTCCTCGCCGGACCCTGTATCCGTGTCGATAACCGCCGTTTCAAGCTCGGTCGCATCGAACAAATCAACAAGACACCCGTCGCCGACTGGCTCCCGCCCACCCCACTCGCCGAAACTACCGCCGTCGACCCCCATCAGCGGCTCTCCTTCGATACCCCCGGCGGGCCCGTCACCATGCGCGTCGTCGACCTCTTCACACCTATCGGACGCGGCCAGCGCGGCCTCATCGTCGCCCCACCACGCACCGGCAAGACCATCCTCCTCCAGCAGATGGCTCACGGCATCGCCGAGAACCACCCCGACGTCTACATGATCGTCCTCCTCGTCGACGAGCGCCCCGAAGAGGTCACCGAAATGCGCCGCAACGTCCGCGGCGAGGTTATCGCTTCCAGCAACGATCAGGACATCGATTCTCACGTCCGCGTCGCCCGCCTCGTCACCGAACGTGCCAAACGACTCGTCGAAAGCGGCGAACACATCGTCATCCTGCTCGACTCCATCACCCGCCTCGCCCGTGCCTTCAACGCACACGTCGGCAGCAGCGGCCGAACCATGACCGGCGGCCTCGACATCCGCGCCCTCCAGGAGCCCAAGCAGATCTTCGGAGCCGCTCGCACCGTCGAAGACGGCGGCTCGTTAACCATTATCGCCACCGCCCTCATCGACACCGGCAGCCGCGCCGACGATTTCATCTTCCAGGAGTTCAAGGGCACCGGTAACATGGAGATGGTCCTCGATCGCGAGCTCGCCAACATGCGCATCTGGCCTGCGATCAACCTGCGCCAGTCCGGCACCCGTAAGGAGGAGAAGCTGCTGCCCGAAGACACCCTCAAGAAGGTGTACATGCTCCGCCGGCAACTCAATGACCTGCCGACGCTCAAGCAAATGACCACCCTCCTCGAATACATGCAGCGCTACGACTCGCTCGACGCTTTCCTCGCTAACCTGCGGGCCTGAACCGGCCGCCACAACACCGCCGACACCATGAGCAAGGAACCTGTCGCGTGATCCTCGGAATTCTCTCCGACACCCACGGCCAACGCCTCCGCGTCGCCGCCGCCATCCGCCTGCTGAAACAGCTCGGCACCCAGGTCTTCGTTCATTGCGGCGACATCGGCGGCGCCGGCGTGCTGAGCGAATTCGCCGGCCTCGACGCCGTCCTCGTCATGGGCAACACCGACTACCCCGACGCCTCTCTCGAAAGGTACGCCGCCTCTATCGGACTCAAACTCAACGCCGCCCCGCCCCTGCGACTCCAATACGACCGCCGCTCTATCGCGGTCTTTCACGGCCACGAGCCCCAGTTCTACGCCCTCGCCAACAGCCTCATCGAAACCGGGCACCTCCCGCCCGAGGCCGACAATTGGGACTACATCCTCCACGGACACACCCACATCGCCTCTGACCAGCGCGTCGGCCGCACGCGATTGATCAACCCCGGCGCCCTGCACCGAGCCCGCGTGTGTACGGTCGCCACGCTGGACACGGCCGACGACGACCTTAAGTTCTGGCGCGTCTTCGACGACGTTGCCGATAACCAGGACGATGTCCCCCTGCTCCGCTACTACCCTGGCGTCGACTAAGCCCCCGCACCATCCAAGCCGGCGACCCCACCGACCGCGGGGGATTGAAGTGTGGCACATGCTAACAGCCTGTGGACCAACCGCCCCCCACACGTTGTTACGTTATCACGTTGTTATGCCTTCTGCGGGTGCCACATGCCGTCGCGCAGCACGGCGTGGGGAGTTGAAGTGTGGCACAGGCTAATAGCCTGTGGCCGAAGACCGACCGCCCACCACACGTTGTTACGCGTCCGGCGGCCATGATTACCGGAATTTGCCCGTGGCCGCTCTCGCCCGATCTGGGGGCATGACACCTCAATATCCGGCCCCGCTCGGCTTGACAGCCTACGCGACTGCGGGCAAACTAATTGATTCTCGGCGACGGCCGCGGCCCTTGCCGATAGGAAACACAGCCGGGCGATTAGCTCAGTTGGCTAGAGCGCGTGCTCGACATGCACGAGGTCACTGGTTCGAGCCCAGTATCGCCCAGTCCCCTATCATCGCCGTTGTTGCACACACGTGCACATCGGCGTTCTGACGCGAATTTCGCCGGTTTTCCCTCTTCACCCCCTGATCCGTTCACCGCCGTGCACCCTCCGGCGCGCGTGTGCTGCAGCGCCCTGTGCAGCGCTTTTTCAAAGTCGGCTTCCCGGACTTGCAGATAGTGCCGCTCGGCAATCAGCCGGCTGTGCCCCATCCATTCCGCGGCCACGTGGGCCGGGTGCTGGGCGGCCAGCTCCGTAGCCCGGCTCGCTCGCATGTTCTGCCACAGCTTCGGCCACGGCGACAAACCCGCCCGCCTGATGATCTTCGCAAACTGCGTCCGCAGATTCACCCCACGGTCACGGTAGCGCGTTATCACGTGTTCCGCCCCATCCGCGGCCGCGACAAAAGCATCGTGGAGGTACGGCTCAAGCTCGGGGAACAACGGCACCGTGCGATACGCCCCGCCCTCATGGTGCTCCGTCTTCGGCGACCGCACCACCATACGCTTCCGGTGCCAGTCGATATCCCCCCACGTGAGCGCCAGCGCTTCGCTGGGTATCCGAAGCCCACCCCACCGGCTCAATGCGATCAGAGCCCGCCATTCGGCGTCTGGCGCGGCTTCTATGATGCGCTCAACGTCCTCCCCGTTGACGAAATAGTCACGGGCCCGGTTCGCCGGCACACTGGCCGCCAGATCCTGAAAGGGATTCGACTCCACCAGTTTCCGCCGCACCGCGTACGTGAACACTTGCTTGGCCCGCCCGATGGTCCGGCGCGCCGTCGCGACCGCGACATGCCCGCCCTTCGGATTCACCAGCCAGCGCGCGAAGTCGTCCGCATCGCCCGGCGAAATCTCCGTCAAGAGCCGCTTGGCGCCGAAGAACTTCACCATGTGGTTCCGCACCCGCTGGAAGGTCCAGATCGTTGAGCGCTTCACGTCTGTCCGGGCCCGGATGTAATCGTCGATCAGCGTCCGCAACGTTAGGGCGGCCGGCGCCGACTCGGTCTCGGCCGGGTCAGGTTCGCGCGGCTCCACGAGATTGTGAGCTGCCAGCCGGCTGTGCAACGTTGCCCCCAGATCGGCCACCCACGCCGCCGTAGTCCCCCGCACCGCCACGCCGGTAATCGACGCCTCTACGAGCTGCTCTATGTGCCACTGGCAATGCTGGGCGCTCCGCTCCGACATACGCCGGCCGAGCGAAATCGTCTTCCGGCCGCCGTCGCGGTCCACGTACTGGAGAATCCAGCGTCCGCTTGTCAGTTTCTGGATGCTAGCCATTGGATGCCCCCTTGACCTGATCTTCCGGCACCAGATGCAACCGCAACACGCGGGCCAGCTTGTCGGCGTTGTGCAGCACCAAGTCACGATCGCCCGCCACGAATCGCGATAGTTGCGCCCGGTCCAACCCCGCGCACTCGGCAATTGCTTTCAAGGATCGGCCGTCTCGTTTGATTCCCGCCAGCAGCACGTTCCGCATGGATCGTCGCCTTGCCATATCTCGACCCTACCTCATTCGCCCCCGCGGTGTCAATTCGCTTCGTAGCCTGTCCATCGTGAAAACCGGAGCCGCCTGGGCGTCTCGGCGAGCTGCTCGAAGGCCAGCTCGGCACCACCTATTTCCCGCCGCGGCCGGGAGTTGCGTTGATTGGCCCGCATCACCCACCCCACCGCATGGTCGCACTTGCTCATCATCCAACCGCCGGCCAGATAATCCTCAATGTATCATCCACCGCTGCGGCTTCGGCGTCGCCACGCGACAAGCCCGCGTCGTGCTCCATGATCGCGGCACGTTCCTCGAGCGCTTCGGCCAGCTCGGGCGTCAACGCGATAGCGGCACGCCGCAACTCGCCAGCCCGGGCCGGGTGCAGCCCCGCGCATCTACCCGCCAGGCACAACAGCCGGGCCCGCCACATTGCCGGCGTCCAGCCGTCCCGCTTGCGGGCCAGGGCCGCGACAGCCCCGGGCAACGTCCCGGCATCGTCGGCCGTGGGCCACGCTGCTGCGTCAACCGGCGGGGGTTCCGGGGCGGTGCGCTGGACGCTTACCAGCTCGGCTCCGGGGACCGTGTGGCCGATTGATTCGCCGGCGCCCCGCGATTCAGTCGGGGTATCGGCGAGCAGCGTCAGCAGCCCCGGCTTGTGGGTACGAACACGCTCGGCCAGGTCTGGCGTCATCGCCGATTGCGGCCGAAACCGCAGCCGATCCCCGCGGGCCCGCAATTCAATGCCCAGCCCGGTCAACTCGGCGAGCAGCACCGCCGGCGTGTCCAGGGCGGCCGTCACAGTTCACCCCAATCGTCACCGTCTGACGCTTCTGACACTGACACAATTGGTGTTTCCGGGCCGCCAGACGGGTTTTTGTCAGTGTCAGAATTGTCAGGTGTCAGGACAAAACGCTTTGTGGGCCGGCCGCGTCCAGTCTGCGGTGGAACGTGCCACTGGCCGTAGCCCGCCTCGACCAGTTCGTTTAGCTCCCCTTCGGCGTCGCCGGCCGTCTTGTGCGATCGGGCGCGTTGCCAATCGCGGACACTGACAGCGCCGCCCCGACGTTCGATCCACTCGGTAAGTCGGCGACGGGCGCGGTCTTCCTCACTCTCGCCCAGGACGGCGTACACGCGCCGGCCTTCGCCTTTGAACCACTCGACCACGGCGATAGCTCGCCGCATCGCGTCCTCGCTGATGCACGCGACGGCATCGCCGCCGGCCGCCACTTCCACGCACGCGAACAGCAGCGCGATACGAGCGCACGCGCCTTTCAGCTTCGCGTAGTGCGCGGCCAGGTCATCATTGCTGATATCCACCAGCTCGCGCGCGTGGCGGTCGTGCCACTCAACCCACAGTGCCTTCGCTTTCCTCGCGATTGGAATAAACCGTGGTCGGGGGTCCCCGTCCTCATCGACAGCCGCGGGCAGGGCCAGCAGCGCTTCGAGCAGCGTTCGCCATTCCGCGGCCACGTTATCGGACAGGGCCGCTTCCGTCCACAGCGCCGGCAGGTCCGGCGGGTACGCTACCAGCACGCGGGCGAGCAAGCCGGCTTCGCGCTCAGCCGTCCCAAAGCTACGCGCCAAGGTGCCCGGTTGGATGCTTCCAAGCACGCTCACAGCCGCGCGGTCGATAAAGAAACTGCCGGAAGTCTTGCGGTCGATAGAGACGGAGCCCGCATCGTGCATGCTCAGCCACGCCGGTTGGTCGCTTCCCCTTCCACCGGACGCGTAGCGGTCGTAGCTGCCAATCCACCCAGCCAGTTCGTCGCGGACCAGCAGCAATCCCAACGGGTTCTCTGCCAAGAGCACGCCGAGCTTTTCGACGGTGATATCCGACACGAGCAGCCGACGTTCAATCGGGCGTTCGGGTTCGTCGGGCGGGTCCGTGGGCGGGCCGTTGCGCTGCGATTTCTTCCACTCGGCCAACCGAACATTATGTCGCTCCACTTCACGCTGATATTCCTTCATGGCGTCGGTGAAGGCGCGCCGCGCCGCCTTGAACAAGTCGATGAGCGCGCGCGTCACGAGCTTGAGCACGGGGCTTTTCGTGGTGCCCGAACGTCCGACCAGCACGCCCCACAGCACCGCCGGTTCAACCCACCCGGATTTCACGAGCACCGCGACGCGATTACCGATACAGCCCGCGACCACCACGAGCGCCGCCATTGCGGCAAAAGCCGGGTCCGTACCCGTCGCCGCCGCCACCGCTTCAACGAAGACACGCATGCGGTCGGGAAGCACATCGACCGGAAAGGACCGGAACGACTCTATTGCCGGTTGAGGCTTTTCCAGCTCCACCGGCGAAAGACGATCGGCCGACCGTTCCAGGTGCGCCCGGATATCGTCATCATTCAAGGCGCCCGCATTGCGTTGCATTGCGATGAAGTCGAAGGCGTCGCCACCACGGGGCAGATTGTCCAGGTGCAAAACCTTGACGGTTGGCGCTGGCGTCAACTTCGATAGCTCGCCTACCACGGTCGCGGCGTACTCCTCGCCCGGTTTATCGTTGTCCGGTAAGAGAATGCACTCTTTGCCGGCCAGCGGAGACCAATCGGCCGAACTGGCGCTTTGCGCACCGTGCGGCGAAGTCGTGGCTATCAGCCCGAGAGAAATCACCGCGTCCGCGCACTTCTCCCCTTCGGTCACGAAAACCCGCTGCACATTCGCCAGTGTCGGAAGCTGATAGAGCGGCCGGGGCGTTGGCATCCCACCGATGATCCAGCCCGCCGGCGTCCGACTTACCGGGCGGATATTCTTCTTGCCGCCGCGCAGGTTCCACCGCAGCACTACGCCGACCGGCTCGCCGTCAGCGCCGCGATATGTCCACAGTGCAGTTCGTTGGCCGAGCGTCTTCTCGAGCGCGGCCATCGCGTCGTTTGCAGTTTTAAATACCTTCGATGGGGGCGTGGATCGGGTCTGTCTTTTCGGCGCCGAGCTGGGCCGCGTAGGGCCCGAGCGCTCCGGCGCCAGATCGTCCAGAGTCAGCCCCAGTGCCGCGGTGATTGCCTCAGGCGCGCAACCGGCGTGGCAATGCACCAGCGCGCGGCCGTCTCCGCCCTCAGAAACCGAAAGGCTCGGCCGCTTGTCATCGTGTGCCGGGCAGCGCGCCACCCACCCGCGGTCATTGCGCTTTGCGCCGGGCAGTTTCGACAGCAATAACTCAACAGGGCTCACGTTTTACCCCCTTCCGCAGCGGGGCAGCCAGCGCGAATCCAGCGGTCAATTTCTGAAGCCGGCCACCGGCTCAGGCACCCGAGCTTCACCGGCGCCGGCAGTCGGCCGGCCGCCAGCAGCTTCCACACCATGCGGGGGCTGACGCCGAGCCGCCCAGCCACTTCGCGCACGTCCAGGAGCTGCTCCCCGCCTGGGGCCGCCGCCGACACTGTGCCGCGCTCAGTCATTTGTCACCCCCGTCCCGTGCCCGCTCCGCCAACAGCGCGGCGACCGTGGGCGTGTGCACCAGTATCGTCTGGCGGCCGGCGCGCAGCCCTGGCAGCCGACCGGCCTCGATTTCTTCACGTAACCATTTCGCTGGCACCCCGAGAATCCGGGCGGCGCGGGGCAAAGACACTACTTCGCTCGTGTTGGCATGTTTGTTCGTCATGCCAACAAAAGTAACTCACGATCCGGTAATTAAGCGGTAGTTAAGCGGCAATCAATCGGCAATCTTCCGGGCCATGTCCCGCCCGGCAATCGTGAGCCGCGCCCCGTTTCTCTCACCTTCCGGTCTCTCTGCCAAACCGAGTTCGATTAGTCGCTTCACAGCCTTGCGCACCACGCTGTCGGAACGCTTTACTTCCATGCGTTCGGCCACGCTGGCAATGTGCGCTGGGGATTCGGGGCCGAATTCGTACAGCCCTTGAAGCACCGCGCGTTCCGACAGTGTCAGCCCTGGCGATGCCGATTGCGTCGCCGCTTCGGGCCGCTCCCCGCCGGCGTCGTCTTCACCTTCCTGGAGCAACTCCCGCAAGGCAGCTTGCTGCCGGCGCAGGTCACTGACAGTTTCGCGCGCTATTGTTCCATCGATCGGAAAGTACGGACAATCCTCGCCAGCCTGTGTTGCATTCCATCGTTTCGCAGAAATCGCGAAGTGCCCAGTAAGTACACAAATGATTGCAACAAGTTGTGGATTGTTGATTGCGCAATGGACGACGTTGCCCACAGGCGGTATGCCTTCCGCTCTCCTAACCGCGTCCATTACACGCGCGATTCCGTCATTGATAATTGGGGCGTGGAACGGCGTCATTGGCCGATACCCATCCTCTTCCGGCCGCATGTAGTTATCCACGCATCGAAGCAGCACGTCGAGTGCGTCGGCCAGCTCGGCCAGCACTTCCCGCTGTTTTGTGTGCATCGAATCCTTCCTTAGGGGGCCGGGAGCGCGCCGGGAGGAAGGGACCCGGCACACACCCCGCCCAGTTGCGCAACGGCGGCTAGCTAGGCCGCCGGCTGATGTTAAGGGTGAACTCAGAGTCTAAGCAACCGGGGCGCCGGTTGCCGACCCTCATGAGAGTTTCGCGGACGCGAAATCCTTTGGGAACGGGAGATAATCAAGAGTAGAAATGTCTTGATTTACCCTACCCCCGGGTAGCGCTCCAGCGTTACCGCAGCGTTACGCCCACGCTCCTGCGGCGACGCCACCTCCAGAACCCGCCTTGCCAGGGTCGCCAGCGGGGGTTTCGGTTATGGTGTCGCCCGCTACGCTCCCCACCAGCACCAGCACCCGCTGGCGCGTCTCGAAGTCCAGCTCCGGCCAGGCCGCTACGATGCGGGCCAGATCCGGGTCGGCGTCGGGTAGTGCAGCGCCTTGTGCAGCGCCCTGTGCAGCGCGCCCCCCTACCGGCCCGGGGCATCCATCGGACACACCGTCGTAAGCCTCGCCGTCGTTGTTGGTTACAATCCCCCGCTCACCGGGTAGTTCGAGCCCAGTATCGCCCATTCCTCCCCCCCCCGCCGGCTATTGCTACGTTCCCGCTACGCCCCTCTACCGGCCCGCGCGGAAAACTATGTGCTTGCTCAGCAGGAAATTGCTCGCCGTGCCGGCCACTATGCCTACCAGGCAGAACAACAGGTACGCCCCGTGCCAGGCCGGCAATGCGTGGTACAGCCCCGTCGAAACGCCCCAATTCAACACCAGCCCAATCATGCACACCAGCGCGTACTTCACGAACTGCGATCGCCACGCCCGCCGATTCGCCTCCGGAAACGTAATCGCCCGGTTCAGCACAAAGTTCCCCACCAGCGCCACCAGAATGCTCGCCACACGCGCGGCCGAGAAAACCACGCCGAGCGTCATCAGCACCGTCATGCAGGCCAAGTCCACCACCATCCCGCACGCACCCACCGCACAGTACAACGCCGCCTGGCTCGCCGTCGGCCAGCGGTGCGCATACAACTTCCGCAGGTGTTGAAGGTAACTCAGTTGCTCCGCGAAGCTCAGCTTGCTCTGCCCCGCGTGCCGGCTACCGAAATCGATCGGCACCTCCACCACGCGCCCGGGTGACGACTTCACCAACAATTCCAGGCCGATCTTGTACCCGACCGGGTTCAGCGTTTCCGCGTCGACGTCCGCCCGCCGAAAGCAGAAGAACCCCGCCATCGGATCACGCACGCCGCTACCGACCAGCGGCACCGCCATCCACGTCGCGATCTTGCTGTTCAAAACGCGCAGCAAGCCGAATTCGTTCGCCGCCCCGCCGGCCACATAGCGCGACCCGATCGCGAAATCCGCACCCGCGCGCAACGCACCGAGCAGCTTCGGAATCGCCTCCGGCGGATGCTGCAAGTCCGCATCCATCACCAGAACGTGCGTCCCCCGCGCCACGCGCAATCCGTCCACGACGGCCGGGCTCAACCCGCGCGGTCCGCTCCGCTCAATCACCCGCACCACCAGCGGCACGTCGACTTGCCGGGCGACCTCCGCCGTTCCGTCCGGCGACGCATCATCAACGATCCAAACTTCCGCGGGAATCTGCGTCCCAGTCAACACCTTCGCCAGCCGGCGTAGCAGCACCGGCACATTCTCAGCCTCGTTAAACGTCGGAATGATGATCGACAAATCAAACGAGCCGACGGTCGCCGCCGGCGTTTGCCCCGGCCCAGCCACACTCGCGGTCTCAACACGTGTCATGATGAAACACCCTCGTCGTAATCGCGGCGAAACACGGTCGCCACCTGGTCGCGATACGTCTGCCGCCAACCCGACCGCTCAGCGAGCCAGCCGCACAACGGCGCCGCCGACTGCACGATCACCGTGTCAATCCGGTACTCGTCGAACAGCTCGGCCGCTCCGCACTGCGGATCGCGCATGACCTCTATATATCGCTCGACAAACGCCACGCCGTGCAGCCCGTACCGATCGTCGATGAACACCGGCACACTCGGCAGCTCGCGAATGAGCAACCCGCAGAAATTGATATCGTTGAAAACCCGCCCGGCCGGCGGGTGGTGCCGCAAGTGGGCAATCGACCCCATCGAATACCGCTCCGTCGGCGGGCCGGCCGTACCGAGCCCCAGCGCCGGCAGACGCACACCAGCCAGGCACAATCCCGTCAGTACGATTACCAGGCCAACGCTCACCGCTCCGCCCGGCGTATTGCGTTCGCGGTCGCGAATCGCCGGCGAAAACAGCGGCAAACGCTCGGCCAACAATTTCGGCGGCCGCCAGGTACGTGTCGAGTCGCCGAAGATCCGCGCCATCTGTAACGCCAGCATGATCACCACCAGCGGCATGTGGCGATAACTTCGCGACGCTTCAAACAGCCAGAACAGCAACACCCCCGCCTCGGCCAGTG
Organism: Phycisphaerae bacterium; assembly: GCA_963666925.2. Classification (GTDB taxonomy): domain Bacteria; phylum Planctomycetota; class Phycisphaerae; order UBA1845; family Fen-1342; genus JANQFV01. The sequence continues at coordinate 659,589 of CAXXTC010000023.1, read as the reverse complement.
ACACGCCCCGCCGGCGCACCACGACACCCGTCGCCGCCAACACCAACAGCAACACCGTCACGCGCGTATCAACGTCACCCCAGGCCGGCGCCTGCCACTCCTGTATATGCTGGCCCAGCACAGCGCTACCCATCAGACGCGTTACCCATCCGTGCCAGGCGATCCCATAGGGATTGATCAGCGAACCGATGCCCATACCGATCCCGACGGCAATCAGCACGATCCCGCGACGGATGTGCTCGCGCCGGCGCAGCGATTCACGCAGAAACAACCCTTGTGCCGTCAGAATGGTCCCAACTAAACCAACCGTTACGATCCCGCCGAGCATGCCAGGGTGCAGATTGCATCCAACGATCGCGACCGGCACCAGCCACCACACGCGTCGCGACGCCAGCTTGCCGCGGGCATACTGCGACGCCCACCAGTAGCACAGCGGCACGCCGATAGTGGTCGCCAACAGAGGCCGGGCGAGAAAGTGTCCCGATGCAGCGAGCGCAGCCAGCAGAGTGACGATCATCCCGACCGCGGGCCAGCCGCCGGCGTCCACGTGCGTCCTATAAACCCAGCGAAACAACCCGACCAGCAGCGCAACCGTCGCGATCATGATCAGCGTATATCCGCCGACGCTATACAGCCCGTACAGCAGTACATCCGCCCCCCACTGGGTTTCCACCCACGGTTGGCCAAAGTGCGTGTAGCTGTACGAATCCGCCCGCGGGACGGCCCCGCTGTCGACGATGATCTGCCCGGTCTGGATATGCCAAAGTGTTCCGGGATCAGCGAAGAACCCACCCGTACCAACGTGCACCAGCCACAGCGCCAGGATAACCGCCAGCACGTCCGCCAATGTCGGCCCCAAAAACCGCCGATAATCTGGCACGTGCATCGCGAGCGGGAGCGTGGCCGGCGGTGGCGTGGCCACAGCACTGTATGTAAGGGGATCGTGCACGGCTGGCGCATCGGCAGGTGTGGTTGTCGGCTTGATTTCCCCGAGCCGTCCCGGCCTGGCACCGACGGCGCGTAAACCCGTATGGCCGCTCGTATTCTGTTTGCAATCGCCGTAGTCCTTGTGCTATCGTGACATTGCTAAAGGTGTTGACGCCCGCTGATATAGGACGTCAGCCGGCCAGGCGGTTCGGTCGGCCTTACCTGCCGTCGAACGCACTGGAGAGGATTGCTCTTGTTCTCGTGCTGCGCTGGGACAACTCATGCCGGGTCGATGGTCTTGTGTGCGCATTGCGGCGCGCCCCTTGCACCCCGCAACTGCCCCACGTGCCGCCCCGATCGTTTAGTTCTCGGTGGACCCCTACCAATCGGTACTGGCGGGCACGCCATGGCCGGCACCTGCTAGGGGAAAGGAGATTTCGGATGCGCTGTTTATCGATGAGCCTGTCAGCCACACTAACCATTCTGACCGCTGCCGCCCTGATAGTCGCCGCGCCGCCGGCGGCCGACGCACGCGAAGGAAACTACCTCGTCATCACCGGCGAGCAGTTCAACGGCACCACGCCGCTGAACGAGTTCATCGCTCATCGCAGCGGGCAGGGCTTCAACGTCATGACCTACGTCGTTGCCTCCGGAACATCCAACACCACCATCAAGAACCACATCGCGTCGCTCTGGGGCACGGCCGACGCGCCCAAGTACATCCTCCTGGTGGGTGACACGTCGGATGTCCCCTACTGGACCGGCGGCGGCAGCAAGAGTGCTCCTACCGACCTACCCTATGCTTGCATGGATTCCGGCGACGACTGGCATCCCGAGATCGCCATCGGACGATTCTCCGTGAGCTCTGAAACCGAACTTCAAGCCGTCGTCGACAAGACGATCAAGGTCGAATCAGGCGTGTTTTCAGACCCCGAATATGTCTCACGCGCTACTTTCCTCGCCACCAGCGACACCTCCGCGGAGGCCGAGGAAACCCACGACTGGGTCATCACCAATTACATCGAACCCGCCGACTACACCCCCATACGCATCTACGCCAACCAGGGCGGCGGCACCTCCGATGTCTTTGACGCCGTCGAGAACGGCACCCTGCTCATGGTCTACTTCGGGCACAGCAGCTCCAGCGGCTGGTGGACCCCTTCCTTCGACCAGTCCGATGTTAACAGCCTCACCAATGAGGGACTCTACGGCCTGGTCTTCGGCTTCTCGTGCAATACGGCCAACTACCCCACCGGCGAATGCTGCGGTGAAACCTGGATCCGGCGGACCAATGCCGGTGCGGCCGCCTACATTTCCGCATCAACCTACATCTACTACGGCGGCGATGCCTGGGACTCCTCGCGACAGGTGGAGAAGTGCTTCTTCCGCGCCATGTTCGTGAACAACATCTGGGAAATCGGGCCGGCGTGGCAGGCCGGCATGGCCTGCTTCGATAACAACGACGACTTCAGTGACGATGTCAAGCGTAACATGGCCGAGATGTTCGTCATCCTCGGCGACCCCGCCCTGCTGCTACCACAGCCGGACGGTTTCGGCCTCGAAGCCACCCCGACCCTTCACGACCTGTGTGTTCCGCCCGACACCGAAGCCGCCTACACGCTCGACGTGAGCCAGCTCGGTGATTTCTCCGAGCCGGTGACGCTGTCCGCGACGGACCTCCCCCTGGGTGCCAGCGTCGACTTCGACGTCAACACCCAGGCCCCGCCATTCACGTCGATAATGACCATCGACGATCTCAGCAGCGCCCCGGCCAACAGCTACACCATCGAGATTACGGCCACGTCGGCCTCGATGCAGCGCGTCCTCAACGTTACGCTCAACATCTCCACTAGCGTCGCCGACGCGCCAACCCTCGTCTCCCCGACCGACGGTGCCTTCGACGTCGCCCGCACTCCGACGCTCTCCTGGATGCCCAATGACGCCGCCCTCGAGTACGACATCGAGGTTGCCACCGACTCCGGCTTCGGCAACGTCGTCTACACCGCAACCGTCCCCGAGAGCAACCACACCGTGGGCTCCTATCTCGACTCCCTCACCGAGCACTTCTGGCACGTCAAGGCCATCAACGGCTGCGGAGAGAGCGGCTTCTCCTCGGCCTACAGCTTCATCACGATCGAGCAGCCGGACTACTTCACCGAAGAGTTCGATGGCAGCACCGACCTGGAGAACACCACCCTGATGTTCTGGCCGGACGGCGGAGGCAGCCACTATGCCATGTGCAGTCTGCCAGCCACCGAATTGCCCACCGACCCCGCCGGCGGCACCGAGCTCTCCCTCGACGACGATTCGGCCAGCCGCGTTGATCTCACCGGCGACCCGGTTGTGCTCTACGGCACGAGCTACGACCATTTCTGGATCGGCAGCAACGGCTATCTGACGTTCGAATCCGCCGACACCGGGTACAGCGTGGACCTGGAGAACCACTTTGACCAGGCGCGCATCTCGTTGATGCTCAACGACCTCAACCCCAGCAGCGGCGGAACCATCAGCTACCTCGAACTTTCCGACCGCATGGTCGTCACCTACCTCGAAGTTCCCGAGTTCAGCTCCGACAACGACAACACCGTGCAGGTCGAAATGTTCTTCGACGGTACCATCCGCTGCACCTGGTTGCAGATCGACTGCACCAACCTCATCATCGGACTCTCCGGCGGTTTCGGCCTGCCAGGCGATTACGTTGAAACCGACCTCTCCGCCGCCGCCGCCTGCAACCTGGACGGCTTCGAAATCGAAGCCATCCCCGCCACCCAGAGCATCTGCGCTCCGGACGAGGCCACCTACACGGTTGAGATCAGCCAGCTCGGCAGCTTCAGCGACACGGTAACGCTGTCCGCCAGCGGTCACCCCGCCGGCAGCACCGTCCATTTCAGCGTCAACAACGCCGCCCCGCCTTTCACCTCGACCATGACCGTCAGCGACACCGGCTCCACCGCCACCGGCGACTACGAGATCGAGATCAGCGCCACGGGCGGAAGCTACACCGAATATGCCAACGTCGGCCTGGGCGTTTCCGCCGCCATCCCGGGCACCACCGCCCTGACCAACCCGGCCGATGGCGTCGAGGGGCAGCCCGTGCGACCTGAGACGCTCTGGTCCGAGGCCAGCGACGCCCTCAACTACGACCTCGAAATCGCAACCGACGTCAACTTCGCCAACGTCGTCTACGCCCGCACCGTCAACGGCACCACGCACACTGTCGAGGAACCCCTCGACACCAATGCGCTCTACTTCTGGCGCGTCCGCGGAATCAACGGCTGCGGAGACGGCGACTGGTCAACCCCATTCAGCTTCCGCACCGTCAACATGGTCCTGCCAACCAGCTACGACATGCTCAACGGTGAAACCGGCTCCTACAGCTACTACGACGACGAGTACGACGGCAACGGCGACAACACCCAATCTCTCGCCGAACTCACCGACGGCCTCGGCGACCTCACCGACGGGGTCCTCGCAACCGAGAACTGGGATAACGACAACGTCCCCTTCGTCGGCTGGCACACTATCGAGCCGACCATCACCTTCCACTTCGCCGAGCTCGTCCACATCGACACCGTCACGCTCCACCTGGATGATTCCAACGGCTCCGGCGGTGTCTATCCGCCCACCGACGTCGAATTCGTCATGGGCGGCACGACCCTCAGCTACGAAGTCCCCAACCCCTCAGATGGAGCTCCCTTCGCCGCTTCCTTCACTGACTGTGACCTCATCGGCACCACCATCGAGATCACGCTGCTGGACGACAGCTTCTCTTCCAGCCGCTACATGATGCTCAGCGAGGTCGAGTTCTTCGGCGGGCCCGCCACCGGAGCTTGCTGCCTCGCCGGCAACTGCACCATCGAGAGCGAGGACGACTGCACCGGAATGGGCGGCGCATATCAAGGCGACGGCACCGACTGCGATCCGAACCCCTGTGCCGAACCCGTGCCCGCCTGCCTCATCATCAGCGAGGTCGTCGACGCCACACTCAGCGGAGGCTGCCCACGATTCATCGAAATAGCCAACACCGGCCTGACCGATTTCACCTTCACCGCCGGCGGCATCATCGTCCAGATGGACTCCAGCACCGATACCACCGTCGACGTCGATCTGACCGGACAAACCATCCGCGCCGGACAGGCCTTCGTCATTAACTCAAACGAGGGCGGCAACTGCACCGGAGCCTTTCCGTCCATCTTCGGCTTCGATGCCGACTTCTACACCAACGTAGCGTTCGGCGACGGCAACGACCGTTACATCCTCACCGACACCGCCGACGGCTCCAACCTGCTCGACATCTACGGAGAGTTCGGCGTCAACTACGGCAACTGGATCTACGAAGACGGCTACTCCTACCGCCTGCCGGCCTTCAACCAGGGTAACAACGGCGTCTTCGTCGAAGAGGAATGGCTCGTCGGCGGCAAGGACAGCCTCGAGGGCGACAACCCCGAGTATCTCCTCCTCACGCTCACTACGCCCGGGACGCACGAGTATGACAACGACTGCCTCCCCACCACTCCTGGCGACATGAACTGTGACACGTTCATCAACTTCGACGATATCGACGGCTTCGTCCTGGCACTCGTCGGTCAGGAGGCCTATGAAGCAGAGTATCCCGAATGCGAGTGGTTCAATGCCGACTGCGACCTCAACAGTTCGATAAACTTCGACGACATCGACCCGTTCGTACAACTGCTCGTCGGTTCGGCCCGTTAGCGACCCGCGTCAAAGCAACTTTCAATCAAGGTCCGCCCCGGAGCGCGCAACGCCCCGGTGCGGGCCTTGCCATGCGCAACCCCCACCATCTCTGAGCCAACCGGCTAATACCCCCAGGTTATCAACCAACAAAACTTGAAAACTCCCTGATCAGGTGCCTAAAACCTAACGAGTGCGAGCCCATCGGCGGTCTTACTATGCGCCCGCCAGGAGTGACAATGCGATTCCGTTACCACATACTGCCCGCCGCTTTTCTCCTGGCAGCCCTCCTGCCAAGATCACCTGCCGCCGAGGATATCGGCTACATGTTCGCCTTCGGAGAATCCTGCTGAAACGGCGGATTCATCGGCACCTGGTCAGGTGCCACCGACAACTGGGATGAAGATCTCGATTTCCTCGTGGGTAACAACAACGCGGGCTACGCGGGTGTCTACCACGAGCGCGGCGCCACCGACTGGGAAGGCAGCACCGGATATTACTTCTCAGACTTCCGCGCATCGCTCGCCGAAGACGAAAGCAAGATCTGGTCGCCGATCCACCTTTGGGCTACACCCAACTACTCGGCCGACGAAATGTACATCACCTTCGAGCCGGCCTCCTGGGCCCCGCCCAACCCCACTCGTGAATACGTCGTCGAGTTGGAATACGTGCCCGACGGAATGAACGGCGCACCTGTCGTCGGCACGCGCTGGCTGCTGCCGACCGAAGACACGCTCTCGATCGCCGTCCCGACCTACACCGCCAATGACGGCGCCGGCGGATATCGCTTCAGCTTCACCATCAGCGCGGTTGTACCCGAGCCGACAGCGACCATCGGACTCCTGCTGGGCCTGTTCTTGCGGAGACGGCGCTAACCGCGCCGATTGCCCACCCGACCAAAGCAGCACCGCGCTACATGATTTCCACGCCCAGGACCTGTGCCAACGGTTGCAGCGACGCGCGTAGCTCGCCAAACCCGGGCAAATCCAGCGATTGCTGCCCGTCCGATAGTGCGTTACGCGGATCGGGATGCACCTCAATCAGCAAGCCGTCCGCCCCTGCCGCCAGTGCCGCCCGCGACATTGCCGGCACGTATTCCGCCCGCCCCGTCCCGTGGCTCGGGTCGATCAGAATCGGCAGATGCGAAAGGTGCTTGACCACCGGCACAATCGAGAGGTCCAGCGTGTTGCGCGTGTGGTCGGCGAACGTTCGCACGCCCCGCTCGCACAAAATCACCTGCCGGTTTCCGCCGGCCATGATGTACTCGGCCGCCAGCAGCCATTCCTCGACGGTAGCCGCCATCCCGCGTTTGAGCAGCACCGGCTTGCCGCTCGTAGCCAGCCGGCGCAGCAGAGCATAGTTCTGCATGTTCCGCGTACCGACCTGGAGAATGTCGGCCACCTCGGCCACGCGATCAACCTGGTCGACGTCGAGCACCTCGGTCACGATCCCCAGGCCGGTCTCACGTTTGGCCTTTTCGAGGATGCGCAGGCCGGCAATGCCGAGCCCCTGAAAGGCATACGGACTGGTTCGCGGCTTGAAAGCGCCAGCGCGCATCAGCTTGACGCCATGCTCACGCAGCACGCCCGCGGTTTCGAGGATCATCGCCTCGTTCTCGACCGCGCAGGGGCCGGCGATAACCGTGAAACCCGTGCCGACGCGAGTGCCGGCGATGTCGAACACGCTCGACTCGGGCTGCGTCTCGCGTGAGACCAGCTTGTAACCGACGGTGACGCGGACGACCTCCTCGACGCCGGGTAGCATCGACAGCACGTCGCGTCCTTCCGGGCCACGGTTGCCGGTGATGCCGATCGCGGTGCGGATAGCGCCGGGAATGACGTGAGCATGATAACCCAGGTCGCGGATCTTCCCTGCGACGGCGTCGACCTGCGCAGGTGTGGCGCCGGTGCTCATCACGACCAGCATGTTGCGTCTCCGGGAGGTATGTGTTCACGGACAAACATTGGCGTCGGGTCCCCATCCCGTTACGCGGCACAGGGTGGGGGACAGACTGCGTCGGGTGCCCTGGGCAAACCCACCGCAGGCGAGTTTGCCCGTGCGAAATGCCGACTCTTACGGGGAGTAATGCCCTGGCTGGCTGTAAATTATGTGCACCGCACCGGGGTTGGAGTAATCGCCTGGGGCACCGATACCCGCATCGCCGAACCCGTCGCCATCCAGGTCACCACTGCTGAGGGCTTCACCAAAGCGGCTGATCTCGCCCTCGGGCCCGACAAACTCGCAGCCATCCATGTAACAGGTCCCCAGCTCGGCCAAGTCAATCATCCCGCGCCACCCGCCGAGGTAGCCCCCGTAGATCAGATAGGCCGCACCGCGGTCCGACTCGGCCCCGGGGGCGCCCAGCAGAATGTCGTCGTACCCGTCCCAATCGAAATCGCTTATGGCAGCGACGGCATAACCCAGTTGATCACCGATCGCCAGCCCATCAATCACCAGCCCGTAGTACTCGTCACCCACCAACGACAGGTCGATGCTCTCGGGCACCGCCGGCCAGGAATCGTCGCCCACGTCGAAGAGCACGTACACCCGCCCGCGATTCTGGTCGTACCCTGGAGCGCCGATGAGCAGGTCCGGCAACCCGCTGCCGTCGAAATCGCCCGAGGAGATGGACCACCCGGTCAGATCCCCGTCGTTGATGCCGTGGAACAGCCGGGCTTCGGGCGCCTTCGGGTCCTCGACGCCGAGTGTGTACGGACCAAAGCCGCCGGAGCAATGCATCGGCGTGAGAAAGACGGCGTGCACCATACCGGAGCCGGGCTCACCCGAAGGGCCGTACGGCGTGCCAATCGCCAGATCGGCGTACTCATCATCATTGGCCAGCCCCAGGCTGCAAACCGAGTAGCCGGTGTAGTCGCCGAAAGTGCTGCTCTGGAAAACCGTTGGACTGCTGGCGCTGATCGGGCCGTCCGTGGGCACACCGCCGCAGAACACGTACACCTTGCCAACGCCGTCGTCGCCGGCGCGTGCCATGGCCGGCATGCCCGGCGCCCCGACCGCATAGGCCGGCGCGCCGCTGCCGAGTACGTCCCCAATACTGGTCACGCTGTAGCCACACTGGCCACCCACCTCGGCGTACGAGCGTTCAACAATCGGATCAGTCACGGAACTCAGCGGCATCACAGTGTCGCCGGAGCCCCACGCCAGCAGCTCGGCACCGTCCAGATAATAGAACAGGCCGCGCGGCAGCGACGACGCCGCCAGGTACCACGGTGCGCCGATCAACAACTCGCCCACCTCGATCTGACCGCCCTGGTCGCCGATGAACGCGACACCCCGCCCGGTGCCTGCCCCATCCTGCTCCGAGATGATTTTCAGATATGCGTCCCCGGCCAACGCCGCGTCGGCCATCGTGATCTGCACATTCTGGAAGTAATACGCCGACCCGCGCGTGCCCCGCGCCAGCGCCATCTCTGACTCCGGATCGGATACGATCAGGTCCGCGCCGCTACCCTGCTCGATGCTGCCGGAACAATCCAGAGCAGCCCCAAAGCGCCGATTCGACACCGGCATCGAGCCGCCGTCGGCCGAGTACTCGCCAACGATCGTCGTAATCTCGCCCGACTCAAGATCCTCAGGCGTGAACCGGCCAACCAGCGCATACGACAGGCAGATCGGGCCGGCGTGAACGACCGACTCAACCAGGCCATCGTCAATGATGCCCATGATGTGAAAACTGTAGTATTCCCCGAACGCGCCCGTATCGAGCCAGTATTCGCGATCGCCGGCGTCGTCCTCGGCAATGTCGCTGCGCAAGAGTTGCTCGTTGCCGTTGAACTCGTCATCCGGGTCAAACAACAGCGTGATCGTCGCGTTGTCGTCGAGATCCTGGCCGGCCCAGGTGATCCGCAGCAAACGCCCCAGCGTGACAGCCTGCTCCGGACGCGGGCTGTCGAACACCAACGCCGGCGGACTATTGACACACACCTGACCAGCAGCAACGTCGCTGCGCGCCAGATCCGCCCCATCCAGAACCTCCGCGTAGACCCGGTAACACGTCAGGGCCGCCCCCTCCACCTGCCACGCCACCGGCACGGCACTGGCGGCCGCCACACCTGCGATGATCGTAATCTCATTGCCGCTCCCCGGAATCGCGTCCGAATCGGCAAAGACCGCCACCGTCGCGTCCCCGGAATAATCGCCGGTAACCACAACCGAGAAATATGCGTAGTCACCAGAATTGACCCGAACTTCTTCCTCCAGGCCGATAACCTCAACCTCAACCGCTTCCGACGTCGGTCTGGTAACCTCACCATCATCATCATCGGGTTCGCCCTGAACCTCCGGCTCGACAACGACAACCAGCATGTCGCCGCTCTCGAAATCCGTGCCCAGGAAGTAGGTACGCAGCGGCTCAACGACCGGCGCAGTGTCCGTCAGGCTGGCCTCCACCAATACAGAGTCCGCCCGATCCGGACCGATAATGATATCTGTGCCATGGGCCGGTATCCGACGCTCTGCGTAGTGCACCTGGGCACCGGCAACACGCATAGTGACCTTGATGCGGGCCTCTACGGGCGCTTCGCTGATGACCTTCACGCGGATGCTGCCGTCCTCGACGTCAACCGTCGTTCGTCCAGCGTCAGTGAGAAGATCGCCGGCGATTCCCTCCCAGATATCGCTGAGATCAGTCTGAACCGCGTCAGGGCAGCCAGCGAGCGACACGGCTACCAGTAGCACAAGCAGCTTGAAGCGGGACATTCTCATAACCTCCAGGCCCGAAACAGAGTTAGCACGGCAGCGAGCCGCCGCTTGCAGCCCGCTCCAGTTCACATTAGCGTTCTAATGGGACAGGGTCAACGTTGCATCGCACGGGCCGTACCGGCCAACGTATCGATTCGAGGTTTCACTGGGAGAGGTTCCACCCCGCGCCTGTCCGATGAACTGTATAATGGCAGTATGGGACCCTTTTCACCAAGGTCCCGTAACTGCGTCGGAGACACATACATGATCAGGAAATCCGTCTGGATCCTGCTGACGTTTGCGGTGGCTGAGCTATGGGGGGCGGCGTCGGCCTCTGGACAGGGCATACGCTCCGAGATCTACAGCCGACCGACCGAACGCAGCCCGTCCGCGCTCATGGGCGGCAGATTCACGCGAGCACGCAACCTCGATCCGATTCAGCCCAGTCGATCCACCAGCCTGATCGGACAGCCATCCCTCTCATTCAGCGGCACGCGACGCCAGTCACGCTATGCGACGACGCTTGATGTGGCCCGTGGCGGGCTGATGTCCAGCTACGGAACGTCCTCTGCCACCGATCCCCTTCTGCACCATTCCGGACTCAACAGCAGCAGCATCATCAGGGGAGTTGAGGATGCGGTCAGCCTCGATCGCGGGATCCCCGGCGTGAGCCGAATGTACGTTCCATCCCCGATGGCCTACGAATTCACTCCGCACCCGGGTTCGACGCGCTTCACCAATTACTTCGGGCTCGAACCGACACTGCCACCCGCCGAAGACGCCCCGGTAGCCAAGTTGGCGCAACGCGTCGAGGCGATCGTCGACCAACGTATCGAGCAGGCCCGCGAGCGTGGCCTGGAATTGTTCCGCGAGGCAACCTTCGAGCCGCGCGACCCACGTACCGGGCAGTATCCCAGTTGCGTGGACTGCGAGGATAAGCTCCGCCGCGCCGTCCAGCAGTTGACCATGGTGGACGAACTCGACAACGACGCGTACCTTGCACCCCTGATCATGGCTCACGCCGCACTGGAGCAGGAACGCCCCATGTACGCGACCAACAAGCTGATCGACGCCTGGAAACGCAACCCAGACCTGCTCAGCAACCGGGATGAGATGGCGGAATACTTCGGCGATGCCATCGACGGCGCCGATCAGTCGGCGTACATGGAAACCCAGATGCGACGCTACCTGCGAACGGGCGATCTGAATCCGTCATCGCCGACGGCACATGCCCTGGCTGCCTACTGCGCCTGGCGACTCGGTGACCCCATCCGCCTCAATCAATCGGCCCAGCGCGCCGTGGAGACACTGGCCGACGCCGCCACCGAGACGCCCGACCTGCTGAACTTCGTCGTAGCCTTGCAGAACAGCGGCTCGTAACGCAGTGGGTGTGAGCCGGCCACGAACAAGACGGGGGAATTCCGCGGGGCGCCTGGCCTGCCAGTTGCCGAGCCAGTGGAGCGTCCGCCTGTTTCCGGAAGCCGGATCATGAGTGATACTGCGAGCAATTCGGCACTTCGACGGCTATGGACCGACTGGTCACGCCGCCACCGCCTGTTCCTGAGCGTCCTGGCCCATTTGCTCCTGTTCGCCTGTTCCTGGGTGCTGGCGTTCGCGCTGGCCTACAACTTCAAGAACAGCCCAACCCTGGGACGACCTTTCACCTGGATCCGGTCACTCGTCGTTAAAACCACTCCACCCGATCCAGACGCTTTCGATTGGCTCACCGAGTTCTGCCTCCCGCTCTTGCTCCCGGTATTGTGCATCAAGCTCGTCGCACTCGTACTGACCGGCGCACAGCGCGCCTCCTGGCAATATGTCAGCCTGCGCGACGTCTTCCGCATTGCACGCACCGCCTGGTGGGGATTCTTCGGCGTCTTCCTGCTCTACTACGGCCTGCAAAACGCAACCATATTCGGCATCCACCCATTCGACGAAAAGTTCCCGGATTCGGTCTTCCTACTCGATTTCGCCGGCACCATAGCGCTGATCAGCGCCGCCCGACTGGGCGTCCGGCTTTATCACGAGGAAGTGCGACCGGTGGTCGAGGGCGGAGCACCTAAGCTGCTTATCCTGGGAGCTGGTGACGCCGGCGAGAACGCCGCCCGCGAGATTCTGCGCATGCCGGTCGAACGCTACCGCGTGGTCGGCTTCCTGGATGACGACACCAGCAAGCATGGCGCTCAGATTCACGGGTTCGACGTGCTGGGCCCGATCCGTGACGTCAAACGCATCGCCGAGGAGCACGCCGTCGACGAATTGCTCATCGCGATGCCCTCGGCCGCGCGGGCCGAATTGCGCCGCGTGGTCGAGTTGTGCCAGGGCACGAACTTGCGCTTCAAGACCCTGCCCGCGCTCGCGGACCTGATCGAAGGGCGAGCTTCGGTCAAGGAGATGCGCGACGTCGACATCAACGACCTGCTCGGTCGCGCACCGGTCACGCTCGACACCGATCAGATCGGCGAGTTCATCCGTAATCGCACGGTCATGGTCACGGGCGCCGGCGGGTCGATCGGCTCAGAAATGTGCCGGCAGATCGCGCGTTTCAAGCCGCAACGTCTCGTCTTGGTCGAACAGGCCGAGCCGAGCCTCTTCCGCATCGATCTCGAACTACGCCGCTCCACGCCCGATCTCGACGTTGTGCCCTACATCGCCGACATCGGAGACGCCGGCCGACTGGACTGGGTCTTCGCACAAGAGCACCCCAGCGCGGTCGTCCACGCCGCCGCCCACAAACATGTACCAATGATGGAGCTCAACCCGGGCGAAGCGGTTAAAAACAACATTCACGGCACGCGAACGATAGCCGACGCGGCCGTCAAGCACGGTGCCGACAAGTTCGTCATGATCTCAACCGATAAAGCGGTCAATCCGACCAGCGTGATGGGCTGTTCCAAGCGTATCGCCGAGCTGTACATTCAGGGGCTCAACGATCGCTTCGATACCCAGTTCGTCACGGTCCGCTTCGGAAACGTCCTCGGCAGCAGCGGCAGCGTCATCCCCATCTTCCGCGAGCAGATCGCACGCGGCGGGCCGGTGACGGTCACCCACCCCGAGATGGTACGCTACTTCATGACCATTCCCGAAGCGTCCCAGCTCGTCTTGCAGGCCGCATCGATGGGCCACGGCGGCGAGGTGTTCGTGCTCGACATGGGCGAACAAGTCAAGATCGTCGACCTGGCCCGTGAAATGATCACGCTGTCCGGCTTCCGGCCCGAGGTCGACATCAAAATCGTCTTTACCGGCATGCGCCCCGGCGAGAAGCTCTACGAGGAACTCATGATCGAGGGCGAGGACGTCGCGCGTACGCCACATCCGAAGATCGGCATTTGGCAAAAGAAGCCGGTCGCCTGGGACGAGCTCGTCACGCAGATCAACGCCATCATTGGCAAGGCGGACGGGCTCTCACGCGTCGAGGTCCGCCAGCGTTTCAAAGCCATTGTGCCCGAATTCTACCTGGAGCCCCCGAACGGTGACGGTTCCCTCCCACCCACGAGTCAGGGCAAATCTGCGACCGACGCCCACGCCGCTTCCGCCTGAGATTAGAGCGTTTTCGACGAACTCGTAGCGTCCAAACTCTAAGCGTCCCGGAGAATTACGGCCGGGAGGCCGCTACGTATAAATAGAGCGCGCTCTAGCATCGATCCCCCAACCATGGATGAACAGGTCGCGTCGGGTGGCATGGGCAGGTTCGCCAGCGGCGAACTTGCCCGCGTTAAACACAGAATAGCTGACCGCCCCCCACGTTGTTACGCCTACCCTACCAGGTCAAACCGCCACGCAGCGGACGCTTGCGTTTCTTCGCAGGAGCCGCCTCTGGAGCGACCTCGGCCTCAGCTTCAGACTGGGCGGCAGCACCCTTGATCGACAGCGACACGCGACGCTGCTCCGAATCCACCGACAGCACACGCACCTGTACCACCTGCCCGACCTCGACAACGTCATTCACACTGCGCACTCGATGATCGGAAAGCTGCGAGATGTGCACCAGCCCCTCGATCCCCTCTTCAAGCTGAACGAATGCACCGAAGGTCGTGATACGCGTCACCGCCCCGCTCACAATCGCGTCCGGCTGGTAACGCTCGGTAACGTTGATCCACGGATCTTCAGCCAGCGCCTTCAGGCTCAGGCTGATCTTACGCTTGGCCGGATCGGACGAGAGCACCGCCACCCGCACCGAATCGCCGACGTGCAGCACCTGCTCCGGATGGGTGACGCGCTGCGTCCAACTGATCTCGCTGATCGGGATCAGCCCCTCCACGCCCGGCTCCACCTCGACAAACGCGCCGAAGTTCATCAGCTTGGTAACGCGGCCATCAACCGTATTGCCGGACTGGTACTTGCCCGCGACCGCCTCCCACGGATCCGGCGAAAGCTGTTTGAGCCCCAGCGAAATGCGGTCCTTGACGAGATCAACCTTAAGCACCTTGACTTCAATCTCGTCGCCTTCCTTGACAATCTCCTTGGGGTGATTGACACGCGCGTAGCTCATGTCGCTGACGTGCAGCAGGCCATCAATCCCACCCAGGTCGACGAACGCCCCGAAGTCCGCCAACCGGCGAACGATTCCCTTGCGCACCTGGCCTTCGGAAAGCTGGAAGCGGAGTTGCTGACGCTCCTCCTCCCGTTCGCGCTCGAGCACCCGCCGGCGCGACAGCACCAGGTTCTTGCCCCGCCGATCAATCTCGGTGATTTCGCACTCGAGCCAGCGGCCCATGTACGGCGCGAAATCTTCTTGGCGCATCAGGTCCACCTGGCTCATCGGCATGAACCCGCGCGCTCCGTGCACGCGCAGCTCGAGCCCGCCAATGTTGCTGCCCGTCACGCGCCCCTTGACTACGTCGCCGACGCGCAGGTCATCCAGATCGGCATCCGGGTGAGCCGAGCGCAGCGTCAGGCGCATCAGCCCGGATTCGCTGTCAAACCCGTGCGGCAACAGCGTGAGTTCGCCGCCGACGACGGGAGGTTCGTCCGGCTCGAATTCGTCCAGCGGGATCACGCCTTCGCACTTCGCACCAATGTCGACGTAGACGTCGGGACCGTCGATCTTGATGATCCGGCCGTGGATGCGACCTTTCTCGTCGGCCGTCGGGGCACCGGCGCTGGCGTCAGCGAGTCGTTCCAACTCGCCCGGGCCGAACGCTCCGATCGCTTGTTCGAGTTCGCGTTTAAGCTGGGCGTCGTCGGGGTTATGGGATTCCATGGACACGATTTCACCGTTTGTCTGGTTGCACTGGGATAAGCCTTGAATCTGTTATCCTATTCAGCCTGAGCCGCCAACACAACGGCATTATCGTCCGCCAGCCTCCGGAACTGCATTCGTCCGGCCTGCGGCCAGAGCTGCGGGGCAAGCCGCTTCCGCCCTATAACGTAGCCTGGCGAAAAGCCCGCCTATCCGCCCATATCATCCCGGATACGCGTGCCCCGGCTAACACAACGGGGCGAGGCAGATCTACTCCACCTCGCCCCGCGGATAATTCTCGCTCACATGTCGGTGCGATCGTTACGGAACGATGACCGCATCCGTCGAACGCCACGGTCCGAGGTTGTCCGTCGGAACCATGCCGTAGAGCGTGTTCAGCAGCGTATCGTCAGAATGCATCGTGTAGATGTTGTCGTAGTTGACGCTGACGATCGGCTTCTTCATGAACTCGCAGTGACCGTCCTGATAGAGGACGTTCTCACCTTCATTGGCGTGGTTGCGGCTGTTGTAGGAGCGCCACTTGTCGTTGTCGAGACGCAGGGCCTCAGTCGCCGTCGAAGCCTCGGCGATCGAAACCGTCTGGTTGCCGGCAAAATCGCCCATGTAGGCGTCCGGAATCCGGTAGTTGTCACCCTCGTCCTGGTCACCCGAGGTGAAGAACGGACCCTTGTCGGCACACATGGCCATACGCGGGTCGCGATTCTCGTTCGGCTGTCCCTTGCCGTACGGCAATTGATAGCCGTAGCTCAAATACGGGTAACCCTTGAAATCGAACCGGTCGAAACCGGGCTGGGCTGCGTAGATCTGCGTCCCGTTGTAGTTGCGCATGTCGTCTTCGGAGTCACCCGAGCTGGGGCAGATGAACTGCTCGGCCGTACAGGTGCCGTCAACGACCAGCTTGAACAACGAGCGGCTGGGGTGAACAGTGTTCTCCCAGGAGTCCTGCACGAGCGTGAGCATGTGCAGGCCCATGTTGCCGACGAAAGCCACTTCCGTGTCGTTGTCACTTGCACTGCCGGAGTAGGCGAAATCCGAGATCGGGAACCAGTCCTTGTTCTCGTTCGCGTACACCTTCATGCCGGTACCGATGCCCTTGAGGTTCGATGCGCACACGGCGCGCTTCGCGATCTCGCGCGCTCGTGCCAAGCTGGGCAGCAGAATGGAGATCAGAAGGGCGATGATCGCCACAACCACCAACAGCTCGATCAGGGTAAACGCTTTTCTCCGTTTCACCACAAAACCTCCAACAATCCCATAGACCTTTGTGCTTGACCAACCCTCGCTCGGACGAACGGCTGATCGACGAGTTTACATAAGAAGACGGTGTCACTAACCATAATCAGCAGCCAGGCTCGTCTTCTGCGAGCGGCAGTATGGGAATCAGATACCCAAACTGCAACAATCAGTCAACCGCGCTTTCCAGACCGGTGGTCGAACGCCGACCTCAGGCCCGCCGACCGCATGGGCATCAGCCGCTGCGCGGGTTTAACCCTTCGCAAACGATTCCGTTGTACTTGGTGTGGCGTGCAGACCACGGGCGCAATCTAAGCCCTGCTGTTGCAACCAGCGCGCAATCCACGCACCGCTGCACAGAGGTCTCGCACACCAGGATCGAACGTGGGATGAATCAGAATTGAGGGGATCGATACGCTAAGTTATTTCAGAGTATGATTTTATGAAAGAAATAAGGACTTACGTCTCGATTTCTGCCCTCATCCGATCCGGCTTTTACGAAATCCTACACTTAGCATAACACGAGCCAAGCCTATGTCAATCCCACCACGCAATATATTCCGGACCTAATCCCTTGATTCAATACGACCGAAACCGGTCCCGACGAGCGACCTGCACCCCTTTACACCCAACTCCCCCGATGCCGCCGACCACCCACGCCGACTATTCCGCCGGAGTCGCACCTTTAGGCTCATCCGCGCTAATTCTCAGATCGCTTGCGGCCGCCTCTTCAGTCTCGCCGGGCACTTCCCAGCTCAATTTAACGGAGACCGACTCCTTGTCGCGCTTACGCCGGGCCTTGACCTGCACCGTCACCCCCGCGGGCGGGGTCAGCGCCAGCGTCTCGTCGGCATGCTCGATCGTCACCCGCCCCTGACGCATGCTGTTGATCACCGCCTGGAGATATTCAATCGCCTGCCCCCGCTCCATCTCCTTCTTAACCCGAATCTCGTTCGTTTCCATCCGATAAACCTCCCGGGCCAAGTCGCAGCTCAGCCGCCGTTACCAAAATCCCCATCCCCGGTTATGCCCTCATTCTAGCAGCGTGCCCGCAGCTTGTCCGCCCCCGGATCACGCTGCGCAGGGGGAATTCCTGTCGTGGGATCCTGCGGCTCGCCGGTCGGCGCTTACAATAGCTCCCGTCCACCAACTACCTGCTGAGGACCGCGACTATGAGCACTACCACGGAAATCACGCTGACCGCACCGCCCGAGGTCTACCGCGCCCGGCGGGCGGCCCTGGCGAAACGACTGACCCGACCGCTCCTGATCTGTGCCGGCCACGCCCAGCCGTGGAACTACCCCGACAACGCGCTCCCATTCCGCGCTGGCAGCACCTACCTCTACTACGGCGGCCCGCCGCTCGAAAACGCCGCCTGGCTGATCGAGCCAAACAGCGACGGCCTCGCGGGCTGCACACTCCTGCGTCCGCCCGCCGGCCCAAACGACGCCCTCTGGCTCGGCCCCATGCCGACCGACGAATCCCTCGCCCACGCCGCCGGCCTCCACCCAGCCAGCCTCCAGGACCCCGCCGACCTGACCCAGCTCCTCCGCGGCCGCTCGGCCGGCAGCATCGCCCCACCGACCATCGGCACGCGCACCTGGCTACAAGACCTCGCCATCGGACCCGCCAACGACGAAGAACTCCTCGCGATCATCAACCAGCGACTCATCAAGGACGAGCACGAACTCCACGCCATGCGCCGCGCCGCCGACGTCTCGATGGCCGCCCATAGCGCCGCCCTCGCCGCCGCCCGTCCCGGCCGACGCGAGTCCGATATCGCCGGCGTATACCGCCAGGTGCTCACCGCCGCCCAGTGCCAACCCTCCTTCCACCCGATCGTCACCGTCCGCGGCGAGATCCTCCACAACCACCACCATCCCCACCCGCTCAACGCCGGCGACCTCCTCATCATCGACGCCGGCGCCGAAGAGCCCGGCGGCTACGCCTGCGACATCACCCGCACCGCTCCCGTCGCCGGCCGCTGGTCCGACACCCAGCTCCAGATCTACAGCGCCGTCCACGCCGCCATGGAAGCCGCCGTCGCCGCCTGCATCCCCACCACCCGCTACCGCGACGTCCACGACCTCTCCGCCCGCGTCCTCTGCTGCGGACTCGTCGACGTCGGCCTCCTCCGCGGCGACCCCGACGAACTCGCCGACCAACGTCGCGCACACACCCTTTTCTACCCCCATGGCGTCGGACACCTGGTTGGCCTCGACGTCCATGACATGGAAGATTTCGGCGACCTCGCCGGCTACGCCCCCGGGCGCGAGCGCCGCACCGCCTTCGGAGACCTCGCCCTCCGCCTCGATCGCGACCTCGCCCCCAACATGACCGTCACAATCGAACCCGGAATCTATTTCGTCCCCGCCATCTGGGACCGCCCGGACCTGGTCGACCCGCTCAGCGACGTAATCAACCGCAAGCTGGTCGACGAACTGCTCGCCCAGCATTTCGGCGGCATCCGCATCGAGCACACCATCCGCATCTGTGAGCAGGGCGCCCCCGAGGTCCTCACCGCCGACCTGCCCACAACCCCCGACGAGCTTGCCAGCCTGATCGGGTCGGCCTGACGCGGCGACGGCCATGTGCTACCATGCGCGCTTGCCAAGTTTTCTGGAGGATGCCAAATGAGTCTGCCCCCTAGTGCCGCCGCCGTCGAAAACCTCGAACCTAAACTGGTCTGGAAATACTTCGGCGAGATGTCCGCCATCCCGCGCCCATCCAAGCAGGAAGAGCAGATCCGCGAACACATGCGCAAGACCGCCGACGAGCTGGGCTTCGAAGTCCGCGAAGACGAGATCGGCAACATGGTCATCTGCGTCCCGGCCAGCCCGGGCTGCGAGAACGTGCCCATAACCGTGTTGCAGGGCCACCTCGACATGGTCTGCGAGAAGAACAGCGGCACCCAGCACAACTTCGACACGGACCCGATCCAACTCGTGCTCGCCCGCGACGAAAAGACCGGCGAGCCGATCGTCCATGCCGCCGGCACCACACTCGGCGCTGATAATGGCATTGGTCTGGCCCTCGGACTGGCCGCCGCCACCGATCCCAACGTCACCCACGGCCCACTCGAAATCCTCTGCACCATCGACGAAGAGCAGGGTATGACCGGCGTCAAAGCCCTCGACACGAGCATCTTCGCCGGCCGGCGCATGCTCAATCTCGATTCAGAAGAAGATGATGCGATCTACATCGGCTGCGCCGGCGGGGCCGACTCCACGCTCTCCTGGCCACTGCCGCTGGCAAACCTGCCGTCCGGCAGTGCAGCCTGGCGCGTGGTCGTAGCCGGACTCCGCGGCGGACATTCCGGCGGCGACATCCACGAAAACCGCGGCAACGCCATCAAGATCCTCGCCCGCACACTCCGCGAAGCCGACCCGAACACGTTGCAACTGGTCGAATTCACCGGTGGCAGCAAACGCAACGCCATCCCGCGCGAAGCGTCGGCACTCGTCGTCGGCCCCAAGGACCTCAACCAACAGCTTGCCCAGTCCGCCAATGGCATCGCCGACGAAGCCAAACAGGCCGGCGAGCCGGGATGCACCATCACCATCGAGCCGGCCCAGGCCACCAGTGCCATCACGCCCAACGACACCGCCCGCGTACTCGCCACGCTGATAGCCCTCCCCCACGGCGTCCTCGCCTTGGTCCCCGAAATCCCCGGACTCGTCGAAACCTCCAACAGCACCAGCACCGTCACCAGCACCGTCGAGCAGAACACGCTGATCATCACCATCGGCTGCCTCTCGCGCAGCTCGTCCCAGCCCGAGCTCCACAGCGTCGTGCGACAGATCGCCGCCACCGGCGAGCTGGCCGGCGCGATGGTCGAATCCGGCAACGAATATCCCGGCTGGCAACCCGACATCGACTCCAAGCTGCTCAAAACCTGCCGCCAGGTATACCAGGACCTGTTCAAGGAAGAGCCTAACGTGACGGCCATCCACGCCGGCCTTGAATGCGGCCTCCTCGGCGAACGCGTCGGCGCCGGACAGATGGACATGGTCTCGATGGGCCCGCGTATCACCGGCGCCCACAGCCCGGACGAACGCGTCTACGTCGATTCGGTGGCCAAGTCCTACAAACTGCTCAGCGCCGTTCTCAGCGCATTGGCAAAAGGCTAGACGCCATCCGTCCTGACACGGACGTGTTCGCCAATCAATCAGGCTGCTTATGCCCACGCTACTGGCGGTTGACCTGGGGCTGAAGACCGGCCTCGCGCTGTTTGGCGATGATGGTCGGCTGTGCTGGTGCCGCTCGCGTAACTATGGCACGCCCGACCGACTCCGCCGGGCCATCCCCCAGATCATCCGCGCCGCCGACGGGCTCAACTGCCTCGTCCTCGAAGGCGGCGGCCCCCTGGCTCGACCATGGGAGCAAGCCGCCGAGCGGCGTCAGCTTCAGCACATCTCCATAAGTGCCGAAACCTGGCGCCAGGAGCTGCTCTATCCGCGCCAGCAGCGCGATCGCCGCAATGCCAAGCACCATGCCGACGAGTTGGCCCGCCGAGTGATTCAATGGTCCGGGCTGCCACGCCCAACGGCCCTCCGGCACGACGCGGCCGAGGCGGTGCTCATCGGCCTGTGGAGCGTCCTCCATTTCGGCTGGCTGAAACAACTCCCCACCGAACTGCATCCATAGAGCACTCCGGTGTGCGGGTGCCACACGATCGCCTTAACCGGCCAAACACTGAATCCTCACGCGTTTTGCCACCCCAACCGCTTAACAGCCCGCGGGAGAAGGATACAATCACGTACTGTTCGACCAGGGCAGAGGTACGCCCGCGGGGGCGCTGCCGGCCGAGAATTTGTTGATTACCGACAGGATATCCTGCCGGGATATATTTGACGGAGCGACTCGCATGGCCAAGACGGTCAAAAAGACAACCAGAAAAACCACCACCAAGAAAAGCACCACCAAACCGCAAAGCCGCGGAGTGACGAAGTCCCGCACGCGCAAGGTGGAAACCCCCACCGAGGATCAGGTGCGCGAGCGCGCCTACCAGGTGTACCTGCGCCGCAACGGCGGACCGGGCAACCCCGAAGCCGACTGGCACCAGGCGCAGCGCGAACTCGCCGCGGAACTGAAGCAATCCTGAATACGCCGGCCCGCCATGCTTCCTCAGGCGCCTTCAAACTCGATCTTGATCCGGTCCAGCTCGTGCGCGTTCAGACGACCGACCCCGTCACGAGCGGCCGCCTCCAGATAGGGCACGCGAAATAGCGCGTCGAGTTCCGCCCGGCGACGTTGACGCATGAGCAGTTCGTGCCCGACCGCGTCTACCGCCACCGGGTCCTGCCCCAGCAACAGTTGGCCGCAGGTGACCACGTCCTCGGGCCGGGCTTCCGGCCCGTTGCGAATCACCGCTCGTAGCGTGTTCGCGATGGTCAGCTTCAATCGGCTGCTGATCTCGCGGTTGCCAACGATCTGCCCCACGTAGGGACTGCACGCGTTGTCGTGATAGCGGGCCGGGTGGCGGATGAGGGCGTGCGACAGATTCTTCAACGCCCCCGACATGCCGGCAATGCGGTGCGTCTTTACGAACGGGACATTGATCAGCGCATCCGCTTCGTACAGGTACTCGGCCAGTTCCACGCGCGTGTCGAGCACGCGGATTTCGCCACCCCACTCGGGCGACGCCTGCCCGAGCCCATACATCGTCCCGAGATTACGCGGTGCTTCCACCAGTGCGATCGTCGCCGGGGCATAGCCAGCTTCGATCAACGATTCGACGATCGCCCGCGCCAGCGGATCGGTCGTGAGCAGTGTTTCTGCGCCGACCTGGTTGAACTTGATCACGATCCGCCTGGCCGCCCCCAGCAGATGCTGCCACGCTTCGGCCGCCGTCGTTGCACTGGCCAGTACCAACAGCGACTTCGTGAGCATCTCGCCCAGCAGCACGTCGCGAATCTCTTCCCCCTCGACCACCTTCGCGTGGTGAATCTCCACCACCCGCGACGCGGCGGCCGAATCTTCCAGCCACGGCGGCGTGGTTTCAATGGGGATCGCCTCCGGCTCGTGCTGAGGAGCCGAGGTGGGCTGAGACACCGGCTGCGAATCGCTCGACCGGGGATCGTCCCCCCCATCGGCACCGCCCGGCAGACTCGCCAGCCCCAACGTCGCCGCCGCCACGCCAAAGAACTCCCGGCGTGTGGGTCGATAACCTGTTGGTGTGTGTGCGGGCTCCGGCATATATACTCTTATCGCGAAAAGCCACCATCCCCCTTTGACAGGTGATGCACCTATGCCAACTACCGACGAGCGCTATCGGCAATATGCGGACCAACTCCACCAATTAAGCCAGGATCACTTATTGAAATTCTGGGATCAATTGGACGAGGATCAGCGCTCGCAGCTTCTCGATGATCTCGACCTGATCAACTTCGAGCGTTGTCAATCTTTGATTGAGTCGCACGTTCGCCAACGCCCTCAGATGGCGCCGGTCGCCACTCTCCAGCCCCCCCCTGCGTTTGAGCCCACGCCCGCCCCGGACCAGGCCGAACTCTACGCCCGAGCCCGCCAACTGGGCGCCGAAGCCATTCAGGCCGGACGAGTGGCGGCCTTCACGGTAGCCGGCGGCCAGGGCACGCGCCTCGGGTTTGACGGCCCCAAGGGCGCCTTCCGCATCAGCCCGATACGCAACGCGCCGCTGTTTCAGCTCTTCGCCGAGAATATTCTCGGCGCCGAACGCCGCTGGGGACGCCGACCACGCTGGTACATCATGACCAGCCTCACCAACCACGACGAAACCGTCACCTTCTTCGAGCAGAACGCGTATTTCGGCCTGACGCCCGAAGATGTCATGTTCTTCCGCCAGGGACAGATGCCCGCGTTTCATCCCGACGGACGCATCGCGCTTGCCGAGAAGCATCGCGTGGCGCTCGGGCCGGACGGTCACGGCGGCAGCCTGCGGGCGCTGGCCGACAGTGGAGCGCTGCACGACATGCAGCAGCGCGGCATCGACCTCATCAGCTATTTCCAGGTCGATAATCCGCTGTCGCAGGTGTTCGATCCGCTGTTTATCGGGCTGCATCTCGACACCGGCTCCGAGATGTCCAGCAAGGCCGTCCGCAAGGCGTATGACGAGGAGCGTGTCGGCGTGCTCGCCAAGGCCGACGGCCAACTCACCGTCGTCGAGTACAGCGACCTGCCGCCCGAGCTGGCCAGCGCAAAGGACGAGGCCGGCAATCGACGCTTTGATGCCGGCAATATCGCCCTGCACCTCCTAAATCGCGAATTCGTCGAGCGCATCACGGCCCCCGGGGCGGCCGTGCAATTACCCTGGCACCGGGCGGAAAAGAAAATCCGCGTCATCGACGAGACCGGCAAGTCGGCGTTGCCCGACCAACCCAACGTCGTCAAGCTGGAACTGTTCGTGTTCGACGCGATCCCGCTGGCGCAGTCGCCGCTGGTCCTGTTCACCGAGCGGGCTGAGGAATTCAGCCCGGTCAAGAACGCAGACGGGCTGGATTCGCCAACCACCGCCAAGCGTGACATGATTCGCCGGTCGGCCAATTGGCTTGAAACCGCCGGCGTAACCGTCCCGCGGGATGCAAACGGCGAGCCGACGCTGCCGATCGAAATCAGCCCAACCTTCGCCCTGGACGCCCAGGATCTCCGCCAGCGACTGCCGGCCATGCCGACAATCACCCCCCCAGAGCCACTGCTCCTGGCCGACAACGTCTAGCACCGGCCCACAGTCTGAGTGTGGCACCGGCTAATAGCCGGTGGAGCCCGCTCCCTGCCAAGGGGCGATAAAAAACCACTTCCGCTGCCGGGTGAACAGGGATTGCGTGAGAACCTGGGAGTCTTTACAATCGTATTAAAGACTGGATGTCTCGGGTCTTTGTGCGCATTTTTGGGGGTGGGATGGTGATGTATCGTTCGGGAGAAAAGGTCAGGCGCGCCCGCCGCGAGAAAACGCGGCCGGTTAAAACTGCCTCGCCGGCAGTATTGGCCGACCTCGACACGCAGCTCATGCTGCAAGCTCGCGACGGCGATCGCGAGGCGGCCAACATGCTCGTACGCCGCAACTTCGACCGCATCTCCCGCTACATCACGCGCCTGGTCGGGCGCGATCGCGCCGCCGAGGACCTGACCCAGGACGTCTTCCTGCGAGCGCTGACCAACGCAGATCGCTACGTCCCCACCGCCAAGGTAACCACCTGGCTCTACCGCATTGCCACCAATACCGTCCTGAATCACCTGAAACGCCCGCACCAGAAGCGTCAGGTTGACGAGAATACCGAAGGGGCCCTCGAGCCGCCGGACCACAAGACGACCGCACCGGACGGCCAGCTCAGCCTGGACGAGTTGCGGGCACGCGTGGCCCAGGCAGTCCGTGATCTGCCTCCGAATCAGCGCGTCGCACTCACGCTGTTCCAGTACGAGGATTGCAGCTACGAGCAGATCGCGGCCGTTCTCGACGTCACGGTCGAGGCCGTCCGCAGCCTGCTGTTGCGGGCCCGCACGACACTCCGCCGTGAACTTCAGGGGCTGATGTAAACCAGGCAGCAACGGGCAAACGCCGCGGCGAAGCGGTCAACAAACCGGGCGGGGGCGAGACAGTTCAGCGAGCGTGGTCATGGAACACCTCACCGTAGAACTCGTCCATCAATTCCTCAGTGGGCAAATGCATAGCGCCGATGAATGCCGTTGGCGCGCGCACCTGGACGAGTGTGCACGGTGTCGCGAACTGGTTGAGAACGAACGCACCTGGAACAGCATGCTGAACCTGGGAGAGGCGGACGACCCGGCCAAGCCCACTGCCATGGAACGTGTCCTGGATCGCGTCGAACACGTCGTGCCCCAGCGCCGCACACGGCGACGCCGCCGCTTGGTCGCCCTGCTCGGCGGATGGACACTGGCAGCCCTGCTGACCGCCCTGCTGGTATGGCAGGTCAGCTATCCGCCGGGAACAACGGACCCCGATGCGGCAACGAGCGTCGCCCACGAGCTACGCACCGAAACGGTGGCGCACCTGGACGAGTTGCGCGCCCTGGAGCGCGACCCCTGGCTGCTGGACGACTACGAAACGGTCAAGACGCTGGATGATCTGATTCGAGAATATCGGCCCTGATCTGCCACGGTCCGTACGGCACGCGGACCGACAGAACATTGGGAGCTTGCATGCGTACGGCACGCGGCGCCATTCTGACTATGCTGATCCTGCTGCTGGCAGCGTTAGACGTAGCCATCTACGTCGGCCAACGGGAGGCGCACCGCTCTGCCGAACAGGGCCCGGAGTGGGACACCTGGCGCAAGCTCAGCGAACCGGCGCGAGCTGAGTACACCCGGCGTTACCAGGAACTGCTCAGCCAGGGACGTGACCAGCACGCCCTTTCACGGGCCCGCCGCTTCGCTCGTCTAACCCTCGACGAACAGGCTCGCTTGCGCGCCCTGCACGGGATTGTGCTCGACGTTTTGCGACGTCAACCGGCCGTAGAACGCCGCGATCTGCTGCGAGCGTCACCACGCGCCCGGGCTTTCTTCGTCTACCAATTCCTCAACGATGAAATGCGGCAGCGGCTGCGGCAGCTCGAACCAACCGCCGAGACCGGCTAAGGCCTTTTGCACACTCGCCACCGGCCTATTAGTATCTTGACCCGGAACAGCGTCCACAGCGGCACGCCGGGCCTGGCAGCGTGGCCAGACCGCCGGCCGGTGCCAGCGGACGAACAGGGAGCTGCGCATGCTGCGAGCGCTAACGGGTCTGGCGAGTCTGGTCACAAGCGTGGGACTGCTGTTGACCGGGGGGTGCCTGAGCACAACAGCACCGATCGACGTCGCTGAGGGTCTCCAGGCCGAGTATGTCGCCACCGGACTGGACAACCCCGTAGCGATCGCGATCGACCCGGACGGACGGGTCTTCGTGGCCGAGAAGGACACCGGCCAAATCCGTCTGATCGTCAACGGCACGCTGCTGGAAGATCCCGTCGCGGATGTCCCGGTGAACTTCGCCGGTGACCGCGGGTTGCTGGGGCTGGCCATACATCCGCGCTTCGGAGACAACGGCCGACTCTACGCGTTCTACTCGCGGGCCGACGTCGGCACCGATACCGATGACGCCGTCGCCATCCTCGACCACCGCGTGGTGTTCTTCGAGATCGTGGGCAACGAAGCCAGCGGCGGCGAGGTATTCGTCGCGTCAATCCCGGCCGACACCAACGCGAGCCGCGTCGGCGGCCATATCGGCTTCGGATCGGACGACAAGCTCTACGTCGCCCTGGGCGACATGACAAGCGCCGACCTGGCACGCGACGCGGATTTCCTTTACGGAAAACTACTGCGCTACGACGACGACGGCAGCATCCCCGACGACAATCCGACCGCCGACTCGCCAATTTACGCCTGCGGATTCCGCAACCCGGTCGCGCTGACTTTCGACCCGGACCTCGGCGCGCCCGCCCCCTTCGTGATCGACGACTGCGGCGACATATGCGAGGTGAATCGCATTCGCGCCGGGGCTGATTATGGCTGGCCCGAGGTGGTCGGACTGGCCAACACCAACAACGAAAACGCGTTCGTCGCCCTGCTCGACAACTATGTCGATCCGCTGACCGAAACCAACCGCGCAGTCGTCGGCGGAGATTTCAACCCGCAGACCAACTACGGCCCCTACGAATACCTGCGCCTCTTCTACGGCAACAACAACAGCGCGCGGATCATGAGCCTCGAACTCTCGTCGGAGCGCACCGCCGCCGTCGCGACCTACACTTTTGCCACGGGCTTCCCATCACCGACGCAGGCCGTCCAGTTCAGCCCCGCAGGCACACTGTACGTGGCCACGAGCGACGCGGTCCTTGCAATCGTACGCTGACCCTACGAGTTAACTGCGGGGGGGGAAGTAGCTGCCAGCAGGCTCGATCAACCCAGTCGGCGTGATTCGAGCGCAGAGTCGCCGCTGGCGGTGCGTGGCATCGGCGGCAACCCGGGTGCTGCGGGCGGCTGACACTCGGCCACGGAACGCGAACGCGGCCCCGGACTCTCATCCAGATCAACGTCCGCATCCGCCTCAAACCGCACCGCTACCTGCCGCGTCACGCCCGGCCGATCGTCGAGACGCACCACGCGCGCATACTTGGGTAGGGTTTGAGCATCTTCGCGAACCAGGCGGTCGCAGGTCTGCATCTCGCTGAGTTCGAGCCGATCACCGACCTGCGGAGCCGCGTTAGCCCCCGTCAGAAACGCCGCCCCACCAGCCGACGCATCGAGCATCCACGCGCTGTGACGCTGCGGGTTGTGATCCCGCCGAATCCAGAACGCGAACGCCCGCGGCTGACGCGGGTCCCGGCGACGCTCGAGGCTCTGAAAGACCTGCTCCGACACGGCGATTCCTTTGCTCGGCACTGGACTTTGACCGTCCAGTCAGGTATGGGACCTGTCCGTACCAGATTCATCGGCGTGCCTTGCGACCCACTTCATCTGGATCGCCGGACCGCCGCCCGTTGGTCCGATAGGAAGCACTCTGGATATGTCCCAACCCGTGCCCGTAGCCCTGGATGAACTCGACAACCTCGACTGGGAACGTTTTTTCGGAAACGACCAGCCCTGCGAGATCGAAATCGGCAGCGGCAAGGCCGGCTTCCTCCTCCGCCGAGCCCAGGCCTACCCCGACCGCAATTTCCTCGGCATCGAATGGGCCAACGAGTATTACAAGTTCGCCGTCGACCGCATGCAGCGCTGGCACATCCCCAACGTGCGCCTGCTGCGCATCGACGCCAGCCATTTCATGCGTGTCTGCTGCCCACACGACTCACTCCTCGCCCTCCACGTCTACCACCCCGACCCCTGGCCGAAGAAACGCCACCACAAACGCCGACTGTTTCAGCCCCCGCTGGTAGATGCAGCCGTGGCGTGCCTCCAACATGGTGCCCACTGGGCTGTCCAAACCGATCATGCCGAGTATTTCGAGATTATCCGCCCCTTGCTAATGGCCCACCCGGAGCTGCACGAAGTCCCCTTCGACGACCCCGACTTCGGCGTGCTAAACGGGCAGGTGGGGACAAACTTCGAGATCAAGTATCGCCGCGAGGGACGCGACATCCACCGCCTCGCCGTCCAGCGAACGTGAGGCGGACAACCTCCCACGGTGCGGCAAGAGCTAGTGCCCCAGTGTGACACAGGCTAATAGCCTATGCAGTGCTCCTCCCCGGTGCGACGCCCCACCACGCCGACTTCCAGTCCGCCTCCGCTTTGCTTAATATACGGATCGCGCGATCCGCCATTGCGGCTCGCCCAACCAATTGAGGAACCGCAACCATGGCAGGACATTCCCACTGGGCACGAATCAAGCGGGCCAAGGGCGTCACCGACGCCCGCCGCGGCCGACTGTGGAGCAGGCTCGCACGAGCAGTCATCATCGCCGCCCGCGACGGCGGCGGCGACCCCGACTGCAACCTTACGCTGCGCTACGCCATCGACGCCGCCAAAGACGCCAACATGCCCAAGGACACCATCGAACGGGCAATCAAAAAAGGCACCGGCGAAATCGGCGGCGGACAGCTCGAAACGCTCGTCTTCGAAGGCTACGGCCCCGGCGGTGCCGCCATCATATGCACCGCACTGACCGATAACCGCAACCGCACCGCCCCCGAGATCAAGAAAATCTTCGAGACCCGCAACGGCAACCTCGGAGCCCAGAACAGCGTCGCCTGGATGTTCACCAGCCGCGGCGTCGTGCTCGTCTCCGCACAAGCGACCGATGAGGAAATCCTCACAAACATCGCCCTCGAAGTCGGGGCCGACGATATCCAGAACCTAGGCGAGGCGTTCGAGCTGGCCTGCGATCCGTCCGTCTTCAACAACCTCCGGCAAGCGCTAGAGGCGGCCAACATCAAGCCCGAAAGTGCCGAGGTCTCGCTCGTAGCCTCGTCGCAGGTAACCCTGTCGGGCGAAGACGCGGAAAAGATCATGGCGCTCATCGACGCCCTTGAAGACCACGACGACGTCCAGAACGTCTACAGCAATTTCGAAATGTCCGAGGAAGACGCCGCCCGAATCTCGTCCGACTAGCGCCTTCTCAACGACGCCCCAATGTGCCACTGCTCTGCGAGCAGTGGGCTTGCAGGTATCCGCTCTTCGTGCCACTGCTCTGTGAGCAGTGGACTTGCAACTGCCATCGCTCGGCTCACAAACGCACAGCTACCGCAACTGCTCCAAATCATTCGTCCGCAACAAAGACCGAAGGGAGACATGCACATGCAACGGCTGACGACCGGCGTTCTCTGGTCACTTCTGGTAACACTCGCGCTGAGCACCACCGGCTGCGGAACCATCGCCAAGCAGGCCTTTCACGAGGTCCTCGGCGCACGCGGCAAGCTGTACTTCAACAACGACGTTCCGCCCCATGCGCTGGCCTATTATCAATCCGTCGAGTTCACGCCAACCAGTACGGAGCTGAGCACCCGCCTGTGCCGGCCGGCGGCCCTGCACTACTGCGACCGCTACGCCCGCAAGGTGCAGGCCGACCTGAGCGACGTCTATCCCGGCGGCGAGCCACGCCTGACGATCGACATAGACGTGCTGTACGTACACACCAAGGACCTGCTCAAGGCGGCCCAATTGCTCGCACGCGTCAAAATGCGCAACGGCGACCGCGTCGTAGTCGACGCCATCCTGAACACGCAGAGCAAGGCTTTCCGCGAGGGTAACGAAGAAAAGCTGGCCGAAGCCGGCCTGAAGACGATCGAAACCTACCTCCGCCAGCACAAACAAACGGAATTGGAGGCGAACGCAGACGACAAGTAAGCCCCGCCGGGCCATGCTGCCGCCCCGATTGCAACCCCACCGTCGGCGGATAGCATATGGAACAGTATGTCGACTCCGACCATCGAAACGCCCGGCGAACACCCCCGCCAACCCGTACCGGAGGCCGCCGACTCCGCGCCGGCTGCGTCCCGCGGGCCCCTCGACCCGGGGCACACCGCCGTCATCACCGACGTGTGGTCGTGGACCGCCCGCAAATACCGCATCCGCGCCAGCGTCCTCCTGATAATCAACTTCCTGCTGTTCTGCGGGCTGTGCGTCTTCACACACTGGCTGCACTTCGCAAAACTCTTCGATTTCACCCTGCCCCCATACCTAGAAGCCCTCCGCTTCTGGGGGCCGCAAACGCAGAACCTCAGCGATTTCGTACTCTTCCCCATCAGCGTTGACCAGATGCCGGTCTATGGCGTCGTTATCGGCCTGGTGGTCGCGTCGCTGGTCGCGGTGCCGATCTCGGTAGCGATCGTATACCGCATACCGGCCGCGGTGCCGTTCATCCTGGCCGTTGCGATTCTGGCACACCTACCCTGGCTGGCGATCACGCTCGTCGGCAGTTGCATCCTTGCAGCAGCACGCCCCTTCCGCATGCCCTTCCGCTACAGCTCCGCCCTGTTGGCCATGCTGCCAATCCTGCTATACCTCTACATGTCGACGCGCGGCGCCACAGAAACGCTCGGCGCCAGCATCTCGCCCGAACGCAAGCTGTTGCTGACCGGGCCATGGCTGCTGGCCATACTGGCCGCGTGCACGATGCTGGCCGGCATCATCTTCATCGCCCGACTGGTCAATTATCGGCCCGGTTGCCGTCGCGCCGGTGATGGCCGTCATGTTCGCCACCCCCACGATCCTGTTCCACATCTACGTCGGCGTCGACGAGGTCAGCTATCGCATTCTCGAATTAGAGTACGGCCCGCGCTCAGAACGTTTTGAGCCGGTGCAGGACGCGGCCGACACAATCCGCGAGCTGGTACACCGCTGGACCGCGCCGGCAATGGACCCGGGCCCGCTGCGGGCAGCGCTGCTCGCGGTCTGGAGCACGCGTCCCGAGGAACAGTTGTACCTCAAGCGGCGTATCGCGCGCAAGCTCCTGCTCGATCTGCTGGCCGACCGGCGCGAAGCCTACCAGGCCTGCAAGGATTTCATCGCCGACCATCCCCAGAGCCGCTATGTGCCCAACGTGCTCTTCGTGCAGGCCCGGGCACTCGACACGCGCCTGGACGAGCGCAAACTGATCGGCGACGCCGCCCAGCGAGAGCTGTACACCGATTTCCCGCACATGGCCTCCGAGCCGGTGTGGACCAACCTCGTAACACAATATCCCGACTCGCCGCTGGCAGTAGCAGCCCGCCTCCGGCTGGCGCAGTTGCACCTGCGCCAGGGCGATATCGACACCGCCCTCGCATCGCTGACCCCCACCGTCGCCACGCCCTACGAGCCGGCCGACCGGGCGTCCGAGCCCACCATGGACAGCCTGTTGCGCACCGCCCCGCCTGAAGCCAGCCTCGACTTCGAACCCGGAGCCCTTACCGTCTTCGAAGCACGTGCGTCTGCGCGAGCTGATCCGGGCCAATCGCGACGATCCGCAACCTACGGCGTCGAGCCCCGCTCCAGGCCCTGGCCGCATGCTCGACCCGCACCGCGCGCGAATACCTGGACACAACTCCAGAGCCCTGGCGGCCGAAGTATCCCGACAGCCTGCTCTACGACAATCTCATCGTGCGCTGGGCACTGGCACACGCCGATCGGCGCGAACGCGCCCGCCAACTGGAAAAGTGCCTGGCCGCCTACCCCGCCGGCGACGCATCCGCCGAGGCCATGTTCCAACTTGCCGAGCTCGAGATCCACACCTTCGGCAGCGAAGATGAAGAATCACGCCGCCGCGGCCTGGCCCGGCTCGCCGAGCTGGTACAAACGCACCCGGACAGTTGCTGGGCCCGCCGCGCCCGAGATCGGCTCGACGTAACAAATGTCCCGTCCAGCGGGGCCGGCCCAAGCCCCGAGGAGTCTCAGTGAACCCGGTCGTCGTCGCCATCACCGGTGCCAGCGGCGCGCTCTACGCCCAGCGATTGCTGCACACTCTCGTCGCGCAGGACATCCCGGTGCACCTGGTCGTCTCCCCCCACGGCCGGCGCCTGTTGGCCGACGAGCTGGACATCCGTGACACAGACCTGCATACCCTGATCGGCAACGACGCCGACGGACGCGTCACATTGCACGACTATCACGACGTCGGCGCCCCGGTCGCGAGCGGATCGTGCCGCACCGCCGGCATGATCATCTGTCCGTGCAGTAGCAACACACTCGCCCAGGTCGCCGCCGGCACGGCCGACAATCTCGTCACCCGCGCTGCCCTCGTCACGCTCAAGGAAGCCCGCCGACTGGTGCTGGTCCCGCGCGAAGCGCCCCTCAGCCAGATCGAAATCGCCAATATGCTGCGCATCTCCCAGGCCGGCGGAATCATCTGTCCCGCCAGCCCCGGTTTCTACCTCCAGCCGCAGACAATCAACGACCTGGTCGATTTCGTCCTGGCGCGCGTGCTCGATCTCATCGGCGTACCACACGATTTGGCCGGCCGCTGGGACCCGACGGACGCCAATGGCCCGGCCCGCGAGAGCTCAACATGAGCACGGTGCAAACCGTCCGCACCTGGGGGGTGATGATCAAGTTCAGCCACTCTGTTTTCGCGCTGCCCCTGGCATTGCTGGCAACGTTCCTGGCCGCCCGCCCCGCGCTGCCGACGTGGACCCAACTCGCGCTGATCATCGTCTGCATGGTCGGCGCTCGCAGCGCGGCCATGACGTTCAACCGCATCATCGACGCCCGAATCGACGCCCGACAATCCGCGCACCGCCAATCGCCACCTCCCGCGCGGCATCATCTCCCACCGCGCCGCGACCGTTTTCCTCACGCTGGCGGCGGCCACCTTCCTCCTCGGCTGCGCCGGCTTCTGGCTATTCACCAGTAACCCCTGGCCGCTCACGCTCAGCCTGCCCGTGCTGGCCTACCTGTGCTTCTACTCATACACCAAACGCTTCACGCGCTGGTCGCACATCGTCCTCGGCACCGGCATCGCGCTCGCACCCGTCGCCGCCTGGGTCGCCATCAATCCAACCACACTCGCCCTGCCCACGCTGTTGTTGTTCCTAGCGGGCACCTGCTGGATCGCCGGTTTCGACCTCATCTACGCCTGTCAGGACGTCGATTTCGATCGCACTCACGGCCTGCACAGCCTGCCCGCCGCCCGCGGCATCCGCACCGCTCTGCTCCTCGCCCGCGGCTGTCATTTCATCACCGTCGCCGCCCTCGTCGGCGTCGGCCTCACCGCCACCCTCGGCACGCTCTACTACGTCGGCGTAGCCTGCGTCGCCGCCCTCCTCACCATCGAAAACGCACTCGTCAAACCGACCGATCTCTCACGCGTCAACCTCGCCTTCTTCACCGTCAACGGCATCGTCGGACTCGTCCTCGGAACCCTCGGCGTACTCGACGTGGTGCTCGCATGAACGCCAACACACTCCCCGAAATCAACCCGCGACGAAAACGC
Source organism: Phycisphaerae bacterium (assembly GCA_963666925.2). Taxonomy (GTDB): domain Bacteria; phylum Planctomycetota; class Phycisphaerae; order UBA1845; family Fen-1342; genus JANQFV01. The sequence goes on along the minus strand of CAXXTC010000023.1, from coordinate 625,516 downwards.
CTACGCCACATCGGCCCCGTCGGCGGAATCCTCATTTGGGCGCTGCTGATGCTGCCGCTGCTGTGGTGGGGCCTGCCATCGACGCTCAACGACGATCTGCTCTTCGGCGGCGGCGCCCCCCTGGCCGGCCGACCGCTACCAGGCCGACGCCGCCCTCGACAAACTCCGCACCCGCGCCGCCGGCGCCGACACCGACCTGAACCCCCTTACCAGCGACCACCAGATCATCAACCTCACCGCGACCGAAACGCAGCGGGCCGCAGATCCTCCGCCGCTACAGGCTCTACTCGCGCCAGCCCGACGAGATGATCATCTTCCGCGCCCTCCAGCGCATGAACCCGCGCCAACTCGACCTCGACCCACGCCTCTATCAATACGGCGGCGGCTACCTCTACCTCATCGCGGGAGCCCTGGCCGGCGCCCACGTCGTCGGCTTCACCGACCTCAGCACCAACGCCGACGTCTTCCTCACCCACCCGGAACGATTCGCCCACTTCTACATCGTCGCCCGCTTGATCTCCCTCGTCTTCGGCGCACTGGCGCTACTCGCCATCAGCAAGCTGGCCCGCCGCGCCGCAGGCAGCACCGCCGCCTGGCTCGCGCCACTCTGCCTGGCACTCTCACCCGCATTCATCGTCGCCGTCGTCGAAGCCAAGCCGCACCTCCCGGCCGCCTGCCTCACCATCTGGGCCGCCCTCAGCGCCCTCGACTATCGCACCACCGGCCGACTCCGCGACGCCCTGCGCATGGGCCTCCAGGCCGGCTACGCTTGCGGCCTCGTTCTCACCGGCGTCGTCGCGCTGCTGCTCTGGCCCGCGATCCTCTTGCTCCGCCGCGACCGCCAAACCTGGCGACACCTGACGCTCGCGCTGCTCATCGCCCTCGGCGTCTACGTCGTTACCAACCCCTACGTCCCCTACAACCTGCTCTTCAACCCCGACGTCTTCCAAAGCAACATCGGCAACTCGACCGCCATGTACGTCGGCCAGATCACCCGCGCACCGCTCGGTGCCCTCCGCGTCGGCCAGCTACTCTGCGAAAGTCTCGGCCCCGGTCTGTTAATCGTCGCGCTCGTCGGGCTGATCATGTTGACACGAGCCCGCCCCGCCGCCACCTGGCTCGTCGCCACCCCCGGCCTGGGCATGCTCCTCATCGCCATCCTCACCGGCGCCAACAAACCGGCCGAGTTCGCCCGCTTCCTCGTGCTACCGCTGGCACTTTTAACAACCACCGCAGGCGTCCTGCTGGCAACGCTCGCCCACCGACACATCCTGATGGGGCTGGCCACCATCGTGATTGTGCTGGCGATTGTGCCGACGGCCGCGTACGTCGGCGCGCTGCACACCGATGCCGCCGGCCTAGAAGAAACGCGCCGCCTGGCGGGTTTGTATATCGACGAAATACTTCGGCCCCAGACCGCGGTCGGCGTCCTACAGGAACCCGCACCCTACGCGACCCCGCCGCTCGACTTCACCCGGCGCAACGTCTATCTCCTGCCGCAGGAAACCCCCGTCGATCTCAACCCCGACCAACTGCCGCAGATGCTGATCTTCACGGCCGACATTTCCGACCAACACGCCGGCGCCTGGTGGCAGGAGTATTACGAACGCACCGCCCGCATCCCCGGCGACGACGTCCGCCCCACGCCGATAACCTGGGCCAACAAGCTCGTCCTGATCTACGAACGCCGCTGACCCAACCGCCCCATCACTGCCACCCAAACGCGCAAAACACACCCGCCCGGCCACGCGCCTGCGCCGCCGAACGCCGGGTACCACTGCTCTTGAGCAGTGTATCCTCAGCAACGCTTCGTCGTGCCCCCTCGATCCTATTCCAGGTGCACGACGTGGGGGACGGACGTCCTCGACAGAACGTCACATCCCCCCAAGAACGGTTGTCACGCCTCTTGAGCCGTCGATTCCTCAGAACGGCCCCCTTACGGCTCCAGCACAACGATGCTGAACCCGTCGTCCCACGCCGTCACGTCGCCAGGGAAAATCTTCATCACCGTCACGTTGAGCTTGAGCTGGTCACGCACACCGTCCGAATCGGTGTCGGCATAATCCAGAGCCGTCGTCGAAACGACAAACATCGCCTCGACCCCCGGCGTAATCTCGATCGCCCACGGCGTAACAACGACCGGGAAGTCAAAATGATCAAGAGCGGCGTCGTCCAGTTCCTCCGGCAGCGCGACGAGAATCTCGTAGCGGCCCGTGCCGATGCGCGACGCGCTGATCTCGGCTCCTCCGCTGACGTTGTTGCCGTCAGCATCGACCTGCGCCCGCGCCAGCACGCCGGTCAAATCCTCACCATCAGCACCCGCAGCGCCCGCGGCGCCATCAGCACCATCGGCCCCATCCTCACCGATGCAATCTTCGGCATCGAACTTGCCGTCGCCGTTGATGTCCTCGTCCGCATCACCCACCCCGTTGCCGTTCAGATCCCAGCAGGACAGCCCGTCCTCACCATCGATACCATCAGCGCCATTCTGGCCGTCGATGCCGGGACTCTGCTGCGCCTGTTGCAGCTCATCCGTCAGTGCGGCCACCTGGCTCTCCAGGTCCGCGACCTGCTGCGACAGGTCGCTGTCAGTCCCCGGACAGCCCGCGACCAGACCAAACGCCAGAAATGTCACGGCCCCACCTACAACGAAGCTACGCGTGTTCATAGTTGTTCACTCCTTGAACATGACGGCCGCAGACGTGTGATCACGCACACCACTCCCAGCCGGCAGCCAACCTCACTCTCACCCGTTCCCGCAACTTCCGTCCCACTCCGTGTCAATCCGGCTCCAACCTGCCAACGCCACAACGCTGCCAACATCACGGTCACTGGCGATCGGACGTTTGAATCAAACACGGCCCATTACATTCTAGGTTCACCCCCGCCAGCGTCAACGCGGCCCCCCCCTGCCCCCAGCGCGCAAAGACAGCGCCGACAGCACCCGCCCACGGGATACTGCCGGCGCCACGAATATATCCTCAACCGGTCAGCGTTAACGCCAACTTACGGCTCCAGAATCACAACGCTGAAATCAGCGTCCTGGAGCGCAATGGTCGGCTGGAGACGGCGAATGTAGACCCGCAAATCGAGCGTGTCACGAATGCTGTTGCCGTCGTCATCGTAGTAGTTCAGCGGTTGAACCGAAGAGACCAGCGGGATCTCAACGCCGCCGCCAAGGAACAACGCACCCGGCGTGACAACGACCGGAAAGTCGAACCAGTTCAGGGCAGGATCACCCGTGTCGATATCTTCCGGCACTGCCACGATAATGCGGTAAGTACCTTCGCTCTCACGCGAGGACGTAATCTCATCCGAGTCGTTGACCTCCACGCCGTTGGCATCAATCTGGGCTCGTGCCAGGACGCCCTCGCCGTCCTCGCCATCGGCACCGTCAGCGCCGTCCACACCATCAACACCGTCAGCTCCATCGGCGCCGTCCGCGCCATCCTTACCATCCTCGCCGTCCGCGCCGTCCGCGCCCGCAACGCCGGGGTTCCCCAACTCGCTCTGGAGATCGTCGATGGACTCTCCGAGGTTATCGGTCTCAGTCAGCAGCTCGTCGCGCAGCGTATCGAGCGCGGCCTGATCCACACCGTCGCCAGCCGTCCCATCGTACAGCGCGTCGATCCAGTACGCGTCCATGAGTCCGGCGCTGACGGTGCCACACCCAATCGACGCACCGACCAGAACCAGCACCACCAAACTCGTCAGCGGGAGAATACGTGATCTCATTGTCTCTCTCCTTAACAAGCGAAGCGCCGGCCGGTTTCACTACCGGTCGGCCCTAAACGCCTGACCCGTCTCATGAGACAGGCTAACGCGACCGCCTCCAGCGGACGTCCGGTAAACAACAGCATAGCTGCAATCAAAACCTGAAAGGCACCTGGCCTTAACGTAACCAGACGCCGGTAGCAACCGATTGGGTGCTGTCGTAGAGGCTCCCAAAACGGTTGTAATACGACTGTTCGTCGTAGCGAATCCTGCTGTAATACGTCACCTCACCGAGGCGATACCCGGTACTGACGGTCGGCCAATCCGACCGCGGCGCGATCCGCGTCGCCAGCCAGGTGTGATCAGCTGTCGGACCCAGGGCAACATTGGCCGTCGGACGAAACGTAGCCACCCCCCCCGGGCCAGCACACCCGGCCAGAACCAGCAAGGCACTGACCAGCCAACATTTATGCGTGCATCGCATCGTTGTATTGTACGCGGTACCGTTCCCATCAAGTCAACCGCGAACCGGTCGAACACTCGCTCGCACGTTCATAATATACGTATATCCGGACCTTGGAAAGCAAGGTCCGTGAACTGAGATGCAAACAACCTTACTCGGACCAGCTTTCCCGCAGACGATCCCCAACATTCACGGGCTTGTGCCCCTCGATAGACCGGCGTTCCAGCCAGCTCAGCACAACGCTCGTTCGCGTCGACTGGGGCAAACAACGTGACACCGGCCGCCCACCAACGACACAATCAATGAAATAATCCAGCTCGTTGGCGTACGCATCGCCGGCAACCTTCAGCGGCTCACCTTCTTTATCCCCTTTATAGAACATAACTTGCGGCCCATCAGCCAGCCGCCACTCCATTGTCCCCCGGTCCCCGCGAACGGTGATGGCCATCTCGAACGGATAGGGCAGGTCAAACACCCAACCACCCTCGATCTGCGCATAGCAACCGTCCGGATATCCCCACAGGGCCCCGATATGATCGATCCCACCCGACGGCCCGATCGATCCGCGCGCCACAATCTGTTCCGGGACACCCAGGAAGTGCTGGGCAAAGTCCACGTCGTGCAGGTGCAGGTCGAGCAACGCCCCGCCACTTCTGGCAGCATTCATCAGCCAGTTATCGGTCGCCCAGTCCGGCGGACTACCCACCCGTCTCAGCCGAAGATAACGCACACGTCCCAGCCGACCCTCCGCCACGTACCGGGCAATCAGCTCATACTGCGGCCAGAAGCGAATGCACTGGCCAACCATCAACGTTCGGCCACTCTCATCCGCCGATTTGATCATGAGATCGCAATCAGCCGGCCGCAGCGCCATCGGCTTCTCACACAGCACATGCTTCCCACCGCGCAGGGCAGCCGTACTGACGTCCGCGTGCAACCCGCTCGGCAACGCGATAATGATGGCATCCACGTCCGGGTCGGCAATCACCTCGTCAGGCGACGCATAGGCCCGCACATTCTCCAACGCTGCGTCAGGGGCGGCCCCGACATCCAGATTCCCGGGCACACCTCCCAGCCGACCTGAGCGCCGGGCCTCGTTGCGATCACAGATCGCCGTCACCACAGCACGCGGATGAGCCTGCACGCGCGCCAGGTGAGTCTGCCCCATGAACCCCAGTCCGCAAATGCCAAAACGTAGCTGGTCCATCACTCAAACCTGCCCAGTCGGAGACAACTCCCCAGCAACTAGTGTAAAGGGCCACACCGCAACCGTCACTGCCACTCAATCGTGCTCGGCGGCTTACTGGAGATGTCGTACGCCACGCGGTTGATGCCCGGAACTTCGTTAATGATCCGATTGCTGACGGTCGCCAATACCTGGTGGTCGATGCGCACCCAGTCCGCGGTCATGAAATCACGCGACTCCACCAGCCGCAATACGCACAGGTTCTGCCCCTCATAAGACCGCCCATCGCCCATCACGCCGACGCTCGACACCGGTACCAGAACGGCAAAACCCTGCGCAACCTTGCGGTACCAGCCGCTCGCGGTCAGCTCTTCGAGCAATATTTCATCAGCCGCACGGAGCAGCTCCAGCCGTTCGTGCGTAACGTCCCCCGCAATCCGCACGGCCAGCCCGGGCCCGGGGAAGGGATGCCGCCACACCAGCACCTCAGGCAAGCCCAACGCCTCGCCAACGAGACGCACTTCATCCTTGAACAGCAACCGCAACGGCTCGATCAGATCAAAACCCAGCTCCGCCGGCAGCCCGCCGACATTATGATGCGACTTAATGACCGCCGTCTGGCCGCCGGGCCCATGCCCGGACTCGATCACATCCGGGTAAATCGTTCCCTGTGCGAGGAAGTGCGCACCTTCGATCTGCCCAGCTTCCTCCTTGAACACTTCGATGAACTCATGCCCGATGATCCGCCGCTTCTCCTGCGGATCGGTCACGCCGGCCAGCTTGTCGAGGAAGCGCTTGCGCGCGTCGACGACGTGCAGGTCCATACCGAAGTGGTTGCGGAAGGTCAGCTCGACCATTTCCGCCTCGCGTTTTCGGCACAGCCCGTTGTCGACGAAGATGTTCACCAGCCGATCGCCGATCGCCCGATACACCAACGCCGCGGTCACGCTGCTATCCACACCGCCCGAAAGTCCGCAGATCACCCGCTGATCGGGCCCAACCTGCTCGCGAATGCTGGTGACCGCCGCCTCGATGACGTTCTGAACGTGCCACTCGCCGCGGCAGCCGCAGATGTCGTAGACAAAATTGCGGATCATCTGCTCGCCCCCCGGCGTGTGAGATACCTCCGGATGAAACTGCACGCCGAAGAACGGCTGGCTGCGATGCCGAATGGCCGCCACCGGACAATTGCGCGTCCGCGCCAGGCTCTCGAAGCAGTCCGCCACCTCCGTAACGACGTCCCCATGGCTCATCCACACCGACGTTTCCCCCGCCAGATGCGCCAGCACACCCTCCGCCTTCTCGACGACCAAACGCACCCGGCCATACTCCCGGCTCTGCCCCGGGTTAACCGCCCCACCCAGCGTCAGGCAGATAATCTGCATACCGTAGCAAATCCCCAGCACAGGCACACCCAGCTCAAAGATGTGCGGATCGCAGCGCGGGGCCCCCTCCTCGTACACACTCGCAGGGCTACCGGTGAGAATAATCCCGCGGACGTTCAGCTCGCGCAGCTTCGCCGCCTCAACGTCCGGCGCGAGCAGCTCGCTGTAGACGTGGCTCTCACGCACCCGGCGCGCGATGAGCTGCGAATACTGGCTGCCGAAATCCAGGATCGCAATAGTATCGGCTGGTCGCAGGTAGTGCTGGCCGGCTGGGCCGGGTTGGTCATTCTTCATAGGTGATGCGTGGTGCGGGTCCGTCATCGGTGTTGGCATCCGGGTCGACAAACATGGCCGCCTCGGTCTGATCAACCTTACTCTCGGGCACTTCATACACCGCCCAGAGCGTTAGCACCAGCGGCAGCAGCCAGGCCAGGTTGGTAACCGCCCCGTCGGTGCTGGCCAGGACGGCCCCGCTGCCAACGATCAGGAGCGCGGAAACCAAGTGACGCGGGTAGATCCGCCGCGACATCAGCAGCGCCAGCGCCGAAAGCAGCGTAAGCAGCGCGACCGCAATCTTGACCATCCGGCGGGCGAGCACCCAACGCGGCTGCATCGGCCGACCGCCCCACAGTTCCCAGGTTCCGGGCAGCTTGGCAGCGGCAACGGCCGGCTCGGCCGGCAACCACGTCGCCTCCAGCAACGTCCGCAGAGCTATCAACCCGCGCTTGGTGCCGGACAACTCGGCCACCGCGGCGCAATAGGCCGGCTGAATCGCATTCCGGGCAGCGCTGGTCGCGGCAATCTCACGGAACAGAACGTTGGTCCCGTTGGGCCGATCAATGCGCACGTCGCCAAAGCCATCGACCGCGGCCACGTCCTGATTCAGCAGCCAGCGCCACCCGAGCGTGGACCACGCGCCCCAGGTCGTATGTAGCTCGGCATCGCTCTGGTCAATGATCACAGTCTTCGGATCGGCCAGCCGGGCGGTATAGGCCGGCGGCTGGTCGGCAATGGCCAGGGCCGCAGTCGCCCGCGGCATCGCCGGCTGAACCAGCGTCAACAGACCCCACCCGATAAGCACGACTCCGCCCGCCAGCCCGACCAGGCTGCCGAGCAATTGCCAGCGCCGCCGAACGAAATACGCCAGCAACACCGGCAACGCCAGCCACGTCCACGGCCAGGCCAGCCCGGCAAATACCAGGCAAAACGTCGCCAGCAATCCGCCCAGACCGCCCAGCAAAGCAAACACGATCGTCCAGGTCAGCAGAGCGGCCGAAAGCATAATCTCCGGCCGCGGCAGACATTCGAGCGTGCCGGGGAATACACAGAAAATAGCCATTATCACCGGCCCGACCGCGGCCGACTTCAGCCGCCGACCGATCACGTACAACCCCAGCAAAACGGCGACAAACAGCACCGCGTTCACGACGCGTGCCGCCGCCACATCCCCGTCCGCCCAGTCGCTGTCGATCCACGCACTGCGGTTGTCCCAGCTCATTTCGAGCGTATTGCCATCATCCGCGGCAAACGTCGGCGGCAGCACGGCGAGTGCGCCGGCATGAGCTAGGTAAAGCAATGGGCTATGGGCGTCGGCCGCGGGCACCTGCCCATACGGCAAATGCCCCGTCTCGCGGAAGTACAGCCCGCCGACGATAGCGTCAGCCGAGTCGCCCGACGTCGGCGCAGTCGCGATGCGCTGCACGCTGACCGCCAGCCCCGCCAGCAGCAGAGCCGTAATAGCGCTGAGCGAGACAATCCCTTCGTAGCGCGGCGCGGTCTGGGCCCGCAGCAGAATCAGCCCGCGAATGACCCAGTACGCCATCGCAAGCGACAGCCCCAGATAGGCCCACCACTGCGCCGTGTGCCCGCCCAGCATCGTGCTGGTATCGGCCCGCACGACGAACAGCAGACTCATGGCGACCAGCACCAGGGCGTCCAGGTTGCGCAGCGCGAAAATCCGCCGCAGCCGCAGCGTCAGCGCCAGAATCACGACGGCGGCGAACCAGGCCAGCGTAGCCGGCCCCAGATTGGGCCAGAAGCCCGTCTGGGCCGATGCGGTGGGTGAATCGGCGTTGGCGAAAGCCGTGGCCGCTGACGCAAGAGTGATTAGCAGGGGAAGCCAATGCCTGGCTAGGCTTTGAAGCATGTCTCGACCACCCGTCCTGTTGGGCAAGTACTCGAATCCGGTCCGGCGACCCGGTGCCGCGGCGGACATCTTACCACGTCAGCAGCGGGGGCGTTAGTGACCCGGCAACCGGCGCGCAACGCCCCCGTGAAAACTTATACCGCACTGGCGGGGCGCGGATGCAGGCAGCCGCTGGTGGCACAACCGCCCGCAGGGCGTACACTGCGACCTGTCCCAGAACTCCTGTGGCACCGGTTTTCAACCGGGGCGTCGCGCCGGCTGCAAACCACCGCCACCGTTCCGGGATAGGTTCTGCATCACCATCTGAATTCGTTCGTCTTCAGAAGAGATTTGCAAAATATGACCTTCCGAGTGCAACCATGACAACAATCGACGATCTGGGCCCATTTGAGTTGTTAAAGCGTCTGTGCGAGACCCCCGGCGTTTCCGGCCGCGAAGAGCGTATCCGCGACCTCCTCCTCGCCGAGACCGACGGCCTCTGGGACGAAACCACAATCGACCCCATGGGCAACCTCATCTGCCTCAAGCGGGCCACCCGCAAGCCACCCCGGCGCAAGCCCGCGAGCCGCGCCACCTCACTGCCCACCGACCGCCCCCCACGCGTCATGCTGGCCTGCCACATGGACGAGATCGGCTTCTACGTCCGCCACATCGACGACACCGGTTTTGTACGCGTACAGAACGTCGGCGCGTTTGACGCCCGCAACCTCTTCGCACGCCGCGTCATAGTACACGGCCGAAAAGACCTCCCCGGCACGCTCAACCCGGTCGGCAAACCCGTCCACATCGCCGCCGAAGAGGACAAAAAGAAAATCCCGTCGATCAGCGAGTTCGCCATCGACCTCGGCCTGACCAAGAGCGAGATCATCAAACAGGTCGAGATCGGCGACCCGGTCACGCTCTACCAGGAAACCGTCGCAATCGGCGATGGAATCTGCGGCAAGGCCCTCGACAACCGCGCGGCCTTGTGGACGACCATCAACGCCATCCGCCGGACCTGCGGCCAGCCCGCTACCCGCGGATCGAAACGCCAAAGCAGCAAACGCACCACGTCCAGCCCGGCCGGCTCGCCATATGACATCTATTTCGTCGCATCCGTGCAGGAGGAAGTCGGCGTACGCGGGGCGATAACCTCCGCGTACAACGTCGACCCCGACATCGGCATCGCCATCGACGTAACGCTCTGCTGCGACACGCCCGGCGTCAGCCCGGACGACGTCGTCACACGCTTCGGCCAGGGCGTCGCAATCAAAATAATGGACGGCTACAGCATCAGCGACCGGGGACTGGTGGACGAGTTCATCAAGCTGGCTACCCGCCGGCGGATTCCGTTCCAGCGCGAGATCATGCCGCGCGGCGGGACCGATGCCGGGGCATTGCAGCGATCCCGAGCCGGCAAACGGGTAATCACGCTGTCAATCCCGACACGCTACCTGCACACGGTGGTCGAAACGATGCACCGCCGCGACGCCCAGGCCGCGGTCGACCTGCTGGCCGCTTGGCTGGCCGGATAGATCACCCGGCACGCCGGCGACTCCCGGATCAGCGGCCAACCTTATAGGTCGTGCCCAACGGCCGCGACAGGAACGGTTGTGCACCGGGCCGACCAGTTCTCACCGGCCGGGGTGTGCAAGCTTGTTCTCCGTGGTATGCTGCGTGCTTGTCTGATCTGTAACCGGCGCGGCCTGCCCGCGCCGACTGCATGCCGACATTGGCGTATCTCCATGCCGGCCGGCAAGGTACGTTAATTTTGTCGCCGCAGCGCCGACTGGCCGCTGCCGACGGCAACTGGATAAATTCCCGCAGGAGTTGTGTGCAATGGCCCAAACGACACAGGCTTCTGAATCCGCCATCGGATCAGACAACAAGCTCGAACCTCTATTCGCTCCACAGTCGATCGCCGTCGTCGGCGCGTCCCGAACTCCGCACTCCGTCGGCAACGCCATCATGTCCAACCTGGTCTACGGCGGATACACCGGCGTCGTCTACCCCGTCAACCCAAAGGCACGCAGCATCCTCGGAAACCGCTGTGTCCGACGAGTCGAGGAAATCGAAGAGCACGTCGACCTCGCCGTCCTCGTCATACCCGCCAAATTCATCCCCGACACGGTTGCCACCTGCGCCGCACACGGCACCAAGCACTTCGTCGTCATATCCGCCGGCTTCAAAGAAGTTGGCGGCGAAGGCACCAAACGCGAGCAGCAACTCAAAGAACTCGCCGCCGAACACGACCTCACCATCGTCGGACCTAATTGTCTGGGCATTATCAACACGGCCCCCGACGTCGCCATGAACGCAACCTTCGCACGTAACATGCCCGACGCCGGACCATTCGGACTGATTTCTCAGAGCGGTGCCCTGTGCACGGCCCTCCTCGACTACGCCAAGGGCGTCGGCATCGGATTCTCTCGCTTTGTCAGCTTCGGCAACAAAGCCGCCGTCAAGGAAACCGACCTGCTCTTGGCCCTGGCGAACGATCCGCTCACGCACGGCATTCTCATGTACGTGGAAGAACTCTCCCACGGGCAGGAGTTCATCCAAACCTGCCAGAAAATCACCCACGGCCCAAACGCCAAGCCCATCATCGCAATCAAAACCGGCCGCACCCAGGAAGGCGCCGCGGCCGCCGCCTCGCACACCGGCTCCATGGCCGGCTCAGACGAGGTTTACGACGCCGTCATGCGACAGGCCGGCGTCCTACGCGTCGATTCCGTCAAAGACCTCTTCGAATGCGCCGAAATCTTCGTCGACTCCACACTGCCCCTGGGACGCAAGACCGCCGTCGTCACCAACGCCGGCGGCCCGGGAATCATGGCCACCGACGCCTGCATTCGTTCGGGCATGTCGCTCGCACGCTTCCAGGAATACACCGTCAAGTCGCTGCGCTACCAGTTGCCGGCAACAGCCAGCCTGAAAAACCCCGTCGACGTTATCGGAGATGCCAAGCACGATCGCTATCGCGCCGCCCTCGACGCCGTCTCCGCCGATGAAGGGGCCGACCAGGTCCTCGTCATCGTCACGCCACAGACCATGACCGACATGACCGAAATTGCCGAGGTGGTTCGCGACACCAAGTCCTTCTCCGGCAAACCAATCGTCGGCTGCATGATGGGTCTCGTCGACGTCAGCGCCGGCGTGCAGATCCTCCGTGACGGCGACGTACCGGCCTTCGCATTCCCCGAGGACGCCATGCGCGCCATGGCCGCCAAGTGCCGCTTCGCCGAATGGGCCCGCCGACCACTGCTCGAATACCAGCAGTTCGACGTCGACCGCGACGCCGCCGCCCGCATCATGGCAGAGGAACGCGCCGCCGGCCGCAACACGCTCGTCGAGCTCAAGGCACTCGAGGTCTTCCGCCACTATGGCTTCCCAATCGTCCCCTACAAGCTCACCTGCTCCGCTGACGAGGCCGCCGACGCCGCCGCCGAGATCGGCTTCCCCGTCGTCCTCAAAATCTCCGGCCCAAACATCCTCCACAAAACCGACGTCGGCGGTGTCAAGCTCAACATCGACTCGCCCGAGGCCGCCCGCACGGCCTACGACGAGATGGTCAAGTCCGTCCGCGAAAAGCTCGGAGCCGAAACCGAAATCTGGGGCGTCCTCGTCCAGAAAATGCTCCCCAAGGGCAAGGAAATCATCCTCGGCATGTCACGCGTCCCCAATATGGGCCCGCTGCTCATGTTCGGCCTCGGCGGCATCTACACCGAAGCCCTCAAGGACGTCTCCTTCCGCCTCGCCCCGATCCGCCAGAACATGGCAACCGAGATGATCCACGACATCCGCGCCTACCGCCTGCTCGAAGGAGTGCGCGGCGAGCGCCCGTCTGATACGGACGCAATGGCCGAGTGCCTGCTGCGCCTGTCACAACTGGTCACCGAGCACGACATCATCAAGGAACTGGATATCAACCCGCTGATCGTCTACGGAAAGGGTGACGGCGCCATGGTCGCCGACGCCCGCGTGATCCTGAATGACTGATGCCTGGTGTAAACCACCCAGCCATGCGCGCCGCACCAATATGCCTGAAGAATTTTCGACGAACTCCTGGCGTTCAAGCATCCAGGTGTCCTGGAGAATACGCCAGAAAAGCCGCTACGAGTTAATAGAGCTTGCTCTATCCGGACCAGTGGTCCGTTTCGGGAGAATCTGCAATGCCTGACATGTGGCGAGAACTGTACGGGGACAAGCTGGTCACCTCCGCCGACGCGGTCCGCAAGATCCGCCCCGGCGATCGCGTTTTCATCGGGTCCGCCTGTGGCGAGCCCCAGGAGCTGGTCCGCGCCATGGCCGCCGCCGCGGACAACTTCGCCGACACCGAGGTCATCCACGTCCTCACGCTCGGCGTTGCCCCCTACGCCCAGCCACGCTACATCGACAATTTCCGCCCCAACGCATTCTTCATCGGCAACGCCGTGCGCGACGCCGTCAACACCGCCCGCGCCGACTACACGCCGATCTTCCTCTCCCAGGTGCCCGAACTTTTCAAGAGCCGCCGCCTACCCATCGACGTCGCTCTGATCATGATCAGCCCGCCCGACAACTACGGCAATTGCAGCCTGGGCGTCTCCGTCGATATCACCAAGTCGGCCACCGACTCGGCCCGCGTCGTCATCGCCCAGGTCAACGACCACATGCCCCGCGCCCACGGCGACTGCTTCCTGAACGTCAGCAACATCGACTACCTGGTCGAATACAACGAGCCCCTGCTCGAATGGCCCGGCGCCGGCGAAGTCGACGACGTCTCCAAACGCATCGCCGCCAACCTCACCCGCCTAGTCAACGACGGCGCCACGCTCCAGCTCGGCATCGGCCGCATCCCCGACGCCGTCCTCTCCCAGCTCACCGACAAGAACGACCTCGGCATCCATACCGAGATGTTCTCCGACGGCGTGCTCAAGCTCGCCCGCAACGGCAACATCACCGGCAAGCACAAGACCATCAACACCGGCAAGATCGTCGGCAGCTTCGCGGCCGGCAGCCACGAGCTGTTCAACTTCATGCACGACAACCCCCAGATCGAGATGCACCCGTCGGAGTACACCAACCACCCCCAGGTGGTCAGTGCCCACGACAACATGATCGCGATCAATTCCGGCCTCGAAGTCGATCTAACCGGGCAGGTCGTCGCCGACTCCCTCGGCCAATTCCTCTACAGCGGTATCGGCGGGCACGCCGACTTCATCCGCGGCGCCGCCCTGGCCCGCAACGGCAAGCCCATCATCGCCGTCCCCAGCACCGCCGACACCCCTGACGGCCTCCGCTCACGCATTGTCGCCACGCTTCAGGAAGGTGCCGGCGTTATCACTACCCGCGGCGATACGCACTACGTCGTCACCGAATACGGCACCGCCTATCTCCACGGCAAGACCATGCGCGAGCGAGCCATGTCGCTCATCAGCATCGCCCACCCCGACTTCCGCTCCGACCTACTCCACGCCGCCAAGCGCCGCCGGATTGTTTACCCCAACCAGATCATGCCGCCCACCCAGGCCCCCTACCCGGCCCAATACGAGGAAACCGTCACGCTCCGCGACGGGGGCAAGGTCTTCGTCCGTCCCATCCGCCCCGACGACGAGCCCCTCATGCGCGACATGTTCTACAATTTCAGCGAGCAGACCAAGTACCTCCGCTACCACGCCTCCCTCAAGACCATGCCCCACAACAAGCTCCAGGTCTTCTGCACCGTCGACTACCAGTCTGAAATGGCCCTGATCGGTCTCCAGGGAACGCCCGGCGAGGAGCAGGTCGTCGGCGTCGGCCGCTACATGACCGATGCCGAGGGCCAGTCGGCCGAGGTGGCCTTCACCGTTCAGGATGACTGGCAGCGCAAGGGCTTCGGCTCCTACCTGTTCGAGCGACTCGTCCAGATCGGCCGCGAAAACGGCATCACCTCATTCTCTGCCTACGTCCTCGTCGAAAACAGCGGCATGCTGAAGATCTTCCACCGTTCCGGCCTCGTCGTCGAAAGCGTCAACGAAGGCGACGTCGTCCGCGTCCTCATGAAGCTCCCCGAGCTGGCCAACACCGCCGAACCGCATCATTGATACACCACCCGCCCCGCCGCCGCCCGCACAACCTCTTCCGCATACCGCGGGAAAAGCGGCTATGCACGTATTCGCGCTGATGCCCCATCCCGTTGCGCAGCACGGGGCGGGGAATTGAAGTGTGGCACAGGCTAATAGCCCGTGATTTAGCATTACTGCGGCGGAGGCCAACTACTTGCCGTTCGCCCTCCCCTCGCGTAGCTTGCAAACATGTCCAGACGTGCCTCCGGCCGCCAGCGCTCGCGTAGCTCCCGGCCGCGCGCGCCGTCAGCTCCCCCCGCCACTCCCGCCGGCCGGCGTCTGTCGATCGCCTGGGCACCGCTGCTGGCATTGCTGGTGGCAGCCGTCCTGACCAGCATCGATATCCACGTGCTGCAAAAGGTCTGGCACGATCTGCCGATCTCCCGAGTACGCAACCTCGACCGCGCGGCCCTGCGCGACATCTTCACCACCGGCCGAAGCTCCCTGCCGCCGGAAGCCTACGAAGGCCTGATCCTGACCATTATCAGCGACCACTTCACCGCCGGCTGGCGCGACCCGGCCCAACTTCCAGACCTGCTGCGCGACGCACGCGCCGGGCTATCGAGCCTGAATCACACAGCACTCGGGCGCGTACAGGTAACGGCGCTGCTGATGCTGGAGCTCGAACACGCCGGCACGGACCGCGCGCAATGGTGGCCGCGTCTGGCACCCTATCTCGACGGCCTGGAAACGGCCAAGTTCCCCCATTTCCTGGTCCAACTCGTACCAGAGCAGGCACAGCTCTACCGGAGAGCCGGGCTGGGAGTAGGCAGCGCCGTCCGCGCCGCCGACACACGCGCCGCCGCCGTCCACGGACCGCTGCTGGAATACTTCACCCGGCAAATGCTGGATCTGTCGGCCACGCTGACAACCACGGACCAGAACGATGCCGCGCAGAAGTGCCAAATGCTGACATGCCGGCTGCTGCGCGAGCTGGTCCTCGACCCCGGCCCGCCTACGCTGCGCTGGCTGAGTGCCGAGTTGCTGGCCGACGTACTGGACGCGGCTGATCCGTCGGGAGAACCGCCGGCCGATCTCGCGGCTACACTGCGCGCGTGGCGTACGGCCGGTATCGACGCGCGGGCCCGCTGCGCCGTCTCAACGCCCCTGGTTAACACCGAACGCGCCCCGGAACTGTGTCCGGGCGAGTGCCGACAGGTGCTCCAGCGCCTCGCCCTGGCCACCACGCTCGCCAGCGCCTTGGTTCCCGCTGGCACCATCGCCCTCCTGCTCCTCTGGGGCTGGTTTGGGCGAAACCGGGCAGCCGGCCTGACCACCGGCACCATTGCGATCGGCGTAGCGCTGGGTGTACTGGTAATCATCGGCGGTATTCTGTGGCCCCGGCTCGCCCCCGTCGGCCTCGAATACGATTCCCAGCGCGCCGCCAGTGATGAACTCGGCTGGCCGCTCCACCCGGCAATCGTCGCCCTGACCATGCTCGCCCTGCTGCTCCTGACCCTCCTCATCAAGCCCAACCCTGCCGGCGAGCCCCGCCTCCGCTATCGCCAACTCGCCGCTACAGCTACCATGGCGTGCGCGATCATCGCCGGAACTCTGCTGGGCGCAAACCTGCTGGCCGCCGGCGCCGTGGACCACTACGAACAGACCGTGGCCCACACCACGTTGCAGACTTATGAACGCATACCGGCCGCCGCGGGCAACGCTCGTTTGCTCGACCCGCTGCGAGCCTGGCAACCCTGACGAGGGTACGTCCCCCAGCGGCGCTACCCCGCTATGAGAGACGAAGTATGAAGACCATCATCGAGCCGTTCCGGATTAAGGTCGTTGAACCGATCCGCATGACCACCCGCGACCAGCGCGAGGAATACCTCCGCCAGGCCAGCTTCAACGTCTTCCTCATCAAGGCCGAGGACATCCTCATCGATTTCCTCACAGACTCCGGCACCGGCGCCATGAGCAGCCTGCAATGGGCCGGCGTCATGCGCGGCGACGAATCCTACGCCGGCGCACAAAGCTGGTTCCGCCTCCAGGAGCGTGTCCAGGAAGTCACCGGCTTTGAACACATCCTGCCAACACACCAGGGCCGAGCGTCGGAACGAATCCTGTTCGAGCTCATCGGCGGCCCCGACAAAGTCGTCCCGAACAACAGCCACTTCGACACCACCCGGGCCAACATCGAGCACACCGGCGCACAGGCCCTCGACCTCGTCATCGACGAAGGCAAGCAGCCACAATCGCGCCACCCCTTCAAGGGCAACCTCGACGTCGCCAAGCTCGAAAACCTGATCAAAGAAGTCGGCGTCGAGCGCATTCCGGTGGTAATGGTCACCATCACCAACAACAGCGGCGGCGGCCAGCCGGTCAGCCTCGAAAATCTCCGCGCCGTGCGAGCCGTCTGCGATAAGCACAAGCTGCCGTTCTTCATCGACGCCTGCCGCTTCGCCGAAAACGCCTGGTTCATCAAACAGCGCGAACCCGGACAGCAGGATCGCCCGGTCCGCGACATCATCCGCGACATCTTCAACCTCGCCGACGGCGCCACCATCAGCGCCAAGAAAGACGGCCTGGTAAACATCGGCGGCCTGTTGCTGATGCGCGATCCCGAACTCATCCGCAAGGCCGACGAACTGCTGATCCTCACCGAGGGTTACCTCACCTACGGCGGACTCGCCGGCCGCGACCTGGAAGCGATGGCCCAGGGATTCGAGGAAGTCACGCACGAGGACTATCTCCAGTACCGCATCCGCAGCACCGAGTATCTCGGCGAAAAACTGCTCGAAGCCGGCATCCAGATCGTCGAGCCCCCGGGCGGGCACGCCATCTACATCGACGCCAAGCATTTCTGCCCGCACATCCCGCCCGAGCAATTCCCCGGCCAGGCCGTCGTCGTCGGGCTCTATCGCCACGCCGGCATCCGCGCGGTCGAGATCGGCAGCGTCATGTTCGGCCAGGGCAGCCACAAGTCCCCCATGGAATTGGTGCGACTCGCCATCCCCCGACGGGTATATACACAGAGCCACGTGGACTACGCCATCGAGGCGATCATCGAGCTGTACCAGCAACGCGACCAGTTGCGCGGCCTGGAGATCACCTGGGAGCCGCCCTCGCTCCGGCACTTCACCGCCAAGTTCAAGGAGGTGTAGCACCAGCTCACGTCCGATAGTGATCGATGTCGGCCTTCAGGCACCTGAACACGGAGAACCAATCATGAGAGCTACAATCGTCAGCCTGCTGATCCTGATCGCCGGTTGTGCCGCCGATTCCACAACCAGCGCCCGCATGGACCCCCAAACCGAGCTCGCACCCGATACCTGGCCGTTCAAAGACCCCGCCTGGGTCGAGGCCGCCGACAGCACGCCCGTCGACGCAGATACTACAGTTGTCTTCGAATGTGAAGTGCTCCGAGTCAATGGCACGCCCGACGATCCGGCCCGCTGCGCGCTCCTGGCGGCGGCCGACCTGGAAACACACACCGCAGCCGTCATTGATGCCGACCAGGCCAAGCATGTGCGCGCTCTCCACACCGAGTGCCCGACCGGCGAGGTGCTCTCGACGCCCCGACTACTGGTATATCCAAACCAAACCGCCAGCATCGGAATCGGCAGCGAAGACGGCGCGATGTTACGGCTGTTCTTCAAGACCGCCGTCGTCGCACCCAGGAAGATCACTTTCCGCTATGCCATGCAGGCGGCCGGCGACGCCGGAGAAAAACCAACCGCGGGCGACCGCTGGTCAGTGGACGGCCAGACAACACTCGCTCCCGGCCAGGTGTCCGCCGCCCGCGCCACCAACGAATCCGAGGACACCACGCTGATCCTGCTGATCTCGACCCACACGGAATCCTGACACAGTGCGTCCACGCCGGCGGTCGGGTTGAGCACGCACCTGGCCGCCGGCGAACTGCCCACCTGCCGTTCGCGCAGCATCACCCCGGTTCGCCTCACCCGCCCCACGACCGTATAATGCCCACCATGACCGCCCCCAACAGCGACATCATCCTCTCCGTCCGCGACCTCGTCGTTCGCTTCGAAACCGCCGAGGGCGGCGAAATCACCGTCCTCAACGGCGTCACCTTCGACGTCCAACGCGGCGAGACGATCGTAATCATGGGCGGTTCCGGCTGCGGCAAAAGCACCCTCCTGAACTGTCTCATCGGCGAGATCGAACCCGACGACGGATCCATCGTCTATCACCTGTCCGAGTTGGGCGATGTCGACCTCGCCCGCGCCGACGAGGAAACCCGCAACGCCGTCCGCAAACGTTTCGGCATCCTCTTCCAGTCCGGCGCGCTGTTCAGCTCGCTCTCCGTCGCTGAGAACATCGCCCTCCCGTTGATCGAACACTCCCACGTCGAAAAGGACATCATCGACATTGTCGTCGCGATGAAGCTACAGCTCGTCCACATGCTCCCCCATCGCGACAAGTACCCCGCGCAGCTCTCCGGCGGACAGAAAAAACGCGCCGGACTGGCCCGCGCCACCGCCCTCGACCCCGAAATCCTCTTCTACGACGAGCCCAGCGCCGGCCTCGACCCGGTCACATCATCCGCAATCGACAAGCTCATGATGGACCTCTCCCAGAAGCTCGAGGTCACCAGCATCGTCGTCACCCACGAGATGGACTCCGCCTTCCGCATCGCCGACCGCATGGTCATGCTACAGCAGGGCCGAATCATGCGCATCGGCCCGCGCGCCGGCTTCGAACAGCTACGCGACGCCAAGCCCGAAACACTCAAAACCGACGACGACCGCCTCATCAACCAGTTCCTCAACGGCATGGACACCGGCCCCCTCACCGATGCCGCCGGCATGAGCGAATACGAAAACATCCTCGTCGGCAAAAAACACACCACCGCAACCGGCTAACCCCCGCCGGGTGCCCCATCCCGTTGCGTAGCACGGGGTGGGGGACGGACCGATCCCCCAACACGTTGTTCCGTTGTCACATTGTTACGTTGTTACGCTTGGCTGCTCAGGACGTGCCGAGGGCAGCCCCAACCTTTTCTATCAGAGCCGTAGCGGTGTAAGGTTTGTGTACAAAACCGGCCAGTTGCGCGTTGGAGAAGTGGCTGGCCGCCTCCTGCTCGCTATAGCCGGTCGATAGGATCACACGCACGTCAGACTTCGCCGAACGCATCGCCTCGAACACGGACTCGCCACTCATGCCCGGCATATTCAGATCCAGCAGCACGGCATCGATGTCAGCGGCCCGCTGCTTGAAGATCTCCAGCCCCGAAGCCCCATCCTCCGCACACAGCACGTGCACACCCCGGCTGCCAAGCACCGCCTGCACAACGTCGCGAATATCCTCCTCGTCGTCGATGACGAGAATGGTCGTATCGGTCGGAATCTCGACCGGACCATCGCTGGACTCGGTCTGCGTCGGCCTGCGCGCAGCAATCGGGAAATAGACGCGGAAAGTGGTACCACTGTCCTCCTCGCTTGACACAAAGATGGCCCCACGATGGGCCTTGACGATGCCGAGGATCGCAGACAGCCCCAGCCCCCGACCGGCAAACTTGGTCGAGAAGAACGGATCGAAAATCCGGCTGAGCGTCTCGGCCGACATACCGCAGCCACTGTCACGCACTTCGAGACAAACATAACGCCCGGGAGTGAGCTTCTCATCCGGAAACTCGCTGACAAGACGCTCAGCGTCCAGCTCCTCGCAACGCGTAGAGACAACCACCTCGCCGCTTCCGTCGCCAATCGCCTCGGCCGCGTTGATCAGCAGGTTCATAATGACCTGCTGAAGCTGGCTCGCGTCGGCCTTGATCAGCGGCAGGTTGTCCGCAACATCGATCTTCAGCGCAACGGCCTTCGACACTGCCGCCGTCGCAAAATCCGCCATCTCCTCGACCAGCTCGTTCAGATCCATGATCTGGACATCGAACACCGCCCGGCCGGCGTACGCCAGCATGCGCTGCGTGAGCTGCGTCGCCCGCCGACCAGCGTTGATCACCTTCTCAACCAGGTTGCGCAGCGGATCTTTCGGCTCCATCTGGTCAAACGCCAGCGACGCGTTGCCCATGATGCCAACGAGCAGATTATTGAAATCGTGGGCCACCCCACCTGCCAACACGCCCAGGCTCTCGAGCCGCTGCGACTGCCGCAGTTGAGCCTCCAGCCGCTCACGCTCCGAAACATCACTGACGATCGTAGCCACCGCCTGCATCTGCCCCGACGCGTCCGGCAAAACCGTGTTGTACCACTCGCACTTGATCTTCTCGCCGTCACGCCGGCGGTTGACGAAATTCGCGTTGTTGCTGCCCGGTGCAGACTCCAGCAGCGCACGACTCATCTCGTTAAACGCCTTCGTCCCAGCCGACGGCACAATCAGATCAACCAGCCGGCGACCGCGCGCATCTTCCAGCGAGTACCCGAAAATCGCCTCCGCCCCAGGATTCCACTCCAGAATCTCCAGGTCACGCGACCAGACGATGTAGCCCAGCGGCATCCCGGTGACCAGCGACTCAAACCGATCGTGCGCTTCGCGCAGACGACGCTCCGCCTCCTTACGCTCGGTGATGTCGCTCGCCGTCCCCGTGCAGCCGATAACGTTGCCATAATCGTCACGCAACGGAATCGCGTTAACGATCAGCCGAACCGGCCGACCATCCTTACGCTGGTGCTCAGCCTCATAGTGCAACCGCGGCTTGCCCGCACGCACACCCGCCAAAAACGCACGCAGCCCCTCGCGACCTCGCGGCCCAATAAACTCGCCGATCGGTCGCCCCAGCATCTCCTCCGGCTCGTAACCATAGATAGCACGAGCAGCGTTGTTCACAAACGTCCAGCGACCTTCCAGATCCAGCGACCAGATCAGATCACGAGAAGTTTCGACCAGGTTGCGATACTGGGCTTCGCTCTTCCGCAGCGCCTGCTCCGACCGCCAGCGCCCGGTAACGTCCCGCGCAAACCCGACCAGCAGCTTCTGGTCTTCGTCTCGTAACACCACCACGCAGCTTTCAAGCTGAATAACGTGGCCATCCTTATGACGGTGTGCAGTCGCAAAGTGATGCAACCCGGTCCGCCACTGCCCGGCGTCCGAAGCGTCACCTTCCCCTCCCGCCACCTCCAGGTCCGTCATCTTCATCCGCAAAAGCTCTTCCGGCGAATACCCCGTCATCCGCCGAAACGCCTCGTTCACCTCCAGGAACCGATAGTCCTGGCCAAGAACGAAAAAACCATCCATCGCGTTCTCAAGGATGGCCGCATTGCGCGCGTTGCGGTGCTCGAGTTCGCGAATACGGCGGTCCTGCCGACCGGCACGCTGACGTTCGGAATGCAGGTTCAGCCGACTCGTGCGCAGCAGGAGCACCAGCACGAGAGCGGTGCCCGCAAGCACAACCGCGATCGAGATAAACGCCCATGTCATGCCGACGTCTCCCTGATGAAAAACCACACTGCCGTTGGCGCCCGCAGCGCCATAAACTCAGACCGCACCGCCCACGGCCGCCTGAACGCGTTCACCCTCCTGTCGGCACGCGGCTGCCTCCGTGTCTCTACCGGCCCGCGCCAGCGCCTCAGCCTTCTGTTTCCATGCCGCCGCTTCCATGGTCGCGTTCGAATGTTGTCGGGCGAGTTCGATCCGCTTGTCGGCACAGCGACCGGCCTCGGCCCAGTTGCCCAAGCGCATGTTCATGTCGGCGACGTGTTCGTACGACAACGCCAACCCGTTCCAGAACCGGGTCTCCTCAAGGGCGTTAAGTGCCATTGTAAACTCGTGCCTGGCCTCCGCAAAGTCCCCTTGAAGCGCCGCGCAGCGCCCCAGGTGCATGTGAGTCGTCCCAACGCTCGTCCGGTCACCGACCTCTTCCGCCAGCGCCAACGCCCGCCGGTAATACTCCCGAGCCTTCTGGTAAGACTGCGACTCCGTCAGGACGTTTCCCATCCCGTTGTACGGCCCAACGAGCGACGTCAGGCTCCCATACGTTCTATGCGTTTCGATCGCGCTCCCGAAAGCCGCCTCCGCCTGTTCAAGCCGCCCCCGGCGAAACAAAACAAAACCCAGGTTGTTACACACCTTGGCATACTCGCTCGTCAGGCCTCGTTCCTGCGCTGCCGGCGCCGCCCGCTGATAACACTGCTCCGCCGCCCCATAGTCCCCCCGGTAGTAGTTCATCGCCCCCAGGTTCGCGAGAGCCTCGATTTCCAGACGCAGATCCCCAACCCGGCTCGCGAAACCCTCCTGAAGCTCGTGCTGCGCCCGCGCAGCCTCATAGTCCCCCTGCCGCGCATAGCACACACCAATGAAACCGATCGCCTCCCCAAAATCCGGATCAAGCTCAACTGCCGTACGCGCCAGCTTGATAGCTTCCTGATACTCACCTCGCAAAAAAGCTTGCTTGCCCATCGCAAACCGCTCACGGGCAGCCAACTGCGGAGCGTTCAGCTCCCCACCCCGGCGGTCGGCCGTTATCGCCAGCGAGAGTGCCCGCTGGATAAGACGAAGCAGGTCGCGTTCGATGCTGGCCAGGTTACGCAGCGCCCCGCGAACGCGCGGCAGCCGTTCCGGAGCCGTCTCGCCACAGCGCCACAGGTCAACCCACACGCGGAGCCGATCACCATCACGTTCAAAACGTCCGGTAATCACCGCCCCCGCCCCAACCCGTCTACCCGCTTCGAGCAAAGCCGCTGGCTCCTGTTCCGGATCGACGACACCCAGTCGGCTCAGCATGAGCTCCAGCGCATCCTGCCCGGCAACATAAATCCCACGCGTCTCCGACAGCCGCGACCACACGTAGTTCGCCAGCACCAGCCCGATCCAGTCGTCGTCCATCCGCTGCCCCGTGTTACGGAATGGAACCACCCCGATGCCACGCGGGTGCAACTCCTCAGGCCGTGACCCCACTCGCGTGGCCCGAGTCGAGCGATCGGCGGGCGCCCCGGAAACGTCCAGCGCCTCGATAAAAGCGTCCACCGAACCAAAACGCGCCTCACGCTCGATCGCCAGCGTCCGCAGCAACGCCGCAATGAACCAGGGCGGAATCTCGTCCGGCGCGTCCGTCGGCCATTCAACCGGACGCGTCTGAAGGTCGATCAAACGCCGAAAAACCTGCCCGCGACCATGCGGCGGGTGACCCGTGACAAGATGAAAAAGCGCCGCGCCAAGCGAATACAGATCCGTTGGCGGGCCCGCGGTACACTCCGCAACAAACATCTCCGGCGCAGCGTAAGTCAACGTCCCCGCCAGCTCGGGCCCGACCGCGTTGCCGGCCTCCTGACGCACCTGCGAGAGCCGAGCCACACCCAGGTCACTCACCCGAACGTGCCCATCGGTCCCCAAAATCAAATTCCCAGGCTTGATATCCCGGTGCAGCAGCTCCGCCCTATGGATCGCACGCAACCCCTCCGCCGCCTCCAGCCCCACCTGCCACGCCTGCTGCCAGGGCAAACGCAGCCCACCCCGAAGAATCTCCGACAGGTTCACACCCGGAACATACTCCATGACGAAGTACCAGGCGCCATTGACGGCATCACAGTCAAGCACACGCACCACCGCCGGGTGGTTCACCCGATAGCCGGCCCGGGCCTCGTCACGCAACCGCTCAACCGCCGCACCACTGCTGCCGCCGTGCGACGGTAACACCTTAACCACACACAGGTTACCGAGAAACAGATGCTCCGCCAGGTACGTTACCCCATGCGCCCCCTCCCCCAAACATTGCCGCAATGAGTACCGCCCACGCAGCACACCCCCAGGAGCGATCCCAGAAAGACGCTGGGCAACGTTGTCCACCGCCGCATGCGGGACCTGGCTCGGGTCGCTAGGCAGAAGAAAACCACACGTCCGACAACGCACAACCCGAGCGTTGACCGGCACAACGTCGTGCGTAACGCCCGGCATATTGGAGCTGGCGGCCTCGTTCACATCCATGCGCAAACCCGACGACAGACTGGGCAGCTCTCCCCGCCCGCTTTCATGTCCTAAAAAACACCCAGATACCCTATTGACACGAATTTATTATCGGCACAATCTACGCATTCGAGCGAGTACTTTTTCGTCTGATTTGCGCAAAACCCAGAGTCCTCTCGCGCCCCAGGGGTGCGTAGGCATATCCGTTATCGGCCTCCGACGCCATGTCGGCGTCCACGTTGCGACCTCCAAATGCAACGCCGGCCGGTAAGTATCGCAACATGGCCCGCGACCTGTACATGGTCGCCTCGATTCTGGGAGAGAGTCGGATGTTGGCAACATTCAAATGGATGATTGATCTTGCCGATCTGCTTCTCAATTTCATCGACGAGATCACTGCGTAAGGAAACACCTGCCATGATCGAAGTCATCACTGATATTGATGATCTCGTCAACGAGATTCGCTAAGACCGGTCAGCTCAGCCTCGTCCAACATTAGCACCGTCGGTTGAAGTATACGCCGAGCGGTCGGGTTGGTGTGCGGCTTTATTCCACGCCTTTCGCTGACGTCATGACCAGCGGCGTTGGTATCTGCCAATTGCCCCCCCCTTCTACATGGGCGGGAAGCCTGGTCGACCATGTTCCAACCTCATCTCTTTACGTCTCTTGTGATTCCCCGGTTCGCTGAACCTGCACGCCGATTATTTGCCGGCCAGCTCAGTCCGTAGTGCAACCACCAGATCGGATTCGTCAAACGCAAAACCCGTCATCTGCGCCCGCTCCGGGACGGCCCGAACACTCGCGAGAAGCAGCTCGTCCGCCATCTCACCCAGCAGCAGCCGCAATCCCCACCCAGGCGCTGGCAGAATCGCCGGCCGACGAATGACCCTTGCCAGCGCACCTGTGAACTCAGCATTCCTAACCGGGTTTGGCGCGGTCGCGTTGCAGGGACCGACCAAACGCTCGTCCTCGATGGCATGGAGAATCAGACGAACCAGGTCGCCCAGCGTAATCCAGCTCACGAATTGTCGCCCACCACCCAACCGACCGCCCAAGCCCAGCTTGAAGGGCCCCAACATCGCCGGCAGCGCCCCGCCAACGCGGGACAGCACCATCCCGATACGAAGGTTCACGACCCGGATGCCGGCAGCGCGGGCAGGGTCGGCCGCCGCCTCCCATTCGCCGCAAACCTCGGCCAGAAAACCGCCGCCGCGGGCAGAATCCTCGGTTAACACCTCATCGCCGCGATTGCCGTAGTAGCCAACCGCCGACGCGCTGATAACCACACTCGGACGCGGCTCAAGACCCGCCAGCGCCATGGCCAGCAGACGCGTGCCCCCAACTCGGCTATCACGGATGCGAGCTTTCTTATCGGCCGTCCAGCGACCCGCCGCGATCGCATCGCCAGCCAGATGAATCACCGCATCGCAGCCGGCCAGCCGCGCGCTGTCGATACGCTCCTCGGCAACGCTCCAGGGGATTTCGTCCGCCGACCGGGCAACACCACGCACCAGCCGATCGACCTGCCAGTCCGCCGCACGCAGGCCGTCAACAACCGCCCGGCCAATGAGCCCCGAAGCGCCGCTCACAACCGCCCGCCGACCGGTCTTCCGCTGATCTGACGCAGTCACAACTACCCTCCGCGTTGCAAAGCCTCCGGACAAACCGCCCCCACAACCGGGCACGCGGCCCCCGCGCCCCTGACCACGGCCCGCGCAATCGCCTCGCCCGACAGGTGCCAGTCACGCTGATCGGGGCGACCTTCAAAAATCCTCACATCCGGCCCGAGCGGGTGCCAGACGCTGGCCGCGGTCGGACCAAACAGCACAGTCACAGGCGTGCCCAGAAGCGCCGCCAGGTGGGCCGGGCCGGCATCATTGCCCAAAAAAGCGCCGGCAGCGGCCAGAATGCCCACCAGCTCAGCCGGCGTGGGGTTGGCAATGAGCGGAGCGCAGGCGGACAAACGCTCACGCTGACCCGCAGTCCACATCTCAGCCTCGACCGGACCGAGCACCACCCCAACATCGAAACCGCCGGCCGACCGTACCAATTCGATCGTCTCTGCAAAGCATTCCACGGGCCAGCACTTGTGTCGGCCCCCGCTGCCGGGATGAACCAGCACGACTTCTCGACGCAGGCCGGCCGACCGCAGGATGCGCCGACCGTCAGCACGCAGCTCGTCGGGAACACCCAGGCAGCGCCGCGGCTGACGCTGATGCACGCATTTCGGCACGAGCAACCCCTGGCTTTCGAGCTGCGTCTGCCATTGCTGCGTTATGTGGCGACCCGGACGACCATGCGGACGCGTATCGAGACTGTACAAAGCTGCCGGCCCGAGCTCCTCGATTCGGTGATGAACAATCGTATGCCGACCAGCCAGTGCACTCAGCACCCGCCGCCCGGCAATGGCTTGGCGCAAACTCTCCGGCGGCGGCGCATCATCGTCGCTGAAAAGCCAATGCAGGCCGAGACCTTCGCCGCACCGCCGGCGGATGGCCGGCCGACAGACGGACAGGTCACCGGGATCGGTACGTGAGATCAGCTCGATCTCGCCCCCCGTCCCCCCCGGCAGGCGCAGCGCGAGCTGGAGGGTAAGAACAACATCGCCAAGCGCGCCAGCGTGGAGAATAACCCAATCGGCAGCCATGGCGTGATTGTACTACGAAAGCAACCAGCACGCGCAACAACGTGTGGAGGGAACAGTCAAGCCCCCCCGTGCTGCGCAACGAGATAGGGCACTCGCCGCGGCCCGTCTACGACACTCCGGATGCTACTCATCCTCGCCGTCGGAGCCGTCGCCCGCGTTCATGATCTGCTCGATCTCGTCGGCCGACATGCCACGCTCGATCATGTAGCGTTTGAATTCGTTGTTGGAGCGGTTTTTTTGGACGCTGCCCCAGATGCCCGCAACGATCGCGACGATCGGGATCAGGCACCCGAGGGTGATCGCCAGCAACGCGGGATTCTGGAAAAACTCCCAGGCATCAGCCACGATCATGCTCAACACTCCCGATTTCTCCAAGCCAGCCAAGCCAGGTTCACGCGGATCCGCTTCACAATCTGATTCGCCCGAATCGAGCGATTATTCGCCGGGCCGACCCCGATCCGCATCGCGGCAGGCCGCCACGATCCAGCCCCCGCCGAGAACAACATCATCGTCATCGTAACAGACGGCCGCCTGTCCAGGCGTGACCGCCGGCTGGGCCGTGTCGAAGTGCACGCGCAGCCTCCCGTCGGCCGCCAGCGCCACGGTGCCAACCGCGGCCCGGTGCGAATAGCGAATCTGAATGCGAGCTCCCCGCGGCCGGTCCACCGGCGGCGGATCGCTCAGCCAGTTAACCTGATCAGCCTCCAATCCATCACTCAGCAAGTCATCGCGAGAGCCCAGCGTGACGGCGTTACGCTCGACATCAATGGCCGTCACGTAGGCCGGCCGGCCGGTGGCGACTCCGAGTCCACGACGCTGGCCGATGGTAAAGTTAATAATGCCCGAATGTGTGCCGAGCTGCTGGCCAGCAGTATCGAAAATCGGACCCGGGCGATTGGTTTCCGGACGCCGGCTGCGCACCAACCGGGCATAATCATCATCGGGAACGAAGCATATCTCCTGGCTATCGGGCTTGTCGTGCACCTCGAGCCCGAGGTCCGCCGCCAGCCGGCGAACGCTGGCCTTGTCATCGATCTCGCCCAGCGGAAACCGACAACGCGGCAGCACTCCACGCCCGATGCCAAACAGAACGTAAGACTGGTCCTTGTCACGGTTCAATGCGCGCGCCAAACGCCAGCCCACACCACCAACACCGCAGCCAGCACCACCATCTGGCGCGAGAATACGCGCATAGTGCCCGGTAGCAACGTAGCTGGCACCGATCTCGTCGGCATAGTGCAGCAGCTTGCCAAACTTCAGATCGGTATTACAACGAATACACGGGTTGGGCGTCCGGCCACGGGCGTATTCGTCGACAAAGTACGTAATAATCCCGTCAAAGTCGGCCTGAAAATCGAGCACGCAAAACGGAATGCCCAGCCGGCCGGCGATCGTGCGAGCGTCGGCCGCATCGTCGACAGAGCAACAACCCCGCCGGCGCTGCTCGCCAGATGCGCAACAGCCAGCCGCGCCGGCAGACCCCGCCCCCTCCACGCCGACGCGCATGAAAACGCCCACCGGGTCATACCCCTGCTCCTTGAGCAGCGCGGCGGCGACGGACGAATCAACGCCCCCGGACATCGCGACAATAACCTTGCCATTGCGGGACATACGCTGATTCTAGTGCAGTTTGCCGAGAATGGGACATGATGGGCGGGGCGTTCGCACGGGCAAACCCGCCTTTGGCGAACCTGCCCATACCACCCACCAAGACCTGTCCCACCCTCCAACCGTTGTTACGTTGTCACGTTGTTACGCGTTCTGCACGGACAAACCCGCCTCCAGCAAACCAGCCGCCCACATCCTGCCCCGCATACGTCGCCCAGTGGAGCCAGGCGACACAATTCGCGCCCGCCGCACGGTGTGGTATAAGATCAGGGGTCGGCGGCTGCCCCGGTTTCGGAACCAGTGTTATCGGTACGCCGACCGCCACCGGCCTGGAGAAAAACGTATGTCGAAAGCCAAGGTCGCAATCCTGAAAACCTCACCGCGCACCGTCCTGCGCGACTACCACGAGCTGCTCAACCTGGCCGGCTACCAGGACACGATCGCCAAGGACGCCGACACCGCCCTGAAGATCAACATATCCTGGCACTTCTTCTTCCCCGGCAGCTCAACCGTGCCCTGGCAGATGGAAGGCGTCATCCGGGCGCTGAAGGCCGACGGATACGACCCCAAGCTCATTCACGGCTGCCACAACCGCACCGTCGTGATCGACGCCCATCTCGGCGAACGCGAGAACAAACAGATCAACGTGCTCGAGGCCCACGGCCTGCGAAACGTCCACCTGTACGAGGGTGAAGACTGGATCAACGTCCGCGACGCCGTCGGCGACCTCGCCCAAAAATTCACCTGCCTGAACGAGGTCTACCCAAAGGGGTTCATGATCCCGCGGCGATTCATCGGCGAAAACATCATCCACCTGCCGACCGTCAAGACGCACGTCTTCACGACGACCACCGGAGCCATGAAAAACGCGTTCGGCGGACTCCTCAACGAGCGGCGTCACTGGACCCACCCGGTGATCCACGAAACGCTGGTCGACCTGCTCATGATCCAGAAAAAGATCCATCGCGGCGTCTTCGCGGTGATGGACGGCACCTTCGCCGGCGACGGGCCGGGGCCACGCTGCATGGTCCCGCACGTGAAAAACGTCATCCTGGCCAGCTCTGACCAAACCGCGATCGACGCCGTCGCCGCCAAGCTCATGGGGTTTGACCCGCTATCGATCAAGTTCATCCGCATGGCCCACGAGCTGGGCCTGGGCTGCGGCGACCCGCGCGAGATCGAGATCGTCGGCCACCAGCCGACAGCGAACGAGAGCTGGCACTTCACCGGCCCATACAAGAAGATGACCTTCGCGAGCCGCATGCAACACCTGATCTACTGGGGCCCGCTGAAGAAGCCGATCGAATGGTCGCTGAAAACAGTGTTGGCGCCGTGGGCATACATCGCCAGCGTGATGTACCACGACAGCTTCTGGTACCCGACGCGCGCCCGGAGAGCGATGCAGGACGCGCTCAACAGCGAGTGGGGGCGGCTGTTCCGCAGTTGGGAGACCGCCGTCGCCGATGAACAGGGCTACCCGGAAGTCGGCGAACACCCGGCCGAGCTGACGCGCACCGGCTGGGCCGCGTTCGGTCAATCGCTGAAAATCCTCGGAACATGTGTCAAGGAGGCGCCCGAGTTCTCGGCCCGCAAACGCCACACGGCCACCACCCGAAGCTAGGCCGAAACCTCGGACGGCAAGAACCGATGGGCACCACACGCTGCGACTGCAAGCAACTCAGCTTCATCGGGCTGCGGAGCTACGCGCAGCGACACGGAATCGCGGACATCGAAGAGCTGATCCGCCATACCGGCTGCTGCACCGGATGCGGCACCTGCCGCGAACACCTCGAAGAGTTCCTGCGCACCGGCGAGCTTAAGACCGGCGACCAATCCTTTCGTCCGCCAGCCCCCCCGGCTATGGATGAGGATGGGAAGGATTGAGGGGTGAAGATCAAGAATGGCGGAAAACGCCTCGATCCCCCCAACACGTTGTCACGTCGTAACATTGTTACGTTGTTACGCGCCCGCCGATTGACCTACCACCCAACAATATTGTACCCGCAGTCCACGTAATGAATCTCTCCGGTAACGCCCGACGACAGATCGCTGAGCAGGTACAGGGCGGCGTTGCCGACTTCGTGCGGCCGGATATTCCGGTGCAGCGGAGCTTTCGGCGGATAGTGCCGCAGGATCTTATCGAACCCGGAAACACCCGCCGCCGACAACGTCTGCACCGGGCCGGCCGAGACGGCATTGACACGGATGTTGTGTTCCCGACCCAATTCGCCCGCCAGGTAACGAACAGAAGATTCCAGGGCCGCCTTGCACACGCCCATGACGTTGTACCCGGGCATCATGCGAACCGCCCCCAGGTAGGACAGCGTCAGGATGCTGCCACCCTCGTTCAGGTAGCGCAGCCCGTGGTTGCACAGCGCGACAAGCGAATAGGCGCTGATGTCGAGCGCCTGGTGAAAGTCCGCCCGCGAGGTCTTGTGGAACGGATCGCGCAGCGCAGCCCGGCTCGCGAACGCGATCGAGTGAACGATGAAGTCGAGCGGGCCAATCTGCCGGTTGACCTCCTGGAACGCGATCCTGATCTGGCTGTCGTCGCTGACGTCGCACGGGACGATGCAGGTGGCCCCGATCGGCTCGGCCAGGATGCGCACCCGGCGTTCCATCTTCGGCGGCGGCAGGTGGGTAAACGCCAGCTCGGCCCCCTCCTCGTGCAGCCGCTCCGCAATGTGCCAGGCCAGCGACCGATCGTTGGCAACGCCAAAAATCAGCCCGCGCTTACCGTCCATCAGCCCCATCGACATTTTGGTCACGTTGATCTCCTCGGCGTTAGCCCCGCGCAGCGAGCCGGCGGCCGGGGCAGCCGCCCTTCCGGACGGAGTCGGCCCGCGGCCGAACGGACAAATCCAGCCCGCTACCCGCGCCAAACCCTTTCTTTAAGATGAGCTTATTCCGCATAGTGGCGAAGGCAAGCTGGGGCCCCGGATCTTGACGGTCTGGGGTCGGGCTGCTACGTTTCAGCGACATTCCCCCTACGTGAGAGATTGGGAGCGATACCGTGCCGTACCATAGTGTAGTCTGCGTCAAGCAGGTGCCAGACACAGCCAACGTGACCGCCGAGGCCATGAAGGATGATGGCACCGTTAATCGCGCCGCCCTGCCGGCGATTTTTAACCCCGACGATCTGTACGCCCTCGAGGCCGCTCTGGAGGTCCGCGAGCGCTTCGGCGGCACCGTAACAGTGCTGACCATGGGCCCGCCCAAGGCCGGCGACGTCCTCCGCGAATGCATCTTTCGCGGAGCCGACCGCGCCATCCTCCTCACCGATCGCCGCGCCGCCGCCAGCGACACCCTCGCAACCAGCTACATCCTCAACCAGGCCATCCGCACCATCGGCGACTACGACCTCGTCTTCTGCGGACGCCAGGCGATCGACGGCGACACCGCCCAGGTCGGCCCGCAATGTGCCGAAAAGCTTGGTATCCCCCAGGTCACCTACGTCGAAGAATTCATCGACCTCCACGACCGGACGGCCCGTCTCCGCCGAAACGTCGGCAACGGCTGGGAAGTCGTCGAAACCAGCCTGCCCGCCCTGGTAACCGTCCTCGACACGGCCGCCCCGCCGCGACCGGCCGGTGCTCGCCGGGTAATGAAATACAAGCACGCCCGCGTCCGCGCCGAGCTGGCCGCAGATGTCAAGTCCGCCCTCCCCGACGCCTCCGACGACGAACGCGAGGCCGAGGTCGAACGCCGGGCGGAAACCCTGCGCATGCGCGGCCTCATGATCGACCAGTGGAACCTGGATGATATCAACGCGGACCTGGCTTGGTGCGGCCTCGCCGGCTCACCAACCAAGGTCCACCGCGTTCAGTCAATCGTACTGACCAAGGAAGGCTACACCGAGATTCCGCCGACTGAAGACGGCATCCGCCAACTGATCCGCGAACTGGTCGTAGACCACACACTCGGATAGCGCCTGAGTGTGGCACCAGCCAATGGCCGGTGCATACGGGCTAATAGCCCGTGCCACACTATTTCGTTAGCGACTAAAAAGAAGAACGAGCCCGAGAGGCGAATATGATCGAACCAAACCGTAAAGGCGATGTGTGGGTCTTTGCCGAGCAGGAAGATGGCGCCTTGCACGACGTCTCCCTCGAACTCTGCGGCAAGGCCCGCGAGCTGGCCGATCGGCTCGGCGTCGGCGTCGGCGTCGTGCTCCCCGGCTGGAACGTCCGCGAGCTCAGCCAGCGGCTGATCCACCACGGGGCCGACAAGGTCTACCTCGTCGAAGATCGCAAACTCGAACACTTCCTCACCCAGCCCTACGCCAAGGTGATCTGCACCCTGGTCGAAAAGCACAAGCCGCAGATCGTAACGTTCGGCGCAACACCACTGGGACGCGACCTGGCCCCACGCGTAGCCTCCGAAATGCGCGCCGGCCTCACGGCCGACTGCACCGACCTCGACATTGCCGACGTGAATGACCCCGCCGCCAAAACGACCCATAAAAATCTGCTCTTGCAGATTCGCCCCGCGTTCGGCGGAAACATCATCGCCACCATCATCAATCCCGAGCGCTGGCCGCAGATGGCAACCGTGCGCGAAGGCGTGATGCCCCTGCAACAGCCGGACATCAAACGCAAAGGCGAGATCGTCGACGAAAAAGTGCAGTTCGTCGACGCCGACTTCGCGGTGCGAATCATCGAACGCCACCGCGAGGAGCGCAAGGTCAATCTCAAGGGCGCCCGGACAATCGTAGCCGGCGGCGGCGGCATCGGCAGCCGCGAGAATTTCAAGCTCGTACACGAGCTGGCCGGCGCGATCGGCGGCGCCGTAGGCGCCTCCCGAGCGGCCGTCGACGGCGGCCTCATCGGCAAAGAACACCAGGTCGGCCAGACCGGCACGACCGTCCGCCCAGCCCTCTACATCGCCGCCGGCATCAGCGGTGCCGTCCAGCACCGTGCCGGCATGGAAGAGTCCTCTAAAATCGTCGCGATCAACTGGGACAAGGAAGCCCCCATCTTCGGAGTCGCCCACTACGGCATCGTCGGCGACCTCAACGAAATAATCCCGCTGATGGTCAAAGGAATCAAGGAACGCCCGAAGGACTAGCCGCCGGCAAGTACGACGGACCTGTTCCAATATGAGTGCCAGTCAGGAACTGAGACTATGCCCAACTACTTCAACGATAACGACGACATTCGATTCCTCTTCGACCACTTCGACCTGGCCGCGGTTGCCCGCGTGCAGGAAGACAACTTCGCCGATGCCGCCGCCGGCGTCGATTATGCCCCCGCCGACGAGCCGGACGCGATCGACAACTACCGCCGCGTCCTCGAAATCGCCGGCGACGTCGCCGGCAACACCATCGCCCCGCGCGCCGAGCAAATCGACGAGGAAGGCAACACCCTCAACGACGACGGCACCGTCACGCTCCATCCGCTCGTCGCCGACAACATCAAACGCCTGGCGCAAGCCGACCTGATGGGCTTCACGCTCCCCCGGCGTTTCAACGGGCTCAACTGCCCCAACCTGATCTACACCATGGCCATCGAGATGGTCAGCCGGGCTGACGCCTCGCTCATGAACATCTTCGGCCTCCAGGGCATCGCCGAAACCATCAACGCCTTCGCCGACGAGCAGATCAAAAAGGAATACCTCCCGCGCTTCGCCGCCGGCGACGTCACCGGAGCCATGGTCCTCACCGAACCCGACGCCGGCTCCGATCTTCAGGCCGTCCGCCTCAAGGCCGTCGAGGACGATGGCCAGTGGTACCTCCAGGGCGTGAAACGCTTCATAACCAACGGCTGCGGCGAAGTGCTCCTCGTCCTGGCACGCAGCGAGCCGGACATCTCCGACGGCCGCGGCCTCAGCCTCTACATCACCGACCGCAGCGAACGCGTCAAAGTGCGCCACCTCGAGCACAAGCTCGGCATCCACGGCTCGCCGACCTGCGAACTCGTGTTCGACGAGTGCCCCGCCCGACTCGTCGGCCAACGCCAGCGCGGCCTGATCACCTACGTCATGGCACTCATGAACGGCGCCCGCGTCGGGATCGCCGCCCAATCCCTCGGCGTCGGCGAGGCCGCCTATCGGCTCGCCCGGACCTACGCCAACTCGCGCAAGCAGTTCGGCAGCCCGATCGAGCGTTTCCCTGCCGTCGCCGACATGGTCACCGAAATGAAAACGCTCCTCGAAGCCGCCCGCACGTTGACCTACGAAACCAGCCGGGTGTGCGATTTCGAGAACAACAACCAGCGCGTGCTCGAATTCAATCCGCCCGACGACAAGGACCAGGTCAAGCAGCGCAAACAGTTCGGCAAGCAGCTCAAGCGCCTCAACGGCATGCTCACGCCAATGAGCAAGTATTACGCCTCCGAAATGTGCTGCCGCGTCGCCGACCTCACCATCCAGGTGCTCGGCGGCTCCGGCTACATGCGCGACTACCCGGCCGAACGCTACCTGCGCGACGCCCGCATCACGACCATCTACGAAGGCACTAGCCAACTCCAAATCGTGGCGGCCGTCCGCGGCGTGTGCTCCGGCGCCTTCGAAAAACGCATCACCGAATTCGAAGAGGTCGGCTACCAGAACGAGCTGCTGAATGAGCTGAAAGCCAAACTGACCGCGACGCGCGAGAAAATCATCGAAACCATCGCGTTCACCAAGTCGCAGAGCACCGATTTCCTCGACCTCGCCGGCCGGCGATTGGTCGATGCAGCCATCGCGGTCTACGTCGGCCATCTGATGTTGCAACAGGCCGCCGGCATCGACGTCGGCGTGGCCGATCCGGCCACTGGGCAGCGGAGTGGCGGTGAGCCGACGACGAATGGCGAGTGGGCCGACGCTCGGCAGCGCAAAGCCCGGCTCGCCCGGCTGTTCATCACCCGCGAGCTGCCGCGGGCCGAGCTGAACTGTGCCCAAATCATGACCGGCGATCGCACCCCGCTGGAAGAGTACCAGCTCCTGGCCGGCCCGGTCCCGGCAAAGGAATAGAAACCATCCCACCGGCCCCCTGCCACTGCGCCAGCAGTGCATTCTCCAGGGTGTGCGCACCCCGTGCCATCTATGAGCGAGCCAAAGTCAAGCGGGTTTTCGACGGGGTCTTTCCAACCATCTATTCGGCGTCGTCGCAGGGACACGCCACTCAACGATTTCGGGGGCGGCCTCAGTCACTGCTACGATGGTAACGCGCCGGTTCCAACTGGCCCCCGCCGGTTGACGCCTCATGGCACATCCGCGAGGTCCGCCCGATTCGACCCGCTCGAAGTTTCGTCCCGCCCATAGCGGTACACTCACCTCCTGGTGCTCTCCGGAGGGGAAAGAACGGACTCCTATGCTACGCTCGGCGTCGGTTCCGTGACCACCTCCGCTTCACGCCACACTTCTCCGCTGCGCAGCATTGCCGCCGACACGCACGCCAGGTGCCGGGCTAACGCCACCAGCGCAATCTTGTTCCGCTCCGGATCACCACGCTGCACATGTTCGTAAACCGCCCGCAGCAGCGGACTGCGTCCCTTGCCCTGCCAAGCTGCCTCGCACAGCAATTGCCGCACGACACTGGGACCTTCCCGGGTGATATGCCCAAGCCGATTCGTCTGCCCACTCTGGTCCTGGCACGGCACCAGCCCGAAGTAGCAGCCCACCTGCCGATTGCTCCGAAAACGCCGGACATCGTCGATCCACGCCACCAGCGCCTCGGCCGTACGCTTCCCAACGCCCGGGATGGTCTGTAACAAACGCACCCTGGGATGCTCACGGGCCATGCTCTCCAACCACCGCTCCACCGTACGCAGCCGCGCGTCCAGATGCTCCAACTCGTCCAGGCCCAGATCCCGTTCGAGCGCCGTCGTACGCGTTGGAAACTCCACCTCCGCCAGCCAGACGCGGCCGGCCCGGCTCCACAAACTGGCGCGGCGTGGTGCCGCCACGCCGTGCGCCCGCAACAGGGCCCGCAGCCGGTTCTTCACCGCCGTCCGCTGGGCCACCAGCCGCCTCCGGAACTGAATCAGCCGCCGCCAACTGCGGACGTCCACGGGCGGCACATGCACCGGCGGCACCTGGTCCAGGAATAGCAAGGTAGCCAGCTTCCGGGCGTCGACCCGATCGTGCTTACGTTTGGCCCGGAAGATCAGTCGCACTGCCCCCGGATGAGCCACGACGATCCGCTGCGCCACCTGCTGCAGTTGTTCGTAGACGTAACCGTAGCCGCACGACGCCTCGTAGCAGATCTGGAAGGGCGGCGACACACTACGCAGTTGTTTCACCAGTTCCTTGACTCCGCCCCGAATCTGCTGTTGCTTGACGAGTTTCCCGGCTGAATCCAAAATGCAGATGGTCGACTGACGCTGATGTAGATCTAGTCCAATCGTGTACATGCGGGCCTCCTTTCTTTGAAGTTCCAACGGGGTCATACCCCGAAGGAGGCTCGCTTCATAGTTTCACTGCTCTTGAGCTGTGGCAGCCGCCAACTGCGGGGGATTGAGGTGGATTACCGCCGAAAGTAGTCGGCGTTCTTCTCGATGCAACTTTCCAGCTCGGCCGGCAGGTCGTCTTCAGAGAAGATCGCGTCTACTGGGCA
Source organism: Phycisphaerae bacterium (assembly GCA_963666925.2). Classification (GTDB taxonomy): domain Bacteria; phylum Planctomycetota; class Phycisphaerae; order UBA1845; family Fen-1342; genus JANQFV01. The sequence continues at coordinate 587,947 of CAXXTC010000023.1, read as the reverse complement.
TTCGTCGACACACAGGCCGCAGTCGATGCACGTGTCGGGGTTGATGTGGAGCATGTCGGCCCGCTCGAACTCCGGCTCATCCCGGCGGGGGTGGATACAATCGACCGGACAGACTTCGGCGCAACTGCCGTCCTTGGTGCCGACGCAGGCTGCGGTGATATAGTGTGGCACGAATGATCTCCGCTAACGGCCCATGCCGGCGGCCGCTGGGCTGCCGACTCGGCTGATTATAGCTGGTTTTGGGCGAGTGCGCCGGCCGGCACTGTCAGATCAAACGAGCCGCAAGGGAGCCGACATGCCGCGAAAGCTGAATTGGATCGATGCCGAGGATATTGGGATCCTGCTGTACGAACAGCATCCGGAGACGGACCCGCTGACGGTGCGGTTCACGGATCTGCGTGCATGGGTCTGCGCACTGGCCGAGTTCGGCGACGATCCGCAAGCCAGCAGCGAGGGCAAGCTGGAAGCAATCCAAATGGCGTGGCTGGAAGAGTACCAGGACGCCCAAGGCTGAAGCCGACTGGTCGCACTGACCGGTGGTCGGCGCGGTCGCCGCGTTTCAGTAGCGTGGCCGAGTATTTGGTTGTCAAAGATCCGCTTCGGTGCCGGTCCAGTTGAGCGCGGGAGTTAGTGCGCCTGTTCTGCCGGTCGCGGTCCTGGGGGAACCCGGCCTCGTCCGGAGACTCGTACGGTCCAGCATCGGGCCACCTTTGTGGTGATGTTGGGCCGCTCCGGGTGGGCGGGGTCACGAACGGGGCAGCGGGTCGTGTGAGGATCGAGGGGCGCGCGTTGAGGATCGAGTTTGTTGGTCGAGCCTTTCACGCTTTCGTTTCCCTTTCTTCGTTCACACCGGCACTTTGTGCCGCCGGGGGATCGATCTCCCGGGTCGCTGCGGGCGTCGTCAAGGGTGCCCTGGGAACAGCGTAAGCACCTTCAGTGTTCACGCGCTTTTTGGGTTGGGCAAGTTGGATTTTGGGGATTGGCGCTGGCTGGCGGAGATTGGCGGAATCTGTTGGTTTCTGGCGGATTCTGCGCGCGTTTTTTTCTACGTCTCGGTAATGGATTTGCCCGAGGGATTGCTCTGTTGATACTGGTGGAACCAGCTCCGCAGGTTTCCCCAGCCCCCTTCCTTGGGCTTCTTCCCCTCACGCAGCTGCGGCGGCCACCCGCGTTGAACCGGCGCTCAGAATGAGGGCGGCTGGCATGCCCCCGCAAAGATCGACTTCGCTCCCTTTCGTGCTACGGAACAGCTTCCGGAAGACGCGAGAACAACGGAAGCGCGGCCACGAATTCTGCTGGGGAGGCATAAAGGGGGACCTGACTGTGACGGCACGGCAGGGATCAGGTGGAACTCACAGACAGTGACGACGACTGCGGTATACCAGAGGTGGATTAGGCGCGCGTCTCTGAGAGCTTTCGCCGAGCCCAGCTCAGTTGGTCGGCGCCGCGAGGACAACGCGAAGCTGGGGGCGCGATGATGTGCTGTTTAATGATGGTTCCGTATATCCGGAATCCTCCTAATAACCGGATGAAGAAACGTCAATGGGAGTTTGCGCATCGTCGACGGACCCCAATACGTGGATTCCGTAGGATTACGACTGGCGGCAGGGGCTTTTGCGGTGTGTACGACGCCGATGCGCAGCGTTGTTGAGTGGTAAGAGTTCAGCCGTCTGCAGGGATTGTCGCCGGTCGCGGCGGGAGGTGGCCGGTTTGCAGGTAACCGCGCAGAGCGTCGGCGATCGCACCGAGCGGGTCGCGGCCACGCAGCCGCAGCCATTGCAGACGCGTGAACTCTTACGTGGCACCGGTTTTTCACCGGTGGGTCGTGCTGGCGACGAACCCCAATGCCACGGCTATCGGGTAGGCTCCACTCTCATTCGAAATGGTGTGCGAAGCATATGTTGCCTGTGTTGCCTGCTCTGTGAGCAGTGTATTCTCATTCATCATCGCCCAGGTTTAACAACACCCAGTAAAGGAAACTGTTCTAACGTCAGATCAGACCCGGGCGAGTTGTACGGCGAGGTCTTCCGGATTTGTCACCGGCGTCTGACACGTGCCGTCCCAACAGACGTACGCCGTCGGCTGGCCGTTGACCCGCGCGCGGTCACGCAGCGACGGCGGCAGGTCCGCCTCCGTAGCAGCCCCCGCCGGGTCGCGCACCATTAAGACCATGTTTGGCACGTATGCCCGGTAAACACTCCGCAGCAGCGCACGCGTCTGAGTATTCGCCGCATCGCCAACGATCACGATCAGCACCGGCCCGCGCACCGAAAAATCTACACCAACCAGAAAACGCTCGGCCGCCCAGGGCGCCTCCTGGACCGGCGTGGCAAACGTCCGCAGCATCTGGTCGGCCCGCTGACACAGATCCTCGTCGCCGGTCAACACCGCCAGCCGCAGCATATTCAGCAATTGCAGCGAATTTCCCGACGGCAGCGCACCATCGCGCAGATGCTTGATGCGCGCGATCAGCGGCTCGTGGTCGCTGGCGGTAAAGAAGAACCCACCCTGACTTTCATCCCAGAAATCCCTGATCGCCACCCGGCTCAAACTCTCGGCAGCCGCCAGCCAGCGCTGCTCAAACGTCGCTTCATACAGCTCGATCAGCCCGTCGATCAGGGCGGCGTAATCGCTCAGAAAAACCTGGCCGGTCACACGCCCATCGTGCCAGGCCCGCCGTAAACGCCCCGCCAGCATCATATTGCCAAGGATAAACTGAGCCGCCTGTTCGGCGGCGGTGATGTATTCGGGCTGGTCGAGGATACTGCCGGCCCGGGCCAGGCTCGCGATCATCAACCCGTTCCATTCGCACAGGATCTTGTCGTCCAACCCCGGCGCAACACGCTGTTCACGGGCCGCCAGCAGCTTAGCCCGGCTGTGGATAATGCACTGCTCAAACTCGGTCGGATCTATATTGTGCAGCTTGGCGCAGATCTTCATGTCCCGCAGCACGCGCGGAATGCTCTTCACCGCGGCCGGATTGTGCGGATCGTGCCAGTTGCCGCCAGCGGTTATGTCATAGTGATTGCAAAACCGCTCCCCCGCCTCACGCCCGAGAATCTCGATCACCTCCGGACGCGTCCAGACATAATACTTCCCCTCCTCGCCCTCGCTGTCGGCGTCGCGACTGCTATAGAACCCGCCCTCAGGCCCCCGCAAATCGCGCAGCACATAGTCAAGAATCTCCGCCGCCACACATCCATACAGCTCCTTGCCAGTGAGCTGATACGCGTCAAGATAAACGCTGCTGACCAGCGCCTGATCATAGAGCATCTTCTCAAAGTGCGGCACGTGCCAGCAGCGATCGGTGCTATAGCGATGAATGCCGCCCCCAATCTGGTCATAGATCCCGCCGGTCGCCATTCGCTCCAGCGTCAGCTCGATCACCTCCATGAGCTGTTGACGGTGCGGATCATCGTCCCCGTGCCGACTGGCAACGCGCATCAGCAAGCCCAGACTCATGCTGGGCGGGAACTTGTTGGTCCCACCGCCGACAATGCCGCCACATTCCCGATCAAACACGCCGATCAGAAACTCGACGGCTTTTTCGAGCGTGTTCCCATCCAGACTCGTCTGCGTGTCGGAGTCGGTTTGCAGCTGAGCGCGCACCAGGCTGGTCAGTTGCTCCGCCCCTTCCTCGATCCGCGGCCGCTCGCTCTGCCAGGCAACTCCGATCCGCTGGCATATCTCCTTGAACCCGGGCCGCCCGTGGCGTGACACCGGCGGAAAATAAGTGCCCGCGAAAAACGGCTTCAGATCCGGCGTCAGCCAGACGCTCATCGGCCACCCGCCCTGGCCGTTGTTCAGCGCCAGCGTCGCCTGCATGTAAACCTCGTCGAGGTCCGGCCGCTCCTCGCGATCCACCTTGATATTGACAAAATGCTCGTTCATGACCGCCGCCAGCGCCGGATTCGCGAAACTCTCGTGGGCCATCACGTGGCACCAATGACACGCCGCGTAGCCGATGCTGAGAAAAACCGGCCGATCCAGCGCGCGTGCCTCTTCCAACGCCGCTGGCCCCCATTCCTGCCAATGCACCGGATGGTGGGCGTGCTGCCGCAGATACGGCGACGTCGCCGCACCGAGTTGATTCCTGCCCGCCGATCCGTTTGTCGTCATGGTGTGTCTGCTTTCGTCTTTGCTAGCAGGTGTCAGACAGAGGTGCCAACACGCCGGCCGATGCGTGTGGCCCAGATCAGTCGCATGTGTTGCTCGCGCCGACCACTCTGATTGTTGTCACCGTCGGAGTGAAGTCAAACGTGCGACGCGCCAGCGGCAGAGCCGGAGAAACGGGTCTGATATAACCGCAAAACGCTGCGAACGCGCGTAGCGCAGATTCTACGGCTTCGGGCGCGGCGCCCCGAAGCAATACAGTACGCCGTCAGCGGTGCCGATGACAAGGCAACCCGCGCCGATCGCCGGCGATGCATAGACTTCCGCACCCGCTTCAAAGCTCCATGTTTCAAGTCCGGTGCGCAAATCCAGCGCAAAAAGATGCCCATCCTGACTACTGGCAAAAACCCGCCCCCCGACGATCACCGGCGACGAATCCATCCGCCCGCCGGCGGCGAACTGCCAGCGCTGCTGCCCGCTTTCCGGATCGAGCGCCCGCACACGCCGATCCCGCCCCGCAACGATCACCAGTTCTTCGCCCAAAGCCGCCGACGCCAGAAACGGAAACGACCGGTCGGCGTCTTCAAAACGCCAAATCACACGTCCCTGTCGCCAGTCAATGCACAGCACCTGTTGTCCGTAGGTAGGCAGGTACACGTGCCCGTCGTGGACGGCAGTCCCAGCTCCGCTGACCGACCCCAGCGGCACGGTGCGAACACCGACGCCGTCATCGAGCCGAACAACGTGCAGCTTGGCGTCACAGCCCGCCACCAGCACGTACCCGTCGATCACACTGGGCGTGCCATGAATCCGCTCGTTCAACTCGTAACGCCAAACCTGCCGCCCGTCGGTGATCCGCAGGCAATACAGCCCCCCGTCGTACGACCCGAACATCACCCGATCGCCGGCAGGCGTGGCCGACGAGACAATCTGCGCCTCCGTATGAAACCACCAGCGCCGCCGCCCGTCCGCGCTGTTGCAGGCGTGCAGCACGCCGTCCGCGTCGCCAAAGATAATCAGGCCGCCAGCCACAGTTGGTGAAGATTCAATCGCACCGGCCTCGGCGTACAGCCAGCGCCGCGCGCCGCTGTCAAGATCGACGGCGTGCAGCCGGCCATCCTCGTCGCCGACATACGTTACGCCGTCCGCGATCGCCGCCGTTGACGCGATCGACTTGCCTGCGTCATAGCGCCAGCGAATGGTCGGCCGATCCGGCAGCGTCGTCGCCGCACGCCCGCTGAGTTGCACATCATGCCGGAACATGGGCCAGTCAATAACCGGCGACGCCGGGCGGGACGTCGGACGTGAACTGGTCGGCGTAGCCGGCGGCGGTGGAGGAGCAGCCCCCCCCGAGGCCACCACCATGCCTACCAACGCCACTCCGATAACCCGAATCCGCACATCTACAGACAACATTTGACAAACCCTCCGACGATACTTCTGTTAAACTCTGCGCGAAGCTGTTGGGAGATACCAGATGCGTCGACCCCGGGCCTTCACGCTCATCGAACTCCTCGTCGTCATCGCGATTATCGCGCTGCTCACTTCGATTCTGTTGCCGTCCTTCTCCGCGGCCCGCGAACGCGCCAAACGCATCCGCTGCCAGTCAAACCTGCGGAATATCGGCAACGGCGTCTTATTCTACCTCGACGAGAACAACGACGTCTTCCCGGACGCCTGCTTCTATGGCTGCCTCGGCTACATCGGGCGCAGTCCGGCCCACGCGATAATGGGCAGCCAGGTCCCGGAAAGCGAGCGGCCCATGAACGCTTACTTCGGCGTCGAGGACGATATCCTCGGCGACGAGAATGATGACGAACCCCAGGTCCTGCGCAAGCGAAACGACCTGTTCGAGTGCCCCTCCGACCGCGGCGATGCCTACCCGGCCTTCAACCTCCGGGGCAGATTCTTCATCGAGCACGGCGCCAGCTACGTTTATGCCAGCGATTTCAGCAGCCCACAGGTGCCTTTCGTGCCGACCTTCGGCGTCATGAGTTGCCGCAGCCTGCCCCTGTCCAAGGTCAAGTTCCCCGCCAAGAAGATCGTCTTCCAGGAGCCGGTGTTCAACCCCAGCTTCGACATGACCGACGAACGGGCCCAGTGGCACCACGACACGCGCCACCACGGCAACATCCAGTATGCCGACGGCCACGTCGCGTTCGCCTTCACCAAGATCTTCGAAATGCTCGCCGTCCCCAACGAAAACGAGTATTACTACTAACATGCCGCCAAACGCCGCGGGCATCCGAGCCGTCCACCTTGCTGCAGGTGCCGCCGGAATGTACTGCGGCAGTTGCATGCACGACAATCGGCTGGCCGCCAGCCTGCGCGACCTGGGCCACGATGTCGTCCTGCTCCCGCTCTACACGCCCTTGCGTACCGACGAGATCGACGTCAGCGACTCGCGCGTCTATTACGGCGGCATCAATTGCTACCTGCAACAGACCAGCACGCTGTTCCGCAACACGCCCTGGCTGCTTGATCGCCTGCTCGACGCCCGACCACTGCTGAATTCGCTCGAGCGCTTCGCCGGCAGCACACGCCCGCGCGATCTCGGCGCCATGACCCAATCGGTGCTCGAAGGGCCGCGCGGGGCGCAACGCAAGGAATTGGCCAAGCTTATGGCTGCGCTGGAGCACCTCGACGCCCACGTCGTGCACCTGCCCAACCTGATGTTTGCCGGCATCGCCGAAACAATCCGGCAAACGCTCGATGTCCCGGTCGTGTGCAACCTTGCGGGCGAAGACACCTTCATAGACCGGCTGCCCGAGCCCTATCGCACGCGCGTGTTCGCGCTGATCCGCGCCGGGGCGGCGCACATCGACGCGTTCGATGTGGTTACGGATTACTACGCCCAACACGCAACGCGCTTTTTCGATCTGCCCGCCGACAGAATCCGCCGGATTCCAATGGGTATTCACGCCAGCGATTTCGATCCGCCGGCCGACCCGCCCGACACGCCGTTCACGATTGGATATCTCGCCAACATCTGGCCCGCGAAGGGGTTCCCGGAGTTGTGCCGGGCGTTTCTGATGCTGCGTTCACGCGGTCGGCCCGTTCGTTTGCGGCTGGCCGGTTACTTGTCGCCGGCCAACAAGCACGCGCTGGAGCAAGTCGAGCGCGAGTTGCGCACCGCCGGCGTCCGTGCGGATGAGTACGAGTACATCGGCGCCGTCGACCGCGCCCAGAAGCTGGCCCTGCTCCGTAGCCTGCACGTGCTCAGCGTGCCCGCGACAATCGCCGAGCCCAAGGGTTACTACGTGCTCGAAGCACTCGCCACAGGCGTGCCCGTGGTCGAGCCGCGCCATGGCGCTTTCACCGAACTGATCGATGCCACTGGTGGAGGGCTCCTGTGTGAGCCGCACGATGTCGATTCGCTGGCCGACACCATCGCCCGCCTCATGGATGACGAACCATTGCGGCGCCAGCTCGCGGCACGCGGCCGGGCGGTGGTCCACCGCGATTTCACGGCCGAGCGCACGGCGGCAGCCGTCGCCGAGCTGTACGCCGACCTGCGACAATGAAGCCGGCGTGCCACGGCTCGGGTGCCCCATCCCGTTACGCAGCACGGCGTGGTGGAACGACCCGATTCCCCACGCCGTTGTAACGTTGTAACATTGTTACGTTGTCACGCCCGCGAGTGTGCCACTGCTCTGTGAGCAGTGGTTTCGGCTCGCCAGTGTGCCACTGCTCTTGAGCAGTGGATTCTCCAGCAGGAGAACGCCCATGCTCGTCGCCGAACGGATCTGCAAAAGCTTCCCCACCCGCGCCGGCGACCTGACCGTGCTGCGCGACGTCACCCTGCGCACCGACACCGGCCAGGCCGCGGTAATCGTCGGCCCTTCCGGCTCCGGCAAAAGCACCCTTCTCAACATCCTCGGCACACTCGAACCACCGACCGCGGGGCACTACACACTGGACGATCAACACCCGTTCAAATTCTCCCCACACGAACTCGCCCGCTTCCGCAACCAGCAACTCGGCTTCGTCTTTCAGGACCATCACCTCCTGCCCCAATGCTCCGTGCTCGAAAATGTTCTCGTGCCAACACTCGCCGGCCACGGCCCACAGGCTGCCGCTCATGATTGCGAAAAACGTGCCCGCGAATTGCTCCAACGCGTCGGCCTCGCCGAGCGAATCGACCATCGGCCAGCCGAACTTTCCGGGGGCGAGCGCCAACGCGTCTCCCTCGCCCGCGCACTGATCAACCAACCACGCCTCGTCCTCGCCGACGAACCCACCGGCAACCTCGACCAGCACACGGCCGAACGCGTTGGCGGACTCCTGGCCGAGCTGCCACGCGAGCACGGCGTAATCCTGATCGTGGTCACGCACAGCATTGCCCTGGCCGACCGCTTTGAAACGCGTTACGAACTGTCCGACGGCCAACTCGTACCGCGCACGTCGGCCGCGCCGGCATCCGGAGCGTAGCCGTGCCCACGCTGTTCCTCGCCCGCCGCAGCCTCGCCCACCATTGGCGTGCCCACCTCGCCGTCGCCCTCGGCGTGATCGTCGCGACCGCCACCATCACCGGCGCATTGCTCGTCGGCGACGCCCTCCGCGGCAGCCTCAAAGCCGCCACCCTCGAGCGCCTCGGCAGCGTCGACGTCGCCGTCCAATCCGCTCAATACGTCCGTGCCGATCTGGCCGACGAACTCGAGCCGCGTCTGCCGGACTCAGCCAGTATCGCCCCCGTCACCATCGAACGCACCAGCATCACGCACGCCGACACCCGCGCAATCGTTCACCGCGCCAGCATCCTCGGCGTCGACGAACATTTCTGGCAACTCGATTCCAGCCGCCCGGCCCCATCAATGACCGGCCCAATCCGCCCCGTAGTGCTCAACCGAAGCTTGGCGAACGAACTCGGCGCCCGCGTTGGCGACGACGTCCTGCTCCACCTGCGCCGCCCGCGAACAATCTCCCCAGAAATGTTGCTCGGCCGCCGCGACGACCCGACCGTAAGCCTGCGCTTGACGGTCGCCGACGTGGTCAGTGACGCCGGCCTGGGCAGCTTCGCACTCACCCCACGCCAAACCACACCACTGAACGCGTTCGTGCCGCTGCAACTCCTGCAACGCAGCCTCAAGCGCGCCGACCAGATCAATACTCTGCTCATAGCCCTGCCGCCGAACATCGCCGCCGACCGCGTCGCAACCGAACTTGACGACCTGGTCATGCCGAAAGACGCCGGCCTGCGTCTGCGCACCGACGCACACCACCGCTACGTCGCGCTCGAAAGCGATACGTTCCTGCTCTCGCCCACCGCCGAAACCGCCGGCCGCACCGCCGCCCGTGAACTCAACCAACAACCAACCGCGCTGCTCTCCTACCTGGCCAACCGCATTTGGATCGCCGGCCGACCCGACCGCGAGATACCCTATTCAACCGTCGTCGCCCTGGATGCAACCCCGCACATGCTGGCCGGTCTGACGCTCACCGATGGCACCACGCCCGCGGCGTTGCAACCCGGCCAGCTCTGGCTCAACCAATGGGCCGCCGACGATCTCGGCGCCGTCGTCGGCGACCGCGTCCGCCTGCGCTACTACATCACCGACCGCCCGGGCCAATTGGCTGAGCAGGAGGCCGAGTTCGAACTCGTCGGCGTGCTGCGACTTGCCGGGTCGGCGGCTGATCCGGGTCTGACGCCCGCCTATCCCGGCCTCACCGACACCACCCACATCAGCGGCTGGGACCCGCCGTTCCCGATCGACCTCGACCGCGTCCGCGACCGCGACGAAACCTACTGGGACGACCATCGAGCGACCCCCAAGGCGTTCATCTCGCTGGCCGACGGCCTACGCCTCTGGGCCGCCGACAGCGAGCGTTTCGGCCACCTCACCGCGCTCCGTCTCGATGCCGCCAACGCCGACACCAATATCAACGAACTACGCAACGCCTGGCGCAGCACAATCAAGCAATACCTCTCCGCCGCCGATTGCGGCCTGCGCATCGACCCCGTCCGAACCCGCGCCCTCCGCGCCAGCCGCGGCACAACCGATTTCGCCGCTCTCTTCGTCGGCTTCAGCCTGTTCGTAATCATCGCCGCCGCGCTGCTGATCACCCTCCTCTTCCGCCTCAACATCGAACTCCGATCGCACGAAATCGGCCTGCTCCTCGCCGTCGGTTTCACCCGCCGCCGCATCGCAACCTTGCTACTCAGCGAAGGGCTCCTGCTGAGCCTGCTCGGTGCGCTCCTGGGCCTGCCAACTGCTCGCGGCTACGCCCACCTGATGCTCGTCGGCCTGCGCACCTGCTGGTCCGCCGCCGTCAACGCACCCTTCCTCCGCCTCCACGACACACCCACCAGCTACCTCGTCGGCCTAGCCACCGGCCTCATCGTAGCACTGCTCTCCATCACCCTCGCCCTCCGGGGCCTGACCTCCCAACCACCTCGCGCACTGCTCGCCGATCACCTGCAAACCACACGCTCAAACAAACCTCCCGGCCGCCTCACGCTCGCCATCGTCCTGCTCGGCGGACTCGTCGCCATCGCCGCCGTCCTCTCCGCCATCATGGCCGGCGCCGTCGGCCGCTCGCTGGCATTCTTCATCAGCGGGGCCGCCCTCCTCGTAGCACTCCTCGCACTGACCGCCCGCTGGCTCGCCTGCGCATCGCACCCCCACAGTACCCCCGCCGGCTCAGCGGCACTCCTGCGCATCTCCGCCCGCAACGCCCGCCGACACGCCGGCCGCAGCCTCCTCACCATCAGCCTCATGGCCACCGCCAGTTTTTCCATCACCGCCCTCCAGGCCATGCGCCTCACCCCACCAGAACAAATACAACAGCACACCAGCGGCACCGGCGGATTCACCCTCCTTGCCGAGTCAACCACGCCGCTCCTCCACGACCTCAACACCCCAACGGGCCGAGCCGCACTCAACCTCTCCGACCCACAAGCCGCGTGGGGCGACACGCACATTATCCCCGCCCGCCTCCACGCCGGCGACGAAACCAGTTGCCTCAATCTCTACGCCCCAACTCAGCCCCGCATCCTCGGCATCAGCAACGAACTCATCTACCGCGGCGGCTTCAGCTTCGCCGCGACGCTGGCCGACGATAACGCCACCCGCGCCAACCCCTGGCGACTGCTCGATCGCGAACTCCCCGGCGGCGCCATCCCCACCATCGCCGACGAGGCCGCCGCCCTCTGGCAGCTCCACCGCCGCCTCGGCGACGACCTCATCATCAACGACGAACGTGGCCACGAAGTCCGCCTCCGCCTGGTCGCCCTCCTCCGCGGCAGCGTCCTCCAGGGCGAGCTCACCATCAGCGAAAACAACTACACCCATCTCTACCCGACCGATGTCGGCTATCGCTTTTTCCTCATCGAAACCCCCACAGGCCGCGCCGCCACCCTTGCAAAAAAACTCGAACACGACCTCACCGCCTTCGGCCTCGCCGCCGACTCCACCATCGACCGCATCCACCAGCTCCAGGTCGTTCAGAACACCTACCTGTCGACGTTTCAAACCCTCGGCGGCCTCGGTCTGCTGCTCGGCACCTGCGGCCTGGCGGTCGTCCTGCTGCGCAACGTCTGGGAACGCCGACCTGAGCTGGCCCTGCTGCGAACGATGGGTTTCACCCGCCGCCGGCTGTCCGTGCTCGTCCTCGCCGAAAACGCACTGCTCGTCGCCGTCGGCCTGACCGTCGGCGTGATCAGCGCCGCCGTCGTGACCATCCCCCAGATCGTCTGGCGTGGCGTCCCGGTGCCCTGGACCGACCTGCTCGCCATGTTCACCCTCATTTTCGCCGCCGGCCTGGCAGCGGGCGCCCTCGCATTGTGCCCTGCACTCCGCGCCCCGCTGCTGCCCGCTCTTCGCTCAGAGTGATAATGCGTTTTCATGCTCGCCGACCGACCGATGTTCTTCGCCCGCCGGCCCTGCTAAGATGCGCAGCGCCGGACGCAATATCGCGGTCGTTACGCCGCCTTTCAGGTCGACGTCCACAGGAGTTTCCTATGCCGGGCCGAATCTGCATCATCGTTACGTTGACGCTCATCGCTCTCTGCCAGCCGGCCAGCGCTGAGGATTGGCCCTGGTTCCGCGGGCCAAACTACGACGGCCTCAGCTCCGAAAAGGGCTTCCAGCCGCACTGGACCGACAACACGCCGCCCAACCTCTGGGAGCGTACCATCGGCCCTGCTTTCAGCGGCATCTCCATCGTCGACGGCAAGTGTTACACCTGCGGCACCGAGAACGGCCAGCAGGTCATGTTCTGCCTCAATGCCGACACCGGCGAAATCCTCTGGCAGAAGCCGTTCGAGAAGGAGTACAAGGAAGGCCAGGGTGGCGACGGCACTCGCACCACGCCCACCGTCGACGCCGGCCGGGTCTACATCCTCGGCGGCGACGGGCATTTGGTCTGCTTCGATGCCAACACCGGGTCCGAAATCTGGGACAAAACCTTCACCGATCGTCCCTATTGGGGCTACAGCGGCTCCGTGATCATCGACGGCGACAACGCCATCGTCATCGGCGGCGGCGACGACGGGGCCGTCCAGGCATTCAAAAAGGACACCGGCGAGCTGGTTTGGCAGGGCGGTGAGGGCAGCCCCAGCTACGCCACCCCGCTGCCATTCACTTACGACGAGCACCGTTACATAGCCGCCCCGCTCGCCAAAAAGATCGTCATCCTAGACGCCCAGACCGGCGAACAGGTCTGGAACATGGCCTGGGAAACCTCCTGGGACGTCAACGCCGCCACGCCGATCTTCCACGACGATCGGCTCTTCTGGAGTTCGGGCTACAAGCACGGCTCCATGGAAATCAGCATCCACGAGCGCAAGGAAGAGAAGCCCTACGGCAAGGAGGTCGTCAGCCTGCGCACGCGCAAACGCTGGAGCAACGACAACCTCCGCGCCAAGTTCCAAACCCCGGTCCTCTACGAGGGCAACCTCTACACCAGCGACGAGGTCGGCCTCAAGTGCGTCGATTTCAAAACCGGCGAGCTGCGCTGGCAGCAACGCGGCAACCAGCACGGCACCGTCATCATCGCCGACGGCTACCTGATCGTGCTCACAGAACGCGGCCGGCTGCAAATCGGCCAGGTCTCCACCACCGGCTTCCGCACCTTGACGGACGCCCAGCTAATGGAAGGCCGGCACTGGACGGTCCCGACGCTGCACAACCAGCGCATCTACGTCCGCAACCTGGAAAAAATCGCCTGCTACGAACTAACGGGAAAGTAGCCCAACCGTGGGGTGCACAGTTGTGGGGCGGGCGTCTCGCCCGCCGTGAGTAACGAAACACACTCCCAACCGTCCCCTTTCGCAGAGGCGGAACCACACCACTAACCGTCCCCCCTTGCAGAGGGGGGACCACAGGGGGGGGCAAGTGTGGCACAGGCTAATACCCTGTGATCCCAAATATGCCCCCGGCTCTCAAACTCTTGTGCCCCCGAACCCATGTGGCACCGGTTTGTAACCGGTGGATGAGTGATGAAACATACTCCCAACCACCCCCTGTGGCACAGGTTTTCAACCTGTGATTGAGTACGGCTCAGACTTCAAACCGTGTAACGCAGAAGCCCGCGTAGCGGGCGCCCGATCATAGCCCCGGGCGCAGTCCGGGGACCCCGACGTCCCAATCCCCCCAAAGCCCGCGCAGCGGGCGCCGGAACTGCTGCACCCATCCCATCCGGTTGCGCAATACGGATTGGAGAACTGACGACTCTCCCCCCAGCCCTAGCCCCGCACAAGGCGCATTTTAGCCGGGAGAACATTTCAGAGAGCATGCGCCACGGTCAGGGTTGTGCTCTGGATCGTATGCTACGTTATAATCGGAGAGGCATGCGGATCGCGACGGTGACTAGAGCCTATCCCAGAACCGGTTTCGTCCTCTCGCCGCCGGAGGCCGAATTCCGCGAAACCCGAGAGGAATTACGATTCTCGAAGTACATATAGCCCGAGTTAAGGGGTTTTGGGATAGGTTCTAGGCCCTTATAATAATGCAACAACAATGCTGAGTGTCGACCTACTACAATTACTCAATAAGTTCCGTACGCCTGCTCCCTGGCTAGGTGTCTCTGGTATGGGGTGGGCATTCGTAGTCGGGCTGCTTGTTGCTGTGTTCCTTTCGACGGTGGGGGTAAGCGATGGCATCGTAGGCCTGTGTCCCGCTGCAATGTGCCCAGCCGTCAGAGTAGCGATTCCGGTCGCCGTGGTTCTGCTCGTACTGCTGGCGTGGTGTTCGCTAACGCAACTCTATCTCCGCAGTGGTGGATCACTGAAAATCGGTCTCGCCTACGACGGCCACAGGGTAGACTCGACTGAGTGGATTCGCATCGTTCGCACGCTACAGGAACTGTTCGACAGCGAACGCCAGTATCTTGGGGTAAGCGTTCGTCTTGTTCCTCTTTCCGCCACAAAATGCAAACACCGCATGCGCAGTTTCATGAGCCGGTATTGCTTCACACAGGTATACCGCGTTGAGCATGCTAAGGCTCTGGGTAGCGGAGCTGTTGCCAGCGAGCCGCAGCGCGCGCCTCTCCGGCTCAAGAGATGTGATCCCGACGACCAGCGATCCACGCAGCTTCTACAGAAGCACCGATTGGTCTGCAAGCAAGTGCAAATACACTGTCCGAATACTGCCACTGAACTGGATCTGGCTAACGCGCATGCGCATGCATTGCGATTCATCTTCCTATTGGAGGTCGCAGCTCAACTCTTCGTCGACGACCGATACGAGGAGGCCGCTCGGATTCTCAGTCACTTGGATGATCAGCTGAAGGATGTTTCGCCGGATGAGCACCTGCGCCAGCAGATTCGTACTCTTGATGTCACCTGCCGTCTGGTGGACATGCCTCGTGACATTGACAGCCCACCTCATGGAAGGCAGCTAGAGGAGCTCCATAGGCGAATCGAGGTGCTTACGCGTTACTTGCCCGTGATGCCCGTGGTGTCGTTGCCTGTATCTCTTATGAGATTCTATATGGGCGATGTAGATGGAGCGCTCACAATTACCGATGAGGCTCTGCAATCGTGTGGTGATCCGGAGGTTCATACCCATCTTCTGTTGAATAAGGCGTTCTTGTCGTTCATCAAGACACAATGGCGAACATCCTCGAATGCATATACTGAGTTCTTTCGCTCGGACTATGCGCCGCGACGTGATTGGGACAGCTTAGTAGCGTTTATTCGCTACGTTTCTGATGTGGGCTACGACGTGTCCGTCTTGACAGTTCTCTATGGGCGTGCTGCCGGAAAACCAGTCAGCGACAGGGACGTGGCGGAAGCCCGCCAATGGATTTCGGCCGACTCGTCGCGGACGGAGTTCGCGCGGTTGCTTGAGAAGGACTATGCGCGTGTGGTAAGAGCACGTCGTCGTATGCTCGATACATCCAACACGAAGAAGCGTAAGAGCAGTAAAGCCCAGAGACGCTCCAAGCCACGCAAGAAGAAAAGGAAGGGACGCAAGCGGTGAGGCCGATCAGGTATCGGTATCTCTCAAGAAGCCAATCTGGGAATAATCGGCGATTGTGGCAGCCAGGGATGGTCGGAGACACAAGCAGCTTCTACACTCAACATGTAAAACTCGCCAAACCCGGACCAGCGACTAATTCCTCCCACCAGTGTCGCACAACATCCAAGGCTGGCCCGCCGCGTCCTCTCAATCCTCGATACTAACCCCCGACTATCAGGACCAACCAAAAACCCGCGCGCAGAATCCGCCAGAAACCAACAGAATTCGCCAATCTCCGCCAGCCAGCGCCAATCCCCAAAATCCAACTTGCCCAACCCAAAAAGCGCGTGAACACTGAAGGTGCTTACGCTGTTCCCAGGGCACCCTTGACGACGCCCGCAGCGACCCGGGAGATCGATCCCCCGGCGGCACAAAAGTGCCGGTGTGAATGGAGAAAGGGAATCGAAAGCGTGAAAGGCTCGAATACAACCCTCGATCCTCGATCCTCGCCCCTCGATCCTCACACATCCCGCTGCCCCGTTCGTGACCCCGCCCACCCGGAGCGGCCCAACACAGCCACACCGAAAGGTGAATTGATGTTGAGCCGTACGAGTCTCCGGACGAGGCCGGGTTCCCCCAGGACCGCGACCGGCAGAACAGGCGCCCTAACTCCCGCGCCAAACTGGACCGGCACCGAAGCGGATCTTTGACAATCGAATACTCGGCCACGCCACTTAGTTCGACTTCCGCACTTTGTAAGAGTTCAGCCGTTTGCAGTGTCTGAGAGGGGTAGTGGCGGGAGGTGGCCGGTTTGCAGGTAACCGCGCAGGGCGTCGGTGATCGCACCGAGCGGGTCCGCGGCCACGCAGCCGCGGCGTGCGGTAGACGCTCATCAACACCGCCTGCGTGCGGGCACCGCGCTCCGATCGATTCGACTGGCTGTTCTTCCGCAGAATCACCGCCGGCCGAATCATCCGCTCGGCGAAGTTGTTCTCGAACGGGATCTGCGGGTAATCCAGGAACGTGAACAAATGATCGCCCGTCCGACGCAGACGCTTGCATAAACGCCACACATCCGCGTCCGCAAACACTTCGATCGGCAAACGGCAGGCGGCCGCCGCCTTGGCCGCCGGGCTGTTCGGCGGCGCCGGAGATTCGTCACCGCCCGCAAGCAGCGCGTCCAGCCGCTGTTCCTTCCGCTCATCGATGCGCGTCGGCGTTGGTCGGTGATGGCCGGTGTGGCCTTTACGGGCGCCGGGCTTCTTGCGGCGTCGGCCGCCGGGCGCGTTGGGCTTCGTAAACACCGGCCGCATGCCCGCGGGCGTACTGGGTGAGACCTTGCCGGACGACTGGGTTTGCAGTTCGGCGATGCGGGCATCTTGTTCGGCGATGCGGCGAGCGGCGGCGCGCAGGGCAAGGGTGACAGCGTGAGGGCCGAGTTGGCAAAGTCGGCATGCCGTGGCTTCATCGCAGATGCCGGACTGCAATGCCGCCACCAGTTCGTCCAGCGTGTTGGAACGCGTCGTCGCGCTGCGCATGCTCAGTGTATACGCGCGTGCGCGCTCCCGGCGTAAGGGCTAAATCGCAGAAAAGTCAGGAAATCTCGCAGACGGGTGATGTGTTACGATCATTCTTGAAAGTGCGTGAGCCCGTACCACACATCGAGTGACTGACCGCCCCCCAACCCGTTGTTACGTTGTCACATTGTTAGGTTGTTAGGCTCACGCCCAGTCCGGGCGTTTTACTATTGGCGCCTGGGCCACGAATTGCCGGGCGCGTTCTTCTGACATTTGCGGGTTACGGTGCTTGATGTCCAGCAGCGTCGTCAGGTGCGTGAACGCGTCCGTGTGGTGCAGCACGCCGGCGAACAGCTCCGACCCCGGCCCGAACGCCGACAGAATCGCCAGGTCGGACGTGTGCGTAACGCCCGTCCACCCCACGCCGCTATGATTGCCCAGAACCTGCCCCAAGACGCCCGGGAAATTGCGGTGCTGATCGAACAGTTCTTGCGGCATGTCGTCGTTAATCATCCGCCAAACCGCGTCGGCCTCGTTCGGCTTCAGCTCAATCCCGCAGGCCGACCTGATGCGTTCGATAACGCCGGCCGTGTCCACACCGCGCAGCAGGCCGCTAGATCGGATGTGCTCGTACGAATGCGTCGCGCCCGCAAGGCGTTCCAAACATGCGCCGCTGTCCGCGTAGCGCGCGCCCACCCCGTTCAGGCCGGGATTGGAATTGCCGTGGTCGACCGTGATGATCAGCAACGTGTCGTCATGCTCGAGCGTGTAGGCCAGCGCAACCTCGATCGCCTCATCAAACGCGAGTTGATCGTGGATCAAACTGGCGGCATCGTTGGCATGGGCGGCATGGTCAACTCGGCCGCCCTCGACCTGGAGCAAAAAGCCGCGCTGCGATTGCTCCAGGCTGCGCAGCGCCGCCGTCGTCATCTCCGCCAGCGTCGGCACACGTTGCCTGATCTCCTCGTCGTGATCACGGTCGAGCGTAAACGGCAGATGGCCCGTGCCGAAAAGCCCGAGCAGCTTGTCCGCCGGGTCGGCTTCCAGCAGCGTCTCGCGCCCTTCATGAAAGCGATACCCCCGCGCAACGTACTCGCCGATCAGGTCGCGTTTGTCATCGCGCAATTTTGCATCGAAAAACTCGCGCCCCCCGCCCATGAGCACGTCGACCGACTCCAGAAACTGCGGCGCGATTTCGTCTTCGTCATCCCGGCAGGGCTGGACCGTAGCGAAGCCGGCCGGCGTCGCGTGCGTGATGCGCGTTGTCGTCACCAGCCCGACACGCCGCCCGGTGCCACGCACCAGCGGACCGATGGGCGTCATTCGCGTTCCGTCCGGCAACACGTTGACTGAACCGTTAAAAACGCGCGACCCGCTCGCCCACGCCGTCGATGCTGCCGACGAATCCGTCACCGGCGAGCTCAACGAAGTCGTTTCGAAATATCCGCGGACCAGTTCCGGCACACGCAGCAGCTCGTACCACGACGTCTGCCGACCCTGCACCAGCCGACAGTAATGCTCCGCCAGCGAGATGACGCCGATGCTCATCCCGTCGGCGACCATGAAGATCACGTTTCGCGGCGCGTTGCGCACCTGCGGCTTGCGCGGCGAGGTTGATGAAGCCCGCGCCGCCGGCACGAGCCCGAGCCCGGCACCGCTGATCAAACCCAACTCGAGTAGCTCTCGTCGCGTCAGACCGGATCTACCGCTCATACGAGCAACTCCACTGCCCCATTACTGCTATCCAACCCAGCGCACATCGACACAAAGCCGGGCTCCATATCAGAGTATATCGCCCGGCCGTTGTTTTCATGTTAAGAATTGGTGTCCCCTCCACCGCTGCGTGGGCGACCTACTCCGTTCCATGTTCCGGTTCGTCGGCCGGCTGGTGGTATTTCCACCAGGGCGTCAGCTCGGAGTCCAGAACGTATGCGTTTACGAAGGACCACGACCACACCCGGGCGTAGCTGCCTTCTTTGCCGATCACCAGCACCGGCGTGCCCGCATCGAACCAGCCCTGCGGCGGTTCGAGTTGGCTCGGGCCGTCGACGTAGTAAGGTGTCCGAAACGCCACCATGTGCGAACAACCCGCCAGCAGAATCAGCATTCCGCCGAGCAACGCCAACGCGGGCAGTTTGATTTTCATCGGCACGCTCCAATCACTCCGCCGGCAGGCTCATCAGCACGCGCTCATCCATCAGCCGGCCGACCGGATAGCGGTTGTGCATGACATCATAATATGAACTGCGCTCGTAGAAGAAGTTCAGCCGCTGGTTGGCGTCGTTGGCAAACTCCTCGTCCGCCGCCAGCCGCTGTTCGAATTCCTGGCGCAGCTCCGGGTCGGCCGCGAGCATTTCGCGTGCCACCGGCTCCATCGCGTGAGCCTCGAAATACTCCTTGCGCTCAAAAATGGCGTTGAAAAAGCCCCAGCGGAGGAGTGCGTCCGAGCCGATCGGCTCCAGCAGATGCGCCACGAGCCGAGCGCGGCGTTGGTGCATCGGAACCACTACCGTGCCGGCGACAAATTCGCGCTCGCCAGTCGTCGGCACCACCTGGTAACGCGGCGCGTGCCGACCTTCAAAAGGAAACTTCGGGAACGAGACCTCCTCAAAGCGGCACGACTCGACCGCCAGCGTTCGCGGTCCGGCCAGCCGAAAATACTTAATGCCGTGAAAACCAAGCCGAGCGATCACGTCGGTCCATTGTGGCGGGATGAGATATGCCGCCGGCGGCGCGATGGCCGTTCGCACGTCGGCCTGGTCGAACAGAACCGTTGCAACGTCGGTCGGCTCGTCGGTATAGGTCAGCACCGGGTAGCCGGCGATATCGCTCTGGACCCGTTCGCCCCGCAGGCCGAGATAGGTAATCGACCGGCCTTGGCCGTTGCGTTCTACGGCGAGCGGGACCTGGCCGTCGATCAGCCCGCCGCGATTGGTGATAGTCAACTCGTCGGCCTGGCGGATGGCGTGCTGTAGCGCGGTGCCCTGCTCGTTGAGCAGTTCAAGAGTAGCGCGGATGAACTCATAGGTGCATAGGACCCGTCGGCGGTAGGGTTTGTAGGCGTGGGCCTCCAGCAGAATCGATGGCCGATTGCAGATGCCGCCGTAGCCGTGGGAATAGCGCGGGCCATAACCGACGGCGGCGTTGATGCCGCGTGTGAGGTCGACGCGATCGACCGGCCCGGAATACGGAAACGTGGGATAGCCGGCAGCCTCGACCGCGGGCAGAACGTGTGGCAAAAGCGTGTCGGCGACCCAGGCGTCGATCGGGGGAGGTACGCTGGGGCCGACGGTGGCGGAGTACAGAAGATCGTAGCGGTGGTCGCTGCCGTCGGTGGCGTGGGTGTCGATAAAAAGGTCCGGCTGCCAGCGGTTCCACAGGGCGAGCCAGGATTGCATCTCCGGTGTGTCGGCTTTGGCGAAGTCGCGGTTGAGGTTGAGGTTGGTCGCGGTGACACGCCAACCCATCTGGGCCGGCCCGGCCTGGTTGATGCGGTTGTATGGGCCGAAGCGGCGATAGCCGTCGACGTTGAAAATCGGAATGATCAACAGGTTAACGTGGGTGAGGAGTTCGTGGCCGACGGGGGTGAGGGCGATGTCGCGGGCGAGTTGGAGGCTGGCGTCCTTGCCGCAGCATTCGCCGGGGTGGATGCAGTTGTCGATGAGCACGAGCGGCTTGCCGGTGTTGTGAGCGTGGCGTGGGGACCAGGCGTTGTCGGTCGAGAGTATGAGCAGCGGCAGGTCGAAGCCCTGGCCGCTGGAGCCGAAGGTGGCGTAGTGGACCAGCGGCGAGGCGTGGGCGAGTCGGCGGCAGAAGTCGATCGTCTGGGAGTAGTCGCCGGTCTCGTGGTAGTCGGTGAGTTCGGCATGTGTGCGCCAGGTTGGCGGGAGCTGGTCGGGCTCGTAGAGGGTGGGGCCGCGATTGGTGCAGCCGACGATGATGAGCATGAGAAGCGTGGTTGCGAATAGCGTTGCGGTTCGGTGCAAGGCTCTACCTCCAGGCGGCCGACGAGCGGGACGAGATGTACTGAAGGGAAATATAGCTCGGCTTTGACGGGGCCGCTGAGAAAAATGGTCGGCATGTGCGAGATTGTTGGCGGCTGGCGGAAACTGGCGAAAACTGTTGGATTCTGGCGAAGATTGGCGGGGATTGGCGGAATTAGGGGATTCTGCGGGTGGAAGGATGAGGGTGAAGGGGTTTGTGCGGTCCTGCTTGGAACGGCGAGGGAAGAGTGGTTAGGCGTGTGCAGGTTTGAGGTGGAACAGTTCCGTCGCCCGCTGCGTGGGCTATCACGTCCTGATCAGAATCCGGCGCACCGGCCGGCGCCGTGATTGTGCGCGGCTGCTGGTGATATCCGGGGGGGCGGGGTCACGCTCCGCGTTGGGGAGCATTATCGGAGGATGGATCGGAGATAGCTGTTACGGGGGCAGCGAATAAAGTTGCCAAATCTTGCTTTGGGGATTCCGGGTGAGGTTTGATTTTTGCACTTTTGGGGTCCTATACCTTTAATGGACCTGGGGGCACTTCGTACGGCTGTGGAGGGCGGCCCCGGGGCTTCAAGTGGTAGAGGTGTAATCATGAATCGGTTGATTGTTGCGTTTCTGGCGGCGGTAACGGTTGCGGGAGCATTGTTGGCCCCGCCGGCAGTTGGGGAGCCGTACTGGATCGCGTGGGAGGGGGATACGTTTCCGGAAGAAGGTGAATGGAATCGGTCCTATGGCAACTGGGACGGCCCAGGGGAGGGGCAAGCGTACCGGACGTTACATGACGGGGTCATGACCATCGATTCGCTTCACGACCAAGGCGTGTACGACTACTACTGGCTGGAGCGGCCGGGCGCAATCGATCCCGGCCCGGGGGAGACGTTTGTCATGGAGTGGTCGCTGCGCGTGGAGGAGGTGGATCCAGCGTATCCCAGTTACCCGTATGATCCTGGGACGAGTGTACAAAGCAACGACGCGTACGGACTTAGCCTGAAATTCGGGGTCGACTGCATGTTCAGCAGGTTTGAGAACGTGGAGTTCGAACTGGACATGACGGTCTCGCGTCAGTTCCGCGTCGTCTCTTCCAACATGCGGACGTACGACCTGTATGTAGATTCGGAGCACTTCTACACCGGTTCGTTCATAGAAGTGGCATCGGATTCATACGTTGGCTGGGGTGAAGGAGTGCAAGGGGTAGCAAGTCGACACGATTGGGACTACTACCGAATGGGGGTCATACCGGAACCCGCGCCCATGATAGCGATACTGGTACTCCTGACGCGTTGTCGGGAAAGACACTGTTGGACCCTGCATTTGGGAGAAACGACATGAGAACTTGGAAACACATCCTGCCCCTTGCCGCAGTGCTAGCGATCACGGTGAGCGCATCTGCCACGAATGAGATCCGTAAGTGGGGTGGGACGGGCGATGCATACTACATCGATCAGGAAGACAAGAGTATTACGATTCTCGGCCCAGGTGAGTACAAGTTCCAGGCAACTGATGGTGCGGGGCTGGGTCAGATTAACTGGATCGAGGTTGATGCCGCCGTAACTGGTGACGTGATCATCTACATTGAGCGGAGTACGGACGACAATTCGCCTGGGGCCGCGAACATCCTTGAATGCAACCTGTCCGGCGATGCGAACACGACCATCACCGAGCTGCGGATCACGGGCGATCTGGGCGAGAGTGGGCCGACGGTTGCTGACAGCATTGGCGTGCTCAGTGTGGACGGTGAGGTTCTCGATGACATCATCGTGGCCGGCGAGATTTCGGCGGCGAAGATAGGAACACTCGGCGCACTCCTCGAGTGCAATACGGTTCACGATTTGCATGTACTGGCAGCGGAGACGCTTTCATCTCCCAACATCACTGTGAACGGAGATTTCCTCCAGTCGGATCAGATTCGTATCGATAGCGGGACCCTCAATGCCCTAGCAGCCCGTTGAAAAACCCCTTGTCGGGCATGCGATAATAGAGATGTCAAGGAGGATGCGTGATGGCGTTGGGACGGCGTGGCGGCGAGCGGCAGGAAGAGCTGTGGGTTCCGACGGCGGCGGTGGCGCGGGGGCCGGGGCATCCGTTTTACGACAAGCTGAATGAGTTGCTGGCCGAGGCCGGCTTTGATCGCTGGGTCGAGCAGCGCTGTCAGGCGTTTTACGCGGTGCAGGGCCGGCCGGGGATTCCGCCGGGGGTGTACTTTCGGATGCTGCTGATCGGCTACTTCGAGGGGCTGGAGAGCCAGCGCGGCATCGCCTGGCGGTGTGCCGACTCGAGCTCGCTCAAGAGCTTCCTGGGCTTCGGCCTGACCGAGATGACGCCGGACCATTCTTCGCTGACGAACATCCGCAAGCGGCTGCCGCTGGAAGTGCATGAAGAGGTCTTCGCGTTCGTGCTGGGGATCGCTCAACTGAAGAAGCTGCTGAAGGGCCAGGCGGTGGGCGTGGACGCGACGTTGCTGGAGGCCAACGCGGCGCTGAAGTCGATTGTCCGCAAGGACACGGGCGAGGATTACCGGCAGTACCTGCGGCGGTTGGCGAAAGAGGCGGGGATCGAAGATCCGAGCGACGACGACCTGAAGAAGTTCGACAAGCGGCGCAAAGGCAAGAAGCTCTCGAATGCCGACTGGGAGTCGACCACTGAGCCGGATGGCCGGATCGCGAAGATGAAGGACGGGACGACGCACGTCGCGCACAAGGCCGAGCACGCGGTCGATCTGGAGAGCGAGCTGCTGCTGGCGGCGACGGCGCAGGCGGGGGACTGTGGCGACCCGGAGAGTCTGCCGCAGACGCTGGTTGCGGCGCAGGTGAACCTGATGCGGGCGGGCAGCGACGCCGAATTGCAGGCTCTGGCGACGGACAGCGGGTATCACAGCAATGCGACGTTGACGCAGTGTGCCGAGTGGGGCATTCGTACGTACATGGCCGAGAAGGACGAATCGCAGCAGCGTGTGTGGATCGACAAGCCGGCCGAGCAAGAGCGGGCGTTCCGCAACAACCGTCGGCGGATTCATGGGCGGCGTGGGCGACGACTTCAGCGGCTCAGACGCATGCTGTGTGAGCGTAGCTTCGCGCATACGTGCGAGACCGGCGGCGGTCGGCGGAGTTGGCTGCGGGGGCTGATGAACGTGTCCAAGCGCTACGTGATCCATGCGGCGGCGTACAACCTGGGGGTGATCCTGCGAAAGCTGTTCGGGGTCGGCACGCCACGGAGCCTGCAGGGCCGGGCCGCCGCGGCCTGCGCCGCGCTCTTGGCCGTCCTCCGGGCTCTGTGCCGCTGGATCACGGCCCGCACCGCGGATATGCGCCACCCACGGCGGACACCGATGCGCCTCACGCTCAGCTTGCCCCAATTCGCCGCAGCGTAGCAAAACGCCAGTTGTTCAACGGGCTGCTAGGGTTCGCGGGCTCGACGGTGGCGGGGAGCATTACGATTGGTGATGAGCCGGGCTCAGCCAGCATTTGGCGGTTGGATTGCCCACAACTGATGACCAGCACAGTGTACGTAGCCGGAAATTTCGGGGAATTTCGGATAGGGTTGGGCTTTGACGGCGAATTGCATGTGGCCGGGTCACTCGAGTGGTTGCAAATCGCGTTTGATCTTGGAGAGAACGCTGTCGTCACGGTGGACGGAGATCTGCTGGACTTTTTGGCCATGAATGTACTTGGATCCGTAACGGTGTACGGTGATCTGGTGTGGAGCTTCCAGTGCACCGGCAACGGCGACCTCGCAGGCTTGGTTACGATCCACGGCTTATCCCATCGGCGTTCGGGCATCCTGATAGAGGGAGATCTGTCCGGCAAACTGGCGATTGGCTCCGTACTCGGACCGACGGTTGGCACCGCAGGAACCCAGTTTACAGTTCTCGGCAACGTGACCGGCGAGATCCTGGTAGACGATGAGTTGGGAAGCGTTATTGAGATTTACGGCGACTATGGACTCACCGAATCAACTCTGATCTCGGTCGGTACGATCGCGGAAACCGGCGCAATTGCCGTGGACTGGGACGGCTACGACGCGGGTGATGAGTGGGTTACCGGCGCTGAGGTAGTGATTGAGGACGTGCCCGGCGGGTCTGTTACCCTGACCGGCAACAGCCCGGCGTGGCAGGTGTATGAGATCACCGAGTGCGTGGCCGACATGGACAACAATGGCGTTGTGAATTTCGATGACGTCAACGGGTTCGTGGCAGCAACGGTGAGCATCGAGAACTATGCCGCTGCGTATCCCGGCCTGGGCGGCAGCGCGTTGTATCACGGCGACATGGATCGGAGCGGTGTTATCAACTTCGACGACCTTGACCTGTTCATCGACTGCGTTGTCGCCGGCGGATGCCCGACTTCTGCCGGTGAGTGCGGCGGCGAGCGCGATGGCGGTCGTTCGCCGGTGCAGATGGCGGCGGCGCTGGCCGGCGGTGTCGCGCCCGAGCGGCAGGCGCTGTTGGCGGAGATTATCGCTGACCATGCAGCGCGGCAGCGGACCGAGAGCGATTGGGCATATTGGGACGCGGTCTGGACGGTGTTGACTGACTAGGCGCGGCGTCAATGTGAGCCGATCCCCGGGGTAAACGGGTGGGATCGGGGTTTCGTTTGAAAGAGTAACGGTCGGACGCGAATCGGCGGGATTGTTGCGCCGATAGTACGAGGCCGGATGGACTGGGGTGGCGTGGTGCGCATGCGCGCTGCGCTGCCCCAGACTTGCGTAATAACATGACAAGATGGGATCGTGAGAACGTGTGGGGAGCCGGCCCGGCTTTTGTCGCGTGGGCACGGGCAAACATGCCACCTAACTCAGGGGCGGGCATCCGACGGATCACAGGCTATTAGCCTGTGCCACACTTTGGTTTTCCAGGCCCGTGCTGCGTGGCGCCCCCTTCCCTTGATCCCCTCCCATGCCACCCAACTCAGGGGTGGGCATCCGACGGATCACAGGCTATTAGCTTGTGCCACACTTTGGTTTTCCGGGCCGTGTTGCGCGGCGGCCCCCTCCCCCCGTGCGGGGGAGGGGGTGGTAGCCGCTTTGGGCTGCTGATTGTGTGGGGCCGGGTTAGCGGTTTGCGGTGCGGGCGTCGAGGAGTTGCTCGGTCTGGTCAAGCAGATCCTCGAAATACTTCATCGCCGATTCGATCGGGGCCGGCGTGGTCATGTCTACCCGGGCACCCTGGAGCAGTTCGACCGGGTACTTGCTCGACCCGCTCTTGAGGAAGTTGAGATAAGCCTCGACGGCGCCCGGTTCCTCGGCCAGTACGCGGGCGGCGATGTTGGCCGCCGCACAATAACTGGTTGCGTACTTGTAGACGTAGAAGTTGTAGTAGAAGTGGGGAATGCGGATCCAGTAATCGTTCACCAACTCATCGTGCGTGTAGTCCGGGCCGTAATACTTCCGCATGATCTTGCCGTAGGCTTCGCCGAGGGAATCGGCCGTCAGCGGGATGCCGGCTTCGCCCATCTCGTGAATGCGCTGCTCGAACTCGCTGAACATGGTCTGGCGGAAGACGGTGCCGCGGAAACTCTCGAGCAGCTCGGTGAGCAGGAAGAGCTTGGTCTCCGGATCGGTGATGCGCTCAAGAACGTGGTGCTGGAGGAGGATCTCGTTGGTGATCGAGGCCACCTCGGCACAGAAGATGTCGTAGTCGGAGTAGACATAGGGCTGGGTGCCGCGCGAGAAGTAGGAATGCATCGAGTGGCCGAGCTCGTGGGCCATGGTGGAGACGTCGTCAAACGAGCCGGCGTAGTTCAGGAGGATGTAGGGCTGGGTGAGGAAGGTGCCGCTGGAATAAGCGCCGCTGCGCTTGCCGCGGGTGGGGTAGACGTCGATCCAGCGTGAGTCGATGCCGTTGGCGAGTATGCGGCCGTACTCCTTGCCCAGGGGGGCGAGGGCCTGCTTGACCGTGTCGACGCCCTCCTCGTAGGTGTACTCCATCGTGGCTTCGGAAGTGAAGGGGGCGAAGAGGTCGTAGGCGTGGACGCCGTCCTTCAGGTCGAGATATTCACGCCGCATCGACTGGTAGCGGTGCAGGAGCGGGAGGTTGTCGTTGACGGTGTTGATGAGGTTGTCGTAGACACCGACGGGGATGTTTCCGCCGTCGAGGGCGGCCTGTAGACAGCTTTCGTAGTTGCGGGCGCGGACAGAGAAGATGTGGGTCTGGACCTCGCCGTTGAGAAGAGCGGCCGCGGTGTTGCGGAAGTCGGCGTAGGTGCCGACGATGCCGAAGTAAGCATCGCGACGAACGCGGCGATCGGTTGAGCGTAGGAAGGTGTAGAAGCCCTGGTCATAGAGCTCGACCGTGTTGCCGTCTTCGTCCTTGATGGTGGGGAACTTGATGTCGGCGTTGGTTAGCAGGTTGTAGGTGGCTGCGGAGACGGACATGACCTGGCCGGCGAGTGCCATCAGCTCTTCTTCACGCTGTGAGAGGACGTGCGTCTTCTGGCGGAAGAGGTCCTCCAGGGCGTGGCGATAGAGGGCGAGTTTGGGGCTTTCCTGGAACCACTTTTCGAGGGTGTCCCAGGAGATGGCGGTCATTTCGGGATCGAACCAGGCGACGGCCTGTCCGAATTCGACGGCGAGGCCGCGCATACGCGCCTTCATGCCCTGGTAAGTGCTAACGCGGGTGTCCTCGTCGGAGCGGAGTGAGGCGTAGACCCAGGCGCGCTCGAAGCGGGGGGAGATCTCGTCGCGGAGCTTGAAGAAGTCGAGGAGGACATGGGGCCCTTCAGACAGTCGGCCCTGGAAAGCGGCGAGCTTCTTAAGGTCGGCTTCGAAGCTGGCGAAATCTTCCTCCCAGGCCTGGTCTGAGGGGTAGATGTTCTCAGTGGCCCAGAGGTACTGCTGGTCGATTTCGGTGCGTTCGGGGATCTTCTTTTCCTGGGTGTCGGCAGACGCGGCCGGCATGAGTGCCAGGGCGGCGATGCAGATCGCTGCGATGGTGCAGCGTGAAAGGAGGCGTGTGGTGTTCATGTTGCTCTCACAGGGCGCGGGGGTGTGAAACGGGCTGTGGGTCGGCCCCGCATTCCGGCCGACACAGCCAATTGCGTTAAGCTACCGAAGGTTCGGGAGGTGAGCAAGCGTAATCAATTGTGCGGTTGGGCGTGGGGAGGATGCACTGGGATGTAGGGAATTGTCGTCCTCTTAGGGGTGAATGCCCGGTACGCGCAAGTAATAGTGGTGAGTAAGGTTGGTGTCAGGTGGCCGGCGGGAAGCGTTGCGTGCTGAATGGCGTGCCGGTGTGGGGATGCGGTTGGCGGCAGTTTGAGAGTAGCGGCAGCGGTCGGCCTGGTGCAGACGAGGGGACGGTCGCTGCCGGTGGGGAAACAGGCCGGGTCTCGGATCGTGCAGCGGTCCGGGGCCCGGTTGCCGCTTTTTGGGGGGTGGGTCAGCCAGCGCTGCGTGACCGGCCGGGCCCTGGCCCGCGCCCCCCATTGTTACGTTGTCATGTGATTACTTGATGAGGTGGGTATCGTTGGCGGAGGTTGGGCCCTCTCGGCCGGTGTATTCGGTGATGCCTTCGAGTGTCCAGATGTTGTCGTTGTTGATGCCGGCGAGTGGCGAGGTGACCCATTTGACGTGTGCGCCGAGGGTTAGGATGTTTTGACCGGCGCCGCCGTGGGCGTGTGAATTTCGCTGGGCGGGGTCGGTAATGCGGAGTCGGCGAGCGTCAAAGAGTGGCAGGCCATCGGCGAAGAGAGGATTGTCGTCGGCGAGTATGGGGAGATTGGCGTCGTCGTTGGCGGATGGACGGACGCCGGCCATGTTCTGGTAAGCGTAGCTGACGTTTCCGTCTTCGAGGAAGTCCTGTCGGCGGTGGATCTGTGCGCGGGGCATGGGGACGTCGCACTGGGCGGGACAGATGAAGAACTGCGGATCGCGGACAAAAGCGAGGCGCAGGAGCGGATAGACGTGGCGGCGGTTGGGTACGGTTACGATTTCGGGGTTATCGGTGGATTGCCAGGAATCGGTTCCGCTCCATCCGACGAATGGTAGCGAGGAATTGAAAGCGGTTGCGTATTGCTGGATTCCGCGGCCGATCTGGGCCAGGTTCCAGGAACAGCCGAGGCGATAGGAGCGTTCGCGGAGGTGAAGCAGGCTGGGGAAGCCGATGCCTACGGCGAGGACGATAACGGCGGCTATGGCGAGGACTTCGCGGAGACCGCCGAGTGAGATACGGCGTTCGCGTGGTGCGGGTGTAGCTTCGGCGGTTTCGGTGATAGCGTCGCGTGAAATGCGTGGGGGTCGGCCGGCGGCGGCGGCGCGGATGATGATGCGGTCGGCAAGGTCATCCGGAGCGGGGTCGTCGGTCCAGGAATCGAGCGTGTTGAAGACGCCCGCGAGGGTATTGTGCTGGGCCCGGAGGACCAGGTCGGCATCGATCTGCCGGCGAAGCTCGTCGGCCTGTTCGGCGGACAGATGGCCCAGGTGCAGGTCGATCAGGCGGTTGTCAAAATCGTTCGACGACGGTGTCGACATTCAAACGTCTCCAGAACAACTCAATCGTACCCTTCAATCGCTCTTTCCCATTTCGGCGTCCTGCCAGAGTCGCCCAAAGTTGCCGATTGCGCTGTGCAGGCGGGACTTCACGGTGCCGACGGGGATATCGAGGATGTCGGCGATCTCGGCATAGGGTAGGCGTTGGAAGTAGCCGAGCGTGAGAATCAGCCTCAGGTGGTCAGGCATTTTGGCGACTACGGCCTGCACGCGTTTTCTCTGCTCCTGCTGGACGACTTTGCTGAGTGACGAGTCCTGCTCGGCCTCGAGCAATGTGGCCGGTGATGGCGAGTCGCGGTCGGGGCTGCTGGCGTCGAGCGAGTGGGTTGGCTTTCGGCCGCGGGCCCGCATGTAATCGCGACCTTTATTAGCCGCGATGGTATAAAGCCAGGGTTTGAATCTACGGGTGGTGTCAAAGGATGAGGCCGCCAAGTGAACTTGAAGCAATGTTTCCTGTACGAGGTCATCAGCAGCAGATCGGTTCCCAACGAACCGTGAGAAGAAGTTGAATAATTCGTTGGCGTATCGACGGACGAGGGCGTTAAAGGCATCCGGCGCACCGGCGATATGCTCAGCCAACAGCTCCTCATCCGGTTTGCCCGTCACAGCGTTCACCTCTTCGTACGCAGGTTCGGAGGCGTGGGTTCGCCCACCGTCGTGATATTGGGAGAATATCGTGCAGGAACGGTTCCGTCAGGGCAGGAGTCGGGCGCGGGGGTCAGATCTGGGGTGGTCATGGTGGCGTAAGTGGTTAGGGCTGGGGGTGTTAAGGTCAGTAAGGGGCCGGATTGCCGCAAGAGGACGGCGGTGTATTGGGTGGCATTGGCGGGCGCTGATATCGGAACATTGGGGGTTTATGAGTGGGGGTCCAGTTTGAATAGGCGGAGGGCGTTTTCGCTGGTGAGCTTCCGATAAGCGTCCTCGGGCAGTGTTGTTTGGAGCTCTTCGAGCAGGGTGATTTGCCGGGGTACGTGGGAGTCGCCGTAACTGAGGGCGTCTGAGCCATAGATGACGCGGTCGGGGCCGAGATCACGTATGGCGGCGGCTATGGCGGGTGCGTCGGCGTGTGAGGTGTCGATGTAGAGGTCGGCGTCGTCTGCTCTGGCTGTTCGGACGAGCATGTCGATCAACTCGGCTCGGCGTGAATCACAGGATTCGCCGGCACAGAGCACGAATGGCACGCGGGGATTGAGTCTGGCCAGGTCATAGATGATAGCGGGGTCGCAGCGCCGGTCGGCCGTGTATGAGAGGAGCACGGGGTGATGCGTGACGATGAGCCGACCGAGATAGGTCCCGAGCAGCTCATCTGACAGCTCGAAGTCATTCTCGGTGGGCGACAGGAGAAGTGCGGCGAAGGGGGCGCTGGCGAGGGCGCCGGCGACGGCATGGTGGCTGCTGTCGATTCGGCCGGGACGGAGGCGGTATACGGGGCGGAGTCGGGCGTGCTCGCGGCATGCGGCAAGGGTGGCTTCGTTGGCGGCGGCCTCGTCGAGGTCGGCAGCACCGAGGGGTTGGGAGGCGGCGTCGCGGTTGGAAATCAGGGCGAGGTCGACCTTGGCGACGCCGGCGTAGGTGGCAAGGCGGGCAGCGGGAACGCGGGAGTCAAAATGGGCGTGGATGTCGATCAGCAAGTTGACAATCTCCCAGGGCCCGGCGCCGGCGGCGCAGAGCCGACCGTGCGCAGATCAGTGCGCGAAATGCTAGCCCGCGCTGGGGTTCACCGCAACTTGCGCATTGCGGATGTGCGGCCGGGGTTTTCCACGTTGACGCCTATGGGTGGGAGCAGTACCGTGCATGATTCTTCATCGCGCTGTGTGGCACGAGCAGAGAGTGAACTCGACCTCGACCTCGGGATCATGCGCATGTTAATCAGCCGAATTGCAAGCAGTATTGGGGACTCGGTAACGTTGAAGCTGAACGCGACCGCCGCCCGGATGCGGGCTGAGGGCGTGCCGGTGATTCACCTCGGTGGCGGTGAGCCACAGGGCAAGTGTCCGCCGGGTGCCATCCAGGCGACAATTGAATTGGTGCAGACGGGCGAGGTGCGTTATGCGCCGGCGTCGGGTCTGCCGGCGCTGAAGGAGGCGATCGGCGGATATACCGAGCAGTTTTATGGTCGGAAAGTGACGCCGGCGAACGTGATCGCCTCCAGCGGGGCGAAACAATCGCTCAGCGTGGCGCTGCTGGCGGTGCTGAACGCGGGCGACAACGTGCTGTATCCGCGGCCGTACTGGGTGAGCTATCCGGCGATGGCGGCGATGTGCGCCGCGGAGGCGCGGGTGGTCGAGCCGAGCGGGGCGGGCTTGCAGCCGGTGCTGAAGGACTTTGAGCAGCGGATCGACGATCGCACACGAGCGATCATGCTGAACACGCCGAACAATCCGAGCGGTGTGGTGTATGAGCCGGAGTTGATCGCGGGGCTGGTGAAGCTGTGCGAGGATCGCGGCATATACCTGATCATGGACGATATTTATCAGCGGCTGATCTTCGACGGGCGAAAGCCGACCAGCGTGTACGACTATACCGATCGGGAGGTGGACGAGTCGTATGTGTTGGTGGTGAACGGGGTGTCAAAACAATACGCGATGACCGGTTTTCGGCTGGGTTGGGCAGTTGGGGCGCGAGAGCTGATCAAGGCGATGACGAACATCCAGGCGCACCAGACGTCGGGTTCGTCAACGCTGGCACAGCACGCAGCGCTGGGTGCCTTGCGCGGCGATCAGTCGTGCGTGGACGAGCTGTGCCGAACGCTGGAGCGGAATCGCGATTTATTGATGGAGAAGCTGGGTGGGATTGAGGGTTTGCGTGTGATTCGTCCGGGCGGAACGTTCTACAGCCTGGCGGACGTGACCGCCTATGACCGTGATGCAACGCGGCTGGCGGGTCACCTATTGGAGAAGGCGCACGTGATCTGTGTGCCGTGTGATGATTTTGGGCTGCCGGGCTACCTGCGGGTGAGCTACTGCGGTTCTGAGAGTGACATAGTCGAGGGTGTCGGCCGAATGGCGACGGCGCTGTCGGCGTACCAGACCGGCTGAGGGCCGGCGGTTGCGGGCACCGCCGCACTTTTTGTGAGAGAGCGGACATGAGCGAAAGTACCGATCAGAGCAGGGTGACCGGCGCGCCGCACGATGCGCTGGCGAGCGAGTATGGACTGGACAAGCATGGGTTGATCAACACCGGGCGCGTCTACTGGAACCTGCCGACGCCGGCGCTGGTGACGGAGTCGACGCAGCGCGGCGAGGGCGTACTGGTCCAGGGTGGCCCCCTGCTGGTGTACACGGGAAAACACACGGCGCGGTCGGCGGCGGACAAGTACGTTGTGCGCGAGCCGAGCAGCGAGGAGCACGTGCGGTGGGGTGATTACAATCGGCCGTGTACGGTGGAGCAGTTCAACCGGCTGCGCGGGCGGATGTTGGCGTACCTCCAGCAGCGCGACCTGTTCGTGCAGGATTGCCACATCGGGGCCGACCCGGATTGCCGCATGCCGCTGCGCATCATCACCGAGGAGGCTTGGCAGAGCCTGTTTGCGCGGAACATGTTCATCCCGCTGAAGACGCAGGCCGAGTGTCAGAAGCATGTGCCGAAGTTTACGCTCATTGCGGCCACCGGGATGAACTCTGATCCGATATTTGACGAGGTGCGTTCGGATACGGCGATCATGCTGAACTTTGCCGAGAACATGGCGATAGTCGTCTTCGCGGCCTACGGCGGCGAGATCAAGAAGACCATGTTCACGGTGATGAACTACCTGCTGCCACTACAGGGCATTTTGTCGATGCACTGTTCGGCCAACGTCGGGCCGGCGGGCGATGCGGCGCTGTTCTTCGGGCTGTCGGGCACGGGCAAGACGTCGCTGTCGGCCGATCCGCAGCGGCGCTTGATCGGCGACGATGAGCACGGCTGGGGGCCGGAGAGCGTGTTTAACTTTGAAGGCGGCTGTTATGCGAAGGTGATTCGGCTGTCGGCGGAGCATGAGCCGGAGATCCACGCGACGACTCATCGGTTCGGGACGATTCTTGAAAACGTCGTGTACGACAAGGTGACGCGGCAGATCGACCTGGACGATGACAGCGTGACGGAAAACACGCGCGCGTCGTATCCGCTGGATTTCAATCCGAACGTGGTGCCGGAGGGCATGGTCAAGGCGCACCCGAAGAACGTGATGCTGCTGACGTGCGACGCGACGGGGGTGCTGCCGCCAATCGCCCGGCTTTCGCCTGCGCAGGCGATGTATCACTTCATCAGCGGGTACACGTCGAAGGTCGGCGGGACGGAGCTGGGCGTGGGCAAGTCGCCGAAGTCGACGTTCAGCGCGTGTTTTGGGGCGCCGTTCATGGTGCACCATCCGTTTGTGTATGCGAAGATGCTGAGCGAGAGGCTGTCGAAGCATGGCGCTCGCTGCTGGCTGCTGAACACGGGCTGGACGGGCGGGCCGTTCGGCGTGGGTTCGCGAATCAGCATTGCGTACACGCGGGCGCTGCTGAACGCGGCCCTCGACGGGAAGCTCGACGACGTGGAATATCGGCAGGATAAGCTGTTCGGGTTTGAAGTGCCGACGGTGTGTCCGGGTGTGCCGAGTGAGATTCTAGACCCGGCCCAGACGTGGTCAAACCAGGATGAATACTGGAACAAGTGCGACGAGCTGGCGCAGCGGTTTATCGAGAATTTCGCCCAGTTTGAGGAAGGGTGCAGTGCGGATGTCCGCGGGGCGGGCCCGCAACGGCTGTCGGCGAAATAGCGGCCGCACCTGATCAACTGGTCGTTTATTGAACTATGGAGGTGGGTAACGGGACTATCGTCGGGGGGCGTTATCGCTTGCGCGGGCGGTTCGGGATTGGGGGGATGGGGGTGTGTACCTGGCGGTTGATGAGCAGACGGGGGCGGAGGTGGCGGTGAAGCTGCTGCCGGCGGGATCGGCGAGCCCGGCCGCGGTGACGCGATTTGAGCGGGAAATCGACGTGCTGCGCAGCCTGAACCATCCGCACGTGATGCGTGTGTTGGACGCGGGCGTGGCGGGCACGCAACAGTTCTACGTCATGCCACGGGTGGACGGATGGCCGCTGGCAGCGGTGTTGGGCGAATTGCGGCGGGAATTGGGGGCACAGACGGGCCGGCTGGATCTTCAGCAGACGTTGCGATCGGTCGGCGGAGCGGCGCCGCTGGTGGCAGACAGTGCGGCCGAGACGGCGGCGCCGGCAGACGCTGGGCGTGAGCCGCGGGCGGACATTCCGGCGGAGCTGGAGCCCGAAGTTGTCAACGTGTCGGCGGCGGCGCGGGCAGCGTCTCGGCGAGCAGGGGTATATCAACCAGGTGTGCGAGTTGGTGCGGGACGTGGCGCTGGGGCTGGGGCACGGGCACGAGCACGGCGTGGTGCACCGGGATGTGAAGCCGGGGAATATATTGGTGGACCAGGCGGGGCGGCCGTACATAACCGATTTTGGTTTGGCGACGGTCGCGGGGCAGCCGGCGGTCACGGTGGTGGGCGAGCTGCTGGGCACGCCGCTGTACATGAGCCCGGAGCAGATTGCGGCCGGCCGGGTGCCGGTGGATTGGCGAACGGATATTTATTCGCTCGGGGCGGTGTTGTACGAGCTGTTGACGCTGGAGCCGCCGCACCAAGGGGCGACTCGGCCCGAACTGCTGCACGCGATCGTATTTCGCGAGCCGACGCCGGTGCGCAAGCTGAACCCGGGCGTGAGCGCCGACCTGACACGCGTGGTGCAGCGGGCGCTCGCGAAGTCCCCGCAACGGCGCTACCAGAGCATGACGGCGCTGGCGGAGGACCTGGAACGGGTGATGCAGGGGCGGCGTTTGCGTGCGGGGTGTGCCGCTGGGCCGATGCGGTGGTGGCACCGGCGTTCGGTGCGTTTGGTAATGGCGGCGGGGTTGTTGGTGGCGATTGGCGGCGCGTGGTGGACGCTGTCGCGATCGCCGAAGTCGCCCGCGGGGCTAAGCGCGTCACAGCGCGCCGGATTGGTGCGGCGGGCGGAATTGGCCGGCTGGCGCGGCGATTGGGCCGAGGCACTGCGGTGCTATGCCGGGGCGTGGCCGAGCGAGCCGCGAGCAGTGCACGAGTTGCAGATGCGCCATGGGTTGGCGCGGGTGGCGCCAGTGGCGGGAGCGTGGTCGGGACGCGCGGACGGCGTGGCGGCGTGGTCGGACGACGGCCGGCGGATGGCCTTTGCGACCGGGCCACAGGAAGCGGCACTGGTCGAGCTAGACCAGCCCGCAACAGCACCGGTCAGGCTGCCGCACGGACCGGACGATTTTCTGCGTGAGGTGCGTGTCTGTGCGGGTGGCGAGCGCGTGTTGACGATCGGCGAGTTTCGCGTGCGGGTGTGGTCGGCCGCGGGACGCTGGCTGGGAGAATATGCGGCGGCGGCCGAGCGGCATATCGGCCGGGTCGTCAGCGCTGAGAGCGGCGACGTGTTGTTCATCGCGACGCGGTCGGCTGATGCGGACCAGGCGGGCGAGACGGCCGATCTGCTGCGGCTTGACTTGGGCGCTGGTAAATACGCGGCGGTGAGCACGGTTGAGAACGTGCAGGATCTGGACCTCGACCGGGCCGGCGCGGCGGGGTTGGTTTTGACCAGCGCGGGGGCGGTGTTGCGTGTCGATGCAGACGGCGGCGGTGATGTGCGGCCCGTGATGCTGCCGGCGGCGGCGACGGCGTTGCGGCGGGTCTGGTGGGGACGTAACACGAACGAGATTGTGACGCTGGATAGCGCTGGCGGGTGGCGGTTGTGGGCCCATGACGACGATGCGGACGACTGGGAGGAGTTGGCCGAGCATGCCGGGCCGGTGGATGTGGATCGGGCGGGGCTGGAACGTGCGGCGATGGCAGCGATCGGGGGCGGGCGGTGGTTGTTGACGGCTTGGCCGACGCGCGGCTTGGCCGGCGGCGCGTGGGCGGTGATGTGCGTGGGGCCAACAAGCGCCGGCGTGGGCGAATTGTGGACGGTGGATGGGCTGTGGACGTCGCGGGAGAGTGATTTGTGTGCGCTGGTGCGTGGCGGGTCGGTGGAGGTGCGCGAGCTGGGGACGGAGCAGACAATATTGCGGCTCGGCGATGATCGTGAGGGCGAACCTGCTGTGGCCGGCGCGGTCGAGTGGCGGGGAAACGACACTGTTATCATCGGGGCGGCACAGGTTGCGGTGGACAGTTCGTCGGGGCGGGTGTTGCAGGTTGTTCCGGCCGACGATGGCATCGGCGTCGTGGTGCGGCTGTGGGATATCGCGCGCGGCGTGCTGTTGGGAGAGTGGCGGCGCGGCGGCGGGAGCTGGCAACGGTGTGCCCTATTGCCAGGGGGGGATGAGTTACTCGTGGAATATGCCGGCGGGACGGTCGAATTGTGGGAACTCGGCGCGAGCATGGCGCAGGTCGAGGCGGTGCCGGCAACAGAGATAAGCGCGGGGGCGATGTTGGGGGAGATCGAGGGTGCGACGGCGGTGCAGGCTTGGTACCTGGAGAGCGGCGTGGGGCCGGCAGCGACGACGGGGTGGCTGGTTGGGCATGCGGATGGGAGCGTGACTGTATATGCGGCCGAGGCGGGGCTCGGCGGGCGAGACGCCCGCCCCACTTCACTTCCTGGCGGCCCCACTGCTCTTTCCGGCGGGCAAGATGACCAGGCTGGTTCGGAGGTCGGGAACCAGTTGGAATCACCGGTTGAAAACCGGTGCCACAATTCTGGAATAGATTCCAGTTTGGCGGCGGTGGTGGGTGAGATTGTGACGCCGTTGGGGCGGGTTGGTGGCGCTGGCACAGGATGGGATGCGGGTGGTGGCGGTTGATGTGGAGCAGCGTTTGGTGCTGCTGGACCTGGGAGCGGTATTGTTGGCCGACAGGCGCGGGGCGGCCGATTTGCCGGTGGTCGTAGACGATGAGTTCGTGTTTGACCTGGCCGCGGCGCGAGACGCGTTCCTGGACCAAATCGGCATGGCGGAATCGTCAGACGACGCGTTTGTCGGGCCGGTGGCGGTGACGGCGACGGATGAGCCGGAATGTCTGTTGGTGGCGGTCGGACAGGTGGGCGGCGTGGAATTGTGGGTGTTGCGGGAGCCGACGTTTGCCCGGCCGGGCGAGTTGCACCCGTTGGGTGGGCGGTTGCCGGTGGACATAGCTGACTATTGCTCGGCGGCGACCGGCGGTGAGTACCCCCCTGCTGCTGTCGCGGCGGGCCGTAGAGGGGGTGAGGCAGTCTCTGACGCAATGGGCTTGGCGGGCGAGACGCCCGCCCCACTTCGCTCCTGGGCGATTGATTCACCGGCCCGAACGCCCGTGTCGTTGCGGTTTGATGCGCCGGCGGCGGGTCGGCGGGATTTGATTGTGGTGACCGGGGATGGTATTGCGCGAGTGTACACTGTATTGGTTGATGGCCCGGCGCTGGAGCCAGCGCGGCCGGCGAGCGAGTGCTGGCGGGAACATGTCGCGGAGATAGTTGGGCCGACGTTGTCTGCGGACGCGCGTCCGGCAAGTGCGCAGACGCAGCCGACCAATAGCGAAGCCGAGCAGTAATGACACAGCCGACGTTACATCTCGTGGCGCTGACGGGGCCGGAAGGCGGCCGGCGCTGGGCGTGTGGGGACGAGCCGGCCTCGCTGGGGCGGGCCAGTGACAACGTGGTGCAGATTCACGACGAGGCGGTGTCGAAGCATCATGCGCGGATCGAATCTCGCAGCGGTACCCCCCTGCTGCTCGATCTGAAAAGCCGAAATGGCACGTATGTCGATGGCGTACGGGTGGAAGATTCGGTCACGCTGTCTGACGGCGTGCTCGTGACGCTAGGGAACACGATTCTGCGCTGTTTCGTGGGCGGCTCTGCGGAAATGGCGGCGGCGGCCGTCTCGGTGGCGGAAACGGTCGTGCATGATGCGCCGGCGGCGGAGAGCGCAGTCGATTGGCGCGAGCGATTGGACGCATGGACCGAGCGGGTGGTCGCGGTGGTTAGTGGGGGGCGAGCGACGGAAACGGTCGCCGAATGTGCCGGCCGAGTGGCGGATGCGTTGCGGGCTGGCCTTGGGGCGGACTGGCTGGCGGTGGTGCGTATCAGCCGAAATCCGTTACGGCTTGAGGCGGTCGGGCTGAGTACGGCCGAGCCGACCACGGAGCCGGGGCCGGTAGTCAGCCGAACGATCGTGGAACGCGTGTTGCGCTCGGGCCAGGGGTTGTTGTGTGAGGATCAGGGTGGTGCGGCCGGCGCGGGGATCGACGCGCGCGAAACTGCCGGCAGCAGCGGCGACGGGACTCAGCGGCGTAGCGTGTTATGTGCGGCGGCGAAGCTGGGTCAGACGGAATACGTAGTGCAGGCGGGCCGCGGGCCACAGCAAACACGGTTTGAGGCCGGCGATCTTTGGCTGCTGGAATCGCTGGTGCGGGTGCTGATGGCGAGCCGCGCGGGTGACGCTGTCGGTGACGTGGCCGCGGAAACGGGCGGTGCGTTGGCCGGCGCGCTGGTGTATCGCAGCCGAAGTATGGAACAGGTAATAACCGTCGTCCGGCGGGCGGCCGCCACCAGCGCGACGATACTCCTGCTCGGCGAGAGTGGGACGGGCAAGGAATTGCTGGCCCGGCTGGTGCACGAATCCAGCCCGCGGGCGCGTAAGCCGCTGGTGCGGGTAAATTGTGCGAGCATTCACGAAACGCTGGCCGAGAGCGAGCTGTTCGGGCACGAACGCGGCGCGTTCACCGGCGCAGTTCGGCAGCACCAGGGGCGTTTTGAACAGGCGCACACGGGGACGCTGCTGCTGGATGAGATTGGCGAGTTGTCGCCGGCGTGTCAGGGGAAGCTGCTGCGCGTGCTCGAGGAGGGTGTGATCGAACGCGTCGGCGGTGAGCGGCCGCTCGAGGTGGACGTGCGTGTCGTGGCGGCGACGAATCGCGATCTGCATCAGGCCGTCGCGGATGGGAAGTTCCGCGCGGATCTGCTGCATCGGATCGCGGCGTTTCCGGTGCGGATTCCGCCGCTGCGCGAGCGGGCGGAGGATATCCCCGCGCTGGTGACACATTTCGTGACGCTGCTGGCCCGGCAACACTTGCAGGGCAGCGTTCGTGTGCTGCCGGAGGCGCTCGAGGCGCTCGAGCAGTATTCGTGGCCGGGAAATGTGCGGCAGTTGCGGAATGTTATTGAGCAGGCGTTGATTCGGCAGAATGGTGATCCGCTGGATCGGACGGCGATCGCGGCGGCGCTGGAGTTTCACCAGTGGGCAGACGGCGGTGCAATGGGAGCGGGTAGCCGTCCTGGAAAATGCACTGCTCAAGAGCAGGGGCACACCGGGGCAGCCACACACGTGTCGCTTGAAGATGCCCGGCGGCAATTTGAACGGCAATACGTGTTGCGTGTGATGGAAGAACAGAAGTGGAATCGCACGCAGGCGGCGAAGGTGTTGGGGATCGCCCGGCAGAACCTGATACAGAAGCTGAAGAAGCTGGAGATTGGGCCGCCGGGGGAATAGAACCGCTTCACGAAGTGCGCGTTGCTGAGCCCGAGCAGCTTAAGCGATTTCAATTACGGTCCGTCGCCTTGGCGAGCCGAAGTTGTTGCGAATGCACTGCTCACAGAACAGTGGCACGCCGGACCGTTTCTGAAACTGCTTTACTCGGAGTCGCGTTTGAGTTTTGAGTAGTGCCCCTGTTCGCAGGCGACGACGAAGCACTCCGCCTGTGACTTCAGCTTTTCCCATGATTGGCGAATGATGTCGGCCTCTTCGGCAGAGATCAGGCCGTCTTCGATGCTGCGGCTGATGTTGGCCAGCAGCACGCCGAAATCGGTGACCATACGCTGCGTGGTTCCGAGCAGGCGGCCTTCGGTGGCTTCCGGCCGGATCTCAGGGTTGGGCACGAAAAAGCCATGTGCAGCGTTGCAGATGAAATTGATCAGGCGCTCATCGCCGGTGGCTTCGTAGAGAGTCTGGAGGCGGTCGAGCGGGTTGCGTGCGCCGGAGCCGTCGGGATCTTCAGTTGCGGGCTCCTGACACCACTTGTAGACCAGCGCGGTGCTGAGGTTGAGCTTGGCCGCGACGGCCTTGACGCCGACGCGATCGGTCGCATCCCGAAGTAGTTCGTAAGATTTCACGCCACACCTCGCGATGGCTCGGCCACCCCCGTCCACGCTTGTGGAAAATATCGGGGGGACGTGTCGGCGGCAAGGGGTACGCAGCGAGGTGTTCTGCACGGGCAGATCCGCCTGCGGCGGGCCTGCGCATGGCACACATCGAGGCACACTGCTCGCAGAGCAATTCTGTCCGGGTATTTGGGGCGGCAACCCTAACATATTCCTAACCTGTGCTGACCCTGCTGATGTGCTTTGCTCTACGCGCGGCACGACGCAAGCAACACAACACGCCGGCCGGCGACACCGTCCAGATTGTCAAACGCCAGATCGTCGGCCGCCGACTGATCCGGATACTTGAGCGGCAACTGCGCGACTTGCACGCCGCAGACACGCACGGCAATCGCGTGCTGTATTACGACCACGTCGTCGTGGCCTATCTCATCGCATTCTTCAATCCCGTCGTCGAGCGCCTGCGCGTGGTCGAGAATGTCTTCGAACAACCACGGGCACCAAGACTATTCAAACTGCCGGCGGTTAAACGCAGCACCCATTCGGATGCCCAACGGGTCTTCGATTCCCGGACTACTCCAGCCGTTGGTTGCCGACCTGACTCAACGGGCGGGACGGGCGCCACGCGCAGATGCTCGCCTGGATAAGCTGACCCGCCAGATTGTCGCGGTCAACGCCACGTTCTTTGAAGTGGCCAGTCGGATCATGCGGGCCTTGCCGCACAACCCGGCCAGCGGCCGCGGCAGCGTACAGATGTGTCTGCATTTCGATGTACTCGACGGTATTCCGCTGGGATTCACCCTGCTGAGCGGTACAGCGAACCGTTTTTGAAAATGCGCTAATCTGGATGAAGGTCGGGCCTTTTCCATAGCCGTGGCACTGGGATTCGCGGCCGGCAGGACCCACCGGTTAAAAAGCGTTGCCACAAAAACTTGGGGACCGGTGCCACTGGAAACCTGGACGCTACTTACGGAGCAGTGGCACAGTGGACCGTTTTTTAAAATGCGCTAGAGCAGGCCGCGGAAGATGCCTACGACGTAATCGATTTCCCGTTCGGTCAGGTGGTTGTGGAACGGGAGGGCGATGGTTCGTTGGGCGAGGGATTCGGTAATCGGGAACTGGCCCGCGTGGAAGCCGAACTGCTCGAGGTAGAACGGCTGCAAATGCACCGGGGTGAAGTAATTGTTGCAGCCGATGCCGTTGTCGCGGAGGCTCTGGATGATGGCGTCGCGCTGGTCACGGGTATAGTCCTCGTTAAGGGCAACGACAAAGACAAACCAACTGTTCTCGACGCCTTCGGTGAGCTGCATCATGCTTATGCGGGATTCGTCGGCCAGTCGCTCGCAGTAGAGGTCGGCAACGCGCTGACGCTTGGCGAGAATCTCGTCGAGCCGCTTCATCTGCACGGTGCCCATGGCGGCCTGAATATCGGTGAGGCGGTAGTTGTAGCCGAAACGGGCATGGGCAAGCCAACCGGCGTCGGGATCGCGGCCCTGGTTGCAGCAAGAGCGGACGATGAAGGCGAGGTCGTCATCGTTGGTGATGACCATGCCGCCCTCGCCGGTGGTGATTTGCTTATTGGGGTAGAAGGCGAAGACGCCGGCCTCGCCGATGGTGCCGGCGTAGCGTTGTTTGTAGCGGGCACCGAGGGCCTCGCAGGAGTCTTCGAGGACGCGTAACTGGTGTTTGCGAGCGATGGCCGCCAGGGCGTCCATGTCCGGGAGGTTACCGAAAATGTCGACGGGCAACAGGGCCCGGGTCTTGGGCGTGATAACGGCCTCAACGTGATTAGCGTCGATCTGCCAGGTTATGGGGTCGATATCGACGAAAACCGGTC
Source organism: Phycisphaerae bacterium (assembly GCA_963666925.2). Taxonomy (GTDB): domain Bacteria; phylum Planctomycetota; class Phycisphaerae; order UBA1845; family Fen-1342; genus JANQFV01. The sequence goes on along the minus strand of CAXXTC010000023.1, from coordinate 545,548 downwards.
GGGCGCCGTCGATCATGAGACTGTTGGAGGAGGCGATGAAGGTGAACGGGGTGGTGATGACCTCGTCGTCGGCGCCGATGTCCATGGCGTGCCAGCACAGGTGCAGGCCGGCGGTGCCGCTGCTGCACGCGATGGCATGTTTGACACCGAAGCGGCGTTGAAACTGGGCCTCGAACTCGCCCAGGCGGGGCCCGAGGCTGAGACGATCACTCTTCAGCACGGCCAGAACGGCGTCTATTTCAGCCTGCGTAATATCCTGCGACGACAAATCGACGTGTTGCATGAGGGGCCTTCTTCCATCAGCTCCGCCGCACCCTGGGGAATAATCGCGGCGTTAACCGGGGGCAGACTACGCCGCCCGGCTCCACGCGGCGGACAGAGCACGTTATCATACCACGCGATGTCCGATTCCGCCCGTCCAGATGGCTGGCTGACCAACTTCCGTCGAGCACTGGGTTACCTGCGCCCGCACCGGCGCTTGTTGATCATGGGGCTGCTGTCGGCGGTCGGTGTGAGCGTGTTCTACACGTTCAGCGTGTCGAGCATTATTCCAGTTCTGAAGATCATCTTCGCGGAACACGAGACGCTGGTTGACTGGCTGCACCGGGTAGAGGTGGAGCACCGGTTGCAGGTGAACCTGGGGGCGGACCTGCCGGATAGCCCGGAGGGTCTGGATATCGTGTCTCTGCCGGTGGACTCGGCGCATGGAGAGGTATTGTCGGCGGGGTGCCGGCTGCGGTCGCTGGACGGTGAGCGGTATGGCTCTTACGAGTTGATGGAGCGGCTGGCGGAGACGCCGGCGGAATCGGTGCGACTGGGCGTGATCTCCGGGGCGGGGCCTCCGCAGGAGATCACGCTATCGCTGTCGCCTCAGGATTGGTGGTGGCCAATGGCCCGGCGGGTGGCCCACAGCATGCCATCGGGCCAATCACCGGCGGCGCGATTCAATATGCTGACGATTGTGATGGGGGCGGTGGTGGTGATCGCGCTGCTGGGGGGAATCTGCCGGTTTCTTAATGATGGCATGGTGGCGACCGCTGTACAACGCGGGCTGCACGATCTGCGGACGCGGCTGGCGGCACACACGCTCCAGCTGCCGGTGGCGTGGCATGCGAGCCAGCCGGCTGGCGATACGCTGGCACGGTTTGCGAACGACATCAACAAGGTCCAGGTGGGGATGTCCACGCTGCTGGGCAAGGTCGTCCGCGAGCCGCTGAAAGCGGTCGGCGTGCTGACGCTGACGCTGCTGATCGATTGGCGGATGCTGATTATCGGAGTGGTGGGGCTGCCGATCGGGGCGGTGATCATCCGCAGTTTCGGTAAGCTGGTGAAACGGGCCCAGCGACAGGCGTCTCAGTCGTGGGGTCGGCTGCTGGACCACCTGGGCGAGCGGCTGGCGGGCATTCGCGTGGTGAAGGCCTGCAACATGGAGGAGGCCGAGCGGCAGCGGTTCGAGGCCGAGGGGCAGCAACTGACCCGGGCCCAGACGCATATCGAGCTGGTGGACGCGGCCAGCAACCCGGTTTTGGAGACGCTGGCGTCGCTGGCGATCTCGGCGTTCATTCTGTACGGGGGGATGCGGGTGTTTCAGCACGAGCTGGAGCCGCACCTGTTCTTCGGCGCGGTAATCTGCCTCGGCGGGATCTTCGACCCGCTGCGGAAGATGAGCAACGTTAACAATCGGCTGCAAGCGGCGGAGGCGTCGGCGCGGCGTCTTTTTGAGCTGTTGTCGCAGACGACGGAAGAAGAAGAGGAAGAGCGTTCGGCCGCTATCGAACTGCCGCCCTTCCGCGAACAGATCGAGTTTCGCGATGTATCCTTCTATTATCCGATCAACCCGGACCGGGAGGTTCTGCGGGAGGTGAACCTGCGGGTGAATCGGGGGCAGGTGGTGGCGCTGGTCGGGCCAAACGGATCGGGCAAGACGACGCTGATGTCGCTGCTGCTGCGTTTTTTTGAGCCGACGTCGGGGCAGATTTTGATCGACGGGCAGCCGATCCGGGAGTGTTCGCTGAACTCGCTGCGTGCGCAGATCGGGCTGGTGACGCAGGACGCGGTGGTATTTTCGGACACTGTACGGGGGAACATCGCGTATGGCGTTGGCGATGTGCCGGACGAAGAGCTTCAGCGGGCGGCCCGGCTGGCGCACATCGATGATTTTGTCAGCAAGCTGAGCGTGCAGCAGAACGGACGGCTACTGAGCGGGTACGACGCACCGATCAACGGGCGGACGCTGTCGGGCGGGCAACGTCAGCGGCTCGTGCTGGCGCGGGTGATCCTGCGCAGCCCGCCGATCCTCATTCTGGACGAAGCGACCAGCCAGGTGGACAGCGAGTCAGAACAGCGTATCCGGGAGGCGTTAACGCACGTAATGCGTGATCGGACCACGTTCATCATTGCGCATCGGTTCAGCACGATCGCGCATGCGGACCTGATCGTGGTGCTGAACGAGGGTGAGGTGGTGGGACGGGGCACCCATGACGAGCTGCTGTCCGAGTGCCCGTTTTATGTGACGCTGGTGGAGACGCAGTTCGCCCACGGGGGGTGAATTCCATTGTTGAACCACTGACGGCCGATAGTAAATGTCTCCCGGCAGCGTAATCGCTGGTGCGGTACGGCGCTGCTCAAGGAGCCTGATCAGCGAACCGACAGAAAAAAAAGCCGCGGTAGCATGCTATGACTCCGTCTCCAGCGCGACAGGTGTTTGGGCACGGTACGACCTTATTTCCGCGGGGCATGCAGGAGGAGCGTCCGGTGGCACGCACCACTGAGGAACCAGGATCGCAGGCACCCGACCATCCCACGGCACTGCACGCGTTGCTGGACGCCATCGAAGAGGCGCAGGGTGCCGCTTACCACTCGCGTGAGCGTCGGCGTGGCGAGCGTCAGGCGCTGCGTCGTCGACTTGATCTGCGTTACCAAGCCGATAAGGACAGCCCACCGCGAAGGCACGCCATCCTGTCACGAAACTTGTCGCGTCTGGGTGCGGCGGCCGTGCTGGGAGAGCCGCTGGAATCAGGACAGGTTTGCGAAGTTGATATTGCGACGGTCGCCGGCACGACAGACACTCTGGTGGGAAATATCGTCTACTGCACGCATTTGCAGGGTCAACTCTATCAGATAGGTCTGGAGTGGTCGCAGCCGATTGACCTGGCGCGGTTCATCACGGCGCAGCTTCGCGGCCACATTCTGCTGGTGGACGACTCGTCGAGTTTCGGCAAGCTTGCCCAGCACCACCTGTCGCGTCAGGGGCTGCGTGTGTCGGTCGTCAGCAGTGCGCCGGAAGCGCTCGACCGCGCGACAGCTCCGAACGCTGACTATGCGCTGATTCTGCTGGACGTTCAGATGCCAGACCTGGATGGTCTGAGCGCGTTGCGTCAGCTTCGCGAGCGTGGTGTACAGATCCCGATTGTGATGATGTCGGCGGACAACACACCGGAATGCCGGGTAGCGTGCGATGAGGTCGGCGCGGATGGTTTTCTGCCGAAGCCGCTGGATCGGCAGGAGTTGGCCGAGATGGTGCGGCTGTACGTGGGGGACGGCGCGCCACAGATCAGCGATTTTGCGCCCGACCCGGGAATGCAGGAGCTGATCGCGAGCTTCGTGCGATCGCTGCCGGAGCGAATGCAGCAGTTGCGGTCGGCGCTCACACGGGCACGAGTTCGCGAGCTGCTGGCGACGACTCGTGAGTTGAAGACGCTGGCCGGTGGCACTGTCGGCTGCGGTTTTGAAGAGCTGTGTGAAGCCGCCCGAAAGCTGGAGCAGATTCTGATCTCGGACTCGATTGACTGGAAGGCCGCATCGCGTGAGGTGATGCGTCTGCGTGGGCTGTCGAGCCGGGCGATCTGCGGACTCTGACCAAGCGTTGGGTGAATACTATGCGTTGGGGTGGCGTGGGTCCGCACCGTCTGTGATCGGGCCTTCGGTGGGATCATCCACACCCGATGCCGGGGGTTGCAGTTCGTTTGCGGGTGGCAGGTCAGTGGGCCCGACGCCCTCGGGGAGGCCATCGGGCAGTTCTCGGTTGGGGACAATGGTGAGGAAATCGGGCTTGAGGATGCCGCCGGACATTACTGTGCGGATGGCTTCCTCGACGCTCCAGTTGAGCTCGGTGATGTCCTTGCGTCTGAGGATCTGGAGATAGCCGGTAGTTGGGTTGGGGGTAGTGGCGATAAAGACTGAGCAAAGTTCTTCGCCCGTTACCGAATCCTTGAAGATGTTGGTGATGAAGCCGACGCAGCGCATGCGTTCCTGGGGGAACGGGACCAGCGCCGCTCGCCTGAAGCTCTGGGTCTGATCGCCGGAAAAGCTGGCGAGGATCTGCTTGAGGCCGCGGTATACCGTTTTTACGACGGGCACGCGGTCGACGAACTGTTCGAGGGTGGTGATGAGTCGGCGGCCGACAATGTTGGCAGCGAAGAGGCCAATGATGTAGAGAATGAAGAGGGTAAGGAAGACGGAGAAGAAAGCGATGCCCCACTGTACAAACCAGGGCATCAACTCGAAGAACTGCTCCTGGCGATGCGGAAGGCCCAATTCCTGGAGGAGCAGCCAGCGATCCCAGTCGAAGGCGAGGCGTTTGAGGACTGGCGGGGGCTCTGGCGAGGTAAGATCGGCGTTGCTCACCAGGAGGACCTGGATGACCCATTGGGAGGAGTCGCGCATCCAGACGAAGATGAGGCGTACCACCCAGAGCGTGATGAGAATAGGGAGGATGGTGATGATACCCGCGGTGATGCGCGTGCGGATGAGGCGCTTGATGGTGGCGGCAAGCCGGCTTGGGCGACCGCGGGAGTGGTTGTTGGCTTCAGAGCTCATACGGCGCCTCGAGACGGGTTCCCGAACGACGGCGCAGCGTGCCGTCCGCAGGAGACGATACCATGGCGTGACTCAGTCGCAAGCCTGAAAGCGGCGAGGTCGCGGGAGTCATTGCACGCGCTGCATCTGGCCGGAATCGAGCCGGCTGAAGTAGCGGCGGGCCGCTCGCAGCACGGTGGGCGACAGCAGCAACACGGCCGGCAGGTTGCAGAAGGCCATGATCCCGACGAGGCCGTCGGAAAGATCGTAGACGGTCTGGAAGCGTCCGATGAGCATTCCGACCACGACGAAGATGATGAAGATGACCTTGTAGGGCAACACGGCACCGGGGCCGAGGAGGTATTCGGCACCGCGCTCGCCGTAATAGCTCCAAGTGAGCATGGTGCTGAAGGCGAAGAGGCACACCGCGAGCGTGACCATATATTTGCCGAAGCCGCGGAGAGAGGTGTCGAAAGCGAATCGGGTCAGCTCGGCGCCGTCGGCGGTAATGTGGACGGGCTGGCCGATCTTGAGCTGGCCGCGTTTGGTAACCTCCTCGGGCTGCTGCGCGGGGTCTTCGAGTGGGGGCAGTTCCAGGACCAGGCGGGTGAGGCCGGCCCAGCCAGCCTGATGATCGCCCTCCAGTTCCTCAACGGGGAGATGGAGCGCGACGGGGTCGTCGCCCTGCTTGCGCTCGACGAATATGGAAACGTCGGCGACGGCGGGGCCGGTAAGCTCGTCGAGATAGGCGCTCTGGTATCGCGGCGAGACATCGGTGTTTATAGCAACGATGACGGTTTGATCTTCGATGGCGCTGACGGTGCCGACGGCGGGGCGATTCCAGACGCCGGTGATGAGTAGCACGAGAGCACTCATGGTGCAGATGATCAAGGTGTCGATGAAGGGGCCGATGCCGGCGACGACGCCCTCGCGGATGGGCTCGTCGGTGCGGGCGGCGGCGTGAGCCATGGCAGCGGAGCCCTGGCCGGCCTCGTTGGAGAACATCGCGCGGCGCAAGCCGTGAGTGAACGCCAGGCTGACGCTGACGCCGGTGAAGGCCCCCACTCCCGCGACCGGCACGAAGGCCGACTTGACGATCAGCCAGAGGCACTGCGGGACTTCGGTAATGTTGCTGCCAATGACATAGCACGCGCCGAGGATGTAGACGACGCACATGAAGGGAACGAGGCGGGAGGCGACCTCGCCAATCCGGCGGATGCCGCCAATGATCACCAGCGCGACGAGAATGGCCATCACGATGGCCGAGATGTACTCGGGGACGGCGAAGTTGGTTTGCAACGTGTTAGCGACATTCCAGCCCTGGAACATGTTGCCCTGGCCGAGGGCGCTGATGGCGGTGCCGGCAGCGAAGAGCACGGCGAGGATTTTGAACACAACCCAGGCGGGGTTGCCGATCGCGCGGATAGGGTCAACGAACGCCTTTTGGATGTACCACATGGGGCCGCCGCGAACTTCGTGGAGTTGCGGGTCGAATTGTTCGCCGGGCTGTTGCGGCTGGCCGTCTTTGCGGCGTTGGTCGCGATACATGACGGCGAGCGTGCATTCCATGAACTTGAGCGACATACCGAGCAGGCCGATGAGCCACATCCAAAAAACGGCACCGGGTCCGCCGACGGCCACTGCGAGAGCCACGCCGGCGATGTTGCCCAGCCCGATGGTGCCGGAAAGGGCCGCGCAGAGAGCCTGGAAGTGATTAACGTGGCCAGCGTCTTCGGGGCGGTCGTAGTGGCCGCGGATGCAGGACAGGCCGTGGGTAAGGATGCGCCACTGCACGAATTTAGTGGCGACGGTGAAGATCAGGCCGCAGCCCAGCAGCAGCAGGAACATCGGCAGCGACCAGACGGCGCCGGCCAGGGCCTTGGCGAACGAATCCAACTGCGTGAAGAGATCAGTGAACATCAGGTCACCCGGCGCGTTGTGCTACGAACCGCTAAACGCGGTCCACAACTGGTTAATGATGATGATGGCGATGACCAACGGGCAGATGTAGCGGATCAGGAAACCCCAAACGGGCAGCCCGGGGAACTTCTGACCTTCACGCGTCATCTCGGCGATGGCGGCCCGCGGCTTCCAGGCCCAGCCGACGAACAAGCAGATGAAGAACCCGCCGATGAGCAGCGCGTATTTGAAGAAGATCAAGATCAGTAGGCTCATGAAGCTCAGGTTGGGGGTGATCTTCAAGTTCAGGGCACAGGGCACCGCAAGCAGGAACGAAGCGCCGCCGAAGAGCCAGACGGCCCGCTTGCGTTTCCAGCCGAGCTCGTCGACGAAAAAGGCGGTGATGACCTCGAGCAGTGAGATGGACGAAGTCAGGGCGGCGATCACGAGCAGAACGTAGAACGCGATCGAGAAGAGCTGGCCGGCGGGGAGCTGATCGAAAATGGTCGGGAGTACGACGAAGACCAGCGCTTCCTCCTGGGAGGCGGCCAGGGTTTCGGTCGTGCCGCCCATGGCGAAGAAGGCGGGGAAAATCATCAGGCCGGCGAGGACGGCGATGGCGGTGTCGGCGAGTCCGATGGACACGCCGGCCCAGGGCAGGTTTTCCTTTTTGGATAGATAGGAGCCGTAGGTAAGCATCGCGCCCATGCCGAGGCTCATGCTGAAGAAGGCCTGTGAGAGTGCGTTGAGGATTACCTTGGGGTGTTCCCAGATTTTGGAGAAATCAACGTTGAAGAGGAAGCTCACACCCTTGCCGGCGCCGGAGAGGGTCATGGCGCGGCAGGCGAGGCCGATGAGCAGGACGAAGAACAGCGGCATGAGGATTTTGCAGGTGCGTTCGATGCCGCGGTGGACGCCGCCCTGTACTATGAGAATGCCGGCCACGAAGAAGACGGCGGTCCAGAGGGTGACGAGCCCGGGGCTCTCGATCAGTTGTCTGAATGTCCCCTCAGCGGCGTCGAGCGATAATCCCTGCGTGAACTCGCCCATGATGGCCTTGACGAGATAGCCGACGGCCCAGCCGGCAACGACGCTGTAGAAAGCTAGGATGGCGAAGCCGGAAAGCACGCCCTGGGCACCGACCAGCCACCAGAGTGAGCGTGGAGCGAGCTTGCGGAAGGCGGTAACGGGGCTGGACTCGCTGGCCCGACCGATGGAAAGCTCGGCGAACATCACGGGCAGGCCGATGAGCAGGACGCAGATTAGGTAGAGGGCGACGAAGGCGGCCCCGCCGCTCTGGGCGGCCGTGTAGGGGAAGCCCCAGATATTTCCGAGTCCGATGGCTCCGCCGGCGGCCGCCAATACGAATCCAAGACTTGAACCCCACTTTCCGCGCCCGCTGCCGGTGATTGCTGCCATTACGCCACCTCGATCGGCCTGACCTTCCGTGGATACACACGCCGCGCCGTGATCGGCAATGCGCCCGGCTGATTGGCAATGCGATGCGGATTGTCGCCGACCAGCCGCTGCGCCGCCGGGCTGATGTGTTTCGGCAGGATACGTACGGGTGCGCGGAGCGTCAAACACCTGGGCGTGGCGGGGCACTTCGCACCCCGGCGGAGGCGTGCTATGCTGTCGGCGTGATGGCTGTCAGCGAAATCGTCGGGACACGCCGGGTGCCGCCCGCCAGCGGACACGTGCTCCACGTCGTCGACGAGGACGCGCTGCCGCGATTCGGGCTGATGATCGCCCAGTGTACACAGGTGCTGGCCGCCCTCGGCCTGCGTGTCAGCGTGCTCAGCGACCAAGCCTGGGTGGACGAGGCATTCATCGAAACACCCGTGCAAACCATTCGCATCCCCGCCCTCGGTGGGTGGCGCGCCTGGCGGGCCGAGCGGGTACTGTCCGCCCGGCTCAACCCCCCGCCGGACCTGGTCCACGTCTGGGGCACGAGCCCGCTGGGAGTGATCGAACGCTGGCGGGCCAATACCGACATGCCGCTGGTAATCCACCTGCTGGGGATGACGGACGCCGAGCGATTGGCCCGACGCGGGTTGCGGGGGAACGAATCGGTGGTGGCGTTATCGGCCGCCCTGCTGGCACCATTGCTGGAACGCAGCCCACTGGCCGCGGGTGTGGCGACAACGATCGCGCCGGCCATCGCGTTGCCGATCCACGCGACAAGGCCGCCGGACCCGACGCGCACGCTAGGTCTGATGTGCGTGACGAGCCTGACGCCCGAGTGCCGGATGGATGTGCTGGTCGACGCCATCGCTCAACATCGGCGTGACCATCCGGATTTTCAGGTAATGGTGGTCGGGCGTGGGCCGGGAGTGAGTGCGGCCTGGGAACAAATCCGCGCCCGGGACGTGCGTGACTGCGTGTCGGTCATCAACGAGCCGCAACTATGGGAAAAGGTTATCAACGATGTGGACGTGTGCGTGGTACCGCAGTGTGAGCGGGAATTCTGGCTGGCACCGCTGATGGCCATGGGGCTGGGGAAGGTGGTGCTGGCAGCCCGGGACCAGCTCGGGGAGTGGTTCGTCGACCAGCGGACGTGTTGGCAATTCACACCCGGGTCGGCCGTCGAGCTGGCCTATTTGCTAGGGCGGGTGGTCGAGCAGCCCAAACACGTTGAGGCATTGTCGTCGTCGTCGGCCGAGCACGTGCGTCAGCGGCACACCGTGAGCGAGATGATTTCCGGACTATGCGGGGTGTATCATCAGGCATGTCCGACGCGTTTTCCGGACCAGCCCTATGACCAGCGCGAGGAAGTGCATGACGCCGGCAGCGAATGAGCTAGACCACGTCCAGCGGGGTGCGTGGATCAACCTGCTGCTGCCCGGGGCGGGGCTGGTGCTGTGCGGGGCGACCATGGCCGGGCTGGTGGTCGGCGTGGTGTTCGCGGTGAGTGCGAATATTGCGCTGGTAGCGACGCTGCTGTTTCCGGATGACTTCGGGCCGGGGCCGCGGGCCCTGGCGATCGGCGTGGCGGGAGGGGTGTACCTCGGCGGGCAGATCCGCTATGCGCAGACCGTGCGCGGTTTGCAACGGGCAGCAGCGGTCCGCGAACGGCGTGAGCGGCTGGGGCGTACGCAAAGGCTGCTGGCCAGCGGCGATGTGGCCGGCGCGCTCCAAGCCATTGCCCCGCTGACCGAGGCGAACCCGGATGACCTGGTGGCGGCTTATCGGCTGGCGCAAGTGCTTATGGCGGCCGGGAATGGACACGCGGCGCGCGTGGCGTGGAAACGTGTGAAGCAGCTCGATCGGCATCGGCTGTACGCTCAGCAGGTGGCCGAAGCGGAACAGCACCTGCGAAGCGCTCTGGGGTAGGCGACAGGCGACACGCGGGCGTGACGGGGGGAATCGTCTCCGGCGCTTGTGCTCACACGCCTGCCGGTCGATAGCAACACTGGCAGCAACGGCCATAGTTGCCGGCGGGCGCCGGGCCCCCTACAATCGTTCGGCAGGGTAAGTCCCGTAAAAGTGGCTCTGCCAAGTAGTTGCAAGCGATACGCGTTCCCGGTCTTCTGAGGAGCAACCGACGCATGTTTGAACGCTTTACGGACCGCGCGCGGAAGGTTATGGCGCTGGCGAACCAGGAAGCCCAGCGTTTTAATCATGAGTACATCGGGACCGAACATATTTTGCTCGGCCTGGTCAAAGAAGGATCCGGGGTGGGCGCCAACGTGCTGAAGAACCTGGGCGTCGACCTGCGCAAAGTCCGGATCGAAGTGGAGAAGCTGGTCAAGAGCGGACCCGAGATGGTGACGATGGGCAAGCTGCCCCAGACGCCGCGAGCCAAGCGCGTCATAGAGTATGCCATCGAGGAAGCCCGTAACCTGAACCACAACTACGTGGGGACGGAGCACCTGCTGCTGGGGTTGCTGCGCGAACAGGATGGCGTGGCGGCCCAGGTGTTGCTGAACCTGGGGCTGAAGCTCGACGACGTGCGTGAGGAAGTGCTGAACCTGCTCGGTGCGGGGATGGAAAGCGAGGAGGCGGCCGGCGCGATGGCGTCGCCCGGGGAAATCCCGAAGAAGGGCAAGAGCAAGACGCCGGCGTTGGATTCGTTCGGGCGCGACCTGACGGAACTGGCCCGCGAAGGCAAGCTCGATCCGGTTATTGGGCGTGCCCACGAGATCGAGCGGGTCATCACGGTGTTGTGCCGGCGGATGAAGAACAACCCGGTGCTGCTGGGCGAGGCCGGCGTGGGCAAGACGGCGATCGTCGAAGGGCTGGCGCAGAAGATCATCAAGCGTGAGGTGCCCGAGCTGCTGTATGAGCGGCGGATTGTCATTCTCGACCTGGCCATGATGGTCGCGGGGACGAAGTACCGCGGGCAGTTCGAAGAGCGCATCAAGGCGGTCATGAACGAGGTTCGCCGGGCGCGCAACGTGATCCTGTTCATCGACGAGCTGCACACGCTGGTCGGGGCGGGCGGCGCTGAAGGCGCGATTGACGCGTCGAACGTCCTGAAGCCAGCGCTGTCGCGCGGCGAGATCCAGTGCATCGGTGCCACGACGTTTGATGAATACCGCAAGTACATTGAGAAGGACGCGGCGCTGGCGCGGCGATTCCAGTCGATCCACGTGGACGAGCCGTCAGCCGAGCACACGCTGGAGATTCTGAAGGGCCTGCGCGATCGCTACGAAGCGCACCACCGGGTGCAGATCACGGATGCGGCACTGCGGGCGGCGGTGGAGCTGTCGCACCGGTATATCACCGGTCGCGTACTACCCGACAAGGCGATCGACGTGATCGACGAAGCCGGCGCGCGGATTCGCATCAAGAGCCTGACGGTGCCGCCGAACCTGGCAGATATCGAGCGCGAAGTAGAGCGGCTGCTGGGCGAAAAAGACGAGGCGGTCAAGAACGCCGACTACGAGCGGGCGGCCGAGCTGCGTGACAAGTGCGAATCGTTGCGGATGAAGAAGGAAAGCGTGCAGCGCGAATGGAAGGACCAGTCGAAGGAAACCGAGGGAGTCGTCGACGAGAACGTGGTCGGCGAAGTCGTCAGCAAGATGACCGGCATTCCGCTGACGCGGCTGGAGAAAGAAGAAGCGGCCCGGCTGCTGGAGCTGGAAAACGAATTGCACAAGCGTGTTATCAGCCAGGAAGAGGCCATCAGCGCTATCTCGCGCAGCGTTCGCCGCGGTCGTAGCGGTCTGAAAGACCCGAACCGGCCGATGGGATCGTTCATCTTCCTGGGACCGTCGGGTGTGGGCAAGACGCTGCTGGCGAAGACGCTGGCGGAGTTCATGTTCGGCGACGAAGACGCGATGATCACGCTCGACATGTCGGAGTACATGGAGAAGCACAACGTCAGCCGACTGATCGGTGCCCCGCCGGGGTACGTCGGGTACGAAGAGGGTGGCCAGCTCACCGAGCGTATCCGCCGCCGGCCGTACGCGGTCGTGCTGCTCGACGAGATCGAGAAAGCTCACCCGGACGTGTTCAACATGCTGCTCCAGATCATGGAGGAAGGCCGGCTGACCGACTCGTTCGGTCGACACGTGGACTTCCGCAACGTGATCCTGATCATGACGAGCAATATCGGTGCCGATCGCATCATGAGCCAGGACCCGTTCGGGTTCATGAAGCGTGACGAGGACATCAACTATCAGAAGATGAAGGAAATGCTGACGTCGGAGCTGGAGCGTAATTTCCGGCCCGAGTTCATCAACCGCCTGGACGAGGTGGTCGTGTTCCACAAGCTGACGCACAAGGATCTGGTCCAGATCGCCGACCTCGAGCTGGGTCGGGTGAACGCGCGGCTGAAGGAGCGCGGGCTGTCGCTCGAGCTGACCGACGAGGCGCGCGAATACCTGATCGAGAAGGGTACGGACGAGAAGTTCGGCGCGCGTCCGCTGAAACGCACCATCTCGACCATGATCGAGGATCCGCTCAGCGAAGACCTGCTGCGGGACAAATACGAGGGCAAGAACCTCGTGCGGATCAGCATCACCGGCGAAGAGGACGATCGACGGTTTGTCTTCGAGGGCGTTGTGGTGCCAACCGAGGCTGACCAGCCGGTAACCAGCGCCGAAACTACCTGACTTAGACCAACCCGAGCCCCCAGATAAACAGCAGACCCGCGACCGCCCCCGGGGCCGTCGCGGGTCTCGTGTTTACCAGCGGGCACTGGCGGCGCGTCCCATTCGCACCAGGCCTGCCGGCAATACCTCTCTAGGGTATCTCTACCACCTCTTCGTAGCAGCGAACGTCCATGGTCTCGTAGTCGTTCCAGCAGAACTGGACTACGTAGCTGCCCGGCGGCAGGCCGACAACCAGGCCACCCGCGTTGAAGCAGCAGATGCAGTAGCACGGGTGGGTGATGACTTCCTCTTCCCACAGGAACAGGCGCTCACCTTCGACGGTCAGCGAGAAGGTGATGTCGTCGAGGCAGCAGTTATAGGACGCGTTGTCGTGACGGAATCGCAGCGTGTTGGGAGCCACGCCGAACCTGATTTCATCGTCTTCCTCGCAGGGCCAGAAGGTGCCGTCGCCCTGATCGAGGCAGTCGCTGTGCTCTGAGACTTCGATGTGCGGCGTTTCCCCCGACGGAGGCACTACGATTCGTTCCTCGCGGAGCTCCCACGTGTGCGATTCGTCATCGATCCAGTGATATCGGACGGTGTAGGCCCCGGGGGCAAGTTTGGTAACTTCGCTGCGGACCGTGTAGCAGCAGAGACACATGCACGGATGCGTGAGGATCTCTCGCTCGACGAGCCGGATGACGTGGTCGTCAATCCCGAACTGAACGAGGATGTCATCCGGGCAGCAGTTGTAAACGGCGTTCAGGTGGCGAACGAACAAGGTATCGCGGCGAACGACGAACTCGAACTCGTCGTCGCCACAGCCGGGATAGTCTCTCGCACCCTCTTCGCATCCGTCATTGCCATAGGAGAGCAGGAAAGGCCGATCTGGTACCACCGAGAGGCTATTAGGATCGTCGCGCCGAGCCTCGTCCCCCAGGGGGTCATCGGCCGTAGCAACAGCCAGGCACAATCCTCCCATCAGTATACCGGCCAACAGCAATCGCGAAATCTGGTGCATGTCTCTCTCCAATCCCGATAGCCCGTGCCGTGGCCCACGAGCGAAGATATGGTCGACCCCATGTGTGCAACGTCCGAATTGAGCCGGGTAGTAACGCCACCTCGGCCAGACCAAGCCGGAGACCACAGATGGCGGCGCACACTAAACGCCCCGATACCCACACCCGACGTCCCGCCGCATCCATCGCGGCATCAGGATATTCAATCTCCACTTCGCACTGTACCCGTAGCAGTACAGTCCGCAACCTCAAAAAACATTGCCTGGCTTGGAATTACTGGACGTTGAGTCGCTGGGAAGCGGGATTGTCGCCCCACCGTTGACCAGGTTCAGCGGGCCAATTGGCGAGCGGTATCTCAAGAAAAGCATGTCAGACCCTCTTGACCAACCGCCTGGGCTTCCGATAAAAGAACTGCTCTGTGGGAAGTTATTTCGCGGTCTGTTTGAGGAAAGGAATCCATCCATGTTCGACGGAATGCCCCTTTTGAACTGGCTCAGCCCTCTCTTTGGTGTTATTGGCGCGCTCGTCAGCGGCTTCTTCGGCTTCTTCGGGATGTTCTTCGGCGGCTAGAGCCAGTCGGCCGAATCCGCTGGATCATCTGTTCCAGTAACAAGCAAGTGATGGGTTGATCGCGCAGTCATGTGCGATGAACTTAGTATGGTAATCTGCGCCCGACCGGGGCAGTTTGTACGGTCGGGCGTTTGGTTTGCGCTGGGGGGCGGCTCCTGACCGTTCGGCGGGATCGACGAGTCGCTGGGCGTCGCGATTCTCGTGGGGGTTGTCACGATTTCGATACAATATGAATAGTCACCGGGGGTTGATCGTCCGTGGGTTATTGGCGAAGCCGCCAGTAGCGGCAATCGGAACCCGCGATCGGCGGCGATTCGTGCGTGGACCTGAATCAGGGAGATGGAGATGTATGCGAAGACGACCACCCTGCTGACGGCGAGCCTGCTGATCATCCTGATGGGCTGTGACTTCGACGGGATATTCGAGGATGCGGAGCGCGATTACCTGGGCTTGACCGAATGCGTGGATTGCTACGCTGAAGACACGTATTACGTGGAGGATACGTACTACGTCGAGGACACGTATTACGTGGAGGACGATTACTACGAAGACGACTGGTACTACTGGGACGATGGGTACTACTACGAGGACGATTGGTACTACGACGATTACTACGACGGGTATTACGAGGACGATTGGTACTGGGAGGACGATTACTGGGGGGATTACGACTCTTACGATGATTGGTATTGGGAGGAGTGGTAGGAGGCGGTCCAGCGTGCAAAGCGCGGGCAACTGGCTGGATCGGGCGGTTTCCCCTATGCTGACGCGTGAACGGAAGCAGGCTGCGGGAATCCCGGCGGTCTGCGTGGGAGAAACGCGTTTCGAGCCCGGCCGGCGTTGGGGGCGGCCGAAATGGAGATGCTGCCCGTGTCGAGCAATTCTACCGGTCCCGGCGATTTTAATGCCCACCAGTCCCAGGCAGCGGTGATCGCAGCGCGGCGGCGTGGCGAGTTCCTCGGCCACCCGACCTGCCTGTTCACGCTGTTCTTTGCGGAGATGTGGGAGCGCTTCAGCTTCTATGGCATGAAGGCGCTGCTCATTCTTTACATGGTGAACTACCTGTTCTGGCGGCAGGGCGAGGCGTCGCACGTGATGGCTTGGTACGCCGGCTTGGTCTATGCCACGCCCGTCATTGGCGGGATTGTGGCCGACAAACTGACGGGGGCGCGCTGGGCCGTCGTCGTGGGCGGGGTGATCATCGCCGTCGGACATTTTCTGCTCGCGTTTGAGCCGTTGCCGTTCTTCTATTCGGGGCTCGCCTGCCTGGTGGTCGGGACAGGTTTTCTGAAGCCGAACATCTCGACGCAGGTCGGCGCGTTATACACGACAAAGGACGAGCGGCGTGACAGCGCGTTCACGATCTTCTACATGGGTATCAACCTGGGGGCGTTTGTCGGTCCTCTAATCTGCGGCTGGCTGCGGCTGAATTACGGATATCACTACGGGTTTGCGGCGGCCGGCGTGGGCATGGTGCTGGGCCTGATCGTGTACATCCTGGGCATGGGCAGCGTGGTTCGGCGTGAGAAGCTGATCGCGGCGGAGGAAGCGGCCATGGGCACGGGGGACGAAGGCGGCGCTACGCCGGCAGCGGCAGGAGAACCCCAGGTTGAGGATGTTGCTGCGGGCGTTCCGATGTCGAAGGTCTACTTTGACCGCAGCCTCGTGTTGGTTGTGATCTGTGTGTTCGCGATCCTGTTCTGGGTGGGATTCGAGCAGGCTGCCAACGTGATGAACCTGTGGGCCGACAAGCACACGAACCTGCACGTTTTCCAGGGAACGGCACCGCAGGCGCTGGTGACCGGCCACATGACAGCCCCGACGAGCGCGGAAGCTGCGCCGCCGAGCAGCAGCGGGCTCGCAGGTTTCGAGATGACCGCGGAGATGACGCAGTCGATCAACCCGTTTTTCATCATCACGCTGGCTGCGGTGTTCGCGTGGTTCTGGCAATTCCTCGAGCGTCGCGGGCGACAGCCGTCGACGCCGGTGAAGATGATGTTCGGCGTGTTCTTCCTGTCGTGCGCCTACGGAATCATGTTGTTGGCGGCACAGGCGGAGTGCAAGCGGACAACGGCGAAACTTGAGCAGCTTCCGCAGCAGCTCCAGGTCGACGACCAGCAGCGGGTGTACCAGTCGGTAACGGAGGATGGCGCGACGCGAAACGAGTATTTTGGCGCGACGCGGCTGCGCTACGCGGAGGGGACGCTCGAAATGAGCGGCGTGCTGACGGACCTGGACTGGATGCGTGTGCTGGGAACGACGGCGAGCGAGCCGTACAACGACGCGATTGAAGGGCTGCTGGCGAAGATCAAGCACCGGGCCGAAGAGGTGCGTGCCGCCAAGCAGGCCGGCGAGATGGATCGTGATGAGGGCTGGGAGGTCGCGGTGGAGATACCGCCGACGGCCGGCGCGGTGGAGTTCATCGCGGGTCTGCCCGGTGCAGAGGACGACGGCGACGAGCCGCCGCCGGTACGCTGGGACGCGGATCGGCGGGAGCTGGTGGCGACGGCGGAACTGTCCGCCCGTGACGAAGCGCAGCTCATGGCGGGCGGGGCGGATCCGTCCTTCCGCGAAGCCATCACGCAGTTGTATGAGCAATCATCGGTGTTGAAGGTGTCGATCGCGTGGCTGCTGGCGTTTTACCTGGTTATCACGATCGGCGAGCTGTGTCTGTCGCCGGTGGGATTATCGCTGGTGACCAAGGCGGCCCCGCCGAAATACGTCGGTCTGTTCATGGGGTTCTGGTTCTTCACGACCGGGGCCGTCTCCAACTACCTGGCACACTACGTCGGCGGATACTGGGGGCAGATGACGCCGGCGCACTACTTCATGATCTTCGGCGTGCTGGGGATCATCGCGACGGTGATCATGCTGCTGCTGCTGCGGGTGCTGAAGCCGAAGCTGCACGGGATTCACTAGGTCGGCGCGGGAGAGATTGGCCGGCGCTGCGTCTCGAAGTGGAGAATCCACTGCTCACAGAGCAGTGGCACCACTGCCACCGTCTCACTTTGATGACGGTTGCTATTCCGACTTAACGACGCCCAGGTCGGTCGTGGTGAATAGGGCATCAAAACGGCGGCCGGCGTTTTCTAATGCGGCTCGGCCGCCTTCTTCACGGTCGATCGTTACCACCACCCCCACCACGGCCGCGCCGGCTTCCTCCAGCACGCGGCAGGCCTCGACCGCCTGCCCGCCGGAGGTCGCCACGTCCTCTACCAGCAACACGCGTTCGCCCGGCTCGAGCGCCCCTTCGATCAACTTGCCGGTGCCGTAATCAGCCTTCTTGGAGTTCCGCACGATGACGAACGGCTTTCCCGTTTCCAGAGCGGTGGCCGCGGCCAGGGCGATGCCGCCCAGCTCGGCACCGGCGATGCGATCAACGTCGTCGGTGACAAAGCGGGCAAAACGTTTGGCCAGCTCGCGGAGCAGCGTCGGCTGGGTCTCGAACAGGTATTTGTCGAGGTAATACTTGCTGTGCCGGCCGGAGCGGAGCACAAAATCGCCCTCCAACAGGGCAGCATCCCTCAGGGCCTGGGCCAGTTCAGCATCGGTCATGATTTTCCCTTTCGTTTCGGTCGGCGCCCGCGCCGAGCGTCCGGAGGCGGTTGTGTGTCGGCGGCGGTCGACAGCAGATAGGCCAGTTTGCCCACGCCGTCGCCACCCAGCTTGAGTACCAGATCGAACAGCGTGCTCATCGTCGTCAGAAACGCGCGGGCCTCATCGAGACGCTGAAAGAACTCGCGCTGGTGCGCGGGGGCGTCGGCCGCGTCGTGACCTTCGTGCTCAGCCAGCTCGCGGCAACGGTCAATCGTCGCGATGATCGGCTCGACCTCGCGCCGTCGACGCTCACGCATAATGGTTTCAAACATGTGCCAGACATTGGTGTCGGCGCGGAAGTATTCCTTGCGGTCGCCGAGTTGGTGGACGCGTTCGACCAGTCCCCAATCGACCAGGGCACGGAGGTTCATGCTGGCGTTGCCGCGGGAGACGTGCAGCAAGGCCATGACGTCGTCGGTGCACAGCAGCTGGCCGGAGACAAAGAGGAGGGCGTGAATCTCGGCCATGGTGCGGCTGATGCCCCAGTAGCCGCCCATCTCGCCCCAGCGGCGGACGAGGAGAGCTTCGGACTCGTGGAGTTCACTACGCATGGGGTCTCACAGTGGAAACCATTTCTGCTTCCGTGGCATTGGGGTTCGTGGCCGATGCGGCCCACCGGTTGGAAACCATTTCTGCTTCCGTGCCACAGCATTGGGGTTCGAGCCTCCTTCGGGGTATGACCCCGTTGGAACTGCGGCCCACCGGTTGAAAACCGGTGCCACACAAACCTGAAACCGGACCACGAAAATTGGAAACCGGTGTTACAAGAGTTCGAGAGCCGGTACCACAAGGGTTCGGAAACCGATGCCACAGAGGGCTGAGCGATGACATCTGTGAATCCACTGCTCACAGTGCAGTGGCACGAAGAAAAGTGGCACACTGGGCCGTTTCTGAAAACACGTTAGTTTCAGAATGTTTTGATAATAGTAGACAGGCGTGGCGTGGTTGCCAAGCGGGTGGTCAGGCGGGGTTTGTTGGGGGCTACTCCCCTACCGCTGTCGGCGGTGCCCAGACGCCCGGGATGGTGGTGCCGCAATCGGGGCATTTGCCGGCCCGGAGATCGACGCGATGCGTGCGAAAACCGCGGCGTTCGATGAGGATGCGGTTGCAGTTGTGACAGTGGGTGTTTTCGCGGTCGCCGACGCCGCCGGCGACGTTGCCGGGATAGACGTAGCGGAGCCCGGCACGGCGTCCGATGTCGTAGGCGGCCAGCAGGCGGTCCACCGGCGTAGGGGGCGGGTCGGTGAGCTGGTAGGTCGGGTGGAACGCGGTGACGTGCCAGGGGATATCGACGGAGGCGCTGGCGATAAAGCCGGCGATGTCGGCCAGCTCGGCATCGCTGTCGTTCAGCTCCGGGACGACGAGCGTAACGACCTCGACCCAGAAGCCCATTTCGTGTGCGGTGCGGATGGTGTCGAGGACGTGCTGGAGCGCGCCGCCGAGTCGGTTATAGGTTCCTTTGCGGAACGATTTCAGGTCGGTCTTGAAGAGCTGAACACAAGGGCGGATGTATTCGAGCACCTCGGGCGTGCCGTGGCCGTTGGAGACCATCGCGCCGTACAGGCCGCGGTTGTGGGCGAGCGTGCAGATTTCGACGGCCCACTCGGCCGTGATCAGCGGCTCGTTGTAGGTGCTGGTGACGACGGGGCAGTCATGTTCGAGCGCGAGGTCGACGATTTGCTGCGACGTGGCCAGGCTGGGCTCGACGATGGCGTGCGGGTCGCGGAGCGTCTGGCTGGAGACCCAGTTCTGACAGAAGGGGCAGTGGAAGTTGCAGCCGAGCATGCCGAAAGAGAGGGCCGCCCGGCCCGGGAGAACGTGGTAGAAGGGTTTCTTCTCGATCGGGTCGATGGCGAGGCCGGCGACGTAGCCGCGGGGGACGCGGAGCTGGCCGGCGTGGTTGAAACGCATGCGGCAGACGCCGGCGTGATCGGGGGCGATGCGACAGCGATGCCCGCAGGCGTGACAGATGAGGGTTTGGTCGCCGGCGTCGTGCACCAACTCTGGGGCGGCCAGTGCGGTGTGCTCTTCGAGGAGTTTTTTGAGCGACATGGCGCGTGGTGATAGTTCGGGCATGATGAACTCGCGCTGAGGCCGAAGGACGCACTGCTCAAGAGCAGCGGCACATCGAACTGGTTTCGAAGACGCGCTAGTTTATCATACCCGTGATCAGGCGGAGGGGAGGACTGGGGGGCGGCCGACGCTGTAATACTCGAACCCATAGCGGCGCATGGTCTGGAGGGGGTACAGGTTGCGGCCATCGAAGATGACGGGGTATTTGAGGGCGGCAGCGATGCGCTCGAAGTCCGGGCTGCGGAACTCCATCCACTCGGTCATGATCAGCAGTGCCAAGGCGTCCGGCAGCGCGTCGTAGGGCTTGTCGTGATAGCTGATGAGGTTGCCAAAGACGGCGCGGGTCGATTCGATGGCGCGGGGATCGTGGGCGGCGACGCTGGCGCCGGCCTCCAGCAGGGCGCCAATGATCGTGATGGCCGGGGCTTCACGGATGTCGTCGGTTTCGGGCTTGAACGCGAGGCCCCAGACGGCGATTTTGGCGCCGCGGAGCTGATCGCCGAAGCGCTCGATGATGCGACGCACGAGGCCCATGCGCTGGGCGGCGTTGCGGCGATGAACAGATTCAAGCAAGGTGCAATCAGCGCCGGCGGCACTGCCAAAGCTGGACAGAGCCTGCACATCCTTGGGGAAACAACTGCCGCCGTAACCCAGGCCGGGATAGAGGAAGTGGTTGCCAATGCGCTGATCGGAACCCATTCCGCGGCGGACTTCGTTGACGTCGACGCCGAGATGTTCGCAGATTTCGGCGATCTCGTTGATGAAGCTGATGCGTGTGGCGAGATAGGCGTTGGCAGCGTACTTGGTAAGCTCGGCGGCGGCCCGGCCCATGCGGAGGATCGGGCGGTTGTTGCGAACGTAGGGCTCATGCAGTTCGGCGATTTCGTCGCCGGCGGCCTGATCCTCGGCGCCGATAACAACGCGGTCGGGGCGCATGAAGTCGGCCAGGGCGGCGCCTTCCTTGAGGAACTCGGGGTTGCTAACGGTGTGACAGTCGTAGGTGGTGTTTTCGCGAATGATCGCTTCGAGGCGGGCACCGGTGCCGACGGGAACGGTGCTCTTGGTGACGACGATGGCCGGCCCAGTGAGAGCACGAGCGGCAGCGACGGCGGCGGCCTCGATGAAGGAGAGGTCGGCGGAGCCGTCGGCGCGGGGTGGGGTTCCGACAGCGAGGAAGATTACACGGGCGCCGGCGACGCCGGCGGTCAGATCGGAACTGAATCGCAGTCGGCCGGCGGCGAGGTTTCGGCCGACCAGCTCGTCGAGTCCGGGCTCGAAGAACGGGCACTTACCCTGTTGCAGAGTGGTAATCTTCTGGGGGTCGTTGTCGACTGCAACGACGTCGTTGCCGCTGTCCGCGAGGCAGGCGGCCGTTACCAGACCCACGTATCCGCTGCCGACAATGCAGATTCTCATTGCTTGTGCTCTCCGTTGATTCCGCTAGTGTAACAGCCCGGCCGGCCAAGTGCAGCGGTGGACTGGGGCTGGCGCGTCGTTGACCGCCGATTTCGGCAAATGGCGACGCCGACAACGGCAGTTCCGATATTCAGCCGCGGAGTGGATGTCATGCGCATAGTTGTTGCCGGTTGTGCCGGCTTCATCGGGTTTCATCTGGCCAGCCGCCTGCTCGATGAGCAGCATGAGGTCGTCGGGGTGGATAACTTCTGTAGCGGCAGCCGGGAAAACGCCCGGGCCCTGGCCGAGCGTTCGGGGTTCACGCTTGTCGAACATAACATCAGCACCGCGCTGCCAGCGCTGGGGCCGGCCGAACGGGTCTATAACCTGGCCTGTCCCGCGTCGCCGGCTGATTTCGGCCCACACCCGCTCAATATTCTGGCGGTCTGCTCGCTGGGCGTGCAGCACCTGCTGGACTATACCCGCGACCAGTCGGCCCGCCTGCTCCAGGCCAGCACGAGCGAGGTCTATGGCGATCCGCACGAGCACCCGCAGCGTGAATCGTACTGGGGCCACGTCAATCCGATCGGCCCGCGCTCCTGCTACGATGAGGGAAAACGGTTCGCCGAGGCGCTGCTGATGGCTCACCGCCGCCAGCACGGCACGGATGTCCGCATTGCGCGGATCTTCAACACGTATGGTCCGAACATGCGCAGCGACGACGGGCGCATGCTGCCGAACTTCATTTCGCAGGCATTACAGGACCAGCCGCTGACGGTGCACGGCGACGGCACACAGACGCGCAGTCTTTGCTATGTCAGCGACCTGGTGGACGGGTTGATGCGGCTGCTGGAGAGCGACGTAGCGGAGCCGGTGAATATCGGCAATCCGGTCGAGGTTACCGTGGCGGATGTGGCGCGAGAAGTAATCGAGCTGACGGGCAGTCGGAGCGAGCTTACGTTTACGCCGCGGCCGGCGGACGATCCGTCGGTGCGTCAGCCCGATATTACGCGGGCGCGCACGCTGCTGGGTTGGACACCAAAGGTGGATCGGGGCGACGGTATAGCGCGGACCATCGAGTGGTTCCGCGGACAGGCGTGACAACGTAACAACGGGGGAGGGGGCGGATGGTTTCTTGGTATTCGCACGGGCAAATCCGCTTGCGGTGGGTCTGCGCATGGTTCCCTGTAGGGGATCTTCCTCCCATATTGCAAGACTGCATCGGTTTATCCGACGGGGGCGGGCGGCAAGGTCCCAGATTCGTATCGGGGGCGAGGTTAAGAAGCTCATTTTTGCCGGTCAGGCAAGGATGGCGGGGCTGAATTCGATGAACAACGTAACGCAGAAGCGCAAATGTCACCGGATGCGCAGTTACGTCCGAGTCAGTCCGCACCCGCGGCCGACCTGAGGCAATCGCCAACGCGGCCGCCCGCCGATCGGTCGCGTGAAGTGGAGCTGTCTGTGCCACGAAGCGCGTCGAATATGTGTGAGGTGTCCTGGCGATGACAGATACATCTCGGGATACTCATCCGATGAGCCCGGTCGAGCCAGCGCTGGAAGGCGGCACAGTCCCGCTGCGCCTGGCACGTCTGGCGGCAGAGAACGCGGCGGCGTGTAGCGAAGTGCAGCACTACCGCGAGCAGCTTGACCTGCTGAGCGACCTGTCGGCGGAGAGCGTGCTGTGGGAGGCTCCCAATCGGATCGAGGAGACGCTGCTGCGCCGTTACGGGCGGCTGCTCCGTGCCGAAGCCGTCTTTCTCGATCGCGAAGGCGCTTGTGCACTCCTGAATAACGCTGACCACCGGACCACCCCGACTGCGTCGGCGGCACGTCTGCGGGAACTGCTGAGCGATCGTATTGAAGAGGTGCGTCAGACGAAGCAGGCCGGCACACTGTGCCACTCGGATCTGAATCCGACGGGGTCACCGGAGACGGCGGTCCTGCTCAGCGTACTGCCACGGCTCGACCGCGAGACCGGCGTGGTGATCGCGCTGCGCCAAACGCCGTTCACTGATCAGGAGCTGACGACGGCGGCGTGGATCCTGTCATTCGGCAGCGGATTGATCGGCAACGCCGTAACGGTTCGGCGGATGCAGCGGACGGTGGTGCAAACAGTCTGCGCACTGGTCAACGCGATTGACGCGAAGGACAACTACACATCGAACCACTCGGAACGCGTCGGGCAGTTCGCTCGGCTGATCGGGGAGTCGCTGGGGCTACCGAACAGCCGGGTGCAGGTGCTGGAATGGGCGGGCCTGCTGCACGACGTGGGGAAAATCGGGATTCCGGAGCAGATCGTGAACAAGCCGGGGGTGCTTACGCCAAGCGAGTTCGCCGCGATGAAGCAGCATCCGTCGATCGGCTACGAGATGCTGCGGCCGGTGGCGCAGTTCCAGCCGGTGCTGGAAGCGGTACGGTGCCACCACGAAAACCATGACGGCAGCGGTTATCCGCAGGGGTTGAGCGGCGAAGAGATACCGCTGGATGCGCGGATCATCCACATCGTCGACGTGTTTGACGCGCTGACGACGAATCGGCCGTATCGCAAGGCATATACGTGTGAACAGGCGCTCACGCTGCTGGAACTGGACGCCGGCCGGGTAACCGATCCGGACATAACGGCACTGTTCGTAGAGGCGCTGCGCGACCGGATGGCGTCGGACCCAAGCGGGTTCCGGGCGCGTTTCGAACACCTGAGCAAGAAGCGATCGGCGGGCGGGCCAACGGAGCAACCAGCCCAGGCGGGGCCCGCCCGGTGCGCCCAATCGAGAGGTTGAACCATGCACCGCAAGCCAGCCATCAGTGTTGTCGAGATCGTGATCGTCCTGGTCGTCTTCGCGCTGATCGCGCTGATCGCCGTCCCGCAACTCGGACGTGCGGACCAACCCGATGAACGGGAACTGCTGCGTACCCGGCTACAGGTGCTGCGGGTGGCGGTCGAGCGTTACTACCAGGACCATGCGCAGTGGCCGGGGACGGTCCCGGGAGAGGCGTGCGACGGGGCGCTGCTGGTTGCGCAACTGACGCAGCCGACTAACCTGGACGGCGAAGTCAGCGAGTTTGATGACGCCGACCATCCGTACGGGCCGTATCTCCGCGACGGCATCCCGGAATGCCCGATTCCGCCGCTAGTCGGACGGACAGGGATTCATGTCATCGTCGACGAACCGGCTCCCAGCTACGTCGGTGCTGCGCCGCAGGCCGGGTGGCTGTACGACTGCTTGACCGGGCAGGTGTCGGTGAACTCGGACGGGCTGGATCGGACCGGGCGGCCGTTCGCTTCGTATTGATGCCGGACTCCACAGGCTCCATAGCCCATGCGGCTATTTCCCTCGTTGGAGGCGCTGCCGGAGGCGGGTGTCGATGAAGGACTGGATGTCGCCGTCGAGGACGCGCTGTACGTCGCCGATAGCTAGGTTGGTGCGGTGGTCCTTGACGTGGATCGTCGAGCCGTGCAGGACATAGCTGCGGATCTGGTTGCCCCAGGCAATCTCACCCTTCTCGCTGTAGAGCTTGGCCAGCTCTTCATCCTGTTTGGCCTTCTCCAGTTGCTCCAGCCGAGATTGCATGATGCTCAGCGCTACGCGTTTGTTCTGAGCCTGGCTGCGCTCGTTGACACACTCGACCATCAGGCCGGTCGGCTTGTGCCGGACGCGTACGGCGGTGGCCACCTTGTTGACGTTCTGGCCGCCCGCCCCTGACGCGCGCCGGAAGAACTCGATGTCCAGATCGCCGTCGACGAGCTCGATCTCGGTTTCCTCGGCCTCGGGCAGGCAGTCGACACCGACGAACGAGGTTTGGCGCTTGCCCTGGGCGTTAAACGGGCTGATCCGCACGAGGCGATGAACGCCCACCTCGCACGACATGTATCCGTAGGCGTACGGCCCCTCGACCAAGAGCGTCACCGACTGGATGCCGGCCTCCTCGGCCACGCGGCGATCGACCTCGCTGACCTTGTAGCCGGCGTTCTCGAAGTGCATCAGGTACATGCGCAGGAGCATTTCGGCAAAGTCACAGGCGTCCGCCCCGCCGGCACCGGCCTGGATGCTGAAATAGCAGTTCTTGCTGTCATTTTCACCCGACAGCAACGTCAGCAGCTCGACCTGATCGGTCTTCGTGACCAGGCCGGCAAGTTCCTGCTGCACCTCGCCGGCACTTTCCGAGTCGGCCTGTTCGTCGGCCAGTTCGAGCAGCACGCGGGCATCCTCGACCCGCCGAACGAGTTCGTTTACGGGCTCAACCTGGGCGCGCAAGCCCTTCAGTTCGGTAACGACGGTACGCGCCTCCTCCTGGTGGTCCCAGAAGCCGGGGCGCTCCATGCGCTGACTGAGTTCGGTTATGCGAGCCTGCTTTGTGGGCAGGTCAAAGGGAGTCCCGGATCGCGTAGATCCGGGCCGACAGCTCATCGACCGTTCTGCTGGGATCCTCAAACACAACCACGCTCGGCCCCTTGCTTAGGCGCATGTTAGAGACCGGCGGCCTTGCGCAGCGCCCCAGCCCGATCCGTCTTCTCCCAGGTGAAACTCGGCAGGCTGCGGCCGAAGTGGCCGTTGCGGGCTGTCTCACGATAGATCGGCCGGCGCAGGTCGAGGTGGTCGATGATGCCGCGCGGCGTAAGCGGGAAGGTCTCGCGGACGAGCTCACTCAGCTTCGTCTCGTCGATCTTGGCCGTGCCTTCGGTGCTGACGAGGACGCTGGTGGGCTCGGCGACGCCGATAGCATAGCTGAGCTGCAATTCGCAGATATCGGCCAGCTCAGCCGCCACGATGTTTTTGGCGATGTAGCGAGCCATGTAGGACGCCGAGCGGTCGACCTTTGTCGGGTCTTTGCCGGAGAACGCGCCGCCGCCGTGGCGACCGCGCCCGCCGTAGGTATCGACGATGATTTTGCGGCCGGTCAAGCCGCAATCGCCGTGCGGGCCACCAATCTCGAAGCGTCCGGTCGGGTTGATGTATAGCTTGATATCGTCGTGCCACCAATCGCCCAATACGGGCTTGATGATCTCGCGGGTAACTTCCTGGCCGAGTTCCTTCTGGCGTTCGTTCCACTGCGGCCCGTGCTGCGTCGAGACCACTACCGTGTTCACGCGGACCGGGCGATTGCCTTCGTATTCGACCGTTACCTGAGACTTGGCATCGGGACGCAGGCCGTCGATCAGGTTCTCGCGCCGCACGCCGACGTGGTGCTCGACGAGGCGATGGGCCAGTTGAATCGGCAGCGGCATGAGCTCGGGCGTCTCGCGGCAGGCGAAGCCAAACATCATGCCCTGGTCACCGGCACCTTCGCGGTCAACGCCCATGGCGATGTCGGGTGACTGACGCTTGATGGAGGTCAGGACGGCACAGGATTCAAAATCGAATGCCATGTCGCCGGAGGTGTAGCCGATCTCCTTGATGACGTCGCGGACAACGTCGGGGATTTCCACGTAAGCGTTGGTGGTGACTTCGCCGGCGACGACAACCATTCCGGTTGAGACCATTGTTTCGCAGGCCACGCGCGAGTGTTTATCCTGCGCCAGCATTGCATCGAGCACGGCGTCCGATATTTGATCGGCCACCTTGTCCGGATGCCCCATGCTCACCGATTCCGACGTAAACTGGTACTTGTGGGTGTCTGGCGTTCCCAACTCTCGCTCCTTCAGGCTCTATTGTTGCACAAGTGAGATGTGCTCTGTTAATCCGAGTTTCGTATCTTAGCGGGGGTGGCAGCAATGGACAACCCAGCCACACAGCCGCCGATGTGCCGACTCGCCCGTTCAGTCTGCCAGAGCCGCACAAACAGCCTCAACCAGCTTGCCATTCGTCGCCAGAGCCTCTGGTGCAGTATGTGTCGCGTTACCGGCCCAGTCGGTGAATGTCCCGCCCGCTTCGCAAACTACGGGCACAAGAGCAGCGTTGTCCCAGATGCTCATGATGGGATCGACCACGACATCCACGCGTCCGGTTGCCAGCAGCGCGTATCCGTATGCGTCCGACCAGCCGCGATCCAGGCGGCAGCGCGTTCGCAAGCGCTCATACGCCGCCGTGCGTCCCGCCTTCTCCATTGTCTTCACCGATGTGCAGGCGATCCGGGCTTCGCTCAGGTCGGCGATGTCTGATACGCGTGCTGCCCGGCCGTTCCACCAGCAGCCCAGGCCCCGGGCCGCATATACCGTCTCTCCCAGAGCCGGCAGGTGAATCACGCCCAGCACGACCTCGCCGGTCCACTCAAGGGCGACCAGCACACTATATAGCGGCACGCCGCTGACGAACGACACGGTGCCATCAATTGGATCGAGAATCCAGCGAGCCGCCCCACTGCCGGGCTTCTCGCCGAATTCCTCTCCGAGTATTCCATGGTCCGGATATTGCTGCTCGATGCGCCCGCGCAACAGCTCCTCGGCAGCGCGATCGGCGACGGTAACGGGCGAATCGTCCGGCTTGCGTTCGCTGGCGATGCCGGCCTTGAAGTAGCCCAGCGTCAGTCGGCCGGCATCCTGGGCCGCGCCTACGGCGAAATCCATTGCCGACCGCAGATGTTGTTCATCAAGCATAATTCACCTGCGCAAGCCGCCGTCCGCGGATATGAACCCTGCCCTTGCGATCGGCGATTCTCACTACGCTCTCCGGTTATAGGACTATCGTTAACTCGACCACCTGCTTCCCCGTCACTAACTACTTACATTTACTGCCAGAAGCGTGTTATCATAGTGTAATAGGTGCAAGGAGCCATCCGTGGGGTTATTGCCGGTTTCGGCTCTGCCTGGGACCGGCCTTGGCAGCTCGCAACGCTCATCTTTCGCTGGGTGGGCACCCTGGGATGGGTAGGTTAAGCAAGCGTTCGCCTGGTATTGGCGGCCGGCGAGCATCCGCTGTCAGGCGCACAGGATCCAAAACCCAAGGAGATTTCATGTCAGCGCGCGTCTCATCTCTCGCGCCAGCTATGCTCTGGCGTAACATGGTCACGGTCTGCGCCGTGCTGTTATGCGTATCGGCCGCCGTTGCGGCCAGTACCACTCCGGTGACTGTCGACCTCAAGCAGTCAAGCCCCGACCAGATGCTGCTGTCGTTCCAGTTGCAGGATTATCAGCAGATCGGGGTTAACGTAGACGGGCAGAAGTTCACGGCTCTGCGAATCGCACACGAACCGGTGATGCTCATGGCCGGGGCGCCGGCACTGCCGCACGTGGCCCGTAGCGTAATCGTCCCCGACCAGGGCGCCGTTACGTTGACGATCGTACCCGAGCTGTGCCGCTACGAGGAATACACCGGCATCGACCTGGCACCCTCCAAGGGCAACCTGTCGCGTCAGGTTGATCCGGCCACGGTGCCCTATTCCTTTGGGCCCGAGTATCGCACCAATGCCTTCTTCCCCGGTTCGATCGCGGGGCTCGGCACGCCATATATCCTGCGTGATTTCCGCGGTGCGACGGTTGATTTCTATCCGTTCCAGTACAACCCCGTGAAGCGCACGCTGCGGGTGTACACCAAAATCGCGGTGCAGGTCGAGACACTCGGCGGAAAGGGCATCAACGAGCTCGATCCGGCCAGTCGAAGCGGGAAGATCGCCCACGGCTACCACTACATCTATGGTCGCCAGTTCCTGAACTATGACCCGGATGCGTACCGCTACGATCCGCTGGACGAAGACGGCGACATGCTGATCATCTGCTACGACTCCTGGTTGTCACAGGCACAGCCGCTGGCGGATCACAAGAACTCCTTCGGGATTCCGACGACGCTGGTTGGCGTCAGCACGATCGGCAACGACGCCACCTCGATCAAGAACTACATCCAGGATCTGTACAACACGAGCGACCTGGCCTATGTGCTGCTGATCGGCGATGGGGCCCAGGTGGCCTCGCCCACCAGCGACGCCGACCCGACCTACGGCCAACTGGCCGGTTCGGATGACTATCCGGAAGCTATGATCGGCCGTTTTTCGGCCGAAACTGCTGACCAGGTCGTGACCCAGGTTGAGCGGACGATCACCTACGAAACCATGCCGGCGCCGACCACCGAGTGGTTCTGGAAGGGTGTTGGCATTGCTTCGGAGCAAGGCGGCGGCTCCCAGGGTGACGAAGGCCAGTCGGATCAGGAGCACATGGAGGAGATCCGTCAGTGGCTGCTGGCCTACGGCTACACTCAAGTGGACGAGCTTTATGGGGCCGACGGCGCGACGGCGGCGCAGGTGGCGGCGGCGGTGAACGAAGGTCGCGGCATCATCAACTATTGTGGCCACGGTAGCGTCACCTCGTGGAGCACCACGGGCTTCAGCAACAGCGACGTCAACGCGTTGGTCAACAACAACATGCTGCCGTTCATCGTGTCGGTAGCGTGCTCGAACGGTGACTTCAACGGGACAACCTGTTTTGCCGAGGCGTGGTTGCGGGCAACTAACGGCGGTGAGCCAACGGGCGCGATCGCCGTGTACGCCTCGACTATCAGCCAGTCGTGGACGCCGCCGATGGAGGGGCAGGATGAGTTCAACATTCAGTACGTAGGCGAAGGGTACATCAGCTATGGCGCGCTGTGCTTTGCCGGCTCGTGCTCGATGATGGATGACTACGGAACAGACGGCGTGGACGAGTTCGAGCACTGGACGGTGTTCGGCGACCCGTCGTTGCGGGTACGGATCACGTGCACGGACGCCGGCACAATTCGCCTGGACAGCACCAAGTATGCCTGCAATGACCTGGGTAGCGTGAGCGTGGTCGACTGTGGTCTGAATCTGGACGACTTGGCCGAGGATACGGTGACGATCAACATCGCTTCCGACACCGATCCGACCGGTATTGACGTGCTCTGCACCGAGATCGGCCCGGCCACCGGCCAGTTTGAGGGCTCCTTCGAGACCACCGACGGCACGCCCGGCGCTGGCATGCTGGCGACCAGCGAAGGCGACACTGTCACCGCAACCTACATTGACGCCGACGACGGTGCGGGCAACTACGACGTAGTTGTCACGTCTGAGGCGGTGGTAGATTGCACGCCGCCGACGATCAGCAATGTGCAGGCCATCGACGTGCAGCCGCGTGACGCGGTGATCCAGTTCGATACCGATGAGCTGGCCCAGGGCGCCGTGTCTTTCGGGCTGAGTTGCGACGAGTTGAACCAGCGGGCCGACGGCGCTGGCTACTCCATGACGCCGACGGTGGCGCTGACCGGGCTCCAGGACAACACGACCTATTACTACATGGTCGAAGCGGTTGATGAGGCCGGCAACGTCTGCACTGATCCGCAGTGCTACATGTTCACCACGCCGGAGGTGCCGGACTTCTTCACCGAGCTGTTCGAGACTGACTTTGACTTGGCCGGCCTGAGCCTGATGTTCGTACCGGGCAATCCGACCGACTTCTACACCGGCTGCGTTGTCGGTGAGATCACCAGCCTGCCGACCGATCCGGCCGGCGGCACCACCGTCTCGCTGGGTGATGATGCCAGCACGGAAGTCTCCATTACCGGCGGCAACACCGTGTCCCTCTATGGTGTCAGCTACAGCAGTTTCTACATTTGCAGCAACGGCTACATCACCTTCGGCACCTCGGACACGACCTACTCCGAGACGCTCGAAGACCACTTCAGCCTGCCGCGGATCGCGGGTATCTTTGATGACTTCAACCCCAGCAGCGGCGGCACGGTCAGCTATGAGCAATTGGCCGACCGCATGGTGGTTACGTGGGACGGCATCCCCGAGTACAGCGAAAGCAACAGCAACACCTTCCAGGTGGAGATGTACTTCGACGGCACGATTGTGTTGAGCTACCTGGACGTCGCGGTTGTGGACGGCCTGGTCGGTCTGTCTGAAGGCGAAGGCCTGGATCCGGACTACTTCGAGTCGGATCTGTCGAACATGCCGAGTTGTGGTCCGCGGCCGCCGTACGCGGCGGGCGATGAAGTCCTCACCGACGTCAACGAGCCGGTCGACATCGAGCTGCTGGCCAGCGACGACGGTCTGCCCGATCCGCCAGCGGCGCTGACTTACACGATCGTGTCGTTGCCGGAGCACGGCGACCTGAGCGATCCGGACGGCGGCGTGATTGACGCGGTGCCGTACACGCTGATTGCCGGGAACATGGTGAATTACGCCCCGGATTACGCTTACACCGGCCCGGATGCGTTTACGTTCATGGTCAACGACGGCGGCACCCCGCCGGACGGCGGCGACTCGAACGTGGCGACGATCAGCATCACGGTTGGTGGCCCGCAGCCGGTACACGTCTTCATGCTGGACGAGGATCCGGGCTGGAGCGTCGAAGGCGACTGGGCCTTTGGTGTTCCGACCGGCGGCGGCTCACACAACTACGATCCGACCAGTGGTTACACCGGCGACAATGTCTACGGTTACAACCTGGCCGGTGACTATGAGAATGAGATTCCGGAATACGCGTTGACGACGACTGCCATTGACTGTAGCGACATGACCGGCGTCGAGTTGCGTTTCTGGCGTTGGTTGGGTGTCGAGTCGGCGACGTGGGATCACGCCAACGTGCAGGTGTCCAATGACGGGACGACCTGGACGATGGTGTGGGAGCACACGGACAGCTCGATCAGTGACACGTCGTGGTCGCAGCAGGTGTTCGACATCTCAGGTGTTGCGGACAACGCAGCGACCGTATACGTGCGCTGGGTCATGGGCGAGACGGACACGTCGGTGACGTATCCGGGCTGGAACATTGATGACATTGAGCTGTGGGGCGTGGTTCCGTTCGAGGTTGCCACGGGCGACCTGAACTGCGACGGCTACGTCAACTTCGATGACATCAATCCGTTCGTGACGGCGATGGTTGGCCAGGCGGAGTACGAAGCGGAGTATCCGGACTGCAACTGGCTGAACGGTGATACTGACGCCAACGGTACGGTGAACTTCGACGACATCGACGGCTTCGTCGAGTTGCTGGCCGGCAAGTAGTCATTGACGTTCGCACGCTGACGGGCTATGGCCCGTGAGCGTGAAGACCAAACGAGCCCGCGCTTCGGGATGAACTGACCCGGGGCGCGGGCGTTTTGTTTGGTTGAAACCGATCGGCTGAACCCGGCCGACGGTGATCTGGCCGGTCTTCGCTCGGTTGACGTCTCCCGGGCTGGTTGACTACTGTCAGCGCGCCACGCGTCACGGAGTAGCTGATGAGCACGAACGGTGCCAACCCGAGCCAGGCAGCGTCCCGCGAGGGACATCCGCTCAGGGTCAACACGATCTACGCGATTGTCGGCCATGCCGCCTATAACGGCTGCCAACTGGGCGTGCTCGTGCTGCTGGCCAAGTTCGCATCTCCGGAGGTGCAGGGGCAGTATATTTTCGGCCTGGCCATCGCCACGCCAATCCTGCTGCTGTTGGGTTTCGAGCTGCGTGGGGCGCTGGTCGCGGACACGCACAACGAATTCAGCTTCGGCACGTACCGCGCACTGCGTAACACTACGACGGCGGCGGGCGGGCTGATTCTGGCGGTTCTGGTGGGGTGGTTACTGGCGTCAGGGGAATCGCTCGCGTTGACATTGCTCCTGGCAGGCGTGTTCGGCACACGGATCTGCTGGTCGCTGGCCGAGGTTGGCTGGGGCGGGTTCCAGCGTCGAGAACGCCTCGACCTGCTGGCCCTGTCGGTCACACTCCGCGGCCTGGCGCTGATCCTTCCGTTTGCAGCCCTGCTGATGCTTCCGCAACAGATCGGCTTTTGGGGTGATGCCAGCCCGGCCAATCGTGCCGCGGCGGCCGCTTGCCTGGCCGGCGGCGGCGCATTGCTGGTGCTCATCATCTTCGATCGTCCGCGCATGAGGAGCGGGACGCTGTGGAATCAATCATGGAGCCCGTCCGGACTGCGTGCCCTCGCCTGGCAAACCCTGCCGCTCGGCCTGGTGGCG
Organism: Phycisphaerae bacterium; assembly: GCA_963666925.2. Lineage (GTDB taxonomy): Bacteria > Planctomycetota > Phycisphaerae > UBA1845 > Fen-1342 > JANQFV01. The sequence goes on along the minus strand of CAXXTC010000023.1, from coordinate 512,323 downwards.
CTGATCGTGAACCTGTGCGACACGTTTCCGCGACTGTTCATCGAAGGCCAACCGGACGGCAAGGCCCACCTGGGCTACTTCGGCGCCCTGGCGTACATCACGCAGGTCGGCAACCTGGTGATGATCCAGGCGGCAACAGCGGCCGCCAATCGCCTCGCCAATCACTACCGCAACGACCTGGGCGCGTTTCTGGGTCTGGGGACGAAGCTGTTGGGGTTGGCCGCCCTGCTTGGCGTGGGCGTCCTGGCGATCGCCTTCCCGCTGGGTGGGTGGCTGTTGCGGGTGCTCTACACGGCCGACTACGCCCGGTTCGAGGCAGAGTTTCGACTGATCGTCGTAGCGCACTGCCTGGCACTGTTCACCAACGTCCTGGGGGTCGCGACGACGCAGATGCGGCTATTCTGGCTCCAGGTGCCGGCCCAGGTGATCACGCTGCTGACAACCATCGGTGCCGCCCTGCTGCTGATCCCCGGAGATCCGCTGCGCGGGGCGGCGTACACCGTCCTGGTGCGGTCTGGCGTGCAGTTCGTGCTGTATATCGGGTGCGTGACGGTCGGGCTGATCGGACGTCGATCGCTGCTGCGCCGCGAGGTGGATAGAGCCCAGGGTTCCTGAGAGATATGAAAAACCCCTGCCGAAGCAGGGGTTATTTGAAGCGAGGTCGACGGGACTCGAACCCGCAACCTCCGGCGTGACAGGCCGGCGCTCTAAACCAATTGAGCTACGACCCCAATCGCTTCGCGGCACTTCGGCGGCGGTTACCCATCGCCGATCCGCAGACCCGAAGTATGACATAGGGGGACGGAGCTGTCAAACCGGAATCCTGTGGCTGTTCTCCGGGCACATGGTCGGTTACCGGTCCTGGAAACGTGCCCAGCAGGCCCGGTACCGGCCTATTCCAACCTGTCGGGGGAAAATGCCGATGCGTTTTGTACGCCGGCGTTGTATTCCGGTGAGGAGTTGGCCCATCTAGGCAGGGTCCGGCCGAGGAGGGTGGCCACCCCCCTATCCAGAGGGTTGAGCCTATGGGAAGAAGTGCGGGGCACCACATCCGGGTGCTAGTTGTTGATGACAGTGCACTGGTCCGGTCGCTGATCAGCGTGGGGCTTTCGCAGCATCCACGGATCGAGGTGGTCGGTCAGTCCGCCGACGGCGTAGACGCGATCGAGAAGATCCGCCGCCTGCGTCCGGACGTGGTCACGCTGGACGTTGAGATGCCTCGTATGAACGGCATTCGCGTCCTGGAGCTGGTCGCGGGGAAGATCCCGGTCAGCTTCCTGATGGTGTCCAGTCTGACGCAGGCGGGTGCTGAGGTGACGCTCGAGGCCCTGCGCAAGGGTGCCCTCGACTACATCGCCAAGCCCCAATCGGCTGGTCACGCAACGATCGCGGAGTTTCAGCGGGAGTTGCATCAAAAAGTGCTGGTGGCGGCCGTAGCCAAGGGGCGAGTGCGTCCGCTTGGCAAGATCGGCGTGCCAGGGAACAGAACTTCCACGCTTTGCTCCCAGCCGGCAGGCGACTGGCTGGTTGCGATTGGGACCAGTTGCGGCGGCCCGCAGGCGTTGCACGAAGTGTTGCCGACGTTTCCGCGCGGATTCGCACCCATCGTCATCACGCAACACATGTCGGCACAGTTCACCAGCGTGTTCGCCCGGCACCTCGATCGCAATTGCGCCATGCGTGTGTGCGAGGCTGTCCAGGGCGTCAAGATAGAGGCGGGGACTATCTACATCGCCCCGGGAAGCCATCATCTCCACATCCAGCGGCAAGGCAGTGAGCTGTATGCCCAACTGGACGCGGGTCCGCCGGTGAACGGTCACAGGCCATCGGTGGATGTAATGTTTTCCTCTATAGCGCAAACCTGCGGCCCACGGGCAGTCGGCGTCATCATGACCGGCATGGGACGAGACGGGGCGGACGGCATTGTCCGTCTGAAGGCGGCCGGAGCCCGGACAATAGCACAAGACGAAAGCACCTCGTGCGTGTATGGGATGCCCAGGGAGGCCGCCAACACCGGTCGGGTAGACCGTGTGGCGTCGCTCGGGCAGATACCGATAACGGTGGCCCATGAAATCCGTGGTGGCCGAAGCTCTACGGTTATCGCTCGCTAGAGCAAGCCCGTAGCGGCCTGGCTGCCGTAATCTCCGGGATAACTGGATTATTCGAACGCCGGGAGTTCGTCGAAAACGCTCTGGGTCGGGCAGTTCCGGCCGATGGGTCGCGCCACAATCTGCGTGATAGGACCTACGTGGAGATTGCCTGGCGTCCCGGGGTGGGGTGCTGGTGTGTGATTCTTTCCAAACCAGCCCCCATATCAGGACGATGTAACGATCAGGACGCCGCGTTCGGCGTCACAGGGCCCACTATTGTCCGGCAGCAAAATGCTTGGCAGTAGCTGTCTAGGGCCCCGCGAAGCGGCCGGGCGCGCGAGGAGTCATCTGGCCATACATTGGCGGAGGGCTGACAGTGGACATCTCTCACATCAACCCTTTTATCGAGGCCGTCGAGTCGGTATTCACGACGATGCTGAACGTGGAACCGAAACGTAACGGCATGAAAGTCAGCGATGGGCAAGGCAACGGGGAACGAATCACGTCGCTGGTAGGACTAAGCGGCCAGATGAGCAGCATGGTTGGGCTGCGTTTTCCGCTCGATACAGCCTTGCAACTCGCCGGTCGGATGCTGGGGACGAAGCCATCGGAGATGAATGACGAAGTGATCGACGCCATTGCGGAGATGGTGAACATGGTTGCCGGTTCAGCCAAGGCGAAATTCGATTTCGATCCGCCCCTGGAACTGGGTTTGCCAACGGTAGTGGAGGGTGCCGGCTACAAGCTCAGGTATCCGACGAAGGCAATTTGGCTCGAGGTTGGGTTCACATCGGATGCGGGAGATTTCAGCTTGGAAGTAACCTACAACCAGAAGTAGGGGTTGCTGTCATGAATGCATTGGTCGTCGACGATTCGATGACAATTCGCCGCATCGTCATCAAGGCACTAAGCCTGGTTGGAATCAACGAAGCCACCGAAGCTTGTGACGGTGCTGAGGCCATCCAGGCTACGCAGAAGGCCGAGTTCGACCTGATTCTCCTGGACTGGAACATGCCGAAAATGAGCGGGATTGAGTGTTTGCGAGCGTTGCGTCAGGCGGGCAAGAAGACGCCCGTCATCATGGTCACGACCGAGGCTGAGAAATCGCGCGTGATTGAGGCGATCAAGACCGGTGCGAACGATTACCTGATCAAGCCCTTCTCCCCGGACCAGTTGGCGGCCAAGGTCAAGGCCGTGCTTGGAACACCGACCGGCTGAGATACATCACCGAGAGTGCGACTGACCTGTCATTTGTCAGAAGAACGCGTGGCCCGGACGGCGATTGGTGGTGCCGATCCGGGCCTTGCTTTTGGCTGTGCATGGCCCGGCCCCACCTGGGCGGAGGTGGCCGGCGTACCGCGGCTGAGACGCGATCGGCGTCCGCCCACTGGCACCCTCAGGGAACGTCGGCTAGGATGGGCGTTTTCGGCTGTGTTGTTAGCCCGGGCCGGCTGCCCGCGACCATTCTCAGGCAGGATGCCATGCGCCTGATCGTGCTCCACAAGGGCGCCATGATCGACGACGTGATCAGCGACAGCGAGACCCTCTACGTAGGGTCCGCCGAGGGTAATCGCGTCCAGCTCAACAACCCCCGCCTACCGGACCGCATCGCCGTCGTCTTCCCCGAAGATGAAACCACCTGGTACATCGAAACACTGACCGACAAGCTCGAAGTATTCGTCGGCACGACCCGGCTGACACAGCGGCGTGAGCTGAAAACCGGCGACGAAGTTCGCATCTTCGATTACTCGATGCGCGTCTATCCGGAGCACTCGGAGAAGTACCGGGTCCCGACGCAGACGACGCAAGCCCAGCTCGAACGCTTCGCGCAGTCGACGCTGCCGCCGGGCGCCGTCGTCAGGAAGCCGGAAGAACCTCTTACCGTCGCCCCGGAGCATCTCCCCCGCGTGGGCGAAGCCACCGTGCAGGCCTCGCGTTGCAGTACGATCGAAGAGCTGATGGAGGTTACCTTGCAGGCCCTGATCAGCAACTTCGGCGCGCGGCGAGCCTGGGTTGGCGTCCGCCGAAGCAACCGCGGGCCGCTCGAATATGTCGAGGGGCGTCTGCTGACCGGCGAGCCGCTGGACCTGCCGAAGGCGGGCGACGACCTGAAGCCGCGCATCCTCGACCGGGCCCAATTCATCCGCGTACCGATCCTCAGCACGGCGGAGCGCATGTCCATTCTGTGCGGGCCGCTGATCGGTCCGCACGGGCCGATTGGCATGGTCTATCTGGACACGGGCGAATCGCGGCGACGCTTCAAGGAGAAGGACCTCAATCTGTTCGTCCTCCAACTCCACATCTACGCCCAGCAGTTCGCCGGCATCTTCCGGTCACTCGTCCGCGTACGCGAGGCGATGATCGACGGCGCGGTAAGCGTAGCCCACGAAATCCAGGCCCGGCTCACGCCACGCAAGCTGCCCCAGTGGGACGAACTCCAGTTCGGTGCCCTGCGCGAACCCGGACGCGAGCGCACCGGCGACGTCTACGACGTGTTGCGGCTATCAAACAACCTGGCGTATTTCATGATCGCCCAGACGTCGGCCACCGGCTCCCTGCCGAGCATGCTCATGACGCAGTCGCGGACCGCGTTCCGCGTAGCCGGCATGCACCAGGATACGGCCGCCATCTTCCTGCGCTCGCTCAACTGGCTACTCTATGACGGGCTCAAGGATCACCCGCTGGACTGTTTTGCCGGCGTGGTCGACCCCGCTACCGGGCAGATGCGTTACTCCGTCGCCGGCCACATCGGCGCGTACGTCATCGGCGCCCACGGAGAGCCGCGAAAACTCGGCGTGAGCGAACCCCTGCCCGCACTCGGCATGTCCAAGAACACCGTTTACCCCCTGCTCCCCGAGCAGCTTGAATCGGGCGAGACGGTTGCGCTGTTCACCGCCGGCGTAACCACGGCGCAGGACAGCGCCGGCAAGACGTTCGGGCAACAGCGCATTCTGAACCTGCTGTGCGACGGTTTCGGCCAGCAGGCCAGCACCATGCTGAAGGAAATGCACGTCGAACTGCGCAACTCCACCGAGCAGGGCTCACAGCCCGACGATATCACCGTGCTGCTGGCCCACCGCGTCTGAGCCAGCGTTACTCACTCCCGCCAACCAGTACCTGCGGCCCGCACAGGGCAGTGCTGAAGAGATCGAAGTCGTCTATGTCAACGTCGACGTCCGCGTCGAAATCGAAGTCGTCACGACACCAGGGCGTCAGCGTCCCGAAGCATAACTGGAAATCCACCGCGTCGTGGATATCAACATCGTAGTCGGCATCGAAATCGCCCGGCGGCGCAGGGCGATAAAATGCCAGCCCCACGGGCATGTTCAACTCGTTCGGAGCACAGGAGATGCTCAGTACCTGGGGCACGCCGCCGCCCGGGGGCAGGCGGGCCAATCGCGGTTCCATGTGCCACGGTTGCGGCTCAACAACGTTCTTGAAACCACAAACGTAGGTAACGCCGCTGACAGCGTCCTCCACCGCGCCCGTGACGGCGGTGAAGTCGGTCAGCTCGGTGGTCGTGTCGGGCGGGCCGACGACGCGCTGCATACCGCCCGTGACCAGGTAGGTGCTCAGCACGCTGCTGTCGCTGGATCCGACATTGAGGTAGAAGCTGTTGCAGCTCAAATCCGTGCTGGCAATCGCGTCGACATGACTGACCGCGTGGGTGGTTACCACCGGCTCGGCCAAGCAGGTGAGCAGATCGAACGCGAAATTGATCCGGTCGGCAGTCACAGCCCAAACCGTCCCCACGCCGGCAATCAACAGCGTTCGAGCCCGCGTGAAAACGTCGTCAGTGTATGACGATACCCACTCCCACTCCACGCCATAATGCACCAGGCGCGACAGGTCGGGCAGCTCCGGCGCCAGGGCCTTGGGGGCGTAGTTCACCCAGAGACCCGCTCCCCGGCTGGCAGCAACGTCCACCGGCGCCAGGCCGTCGAGCGAGACGCGCGGCGGTGCAAACTCCACCGGCGTCCACGTCAGCACCCCGTCGACATTCTGCCAGCGTTCGACAGAGCCATTGAAATCGACCGCATATAACACGCCATGGCCGTCGTGGCGCAGTTGCGTGTATACGGGCGGCCAAGCGGCGCTGTTCGGCGTGCGGAACTTGCGCAGTGCCGTCAGCGTCAACAGGTCGACCTCGTAGATCCAGTCTTCCCAGTCCGTGTCCTTGGCCACGATAAGCAGATTGCCAGGCATCAGCGGCGTGGTGTGATCCTCCGGCACGGCACGCAGGCCACGCCAGGTGGGTGGATCACACAGCCCGAGGTAATCGCGCTCGACCAGTTGGAGCAGTTTGGCGAAATCGAACGAATCGACATAACCATCCTGATTCAGATCGTTGCACGGATCGTCGCCGCCGTAATTCTCGGTGAGATACTGGACATCGCACAGATCGAGAATCGTATCGTCGTTGAGATCGCCGAAGATCTGCCCGCATGGACTGGACGTGAGGATCAGGTCGTCGAGCAGGGCGTCTACGGTAAGCACGCTGCCATCCAACGCGAGCGTGGAGCGTAGCCGCAACTCCACAACGATCCGCGGCGTACCCAGTAACCCCAGTCGATCGAGGTTAATATGACGTGAGAAGTGGGCCATCCTGCTGGCGGACGGCCCGCCCGGCGCCCCCGTGGGCGGGGGCGAAATACCGCAAGCACGCCGGCCATTGATCAGCACGTCGATCCGGGCACACCGATCGAAGAAGCGATAGTCCACCGCGAACCAAATGCCACTGGTGGGCACATGCGATTCGAACACAACGCTGGTCGGTGTCTCCTGCTGAATCGTAGTGCCGGTCGCGCCACTGCTCATGCTCAAGGCGTGGTTGTCAGCGCCGAGCGGGACAATCTCGACGGCACCGTTGCCACCGTGAAGATCAACATGGATGTCGTTCTGGAGCTGTGCGCAGGTATCGAAATCGAAGGCGGCCAGCGTGTCGTCAGCGAGGACCGGGCCGGGGTAGACGATGACGCTGGCGGCGGCCGCGGGGACTCCGTTGACGTTTGCCGCGGTTAGGCCATCGCAATCGGCGAGCCAAGTGACCTCGTGTAGCCCATTGCAGACGACAAAAACGTGTCGAACGCCGGACGCCGCCACGTCAACCGCGGCGGCCGAGGTGGACAAGTTGCCCAGCAAGTCGACGACGTCGGTATCGAAGTCGTAGCGGATGAACTGGCCGATGCTGGTAACGAGAAAGGCCTGTCCGGAAGGGAGCGCGGCCACGGCTGCCGAGGTCGGCATGCTGATATCGGGCCCGGCGACTTCGTAGCCGGTCTGCGTACCATCCGGTGCGATTCGAATGATGTCCAAAAAGTCGGCACCGACCTGGACCACAAGCAGATCGCCGCCAGGCGCCATGGCGATGCCGGTGGGGACAGCACCGTCGCGGGCCAGATAATTCACCGTGCCTGGATCGTCCGGCTGCGGATCGTCCCGCGCCCCCGAACCAGGCGTGAGGCAGCCCGCCAAGCACTGGACCACGCCCGTCAGCGGATCTGCCAAGCTCACCCGAGCCGATTGCGTGGCAGGGTCATGCTCCAGCACGGCAACCAAGCCGGCCTCGGTGACGGTCAGATCCACCGGTGTGGCGAGCGCGGGCACCAGTGCGATCGCATCCGCCGGCCCACCCTCGGCAGGGCGAATCGCGTAGAGCGTGTCTCCCGTCGGGCCAAGCCCATATAGCACGCCGTCACGGGCGACCGTCAGCGCGATTAGCGGGACATCGGCTCCGATGCAGTCAACGAGACCGCTGGCAGCATCGAGACGGAAGATGCGCAGGTCTTCGAGGACGAGGACGTCGCCGGCGGCGGGGTCGACGGTGGTCAGGCACTGACCGCGGGCGGGACCAGTCGCCGCGAACATGAGTATGCAGACCCCCACTGCCCCCATCACGATGAGCGTCAGTTGTAGACGTGCCGGTGTGTCTTTCATCACCTCCAGCCCCGTCCGCCCCCCGGGCCCAGGTGTTCAGTATAACCAACCGATGTCACCGGCGACAACGCGATCCGCCGGACGCCGACTGATCCGAAGCAAGTCCGGTGCCAGGACACCGAATCGTGCTCACGGGCACAGAGTTTGCTTTACAAGAGCGTAGACGCGTCTGCACTGGCGTCCGCGTGCGATAATGTGCAACGCGGGCGCGTCATGGAGACACGCGCGCATGACAGTGATCTCATCAATTGCCTCCCCCGCAGCCGCCACGACGCATCTGTGTTGTCGGCACTGCCGGTACGATTTGTACGGGCTGCCCGGCACCCGCTGCCCGGAGTGCGGCACGCTCAACGACCTGCTAAACCTGTTCGTACATCAGCGGCTACTGAGACGCGGGAATCGCTGGGATCGTTTTCGGACGTGGATCGGGGACCTGCTCCGCCCGCGTGTAACGCCAAAGATCCAGAGGTCACGCCGGATCGGGGGCTTGCTTACGGCACCCACTCGACGCTCTCAAGCGTCACGCTGAAATCCACGCCGTCAGCCCCAGCGAGATCGAGCGTCACATCGTCCTGCTGCGGGTTGAGGTAGACGCTGTAAATGAATTCCTCAAACCACAGGCCGACCGCGGCGGCCGAGTCCAGGCGCGTGTTGTTGACCGCCACGATTTCATCCCCGACCTGCACGCCGGCGGCCTCGGCCGGTCCGCCGGCCAGCACGGCCGTCACCAGCGTCGGCCCCTGCCCGGCATAACGCAGGCCGAAGGTACGCAACGCCCCGTCCGTCAGAGACACGCCCGAGCGTACGTCCAACTGCATCAGGGCGCTGCGTGAATCGAAACTGACCGTAAATTTCTCCAGGAGGCCGGCGCCGACGATCACCTCGTCGACGGCCCCGACGATGACCAGCGGGTTGGCGATGCCGGTGTTGCCGAGGATTATGGTTTCGTCCAGACGGGCCACCGATGCCTCGGTCGCGCCTGAGAGGTCGTACCCGGAGAACCAGGCCTGCGGCTCGGTGGTGAAGCTCAGCCCCTCCAGGTCAGCCGGCACCTGCAACGTTACGGTATTCCCGGTATCGACCAACGCGAGGCGAACCTCGCCGCCCAGCGTGATCGGTATATACGGCCGATCATCGAGCGCCAGGAAGCTCAACCCGGTGCTTTTGCCGGTAAGGGTCGCCAACGGCTCCTGCGAGATGGAGATTCGCTCAGAATCGTAGTCGATCGTCACGGTCACGTCGCTGAAGAGGTTGAACCCGAGGATACCGTCGATGGTCGTGCCGGACGCGGCCGACACTAGCGACAGATCCAGAACGTCGGCGACCACGTCCTCGATTACGGCGGGCCCGAGCCCGAGCTGGGCGACGTGCAACACCTGTTCGACGCGTATCACGGTGCCGTCGATATCTCCCACGGTCCGATCACTGGCTTCGAGCCCATCGGGCAGATCGTAGGCGACTTCGGGCGTCACAACGGTCGTTGATGCGCCGGTGTCTACAAGGAAGGTGTACGGGCCGCTGCCATCGAGCCATACATCCACCAGCGGTCGGCCGCTGGCCGTCTCCATCGGGACCTCGACGGTGGTGGCACCGAGGACGAAGGTGGGACCATCGTCGGAATTGGTCAGGGGAAGTTCGAGATCAGTCGCCGTGGGGCAGCCGGCGATGAGGAGGGCTGATAACGCCGCCAGGGACACGCTCAGGTATGCGCTGATAGGTGGCTGCATGCTTCTCTCCAGCTTCCGCGGGCTCCGGGGCCTATATTCGATCACACTTGAGGGGAGGACTTTCCTTTGTCGCGAAAACCGTAAGATGCTAGCCCCCCTGCCCGGGCGTATTCCACTGTTTGAGCCACAACTCTGGAATTGTCGAACCCGGCGAAACCGGCCGCGTATTATTCTCGGACGCCGCGTCGCATGTCCGGAATGGTTGGTGCCGAGACGTGCGGCGCCGCGGTCCGTTACAGCATTGTTCGCGACCGCCCCGGCGAACATCGAGTGTGTGTTTCGAGCGTTTGGGGTTGGGGCGTGCTGCGGGGAGCACGCCCATCGCTTTTTTCTCAGACCTACGTCAACCCCCAGCTTGCGAAGAGCCTGCCGCCGTCCTTACGCTGTCGGTGTTGTTAAGCTTGGCGAGCGATGTTCGCCGGACGCGGAGTTCCACACGTGTCGGCCATCTCGAGCAATCTCGATCCTGGCACCCCCCTGCCACGCGCGTTCTATGATCGTGACGTGCGCACGGTAGCCCGGGCACTGCTGGGGCGACTACTCGTTCGCGAAACCGCGGCCGGCGTGACGGCCGGCCGAATCGTGGAGGTCGAAGCGTATCTTGCCAAGGGTGATTCGGCGTGCCACGCGTTCCGCGGACAGACGCGGCGTAATGCGTCCATGTTCGGCCCACCCGGACACGCGTACGTTTACGCCATTCATGCCAAGTGGTGTTTCAACGTAGTCACCCAGCCCGCTGGGCAGCCCAGCGCCGTGCTAGTGCGGGCGTTGGAGCCCGTCGTGGGCATGCCATTGATGCAAGAACGCCGCGGCCAGGCAACAACACGTCTGCTGACTTCCGGACCAGCTCGACTGTGTGCGGCGCTGGAAATCGACCGGGCGCTCGACGGGCACGATCTTACGGCCGGGGGAAGAGCTCTGGATCGATGCGGATGAGCATGGCATGCCAACCGAGAGGGAAATCACTACAACGGCACGTGTCGGCGTGACGTCGGCCCAAGACCTACAATTGCGCTACGTGCTATCAAATAGCCCGTATGTAAGTCGGCGTGTACCCGCCCGTTCTCGCTCCCGAGGCTAATTCCGGTTACGCGAATCGAGCGACCTACAGGCTGGTTGAGCTACCCGGGAGCTGCGCACACCAGCCTCGTCTTTCACTAACCTCTCCGGTTTTCTTCAACTTCTGATAAGAACTGTGTCATAATATAAGTAGGTGTTGGGCATATCCTGGGATCAGCGGACGCGCACGATAATAGCTGTAGGCGTGGCGGATTAGTTGGGGCCCCCACGGCCAATGCGCGACCGTCCAGGTTCTCAAGAACGTGACGGAGCACGCGATGGCCGAACCGTCCAATCTCGGCAAGTCTATACCAGTCATTCAACCCAGCGACACATCGGTAACAGCAGAGCAGGAGCGCGAACTCCGCAAACTTCGCAACCTATTCCTGGGCGCCCCGGTCGGCATTGGCCTGGTTGCCAATCGTTGTTTGCTCGACGTCAATCGGCGCATGTGCCAGATGATCGGTTACACGCGGGAGGAACTTATCGGTCACAACGCGCGGGTGCTCTACCCGACGGACCAGGACTACAACTATGTGGGAGTCGAGAAATACCGGCAAATCGACGAAACCGGCACGGGCACCGTTGAAACTCGCTGGCAACGCAAGGACGGCGAAATCATCAATATCCTGCTGAGTTCAACGCTGCTGGATTCCGCCGACCACGCGGCAGGCGTTACATTCACTGCACTGGACATCACCGAACGGCAGCGCGCGGCCGTTGAGCGTGAGCAGCTCGAATCGCAACTTCGCCAAGCCCGGAAGATGGAGGCGATGGGGCAACTCGCCAGCGGCATCGCGCACGACTTCAACAACGTACTGACGGCGATACTTGGCAGCCTGGAGATGGTGCGGTCGGACCTCCGCGGTCGGCTCAGCGCGGATGACGTCATCTACAACCACGTGAGGCAGGCGGAAGATGCCGGCCTGCGCGCCGCCCAGCTCACGCGTCAATTGTTGGCTTTCGGTCGAAAGCAGCACATCAAGCCCGACCTGATCAACCTCGATCTGCTGGTAGGAAACATGACGCAGTTACTACCGAGTCTGATTCGAGCGGATATTCGGCTCGATGTAACCTGCGCCGACGACATTCCGCCAATCCGCGCCGACGCCGGCCAGCTCGAGCAAGTCATCATCAACCTTGTCGTCAACGCCAGGGACGCGATGCCCCAGGGGGGCAAACTGGTTGTTCACGTGTCGCGTGCTGACATCAGCGCCGCGCAGGTCGCCCGATACCCGGAGGCCAGCCCCGGCCCACACGCCATCCTCACCGTCAGCGACCCGGGGACGGGCATTGCTCCCGAAGCGCTGGAACACATTTTTGAACCCTTCTTCTCGACGAAGCTGGGCGACACCGGCACCGGCGCCGGCCTCGGTCTGGCAACCGTGCACAGCATCGTCAAGCGGTGTGGTGGACACATAGAGGTCGATACTGCGCCGGGGCAGGGCTCGACCTTCCGGGTCTGCCTGCCCGCCTGCGACAACACCGCTACACCAACCGCTGAATAGTCCCTGGGACACAATGGCCGCGCCCACCCCCTCCCGGGGGGGGACGCTGTTCATGCCGCTGGGCTGGTTATCCGATGCATACGAGCGCCCCCACCGCAGCGAGCTGACGGCGGTGCGAATTCGCGTGCGCCGCGGTTACCGATAATGCGAAGCGTATTCCAGCGAGGTCCGTTCATGCTGCTGACCAGACCTGCCTCTCCACCACCGACGGAAGTCGATCCGACTGCCGACCACCACGACCTGGCCGAGCCGCAATCCCGCTTTCGCCCGGCGCCGCGTGTAGGTCCACCGCTGCCGCCACCGGCATTCAAGCTCCCCTTTTTGCCGGTGTTGACGCTGGTTGGTGCTTATGTTCTCGGACTATCGTGGATCATGGTCGATTGCTTCATGGACGACGCGTATATCGGCTTTCGATACGTTAACAACCTGGTGGCGGGCAACGGGCTGGTCTTCAACGTGGGCCAGCGTGTCGAGGGGATTACCAACATCGCCTGGGCGCTGTTCCTGGCACCCTTCGCATACATGCTTCCGGTAACGTTCGTGGCCAAGTTCTGGGGGGCGTTGCTGGTTATCGCCACAGCGGTGGCCTGCGGCTGGATCGCCTTCCGTTTCGTCCGCTCGGACCGGGACGAGGTCTTCGCGTTGCCGATCCCCTTCCTGGTGATCGCTTTTCCGGATTTCATCTTCTTCTCGCTCAGCGGTATGGAGACGCCTCTGCTGGCTGGGCTGATGTGCCTGATGGTGGTTCTTGGCTTCCGCAATTCGCGATCGATCACGCTGGGGCTGCTGGGCGGGTTGCTGTTCCTGGTCCATCCCGAAGCGCTGCTGTTCTATCCACTGGCGTTACTCCTGCTGAATGGTACACACGCCAGCGCGTGGCGAAACTACCGTCGGCCGCTGGTGGCGTTCGCCGCCATGGTCACGGTCTGCACCTGCCTGCGGTTCGCCTATTTTGGCAGCCTGGTGCCGAACACGTTCTTCGCCAAGTCGACCAGCGCACACGGGGTCCTCGAGCGACTGCTGCTGATGCTCCAGGGTAGCAACGCGAACATCCCCTATCCGTTTGTCGGCCTGCTGGCTCTGCCCTTCCTGCTGGCCGGCATCCTCGGATTGTGGCGCAAACACACCGCGCCGGCCGCGTTCCTCACATCGGGGCTGTTGGTCGGAATGATCTTCGCGGTCTATTCGGGCCAGGACTGGACGGGTATGGCGCGTTACTTCGCCCCGTACGCTCCGCTCGGGCTGATCATCTTCTGGAAGGGTTTCGTCGATCTCAATCGGCGACTGTTCGCACACCTGTTCCTGCCGCGTCTGGTCAACGTTCCGGTGGGCACGCTGGCATACGTGCTGGTGCTGCTGGGGCTGCTCGGCACGCTGGAGCCGTTGCGGGCCACCAACGCAGGCAGCTATCCGGGTTACGTCATGACGAGCTCGACGCTGGTCGGGCCGGCGCGGTGGTTGAACACGATGCTGCCGCCGGAGGCGGTTGTGGCCACGCGGCGTATCGGCGCCGTGGGCTATTACGGGCAATGCGACGTGTTTGACTATGCCTTTGGGCTGACCGATCCGGAAGTGGCACACCTCATCGCAAAACGTGGGTACGCAATCTCCAACCCGTGTGACCCCGTTCTGCGGCAGCGCTGGCAGCAGGTTTGCCCCGACTACCTGCTCGAGGACCGGGACATCATCGACGAGATCGTCGCCAGCGGCGACGGCAGCCCGCAACTGTTCGAGATTCACGGGCTGTATTATCGTGTCGAGCACAGTTTCAGAATCGGCCATGAGACCGACTGGACACTGTGCCAGCGCGTACCGCTGGACCCGTTGCCGCCGCTGGCACAGGCCGGCCGCATCCGCGCGGTGAACCAGTAACCTGGCGCCGCGCTGGCCGGACGACGCAACGGCCTTCCTGGAAGCCACCACGCTCCAGCGTTATGATCGGGATGATCGAGAGCAGTGAGTGAGCGGCCGCGCCGCCCGTCGCTGGTATTTCCCTGGACATCCTGGAGGTAGACATGCCCAGAACCCGCGTATTTCCGCTAGCAGCGGCCCTGTTAGCGATGGTGCTGCCGGTCGCGGCGAACGCCGACGACCTGGACACGGTCGTTCAACGCGCCCAGGCGGCCTGGGAGAAGCACAAGACCATGACCGCCACTATCAGCATGACCAGCAACGTGCAAACTGCCAGCAGCGTGATCAGCGGCTACGGTAGCGGTCGGCTCGAGTGTCTGCGCAAGGGCGACAAGACGCTTTTCCGTAGCGATTCCACCATCACGTTCACTCGCATTCAAGGTGACAAACAGGACTCCCAGCAGAAACAGGAACTGCATTCTGTCTCTGACGGCGAATTGACCTACGTGCTGACCACGGTGATGGGCCGAACTCAGGCCATGAAAATCCCCGCCGACCCGCGCACCGACGTAACACCGAAGGTGCTGATTGACGCCCTGAAGAATGAGGGTGAGATCACGCTGCTGCCCAACGAGAAGCTTGGCGATCACGACGTATACGTTATGGAGGTGGTCCTCAGCCACCCCGCGCCCCGCGGAGTAGCGCGCCGCGTGTTGCGCATCGATCAAGAGCACGGCCTGTTGCGTCAGATGATCGCGTACGACGGCCAAGGCAACCCGATGTCAACCATGACCTACTCGGAGTTCAAGTTTGACGTTGACCTGAATCCGAAGCGCTTCGAGTTTCACGTTCCGGCAGGCGTTCAACTGATCGACCGCTCGAAACACTGATACAAGACTCATACAAGATTCACAGGCTATTAGCCTGTGCTACACTGGGAATTGGCGGGTGCCACACTTGGTATTGGCTCCCGCCGGTTGGAGAGGAACGCTGCTCAGCTATTGCCGACCAGCGCGTCGACGAAGCCGTTGATATCGTCGAAGTTGACGATGCCGTTGTCGTCGAAATCGCACGAGATATCCCCGTCGCAATCCGGATAGACGTCGTCATACCCGCCGGCCAGGAGTAACACGAACGGGTTGATATCGTCGAAGTTGGCTGCGCCGTCGCAATTGGCGTCGCCCGTTACCACGAACTGGCTGTAGTACACGAAATTGCCGACGGAGCTATCCCAGTTCGTCACGGCCATGTCGAGCTTCGTCGAGACGGTGCATTCGACCACGAGCTCTTCGGCCGCCACGCCGATCGTCAGCCAGCCGTCGGTGCGACACACGTGATACTGCCCTGCTGACAACACCACGCCATCTGCTATCACGCCGAGAACTTCCTGGATGGGGCGATGCGATAGCTGAAACAGTCGCTGGCCCCCCGGCACCGCGCTGAACACCTCCTGCACGGTTCGCAGGCCGTTCTTGTCGATGTCGCCGAAGACGATCTTCTCGATCACGCTGGTAGGCGTGCTGGACCAGTTGGGGAGAATGAAGGTGCCGTCGAAGTTGTAAAACAAGCGTGTCGGCGCCCACCACGCGCCGGTCATCAGGTCGAGTCGGCCATCGACGTTCAAGTCGGCCAGAGCGACGGCCGAGCAGTAGCCGGCGTTATACGTCCACGATGCCGTCGTTGCGAACAGGTCGCCAGCCTGGCCGTCATACTGGCGGAACCGACCACTGCCGCCGATCTGGTTGTTATCGGCAATGATCAGCTCGGGCAGGGCGTCGCCGTTGATATCGCCGGCCGTCAGCATGATCGCGTCCTGAAGTGACACGTCCGTCAGCGACCAGCTCGCGGTTGTCTCGATCGTTCCGTTCACGTTGCGGTAGACCCGGCTCGAAGTGCCCGCAGCGGCGAAGGCGAGGTCGAGCCAACCATCCTGGTCGGCATCGACCCAGGTCACACCCTGGTAGTGGTTCTGGTCGGAGCTGGTCCAACTCGGGGTACTCTCCGGGGCACCGTCGACGTTCATGTAGACGAAGTTGTGATACGGATTCTGCGGCGTATAGGCCCAGCCCGTCGCCACCGCGAGGTCGGGGCGGCCGTCGTTGTTCACATCGCCAAAGGCGACGGCGAAAGCGTTGCCGTCAGCATGGGCGGTCCAGTCGGGCGTGGTCGACAGCGTGCCGGCGTTATTCAGGTAGAGTCGGGCAAACGGTCCGATATTGTCGCTGTAGCCGAGGGTCGCGACGGCGACGTCGAGCCAGCCGTCGCCATTGACGTCGGCGACGTCGAGATGGCCGTTGTAGACCAAGTCGTTCGACTGCCAATTGGGCAAGGTGGGGAAGGTTCCATCGCCCTGGTTGTAGTAGACGACGACGCGCTGCTCGTGGATATCGTTGCCGTTGGCCACGACGAAGTCGAGCCAGCCGTCGTGGTCGAGGTCAACCAGGGCAGCGCCGGTGCTGACCTGCGTGTCGGCGGAGGTCCAGTCGGGATCGCTCGGATACACGTCCTGTCCGTATGCCCAGCCGGCCGCCAGGAGGACAACAACCGCGCAACAGCTCTTCATGGGGTGCCTCCATCCTCTGCCCCCCCAGCGCACAACCACAGCGAGCCACGCCAACCGGCCCGTGTAATGATTCTACAACATTGCCCCGCCAGCCACCAGGAAATTCGGCGAGCGGGCTCAGCCGACCAGCGTCAGGAGCTTGTCGACGAGCTTGTTCACGCCGGCCCAGACTTCCGCCGGCCCCTGGGCCAGCATGTACGCCGGCGTGGAAACGATCTTGTGCTCCTCGTCGACGCAGATATCGTCGACCGCGCAATTTTCATGCACGCAGCCCATCGCGTTGATCGCCTTGGCGGTGGCCGAGTCGGTGCCGATGGTCAGCCTGGCCTTGATGCCGCGGTTGCCTGCGACGCGTGCCAGCGGTGCCGGCGCGATACACATTGCCGCCACGGGCTTGCCCGCGGCCAGGCAATCGCTGATCAGCTTCTCGACGTTGTCGTTAACGGTGCAGTCGGCGCCCTTCTCAGCGAAGTTGCTCAGATTCCGTGCCGCCCCGAACCCGCCTGGGATGACCAGCCCGTCCAGCTCGTCGGCGCGCACCGTCGCCACATCGCGGATCGCCCCGCGTGCGATCCGGGCTGATTCGCGCAGGATGTTTCGCGTCTCGTCCGCCGGCTCTTTCGTCGCGTGGTTGATCACGACGGCCTGCTTGGTGTTCGGCGCGCAGCAGATCACCTCTGCGCCGTGCTGGTCGAGCGCCAGGAGCGTCAACGTCGCCTCGTGAATCTCTGCGCCGTCATAAACGCCGCAGCCGGAGAGTAGTACGCCTATCTTCGGCATGATCGCCTCCGTCTGATCACTACACTCGAACCCATTCGAAAAGCTGTGGCACTGGGATTCGTAGCCGGCACGACCCACCGGTTAAAAACCGGTGCCACAGGGACTTTGGGATAGCTTCTGACAGCGTGCATTGTCTACGGCTGATCCTGATCGGGCAACCCGTTTGGCTGCCCAGACATCGACGGGACATACTCCATCGACGTCTCGTATTCATCCTCTACGGCCGACAACACGCCCGCCATGAAGCTGACTCCGAACAGCCCGCCGGCCAGCGGATTCAGGCCGCCGCCGTTGCCGCTCGAAATGTAGTGAATTCCGTCGACCTCGACGCTCGTGACGCCGACGTAGCTCTGCACCCGCGATAAATATCCGGTCACCGGCGGTATCACGTGCAGGTCGATTTCCAGTCCGTGGGCGGCGAACATCGAGCACATCGCGACGTTCAAAGCGTTTACGATCGGGTAGAGCAGCCGACCGAAATAGTGCCCATCAACATAGCCGACCGAGAGTATCTCATTCGGCTGCTCACGGCGGGCCGCCCGAAACTGCTCGTTGTCAAGCAGGCTGCTTGTCCGCGTCTGCGGGTCCGCCTGCCGCAGCGCTGCCGCGAGTGTCTGCGGGGACAGCGCCAGAAAACAGTGACCATCCAAAAACGCCCACGACGGCGCCACCGGCACCGGCGCCCCGCCATAGAGCACGTAGTTGATAATGTGCCCGTCGTGCTCAAGCTGTTTGACCTGCTGATCGACGTCCGCCATCCGCAGCAGTGGACCGACGAACTGCATGAGCTGCTGGATCATCGCGGCCAGCGTTGCCTCGTCGGGGGCCTCCACCGCCAGCACGGTGCCGGTCATCAGGATTCCGCCATGCGCCGGCGCGTCGTACAGCGCCCACGTATCCCCCAGGGCCGGCAGAAAATCGTCCGTGATGGAAAACCCGAGCATCGACTGGCTCATTGCGATGGGCGCGGTGATCATCGGCAGCGTTTCCGGCGTGAGCTCTTCGCAGACCCGCAGCAACTCCTGCCACAATTCCGCCAGGTTCAGGTTGCCCACTTCCGCCCAGTAGGCGTCCTGCGGCACGATCTGTAGATCGGCATCCGTCAACGGCCGCTGATCCCACAGTTTCAGCAACCCCGTCATCGCCCCCCCCTTCGGCGGGCTCACGACGTGGGCGAACCCGTGTACGCAAAGCTGGTCGTTGACCACAGCAACCTGGCAGTACTTCGACCGCACACACTCGAACCCCAGCTCGCGCAGACAGACGTCGGTCGACTCGGGCAATTCGCCCATCAGCTCCGCCGCCAGCTCCTTGCCGCGTGCCACCATACCCTCGACGTTGGCGAAGAAGTTCAGTTCGCGCGGGGCTGGCTGGTAACCAACTTTTCGCTGGCAGTATTCGAACTCGGCCGCTCTGGCGAGACCTGCACTGCGTCCGGCCAGACAATCGAGCACCTGCCCATAGGCCGACTCGCTCGTCGCCATGATGAACACGCCGTCGTGCGTACCCCAGTAGACGGTCATCGGCACGTCTTCGATCAGGTACGACCGCACCGTCTGTCCCTGCACGGTCGTCTCAACCACGTCGTCCTCAGAGTGCGACAGCTCCATGAGTGCTGCCATGGCCGCGTCGACACGCTCCACCATGTCCGGCCCCATCAGCACGAGCGCCGCGTGAACCGCCGGCCCGGTCGGCTCGACCGTCACATCAAACAGCCCGATCGCCCCCGTGCTCTGCGGCAACGCCGACACGGCCGCAAACAGCGGCTCCAGCAGTTCGGCCTGTTGGTCATCGAGCTCATTTGCGAGGAGCGAGCGCATGGCCTCCAGCGTTCGCCGGCCGGAGAGCAGGTCGGGATCATCTGCGGGAATGTCCAGCGACCAGGACAGGTAGAGCAGCGTCTCGGCCGGCATCATCGTTGCCGGCGCGCGTGTCCCCGCGTCTGCCCAGGCCACGCCGCCCAACAGGAAAGCCGTTACCACCGCCACCACGCCAATCCGCCAACTGCGCATGACCAGCCTCCATCGAATCGGGCGCCGATTGTCGACCGGGCTTCCAATCCGGCCGCGGCCCGGCGCCGCATAGCTTTCAACGTTTTTGTAAATTACTGTACGAACACGCTTCGGCGCTCAGATTACTGAGACGTCCGGCATTATACTCTCGATCAGGCAAGCCCGATATCAACCTGGCAAGCCCGACATCACCACCAGTTGAGGTATCCACCTTGCGTCGCCTCGGAGTTGTATCGTTCCTGAATTCGAAGCCGCTGATCTGCGGCCTCAGCGACCAGCCCGACCTCGAATGCGTCCTCGACGTGCCGGCACGGCTCCCGCGGCTGCTCGAAGAGGGTGCCGTCGACGTCGCACTGATCCCCATCATCGACGTTATCCGCAGCGCTGGCCGCTGGAGCGTCATTTCCGATGCCTGTATCGGCTGCGACGGCGAAACCATGACCGTTCGCGTTTTCTCTCAGCAGCCGCCCGACCGCATCGACACTCTCTGGGTCGATTCCGACTCGCATACGTCGGTCGCGCTATCCCGCGTCCTGTGGCGAGAAATATATCAACGCGACCTCGACCTGCGGCTGGTAACTCCGGAAACCAACGTCAACGAACTTCCAGCCGTCCTGCTCATCGGCGACAAGGTAGTCAGCCCCGAGCGCGGCCGGTTTGCGTACGAAGTCGATCTCGGCGGTGCCTGGCGCCAACATACCGGGCTGCCGTTCGTCTTCGCCGTCTGGGCGTGCGAGACCGAACGCGTTGCCGACCTGGCGCCCACGCTGGCGCCATTGCTGTGTGAGGCACGCAATCGCGGCACGGCGCTGGCCGCCCACATCGCCGCCGACCAGGGCCCGCGGGCGGGTTGGTCGGTCGAGTTGGCGCAGCGTTACCTGATGCGTTGTTTGACGTACACGCTCGACAGCGCTGCGGTCGCCGGGGCGAATCGGTTTGCGGAACTCTGCGCCGCGGCTGACCTCGCCCCCACAGACGCTGCCATCAACTGGCCGGCAGCGCTGCTGGCTCACTTCGCGGAGCGTGCTCCGTGAACGCCGCCCCGACCAGCGCGACGCCCTCGCCAGCCCGCCTTAACGACGATACCGCGCTCGAATGGTATCGCACGTTCTCGCTGCACGAACTGGGCCGCCGGGCATGCGAGCGCACCGCCGCGTTTCATCCCGAACCCTGGCGCACGTACGTCGTCGATCGCAACATCAACTACGCCAATGTCTGTACCTCGCGCTGCACGTTCTGCAACTTCTTCCGCCCGCCGGGAGACCCCGACGCGTACATCCTCTCCTTCGAGGAAATCGGCCGAAAGATCGAAGAGCTGATCAGCATCGGCGGCAGTCAGATTCTGATGCAGGGTGGCCTGCTGCCCGACGCCAGCGAGCATCCCGATCATGGCAGGCCGCTGGACTGGTACCTCGACCTGTTTCGCTTCATCAAGCAGCACTACCCGGGCGTGCACATTCACGCGCTCAGCCCGCCCGAGATCTGGTCGCTGCATCAACACACCGGCCTCGCGCTCGGCGAATTGATTGAGACGCTACGTCAGGCCGGCCTCAACACGATCCCTGGCGGCGGCGGCGAGATTCTCGTCGATCGCGTCCGCCACAAAATCAGCCCGCGCAAATGCACCGCTGACCAGTGGCTCGAAGTGATGCGCTGCGCCCACCACGCTGGGCTGAAAACCAGTTGCACGATGATGTTTGGCCACATCGAAACCCGGGCTGAACGGATCGAACACCTCCGCCGACTGCGTGAGTTGCAGGACGAAACCAACGGCTTCAGCGCGTTTATCCCCTGGCCGTTTCAGCCCGATAACACGCCGCTGGGGCGCTGGCCGCATGTTGCCGACGCGGAAGACGCCGAACCCGACGGGCAGCACCTGCACATCGCGGGGGCGTGTGAATATCTTCGGCTGCTCGCGCTGGCTCGGATCTATCTCGACAACATCCCCAACATCCAGGCCAGTTGGGTGACAATGGGCCCGCGGATCGGGCAGATCGCGTTGTTTTTTGGCGCCAACGACATGGGCTCGGTCATGATGGAGGAGAACGTCGTTTCATCCGCCGGCACAACCTTCAGGCTGAACGAAGATGAGATCCGCCACTTGATCGCGACGGCCGGCTATCAGCCACGCCGGCGTGATCAGCATTACCGCCTCCGCCCGGAGCCGGCCGAAACCGCCCCGGTTTGACCACGCCGCATTGCCGGACTACGCTAGTTTGTGGGCCCGAGCGGGCCGTTTGCTACCGATAACCAGCAGTGAGTAACCCCGGAGCATGCCGCCCAAACCTACACGCAAACGCCCCACGAAGCCCAGCCCCAAGCGGACCGGCTCCGAGGAAACCTGGCAGCAGCAAATCGCCTCCTTCGTTGGGTTCTTCATTTACCTGCTGATTCTCAAGAGCTTTTTCCTGCCGCTGTTCATCATCCCGACCGGGTCCATGGCCCAGGGGCTCTACGGCCAGCACGGCCTGTACACCTGCCCCAATTGCGGCACCGAGTACACCGTCGGCTGGCAGGACGAGAAAGCGGACTGGCCCTGGCAGGCACCATACATCCAGTGTCCTAACTGCCGTTGGCAACTCCACCGCGTCAAAAACCTCTACGAAGCCCGTACCAAGGGGCTCCAGCCGGACGAATTGCTTACCCAGCCCCTCCGCGACTGCCCCGGCGATCGCATCTTTGTCCACGGCTGGCCCTATGAGCCGCGCTTCGCCAGCATCGCCGACCTCGGGCCGCAGCGCTGGGACGTGGTCGTCTTCAAGGTCCCCACCGACGGCGTGACGAACTACATCAAACGCCTGATCGGACTGCCCGGCGAGAAGATTGAGTTAATCGACGGCGACGTGTTCGTGAACGACGCGATCGCCACCAAGACCGGCTACGCCCAGCAGTCGCTCTGGTTCTCGTATTACAACCACGATCACCCGCCGGCCCAGGCCGCCCGCCGGCAGGACTATTTTCCCCAGTGGGTCGCTTCCGCGGACGATTCAGCCTGGACGGGACTCGACACACGTGTGCCGAGCTTCGATGACCACTCCGGCACCCGCCACGAAATCCACTTCGCCACCGACCCGGAGCACCCCGACCAGCCCGGCGACATCGAGGACATCTACGACTACAACCAGCCCGCCCCGCGCCGCGTCGTACGGAACATCGTGCCCGATGTGCGTCTCTCCGCCGAGGTCCAGGTGCACGATGCCACTGATGCCAACGCCGACGGCTACGTCGAATTGTGCGTAACCAGCGGCGGGCGCGATTTTTTCGCCCGTCTTGACCACACTCGCACGTTCACGCTCGAAACCCAACCCACGGATGGTGACGAACGTGAAATCTGGGACGTCCAGCGGCTTCCCGCCGACGTCAACCCTGTGCAGCTCACGCTCGCCCATCTCGACGGCCAGGTGATCGCGACCGCCAATGGCCGGTTTACGCTCAAATCAAGCGCCGAGCAGTACCAGCTCACTCCCGACGACGCCCGGCGGCGTGGTGCGAATGCACGCTCGCCACGGATCGCCGTCGCCGCCGCCAATGCCAACGTCACGCTGCGTCACCTGACGATCGAGCGTGATGTCTACTACGTCAGCGGACTTCCTCATGTCGCCACCCGCGGCTTCGGCGTTCAGGGGCACCCCATCGAGCTCGGCCCGGACGAATTCTTCCTCCTCGGCGACAACAGCCCGAACAGTCAGGATGGCCGCTTCGCCTTTGCCCACAAACCTTCCGAAGCCGTCGGGCCGCATCTCGTCGAAGCATACCAGGAAGGTGAATTCCGCCTAGGGCGTGTCCCGCGCGATCAGCTCGTCGGGCCGGCCTTCTTCGTCTACTGGCCCGGCTTCATGCCGGTGACATCGCATGGCCCGAACATACTGCCCGACTTCGGCCGCGTCCGCTGGATCCGCTAGAGCCACGGCGTATCACCAATCTCCCCCCGTGCCCTTGGCAGTTTGGGCGCGACCCGCCAGAATCTACGTCCCGTGAGTGATTCTGACGTTTCCAACCCATTCGCTCGCCCGGCCACACACACCACGCCGCCGGTCCCGGCCGACGCCCCGTACTATGACCTGCCGCGGGCGATCCGGATCATCGAAACCACGCAGACCGTCATCACAGCGCTTATCTTTGCGTTCATCTTCCGCGCCTTTCTGGTTGAGCCGTTCATCATTCCCACCGGCTCGATGGCGCACGCCCTGCTCGGGGCTCACGCGACCTGCGTCTGCCCGGCCTGCGGCTGGCAGTTCGACTTCGCACCGTACGCCATGGCCGAGCCGACCGGGCACGGTTTCGTCACGCCCGACGAGATCATCTGTCCCAACTGCCAGCTTCGCATCAAGCCCGATCCGACCGAGATCTATCCGGAGGCCGGCGACCGCATCCTGGTGCACAAATGGGGCTATGCCCTGGGCGGGCCGTTCAAGCCGCGGCGCTGGGAGGTGATCGTCTTCCGCGACCCCGCCAACCCGGACCAGCATTACATCAAGCGTTTGGTCGGGCTGCCGGGCGAGACACTGGAGATCATCGACGGCGACCTTTTTGTCGACGGTCATATCGCCCGCAAGCCGCCCGCGGTCCAGCGCGTCATGTGGATGATCGTCTTCGATCAGGACCGTTTCCCCCGCCCCGACCAGGCCACCGGCCGCCTACCGCGGTGGATCGCGATCGAGCCGCTCACCGATGCCTGGACCGGCCTTCAGACCCGCGCTCTCTCCCATCGTGCCACCACCGACACGCCGCACACGATCTTCTTCAACCCTGACACCGGCCGCGATTACCTGCTCGATCTCTCGGGCTACAACGCACGCTCCACGGGCGTATTCATCGGCGATGCCCGTCTCGTCGGCGAAATCACGCTGGACGCCGACCGCGCCGGCCACTTTCAGTGCGAACTGGTCCGCCCGCCCTACCGCTTCGTCGGCGCGCTCACCCAGGCCGGCGTGGCCACGCTCCGCATGTTCGACATTGCCAATCCCGACGCCCCGGGCGTGCTACTCGCCGAGAGCCAACTGCGGCACCCGCTCCGTGCGGGCTGCCCCCTGGCGATTGAACTCAGCCACGTCGATTTCCGCGTCGGCTTCCGCGTCGGCAACGAAATCGAACTGACCTCGACAGACGCTCAATACAGCCCTGACGTCGCGACCCTGCGTAGCGCACCCGGCCAGCGCCCACTCGGGTTCACCATCACGGCCGCCGGCCTGGACCTGACCCTGCGCCACCTGCGTATCGACCGCGATGTGCACTACACTCGGAGCCCACACACCCGGCGAGCCGACGTCGGCCGACCGTTCACGCTGGAGGCGGACGAATACTTCGTCCTGGGCGATAACAGCTCCGACAGCCACGATAGTCGGGAGTGGAGCGTGGTCGGTCCGCACCTGCCACCGTCGTACCGCCCGGGCACGGTGCGGGCCAATCAGATTGTCGGAGAGGCGGCTTTCGTGTATCTTCCCGCCCTGCTACCGGTTGGATCGAGCCATACGTGGGTCGTCCCGGACCTGGGACGAGTCCGTTTCGTGCGCTGAACTCCGCGGAGAGGCCATGCGGTCCGCAGCAAGTTGTCAACAAATGGTTATACCCCTGGGCATGAGGTCGTGGGGATTTCACCGTCTCTGGATATCGGACCAGCCCTCAAGCACTCCAAATACTACGTTAACAAGCGAAAATCGCGCGCAACTCTTGATGGGTCTTCACCGTGCGCGCTTCAGGTGGCCTGTCGGGGCCCAGAATTGCTCACGATCTATTGACAGGTTTGTGCACAGCCCGCCATCCCCAGGTATATGCGCAACTTACGCACATCTTCACAGGTTGTCCACATCCACCACATCAACCTGTCGGAGGTGCCCACGTGTTGCTTGAAGCCACCGGCCTGGTGAAAACGTACAACGGCCGAACGGTTGTTGATCGCGTCTCGTTCAATGTCGACGAACGCGAAATCGTCGGTCTGCTCGGTCCCAATGGCGCCGGCAAGACCACCAGTTTCCGAATCACCGTCGGCATGATCAACGCCGATGCCGGCAAGGTCGCCTTCCGCGACGCCGACATCACCCATCTGCCGATGTACAAGCGGGCCCGCCGCGGCATTGGTTATTTGTCTCAGGAGCCCAGCGTCTTTCAGCGGCTCTCGGTCGAGGAGAACCTCAAGGCCATCTGTGAGACCATGCGCTTCACCCGGGCAGAACGCCGCCAGACTGTCGAGCACCTCCTCGACCAGTTCGGCCTCGCCCGTGTCCGCAAGAACTCGGCCAAGCGTATCTCCGGCGGCGAGCGGCGGAAGCTCGAAATCGCCCGGGCGCTGATCACCAATCCGAAACTGATCCTGCTAGACGAGCCGTTCAGCGGCGTTGACCCGATCGCCGTCGAGGGTCTTCGTCGGGAGATCGTTCGCCTCCGCGAATCGGGTATCGCCATCCTGCTGACGGACCACAACGTGCACGAGACGCTCAAGGTCACCGACCGCAGCTACGTCATTCACGAAGGGCAGGTGATCTGCTCCGGGCACCCAGCCGAACTGGTCAACAACCCACGGGTGCGTGAGACCTACCTCGGCAATACGTTCCGCGGCGATGAATTTGGACCCGCCGAGAAAGTTTCGCCTGCGTCCGAAAGCCCTGCTCCGTCCGATGAGCATTGACGTCCAAGCCATCGAGTTGATCCCCCGCGACACCGGCTGCGAAATCACCGTCAAGGTAGTCCCCGGCGCATCGCGCACGGCGATTGCCGGCAATTGGGGCAGTGCGCTCAAGGTCGCCGTCTCAGCTCCGCCCGAAGGCGGCAAAGCCAATGCGGCCGTCACGCGGCTACTGGCAAAGACGTTCGGGCTGAAGCGTGGCGACGTAACGTTGCTGTGCGGTCAGACGCAGCCGGTGAAACGTTTCGATCTGGCCGGCCTCACACCCGACGCCGCCCGGGATCGACTGTCC
Source organism: Phycisphaerae bacterium (assembly GCA_963666925.2). Lineage (GTDB taxonomy): Bacteria > Planctomycetota > Phycisphaerae > UBA1845 > Fen-1342 > JANQFV01. The sequence continues at coordinate 485,882 of CAXXTC010000023.1, read as the reverse complement.
TGACCTCCATCTGGTGAAGATGATCAACACTGGCTGGTTCCCCCCTGCCGCCGGCTCTCTATAATGCTCCGAATCCTCCGGCCATGTGGCCGGCCTCAATCTGATATGGACCTGATCACGATATGCCCCCCGCCTACACCGCCAACGACCTGCTCACGCTGAGCCGCGGGTATATGGAGGCCCGCGTCCTCCTGACGGCCACCCAGCTTGATCTGTTCACGCGGCTGGCTGATGGCCCGCACACTGCCGCGGACCTGGCCGGCCGAATGCGTGCAGACCAACGTGCCCTGACGATGCTGCTGGACGCACTGGCCGGGATGAAGCTGCTGCGGAAGCGTGACGATCGCTATCAGTGCCCGCCGGACGTTGCGGTCCACCTGTCGGCTCACTCGGCCGCCTCGATCGTGCCCATGCTGCTACATCACGCCGGCTTGTGGGACAGTTGGAGCGATCTGACGGCCATCGTGCGTGGCAACAAGACCGCCCGCGAGCATGCCCACGGGCCGCGTGACGCCCAGCAGGTGGCAGCTTTCATCAACGCGATGCACGTTGTGGGCCGCGCGCGGGCTGTGCACGTTGCCGACGCAATCGACGCCAGCCAGGCCCACAAGCTGCTGGATGTCGGCGGTGCCACGGGCACGTACTCAGAAGCCCTGCTGAAACGCTGGCCGCAGCTCAAGGCGACCGTCTTCGACCTGCCCGACGTGATCCCGATCGCACGGGTGAGGATTGCCGACGCGGAAATTCTCGACCGTGTTCGGCTCGTTGCCGGCGATTTTTACGCCGACGAGCTGCCGGCCGGCCACGATCTGGCCCTGCTCTCGGCCATCATCCACCAAAACAGCCGCGAGCAGAACGTTGCGCTGTACGGCAAGGTTTTTCGCGCCCTGGTTCCTGGTGGGCGTCTGATCGTGCGTGACCACGTGCTCAGCCCTAACCGCACGGAGCCGCGTGGCGGTACGCTGTTTGCAATAAACATGCTCGTCCGTACGGCTGGCGGCAACTGCTACACGTTTGACGAGATCCGCGCCGACCTCGAACAGGCCGGCTTCGAGCGCGTCAGCCTGCTCCGGGCCGACACGACCATGGACGGCCTGATCGAGGCATACAAGCCGGCGAAGTAACCCCAGATGCCGCTTTCGAAGCAGTACGGGTGAGCATGCTTGCAAACGCGCTAGGATCAGGTTGGAACCCGGTTTTTCGGGGGGTGGATATGGAGAAGCCGAATGCACGTCATCGTTGATCTCTGCGTGGTGCCGATCGGAGTCGGCGTATCAGTTTCGAAATACGTGGCGGCCTGCGAACGGGTCGTGAACGAAGCGGGACTGACGAAGCAGTTGCATGCTTATGGGACAAACATCGAGGGCGAGTGGGATGCGGTCTTTGCGGCAGTGAAGCGCTGCCACGAGGTCGTGCACGAAATGGGGGCGCCGCGGATCTCAACCACGCTGCGTGTCGGCACGCGGGTGGATCGCGACCAGACCATGGACGACAAACTGAAGAGCGTCGCGCAGAAGCTGGGCGAGTCGTAGGCGGGGCACGGACTGGATTAACGCCAACCGCTGTAGAAGGAAGTGCTAGACGTCGGCAGCCGCGGGTTCTGCCTGGTCGGCGCGGACAGTGGCCGGCTCAGCCTCGTTCTCGGACGAAGCAGCGGCGGACTCGCCACGCTGGGCCTGGACCATGCGCAACGCGGCGCGCAGCCGTTCGACGCTGGTGTCCGCAGTACGCAGGAGCGTCTCTGCCGAAGCGTGTCCGGGTGACGAGCCGGCAGTATCCTCATCGTCGGTAACGGGAGGGTTCAGTCCGTCCAGTGGCACCAGACATGAACGCAACGTGCCGAGCGATTTCTGGAGCTGCTCCTCGCGCTGGACCAGGTCGTCTTCCCGCCGATCATGATTGCCGCGTTGCTCGGCCAGCTCGGCGGCGTTCTGCTCGATTTCGGCGGCGCGGGCGGCCAACTCGCGTTCGCGCGTGGCCAGTTCGCGTAGACGTCGTTGCACGGCCCGATCACGTTCTTCCACCTGGCGCTCACGCTGGGCCACGAGAGCAGACTGCTCGTCGTTCTGGCGAACCTGCTGAGCGACGACGCTTTCACGATCGGCCAGCTCACGCTCGCGGGCATCCAGATCGGCCCGTTGGGTGTTAATCTCGGCCGCCTGGGAATCGAGCCGACTCGTGATGGCCTCGATATGCTCCTGGCCCTCGTCAAGCTTACGCATGCGGGTGGCCAACTCGGCGACACGCGCATCAACATCCCGGCTGCGCGCCCCGAGTTCGTCGGCCAGCGCGTCCAGGGATCTGGCGCGTTCGTGCAGCCCGTGAGTGCGGGCGTTGAGCTCGTCTTCGCGGGCATCCAGTGCCATCGTGCGGTCTGCGAGCCGGCGCTCCCGCGACTCCTGCCGCTCGGACACGGACCGCAGTTCTTCCTCCCGGCGATCGAGCCCCAACATGCGGCGTTCCAGATCGGTTGAGAGGGCCTGCAAGGCGGCGTTGCCCTGCTCGATCTGGGCGGCGCGTTTGTCGGCCTGCCGAGCCTGCTGTTCGATTTCGGCCTGCCGCTGATCAAGCTGACGGCCACGCCGATCCAGCTCGGCCGTCCGTGGGCCGATCTCGTCGCGCAAACGGCGCAGGGCCTCGGCCCGCTCGGTCAAGTCGTCGCAGAGGGTTCTCCATTTTTCGGACGGTGACCGCGGCGAGCGACGGGCGGGGTTCAGACTAGTGCCCGGGGCGGTGCTGGTAAGTGTGAAATCACCGGCAATGTGGTGCGAGTCACTTAACGTCGGCATGAGCAACCTCGGCATCCTGGCCTGGCGGAACGCGGGATAACCCAACGCGGTACGGGACTCATATACTCGCCCCGCATCGTGTGCATCGTCCGAAACACGGGCGGTATTAAACGTATTCGGTCCTAGCAGCAGCAGCGGCACTGCTGAACGGGACGGGGTTCCTATAACTGCGGGCCAGAGGCAGCCGCGGCTTGCCAGCGGGCGGTGGCGCGCCTACGGTCTGGACTGGGGGGTGGCCTAGGTGCATGCCTGGAGAAACTGATGTCGCTCAAACGGGAACGGGTCGAGTTTACCGGTGCACTGGGGGAGCGGGTCGTAGGTCGGCTGGATCGGCCGGCGGATGAGCCGCGAGCTTATGCGCTGTTTGCGCACTGCTTCACCTGCACAAAGGACCTGAAGGCGATCAACTGGATCGCTCACGAGTTGGTGGAGCATCGCATCGCCCTGCTGCGGTTTGACTTCACCGGGCTGGGCGAGAGCGGCGGGCTGTTTGCGGAGACGGATTTCACATCGAACCTGGCCGACCTGGTCCGGGCAGCCGACTTTCTGCGTGAGAATTATCGGGCTCCGCAGATCCTGATCGGGCACAGCCTGGGCGGGACGGCCGCCCTGGCCGCGGCTGGTGACATTCCGGAAACGCGGGCGGTCGCGACCATTGCGGCGCCGGCGACGACCGCACATCTACGCGAGTTTCTGACGCGGCAAGCGCCTCGCCTGGGGCCGGGCGAGCAGGCCGACGTGGACGTGATGGGCCGGGCGATCCGAATTCGCGGGCAGTTGCTGGAGGATCTGCGGAAGCATGACATTCCGCGTGAGACGGCCGAGCTGGGCAAGCCGCTGTTGGTGTTTCACTCGCCTGACGATGAGGTGGTGAAGATCGAAGAGGCGCGACTGATCTTTGAGGCGGCCCAATATCCGAAAAGCTTCATCAGCCTGGACGGATCGGATCACTTGTTGATCAAACGGGAGGAGGATGCACGTTTCGTGGCGGAAATGCTGGCGCGCTGGGCCCGGCGGTATCTGGAAGCGTAGGTGAAGGAGATCTGAGGAGTTGTCAGGGGGCCGGCGGGGGATCGTAGAGCATTAGGACCTCGTCGAGGGTGAGGTCGGGGTCGTCGGTGAGGCGTTGCCAGGAGCCGTCGTCGTTGACCTCGTAGAGGGCCGGCCCGGTGTACCAGTCGGGGACGGCAATTTCGAAGGTGTGCCAGACGCCCTCTTCGCCGCGGTATTCGGGGAGTTCGAAGACGGAGAGGGTCTGGTCGGCATATTCAACCCAGTAGGTGCCGGCGAGGGCCGCGGGGGTGTCGATCAACGTGGAATCGACCGGGCAGCCGGCGATGAGCAGGGTGGGGATAAACAGAATCAGCAGACGCGTGGCGCGGAGATTGAAGGAACGACTCACACTGCCCTCCTGGAGGCATACGGCGAGAAACGATTCGTCACATTGTATGGCCAACGGACGGGGGTTGGTCGAGCGAAGCGGTCGGATCGGGTGGTCCGATAGGGTGGCGTCGGGAGCGTTTGGGGCGATACCGGCTACTCAGAGCGGATAATATCAGATGTTCGTCATGGGCTGAAAAGCGTGGGCGGCGGGCAAGTGATCGGCGGGGCCGATACTCGCGGCGGGCGGTGGTCGGCAGGGTGAATGGTTCCTGGCGACGGGCCCGCCCCGTGAGCGTTACGGTTGAGGAGCTTGGCGCGCGCTACTACAGTACCGGGACGAGTGTGGGCATGGGGACGGTCAATCAGCCTGGAGAGCGAGGCGACTGATGCAGATACGAATTCTTGGCGTTGCGCTGGCACTACTGGTCGGCAACATGCTGCCGGCGGTCGGTCAGGAAACACCTTCCGGACCAGCGACGACGCAGCCGGCGAGCCAAGCCACCGGCGAGCAGGTTCATCATCTGCGATCGCCCTATTCGCTGATGCAGCGGTTCCTGATTACGGCGACGCAGGCGGCGGAGAACCTGGCGGCGGCCGAAGCGGCCGCGGCCACGCAACCCACGACTCAGCCGGCAGACGAAGCGGCGGTCGCGGTGGTGAGGGGCTATGAGCACTATCGCGAGGCGATTCGCTGCCTGGATTTCAGCACGGTTAGCACGGACCAGGCCGAGCTTCATGAGGTTGGACCGGTATACGTGCGGCAGCTCTCCGACATCGTGCAGGCGATGATGTCGCGCGGGTGTGTGGATCTTGAAGATGAGGAGATGTTGCCGAAGAAGGCGGCGACCAAGCCGCCGCAATCGCTGCCCTGTAACCAGATTGTGTTGCGGATGACGCGTTTGCAGCGTCCGGGGACCGAGGGGTCGCCGGTATTCGACTGGAAGTTTTCGCCGGAGACGGTGGCGTCGATCCCGGCATGGCACGAGAAGCTGGACGAACTGCTGGAGCCTGAACGAGCACCGGCGCCGGTGGTGGAGGTGAACGCGGAACTGCGTTCGCCGCGTGGGTTGGTGCGGTTTTTCCTGGAGCGGGCGCAGGAGTTCAAGGAGACGAAGGACGCGGACGCGTTTCAGGCGGCGCTGGCGTGCCTGGACCTGTCGCTGGTGGTTGCGGGTCTGGAGGATCAGTCGCCGGAGGCGGTGCAGCAGTATCTAGACGAGCATGGTCCCGGGCTGATCCTGGGGCTGGAGCGTATTCTGGGGAAATTGCTGTCAGATGGTGATCTGCAACTGGAGCAATTGCACGATCAGCCGCAGGCGGAGCACAAGGGCACGTTCGCGATCGACAACTCGACCCATCCGGAAGCGCCGCGGATCGAGGTGCTGCTGGTGCGGCGTGGGAACGTGGCGGATGGCACGAGCCAGTGGCAGTTTTCATCGGACACTGTGGCACGCATTCCGGATATGGCGGCGAAGCTGTCGGTCGAGGCAACGCGCGATCCGCGGGCGACGCCGCGGGCAACGCTGGCAACGTTTCTGTCGGCGATGCACGAGGATCGTCTGGACGATGCGGCGATGTGTCTGAACACGGGCAAGCTGGAGCCGGGGCAGTTGGAGCTGGTCAAGACGCTGGCGGGTAAGTTGCTGATGATTTTGGCGCGGCGGCCGGCGATCACGTTGCAGACGGTGCCGGACGACCCCGCAGCGACCGAGCCGTACGTGATTCTGACCCACCGGGCGGGGCGAATCGAGATTGGGCCGACACAGGATCCGGATCGGCCCGGGGAGTGGCTGTTCACGCCGCGAACGGTCGAGGATATCGAGCCCTTGTACGAGGTATTTCAGGATCGGCCGCTGAGCGCGGACTGGCACGATGTGCGTCTGTCGTTCACAAGTCTGCCGGCGTTGTACCTGCGCGAATACGTGATTCCGACGGAACTGAAACACGAGTGGCTGGGGCTGAAACTGTGGCAATGGATCGGAGTGCCGACGATCCTGCTGGTGGGCTGGGTGATCTATCGGCTGTTGCATGTGCTATTGCCGGCGTTGGCGCGGTGGTTACTGCGTACCGAGGGTCAGGCGTTTCTGCGGGGGGCGTTTCGGAAGGAGATGCGGCCGGTTGCGCTATTGGCAATGGCGCTGATGTGGTGGATTGGGTTCCTGCTGCTGGACCTGGGGACGACGGCGATGACGTCGATCTTCTGGGTGCTGCGGATCCTGGTGACCGTGACGGGGGCGGTGGCCGGCTATCACCTGGTCGGCGTGGTGATGAGCTACGCGGCCGTGCGTGCATCGCGCAGCCGCTCGCGGGTCGATGACGTGCTGGTGCCGCTGATCGAGAAGTCGCTCAAGGTGGTCGCGATCGCCCTGGGCATCGTGTTCATGATCAACGTGGTCTTCGGCGTTGCCATCGAAACGCTATTTGCCGGCCTGGGGATCGGCGGTTTTGCCGTGGCGTTCGCGGCACAGGACACGATCAAGAACTTCTTCGGCTCGGTAAACGTCGTACTGGATCGGCCGTTCCAGGTAGGCGACTGGGTCAAGATCGGCGGGACCGAAGGGATCATAGAATCGGTTGGCCTGCGTAGTTCGAAAATCCGAACGTTCTGGAAGTCGCAGATCGTCGTGCCCAACTCCGAGATCATGAACGCGACGATTGAGAACTTTCAGAGGCGGACGTATCGGCGGACGTTTGCGCAACTCTCCGTCACGTATTCGACGACGCCGGAACAACTGGAGGCGTTCTGCGAGGGGATTCGCGAGATCATTCGGCAACACCCGCACACGTGGAAGGACTATTTCCACGTGTACGTGAGCCGGTTCAACGATTCGTCAATCGACATCATGCTGTACTGCTTCCACGACGTGGATGACTGGGGCAAGGAACTGGCAGAACGACACCGGCTGTTCCTGGATATCATCCGTCTGGCGCAGCGACTAGGGGTGGACTTCGCGTTTCCGACGCGGACGCTGCATATGTACCAGGAGCAGGCGAAGCCGAGCGAGACACCGATGAATGCAGCCCCGCAGGGTGCGCTGGAGTTCGGGCGTGAACAGGCGCTGGAGGTGCTCAATGCTGCGGGCGGGGCGAGGCCGCGGGAGTAGCGGCGGGCTGCGCATGGCGCTCAGGCGCTGACATCCGAGAATCCACTGCTCAAGAGCAGTGGCACACTGGGGCGTTTTTTGAAGCGGATCAGCCGTCTTCGATTGGTCCGTGACGTTGTTCGGGGTCGTGGAAGAACATGAAGCGTCGCAGGGCCTCGAAGCCGTGACAGTGTGAGCAGACGTTGTCCTCGCCGAGGGCGCGGAGGTGCCATTGGCGGGCGCGGCGTTCGCGGCCATCCATGTTTTCGACGCCGGCACGGACGGGCAGCGGCTGTTCACGCCCGTGCGACAAGTGACACGTCCGGCAACGAATCATTCCCTGGGAACTAACCACCCCGTGTCCATCAAAGAGCGGCAGGAAGCCGGGCGTGCCCGGTTCGACGGCGTTGTACATCTCAACAATCGGGTGTACCGCGTTGACGGTCGGAGCCGGGCCCCCGGAAGTATGGCAGCCCTGACAATACTGGTCGCTGATGGGTACGGGCTGGTTGACGGGGGCCGTGTCCGGGGTTGTTGCGGTACCCAGCAGGTTGCATGACCAGAGGTACTCGGCCTGCACGGCATCCGGAGCGCCGTGAACGCTGTGGCAGGGCCGGCAAGCCGACGACTGTAACCCAGCGGTCGCCAGGACGTCGCGCGCGTGCCCGGCTACGCCGATGTTGCGCTGGTCGGGATGACAGGTCAGGCACAAATCCTGCGGGGTTTGCCCGCGCAGCAACGCGAGCGTGTTCGGCCGGCCATGCGGATCGTGGCACGTTCGGCACATCAATTGTTGTACGCCGGCGGTTGTGACGGTCGGCAGGTCGGTATTGAGTGGGTGGTCCCCTGCTACTGTGAGCGGGTGACGCAAAGTGCGCGGTCCGGTGGCGTCCGAGGTTGCGTCCGCGTGACAGGCGGCACAGGTGACGCCGGCGGTCGGCGTGTCGTGTGGTCCGGCGATGCGGGCGAGGCCGGCCTGGGCGTCGCCGTGGACACGATGACACGCCAAGCACGGATCGGCGGTCTGCGTGGCGGCGGCCGGCCAGTCGTTCGGAGCGCGGGTCAGGTCGTGCGGGCCGGTGAGCAGAGCAGCGTATTCGCCGTGACAACTGCGGCACAGATCGCTGGGCTGGGCGGCGAGGTAATCGGGCCGATCAGCGACGTGCGGATCGTGACACTTGATACAGCCAACGGCGGTGTGGTTCACGTCAGTCAGGGCGTGCGATGCGGCCAGGCGACCCGCGGTGTGACAACTCGTGCACTGGCCGCGCTGGTCCTGAGTGGTTACCAGCGGCTCCTGGCCGGGACGGTGGGCGGTGTGGCAAGCGCTGCACGCGCCACCCTGCGCTGGCGTCAGGCCGGCGACGTTGATCGCGTCGGGGGCGCTGCGGCGAAGATCGTGGGTCGTGCCGACGACGGCTTGCTGGTCCGGATGGCAGGCGCCGCAGTAGTCGCGCTGGGCCGGATCAAACGCGAGCAGGGCCCGCGCGACGGGGGCGGAATGCGAACGATGACACGTGACGCAGAGAAGCTGGCCCTGGGTACCGACGTCGGTGTTGAACTCGTGCGCGATCGTCCGTTGTGTCTCGTTCAGAATGGGCCGGCTGGAATGATTCGGGGGCTCGTCGGCGGCGAGCGGCGCTGGCTGCAAATCGGTGTGACAGCTCAGGCAGAGCGCGTTGTCGGCGATCCCCCTTTGCAGGAGCAGCGTCTGCTGGGCACCGTGGCCGGTGTGACAGGTGAGGCAATCGACGTTGGTAGCCGACGCGGCGGTTGCGGATTTCTGGTCCGGGCAGGCGAGGGGCAGGTTTTCGCCGACCGGGTGCATGCCGGCGGCAGTGCCCTGGGTGTAGCCGGCGTGGCAGGCGGTGCATAGCTGCGTCGGGCTTTCACTGACACGGAGGAAGACGGCAGCGCAGAGCGCCTGCCCGGAACTGCCGCGCGCATGGGCGGAGTGACACGTGCGGCAGCTCAGCGCGCCATCGTGGAGCGGGAGCCGATCGGGGATGTGCATGTCCGCGGGCGGTTGCACGCCGACGCGGTGGCCATGCTCGACCCAGACACGCCGGCGGGAATCTTCGACGGAGGTGTCGTGGCAGGAGAGGCAGACTTCGCTGCGGCTGGCGTAGGGCTGCTCTGGCGAGTCGGGTGGGACGTCGGTGAGTTCGGTCGGCCGACCTTCGTCGAGCGGGGGAAGCCACTCGAAATGACAGAGCGTGCAGGCACGAGGCTGTGCGCCGGCGAGCGTGGTGCGTGGGGGTCGAGGGGCGCGGATGGTCGGGTTGATGTTGAGCGTTACGCGGGTAACGCGGTTGGCGGCCAGCTCGACCACGTATAACTCGTCTGAGGGGCCGAACGCGAGGCCCATCGGATGGGCGAAGTGGAGGGGCGTGCCGTGTTCATCGCGCAACACGCCAAGCAGTTCGCCGTCGGTGGCGAACGCCTGGATGACGCCGAGGTCGCTGTCGCTGACCCAGATGCGCTGGTGGTGGTCGAAGGTCACGCCTTTGGGGCGATAGAGCTGTCCGAGGCGTGCGCCATAGGAGCCGAGCGTACGGACGGCGAGCCCGTCGGCGTTGCGCAGGACGATTCGGCCATTGAGCACATCCGATATGACGACGTTGCCGGTGGCGGCGGCAACGGACAGCATGAATGGATGGTCGAACTCGATCAGGCCGATTCCGCTGCGGCCAAAGCTGGCGAGTGGGCCGCCGTCCAGCGCCAGGCGCAGGAGCCGCTGTCCATCATTGTCGACGATCCAGAGGCGGCTGCGGTCGGTGTCGACGGCGATGTCGGTCGCGTCGATAGGGGCAGCGGAGAGCTGGGCCAGGTCGATGATGCGTTCGAGTTGGACATCGGGAGAATAGACGAGGATTTGCATCCGCCCCGCGTCGGCCAACCAGAGGTGGCCGGCGGTGTCGACGTCGAGGCCGGTGGGGGCAATCAGCGGCTGCTGGCCGGCGGTGGTGATTGTGCCGAGGGTGTCGCCGGTTGACGAGAAAATCGCGACGCGGTGATTCACGCCATCGCTGACGTAGACTTGGCCGGCGGGAGCGACGGCGACGTCGGTGGGCATTTGCAGCGGCGTGTCGGCGGCGGTGTAGTGATGCGTGATTTGCCCGGTGATGGGGTGATTCTGGGCGGCCGCGAGGGCAGGGCTGACCAGCAGCACGGCCCCCCACAGTGTGCAACGCTGCCGGAACTTCACTGATCCGCCCTCCCTACCGGCGCCGCGGTGGGTTTTGGCCGGTCGGCGGGCGTCTGGCTCGGCGAAATGAAATCGGGCAGGTAGAACGGCTCGCCGGCATTGATATGCTCGATCATGCGGAAGACGGCCGGCGCGAACAGCATCCGCACGCGCACATCGGGATAGCCGGCGGTTGCGAAGTCGAGCAGGCGATCGTGCTCGCGGTGACAATCGGTGCAGTTCAGTGGCGTGGTGCGCTGGCCGGCGTGGATCAGTGGGAGGAGTTGCCCACCCTCGCGGGCGCGAGCGTCTTCGGGCAGCGCGAGGTACTTGCGCACTGCGTCCGCGTTGTTTGGGAAGCTGAGGATAAGTTGGCCGGTGTCATCCAGCCGGGCGAGTTTGGAGCCATACTGGCCGCGGAAGTGTCGCGGCAGGGTTGTCCGGGCCTGCTCGACCAATTGCTGGAAAGCGGGGCTGCCGGCGTAGACATTGGCGAAGTGTTCGGCCAGCCTGCGCAGGGCGCGGTCGCCGCCAGCCTCGTCGGCGGCCTGTTTGAAACGCTCGACGAGCTGGTCCTGAACGGCCGAGGTCGGGTGGGCGAGCGCGTCCTGCCCCGCGGGCGAGGTGATCCAGCCGAATAGTCGCAGCACGGCTGGGGTTTGGCCGGGCTGGCCGGTTTTCAGGTCGTACCAGGTTGTGGCCAGGGGGCGGCGTGTGGTGGCCAGGTGACACACGCCGCAATGAATGCTGGTCGCGTGCATGTTGAGGAAGGCGCGGACTTCCTTGAGGCGAGAGTGCGGCAGCGGGGAATGGCAGCCGGCGCGGGTACAGTTGTTGTACTGGTCGGGTTGGATCCATCCTTCGATGCGGTGGTAGTGGGCGAGGGGGATGCGCGGGTTTTCGCTGACCTGGACGCCGGGCCATTCGTCCTGGCGAGTCTGGAGCACCTGTTCGGTGAGGCGTTTGGGGATGCCGACGATCTGCTCGGGAGCGGGCTGGGGGACCATGAGGGTGACGATGAGGTAGCTGAGGGCGCAGTAGCTTAGCCAAGCGGTGAGGATGATGATGGCAATTGCGTAGGTGCGTTTGATGAGCTCAAGGACGAGGTGCCTGAGCCGCGGCCACAACGGTGGTGCGGGGCGTTTGGCTTTGGTGGCTGATTCAGGCATGGGCACCTCCCGTGTTGAGCTGGACGTTCAGGTCGCGGGCGGCGTCCTCGACGAAGTCGCTGTGCTGCTCGGCCAGCTCGTCGGAGGGAGTGTTACCGGTGATGGTGGCGGGCGAGAGTGGGAACACGTGCGGCTGGAAGATGACGTTGACGATGTGGAGGATGCCGACGTGGATCATCGCCAAGAAGGCCTCGTATGTGTGGGCGATGAGGGCGATGTTGAGCGCGCGTCCGGGGATGTAGTGTGAGAAGAACTGCTCGCCCCAGAGCAGAGCGCCGGTGATGCCGAGCAGCGTGGTCCCCCAGAACACGCCGAGGTATTCAAACTTTTCCTTGATGGTGAAGCGTCCGAAGGTGGGCGGGTGTTTGCGCAGGCCGAGGAGGTACATCATGTAGAGCCCGCCCTTGGCGAGGTCGTCGGGGCGGATGAGCATGGGGAGGTTCCAGGCGGCACGGAACAGGCCGACGGGGGTTCCGTCGGGCTGGCGCTGGCGGGCCTTATGCAGCATGGTCACCAGGGCGTAGACGCCGTGGGCGGCGAAACCGACCACGAGCGTGATGCCGGCCCAGTGGTGGATGTGGCGGGCGATGCGCAGGCCGCCGAAGAACTGGATGAGGGTTTGGGCCCAGCCGGCGGAGGCGAACTTCATGGGGAAGCCGGTGAGGACGAGGGTGACGAAGAGCAGTGCCAGGATCCAGTGTTGGACGCGCTGGTTGATGGTGAAGCGTTTGAGGCGTTGCCGGCCGCCGGGCTGACGCAGGATGTTTTCGACGAGGTGATGCAGCGCGGGGCCGCGTTCATGGTGGCGGCCGATGACGATCTGGAACAGTTCGAGCAGGCAGATGACCAGCGATGGGCCGAAGGAGAAGATGGTGAGGATTATGAAAGCGAGCGCGACGCCATACTCGAGCGTGGCGCGTTGCCCCCAGAGGTTGAGGTGGACGCCGGCGGCGCTGAGCGCGACGTCGGCCCGCGGGTGGCACTGGGGACTGCGGCAGGATTGGGCGGCGTTGTCGACATGAACGGCGGAACGTGGATCCGCCTGGCCGAGCATCTGGTGAACGTTGGCACCGCGCGATACGTGGCAATCAACGCACTCGGCGGTGTGCTCGTCGCCGAGCAGAGCGGCTTTGCCGTGGAAGCTGCCGACGTAGCTCGCGACGGCGTTGTGCAGGCCGGTGTTGTGCAGGAACTCGGCGTCGGCGTGACAGACGGCGCAGATCTGGGCCTGCTCCAGCGGCGGGCGTGCAGGTTGCAGGCGCGCCCCGACGTGCCGAACGTAGTACGCGACGTCCGCGGGGACCTGGGTGAGGTGACAGACGTCGCACCGATCGAGACGGTCGGAGAGTGTGCCGGTGATCTGGCCGGCCCAATCGAGCGTGCGGAAGACGGGTTCATCGTGGCAGTATAGACAGGTCGACTGGTCCTTCTGCAGCAGCGGCCCACCGAGCAATTTGGCGGCGGCGAGCTTATCGGGCTGATGAGCGCTGGCCGCGAGCATGAGGGCGATGTTCTGGTGACTGAACTGTCGATCGACTTCGTCGCTGGTACTGAGGTGGCAGGTTTGCAGGCAATTCACGGGCGAGACGGGTCGGTGGGGAATCTCGGCGACTTCGTCGCGCGGGTGACAGGCGGTACATGCAAGACGTGCGTGGGGCCCTTCGAGGCGGTGGATGTAGTTCGGATCGACGGTGAACAGGTGGACGCGGTCGGCGGATCGATCGTAGCGGCTCAACCCGCGAAACTGGTGGCACAACAGACAGTTTTCAGGGTCGTCGCCCAGGGCGAGCGACGGCAGCAGCCATAACGCGGCCAGCAATGTCGCGGCTACAGCGCTGCGTCGCCGACGTAGCAACATGGAGCTGCGTCTATCTGGAGAGCATTGCATTGCGGGATTCCTGCGAGTGTAGGGCTCCGCCGACGCGGCGTGCCGGACCTGTGCGAAGTGCTACCAAGAACAGCGGGACTGTTCAATCGAGACTATAATCGATTGCAAGGGTCGCAAGCGAGCTTTTTGAGCTTGGGGCCTCTCCATGCTGGTCGCCGCGAACGGAGTGCCTCCGCGTCCACGGCCGCCCGATCGCCGGCCCAGCCAGCAGCAGGCGTAGCGTCCAGCAGCTCGTCGAGAAAGGTTGACATGAAGGGTTTCAACAGGTCCAACGGCGAGTGCCTAGACGATTGCCTCGTCCTCAAGGCTATAGCGGGCCTGTCTACGGGACTGGTCCTGGCCAATGAGAGTGGACGAGTCGTTTGGCTGAACCGAGCGGCAGAGCGTGTGCTGGGCTCGAATCTAGAGGAATGCCGCGGCCGTCCGCTGGAACAGACTCTGGGCGATCCGAAACTGATCGCGTTCTGGCTGGACACGGCAGATCGGGAATCGAACACGATGACCGCCGTGTCGATCAGCTACCCGGAGCCGATGGAACTGAAGGTCAATGCGACGCGCTGCACGGATGGCGCTGGACAGTTGATCGGGAGAGCGTTGTTGATCTGCGACGTGACAGCGGAACGGGCCGTCCGAATAGAGCTGTCGAACGCCGTCGCCAACCGGCTGCTGGACCTAACGAGCGGCCATATGCCGCCCCAACCGGTGGCCAACCTGACGCAACAGGAACTGCGCATTCTGCGGCTGGTGGGACGTGGCCTGGGGAACGAGGAGATTGCCACACAGACAGCCATCTCGACATCGACCGTCCGCACACACCTGAAGAGTCTGTATCGCAAGCTGAATCTGCGTTCGCGGGCCGAGGCGGTCAGTTTTGCCGTGCGTAACCACCTGGTCTGACAAGCTAGCGTGTACAGGTATGACCAGCGGAGCCTGCAAATGCGGGGAGTAGCGGCCGGCCTCACACCCGTCGATATAGGTGAGAAAAACGCCCCGGAAGATGACCGCCGCCCGTTTACATTCGCATTTGATTGGCAGTAACATGATTTTAGTTTGCGGCGCGAGCTTATGTCGTACGAACGTCTACGAGGTCCGCCGAGCCGGGGCGCTGCGAATGTGTTGTGCCCGTGCCGACCTCGATCATTCCCGCCGCACGCATGGAGCCACTAACATGTCAGCCTTCAGCAACCAGCGTCTTCTTCTCACGGGCTCGTTCACCGCTCTGGTCGTGGGATACGTACTTCTGTTGGGCGGTTGTCCTGTTGATACGGGCACCGGCGACGACACGGATACAGGCGACAACACCGGTACCATCGTCGGGGACGACGGCATCAGCGGGAAATTCATCGGGTCATCGCGATGTGGGCTGTGCCACGTCACGACGCATGGCAACTGGTCCGAGACCATACACGCCACAGCCCTGGAGACGCTGGAAGCGATCGGCCAGGATACCAATGCGCAGTGCCTGCCCTGCCACGTTGTCGGGTATGGCGAGACGGGCGGATTCGTCGATCGCGCGTCGACCAACGATCTGGCCGGCGTGGGCTGCGAATCGTGTCATGGTGGCGCTCGCGAGCACGCCGAGAACGTTGTCGACCGATCGCTCCGGCCGGAGGTGAGTATCTCGTCGGAAATGTGCGGGACGTGTCATACCGGGACTCACCATCCGCACTACGAGGAGTGGACGGAGTCTGCGCACGCAACGGTCGACGAACACACGGCCGACAGTTTTGCCGCCGGCAGTTCGCTCAGTTCTTGCGGCACGTGCCATTCGGGCGATTACTACTATCAGGCGGTACTGAAATCTCGAACGGTGGATGACGATCTGCTCAAAGGTCTGACTGTGAACGAGATGAACGCGGTCGAATGTGCTATCTGCCACGATCCGCATCAACAGACCGGGAATGCAGCTGACCCGGACGAGGGGCGAGACTTCCAGTTGCGATTCGTCGAGGTCAAGACGCCGGTAGCGACCAACACAATCGCCGCCGCCACGGACGCCACGCGTTTCAACCTGTGCGGACAGTGTCACCACAGTCGCGGCCGGGAGTGGACGGCCACGTCGCGAGGACCGCACCACAGCGTGCAATCGAACGTGTACTTCGGCGAGATGGCGCTGCCCGAGACCGACTCGGGGTTCGACACTGACGTGCTCGTATTCAGCCGGGTGTCAGTGCACTCGTTTGCACCGGAGCAGTGTGCCACGTGTCATATGTTCCGCCAGGACTACGAGACGGAACTAGCCCCGGCCATTTCCGGGCATTCGTTTGAAGTGAACCAGTTCAGTTGCACGATCAGCGGGTGCCACCCATCGGTAACTCAAGCGCGGGCGGTGCAGGCGACGCTCAAGGCCGAGATTCAGGGTCGGCTGGATCGGATCGAAGATCTGCTGGGCGCCCCGGCGACGTGGGAATACGCTGCCGAGGGCGGGCCGGTGGACCAGGACGCCGTCGCGGAGAATGTGAAGAAGGCACGATTCCTGTATCACTACGTGTTGGGCGACGGGTCACTCGGCATGCACAACCCGGACTATGTTCGTGACATGTTGGAGGAGGCGGAACGGCTACTGACCGAGTAGCCGCCAGGAAGGCAATCGCCACGGGAACAGCTCAGGCGGGCAGCGGCCGAGCGGCGGCACTGCCCGCCGTTATTGTGCGTGGTTGGGGGATCGATCAAGAAACGGCGCGGGCTGGGAATATCGGCCGGCCCCGCTCTCCCCTCCCCCGCGAGCGGAGGAGGGGAGGAGAAATGGGGGTCAGATTCCGAACGGATCCTCATCGAACCCGAGCGATTCGAAGAACCCGGTTACGCCGTGACAATCCTCACACGTGAGTGCCTCAGATACGGGCGGGATCTCGTGATCCACCTTGAGGTACATAACGGTGTTGGCAAAGCCGTAGTCGCCGCTGTAGGGCTGCCCGGTGTAGGCGGCGCCGTCCTGCAAGGCGAGGTCCCAGTCGAACTTGGCCCAGTAAGGGTTGTCTCCGGACTTGGTGCCGAACAGGTGCGGCAACATGACGCGTTTGTTGGTCGAGTCGACGATCTGGCGACCGATGAGCTTCTTGAAGGGATAAAGCTTGGCACCGGCGGTGTCTATGGTTGCCGTCGGGGCCGCGAGGAGAATCGGGTCGGCAGCGGTGCCGGCCTCGTCATAGGTGTCTTCGCCGTTGACGGTCTTGCGCTGCCAGTTTCCGTCGTACCACAACAACGTGGGCTCAACGTTCTGGCGCCACACAAAGCGGCCCTTGAGCTTGGAGTAAGTTGAGCGGCCATACTGCTCCGCGACATTGGTGCGGTCCTCGCCGGCCTCATCCCAGTACCACTCGGTCACGGTAGCCATATCGCGTGAAATGGTGGGGATATGGCAGGCCTGGCAGGAGACGCGGTCGGTGTGAATGTTGAGCACAGAAGCGGTCAGGCTGCCGCTGTGGGGGCGCGTAGTGCTATGGCAATCATCGCAGGAAACTTCGCGCTCGTAGCTGTGCACGGCGGTGGTGCCACCGATGCGATGCCGCGCCTCGGTGTGGCAGCGCTGACAGGTGAAGTTCTGGCCGCCCATATGAACGTCCATATCCTCGGTCGGGCTGACCATGTTGCTGGAGAGATCGCCATGTTTGACGTTGTCGCCGCCGCCGGCGTTGGCATGGCAAGCGAGGCAGTTGGCCCGCGTGGGGACTGCGACGCCGTAGGCGACGTCCTGCAAGTCGGTGAAGTCGACGACGGTCAGTTCGCCGTCGATCATCATGGCGGGCAGCCCGCCGCCACCGCTAGCTGATGGATGTTTTTTGTAAATCCCCGTGCTGTCGTGGCAAATCAGGCAGTCGATGTTGCTGGTATCGGTGAAATCAAACGTGTTGTCGGTCCAGCCGTAGCTGATGTGGCACTGCGCGCAACGACCCTCGTTGCCGGAGATGCCCACTCACAAGCTGTTCAGCAAGGTTCTCTTGCCGTGCACCTGGCCATCCTGGCCTTCGATGGTCTGGGTCGCACCCTGCCAGGTCCAGTGGCCGGTCTGGAGAATGTCCTCGCCCTCATCCGAGTGACATTGGAGACAGCTATCGGTGCCCGAGAAACCGCCGGTAACGATCTCGGTGAAGATCTTCTCATGGAGGCTCTTCTCGGTATCTGCTCCATCGCCGGTGTCATCCGAATCACCCGTCCCGATGCCGGGCAGACCGGAAATGATGTCCGACGGACACCCTCCGAGACCGGCAACGAGCAACACACATAATCCAATAGTCATCAGTGAGCTTCGAACACGCATGAGTGGATTCCTTTCAGAACAAACAGATTCGCAGCGACTGGTGCCTGACGTGATAACAAACCTACAGAGACCTGAGCCTCCGCACAGTGGGGTATTAGTATCACCTCGAAAGCGACGCGACACAATCGTCCCCAGCGAGGGAAGCCCCCCCTCTAGTGGTGATTCTTGACCGGCTATTGATCATGTCGGCATCATGTACAACGCTAGCAGGCACACCGATGACCGCTGATCTGCACATTTCCCGGCCCTCCGTGCACAAGTGAGGAAAGAAGAGGGCGGGCAAGGCGCCCGCCCTACTTCGGCTTCGGAATATCAACTGGCAGGATCAGATGCCTGGGCCACCTAGCTCAAGATGCCGGCAGCGCCGGTGCCAACGTCAGCCGCCGATGTCGATCGGCACACGCAACGCTACGTCGTCGGTGCCGCGCTCCTCGAACTCGAGGTAGCCGACGGGTCGGGTCCCGCCCGGGATGTCGTCCAGGCTCTCGCGGGCCGACCATTCGATCAAGATCGGGATTCCCGGCACACAGACGAAGCTCGACGAGCCGTCGTACTCCGTCGACACTGAAACCGGTGACGAGAACAGTTGGTCGATGTCCACCGTTATCGGCGTTTCGCGCTTGTCGTCCGAGACAGCGAAGCCGCCGATGATCTCGACCGTTACGGAGCCATTGCCGCGTGTGCTGACCGTATCCTCAAAGACACGCCAATCGAACGCGCCGGTGCTGAGCGGCTCGCCGCTGGCGTCCTTCACGATCACGGCGATATCAGTCGTGGTCGCGTAGGCCTCGGGCGCCATCTCCAGGCGGATGCGCAGGCGATTGAAACGCCCGTCCAGGCTGATGGGGTAGCTGAGAGTGTCTTTCAAGCCCCTGAAGTTGGTTTCATCATGCTTGCGGAAACCCTCGATCGCGCCGCTGGCACGCACGGGCACTGGATCGGGGAACATGTTGGTAACTGTCAGATCGCCGGACGGACGCGTGGCGCCGCCGTCAGTCAGCATGCTCGGCTCGGCCTGGAGGCCGAAGAAACGCACGCGCAGATCGTAGGGCCAAGTCTTGTCGGGACGATTGGCGACGACGGGGAGTTCCCAGACGCCGGGAACGAGGTCGTCACTGAACGAGCACTCGATCTCGGTTCGACCAGCCTGAGTGTCGAGGCGCGCGGGCCAGCGCGGATACTCATGGCCCCAGGGGTCATAGATGCTGGCGAAGCCGGCCTCGGAGTCGAGGCCCTCCGGCGCGCGCAGCAGCAGGTGCATGGCCGACGCTCCTGGGGGGACAGCCACAAACCAGCGATCGGGCACCCAACCATCGGCCGTCTGGCCCTTGAACCAGCGGGTGAAGTTGTCCGGGCGGGTGAATTCCTCCGGCACGATGATGGTGTTGATCAGCCGAAAAGCAACTAATCCCTCGTGCAGCGCTTCGACGACGCCGACGTGCAGGCCGGGTTCGCGCAACTGCTCCGGGTCGTAGGTGACGAAGACGCGGGCATTCTGCTCGCTGCGAAGGTAGACGGTTTCCTGTTCGATCTGGCACCAGGGCGACAGCGAGCGCAGCTCGAACTTGCGAACGAAAGCGGTATGCGTAGCCTGATCGGTGGTCGGTGCGAAAACGGGGCTGATAGTGAAAGTCTGGCGATCTTCCGTGGGGAACCAGAGGCCGCGCCAGTAGGCGGCTGTCGACCGCGACTTGTAGCCGCTGAGACACTCGGTCGAGATGTCGTAGCCGATGACCGGATCGTTGGCAACCATGGTCTGGAGCTTTTTCATGAGTTCTGCGGCGCGCGGCATCTGCGGGACGCCGTAGCCCATGTCGAGGGGGGTCATGCCGGCGAGGGTGCGAGCAGAGAGGCACAGGGCGCGTTTCACGTCGCAGGCACGGACTTTGGCCTGCGGGTCGTGCTGGAGAACGTCGCTGATGACGAGGGCGCAGAGGCCGGCTGCGTAGGGGCTGGCCATGCTCGTACCGGCCCAGAAATCGCCGTGAGTAACGTGGCGTGGGACGGTCGAGGTGGACCAACCGGGAGTGACAATGTCGGGCTTGGCCATTTCGCCGCCGCGGGAGCTGAAGGTGGTCACGACGGCATCGTCCTGGGACCAGCCGGCGACATCGCGTCCGGTGTCGGAGGCCATCAGCGCGCCGATCGTGAAGCACTGGCTGGCAGCGGCGGGCGTGCCGACGCTCGAGAGGCCGGGGCCGGAATTGCCAGCGGAAGAGCAGAAGACCAGGTACGGGTTCTCTTCGAGGACGTCGTCGAGGAGCTTGTCGACGTCGGAGTTTCCTTCGATCTCCGACTCTACTCCGTAGGAAAGGTTGCACACGACTGGCACGTTGTGTTCGCGGGCGTAGCGGGCGGCGTAGTTGAGGGCTTCCTTCATGCTGTCGGTGATGCTGATGCCGCCGGCGGCGCCCTTGCCGATCTTCAGGCCGATGAGCTTGGCACCGGGCGCGACGCCGTTGAAGCCGGGCTGATTGTTGATTTCGCAGCCGGCGGCGATGCCAGCGACGTGCGTGCCGTGGGCACCCTCGTCAAAGCAGAACACGACCTTGCTTTGCCGGATGAAGATGTTCACGGAGAAAGTCATGGGGCGGATCTGCATTTCGGGCTGTTCGCGATGGAGCGTAAAGGTGTCGTAGTTGAGCTTGTAGTTGCGCAGAGGTTTTTCGTTCGCGAAGCTGCGGTCGAGATCGGTGTCTACGAAGGCTAGGGCCTGGTCGTCGCCGTCGCCGGTGAGGGCCGTCATCAGGACGGGGAACTCGTCATCAGTGGTGCCGTTGTCGTTGAGGTCGGTGAGGTCGGCGTTGGCGAACTTGGCTTCACGGAAGTAGCCGAACCACCAGCGTCGCTCTTCGCCGGCGGGCGTAGGCGGGACGGTCGGCGGGGTGTATTCGATGGGCGCGCCGTCGTCGTCGTACTCGATCAGGTTGCCACTGTCAGCGTCGATGCGCACCCAGTGGAGCTCGACGTCGCCGTCGCCGGTGAAGTCCTGCAAGTCGACCACCTTAACCGCGCCGTCGGGCGTGTGCGTGAGGCCGGGGATGGACGGGTCGACGCCGGTATCCAGCACGGCGATGACGACGCCGCGGCCGTCGCTCTGCGGATTGGCCCGCAGGAAGTCATCCACCTGGCAGGCGGACAGTGAGAGCTGCGTCCAGCCCATGTGCTCCTGAGCCAGGCCGACGGTTGCAGCCAACACGATCATCAGAGCGCTCGCGACAAACATGCGCATCTCGAAGTCCTCCAAGTTCGTCCCCGCGAACCAAGTTCCAAACAAGTGAGTTTACCCGACCGCCCGATGTTGGCAAAGCACGGCCGACATAGTCTGACAGCTGGGGGGGTGTTCCACCCAAGGTCAGGATCGAGAGGCGAGGGTCGCGGGTGGCGCGACGGAGCGTTTTGCACGGGCAAACCCACCAGCGGCGGGCCTACCCATGCCACCCAAATCCAAGCCGGCCACGCACATGAAGATGCCCTGCTCAAGAGCAATAGCACGCACGGGGGTGGCATGGGCAGGTTCGCCAAAGGCGAATCTGCCCGTGCGAAATACCAAATCACAGGCTATTAGCCTGTGCCACACTTCAGCCCCCCACCACAGCCGGGCGCTAGGTCGCCTGGGCGAGGTTGTTGGCGGCGAAGTCCCAGTTGAGGAGGTTTTCGATCACGTGCTTGACGTAGTCGGGCCGGGCGTTGCGGTAGTCGATGTAGTAGGCGTGCTCCCAGACGTCGATCGTTAGGAGTGCGTGCTGGCCGTGGCGCAGGGGCGTGTCGGCGTTGGGCGTCTTGGTTACGCGCAGCTTGCCGCCGTCGAGCACGAGCCAGGCCCAGCCGGAGCCGAACTGAGTCGCGGCCGCCGTCGCCAACTCGGCGCGCAGTTTGTCAGCCGAGCCGAAATCGCGTTTGACCGCGTCGGCCAGCGCACCGGTCGGGTCCCCCCCACCACTGGTCTTCAGGCAATTCCAATAAAAGGTGTGGTTCCAGACCTGGGCGGCGTTGTTGAAGACCGGGCCCTCGGGGGCGGTGCGGATGATCTCCTCCAGCGGCTGGCTCGCCTCCGGCTTGCCCTCGATCAGCTCGTTCAGCGTCGATACGTATTTCGCGTGGTGCTTGCCATGATGAAAACGCAGCGTCTCCGGACTGATGTGCGGGGCGAGCGCGTCCTCGGCAAACGGCAGATCGGGCAGTGCGAAAGTCATGGCCATCTCCTTGTTCAATGATGCTGCCGGCCTGCGTGCGCCGGCATGAGTTGCGTCAGTCGCGCGGCTTGTAATAGTTCCCGCGAAATTCGTCAGCCGGGTATTTGCGCGCGTTCTTCTTCAGCTTCTCAATCACGGCGGTGGACAGGTCCACTTTCAACGCGTTGCTGAGCGCGAAGACGTAACAGGCAACGTCCGCCAACTCGTCGACAACCTCACTGCGGACGCGTTCATCTGCCAAAAGGTCAGCCAGTTCGTCGTTGCGCAGCCACTGGAAATGCTCCATCAACTCGGCCGCCTCAATTGCGATGGACATTGCCAGGTTCTTGGCGTCGTGATAACGCTGCCACTCGCGCTGGGCGACGAAATCCGCTACCTTCTGGCGCAGTTGCGCTACCGTCGTTTGTTCGTCAGGCACGAATTACTCTCCTCACATTCGGCGGGCCAGCGGCCCGTAATTCAGCACTCTATACGGGCAAACATGGCACCCAAGTCGTAGCCTCACCAGCTACTCAAAGATGCACCGCTCAAGAGCAGTGGCACCCTGGAACACCTTCTGGAAAATGCACTGCTGACACAGCAGCGGCACAGGGCTAACGGTCTCCTGACACAGGCTATTAGCCTGTGTCACACTTTGGGATGGGACACCCGCCTGGCAGGCGAGGTGCCCCGCCCCACTTCACTTGTTCATGCCCGCCCGACTCTCTCTTTTCAGCCCCAGACCACCAGGCCCTGGTCGTAGCGGTCGGCCAGGTGTTCGTGGGCCGGCACGACGCGCAGGGCGTAGCCGGTGCGGCCACTGGTGTTGCAGGGCACTTTGCCGGTGAACACACATTCGCCGTTGGACTCGCGTTGCGCAAAGGTCAGTTGCACAGCTTGGCCGGTGCCGATTTCGCCGTCCGGCGTGAGCGGGCCGAAGTAAGCTTCGACCGCGACCTCTTCGGGTTTCAGCGCGCCCAGTTGCACGTAAGCCCGCAGCGACAGAGTGTCGCCGACGGTCAGCCGATCGGGCGTGTCGGCGTCGACGCGCGCCACGCACACCTCGTGCCAGTGTTCGCGGATGTGGTCCTTCCAGGCCGCCAGCGAGCGGCAGATGGCGTAATTGTCCGCACTCACCGCCTGCACGCGCCGCCAGGCCGGCAGGTACATGAGCTGGGTGTATTCGCGCAACATGCGGTTGGTCGAGAAGCGCGGGACGATGGTCCGGATCGAGGCTTTGACCCGCTGGACCCAGCCGCGTGGAACGTCGTCGGCCGACCGCTCGTAAAACAGCGGCACGATCTCGCGTTCGAGCAGGTTGTAGAGCGACTCGCCCTCGACGTGGTCCTGATAGCCGAGGTCGTCATACACGCGGCCGTCGCCAATCGCCCAGCCGTTTTCGCCGTCGTATGCTTCCGGCCACCAACCGTCGAGACAGGAGAGGTTCAGCCCGCCATTGGGCGGGACCTTCATGCCGCTCGTGCCGCTGGCCTCGTGCAGCCTAAGGGGGTTGTTGAGCCAAACGTCCACGCCCTGCACAAGCACACGGGCAAGCGACATGTCATAGTTTTCAAGGAAGACCAGGCGGCGTTTGAACTCTGGTCGGCGACAGACGGCGGCGATGCTCTTGATGAGCTCCTTGCCGGCGCCGTCGGCGGGATGGGCCTTGCCGGCGAAGATGAACTGGATCGGGCGGTCCTTGTTCGCGATCAGGGCAGTGAGGCGGTCGAGGTTGCGGAACAGCAGTGCAGCACGCTTGTAAGGCGCGAAACGCCGAGCGAAACCAACGGTCAGTGCTTCCGGATCGAGAATCTCGTCCGCAGCCTTGATTTCTGCGGGCGGTGCGCCGCGGCCCTTGAGCTGGGCTTTCATTCGGCGGCGCAGAGCGGCGATCATCCACTCGCGCCGGCGGACGTGCACGCGCCACAGCTCGCCGTCGGGGATTTCATCGACGCGATCCCAGAGCTCATGATCCTCGGGCGCCTCGGGCCACTGCGGGCCGAGGTATTGATCGAACAGCTCGGTCATGTTCTGGCTGGTCCAGGTGCGCGTGTGGATGCCGTTGGTGACGTGCATGATCGGCACTTCTTCGCGTGGGATTCCCGGCCAGTAACCCTGCCACATGCCGCGGGCGACTTCGCCGTGCAGCTTGCTGACGCCGTTGCTGCGATATGCCAGCCGGAGCGCCAGCAGCGGCATGCAGAATTCCTCTTCGGGCTTGTCGGCATGCTCTCGGCCGAGAGCGAGCATCTCCTGGCTACCGATGCCGAGGTCGCGCGCGATCCACTCGAGGTGTTTCTGCACGAGGGTGGGATCGAAGCGGTCGATGCCGGCCGGCACGGGCGTATGGGTGGTGAAGATGTGCCCGCCGCAAACGGCCTCGCGCGCTTCGCGGTAGCTCAGACCATGGTCGTGCATGGCCTGGCGGATGCGCTCGAGCGCGAGGAAGGCGGCGTGGCCTTCGTTCATATGGCAGATGTGCGGGTCGATACCCAGGGCACGCAGGGCACGCAGCCCGCCGATGCCGAGCAGGATCTCCTGGCGAATGCGCATGGTCCGATCACCGCCATAGAGACGGGAGGTCAGACCGCGATATTCGGGCGGGTTTTCGGGGACGTCAGTGTCGAGCAGGTAAAGGCGAACGCGCCCGACGTGCACGAGCCAAATCGCGGCGGCCACTTCCTGCGTCCCGAGGGTGACGCTGATTTTCAAGGGTGAGCCGTCGGTGGCGTCCTTGACGAGCGTGGCGGGCCACTGGTGGACATCGCTGACGGGATAGCTTTCGAGCTGCCAGCCGTCCTCGGTGAGCTGCTGTTTGAAGTAGCCCTGTCGATAGGCGAGTCCGACCGCGACCATCGGGATGCCGACGTCGGATGCTGACTTGAGGTGGTCGCCGGCCAGCACTCCCAGGCCGCCGGAATAGATGGGCATGCATTCGTGCAGGCCGAATTCGAGCGAGAAGTAAGCCACCTGGGCGGCGGGTGCGTCGGGGAACTGCTCATCGAACCAGGTGCGGCTGTTCATGTAGACATAGAACGAGTCCATGACACGGCAGAGCTGGGCGATGTAGGCATCGTCCTTGGCGACCTGGTCGAGTCGATCCTGATCGACCTGCCAAAGCAGGGCCACCGGGTTGTGTCCGACGCGGCGCCAGATGTCGATGTCGAGTCGGCGGAAAAGATCCATGGCGGGCGGATTCCACGACCACCACATGTTGTAAGCAAGTTGCCGCAAGGGCTCGAGAAGCTCCGGCAATGACGGAACCACCACAAAAGAGCGAACGTTATTCATGCGTACTCCGCACGTTAATGATCAGGCTCTGATCCGGAGACGCACCACGGCGTCTCATGGATGGCCGGAGTATATTATCGGCCAGCCAGCGGGGGTGAGGATACCGCGGAAACCCACGGCCGGGACTTCCCAAGTTCTCGAACTAGAGGTTTGCGGCTGAGCGGACCCGTTCGACCAGCTCGCGGCCGGCCTGTTCACTGTCCGCCTCAGCAATGATCCGCACAATCGGCTCGGTATTCGACGCCCGCAGATGCACCCACCCCCGCTCGAAATCGACGCGGACGCCGTCAGAGATGTTTGGTTTCAGATTTGCAAACTCTTTTGCAACCTCTTCCACGGCCTTGTTGATCACGTCGCGCGGGGCGGGGAATTTTTCCTTAACTGAAGCGTAGTGCGGCATTTGCGCGACGATCTGGCTGAGCGGCCGACCCTCGGCAGAGAGCAACTGCAGAATGAAGCTAATCGATGAGAGGCTGTCGCGTACGTAGCAGATGCGCGGGTCGATCACGCCGCCGTTGCCCTCGCCGCCGATCGTGCAGCCATGCTTGAGCATGCTGCGGGCGACGTGGGACTCCCCCACCGGCGTCCGGATCACTTCGACGCCATACTCCCGCGCCAGATCGTCTATCATGCGTGAGGTGCTCAGGTTGGCGGCTACCGGCCCCGGTCGCTGGGATAGTACCCATTTCACGGCCAGCGCGAGTGTGTACTCCTCGCCGATGTAAGTCCCCTGCTCATCGACAATTGCGAGTCGGTCGGCGTCCGGATCCTGGGCAAATCCGACCGCGGCCCCGTGCTCACGGACGGCCTGGCAGAGCCCCTGAAGGTTGGCGGCGATCGGTTCGGGTTCGTGGGCGAAATCGCCCGTGGGCTCGCCGTTGATGTGGATGAGTTCGCAGCCCAGTCGCTGTAGCAACAGGGGTGTATGCACGCAGCCGGCGCCGTTGATGCTGTCGAGCACGACTCGCAGGCCGGTGACGCTGGTCTCGCAGGCGTCGACGACGGCATCGACGTGGCGTTGGCCGGCTTCGGCGTCTGTATCGAGCGGTGCGATGCCACTCTCGAGGCTGCGGAACTCCTGCTTCTCGCGGATGGACGCGATTTGGCGGGCGAGCTCGGGGTCCGGCGCGACGCCCATGTCGTCGAGGAACTTCAGCCCGTTCCACTGAGAAGGATTGTGGCTGGCGGTGATGATCATGCCACCGTCGTATTTACCTTCGCGTATGGCGCGTCCGACGGTGGGTGTCATCACGAGTCCGAGCTGGGTAACCTGACAGCCAGCAGCGAGCAGGCCGGCGGCGGCGGCGGCCTCGAACATGGTTCCGCTGGGGCGTGAGTCGCGTGCGAGGACGACGCGTCCGCCACCGAGCAAGGTCCCATATGCTTGGGCGAAGTCGAGCGCCACCCGGGGCGTCAAAGTTTTTCCTACGATGCCACGAACCCCCGAGACACCGACCATCAGTTGCATGTCACACCTTATCTGCTCGAATGAATACAGTCGCGGGCCAAACGACGGGCGCCGCCGACGGAACCAGTATGACAACCCGGCGCCGGGTAGCAAGTTGGCGGCGATCGGAGTGGGTTTCATGGATTGAACGATGCGCAGCGATCGGCATAGGCAGCCTTATCGGCCCCTGCGTTAGCTTCGGGAATCTTATTACAAACCAAACATCAGGAAACACCCGGTGCGGGGAGGTCGTAGCCGGCGTCGTACGCTGTGGCCCCATGCTATTCCGGACGAGCCCGGGTGGCGTGACTATCTGGGCAAAACCAAACGATTTACTCGTGTTTTTTTCGTTGCAATATGCCGCCCGGGGTGCATAGAATTGCCCGCGGAACGGAGAGGAAAGCACGGGCAGGCTTCCAGCTGCATTCATTTCCTGAGTTGGATCCTGTCCAGACGGCCAGGGCAAAGAAGCTTCACGGAAGAACGCGCCAACTGACGCATGTGATTGCGCTGTCCTTATCCTGCGGAGGGTGTTGGCCGTGTTGAACGGACGTAAGGTAGACACTTTCGTCGACGTGTGCACGCAGCAAGACTATCTGCTGCCAAGCGGCGCCCGCCCCACACGTAATGCTCACGAAGTGATTCCCAATCTCAAGCACGTACTTGCCCTCGCGCGGTGGCAACGCATACCTACGCTGTCGTGCGTCGACGCGCGCCGGCCGGACGACGTGCGCGGGTTGCGCGATCCGGACTGTGTCATCGGTACGCCGGGGCAACGCAAGGTGCCGTTTACGCTATTGCCCGATCACGTGTTGGTGAGCTCGGACAACTGCCTGTGCGTGTCACTGGATCTGTTGAAGCAACACCAACAGGCTGTCTTGACGAAGCAGACGCGTGACCCGTTCACGAACCCGAAACTCGATCGCCTGCTGACCGAAATGCCCGGACGCCGGTTTTACGTTTTCGGCGTCGGGCTGGAAGCCACCATCCGGTTGCTCGCGCTGGGGTTAATGCTGCGTCACCGGCACATCACGGTGGTGCGTGACGCGTGCGCATGGTGGGATCCGGAAGAAGGCAACATGACATTACGCCAGCTCGCGGCGAAAGGCTGTCAGCTCATTACGACACGCGAACTGGTCGAAACGACCCTTGCTCGACACAAGCGTAACGGCCGCCCCCGGGAATATGGCCGACGATCCGTGGCCTGAGCGCGCGGCCCCTGCGAGAGGCGGAAGGAGAAGCGCAGCGGCCCCCTTTGGCCCACGCGCCCCCGTGCGCGGCGGCCGTTACGCACGAATCATCGGTTTCAGTGATTTCAGCAATCGCAGTCACAGGGGACCAGAAACTCCTTGCCCCGCGTGCGGCGGCCGTTAGGCGTAAACAGGAGCATGGTTTGCGTGTGTCTGGGGGCATTGGGTTTGCAGATGCAGGGTTGACACGGTTTTGGATTGGGTTAATGTACGGGCTGCTGATGCGGGGTAGAGCAGTTGGTAGCTCGTCGGGCTCATAACCCGGAGGTCGCAGGTTCGAGTCCTGCCCCCGCTAGTAACGGTAAGCCCCTTAGGGACAAGACATTACGGCTTGTCCCTTTTTCATGCGCCGACCGGAAAATGGGCGATTTGCTACTAAATTGCTACTACGCCCTGAAATCGAACCGGCCGGCTCGCCGCTCTCGGGATAGGAACAAGCCACCAGGTACCGAGAGCGACGAGGAGCTACCCGTGGCCGCCATCTCTCAAACGCGGAAAGACAGGGCATCTGGTGGATCAAGTACTGTGTCGCCGGCAAGCAGGTCTATCACTCGCTGCACACGACGAACGCCCGCGCCGCTGAGCGCATCAAGAAACAGATCGAAGGTGAGGATGCGAAAGGCGAGTTGATCGCCCCCTCCCGCACGCCGCTGCCTGAACTGCTCGAGGACTACTGCCAGTTCATGGCGACGTTCCGCACGCCGAAGTCGCGCTCCGCGGACGTCTCAATCCTGCGGATCGTCTTCGGCCCCATCACGCCAGCGCTGAAGCTGGGCTCGCGCGTCAACCGCCGCTTCCGCACGGACAAGGTGAAGGGGCTGCCGGACACCATGGTCCGCCGCCACATCCGGGCCAAGCACCTGGAGGATGTCACTGGTCGGATGCTGGAGGACTTCATCACCGTACGGATCAGCGAGGACGGGATCTCGGCCAAAACCGCCAACCGCACGCGCGAGGTGCTGCACAAGCTGTTCAACTACGCGACTGAGAAACGGGGCTTCGTGGCCCCAGATCGACGGCATCCCAATCCTGCCGCGCTCGTGCAGCGACGCCCTGAGCCGCCTCGTGTGATCCGATTCCTGACCGCCGAGCAGGTCACTCGGCAACTGGAGATCCTCGCTGATCAGCCCACGCTGCACGCTATGGTGGCCACGCTGATCTATGCGGGCCCGCGCCGCGAAGCAGTGCTCTGGCTGACTCCCGAAGATGTCGACCTGGAGCGACGTCTGCTGCACATTCGGGCGAAGAAGATCGCCGGTGAATCCTGGCAGCCCAAGACCAAGCGGAATCGCGTGGTGCCGATCAGCAGTGCCCTGCACGCGATCCTCAGTGCGTACGAGTCGCCGACCGAAGGGCCGTGGTACTTTCCCTCGCCGCGGGGTTGCCGCTGGAATCCGGACAACTTCTCGCAGACGCTGCGGGAGACCAACAATGCGCAGGGTGTGCAATGGTCATGCCTGGACTTCCGGCACACGTTCGGCAGCTTGCTCGCTCAGAAAGGTGTGTCGCTCTACAAGATCGCCGAGTTGATGGGCAACTCGCCGGAGATCTGCCGCCGGCACTACGCGGCCCTGGTGCCGGAGAAGATGCACGACGTGGTCGAGTTCGGCGAGGAACCTGAGAAGCCGACACCAACCGATGACTTGCTGCGGCAGGTGCTGGCCAAGCTCGACCAGCTGCCGGTGGACGACAACAAGCCGAGTCTGCGCGTTATATCGTAAGAGCGAAGGATTTCCAGGGGGGTCCTACGGTGGCCTGACGTCCGGAGCCTTCACCGTAGTGCCCGTGGTGCCGCCATGCCGGGCGCACGGGTGTCGATCTGTTCGCGCAGGTGCCTCGGCCTACTTGAGAGGCAGGCTCTTGGCAGGAACAAAGTAGCCCAAGCGAGGCCACTCGACTTGCTACCAATTTGCTACTAGAATCGCGCTCAACATGCCCGGCATGCACGACATGCCGACGTGTTTCGGTGTCCCTAAGTTATTGGGTTTTCCGCAACTTGTGGATTTGGAAGAACTTCGGGGAAGTGGGTCGGATTGGCTCATAACCCGGAGGACACGTCCGACCCGTCCGTGTCCGCAGACCATGCGCGCCGGCTTCAATCCGCCCGGGGAAAGCGCCGGGCCCAGCCTGTTGATGCGTTTCATATGGCGCTCCTCTCTAATGCTCAACGCTTCATGGCACGTTCAAGCAGGACGATCGCTTCCACCCGATTGACCGGTTCGTTGCCGCCGTGAAGCTTCCATAGCACGTGCGCTATCGCATCTACCAGGGCGTCGGTAACATCCACACCCTCCGCCGGGCCATGAAACGGGTAAATCGTGACGCGAAACGGCGCGCGCGGGGCCTCATCGTGTGGACAGTCTCGATCCCCGGCGTCCGAGGCCGAGCCGTGGCGCCCTGGCGCCTCGCGGCCCTTGCTGACACGCCCTCGGTTCCGCTTGGCGGAACCGTCGTCGGTGGGAGACGTGCTGTTGGCATCATTGTCCATCGGACCGATCCGGCTGTTCAGGCCTATCGCACATGTTGTGTGAGCAGCGCCGCTGGCGTCGAGGCATCCCGCACAACTGCATTAGAGTCGGGGCGGAGCGCCTTCACCATTGGGAAGCCAAGGTATTCGTCGGCTTGTGGGCTTGTTTACGACGACGATCGTGCGCCCGCGAATGTACCGCGAGTTCCTTAGACCAGGACTGCCCGGACCGTCGAACGGTCGCTGCGATCCGCAGCCGGGTGCGGCGACACGCCGTTTCTGAAGACGCCCCACGACGCGGGGCAACCTGATCACGCGTCGGGCTTCATACTGCGGTTGACGCGTGTTGCACGGTGCCCGGATAATACTCAGGGCAGCGTCGTCTCAAGCAGGCACGCTCTCAGCAGGGCCTTATTGTGAATTCGCGTACAAACCGACGTGCTGAAAAACGCCGTGGTGGTCCCCAGCGACCAGAACCTGCACAGACCACCGCCGCCACGGCTGCGCGATCCGCCAAATCAGTCGAGGGTGCCCTGGAGCGCAGCGAGCACGCCATCTTCGTGTGCGACCTGCAACCGACGACGCGCCGTGTCCTTCCGACGCTTCGAATTCTGTTCGCCAACTCCGCCTCTCACGCAATCACCGGGCTCGCTCCGTCCGAGGCAGTCGCACAGGATCTGGTTTCACTGCTGATCCCGAAACGTGGCCGCGCCGCTCGCGGCCGGCTCGCGGACCTCTTGCGGGCGGGTCAACCGGCGACGCTCGGCGACATCCAACGAAAGGCAGGCCGCGCTACACGGGAGTTCGAGTTAGCCGCCATTCCGCTCAGCGAACCAAGCGAGCGTGCGACGCCTTGGGTCTTCGTGGTGCGCAACGCCACAGCACAGCAGCAGAAGCAGGGCTGGACGATGCGGCGGAATTCGTCGGACGAGATCATCGCGAACCAGGCTGCGGAGCTTGACAGTTCGCGTGAGGCACTGCAGCGGAGCGAGCAAATGGCCGCGTTGGGCACGTTGGTCGCCGGCCTGGGGCACGATTTGAATAACTTGCTGCTCCCGATCCGCGGACATCTCAAAGCGCTGGAATCGGCAGTGCTAGACGACAGCGATCGCGTGCATGTTCACGCCGTCGGACAGGCCATCGACTATCTTCAGCAGTTGAACGACAACCTACACCTGTTCGCACGCGACCCCGACAGCCCGGGCGACGCCCGCGGCGTAACCGATGTGTGTGATTGGTGGGAGCGTCTGCAAACGGTGCTCGAGCGGGCCATCCCGGGGCCGGTCCGGTTGCAGGTCGATCTGCCGGACGCTCTTCCCAGAATCGGTGTGGCTCCTCATCGCCTGACCCAAGCCGTTCTCAATCTGCTCATCAATGCGCGCGAAGCGATCACCGGCTCGGGCACGATTCGGCTCTGGGGGCGCGCGAGCGAAGATCGGAAGTCTGTTGATCTCGGCGTGACGGATAGCGGGCGCGGGATGACCGCGGAGATCCGCCGGCGTGTGTTCGAGCCGTTCTTCACCACCAAACGGCGGGGACGCGCAACCGGGTTAGGCCTTTCCCTCGTGCATGGCATCGTGCACGCCGCGGGTGGGACGGTCGAGCTCGATTCGGCGCCACGGCGCGGCACCACGATCGTCTTGAGGCTTCCGGTGGTTTCCGTTGACGCGAGCACAGGAGAGATAGCATCGCGTGCTGAGCGGGCCACCGCGGTCGTCTCGGTACGTGATCGCAGGATTGCGGCTTGCGTCGAAGCCCTGCTGGCATCCGCGGGCTTCACCGTCCAGCCCGCGACGACAGGCGGGCCAGGCCGAGTCGACGTCTGGGTGACCGAACCGAATCCGCGATCGTTGCGGCTGGCCCGCAAGCTGCAGGCATCGGACCCGGCGTGTCGAATCGTGGTGTTTGGAAAGGGCTCCGACGAATGGCGTTCTCTCGGTGTCTCGACCGTCGGGCCGGAAGGTGGTTTGGCGACGCTGCGTGAGGCACTCAGTCATGCGATTTCCGCGAGGCGATGAACGAGAGCGATGAACGACCTTCCGATCCGGGTGCTGTGTGTTGACGACCATCCCTTCTTGGTGGAAGGGATCCGTGCGCGTCTTAGGCTCGAGCCCGAGTTGGAACTCGTCGGCGAGCTGCCCTCAGCTGACAGCCTCGTCGCCGAAGCCAAGAAGCGCAACGTCGACATCGTTCTGATGGACGTGGCGATGCCGGGACTGGACCCGTTTACCGCGGCCACGGATCTGCGGCGTCAATGCCCAGAAATAAGAACCATATTTCTCAGTGCCCACATTCGTGACCACTACCTGGACGCGGCGTTCCGCGCCGGCGCTTGGGGTTACCTGTACAAGGGCGATGACATGGAGGACATCATCCAGGCTATCACGCGCGTGGCGCAAGGCGAATACGCATTCAGCCCGCGCGTGCTCGAGCGAGTGCGCGTGCAGAGTGTGGCTGGCCAGCCGCGCAAACCACAGCGCGCGTCCAAGCTCGACACCCTCACGCCGATGGAGGTGCAGATTCTGCGCATGATCGGCCAGGGCCTGTCGCGAACCCGGATCGCCCGCGATCTCCACCGCAGCGTCAAGACCGTCGACACCCACCGCGCCGCGATCATGCAGAAGCTCAACATCCACGATCGTACCGAGTTGGCTCTCTTTGCCGCCCGCGAAGGGCTGGTCGATTCCGACTGAACGGGCATTGCTCAGAGCATGGCCGGTGGTCGCCCCACTCCCGCCTCCCGGTCGTATGGCAAGGGAATCGTACGCTTCGTGCAGGGTGTGCCGCGTTCAAGCCGCACGCACATCGATAGGGAATCCACCGTAGTCGGCTGGGGTGCTTCTGCGCGGTGGCACCGGGCAAATACCGCCGCGCCCCGATGCCGTAACGAGCGCCGCGCGGCTAGAGTGAATGTAGTGTCAGTGCGGACGCATCGCACGACAAGCCCGGCATCCGAGTTGCGCATGAGCGCAGAAAGCACAAGGTGACAATATGAAGTTCCTGGACATCCTCGCGACAGTCTTGTTGGTGGTTGGCGGCTTGAACTGGGGCCTGTGGGGCCTGTTCGAATTCGACCTGGTAGCCACAGCGCTGGGCGGTAACACGGCGCTGCTGAGCAAGGCCGTCTACGGCCTGGTCGGTCTGGCGGCTGTGTATCAGGTGATCTGGCTGAAGCCGATCCAGATGCGCTGGGGTGTGAAGCCGCTGGCGACCTGATGCACTTTACGGCGCGGGGTACCGGCGAGCCCGCCCAACACTCAAATTGAACGGGCCGCTCGCTGTGTTCGCCTTCAGTTGGACAATTCTGGCGCGCCGCGGAGCAACCCCATGTTCATCTCGATTCACGGTGTGCCGGCCTACGAGCGGCATCTGTTGTTCTGCTCCGGACTCGATCACGCGCGCCACGACCGGCACCGTGTCCGCCACGAGCCCAATTTGCCCGTGTCCAACCACTCGTTGACGATCTGCCATGTGCAACCGACTGCGGAGATCGCAGACCGCGGGCGGCTGGACTGAACTTCAAACCGGCGGTCTGTATGCCTCCGCTACTTTCCGAGTGGTTGGCTGCGGCACTCGCATCGGGGACGGAGGGGCGTGCCTCACACGCCGCCGCGCGTTTCCACACGTAGGGCCGGCATCAGCGTCCAACGCAGGCGCAGCCCGCCAGCTCGAGGGCTATTACCATTCGGGCGATGCACTACCACTGACGAGGGCGGCGATGGCCCAGATGCGCGCGATTCGAAGCCGCAAGAAAGCGGCGCAGACGATCGGTAAGATCACCCGGGCGATGGCGGTGGTCGCCAACGTGAAGCTCCAGAAGCTGCGGAAGCGGATGCTCGCGGCCGCGCCTTACGCGCAGAAGCTCCGAGAGATGGTCGCGGTACTCACCTCGCGTATCGAAGACACTCAGCACCCCCTTCTCCGACCGCCCAGCGTTAAGAGCGCCACCGGGCGGATCGCGCTGCTCATCATCACGAGTAATCGTGGCCTGGTCGGGGCGCACAACAGCAACGTGTTACGAATGGCGTCGAATTTCATCCGCCATCGGGAAGCCGAGAACATCGCCGTCGAGGTTCATGTCACAGGAAGAAAGGGCACGTCGTATTTTGCATCACAGGGGCATCCGCTCATGCAGCGGCACGCTCCGGCGGGGGATATGCCGAGCTTGGCTGATGTCGAAGACCTCGCTGCCCGGTTCGTCGACAGCTTCACATCCGGACGACTCGACGCAGTCCACGTGGCGTACACGAACTTCATCAGCGCCGGTGTGCAGCGGGCCGAATTGCTTACTTTGCTGCCCATGGCGACTACGATCCGCCCCGCGGTAGAGACCGCCGGCACCGTCATGTATGACTTCTCACCCAATCCGAGCCGCCTGCTGGACGGACTGCTGCCACTCATGCTGAGGGCCGGCCTGTTCGAGTGCGTGCTCAGCGCGGCCACAAGTGAGCATGCGGCACGGCGGTTGGCCACGATGCGTGCCACCGAAAATGCCGACCAGATGGCCGAGCCCCTGACGTCGCGGTACAACCGCGCCCGCCAGGACCACATCACCAACGAACTGATGATCATCGTAGGTGCCGCCGAAGCCATCAGAAACTCGGCGCACACCTGACGAGCGCGGCAGTCCATGCTGATTTGCTTGCGCTGCGAGGGAAGGTCATGCTACGCTGGACATGTGCCGCCGTTTTCTCAAGCACGAACGATACCGCCGAGGAACCAGGGCGCGCTCCTGAAGGAGGACGAGCATGAAATGGGTCATCAGCCTGTTTCTTACCGGGCTGGCCGCCGTTTTGCCGGTCACAGTGACCCTCTATGTGCTGTACTGGCTGGGCAGCACGGCAGAGGCGTTTCTCGGCGGCGGACTGAAGATGGCGATCTCGGACAACTTGTACTGGCCGGGGATGGGCGTCGTGGCCGGGCTGGTCTTGGTATTCCTCATCGGCGCTCTGATGAGGGCATGGCTCTTTCGAAAGGTGTTTCGCTGGGGCGAGCGGCTGGTGGAGCGAATTCCCCTGGTGAAGGCGCTGTATGGAGCCGTACGCGACCTGATGGGCTTCTTCTCGAGCTCCGACACGAATGCGATGCGCAGGGCCGTCATGGTGACTGTCGGGGACACCCCGCTACGTCTCATCGGCTTCATCACGCGCGAGGACTTCGGCGAGCTGCCGGCCGGGATCGGCGGCGACGACACGGTGGCGGTGTATCTGCCCATGAGCTACCAGATCGGTGGCTTCACGGCGATGATCCCGCGCTCGGCGATCCAGCCAGTCGACATGTCCATTGAAGAGGCGATGCGGTTTGCCGTCACGGCGGGCATGAGCGCGACGAAGGGCGGATAGGCAGAGGACCACGCGGGTGCTACCGCGCTGCGGGCCAGGGGCCGCCTGCCGCTCGAGTCGGTCGCGATGCGCGCACGGTCCTCAGGCCTCGCCCGGCGCGGTACCGCCACCTGGGCTGCAATCTCCGTCGGTTGCTTGTGCCGCGCAACTACGAAAGGCCGAGGGGGAGGGCATCGTGAGTTCGAAATACGCGCGTGGGCATGCGAGGCTGGCCGGACGACGCGCAGTAACCAGGGAAACCACGGTACCTCGCGCCAGGCGGCGCATTCGATCCCTCCGTAAATACCGTCGTATGCCGATACCGGGAGGAACACCATTCGGCTCGAATATAGGGCATGGGACCGTGGCTGGAGTGTCATTCGGCCGAACTGTATCGTCGGAATGGCGTGGCGTATCAACTCGTCTCAACGACAAGCCGCGGCGATCAATATCAATCAAGGAGCGTCCTTTCATGACTACCCGTCAAACTCAGACCCGTGCGGGGGGCAACTCCAACTCGATGCCGCTAGCCGCCGTGATCAGCACGAGCTCGACCATCGAGGAACGCCTCCGCCTCCAGGCCTATCTACTATTCGAAAAGCGGCAACATGCGAGCGTCCCCGGTGACGCAGTGTCCGACTGGCTACGCGCGGAGCGCATCTTGGACGCAAAAGCGCGTCAGTTGCAGAACACGCGGCGCGTGTGAGCGTCAGGCGCGAGGGGGCAACGGTTATCGCCATGCGCCCCCAGCGGTCCGTTACCCCTGCGTGAGCACGATCGCGGATCCAGCCTCAGATCAAACGCAAGGAGCGTGGCTGGCAAAGAAGGAACGAGGGAGTGAGAACGGTTCCCTCATGACGGCGCGTGCTCAGGGCGCCAGTACAACAGCCGAGGACGCCGGGTAAGCACCAGCGTCTGTGCATCTCCGGAGAGGAGACTCGAGGGTGGTCGGGCAAGCGGCACGGGCCGTTTCGCCCTGCCGCCTGAGATTGAGGATTGCGGCTGGCCCGGCCACGACCGTAACAACAGGGACCAGGTCAACTTGTCGGCGTTCTGCGACGCGGATAGAGTGCCGATGTATACTCGGTTTCCCCAACGTACCGGTAGCGGCGCGTTGGTGACGACTACGTCTCCCCGCGGACCGTTCGCCTGGAAATCGAGAGCACAAAGGTGCCATCATGCGCGAAGTGGCCGATGGAGCGCCGGTACTGGTTGTGGGGATCGGTGCCTCGGCGGGCGGCATCGAGGCGCTGAAAGAGCTCTTCACGGCCATGCCCACGGACGGCGGATTGGCCTTCGTGGTGATCCAGCACCTGGAACCCACCCACGAGAGCCGCATGGCGGACATCCTGGGCAAGTGCACGAGCATGAAGGTCGTCCAGGCCGAAGACGGCATGCCGCTGCAGGCCAACCACGTCTACGCCAATCCCGCCGGTAAATACACGTCCATCGACGCGGGGCGACTCGTCGTGAGCGAGCGCTCGGAGCAGGACCGAATCCGGATGCCCATCGATTTCTTTCTGACCTCCCTGGCCGAGGATCAGCACGAGGCGGCAGTCGGTATCATTCTCTCGGGCAGCAGCGGCTCGGACGGAACGCGGGGCGTGCGTGCGGTTCGCGAGGCCGGCGGGATGTGCGTGGTGCAGGATCCGAAGACCGCCCAGTTCCCGGCGATGCCGCAAAGCGCGATCGACACCGGCCTGGTGGACCACGTGCTAGCGGTGGCGATGATGCCCGCCGCGCTGGTGGGCTACGCGCAGCACGCTGCAGCTCAGGCGGGCCCCCGCAAGGCAACGATGGTAGCGGATTCGGACGATCTCGAGCCCATCCTGAAGCTCCTGCGTGTCCGCGCGAACAGCGACTACCGACACTACAAAAAGGCCACCATCATTCGTCGCATCCAGCGCCGCATGGGCATCAAGCAGGTTGCCGGCACGGCTGCATACCTGAAACTGCTCCAAGAGGACCAACCAGAGCTGACACAGCTTTCCCGGGACATGCTGATCGGCGTGAGCTCTTTCTTCCGCGACGCCGAGGCCTTCGAGGAATTGCGGAAGGCGGCCATTGTCCCGCTGGTTGCCAGGAATGACCCGGACTACCCGTTGCGAGCCTGGGTGCCCGGTTGTGCCTCCGGCGAGGAGGCCTATTCCCTCGCCATGCTCATGCTGGAGTCTGTGGCCGCCGCAGGCACCGCTCGCACGGTCCAGGTGTTTGCTTCGGACGTGGACGATCATGCGCTGGAAGTAGCCCGGGCGGGGGTCTACGCCGAGAGCATCGCCGAGGCGATCGCGCCGGATCGACTGGAGCGGTTCTTCACCCGACAGGGCCAGAAGTACCAGGTCACCAAGCAACTCCGCGAAGCGGTGGTCTTCTCGCGGCAGGATCTGATCACGGATCCGCCCTTTTCAAAGCTCGACCTGATCAGTTGCCGTAACGTACTGATCTACATCGAGCCGGCCTTCCAGAAGAAGGTCCTCGCGCTGTTCAGCTTCGCCCTGACCCCGGGCGGGTACCTCTTCCTGGGCAAGTCCGAAGGCATCGCCGAGATGGAGGACCGCTTCGAGCCGGTTTCCAAGCCAAGGCGGATCTACCGCCTGATTCGGCCGAACCG
This sequence comes from Phycisphaerae bacterium, assembly GCA_963666925.2. Classification (GTDB taxonomy): domain Bacteria; phylum Planctomycetota; class Phycisphaerae; order UBA1845; family Fen-1342; genus JANQFV01. Next base: position 447,560 of record CAXXTC010000023.1, on the reverse strand, counting down.
GCAGGCGGCCGCGGCGTTTCCGCTACGCACAGGCGGCAGACCAGTCGGGCAACCTGAGCGCAAAACGACCCAGCCATCCGCACCTGCGCTGGCGCAGGCCAACCAGGATGTGCTGCTGGGGCACTTCAAGGCCAGTATCGTGCTGGTCAATCCCCGGGGCCAGATCCTCCACTTCTACGGTGCGACGGAGCGCTACCTGGGTCACCCGAAAGGACCGTCCAGCTTGAACGTGCTGGACATGACCACCGGGACGCTTTCAGCAAAGTTGCGCCGGGCGATGGAGCGGGCCCTCAAGCACGACGAGGAGGTAAAGATTCCGCGCGCACCGGTTCCACGCGCGGACACACCCCTGGCGGATCTGACCGTGATTCAGGTTCCCACCGCGCCGCTGGCCGACAAGCTCCTCGCGATCATCTTCGAGGATGCGCGCGACCCTCGTTCGTCGGCTGCAGCCCTGCCCACGTCACCGGAAGATGAACCGCTTGTGACCCAGCTTGAGCAGGAGGTGAAGACGCTGCGGAGCGAGCTTCGCACCGACGCCGAGGAGTTCGACACCGCCAACGAAGAGCTCCGGGCCGCGAACGAAGAAGTCATGTCGATGAACGAGGAGTTACAATCCGCCAACGAGGAGCTGGAGGCGTCCAAAGAGGAACTGCAGTCGGTCAACGAGGAGTTGACCACCGTCAACAGCCAACTCAACGAAAAGCTGGCCGAGCTTACCGCCACCAACAACGACCTCACCAATCTGCTAGGCGCTACCGAGATCGCCACGGTTTTCCTGGACAGGCACTTGCGTATCAGGCGGTTCACGCCGCGGGCCACGGAATTGCTCAACCTGATCCCCGGGGATCTGGGGCGGCCAATCGGCCACATCACCCAGAACTTCGACGGAAAGGAGCTTGCCGCCGAGAGCGAAAAGATGCTCAAGGAGCTGTCGCCGACCGAGAAGGAAGTGCAGACCCACGATGGGCGCTGGCACACGATGCGGGTCTTGCCGTATCGCACGCTCGACGATCGCATCGACGGCGTGGTCATCACCTTCTCCGACGTAACCCGCCTCAAACGTGTGGAGCAGGAACGCCGCGAGTTGGAGGGCCGCGTGCTGCACTCCCAGAAACTGGAGAGCCTGGGGGTGCTCGCCGGCGGTGTGGCCCACGACTTCAACAACCTGCTCACTGGCGTACTCGGCAACGCCAGTTTGGCGCTGGACCTGCTACCGGAAGGAGCCGCCGTGCGCCAGTTAATCGAACACATCGAACACGCCGGACAACGTGCTGCGGACCTGACGCGGCAGATGTTGGCCTACTCCGGAAAAGGCCACTTCGAAGTTGTGGCGGTCAACCTCCCGGAATTGGTGCAGGACATGGCCGAACTCGTAAAGGCGTCGATTTCCAAAAAGGTCGCGCTGAGGCTCGAGTTGACGAAAACCCCAGCCTCGATCGAGGCCGACGCCACGCAGCTCCGGCAGCTCGTGATGAATCTGATCATGAATGCAGCGGAGGCGACCGGCGCTGCAGGGGGCTCGGTGACCGTCCGCGTCGGACCTATCGACGCAGACAGCGCCCTCTTGGCCGCGACGCGGCACGAGGGAGACATGCCCGAGGGGCGCTACGTGCTCCTGGAGGTAGCGGACACCGGCTGCGGCATGGATACCGAGACACAGGCGAAGATGTTTGACCCGTTCTTCACCACGAAATTCACGGGCCGGGGCTTGGGGCTGGCCGCCGTCCAGGGCATCGTCCGCGGGCATCACGGGGCTTTCCAGGTGCGCAGCGCGCCCGGACAGGGAACGTGTTTCCGGGTCTTCTTTCCGGCGTCCAAGCAGCCTCTGTTGCGCCGTATCGCCAAGGAGCCGACCTCGGCGATGCCGTACAGGACAGGCACGGTGCTCGTGGTGGACGACGAAGAACCTGTCCGCACCGTGGCCCGCCGAATACTGGAACATGGTGGATTCACCGTGCTGACAGCCGACGGCGGCCGCGCGGCGCTCGATACGTTCCGTGAACACCATGAACAGATCGACGCTGTGCTGCTCGACCTGACGATGCCCGATATGGGTGGGGAGGAGGTGTACGCGAAGATGCTCGAAATCCGGTCCCGTGTGCCGGTCGTCATTCTCAGCGGGTACAGCGAAGAGCACGTCCTGGAGCACTTCGCCGGGATCGGGCCGGTTGAGTTCCTGCCAAAACCCCATAAGGCCAAAGAACTCATCGCGAAGGTCGGCGCCACCATTGCAGCATACCATGCGGGTAGCGGGTGATTTCTGTCGGCAGACCGGACCCACCCGGCCTGGTACGCTCGCATACGCGGGGTGGCTTCGTTTCTTTTTCGTGTCAACCCAGCCGCGCGTCTGCAGTAACCATGGACGAGGTGTGATATGTCCATCCTCAGGGGTAAACCCGTTTCACCCGGATACGTCGAGGGCACCGCAGTCGTCTACGATTACGAGGTCCGCCCGAGGCTCGAAATCCCTCGGTATGCGATCCCGCCAGCGGAGATCGACGACCAGCATAAGCGGTTGGAGGAGGCGGTCGAGTGCTCCCGTACTGAACTGGCGCAGGTGGGAGAGTCAACCCCCCGCGCTGCCTCCGAGATCTCGCAGCTCCATGCCAGGCTGATCCAGGAGATCGCATCGCGAGTACGAGCGTACGTTTCGCGGGAAGAGGTCAACGTCGAGCAGGCCGTCGATGAAGTAGTCAAGGAGCTGGCCCAGCGACTGGGCGGACTCGAAAATGCCTATTTTCGTGAGCGGGAGCAGGACCTCCGCGACGTGGGACGGCGGATGCTTGGGCATCTCGCGGAGGACCCGTCCCGGACTACCGCGCCCTTGCCACCCGGCTCCATCGTCGCCGCACGTGAACTGCTCCCTTCGGAAGCCCTGGAATTCGCGCACAGCGGCCTAGTCGGAATCGTCACCGAGCTTGGAAGCGACACCAGCCATAGCGCGATCGTCGCTCGTTCTCTCGGGATTCCGGCGGTGGTGGGCATCTCAGAGGTCACCGCCCACATCCGGCCCGGGATGCACCTGCTCGTCGATGGGATTTCGGGCGAGGTGACCCTTGCTCCCACGGAAGCGGAGATGCAGCACTTCCGCAAGCGGAAACACGAGCACGATCGTGTGCAGACAACCGTGGCGGACCTGGGGGCGCAGCCGTGCGTCACGCGAGACGGGGTCAAGGTTACTCTGCTCGCGAACATCGAACGACCCGAAGAGGTGCAGCAGGCTTGCGTGCATCATTTCGAGGGTGTGGGACTGTTCAGGACGGAGTTCCTTTTCCTCGAAGCGCCGCAACGGCCGAGCTATGCGGCTCAGGTGGAAATCTATGAGCAGGTGGCCGATGCGCTGGACGGCCGGCCATTGGTCATCCGGGCCTTCGATTTCGGCGACGAGAAAGTCCCCTTGTTCCTGGCGGCTGAACACAGGAACGCCGTCACCTGGGGGCTCCGAGGCCTGCAGTTCTCGCTGGCTGAACGGGACCTCCTCGACACGCAGTTGCAGGCCATCGCTCACACAGCCCAGGGCAGAGACGTCCGCGTGCTCTTTCCCATGGTGGTGGGCGGCGACGACCTGAGGCGTGCTTGCGAGGCACTGACCGTCGCGGTCGAGCAGGTGGGCGGCAAGCAGAGGCCGCAGGTGGGCGCGATGGTTGAGACCCCGGCGGCGCTGTTTGCGCTGGAGGAGATTCTCGAGTTGGCCGACTTCGTGGCCATTGGTACGAACGACCTGACCCACTACATGCTCGCCGTCCACCGGGATGCCCCCGATCTGGCCAGTGAGTACACGGTCCATCATCCGTCCGTGCTGAGGGCCATCAAGCATATTGTGACCGCGGCCCATGCGCGGGGTCGCCCGGTCTCCGTCTGCGGCGAGGATGCTGCGGACCCGGCTTTCGCCTGCCTGCTGGTCGGCCTGGGCGTGCGTGAATTGAGCATGACGCCCACGCGAGGCGGCAGCGTCCGAGCGATGCTCCGCAGCATACGCTCCCGCGCGGTGGAAGAAATCGCGAGCCAATCGCTGGGCTGCAGCACGCCCGGCGAGGTGCGGCGGCTTCTGGCGCCTTTTTGTGGAGGTATTCCTGGCTGAAGTTGAGAGTTGCTTCCTTTCCGGCGACAAGACCTGCTTGAGCAAGACGCCTGACACGGTCAGGCATCAAGCGGCTTCACGAAGATGCAAACGGGCTCATGGGGCATGGACGCATCAGTGGCATCGAGATTGATAACGCGAGGTGCAACGCAGCACACGTTGAGGGTATCAGCAAAGAAAGTGCCGGGGGCGGATTCGCATCTGCCGCGGGGACAGCGTAGAATACCGGTAAGTGATTTCTTGCGAGCCTGACGCAGGCTCCAAGGTATGATCGTCGGATGACGATTTGAAGGGCAACCCGGCCACGCCGGGGGGCCCGTTAACGAGTAAGCCGATGTGATCGAGTGCCTTCTGTGTGCTCGGTCACATCGGCTTTTTTGCGGCTTCGATTGCACTGACGATAGCAGCCGCCAAGGCGGATTCCATTGGAAAAGCCCGACTCGAGTGTGGCGCAGCTGATCGCGCGGGCTGCCGCTGCGTTCGTGTGCCAGAGGACAGGACATGTGCCTGGGGCCGTGGAGGTGGCGCAGAGCAACGAGTTGCTCGTAATCACGCTGCACAACGCGCGCGCCCTCCCGGAGCAGCGGCGATTTCGACAATCGGAGGAGACCGCGGAACTTCACGAGGTCTACCGCGAGTTGTTCGCCGGATCCTTGGATTGGTTGCGCCAGGAGGTCGGGCGGATCACGGGGTTGCAGATCGGCGCGGTAACGGTGGCCAGCAAGGCGCCCACCGGTGCAGTCGTAGTGCTCATGACTGGTGACGTCTGAGACGCCCACCTCCGCCAGTTCGCGGTGCCCCCGTACTGGCACGCCCAAAGGGGGTGGCTGAAAAGGGGTCCAATCGGTTGCTCCACTTGTGCCACCGGTTCAACGTGTGGAGCAACGCATCGGACAGGCAACTGACTGTGAAAACGGTAGGTTGCGCGGAAACAGAGACTTCCGCAAATCGTGGCCTGCTGGGCTCATAAGTCGGAGGCTGTCCCCAAGACCCCGCAAATCAAGCGAAACACCGCCGCAGGTCAGCATGTCTGAGGTCATAGATCAGCGTGGGCTTGTCGCCCCGACCGCCCGGTCAGCGGGATGTCACGGACGGCCCCGCTGAATGACCTCAAGCAGAGGCGTAGTGCCACGCTCGACACAAGCGGTAGCGTATAGATACATCGCAGCCGACCAGGTCTGCCAGTCCTGCCCTGCGGGTGCGCCGTCTTGGGCACGGAACCACTCGTTGAATCCAAATGCGACCTGGGCGTGGCGAGTCGGCTGCACAAGCGCCGTCAAGGCCCGCAGTTTCGCGTGCGCCAGGCGAGTCCGGCCTGCGGCAACGAGCGCCGCGACGTAGAAACCGCAGATGAACGGCCATACGCCGCCGTTGTGGTACTCACCCGGGCGATTGTACTCCTCGTAGCGGGGTCGCCAATCGGGATGATCCCGTTGGAGGTACGGGAAGAGGCAGGGCGGAAGCTCGAGGGCCAGCTGACCCGACGAGCGTAGATGCTCGCACTCCGCTTCAATCCAGCTCGTCAGTTCGCGCGCCCGCGTGGGCGAAGCGATGCCGAACAAGACCGCCAGACTGTTGCCCAGCAGGTCGAAGCGTTCGTTGTTGTGGATCTTGTAGGCCCAGAGGCTGTAATAGGGTTTCCCGCGCACCACGAGACCTTCATGCACGTGGCGGTGTCGGCGCTCGGCGCGAACGTCGAGTCGGTTCATCAGTTTGCGCAGCGTATCGGCCTGCTCGTGTTTGCCGTATAGCCGCAGGAATGCGTAGACGAGGCAGTTTACGTACAAGCCGTAGCCAAGAACCCAGTGTTCGTCGCGCCAGTCGCTGGTGGGTTGCTGGGCCACCATAACGAGATCGTCGGGGCTTTGATACTCCATCCAGGTAAGCGCTTTCTGGACGGCCGGCTCGAGGAACCGGGGATCGCCGCTGGCCCTACGATAAAGCGCTGTCGCGACCAAGAAGAGCGGGGTTGTGTCGCTGGCACCGCGGTTATCGGCGTCATGGGCCAGCGACGGCATGAGGCCGCGTGGAGACTGGTTGCGCGCCAGCGTCTCCAACACCCGGCGCAGCGCGGCGATCAACTCCTGATTCCCCGCCGTCAGGATCCCCAGCGCGGAGATGAGCAGGTCACGCGTATAGGGCTCGGGGTATCCCCAGCCGGCCGTTCTGGGAAGCCCCTGGAACGGTCCCAGGGCGTTATGCCGCAGCACTTCCATGGCAGCCTGCTTGACTTCTTCCAAAGAAGGAGATGACTGGTTCGACATGCCTTACTCCCGGTCGAGACGGTCCTTTGCCAGCTGGATAAAGCGCTTTGCAACTACCCGATAGTCGAATCTCTCCAGGACATACTGGCGCGCTGCTACGCCCAAAGTGCGGCGTAGCTCCGGTTTCTCCATCAGGTCCATCAGGTAGTTGGCAATATCGTGAACACTGGCGCGGTAGTCCGCAGTCCGAAAATTGTCGAAGACCACGCGGTGCCCGGTTTCGAAGCCCGCTTCCTCCCCGACGGTCGTCTCGAGGATACGCACCTCCTGGGCAACGCTGGCGAGAAAGGCCGTCTCTCCGTGCACAAGCGTATCCAGCATGGCCATGGCCTTGATCCCGATCACCGGTTTCTCGCAGGCACCCGCCTCCACCTGAGGCATACCGAAGCCCTCCAGTCGCGAGGGGGCGGCGTAGATGTCGCACGCTGCGATAAGGTACGGCATCAAGTTGCGCGATACGACACTCGTTGTATAGACGACTTTTTTCTCGATACCGAGCTGCGTAGCCAATTGCAGGTCGACTAGGTTCTGACTCATCGTCCGCGGTTGCGGCCACACCTTGCAGACGTACTTCCACGGCGGCGCCTTACGGTCGATGATCGCCAGGGCCTGCATGACCTCCTGGGCCCCCTTTGACGTTGCGTCGCCACCAACGGTGAGAACCATGATCTCCTCAGGGTCGACGCCCAAGGCCTCGCGTACGGCGGCGACCTTTGGGTCACTGCGCTCGCGCGGCACAAACGCATCGGTGTCACAGCCCACCGGCAGCACCTCAATGATGTCGTCGCGGATGCCGTCGCGGACGTACGTTTCCTTCACCCAGTTCGACGTGACCAAGATCAGGGGCAGGGCGTTCAGCACTTCGTGGTAGTTGGCGATGTATCCATCCGCAACAAGCCAGGGCACCGGCTGAACTCCGTAGCGCTGCGGATGCAACACGAGATGCGGCGTGTGCCCCCAATAGCCGATGCCGATGACGATGTCCGGTTTGAACCACCGGTAGTACCATTCCTTCTCCTGGGCCGACTCGAAGTGCACGGCGTGCACGTCGACGCCGATTTGCTGCAGGCCCCTGTAAAGTAAGTCACCTTGCGTCGCCAGGCCGCCGGGCGAGGGCGGATAATCGTACAACACGAGCACTTTCATGTCGGAACCTCCTGCGACTCGATCCATCCGCCCGCCGCCGCGGGCGTGTCGAAACACCAGAACGCCTCGGCGCGCGGCACTGTCCGCGCCTCCCAGCTGTTCGGTGCGAAGCCATATACCTCGGTGATGAGCCGGTACTTCTCGTTCCACGCGTCTTCCGGCAACGCACTGTAACGATGGGCATCATGAAGCGCGACCGGCAGCTGGCGCCCGTCGCTGTCGGTGTACGCGAACATCCACAACGCCAGCGTCTCAATCAGGCCCGCGGACCATAGACGGATGACGGCTCGGCAGGTTTCTTCGTGGCGGCGATGACGCGTGTACTCTCCGCGCGGACCGTGAGTCAGGAGCACGTCGAAATCGTGGCGCCGCATCAGCGCGAGAATAGTCGTTTCCACCAGGGACAGCTCAAGAGGGGTCTGATCCGGGCCGTCGTCCAAGTCACCTATCGCCCCGCTGGCTCGCAGTTCTCGCAAAACGCGCCGGAACCGAAGAGCCCGGTCGGAGTCGCTCGCGCGACAGAGTGCGTAGATTTCCCAATTCCAATCGCGTCTGGTCAGGATTGTCCCGCCAGTCCATAGCAGCTCATCGTCTGGATGCGCAACGATAACCGCCGCTCTTCTCGTATGCCGGGCCGACTTCATCGCGCCCACCCGGATGCGGGGCAAGTGTCAGGCATAACAACGTGCAGAGGCATATGGGACCGTTCTCCAACGGCACGGGTCAAATTCAGGGCCGCCTTGTTGGTGCGCAACGGCCCGTTAGCATGTGTTCGCGTCCATAGGTACACTGTCGTTCCTTCGCCAACTGAGCAGGTTCCGAATGCCGCGGGTGTCGGCGTCCATCCCCAGTTGTCCGGCGATTTCCCGAGCGATAGACAGTTGACCTGCGCGAGCATGGCCGAGACGAACACGCAATCCGCCCACGCGAGTTGCGCGTCGGTGAGCGATGTGACATTGAGATCGACGAGCTTTAGATCCCAGCGCTTCGGGAGCATCGCCGCCACGGTCAACAGGCCCAGCGGTGGAAAGCACGCCTTCTTGGAGATGAACGACAGGACGTGCTTATAGCTCCAGAACGTGTCCGGCGTAGCAGCGGAAACCAGCAGTACTCTCATGGCACAGCACCTCACTCACAGGGAACCCGGCGGTCGCAACGTGTCCGCCAATCCGGTTCGGGCTTCCATCAGCCGTTGAAATCGCCAACCAGAAACACCTGTCTGTCGCCGCGCCGGTGGCCGTACTGCCCATGTGTAATAGTCCACGCGCCCCCAACGTGGGTGCTTCATGAGCGCGGCTTCGATGACTACTCATCAAGTGCAGCACTCAGCGCCAACATCCCCATCGACCTCGGATCCGCTGTCAGACGGAAGTGAGCAGTGGACCTGCTGGTCATCGGACTGTTGGGCGTCGGCCTTTGTGCCTCGGACTGCATCGGGGGTCAGTGGCTTCATGGCACACGTATTGCCCTCACGGCGCTGGCGTTTCAGCGTGGCCTTGTCGCTTTTCACTTGCTCACGCTCTTTCTTCCTGAACGCGCAATCACGTTGGGTGCGGGGTTTTCTTGGCTTTGACATGTGACTCCGTTCTCTTCTCTAGAATCGTCGTACCGACCGTCATACGCGTCACGCCGAGATTGCAAACCGAGCTGATCGCATATGGCCACAGCGCCGCCGTCAAGATCGAGTTCGACAAGTGGAGATGGAACAGGACTTCATGACGGTTGTAAGACATGATGTTCTTCCTGGCCTGAGGGTGACGCACTGGCAGTCGCGTCTGAAGCGCACGGCAAAACGCTCGCTTGATCGGCGAGCCGCATTTCCGCCAGGGCCACGAGGTACGCCAGTGTCGACTCGGAACCCTGATTGGCGTTTACTTGATCTGGGCACAGGCCGTCATAGCAGGCGCCTGTCCGGAGGTCACACAGCGGTAACCCCAGATCGTTCCGGCCCAGGAACCACTCAAAAGCCCGCTCCGCTTCCCGCTGCCAATGCAAGTCCCCGGTGATTCGCTGGGCTGTCAGACACGCAGACACGGAGACGCAGGCCTCGATGGGTTGTTGATCGAAGCAGGCGCGTGCGCCCCCGCGCATGTAGAATCCGTTTGAGCCGACAGGCACGAAGTGCCCGCCCGCTGCGCGCTGCTCGTTCATCAGCCAGTGGAGCGTTGCCAATCCGATTTCTATGCTCTGGCTCTCGCCCAGGGAATCGCCTGCGACGAGCAGCGCCTCGGGCAGACACGCGTTGGCATAGGTCAGAGAGTCTTCAAACCAGCTCCAGCCGTCCTTACGTGACTCGCGGTAGAGGGTTTGGAGTCGGCTGGTGAGCCGTTGGCCAGCTTCCTCCGCGGCGCGGTCGCCCGACAGCCAGCGCAGGTAATCGTGTATTCCCAACAGAGTGGACGCTAAGGCCCGCGGTGACTTCAGCTCTAGGGCGGCGGGCAAAGCCGCGTTAAACAGGTTGACGGCTACACCTCGCAACCCAGGTCGATTGGTGCGCCGCACCAACGCCCCCAGTCCCTGCAGGGCACGTCCGTGACAGTCTTCCGAGCCGACTCCTTCGAGCCAGCGCCGTGGCTCGTATGCCAGGACGTTCCGAAAACGCCCGGTGTCAGCGGCGAAAGCATAGTCGACGAACGCCAGATAGCGCGTGGTCAGGTCCTCGATCTCGTCGGACGGGAGCTCGCCCAGTTGCTCCAGGAGGGCCATCAGAAGGAGCGCCCGGGCATTGTCGTCGGTGGTATGCCCCTCTCCGTAACTGGGGACCGAGAAGCGCGCATGCTGGAGGACCCCAGTGCCATCCGTGAGGCGTTTCAGGTGCTGCAGCCGTATTGCGGGCAGAACGTCACCGACGAGCGGCTGCGGGGCAAAGGCGCGGAGTACGTGCACGTGGTGCGCACTCTGCTCACGGGCACGCGCAAAGGAGTCCAAATACGCACGGCCGACATTGGGCCACGTCATCTCGCGCCCGAACAGGTACGCCCGTTTTCGTATCGCGTTGCGCTCCTCGTCGTCTTCCAATAGACGATTCACTGCCTCGGCGGTGGCTGCCGGGTCTTTGAAAGGCACGAGAACGCCACGCTCGTCCGCCAGCAGTTCCTGGGCGTACCAGTAAGGGGTGGAGACCACAGCCTTTCCAGCACCGACCGCCCAGGCGAGAGTCCCCGACGTAATCTGGGCCTCGTGCTCATAGGGCGAGATGTAGATGTCGGCGGCACCCAGAAACTCCGTCAGTTCCTGGTGGTCGACGAAACGATTGTGGAAGACCACGTGCTGCTCGACGCCGAGTTCCCGGGCCAGCCGATGCAGGCTCATACGGTAGATATCACCCTGCTGACTCAACACGTGGGGGTGCGTGGCACCCACGACAAGGTATACCACATTCGGAAAGCGAGCGACGATCGCGGGCAACGCGCGAATGACGCTCTCCAGGCCTTTGCCCGGGCCGAGCAGGCCGAAGGTCATCAGCACCGATTTGCCCGGCACCCCGAATTGCCCCTTATAGAAGCTTGGATCGACAAAGGCGAAGTCGGGAACGCCGTGGGGGATGAAGTCGATCTTCTCTGTGGGGATACGATAGATTTCGTGGAGAAACTCCGCGCCTCGGTGACTCATCACGACCACGCGATCGGAGAGGCCGCCCACGCGTTCAAGCACCTCACGTTGTTCGGTCGTCGGCTCGCGTAGCACCGTGTGCAGCGTGGTTACGACGCGGGCGCGCAGCTCGGCCAGAACCGTCAGGATGTAACTGCCGGCCGGACCTCCATAGATGCCGTACTCATGTTGAAGGCTGATGGTATCAGCGCGGTTGTTGAGAAACTGTGCGGCCCGGCGATAGCACGCCAAGTCATTCTGTTCAATGGTGAAGCGCACCGGGGGCGGGTAGTCGTATCGCTCCGGGCGGTCGTTTATCGCGACCGCCAGACACTCGGTCCCATTGCCGCCTACCGCGGCACATAGGTCCGTCGTAAAAGTGGCGATACCGCAGCACCGCGGCACATAATTGCCGACGAAGGCGATGCGGTCGCGGGCACCTTTGCTATTGTCCCCGGCAGAACACGCAATGCTGGTCAGTTCCGGGCTTCTGGTCAACTCGTTCATAAAAAGCACTCCACGTGATGTGGCAGCTCTGCTCCAATGCCAGACTTGCGTCGCTGCATCAACTGGCCTCCCTGTCTGACCGAGGCTTCCAAGTCTTCACGATGCAGGTCGCATTCGGCCATCCGCGCCCTCGGTGCCGCGTTGCTGATCGGGCTTTGCGTTATCGCGTTGGGCATTTCCGCTTTGTCGCACATCGCTGCACGGCCTCTGGCTGCCCCAGGCTCACGTTGCCGCGGCGCGCTAGTTGGCCAATCACGCGGGCCACTTCGTCCAGCCGAAACGGCTTGGCGAAGACTCTGGCCGCGCCGGTGCCGCACAGGTCCGTTTCGACATGATTGCCGAGATATCCGCTCATGAAGCAGCAGCGAATCTGCGGAGTAATCTCCTGCAGTGCTGCCAGTGTCCGGGGGCCGTCCAGGCCCGGCATGCACACGTCCAGCAGGGCCACGTCGATGGTCTCGCGGTGGGTGCGGTACACGTCCAGGGCTTGCTGGCCATCTGCCGCCAACCAGACGGAGAACCCTACCTGTCGCAGCTTGTCGTGCAGCACTTCGCGCACGTCCGCCTCATCATCAGCGATGAGCACGCCGTACGGCCTTGGAGTTGCGACGAACTCGGCTGATGTCATCTTGAAGCTCCCTCTTTTCGGACCGGTATCTTGGCGGCGCCGTAATTGGGGGGCGCTGCGACGGCGACCGGCGAGCCTGATCCTGCTGCCGTCCACCACCCGCTCATTCCCGGATGGAAAAGGCCTCCGGGAGCCGGTCGGCTCCCTGTACCGGGTGTCCCGGAGGCCTGCTACTGGTGCGCTCTCTGAAGCCCTGCCTTACGGAATCTCCGGGCCGCGCTACTTGCCTTCGACAACCCAGTACGGCTCGATGTTGTAATGCGCGTGCAGCGCCGTCGCCCAGTCCTGATCAACCAGGTTGGGCCAGTTGTCCTTGCTGAAGCTGAAGCGGTCGGAGAGTTGCTTCTCCTCCGCATGCAGGACGAGCTGCTCGGCATTCGTGTTGAGGGTCAGGACATTCCACGGGACTGCGAAGAGCCTGCCACGGTACGAAAGGATGCCGTATAGAACCCGGCCGCTATCGGGATCGACGACCATATCGTCGAGCTTGCCGACATCATCGGTCTGTACGGTGCGGACTTCCTTGCCGCAGAGGTCGCCGCATTTCTGCCAGACCGTCGTGCGCCGGTTCCAGCGATCACGGTTGGACTCGCGCGCCTCGCCGCTGTTGTCGGCGGCCAATTGCACATCGCCGTCGCGCGAGTGCCAGTACGGCTTCTGGCCGTAGTACTCGTAGGTGGACGTCGCGAACTGCTCGTTGGCGAGATCCGGCCAGCGGTCCTCGGAGAAGCCGGTGGCGTTCTTGAGACGGTCCTTGTCGACATTCAGGGTGAATCCCTTGGCACCGTCGGTAAGTTGCAGAGACTGCCACGGGATGGCAAACAGCTTGTCGCCCAGCCCCAGAAAGCCGCCGAACGAAAGCACGCCGTAGAGCGTACGCCCGGAACCGGCGTCGACGACGATCTCCTCGAGCTGGCCCAGATTCTCACCGGCGGCATTGCTCACCTTCTTGCCCTTGAGGTCCGTGACCCTCTGCCAGCGTCGCGCCATCGCGAACTGGTCATCACCGTCTGCGCGGGTCATGCCGATGTAACTCAGCCTGGCCACGTCGCGCTGGCTGGTGACCTCGCCAGTCTGCGTATTGACGGTCGCTTCGACGAGGCGCTTGTCCCCGACGAGCAGCGTCACGACGCAAACCGTGCCGGCGTCGGCGCCGCGACGGCATTCGGCCCTTACGGCGTGTCCCTTGCAATGCCGTTCGGCCGCGCCGATGCTGTCGGTGAGCGAGTGTTTGGCGTGCTTGACCAGCGCAGCTACCTGCGGGGTGGTCATAGAGATCATCATGCCGCCCTGGCTGCTGTCGCGGTCGCCAGACGCGTTTGTTTGCGCGAGCGCCATCGTACTAAACCCCAGCACGGCGGCGGCCGCCGTCGCTACGATGCTCCAGTGTCTGATCATTGTGTTGTTCCTCATGGTTGTAATCCTCTTGGCGTCCGTCCTGCGCAGCACCATGCTGCGCGTTCACGGGTCGCGTTCCATCGGTGCAGTTTGGGCTCCGGGGCCAATCCCGCTCCAGGTGTCCGCCGGTACGCTACTGGCGAGCTGGTATACCTGAACGGTGTTGCCGGTTGTGAAGACGCCCACCACCGTGCCCGTAGTCGGCTCGACTTCCGCGGTGGCCTCACGCACCTCCACGCCAGTGATCCGCTTGATCTCCTGCCGCAACGACTCAGAGGCGTTGGCGAACAACTGTCGGTGAAAGTCCTGTATCTGGGCGGCGCCCTCGGGGCTTTTCGCCACGGCGCGCTCGGCGTCGGACAAGGCTCCGTGCAGCGTGATCACCAGCGTGGTGTCGCTCAGCACCACGGTGACGGACTTGGGTGTGTTACCTGTCCGCTGCTGCTCGAACATGTAGGCCGCCTGTGCAATCTGGCGCGCCATCTCCGAGTTGGGCTTGTCCATAGCGTGTCTCCTTGTGCGTGGCGGCCGCCCACGACCGCCGCAATCAAAAAGCCGACGTGGTCAAAGACCCCAAGGGACTCGACCACGTCGGCTTGCTGTTCAACGAGCCTCCCGGCCGGGCCGGGCTGCTCTTCGCGTAGCCATCCGACTCAAACTGTGATCGGAACCGAGATCAAAGGTCACCTGCGGCTCCGGGTATCTTCTGTTGACGGCATGGATGCCAACCGGCACCTACAGCGCAGTCTGCGAGCGGTTTCGCTCCCTCGGAACAGATGGTGTGACCGCCCGCTGGGCCACCTGGCCCAGTTCCGCCAACGCGTGTTTTCCATCTTCCGCTCGGCGTCGTCCGTTTCCCTCCGTCAGCGGCAAGACGCCGGCCATCTCTCCGATGACATTGACCAACTCGCAGCCTGACGGAACGACGATCTTGGCATTGCGGCTCAGTGCGTTCTCGAGGGCCTCCAGCTTCCTCAAAAGCTGTGCGTTTCCGACGAAATAGGTGTTCGCCGCCTCGTTTACGAGCTTGATTGCTTGCGCCTCACCCTCGGCGGCAAGGATCTTCGCCTGCCGGACGCCTTCGGCCTTCTTGATCTCCGCCCGCTTTTCTCCATCCGCCTGTCGCTCGACCGCGTTGGCGAAGTCCAGGGCGGCCACCTTTTCGTTCTCCGCCTTGACCACCTTGTTCATCGTCTCCTGGACATCCTGGGGAGGATCGATTTCCTTCAGCTCGGTCCTGACGATGGACATGCCCCAGCTCATCGTTTCCTTGCTCAACGTTCTCAGAAGCGCGCCGTTGATGTTGTCGCGTTCGCTGTTGGCGGATTTGAGCGTTAACGTGCCGATGATATTGCGGAGCGTCGTACGAGCCAAGCTCACAATCTGACTCTGGTAGTTGTTGACGTGGTACTGGGAACTCTTAACGCTGGCCTCGTCGTCCTTCACCTTGAAGTAGACTTGAGCGTCGACCCTGGCGTTGAGGTTGTCGTTGGTAATGATCTCTTGCGGCTGGGCATCAACCATTTGCTCCGTCGTGTTGACCTGGATCATCCTGTCAATGACCGGGATGATCCAGTTAAAGCCCGGACTGGCGAAGCGTCGGTACTTTCCGAGTCGCTCGACGAGTCCCTTGTGCGTGGGGCGGACAATTCTGATGCCCGAGAGGAAGATGACTACCGGAACGACAACCGCGACGATTACTGCATATACGATGAGATCCATAGGACGGTCCTTTCACATCAGCGTCGTGACGTTTATGCGGGCGCGGCCGAGCGCCGGATGGCATGCCAGACGGCCAGCAGTACGACCGCGCCGACCACCGCGACCAGGAGGCTCCAGAGATTGAAGCCCGTCACCCCGGTAGCGCCGGCCGCCTGGAAGATCCAGCCGCCAACCACGGCGCCGACGATGCCGAGTAGAATGTCAAACGACAGTCCCTCACCGTGCTTGTTTACCAGCTTGCTGGCAATGAAGCCGGCGATGAGGCCCAATACGATCCAGCCGATTACTCCCATGACCATGGCTTGTACTCCCAGAGAAAGCCCTTGATTCCAAGAAAAAAGCCGACGTCGTCAAACACCCTCGGGTGCTCAACCACGTCGGCTTACTTTTCATCGGGCCGCCCGGCAAAGCCGGAGTGCCCTTTATTTAGTCATCCGATTTACGTGCCGATCAGCGCCGCTCCGCAGTTCGGAGGGCTCTGCTCGACCAATAGAACAATAGCACGCCGGGAAAGGAAAGCGAATTGATTCTCGGACCGGTCCAGATAATATGTCTCCTGGGTCAGCCGGAGTGCAAAGCCGCCCGGCGGGTGTTCAGCGGGTCAAACAGACCATGTCCGGCGTTTTCAGGCCGGAATCGCTGTTGGCCGGTCCGCCCCTGGGCCGAGATGGGAAGGCCTTCATGAGAACACAAGGCGAAATCGAAGCCGCCATTTCCGAGGGGATCGGTCGCTTTGAACAAGAATTCATGGGCCGGGGCCCCAAGAACATTCAAACCCATCTGATCGGTGATCTGCTCGTGGTCCGCCTCCAAGGCGTACTGACCGCGGCCGAAGGGCATCTGGTCAAGTCGCTTCCCGGTGACAAGGGCCGGGACCTGCTCAAACAGGTCAGGACCCAGTTGATCGAAACGGCGCGGCCGATGATCGAGGCGATGGTCGAGGAGATCACCGGGGTTGGCGTAGCGAGCCTCCACCACGACGTCAGCACCGCCAGCGGCGAAGAGGTCGTGATCCTGAGCCTGACCGATTCGCCTCTCACACGCGAAGCAAAGAAGAAATAGGCTCAGGTGGCGCGCTCCCTGTGCCTCCCAAAAACTCCGTGTGCGTTGATGGTGTGAGGGACCATCGTAAGCTGTGTGCAGGAAAGCGGTGGACCTCTGGGTCTTTGTACCGCAAGGAGGGCGGAGTTTTCAGGCGGGACACTGGTTATAAGAACTCGCTTGCCTTCGCGTATCCGGGCGATATGTTGATACTGCGGAGCTTGTGAGGGCCCGCGCGGGTCCACGGGAGCAGGTCCATAATGTCGGGACCTCGTCGATTGGGTTCGGAGAGCGCCGTAAGCGGTGAGTTGGGGGCGAGGTTTGCGCCGCGCGGAGCGGCGCGAGAAGCTCCGTGCGTGCTCAGGGCGCAGGATGTCATCGTGGCTGGTGTTGGTCAAGTCTGAATGGAACGGATTGACTGGAGCTATGCCGCGGTGCGGTAGTAGTGCCGGAGCAAGCCGCCGAGGAAGCGTTGGCAGCAAATGCGGTCGGGCGGAGGCGCCGCTCGTGAGAAGCTCTCGGCCGGCGGGCCGTGGGCCGCAGTGGAAATCGTCCGATTGCCCAGTCCCTGGTGCGGACGATGTTCATTGAAAAAGCGAACGCAACCGCCCGCGAAGCGAGGCGAAACCGCCCTTCCACCAGCCCAACCGGGTCCGTTGACTTGCTACCAATTTGCTACCAGAATCGCGCTCGACATGCTCGGCATGCACGACATGCCGACGTGTTGCGGTGTCCCTAAGTTCTTGCTGATTCGGTAACTTGCGAATGGGAAACAACTTCCGCGCCGTGAGTCGGATTGGCTCATAACCCGGAGGTCGCAGGTTCGAGTCCTGCCCCCGCTAATCTAAAGGCCTGTCGCTGCGGGAGTTAGCGACGGGCCGTTTTGTTGTCCGAAGTAGTTGCTACCAATTTGCAACTAAACCGGGCCGCAGCCAACGGCTGGCGGGCTTCAGTTCGCTCTCATATCCTCGATCTCCAAGCAGGTTCGGCCAATCTCCTTGCTCCACCGAGTGTTTTTCCTTTCATCTGACAGAGCGGTGGGATCGGTGGCTTGGTTTCAGTCTGCGCGGATTCTCCCCTTCGGGCAGGTTGGCTCCACGCGGCTCCCGGCGATTCAATCCACGCAATCCACCCGCAATGGACCGAGGCGCTTGACCTCCGAGGTCGAGCCCCGGTGAGCTACTCGCGTCGCCGAGCGCCATTCGGCAGCCGGCCAGAGGGTGGTTCGCTCCCCGGATTGGGACGCCGATGCATGCTCATGTTGGGCAATCGTGTCCTGCTGGCGACGGGGCCGCTGTGATAGCGTCTTGTCGCCGGCTCGACCGGCTTTGTTGCGTCGATGCTACTTGGTATGATGGTGACAATGCGTGTGGGGGCCATATCACGCGCCCCTCCTCGTTTTGCCAACTTGGCTGCGCTAAACAGTGAAGCGCTTGGGCGTGCCATACCGGCTTCGCACGTGCGTGGTTCGCCCGTCGGTGGCCAGAGAGCCACTGGAAGGGAGACCTGCCGTGCGACCTGCTATCACTCCACTCCGTCACAGCGGTCCGTTCCGTATGATCGCCCTCGGTCTGCTCATGGCACTCGCCGTTCCCGTGCAAGCCGTGACGTTCACTGTCGACACGTATATCGCAGCCGATGACTTCACTTACGACGGCGACGATGTTGTCGTCGACGGCTGCGTTGTGACGATTGACGGAGCGCACTCGTTTGCGAGTTTGTGGGTCATGGCCGGTGGCGTGGTAACGCATACGGCGAATGTGTCGACGCAGCAATACTGGCTGGACTTGACGATCGCAGGCGACGTGACCGTTGACGTGGGAGGGATGATCACGGCAACGGAGAAGGGGTATGCGCCGGGCGAAGGAATCGGGCATGGTTCTGGTAGCCATGGTAGCGGCGCTGGCTATGGCGGTTGGGGTGGCGACAACATCAGCGGCAGTCAATCAGGCGGTATCGTGTATGGCTCAGCCACAGCTCCGTTGGACCTTGGGTCAGGCGGCGCAGGTACCGGCTGGGGGGGCGGTGGTGCGGGCGGTGGAGTAGTGCAGCTTGCCGTGAATGGAACGCTGTCAGTAGAAGGCGAGATATCAGCCGATGGCGGCGATGGCGGTAGTACCGGCGGCTACGAGGGCGGCGGCGGTTCGGGAGGGAGCATTTACATTACTGTCGGTACGCTGGCGGGGACTGGCGCGATCTCAGCAAACGGTGGCGATGGCGGCGTGCGTGGTAGCAACACTGGGGGCGGCGGCGGTGGTGGGCGCGTCGCAGTGTACTACACTTCAGACTCATTCACGGGCGAGATAGTGGCCTGCGGCGGATTGAGCAATCAGGGCGGTGGGGCTGGGACAATCTACAGCAAGTCGTCCACGCAGACGTGGGGTGATCTGCTGGTCAACAACTGCGGGAACGTCGGGCCGGCCACGCCGCTGTTGGAAAGCACCAATACGTTTGACAGCGTTACCGTGCAAGATATTGGAGTGCTCGATGTGCCAGAGACGATCCTGCTCACGGTTGAGGCGACGGACCTGGCAGTTGCGAATGCCGGTGGTCTGGTCGTTTCAGGACAGGTGACCTCCGGTGGTGGAGCAGACTTCGGGCAAACCGTCGTCTCGGCTGGAGGCGTGCTGACCGTGACCGGAACCGGGCAGCTGGCCTGCACAACAGCTGAGGTGGCCACAGATGGCGTCATTAACGTGCAGGGCGCCGGATTCGACGCCAGCACGATTGAGGTCCTAGGTGACGGGACGTTTGTGCTGGACACGACGGACACCTACGGCACTGTGCACGTTGCTGTCGATGGCGTGGTGACGCACACGGCGGGCGTGTCCGGTTTTGATCTGACCGTGACTGGTGATCTTACGATTGATGCTGGTGGTGCAGTCGATGCTGGTGGGAAGGGGTACGGGGAGGACGAGGGGCCGGGTGCCGGTATCGCGTCGAATTGTCCAAGCGGAGGATCGTATGGCGGCTTGGGAGGTCGGAACAACAACGGCCTCCAGAGTTCCACATACGGTTCACTGGTGACGCCGGACGTGCTGGGTAGTGGCGGTGCTCACGGTGGACTAGACTGCGTGGGCGGTGCAGGCGGTGGCAAGATCCGTTTAACGGTCGATGGCACGTTGTTGGTCAACGGAAGTTTGAGGGCAAACGGAAGCCCAGGCCAGCCCGAGGGTGCTTATGGTGGTGGTGGCGGTTCTGGTGGGAGCATCTATCTGACGGTGGGGACATTCGCTGGGGTAGGCACGATCTCCGCGGATGGAGGTGCCAGTGGCAAGCCCACCTGTGGAAGTGGCGGCGGTGGTGGGCGTATCGCGGTGTACTACGAGACGGACAGTTTCGCGGGGACGGTAACGACATGCGGAGGCGCCGGCGTTGAGTATGGCGGCGCGGGGACGATCTACCGCAAGTCACCCACGCAGTCGTGGGGCGACCTGCTAGTCGATAACTGCGGCAATACCGGTGCCAACACGCCCATGGTCGCGGGCGCCTACCAGTTCGACACGGCCAAGCCTCAATACGGCGCTGTCCTAGAGATCCCGCCCGATGTGACTCTCACAGTAGAGCCCAGCGTGCTCACGCTCGCCGATGACGGAAACCTGCTCGTCGCGGGGCAGTTTGTGGGGGGTGGGGGTACGGGGATAACAGGAATCGAGGTCGAGACGGGCAGCGCTTTAGCCCTGGTGAACAACACGTTGCTGTCCTGTGGCACGGTTGCTGTCTCGGGCGGTGCACTCACGATTAGCGAAGCCGCGCATTTGGACTGCACGACCGTGACAATCTCGTTTGGAGGTGCGTTGACCGTTGGTGGTACAGGGGGGCTAGACGCTATAGATGTCAATGTTCTCGACGGCACGTTCATACTGAACAAGACGGAGACATTCACCGCAATACACATCGGTTCCAGCGGCGTGATAGCACACACAGCGGGCGTGGCAGATTTTGATCTGACCGTGACTGGTGATCTTACGATTGATGCTGGTGGTGCAGTCGATGCTGGTGGGAAGGGGTACGGGGAGGACGAGGGGCCGGGTGCCGGTATCGCGTCGAATTGTCCAAGCGGAGGATCGTATGGCGGCTTGGGAGGTCGGAACAACAACGGCCTCCAGAGTTCCACATACGGCTCCCTAGCAACACCGGATGTGCTGGGCAGTGGCGGTGCTCATGGTGGACTCGACTGCGTGGGCGGTGCCGGCGGCGGCAAGATCCGTCTAACGGTCGATGGAACCTTGCTGGTCAACGGAAGTTTGAGGGCAAACGGAAGCCCAGGCCAGCCCGAGGGTGCTTATGGTGGCGGCGGCGGTTCTGGTGGGAGCATCTATCTGACGGCGGGGACATTGGCTGGGGTAGGCACGATCTCCGCGGATGGAGGTGCCAGTGGCAAGCCCACCTGTGGAAGTGGCGGCGGTGGTGGGCGTATCGCGGTGTACTACGAGACGGACAGTTTCGCGGGGGCGATGACGGCATGCGGAGGTTCCGGTGTCGAGTACGGTGGTGCGGGAACGATCTATCGCAAGTCGTCAACGCAGACTTGGGAGAGACCTCCTAGTCGATAACTGCGGCAACGCCGGGGCTGCAACACCAACGCCAGCCGACGAACGTGCTTTTGATGAGTTCCACATCGATGGCGCCGCGGAGGCGTGGATTCCGGTAGCGACAATTCGCGTGAAGTCGACAGCCGTTCCTCCTGTTGCAGACGAGTTTATCGCCGAGGACCTGATCGTCGATGCCACGCTGCGCGGACCGGACGGTAACCCAATCACGCTCACATCAGTTGAGACGGATGGACTCGCAACTATCAACACGGGGGGCACACTGGACAGCGCGCAGGTAGAAATATCAACCGGCGGCGTCTTGGTGCTCAACGGGGAAGGCGAGATCCCCTGCAATGACGTCGAAATCTCCGGCAACGGTGTCTTCTACCTCAACCGCATCTACACCTTCCCGCAGATGCACATCGCGGCAAACGGTTTGCTCACGAGCACGACCAACGCGATTGACCTAACGATCAGTACCTTTGACCTTGATGCCGGCGGGTCAATCTCAATGGACGGGCGCGGATACAGTTCGCAAAGCGGGACCGGCGCTGGCGGCGCACCGGACGGTGGCGCCGGACATGGTGGTGAAGGTGGCTTGGGTGCCAGCGGACCAACCGGCGGCGCGGCTTACGGCGCCGTCAGCACGCCGACCACGCCCGGCAGCGGCGGCGGTGGTGCGACCGGGGGCGCGGGCGGCGGCGCAATCCGCATCAATGCCGGGACTTTGACATTGAATGGCACAATCTCGGCTGACGCAGAACACGGCACGGCCAGCGGCGGTGGTGGTGCGGGTGGCAGTATCTATATCAGTGCGGGCACACTCTCCGGTAGTGGCGAACTCACGGCACACGGCGGCAATGGCGCTGACGCCAACGCCGGCGGCGGAGCAGGCGGCCGAATCCGCATCGGACCGGTGGATTCCTTCACAGGGTCGATATCTGCTTGTGGCGGAACCGGTTTTCAGGCCGGCGGCGCCGGAACCGTACTGACGCAACTCTCGACGCAGACCTATGGCGATCTCTCGGTGGACAACTGCGGCAACGTCGGTGCGTGGACACCTATCGGGACGGATTGGTTCGACAACACCGTCATCACCGGCGGCGCGACGGTCACGTCTGTGCAGGCCGGCGAGACTGTGCTGCAAACAGTGGGCGATCTGACAGTAGAGGCGCTCGGGGCCATCACGGTCACCGGGCGCGGCGATGGCCCGTCCGAAGGCAGCGGGGCAGGCACCGACTCCGCAAACTACGGTGGAGGTGGGGCCCTCGCCGGGGCCGGAGGACAGGCCACGGATGGCACGCCCGGTGGTAATCCACACGGTGTGGCCACGACAACGCCCAACGGCCGCGGCAGCGGTGGCGGCAACGGCACGCTGGACGGCGCGTTTGGCGGAGCGGGTGGCGGCATAATGCGGCTGGAAGTGGGTGGTGTGCTTACACTGCTCGGCGACCTCCTGGCGGACGGCGCGGACGGACAGACCGTCAATACGAGCTACGGCGGCGGTGGCAGCGGCGGCAGCATCTCGATCACGGCCGCCACGATTACGGGTGATGGGATGATCTCAGCCGCGGGTGGCGCTGGAGCCAGCGGCCAGGCCGGCGGTGGCGGAGGTGGCCAGATTGGTGTCACGTGCGATCAGGATCTCTTCAGCGGTGCCATTGACGCGTGTGGTGGTACTGGAGCCGAACCGGGGGGAGCCGGGACGGTTTACTGGCACGAGACGACCGCCACGCGGGGCGATTTGCTGATCGACAACTGCGGGCAGGTGGGTCCGCGAACGGGCCTGACGAGCGGCAGCTTAACCGTCGCGCGCGCCGACGTTCTCAACGGAGCTGACACGCTCGAACTGAGCGATAGCGCACATCTGACGGTCGACGAGGAACTCGTCTGCCCGCAATTAGATCTGCTCGGATCCGCCGGACAGTTAACGTTGGCTGGGACGTGTAGCGACGCCGATGTGCGTGTATCTGGCGGTGTGCTATATGTGGGGGCCGGCGCCGCGCTTAGTCCCGCGGCGTTGGAAGTGATTTCCAACGGCTCCGCGCAGATCGACGGCGTCGTGACCATGACCGACCTTGGATTGCTGGTTGATGCCAGTGATCTCACAATCGGCGACACTGGGTCGTTGACATGTGGCGACCTCGACCTTCTGGCCGCCGCAACGTGTATCGTCTCCGGTAACGCCAACACCGGCCGCATCACGGCGAATGACAGCGATCTCTCCGTTGACGTACTCGGCGAGCTTCATACGACCGCTGCTGGCACGGGCATGGACCTGTCTGTGGGCTCTGTCTGTTTCATCGCTGGGTTGGCCACGTTGACTGGTGTCGACGTCCATGCAGACAGCAGTAGGATTACGATCGAAGATGGGGGGGAATTACAGGCAGGCAACCTGCAACTCGTATCCGGCGCGGACTTTGAGATCGACGGTAGCGCGCAATGCACGTCAGTTGACGTAACCAGCAGCACGTTGGACGTTGGCACCACTGGCACCCTCAACGGTGGCGCAACGACAATTGCGTCAAGTAGCGCTTACATCCATGGCACAGCCATACTCTCGTCGCTGACTTCCAGCGATGGCGGCATCCATGTTGATGACAGCGGCGATTTGATCGTCGGCACCACGGACTTGTCCGGGACTTCCGCAACCACCATCGACGGCTACGCCGATCTCGGTGCGGCAACATTCACCGACACGGCCGCGCTGACCGTGAATTCGGGGGCAGAACTGTACGCCGATAGCCTGAGCATCTACTCGACCACACCCGTCTCATTTGACGCGCCCGTAACGGCCGGCTATCTCGTGCTCGGCCCGGGTGTGGTGGTGTCTCATCCGGCCGAAAGCACCGGCTTCGATCTCTGGGTCCTCAACGACGCCGCCCTCGCGCCGGGGGCCTGGATCTCGGCGGATGGAAAGGGCTACGGCAGTTCAGTCGGGCCAGGTGGCGGCCTCGACTATGACGCGTACGGTAGCGGTGCTGGCCACGCCGGTGAAGGCGGGCTCGCCGGTCGCATCGTCGATGGGGAGATTGTACATCAGCGTGCCGGTGGTTCGGCATATGGGTCAGTTACCGCTCCGATCGATCTCGGCAGCGGAGGCGGCAACGCAAATGACGGTGGGCAGGATGCGCTCGGCGGCCGCGGCGGCGGCGTCTTGCTGATACGCGTCGATGGAACACTCACTAATAACGGCTACATCACTGCCAATGGCGAACCCGGCTCGTTTGTAGCAGACACCTATTTCGGTGGCGGGGGTTCCGGCGGCAGCGTTGTGTTGCAGCTCGGCACGCTATACGGCTCGGGCATCATCGCGGCCAACGGTGGCAGCGGCAACGGCTATCAAGCCGGCGACAGTGGCTTCGGCAGCGGTGGCGGATCCGCCGGCCGCATGGCGCTGTATGTCGCGAATTACGAGTTTCAGGGCACCCTCATGGCGCAGGGTGGCGACGGCTACGGCGGCGGCGCTGGCGGCACGATTGTGCCGTTTACCGACCCACCAGCCCAGAATCCCTCGTATGGCGGGGACCCGGTGTTGTTGAATTCCGGCGAGCTGTACCTGACGGCGACCGACATTGAGATCCCGGCTCGCGGTATACCAATCGTGATCACGCGCACCTACCGCAGCCTGATCACGGCCAACTCCTACTTCGGCCACGGCTGGGACTTCAACTTCAATGTTCGCCTCAAGGAACTCGACGACGGCACCGCGGTGATCGGCACCGGCACCGGCGTGCAGGCCGGATACCCCTTCGCGGAAGGGGCGTATCGCTCCCCGCCTGGACGTTACATGGCGCTCATCAAGAACGGCGACGACACGTGGACGCTAACCGACAAGCATCAAGCCCGCACCGAGTTCGACACGCAGGGCCGCATGGCGGCGATGGTCGACCGGAACGGTAACACGGTTACATACGGCTACACCGGCGATCTGCTGACGTCGATTACCGACGCGACCAACCGCACCATCACACTTGCTTACACCAACGACCTGCTCACCTCGATCACCGACTGGGCCGGTCGAACCTGGACATACGAGTACGATCCGGTCACCGATGACCTGCTCGTCGTCACCGCGCCGCCAACGCCCGACTTCCCGAGCGGAACGACGACAACGTACGGCTACGATGCCCGGCATCACCTCACATCGGTCACCGACGGTGCGGGGCAGACATATCTCACCAACCAGTACGACGACGTCGGTCGCGTCGAGATCCAGACCGACGCTGACAACACGCTCACATTCGTCTACGACCCCGAGAATCAGACGACCACGGTTACTGATTCGCGCGGCGTGATCACGATCACCGAGTACAACAACGCCGGCAACCCGACCGCCATCAGTGTCTCTGGTGGTGATCCGAACGATCCGGGCACGTACACGACGCTGCATGAATACAACGTCGAAATGGACCGGACACGTACCGTTCTGCCGCGCGGCAACGAAGAGCTGATGACCTACGATGAGCTCGGAAACGTCCTTTCGCACACACGCGTGGCGGTTCCAGGATTCAGCGATCCAGACATCGTCACGTCGTACACCTACGAGCCGACGTTCAGCTTCGTCGAGACGATGACCGATCCGCGCGAGAACGTCACGACTTACGCCTACGATCCCACTAACGGCGATCTGCTCTCGATCACGCAGCCCATGGTCGGCGGCCAGGTTCCGGTTCGTTCGTTCACGTATAACGCCTTCGGACAGGTCGAAACCGAGACCGACCCAGAGGGTCTCGTGACGTACAACGAGTACGACCCCGCGACCGGCTATCTGCTGCGCACGACCCGCAACTACGGCGGCGACCCGAATGAGACCGCCGTCACCGAGTTCACGTATGACTCCGTCGGCAACCTGGCGACGCTCATGGATGCCGAGCAGCAACTCACGGCGTTCGACTTCAATGACCAGAACCAGCTCGTTGAGCGCGTGGATGCGCTCGATCACGTGACGCTGTTCAGCTACGACGGGGCAGGTAACCTGGCACAAATCGACCGCCAGAACGGCGACGCCGCCGACGGCTGGCAGACGACGACGTACACGTACAACCTGCGCAATCAGGTCGAGACCGTCACCGACGACATGAGCCACGTGACAACGTACGGCTATGATCCGGCCGGCAACCTGACATCCGTGCTCGACGCGGAGCAGAATCTAACCACCTACGAGTACGACAAGCGTGATCTGCTCGTGAAGACGATTGACGCGCTGACGCACGAGGTCATCCGCACCTACGACGACAACGGCAATCTCGCGAGCCTGACCGATCAGAACACCAACACGACGGCGTTTGCATACGACGGCTTCGATCGTCTGCAGACGATGACGTACCCCGACACGTCAACCGAAGTGCGGGCGTACGACCCGGCCGGCAACCTGACGGGCTTCACTAACCGTCGGGGCCAGTTGCTTTCGTACACGTACGACGCGCTCAATCGGCGGGAAACGAAGACGACGCCAGACTACGGACTTGCTACGCTCACGTATGACCAGGTCGGGCGACTGCTCACCATCAACGATGTCAACGGCCTGCTGACCAACGTCTATGACGATCTGGGCCGGCTGGAGCAGGTCACCGACACCTTCAGCAAGGTTGTGAATTACGAATACGACCGCGTCAGCAATCGCACCCGGCTCGTTTATCCCGAGGGATACGCGATCGACTACGAGTACGATCCGCTCAATCGGCTGTCGGTGGCCCGTGATCCGGATGCGCCCCCTGTCGCTGATCTGAACGGTGACCTGATTGTCGACAGCGCGGATATGGAGTACCTGTTTGTCGGCCTGAACGGTCCTGATGTCCCCCCCAATCCCAGCTACGAGAACGCGGACCTCGATGACGACGGTGATGCCGATCTGGCGGATGTCGCGGTGTTCCAGGCCGCGTTTGGTGACGACACGGCCCAGGCGGTGGCCACCTACAGCTACGATGACCTCTCACGCCGGGTAAGCGTGACCTATGCCAACGGCACGTCCGCCGCCTACACGTACGACGATGCTGACCGCCTGCTGAACCTGTCGCACGACGCTCCGGCGATTGACCTCACGTACGATTACACTTACGACGACGTGGACAATCGCATTTCGATGACGGTAGGCGGCAGCGATGTCCACGGCTACACGTACGACGACATCTACCGCCTCACGCACGTGGACTATCCGACGGCACCCGACGTCACGTACAACTACGACCCGGCTGGCAACCGCTTGTCCGTGATCAATGGCGGAACGGTTTCCTACACGCTGAACAACCTCAACCAATACGCCGACGTCGACGGCGTGCCGTACACGTATGACGGCAGCGGCAACCTGACCGGCGACGGCGCTAACACGTACGTCTACGATGCCGAGAACCGGCTCGTGTCAGCCACGACGTCCAGTGTCACCGCGACCTACACGTACGATGCACGCGGTCGGCGAATCGCGAAGACCGTCGACGGCGTGACGACGCGCTACGTCTACGACGGGCGCCAGGTGCTGGCCGAGTACAACCACACCGACCAGTTGTTGCAGAAGTACGTGCTCGGCAGTCGGCTCGACGAGCTCGTGCGGCTGGATGTCGCCGACACTCCCGGCGGATTGACGTTCACGAGCTACTTCTATCACTCCGACGCGCTCGGCAGCGTGATTGCGCTGACAGATGCGGCGGGTGCTGTCGTGGAAGCGTATGCGTACGACGTCTTCGGCACGCCGGACATGCTCAGTGCCGTGGGCAATCCGTACTACTTCACCGGCCGCCGCCACGATGATGAAACCGGGCTGTATTACTACCGCGCGCGGCACTATTTCCCGCTGCTGGGCCGCTTCACACAACCCGATCCACTCGGCTATGCCGACGATGCGAATCTGTACACGTACGTGCGGAACAATCCGGTGAACTACCGCGATCCGCTGGGCACAGAGCGGACTTCCATCTGGCTCAGCCCGTTCCTGGCGTCATACAGTGGCGTCACGCCTCGGCCCGAGTACGTCGGAGACCCGTATTTCCTGATACCGGAAGACGTAGGCGACCCGTATTACGTAACGCCTCGGCCCGAGGAGGTCGGAAACCCGTACTTCCTGGCTGGCTCGGGCAGGAGCAGCGGAGGCGCTTGCGGCGCGACAGGCCTGGAAGCCGCCCCACTGCTCCTCTGGATGGCCTGGATGAAACGGCGGGCGAGCAGAAAATCCGGCGCGCAGCGTCATCAAGTTCGACTATCAGAGTAGCGACACCGATTGGGCCTGAAGGAGGACCGTACCATGAAAGGAACTCATTTCCACCTCGCGTGTCTGCCTA
Organism: Phycisphaerae bacterium; assembly: GCA_963666925.2. Taxonomy (GTDB): domain Bacteria; phylum Planctomycetota; class Phycisphaerae; order UBA1845; family Fen-1342; genus JANQFV01. Next base: position 419,370 of record CAXXTC010000023.1, on the reverse strand, counting down.
ATGCACTCATCATTGTGCTGATTATGGCCTGTTGTGGAAGCCGTGCCGGGGCACAACCTGCGGAGATCCAAGTACCTTGGCAGGCTGTCGAGAACGCAATCCAGCAGAAGTTCAATGAACTGGCTGCCCCTCTGCGGCAGAAGTATCGACTTGCCGACGATCACAACTGGTTGCGCCTTGCCGCCGTCGTTCCGGGAATCGCTGCCGAGGGGAACGATTCAGCTGGGTGCATTGACGTCTGGTGCCACATCGCAGTCGAGAGAAGTCACTCTGTCTTTGAGGGCAGATTCGGCGCACCATTCGTGATTCGTGCAATTCCTATAGTGAAACACGGGCGACTGACAACCTCGTGTAAGCTGAATGTGGCTGACGCTCGTTTGGGGGGCGACGATGAAGTATCCAAAAACATTCGCCGAAAGGTCCTCCCAGAGCTGAAGCAGCTCGATGGCGCAATCAGCAATGTTGTCGCAGCGCGACTGAAAGCAACGGACTTCGCGGCAATCGAGGGCATCAAGATAACGCCTAATGCAATTCGCGTGCGCGTGGGCCCCCGTGTGCCAGAAACGGCGCTCGCGGAACACAGTCCCGCTGACGAGATCAGGCCATTCCCGAACTGGAGTGCTGGCAGAGACTGGGCGCCGGGCGGGCACGGCAGGCAGGACGCCGCGGTAATCGTCGTGCTCTGGCGCGGACACTTCCTCAATCACTTCGTGGCGCGCAAGGCGCATTGGCCGCACAGTTCTCACAAGAATGATCGGCGAATGTTCGACGAAGAGCGGGCATCTCCCGGCAAACATGTGATCCGACTGTGGCTTCCTGCTGGCTACGACTTGCAGGATCTTGAGCACGCGAAACTCGCGGTGTCGGGTGGAAGGGAATTCCATGACGACACAAGAGCGGTCGGCATCATCCCTGGTCCGCGGTACGCCGGGCATCGTGTCAGGCTGTCACAGCACCCCGTACGCATGAGAGACCGCGGAAAGCAGGCCACACTTGGGCCCGGATACTGGGCACTCAAGACAGAAGAAGGGGCCTGGCTCGACAGAGAGCTGAGCCGAATTGAAGTTGTTGGTCCGTAGGGCAATCCTGCGGGGACGACTCCGGCTGCCTGCGGGAAACGGCGCGCCGGGCAGGCTGAGCATGATTCAGAAGGACGCCGTGAACGGAATCACGGGAGGAGTTCACATGCCCGTTTTGGGCGACGACAGTAATCGTCAGCTCCGATTCACTGGCGATGCGCCTGCGCCGACACTGAGCGTTGCGGCTGGTTTCTTGGCGTGCCCGTCTCCCCAGAACGGGGCGAGTCGCGGATTCAAGGATGTTGATGTGCAGCTGGCCGAGCCGATAGGTGCGATTCAACACGCCCGGGGTGGCATGCAGCGAGTTGCTGTTCACCACTGCCGGAGACGGACGAGTGTGAGCGCGGTCGCACTTGACCTGCTACTAATTTGCAACTAAAACCGCGCTCAACATGCTCGGCATGCACGACATGCCGACGTGTTCCGGTGTCCCTAAGTTGCTGGCCTTTCTGTAACTTGTGGGTTTGGCAGAACTTCGGGAGAGTGAGTCGGATTGGCTCATAACCCGGAGGTCGCAGGTTCGAGTCCTGCCCCCGCTATACTAAGCCCTTGTGAGTCAATGACTTACGAGGGCTTATTTCTTGGTTTTTGGAAATCTTTTTGGGAAGGCGATTTCGATCCTGAAGGCCGCTCCCGCTACGGGTTGATTAGCAGCATCTCTCGCGGCTGGCCAACCTAATCCGTGAGGCGTATTCTGGTGGCGAGATGATCGCTGCTCAAGACGATCACAAGCAGGGGATTTGGCTATGAGCGTCTTTCCGTTACCAGGGGAGCCGTGAAGTATGATGCCTTGCTGAGGCTCAATGCCCATCTCAAGGAAATACTCAGGATGCGTCAGCGGAAGTTCTACGATGTTGCGGATTTCTTCCAACGCCTCATCTTGGGCCGCGATGTCAGCATAGAGAACCGATGGGATACTCCGCTCGGCAGGAACTTCGTCTTCGTCCTCATCGTCACCGAGCCCCAGATTGATTGGAATGGAAATGCCATAGCCCTTGGATGTTCCCTTTGGCTGAATACCCAGAGCCTTGTTCTCGTTGATCTCTGAATACTTGACCTCGAAGTGTGAGTCACCGTTTAGCATGATGACTTCGGGCAAGTCCGAGACCTCTCGGGCCACTCGCTGCCAACTAAAGCATGGGCATTTCGTGCAGAGGTGGTCAGCCGTATGCGTCTTGATGAGCGAGAGGATTTTCTCTTTGTCCGTCGTGAATGTGGTGCGGTCATCGGACAGTTCGCCATACTGGTACCACTTCTGGCTTTGATGCGAGTAGTAGCCGCTGGCCCCTTCATGCGTGATGGCGCGGACGTATCGACAGCCGAAGAAGTCCGCCTCATCGTCGGGAGCTTCTTTGCCAAGGCAGTAAGCCTCACCCAGGACGCTATCGCGCCGCTGAATGTAGCACTGTCGGACCTCGCCGATTTCTCGGTCAAGTTCCCACATGGACGTGAACCGTTTGCCGTCGAGTCGAAAACTGGCGCTCTTCCACCCGCCGATGATATGCGAAAGCTGGCGCATATCGTCCCAGGCTTTGTCATCGTCGAACGAGAGGTCCAGCTTAACGGAATGATGAATCTGCTGGCCCTCGCCGCGCTCTTCGTAGCCCTCGAATTGCTTGGCGAGTCGGACAGCCGACCTGTAATTCGTTGACGATGATTTGCCGAACGAGACTTCAATCTTGATCGGCTTTTCCTCGGGTTCGGTCTGTCGAGTCCTGTTCCCCATGCCGTCAGGATAGCCACCCGTCAGGCAGCCGTCCAGCGGCGAAAATCGCGCCAGAAATGTCAGAAAAAAGGCTTGGCCAATCGCTCCGTTCTTGGCCCAGTATGAGGGTTAGGGGATCGTCCCTAACCCAGCAGAAGGGTCAGAGCCATGAGCAAGACGAAACCCGTTGATGCGAAGCATCTTCGCCAAGCGAAAACCGCGCTGTTCATGAGGGTGAGCACCGAGCGTCAGAAGCACGACCGTCAAAAGACGATCCTGAGCGACTGGGCGAAGTCTCAGAGACTCAGGCAGGGTCAGTATGCCTGGTACCGAGAGAAGGTCTCAGGCTCAAAGGAAACGGCATCCAGGACGGGCCTGAGCAAGCTGCTAAGAGACGTGGATGCAGGCCGAGTTCACTCGGTCGTCATCGACCGCTTGGACAGGCTCAGCCGCTCAACCCGCAAGGGTCTGGAGCTGCTCGCCTTGCTCGCCGATCAGGGCTGCCGAGTGGTAGCCGTCCAGCAGCAGATTGACTGGAACGGCAGCATGGGCAAGTTCCTGGCGACCCTGTTCCTTGCCCTCGGCGAGTGGGAGCGCGAGCAAACCCGAGACAGGATCATTGAAGGCATGGCAGCAGCGCGCAGCAACGGCAAGCATTGCGGGCGACCCAGGAACCAGAAGCGATACGAGCAAGTCGCCAAGATGCGAGCATCTGGGATGAGCGTTCAGCAGATAAGCGAACGGCTCGGAATCAAAAGGCAGTCCACGTATTATCTGCTGTCGCAAGCAGGAACCACCCAGGACAAGAGCGAATAGAACAGCCTCGGTTTCACTCATGGCCCCTTGCAGTCTCTTAGCCTTGGCTGCGAGGGGCTTTTTTCGCGCGCAGAATGAAGGAACCCCCAGGACCAGGACGAATGAGATTATGTCTCCTTCGGGACGTGAAGGTTCAATCATAATCTCCTGGAACGGGCGGGCCTCGGTGGCTCGCTCGTTTCGTTCCAGATGACTGCAAAGAATGAAGGAAAACGTTCATCGACACAGAATGATAGATCGGACGTGAAGAAGCTTCATGTTGAAGCACCTCCTTTTGGGACAGAGCGGGCCTTGTTGGCCCGCTCTTCGTTTCACGAAGTAACCTCAAAGGAATTGCCTCCATTCCCCGTGAATGAAACAGCAGTCTTAAACCCCAAGAATGGAGGACTTTACAACATGAGAAACATACTTTTTGCACTCAAGAACATCATCAGCCGTTACATCGTCGGCCAACAGCCCATCACCGAGACAGTCTCAGCAGGCTCAACAGTCAGCGCCGAACGAGGTCTGGGTTGCCGGAGTGATCGGCAGGAACGGCTCGAGCTTGGGCTTGCGGCGGGGTCCGGCCCGCCGATAGCCCGGCGGCTCGGGATGTTCCAGGATCTTCGTGAGCGTGTGCCAGTGCAGGCCGTACTCGCGGCAGGCTTGGCGTTTGCTGAGTCCTTCGGTCAGTACGCGTCGTCGGATCTCGGTCCAGAGTTGCATGTCGGTGTACACCCTCGGGGACCTCGCCGGAGGCTGGCTTCGGCGTGCCCCCTCCGGAGCCCACCTGCGACTCCATCAAAGCCCAACATCGTCGCTGCCACCCAGCCGGTCGGCCAGGGCGCTGCACTTTTCAACCGACCATCGGCAGCCCCCCAGGCGCTGCACTTTCCAACCGGCGTTCATACAGTCTCTTCTTCAGTGACACTCGCCAAAAGCCGATAAAAGAAACCAGAACAACGCGCCAAGCCCTCAGCCTAAACGCGTAGGGTCACGCTGATCCACGTGATGAGGGTCTAGCAGCCCGTCAGTGCCACCAGTCGGGCCCGAACTCGCCAAGTGGCTCCTGGGTAATGCAGAAGACCTGGATATGACCGACCGACGACAAGCGACGACCGGGTTCACGCGTGCCGTTCTGCTCGCATTCCTCATAGCCGTCTTCCTGCCGGCCGTGGGAAGTGTCGCGTTCACGGTCCTCATGCCTGAGTGGCGCTGGGATCGGGTAGCGTTACATACGGTCGGCGAAGTCGCTGGGGGGCTCTTAGGACTGGTGATGGCGGCGATTCTGCTGGCAGCGTGGAAGCCCGGGGTCAGCCGGCATCATCTTTGGGTGGCCGCCGCCTTGATTGGCATGGGCACTCTCGATATCACCCATGCCGCGGTTTCGCCCGGCAACGTATCCGTTTGGTTTCACAGCACGGCGACGTTTGCGGGCGGCGTACTCTTTGCCATGGTGTGGCTGCCCGCCCGGTTCTCTAACTCGCTGTGCTGTCGATTGGTGCTGTTGCTGACAGCCGCGATGGTGGTCGCGCTGTGCGCCTGCTCGCTTTGCTTCCCAGGCTTGATACCCGCCATGGTTGAGCAGGGGAACTTCACGACGGTGGCGCGAGGCCTAAACAGACTCGGCGGTGCCGGCTTCCTGGCCGCTGCTGTGTGGTTCCTCAGACGCTATCGGGTTACTCAAGCGCGTGACGACTACCTCTTCGCCTGTTTCTGCGGCCTGTTTGGAGCTGCCGGGATCCTGTTTTCTGAGTTCTCACCCCTCTGCGATGCGACCGGGTGGTGGTGGCACCTGTTGCGCCTAGGAGCGTACGGCCTTGTGATCACCCACTTCCTTATCACACTCAGACAAACGAATCAGCAGCTTCGCTCTCCAGATCGCAGAGCGGCGGCGGGCAGAGGTGGCCCTCGATGCCGAGCGGCGGCAGCTTACGGCGATGTTCGACGGCATGGAAGAGACGGTTTACGTCAGCGACCCGAACACCTACGAGCTACTGTACTTGAACGGCACTTTCGCCGAGCAGTGGGGCGACTGCGTCGGGGAGAAGTGTTACAAGGTCCTGCAGAACCGCGATACCCCCTGCCCGTTCTGTACCAACGACCGCATCTTCGGTGAGAACACGGGCCAGCCATACATCTGGGACTTCCAGAACGAAGTCAATCAGCGCTGGTACCGTTGTTTTAACCGGGCCATTCGCTGGTCAGATGGACGCATGGTCCGCTTCGAGCTGGCGATTGACATCCAGGAGACCAGGCAGATCCAAGAAGAACGCCAGATGGACACGCAACGTATGGGGGCGTTGCTGAGGCTGAATCAGATGACCGAGGCGTCACTGTCGGAGGTCACGGATTTTGCCCTTGAGGAGGTCATACGGCTAACCGGGAGCGAAATCGGCTATCTCGCGTTTCTGAACGACGATGAGAGCGTTCTCACCATGCATTCCTGGTCGAAAACGGCCATGGAGCAATGTGCCATTACCGACAAGCCCATTGTCTACGCGCTTGAGAAGATTGGGCTTTGGGGCGAGGGGGTCCGCCAGCGCAAGGCGATCATTACCAACGACTATTCCGCTAAAAACCCCTTGAAAAAGGGGGTCCCTGAAGGGCACGTGTCTCTCAGACGCCATATGAATGTGCCCGTCTTCTCAGGATCGCACATTGTCCTGGTGGCGGGCGTCGGCAACAAGGCCGGCGAGTATGACGAGCAGGATGTACAGCAGGTAACGCTGCTGATGGAGGGGATGTGGAGGTTGGTTGAGCGTAAGCGGGTCGAGGAGGAGTTGCGCGAGAGTGAACGGCGCTCGCGGGCCATTCTGGACTCCGTTCAGGCCGGCGTCGTGTTGATCGATGCGGAGGCTCACCAGATTGTACGGGCCAATCCGGCCGTCTGTGCGATGATCGGCGCTTCCGAGGAGCAGATCATCGGCCAGGTGTGCCACAAGTACATCTGCCCAGCGGAGAAAGGCAATTGTCCGATCATCGACCGGGGACAATCGGTAGACAATTCGGAGCGCGTGTTGATCAAGGCAGATGGAACGCCTATCCCAGTTCTCAAGACCGTCTCACGCGTGGTGCTGGGTGATCGCGAGCATCTGCTAGAGAGCTTCGTTGACATCAGTGACCGTAAGCGGATCGAGGACGAACTGAAGCTGCGCATCACGGAAGTGTCAGAGGCCAAACACCGTCTCGAAGTCCTGGTGTCCGGCACGGTCGAGAGGGAACAGCGCATGGTCGATCTGAAGCAGGAAGTCAACGATCTGCTGGAAGCACTCGGGCGCAGGCCCAAGTACCAGGCGCCGGCGCGCGTCGACGAATTCAGTGTGGCCGTGGGCCGTGATTCGGGCTGAGCAAGACGGAGACTGGCATGTCTGCTACGCTCTATTGGTTACAGTGCGGAGGATGCGGCGGAGACACGATGTCCCTGCTCAACGCGGAGTCGCCCGACCTCGTCGAGCTGCTCAGCATGCTCGATGTCGAAGTGCTGTGGCATCCTTCTCTTTCGAATTGCAGCGCAGACGAGCACGAGCAGCTACTGGACAGGGTCTTCACCGGTGAGCAGACGCTGGACGTCCTGTGCCTTGAGGGAGCGATTATCCGAGGCCCGGGCGGCACGGGCATGTACGATTCGTGGGCCGGCAAGCCAAGGAAGAACCTGGTTGCAGCATTGGCCCAGCGCGCGGGGTTTGTGGTGGCCGTCGGAACCTGCGCCAGCTTTGGCGGGATCGGCGCGGACGGCGACGTGGAGGCTTGCGGAGCGCAGTTCCTTAAGGCAGAAAAGGGCGGCTTTCTGGGGGAGGAATTCCGCGCCCGGGGCGGCCTGCCGGTGATCAACCTGCCTGGCTGTCCCTGCCACTGTGATGCAGTGCTCGGGACCTTGGCGGCACTGATCCGTGGCCAAGAGCTGGCCTTGAACGAGCACAACACCCCACTGGCATGGTATGGCATGCTGGTTCACCAAGGGTGCACGCGGAACGAGTATCACGAGTACCGCGTTGAGGAGCAGGATTTCGGCGAGAAGGGGTGCTTGTTCTTTCACATGGGTTGTCACGGCCCGCTGGCCTATGGTGCGTGTAACAAGGTGCTGTGGAACCGGCGCAGCTCGAAGACGCGTGTTGGCGTGCCGTGCTTCGGCTGCACAAGGCCGGACTTTCCCCAGCCCTACCCCTTCTTTCGCACGCGGAACATCGAGGGCATCCCGAAAGAGCTTCCTTACGGAGTGGACCGGGCCCACTACCTGGCCTACAAGGGCATGGCGGCAGCCGCTGCGCCGGTGCGGTTGCGACGCAGAGAAACTGAAGTTTAGCCACAAGGAGGTATCGCGTGTCTGTCCAGGGTATGACGATCGCAGGGCCCAAGGTCGTGGTGAAGAAGACGGTCGAGATTCCGCTCAATCGTGTGGAGGGCGATCTCGAAGTTCGTGTCGAGCTGGATGGCGACCACGTTACCGACGCCTGGAGCTCAGGAACCATGTTCCGCGGCTTCGAGAATATCCTCGTCGGCCGTAGCGCACTCGACAGTCTCGTGATCACACCGCGCATCTGTGGCATCTGCGGGACAGCACACCTTGTAGCGGCGTCGAAGGCGCTCGAGGCGATTTCCGGGGTGAAGCCCCCTCCCAACGCGATCAGGGTCCGCAACCTGGCGCTGATGACTGAGCACATTCAGAGTGATATGCGCCACGGGTTCTTGATGTTCACTGCCGACTTCGCCAACCCGGCGTACAAGAAGTGCGCTCTTCACGAGGAAGCGGTGAAACGGTTCGCGCCATTCAAGGGCGAGACGGTCATCGAGACGATCAAATGGACCAAGAGAGTGCTTGAGATCGTGGCAATACTAGGTGGCCAGTGGCCCCACTCCTCGTACATGGTCCCCGGGGGGGTCGTCACGACCCCAAGCATGGAGGGGATACAGCAGTGCGCGTATCTGTTGGGCAGCTACCGAGCTTGGTACGAGCGGAGAGTGCTGGGCTGCTCGATCGAACGCTGGCTGGAAGTTCGCAGCGCCACCGACCTGGACGCGTGGCTTGAAGAGAGCACCACCCATTGGAACAGTGATCTGGGATTCTACATCCGGTTCGCCCGCCAGATCGGCCTGGAGACGATCGGACGCGGACATGGCAACTTTATCTGCTACGGCTGTCTCGACCTTCCCCCCGGCTCGGCGGTCCGTGGGCAGAGTGACTGCGCGGACTGCCTGGTCCCGGCGGGATTCTCTTGCGGAACAGAAGTTACACGATTCGACCAGGAGAAGGTGACCGAGCACGTCGCCCACTCGTGGTTTAAGGACTATGCGGGCGGCAAACATCCGTTTGAGGGCCAGACCCGTCCCCATGCTAGCGGGCGCGAGGGCAAGAAGTACTCCTGGGCCAAGGCCCCCCGCTACGACGGCCTGCCGGCCGAGACCGGCCCACTGGCGGAGATGATCATCTCGGGAAACCCCTTATTCACTGACTTGGTTGGCACGAACGGTCCCAGTGTATTTGTCCGCCAACTAGCTCGTCTGGTCCGACCGGCCCAACTGATGCCGGCCATGGCCCAGTGGCTGGAGGAGGTGTCCGCGGACGGCAAGTTCTACACTCGCGCGCCGAACATCAGCGCTGGTGAGGGCTTTGGATTGACCGAGGCCACCCGAGGGGGGCTCGGGCACTGGGTGAAGATCGCGGATCAGAAGATCCAGCATTACCAGATCATCACGCCCACCGCCTGGCATGCCTCGCCGCGGGATTCCGACGGTGTACGAGGAGCGTGGGAGGAGGCACTGGTGGGAACGCCGGTCAGAGACCCAACCAACCCCGTGGAGCTGGGCCACGTGGTGAGATCGTTTGACGCGTGCATGGTCTGTACGGTGCACGCCCTTCGAAGTGAGCGAAGTCTGTGCCGCAAGACGCTATGAGGCGTGCTATGAAGCGGATCATCTGCATTGGCAATCGATACAAGCCAAATGACATGGCCGGCCCCATGGTTCATGACCAGCTCGCGCAGCGTGAGCTGCCACCTGATGTTGAGGTAGTTGACGGCGGCCTGGCGGGTTTGAACCTGCTCCGATTCGTCGAAGGGGCGGAGCGCGTGGTGTTCGTGGACGCAGTGGCTGGCTCGGACGTTTCCGATGGAATCGTGCTCCTGGACGTTGACGACGCCGCGCGGCAGGCCGGTGCCGAGTATGATCATTCCGCCGGGCTCGCGTACCTGTTGCGTGTGCTGCCTCAGGTTTGCGAAGGGACGATTCCAGAAATCCTGCTGGTGGGAATCCAGGGTGTGCCCGATCAGAGCACGACTGTAGCCGCGGCTGACTTGAGCTTGAAGGTCGCCACACGGGAGCATGACCGAGAGTGGCCGGCGAGGACGACCCTGTCTGGAGCTGGAGCATGAACTCAGTTGCAGCAGAGCCCTCGATCGCCGATCTCGTGCAGGAGAACGTCGAGCTTAGGGCGGAGGTGCGAGTCGCGCGACAAGCGTCGGACATCTCCGCCCATCTCGTTGCGGAGCAGTTCTCCAGGATCGAGGACATACTCCTCAAGCTCGAAGAAAAAGCCCAGGTGGAGCAACGACTCGGGCGTGACTTGGCGGACCAGCTTCGTGAAGCCGAGACGCGCGAATGTGAGCTTGCCCGCGAGCGAGAGCAGCTTCATGAGATGCAGGTTGCGGCCGTCAACATGATGGAGGATATCTCGGCTGCCCGTGCGGCTGCCGAAGCGGCCACGCGGTCCAAGAGCGAGTTCCTGGCCAACATGAGCCACGAAATCCGCACCCCGATGACCGCCATCCTGGGATTCACCGATAACCTGCTCGATCCGGATCTTACGGAGTCGGAGAAGCTCCAGGCGGTTCATACTGTCCGCCGCAATGGCGAGCACTTGCTCCAGATCATCAACGACATCCTGGACATCTCGAAGATCGAGGCGGGCAAGCTGGAAGTCGAGCGCATTGCCTGCCCGCTGGGGCAGACCGTTGCGGAAGTGCAGTCGCTGATGCAGGTGCGGGCGGACGCCAAGAAGCTGCCTCTTAAGGTCGAGATCCTGGGGGCCGTACCCGAGTTCATCCAAAGCGACCCCACGCGCCTGAAGCAGATCCTGGTCAACCTGCTGGGCAACGCCATCAAGTTCACCGAGACCGGCAGTGTGCGGCTGGTTGCCCGGTTCGTCGGTGGCGGTGCCGAGCCGTACATTCAGTTCGATGTGATCGACACCGGCCTGGGTATGAGCGAGGAGCAAGTGGGGAGGCTGTTCCGGGCCTTTTCGCAAGCCGACAGTTCCACAACCCGCAAGTTCGGCGGTACCGGGCTGGGGCTTAACATCAGCAAACGATTGGCCGAGATGCTCGGTGGCGGCATTGCCGTTGAAAGCAAGCCTGGCGAGGGCAGCGTGTTCCGGGTCACGGTGGCGACCGGAACTCTCGACGGTGTCAGGATGGTGAATGGTCCTTCTGTGCTGACGATCGCTCAGCCCGACCCGTCAGCTGCGCCGAGTGGCGAGGTTGCCCGGCTCGATTGTCGGATCCTGCTGGCCGAGGACGGTCCGGACAACCAGCGACTTATCAGCCACGTGCTGAAGAAGGCGGGCGCGGACGTCACCGTCACTGAAAACGGCGAGCGCGCGGTTGATGCGGCGCTTGCCGCCCGTGACCAAGGCGACCCGTTCGAAATCATCCTCATGGATATGCAGATGCCGGTGATGGATGGTTATGAGGCCACGGAACTGCTCCGCCAGCGCGGCTACACCGGACCAATCATCGCGTTGACCGCCCACGCCATGGCCAGCGATCGACAGCACTGCCTTGACGCGGGTTGTGACGACTATGCGACCAAGCCCATCAACCGCCAGAAGCTCATCCAGGTTATCCGCGACCGTCTCCCCCCGTTGTGCATCCACGGATGACCCGGCGGATCTTGCCCTTGGTCAGCTGCCGATGAAGGACAATGTCAATCGCCCAGCGACTGGCCTAGCCGGCACAGTCCTTCTGCGAGAACACCCAGCCGCGCCCTCTGCGGCGTATCCTGCTAAGTAGCTTCTGCTCGATGCTATGCGGCGTCACGACCCGATCGTCCTTTCAGAAGAGAGAACACCACACATGCTTCCTACGAAGCGAGGCACGCTCTTCTTACGAAGCAAGGCACGCTTGCAGCGCCGCACCCGACCAAGGACGTGACTTCTCGCGTCGCCGAGCCGACGCGAAGGCCGTGTCTATTCGGTATATGTTCGGTATCAGGCCCTGCACTACATTTCGGGTCGATCCTGCACTACATGGGACGAGCAATCGACCCATTAGCCGGCAGTGCGATTCGATGTAAATGACCATGTGTAAAGGGTTTGCGTGAATGATGGCGGACCGCAATGTAGTGCCCGAGAGGCCTGGGAAGCTGGCATTCTACCACTGAATTACGCCCGCAAATGCGGTTTTGCACTACATTTGGGTCGATTCGGGGCGATGCATAGACCCGAGTCGACCGGATGCACTACAAAGTACCAGCCGCGTTCCGGAAATCAAGCCTCAGAGTACGAAAACCGCGGCCACCCGAGACGGACAGCTCAAGAAGCTGGCATTTTCCCTGCCGCCACGCGGCGCGGGGTATCTGGCCTCGGCGCCGCGCCGCAGCGTCCGGCGGTTTGTTTGATCTGGTCCAGAAGCGTCAAGAGATTGCCTTTCCTGCGATGGGGGTGACGAATTGACGCGACGTAGCCGGGGAATACCTTCCGGCCGCCGACGCACACTATCCGTCCAGGTATCCTCGGGATCCCAGCGCCCTTCGACGGGCTCGACCGATAATAGCTGCCCGGCGCCCGAACCACGGGTAGGCAACTCGGACAGCTAGCGCTGCTTCATCGAGCCTAAGGGCCCCCGTGACGGAACATTAACCAAGCCCCCCATCTGGCCGATGCCATGATTAGCAGTCCGCGCGTGCTATGCGCGCGGAGTGCGTGGCGTGTTGACGTCGCCAGAGCTCATGGCCACCCAGCCTGCACCAGTCGGCGAGGAGTAACGTATCATGATGCGCACCTGGACTATCGCCGGTCTCGCTCTCGTCGTTGTTATCGTTGGCGCCGCTTGGCTGTTCCCCCCGCGCGGCGCCGTCGGCGGCTCCGAAGCCCAACCGGACGTTCGGCCCCAGCGCTGGGCGGCACCGAAGGCTGTCGAGACGCCACTGGTCGGCCGCGCGGAACAGCAGACAGAGCTCACCGTCAACTGGATCGGTCATTGGCTTGACGAGGACCTGCGCGAAACGCTCGTTCGCGATGTGGCTAAGGAGTTCGCGCTCACCCACCCCGGCGTCGACGTGAACCTCAAGTTCCCCCAGGAGATCCTCGGGCAGAAAGCCAAACCGCTCTCGGCGAAGCAGTACGTCAACATTATCCGGTCCGGCAAGATCGAGTGGGACATCATCTGGCTCGACGACTACATCTATCGCTTCGTGGCCGAGGAACTCGGTGACCCCGAGTGGGGCAAGAAGTACCTGGTCGACTTCGAACAAGTGCCTGGTTTCTCGGAAAGCCAGAAGAGCTTCATCATCAGCGACCCGGCCTACCGCAACCTGACCGGCGGCATGCTTGTTGGTCCTTACCTCGAAGGCTACTACTTCGCGCTCTGGTACAACAAGGACGTTGCCCAGCGGCTGGGGCTGACGATCAAGGAGCGTGGCATGACGTTTGACGATTTCCTCGGCTACGTCAGGCAGATCTATGAGTATAACCAGACCGCAGAGACGCCGGTCGCGGCCATGTACGAGTCGAACGACTGGGCGACCACCGAGTTCCTGTTCCACAGTCTGGTCAAGTCCGAGATCGGCGACTTCGGTAACCTGTCCATTGATCTCCCGTTGGAGCGACGGCAGGCTATTCTGCTCAAGGTCTTCCAGGCCTTTGAGCAAATGGGCCAGTACAAGCCACTGATGCCGGGGTGGGAGCACAACGTCTGGTTTGACACCCGCAACTACCCGCTCGACGACAGGTGCGTGTTCTATTTCCAGGGGACGTGGATGTACAGCCACTGGCGCGGCATTGATGAAGAGAAGCTCCACAAGATGGTGCCGACGGAGTTGCCGGTTTTCCAGCCTGTCAACCACGCCATGGGCGGCTACATCCCCACGTGGGCTGTCATGAAGAACAGTCCCAACCGGAAGACCGCTATCCAACTTCTCATGGCGTGGTGCGAGCCCCGCGTGGCCGAGAAGTGGGTGCGCTACACGAAGAATCCCACGGGCATAAAGGGCAACCTTTCTGAGGCCACGCTCGGCACCGACGTCTACGAGCAGTACCAGGCCTACATGACGAACAAGTACGGGGAAAGGGTCCATCATTCGGCAAACGCCGACTACCTCCTGGGCAGACAGAACGCCCATCTGCAGGAGGAGATCAATGACAACATACGTTTGATACTTTGTGGCGAGATCACTGCTCAGAAGGCCTACGATGCCATCGTGACTCAGTGCAAGTAACTCGCGGTGCCGCGACAGGAAAAACCGGATGGGATTAACGGTTTGAGATTGCCTCCGTTCATGCAAAGTCTGGTCGTCAAGATCTCATTCACGATCTTCGTGATGGAGACGGTGGTCTTTGCGCTGCTCGGGTATTACTACGTCACCCGCTACAGTAACAAGATCGACGCCCAGATCGAGGCCACCATGCAGATCCCCGGCACGCTGATGGCCCAGCAGACACTGAATTACGACGCCGTGCGCGATCCGGCCGCGATCCAGCGGCTGATCGGCGAGCAGGTCGAGCGGGCGCTGATCGTGCGGGCGGACGGCGAAGTATTCTATGCGTCCAACCCAGAGCTCGAAGGCTGCCACCTGGATGAGATAAACATCATCCCACCCGAAGTGTATGCCGATCTCGATCCGTCGATGATTGAGGGCCGTGTGCGCCAACTGCTGCGCGACGGGCGTCCCTATGTGGTCGCCATCACGCCTTTGCGCTCGCGCGGCCAGTTGATCGGCTATCTCTACCTTGAGGCCGACACGATCCACTCGACCGCTGAGAAACACAAGACGGCTGCGGGATTCATCCTCAGTTCACTGGTCTGCATCTTCCTGACGACGCTGACCGAAGTCTGTCTGGTGTTGGCGCTCACGCGTCCGCGCATCAGCGAGACGATCCGCTGCCTCCACCGTGTACAAGAGGGCGACTTGAGTGCCCGCCTGTCGTCAAAGCATTGGGTCGACGAACTTGGCCAACTCCAGCAAAGCGTCAATGCAATGATCGCCGAGGTTGAGAGACGGACACTCGAGAGCGAGCAGGCGGCAAAGGCGTTGCGTCATAGTGAGCAGCGTTTCCGCAGCATGTTCTCGGCGATGAGCGAGGGGGTCGCCTTGCATCAGGTCCTCATCGGCCGCGACGGCCGGGTCGAAGACTACATCGTGTTGGACGTGAACCCGGCCTATGAGCAGTTTACCGGTGCGCCGCGAGACGAGCTTCTCGGGCGGCGTGGCTCGGAGCTTTCTAACACGCGCTCTCCGTTGTTCCTCGATCTGTATGAACAGGTCCTGGCCACAGGTCGGCCGGCGCTGGTCGAACGGGAAATCGAGCCGATGGGGCGTCATTTCCTGATCTCCGTGTTCTCCCCGCAAGAGGGGCAGTTCGCCACGATCTTGCAGGACATCACTCAGCGCAAACAAGCCGAGGCCCTCGAACGCGCCAAGCGTGAAGCTGACGCAGCCAACGAGGCCAAGAGCGAGTTCCTGGCCAACATGAGTCACGAAATCCGCACCCCGATGACTGCCATCCTGGGATTCACCGATAACCTGCTCGATCCGGACCTTACGGAGTCGGAGAAGCTCCAGGCGGTCCACACTGTTCGTCGCAACGGCGAGTACCTGCTCCAGATCATCAACGACATCCTGGACATCTCCAAGATCGAAGCGGGCAAGCTGGAAGTCGAGCGCATTGCCTGCCCGCTGGGACAGACCCTTGCGGAAGTGCAGTCGCTGATGCAAGTACGGGCTGATGCCAAGAAGCTGCTCTTTGAGGTCGAGATCCTCGGTGCCGTACCGGAGACCATCCAGAGTGATCCCACGCGCCTGAGACAGATTCTGGTCAACTTGGTAGGCAACGCCATCAAGTTCACCAAGACCGGCAGTGTGCGGCTGGTTGCCCGGTTCATCGGTGACGGCGCCGAGCCGTACATTCAGTTCGATGTGATCGACACCGGATTGGGTATGACCGAGGAGCAAGCCGGAAAGCTGTTCCAGGCCTTTTCGCAGGCCGACAGCTCGACAACCCGCAAGTTCGGCGGTACCGGGTTGGGGCTCAACATCAGCAAGCGATTGGCACAGATGCTCGGTGGCGACATCGCCGTCGAAAGCAGGCCTGGCGAGGGCAGCGTGTTCCGGGTCACGGTGGCGACCGGATCTCTCGACGGCGTCAGGATGGTGGATGGTCCGGCCGTGCTGACGATCGCTCGGCCCGACCCGTCGGCTGCGCCGAGCGGCGAGGTCGACCGGCTTGACTGCCGGATCTTGCTCGCCGAGGACGGTCCGGATAACCAGCGGCTCATCAGCCACGTGTTGAAGAAGGCGGGCGCGGAGGTCACCGTCACTGAGAACGGCAAACTTGCGGTTGATGCGGCCCTGAGCGCCCGTGATCAGGGCGATCCGTTCGACGTCATCCTGATGGATATGCAGATGCCGGTGATGGATGGCTATGAGGCGGCGGGACTGCTGCGCCGGCGCGGCTACACGGGACCAATTATCGCGTTGACCGCCCACGCCATGGCCAGCGATCGACAGCGCTGCCTTGACACGGGTTGTGACGACTACGCGACCAAGCCCATCAACCGCCAGAATCTCATCCAGGCCATCCGCGACCGTCTCCCGCCGTTGTGCATCCACGGATGACCCGGCGGATCTTGCCCTTGGTCAGCTGCCGATGAAGGACAGTGTCAATAGCCCAGCGACTGGCCTAAGCCAGCGAGATGCGATTGCCGACCGCGTCGTAGTCGTAGCCCACTGTCTGGCCATAGCGGTCCTGGCTGGAGGTGAGCCGGTTCAGCTCGTCGTACGTGAAGCTGTTCAGGCCATTCGTGTCGGTCATCTCCAGCCGGTTGCCGTTGTCGTCGTGCGTGTACGTAACCCACGTGTCGTCGGGGTAGTCGATCTGGATTAACCGGTTCGCAGCGTCATAGGTCAGGTAGGTCGTGTTGCCGTTGGCGTCGGTGACCCACGTCTGGTTGCCAACCTCGTCGTAACCGTAGGTGTAGTAGTTGCCGTTGCCGTCCTCGGCGTAGACCAGCCGGTTCAGGGTGTCGTACTCGCGGGTGCTAACAACATCGTCCTTGGCGTCCTGAATCCAGGTCAGGTTGCCGCCCTGGTCGTAGGAGTACTCCGTCCAGCCACCCTCGGCGTCGACTACGCAGGTCAGCCGGCCCAACGCGTCATACTGGAACTCGGTCAGGTTGCCGTTGGCGTCGGTCTGGCGGATTAGCCGGCCCAGCTCGTCGTACTCGAAGTGTGTCTGGTTATCCAGCTCGTCGTACGTGAGCACCCGCCGGTTCAGCTCGTCGTACTCGTGCGTCATGGTGACCCGGCCCGGATCGGTCTCCGTCAGCGTGTTGCCGTGGGCATCGTAAGTGTAGACCCAGACGTTGCCCTCGGGGTCT
Organism: Phycisphaerae bacterium; assembly: GCA_963666925.2. Taxonomy (GTDB): domain Bacteria; phylum Planctomycetota; class Phycisphaerae; order UBA1845; family Fen-1342; genus JANQFV01. Next base: position 402,202 of record CAXXTC010000023.1, on the reverse strand, counting down.
TCTCGCTCGATCAGCCGGTCAGCGTCGTCGTATTCGTAGCGGGTGTATAGGTCGGTCAGGTTGCCGTTGGCGTCGGCCATCTTCACCTTGCGGTTGAGCTGGTCGTACTCGTACTGCGTCTGGCCACCGAGCGCGTCGGTGACGCGAATGACGTTGTTGTTGTCGTCGTACTCGTAGTGGGTCGTGTGATCCGGGTCCAGCGGTTCGGTCCCACGCCCATCGGTCACCCAAAGCCGGTTGCCGATCTCGTCATAACCGAACCACTGCACGATGCTGTGCGGGGGATCGCCCACCGGCGGGCCTTCGATCCGAATCAGCCGGTCGGCGGGGTCGTAGAAATAGTACGTCGTGTAGTTCGGGTCTTCCGGCCCGATCCCGCGGCCATCGGTTATCCAGATCCGCCGCCAGAGGTCGTCGTAGCCGTACCAGGTGTGGCTCACGTCGACGGGGTTTTCCGGGTCGGTGTAATCCCAGTCGATCTCCTCGATGAGCAGGCCGTTCTCATCATAGATCCACTGATGCTGGTTGCCGCGCTCGTCGGTCTGGGTCTCCCGCTGGCCCTCGTCGTTGTATGTCCAGCCCTTCTCGACGTATTCGGTCTGCTCGACGTCCTGCCAGCGAACCTCGCTCTCGACGTTGCCGGAGGCGTCGTACGACCAGTCGGTAACATTGCTCCGGGCGTCGATTCTCTGGGTCGGCACGTGGTCCAAACTGGGATGATCATAGGCGACGGTGGTCGTGGCCGTCTCGTCGGCCTCGGTGGCCCTGATCACGTTGCCGCGCGTGTCATAGTCGAACTTGGTCGTATTGCCGTTACGGTCGACAATCTCCGTGCGTTCGAAGTTCCAGTAGCCGTAATCGACCCGCTCGGCCAACGGGTTCTCGACCAGCAGTTGCTTTTTGAAGTCCGGATCGTGGGCGTGGATGGTGTCCACGGGGCGTCGCCCGCCACGATCCCCCAGGTATCGTCGGATGATCGTCTCGTTCTCGGCCCGCCCGCCGTAGATGAACTCCGTCTCGTTGCTGTTGCCGTCCCACTGGTGAATGACCCGACCGCCCACATCGTACTGGTTGGTCACGACCGTGACGCCGCGCTGGTCGTTGATCGTGGCAAGATAGCCGTTGGCGTCGTAGGTGTAGTCGATCGTGTTGAGCAGGATGTCGGTGACGTGTTCCAGCCGGCCGCTGGCGTCGTAACTGTATTGCACGGTTCGGCCGGTCCAGTCGGTCACGCTCTGGAGCAGGCCGTCGGGGTAGTAGCTCAGCGTCAGCCATCTGCCCACCGGATCGGTTACGGTCTCCAATTGGTCGTCGACGTTGTAGGCCAGCGTGAAGGCGTTGTCGTTCTTGTCGGTGATGCTGGTCAGCTTGCCGTCGGCGTCGAACTGATGCACGTCGAGGTTGGTCTTGGTGACCGTCCAGGTCCCGGCGTCATAGACTAGCTCGTCATGGCAGTCCCATTGGGCCGGTTCATAGGTGCCCCCGCCGACGTCCGTCCAGCGGTCGATCCGGCCGTCCGCCCAGCGGATGGCCACCTCGTTCTCGCCCGCCTCCGGGTACAGGATGCTGCCGTACGAGTGCATCCAGCCCGGCCCGAGCGTGCCGGCGTCGGGATTGAGGCTGTTGTAGAAGCGCTGGAACACGAGCGGCCGGCCGCGGGAGGCGATCAAGAAATCGGTTTCCGCGTGGTGGAAGTTGCCGGTGGCGGTATTGACCGGATCGGCATCCGAGCCGATCCAGATCTGGAAGCCACACAGGTCGCCGTCATCCGGCGGCGGCGGGCAGTCTTCGCAGATGCCGGCGAACCCCCACCCGTGGCTGTCCATGGCTTGGCAGGCGTCCACGTCGATGTCCGGCACGCAGGAACCGTCCATCAGGCAGCAGGCGCCGGCGCAAGGATTCGGAGTGCAGTCGGTGCCGTTACCCTGGAAAATCCCGCCGGCCGCGTCGCAGCCGTCCTCCGTCTCGATGGTGCAGGAGCCATCCCCGGGGTGACAGCAGGCACCCATGCACGGGTTGGGAACGCACTCCGTCCAGTCACCCTGGTACGTGTAGCCGTGCGCTTGGCAATTCTGCCAAGTTGGTAAGAGTTCAGCCGTTTGCAGTGGTGGGATCGGGTAGTGTAGAGAGGCGGCCGGTTTGCAGGTAGTCGCGCAGGGCGTTGGCGATTGTTTGGAGCGGGTCGTGGCCGCGGAGTCGCAGCGTGCGGTAGACGCTCATCAGCACTGCCTGCGTGCGGGCACCGCGATCACTCCGATTCGACTGGCTGTTCTTCCGCAGGATCACCGCCGGCCGAATCTGCCGCTCGGCGAAGTTGTTCTCGAACGGGATCTGCGGGTAATCCAGGAACGTGAACAAATGATCGCCCGTCCGCCGCAGCCGCTTGCACAAACGCCGCACATCCGCGTCCGCAAACACTTCGGTCGGCAAACGGCAGGCGGCCGCCGCCTTGGCCGCCGGGCTGTTCGGCGGCGGCAGCCGGCAATCCGACACAGGTGTGTACAGTTGATCACTTGAATTCCTATGGCCCATGGGATCCGGTCACCGGCGGCGAGTTCTCGTATTTTGACATCGACGCGACCGGTGCGACGTGGATGATCAACATCCGCTTCTGGGACAACGACACGCAAACGGCGCGTTGGGAGTTGGCCTCCGGCGTCGGTGAGTTGCCGCTGACGATGCAGGGTATCGACCTGGCCCGTCCGGGCATGCTTGCCCCACACTTCTGCCTGACGGATGACGCCTCGACGGTTGCTTACGAGAACCAGCAGGGCGGTCACTGGTGCTACGTACAGGGTCCGGGCGGGACGGTTGATCTGACCGCGACCGGGCCGGCCCGCACCGCCTCCACTGAAACAGTCCGGCTTAGCGACGATGGCGGCAAGGCCTGGTTCACGTACGGCTCGGACGGCTCCGTCGACGGCGGTAACGCCACGAGCGTCCTGTACGACCTCGATTCTGGTCTACGCCGCATGGTTGGTACCGGCTACTTCTACGGCAGTCTCGGCGAACAACAGATCAGCGACGATGGGAGCGTGCTCGCCGCGATCTTCTCCTGTTGCCGCAGTGAGCCATTGAAGCATGTGTGGGTGATGCGTGACGATGTCGAGGCGCCCTCCGGATTCCCCCAGATCAGTGCGGTCTACTACCGGTTTGACAGCGAGAATGATGCTCTGGTCGTGCGCGCGAAGGTGACCGGAGCCAGCGGCCTCAATCGCGTCTACTCGCTCACCCACACCAATGGCGTCGCCCCCAGCGGCTTCTACATGTCGGACGAAAGTCCGCTGCACGCGGAGAGTGGGTACTACGCCGCTGTGGAGGGGGAAGCCGACACGTTCGAGCGGACTATCTACCTGGACGGGAAAAGAAACCTGCTCGACGGCTCGCAGTTCCTGCGGATCATTGCCGTTGATGGAATGAAGTCGCGCGTGACATTCCAGGACTTCGCGCCGCTGCCGTAGCCGATCTCTTGTTTCCCGATGCACACTCGGCTGCGATTGCCCCACTAGTCGCAGGCCGGTGGTTGGTCCGGGCCGTCCAGACAGACGCAGATCTCGGCCAGATCATCCGTGTCTACGTCGGTGTCACCGTCAACGTCCGCGTCTGCTGCGCAGGCGCTGGCTGGAGGCTGGTCTGGGCCATTGAAGCAGTTCATGAACTCGGAGAAATCTCTGAGATCCACGTCACCATCGTCATCGAGATCACTGGGAAGCAAGTCGATGCCCACCCTGAAGTCAGTGGCGTGATCCACTCTCGCCCAAGCGAAGCCGCGCATCGTTTGGGGGTTCCAGTACACTCCGTAGTCGCCCAGCGCCTCGCTGATCGCCGGCACGACCGTGTCTTCGATCTCGTGATTGCATCCGCGCTCGGGCCGGTTACTGTCGCAGCCGGGCGGGTGAACCGGACAGCTTGTGGAATCGCAGTTCTCGGCGTTTCGTGTGTTTCCGTCGACGGCAAGTGCCCACGGGTTGCCGCCGGGAATTCGATACCTCAACTGCACGAGGGTATAGGGGAATCCTTCCAGGTCGGCGGCGTCAAAGGGAGACTGAATCGTCATTTCAAACTCCCCGTCGGCCAACCCGCTCTTGGTCACAGTGACTACCCGGCCGAACGCGCGAAACTGCCCGGCCCCATTGGGATCAGGATCTCCCGTCGTTTCGACGACTGAGATTTGTGCGTCATCTGCTCCGCTGACGTTGGTCACCGTCACAACGGCGTTGACCGTGGGGTCGGTGCCACCACAGCCCGGATTGAGCGTTACGGTTTCTCCCGTATCGAGATCATCCTCGGCTGCGGCTTCGGCCGACTCGAAGGCGCCCATGTCCACCTCTGCGGCCAAGTCCCCGTCGCCATCAATGAAACGATCGTTGCTCACGACATCGGTGGCGATTCCCCACGGCACTGCCAGATCGTTGCCATGGTCGATGCAGGGCGATGTTGACTTCAGGCGCAAGTCGGCCGTGGCCGGGTCCACGAAAAGAGGATCGTCATCGATATTGCCGACGAACGATCCCCCGAATGGAATGTTCGAATCGTCCGGGTCCGTGTCCTGAATGCAACTGTAGTACACGGTCATCGCTCCCCCACCGACCTGGGCACTCAGCGTGGAGGAGGCACTATCTGCCGTGTTTCCCCAGAAGATGCAATTGTCGGCACGCAATGAACCCCCACCAGAGTCCGTCACCCGCACACCACCATTGTCGACACCGGCCCAGTTCGCAGCGAACGTGCAGTTCGCCAGCTCAATGGATGCATCAACTCCAATGTCCATGCCACCGCCATAGTCACCCGCCAGATTACCAACGAATGCGCAGTTCGTAAACGCTGCAACGGAGTGCCTGATATCAACTCCCGCGCCACTATTCTCAGTGATGTTATCAGAAATAGTACAGTTTACTATTGTGGGGCTGCCTTCTACGATCAGAATTCCGCCGCCGGCACCACCGCAATCCTGGCCGAAGCAGTTGGCATTGCTGATCGTAAAGCCATCCAGGACCGCCGCCGAGCCGGCCTGGCTGCCGATTACGACGTGGTAGCTGTTATCGCTTGGATCGCCGGGCGTGCCGATGTCTCCGCTCAGAATGGTCGCGTTCACTCCGATGTTGCGCTGCTGAAGTCGCGTCTCACAGCCTGTGAAGCCCCCGTAGATTCCGACGCCGGTGGCAAGCCAAAAGGCCTCTTCACGGTTGCCTGGCGTCGCGTACCCGAAGTCGCTCTCGTCGGGCTTGTAGGTGCCCGCTGCGACCCAGACTTGTCCGCCAGTGGCCTCGGCCGCAGCGAGCGCGTCTTGAAGGTACCTGTAGGCGCTGGACCAGGTGGCTCCATCGCCACCCGCAGGGGCGTCGGCATCCACGTAACAACGCGGCATACTACAAAGCAGTTCAACATCGTCAACATACACGGTGCAGTTTGCGTAACCCTCGCTGGTAAAGGCAAGGTGTTCGAGCGTGCCTTTGTTGGTCTCGGTGTAGAGCGTACCGTCGCCTGTGAACCCGAGGATGGGGTCGCTAGCCGGGTCGAAGATCATGGTTTGCCACTCCCCGGGCAGAACGTGAATACGCTTACCGAGCGGAGCGCCAAGGAATTCCTCGGCCGCCCCAATCCACTCGATGTCGCCAACGAACCCGCCGTCCTCACCGATGGGAACATCCACGTTGGTCTCGCGAACACCGACCGCCACTCGAAGCGGGCCTCCGGTGTCACCGTCAAGACGAAAGCGAACCCGAATCGGCTTATCAAGCTCGATCGTCGGGTTAGGGGCCGGCTGAGACTGATGCGTTGTGACCCGGACCCAGCGGTCTAGACCATCATCCACGAATTGCCACTGGAGCTTGTAGCAATTGGTTCCGCTGAAAGGTTCACTCGCATCGGTCACCGCGGCGATATCGGGCGATTCCGCAAGATGATGCATGGTCGTTCCGGAGTAGCGCGGATGCCGAAACAGCACTTCTTCTCCATTAGAATGGGAGTCAAAGTCCTGTCTGATCAAGCTAACGCAGTCCGGGGGCAACTTGCACTTGCCCTCGCCGAACCATGCCTCAATCTCATCCCACAATTCACTGCGGCATCCATCAAAGCCCATGGCCCAGACAGCAACACCCTGCAATCCCTGCTCTAGCGCGAGTTGGTATTTCAGACTCAAGCTTGCAGCGTTTTCGTTCCACACCTGGTGCCAGTCTGCACCGTCGTGCCACCGATACCATGACGTCTGTGAGTCTGCGTGCCAGAGCAGTCCGTATCGTTCTGACTCGGGCTGGGTATCATAGAATCGTGGCGCCGGCCCGACCCAGTCCCCGGGGTCCTCGGGGCTCCATGGCGTAACGGGAGCACCGGGCTGGTCCGAATCGTGGGTAATCCAGTGGTTGCCGTAGTACGGCACGCCCAGGATTAACTTGGCACCGTCCGTCCCGGCACCGACACCGTAGTCACTCAGCGCGTTTTCAGCTTGCACCAACGGCTCAACTGCGCTCGTCTGTGTGCTCCAGGAGCCGGCGTGGCTGTAGGCCATGATCACGACGCCATCGCAGCTGTTTGCCAAACCAGGCAGATCCCAGGAGGCCGACCACGCAGTGTCGGACGGCGGACCGGCGACCGTTACTTCGAAGCCCGCCCCGTAGGCGGCATGGAGCTCGCTGGTCAGCCACGCCATGAAGTCGTTAAGTCCAAGAGCCCAATTCTCCGCTGGCCGACCTTCAAAATCGATGTTCAGCCCATCCACGGCGCCCGGCCCGGCCTCGTCGATCTCGGTCATGATGCTGCTGAGGAAGGTGTTCCAGTGCGACGAATGGTTGATGAGCGCAGCGACGCCGTCCGTATTTTGGAGAATCGCCACCACCACGACCTTGACCCCGTAGGCTTGAGCATCAGCAATGACTTCGCTCCAGTCGCCGGGCCACGCATCCGCGCTGCCGCTGGTCAGTGAACCATCGCCGCTGGAGTCAAGCCAGATAGAGAAGCAGGCAATGTGAGATAGCAGGTCGTATCGAAGGTACTGCGTGCAATATCCTGGTCGCAGATATCCGACCACGGTGGCGCAAGGACTATCGGCTATTGCCGCGATGGGCAGTTGCCGCGGGATGACCAGTAGGCCAATCACCACTCCGCCCATGATCAATCGCCGTACGCGAGATCCGAAGTAATGGCCTGCTCGTCGGTCAATCACCAGCCTGCCTCCTGTTCCGTCTGCGGCAGACCCGCTTCGGCGATCAGTGCGCAGGCCTAGCCACAGGTCGAAAGCCCACTCCGCCCTCGGACGCATCCTTCCGAATCAATGGGTGATCATTCTGACGATCACCACCCACCTAACCACTTGATATGCAACTCTCTCGGCCACGCGCGGGGAACACCTTTGACTCCCGCCGATAACGCAGTCTAACATGGGCCCGCTTCCAACTCCAGCTTCCTCCCGTTCTTCACGCACTTACGGGGATGGTCATCACATCTAGACCGAGATTTCCCATTTGACCGCGCCCGGCAACGCTGCCGAGCCTTCTGATCGTTATCGTACCCATTTCGAGCATCCACATGCAAGATCAGCCCCTGTGTGCCGAATGCCAGCGGCAATCGAGGCTCGTAACTCGTGTAAAATCAGGCCGTTGTGGGCCCTCATTCGGTTCCCGGCGCGGACCGTTACCGTGACGCACAACGTTCGGCACGGTTTTGGGAGCGCTTGGAGCCCTCATCCGACAGCCGCCCGCGGTAAACGGAACCGCAGCCGCTCGATCCGGCCCAGGATGGCGGCGAACAGCTCACGCGGCATCGCTACCTCGGCCATCAGGAGGCCTGTCTGCTACTGTCACTTGGGCCTAACCCCGCTGCATTTAGGCCCCATCTGCGGCAGGTCACTTGGGGCGAGAGGCCCCGGCGCGTTAGGATGGGCGGTGAATGGGAGGAGAGGAGATGCGGTGGAACACCCACGTTCGCCGACATCGACCCGTTTGTGGCCCTGCTGGGAGTGCCGTGCGAGTAAGCGACAGACACGTGCCGACTGTCAATCGTCGAGCTTTCGCCATGTGATCGACCGCCCCGAGCGTATGGCCTCGTCGGTGGCTTGGGGGAAGTGAGGAGAGGACGCCATGAGGATGACAACCAGTCTCATCATAGCCGGTGTCGTTTGTGCCTGCGTGACCGATGCGCGGGCAGACGTGCTCAACATGGGGCCTGGCCTCACGAGCCTGGAGACTGTGTCTGTGGGAAACCTGGGCAACGCCGGGGAGTGGTCAGGCGCAAGCTACGGTGGGTATGGCCCGGACCGCATCTGTGGCGCGGTAGATTACGCGTATGACATCGGCAGGTACGAAATCACGTCCGGGCAGTACACGGAGTTCCTGAACGCCGTTGCCAGTGACGATACGTATGGGCTGTACAACCCGAGCATGTGGTTGGACAGTATGGGCTGCCAGATCCAGCGCGGCGGCTCGCCGGGCAGTTGGACATATAGCGTGGCATCAGAGTGGGCGAATCGTCCGGTGAACTACGTGAGTTGGGGCAGCGCTGCACGTTTCTGCAACTGGCTTCGCAACGGCCAGCCAATCGGGGCGCAGGGAGGGAGCACGACCGAAGACGGTTCTTATGCTCTGAATGGTGCGACCGGGCTGGCGCTGCTGGATGTTGCGCGCGCCCCCGATGCTACGTGGGTGATCCCTTCCGAGGACGAGTGGTACAAGGCAGCCTACTACAAGGGCGGTGGCACGGACACGGGCTACTGGGACTTCGCAACGCAGTGCGACACTCCGCCAACACCCGAGGGCCCGCCAGGAACGAACATGGAGTGCGGGTCAGCGAACTACGATGAGGCTGTCGGACACACAACAGACGTAGGCGCGTACTCGGCCAAACCCTCGGTGAGCGCTTACGGGACGTTTGATCAGTGCGGCAATGTCTGGGAACGCGTGGAGACGTTGCAGGGGGAGTTTCAGCCAATGCACGGCGTCCGTGGCGGCGGTTACGGATCGGGGGCGACAGAGAGTGCGGCCGCTGCGCGCTATGCCAGCGACGACTCATACGCGTGGGTCGGATTTCGCGTCGCACTTGTCCCTGAGCCCACTGCCCTGGCTTTGCTTGCGGCTGGCGTCGCATTGATCGGACGGCCGCGGTAGGCAGGCGACGAATGTCAGGCTTGTTTGATGGAACGCCGCTGGAGCGCCCCGTCACCTGCGAGGTGTGCGAGAAACCCTTGGCGCAATGCGCTTGCCCACGCGACGAATCTGGCACAGTCCTGCTGCCAGAGGACCAGCCAGCCAAAGTGAGCCGTGAGAAACGGCGCAATGGCAAGATGGTCACCGTTATCACGGGGCTCAATCCTGTCGCGTCTAATCTGGACGACATTCTCGCGCAGTTGAAATCCGCCTGTGCTGCGGGTGGCACGATCAATGAGGGGAGAATCGAAATCCAGGGCGATCACCGCGAACGAGCCCTGGCGCTACTTCAAGATCTCGGATATCCCGCTAAGCTGAGCGGCGGGTAGCCGGGGGAAAGCGGCGCAGCCCAAAGCCCAGTGGTGGTACGACAGCCCTCGGGACGAACAACGTGATCTGCATGAACCAGCGTAAAACGTGGCCCTATTTGCTACTGTCACTTGCGCCTATGGTCCCGATGATAGGCCCAAGTGCCAGTAGCAGGTTAAGTGCCTAACCCCGCTGCATTTAGGCCCCATCTGCGGCAGGTCACTTGGGGCGAGGCGGCCCGGCGCGGTAGGATAGTTGTGCGGGAGCGCGTGCCAACCAAGTGATCGTGCCGGGCTTCCGTGAGGAGGAGACGACATGAATGCACGTCCGCAGTACAGGGGCAATTCGCAGCCATCACCCCGGATTCGGTCATTATTCGTGATCCCTGTGCTTCTCCTAGCTCTTGCAAGCGCCGTCCAGGCTAGCGACCCCACGCTCTACGCGGTGGACCTATCGGACAATGTGCTTCTGACGGTTGACCCGTTGGATGCAAGCACTGTCGAGATTGGGCCACTCGGCGTCAACGACCAGATGGTGAACATCGCCTACATTGATGGCCGGTTGCTTGGGATGGAGCGCTCGGACGGGCTCTTCGAGATCGACCCTCTGACCGGGGCGGCATCGCAGATTGCCCCATTGCCAGACGGGTACGTCAAGGGTACGGCACTTGCGTATGACCCAACAACCGATTCCCTATACGCCACGTTCGGCGTTACGTCTGGTTCAATCCAGGACCAACTGGCGAAGATCGACCCAGACACAGGCGTGCTGATCGAGTTGATTGGCACCTTGCCATTCGACGGCGACGGCATGAGTATCGATCCGATTACGGGGCAGATGTACCTGCTGGCTATCGAGACCGCCACGGAGACGAATCTGTGGCAGGTGGAGAAGACGGATGCGACCGCCATTAATCTCGGGAATATCGGATTGCAGCCCTGCTCGGGAATGGCGTTTCATCCCGGGACGAACGACCTGTATGTGGCAGATGTTCAAGGCGCGCTAGCGCCGGGCCTGCACATTCTGAATCCCTCAGACCTTTCGAGCACACTTGTCGGGAACCTGGATTACCCTGGGGTCAGCGGCTTGGCCTTCGTGCCCGAGCCATCGACGGCGCTGCTGCTCGTCGCAGTCGGTGCCACGACGCTGCGCCGGCGGAGTCTCTTGTCGCACAATTGACGACAGCCGGCTGCCCCTCCACAAGATTCCGGTGCCATATCGACCTGCCGATTGGGACACCCAACCGCTAGCTCGACTAGCTGCCTCTGCTGCCCCTCAACCGACACCACGCTGATCAACGCGGCCTGACCGGAGAGGCTTCGTTTCCTCCGCGAAAACTGGAGCAACTGCCGCAGTACGCTTCTAATCGACCGACACTTTCGCGGTCGATGGGCGGTACAACGCCACCTGAAGCTCAGCCCAGCGCTGCGAGTGATGACCGACCCAACGCGCCAGCCGAGCCCCCATCTGTTCGCATTCCTCCCGAAATGCCACGCCATGCCCCGCAACTCTCTCGTGTGCACACTCGTGGATGATCAGTCCGAGCGCCGCTTCGCCAAGGGGGTCATTCCAAATGAAATCACAGTCGATATTGAGCTTCAAAACGCCGTCACTATACGCCCCACATACGCCACTGCCCCGCACCCGTTCGCATCGAATCGGCTTGCCGATCAGCGACGAAGCGATTTCTCTGTAAGCTGCCATGCACTGACGCTGCCTCTCAGTTTCGGGTGGGAAGTCGGGGTCGTTGCGGAAGTGTGCCTTGCAGACCTCGTCGTGCGTCTTGGCCACGGTCGGCGCGTCCTTGAGGATCTCGCTGACGCCAGCCGGTAAGGCACCGCGGTTGACCGGGGAGTACCCCTTGTGCTCCAACTCCTGCGACTCACTCACGTCGTCGGAATCGAACGGGTCGCGCCTGACAATGCTGCCTGCGTCTGCACCGGCAACTGTCTTGACGAGGGCTTTCTGCGCGCTCTTGCTCAGTCGAGCCGCATTCTCGCGATCGTTCTTGATCTCGGATGGGGCATCCTCATGGTCTGCCATGTGCCTCTCGTACTCGTCGCTCATCGGATTGATCAACGCTCCCAGCGTACCGTTTCAGAACCCAAACGGTATCGATGTTGCCGTTTCCCGCCTGTCCTTCGGCATGAAGTGAATGTACCGCTGCGTGGTCTTTTGATCCAGATGTCAGGCGATTCCGAGGATCCAGCCCTCCAGGTCGGCGACTCGGCGCTGCTCGTCCGTCAGCGGTGGATTGAGATAGCGGTCGAGAAACCCGTGTTCGTCCGCCTCATGCAGCCAACGGGCAATGGCATACGCGTCCTGCTGATCGGTGTTCCGGTCGCCCCCGGGGATACCTGTTTCTAAAGATCGACGGGTAAACCTCGGCGACGACCGACTTGTCCGGCGGCGCATCCCAGCCGTCAAACGGCCAGAAATGCACACGCCCACCGACCTGCTCACGGATTCGTCGCAGCCAGGGGATTCCGGCATGAGTCGATTTGGCTACCTGTCCCTGAACATCAAAGCGAAAGACGGTTTTGGCGGAGCTGGTCCACATCTCCGTGATGCGGAACTCGTCACTCGAACCAGTCCGCGCCGGACCCTGATCCCGGATCAGGTCAACGAACACATGCGGATGATGCGTGGGCCAGTGCTCGACGAAATCGTCGAGGAACTGGTTCCAACTCGTCAGCTCGTAGCGCTGGAAGTAGCGCTGGGGGAACGATAAGGCGTGATCGATGCCAGCGATCAAACGAGTCCCTGATCGGATCTGATCGATCAGCGACTCGGCGATTTCCTGCCGCGCCCAATTCCAAACACGGCCTTCGGGCCTATCAGGCGTCGAAACGAGGTGGGGTTCCTGGCTGCGATCTGCGGCATAGAGCTGGAGATTGGCGAGGCGCGAAGATGCGGTCTCCGCGCCGCTGTAGTCGATCCCGATGTAACGCTCGAATCTCAAAGTCACGCGTCCTGTTGCCATGCGGCGAGCATCTTCTTCGCATCCTTCCCAAAATGCTCGCGAGCCCAAAAGGCTGCGATGTCCTCGACCGCCGCAGCGGATTCCGGGATGAGCCCGGTTCCGTAGCGGGGATTGTACCGCTCGGCGTACTGCCGCGCTGCCTGATAGCCCCAGTGTGCCGATTCGTGGGGTCGCGCCACGCAGCGGAGAGCATGTTCCGCCAGGAGGGCTTCCCGGCAGTGGATGGTCCGCACGCGCCCCCAGCGCGTATCCCGGTATTCGTTTTGCGAGTCCTCCAACTCCCGTAGCGCCTGCCAGAGAAGCGCGTCGGCTTGCCGTTTGCGGTTTGCCAAATGCCTCTTCAACTGTCGCAGCGCTTTGGCAATCAACGGCTTGTACTTCTTGGTGACTCGCCCCTTCGAGCGTTCCGCGAGATGCAGCGCAAAACGCCCGGCGGCGAGAGGATCTTCACACCAGCTCTTTAGCACGGTCAAGCGCGTGATCTGGAAGTTCTCGCCTGCCCGGAGGTCGCGCGCCAGCAGCACGAGCTTCTTGAGCTTCGCGGCGACGGATTTGGAAGCCTGCTCCTTCATGTGGCGCACCTTCGTCAGATCACCGACACGAATGGATAGCGCTTCCGGTAGAACTGCCCTTTGCGGCTCCTGAGCAGATAATCGAGCCAGTAGTCGGGCTGTTCGCCCCGCAGCAGGAAGGCTGTCTTGACGGACTCACCGCCGTGCTCGTCGAGCACGCGTCTTACGAACCTGGGGCTGATCGCATCCGCCTCGACGAAACCCCGGAGGCAGTGCTCCTCGTCCTCGGTCAGCCCTTCGCCTTTGCGTTTTAGGCCGGTGATGACCGTCGTGAAGTCCTGCATGATCTCCTTGCCTTCGTCGGGGTTGATGAACACGCCGAGACCGTTCTTGTGCTCCAGAAGATCCTTCGGAATCGGCATTTCCGGGCGACCGTCCTTCAATCCGTGTTTCTTGATCGTCTCCTGCACTTGTCGCGGGCTCTTTGATTCCCACTGGTGGCGGAATTCCTTCTGCCAGTCCGCAGCCATCGAGAGGCCGTCGGGATACTCGATCAAGTCCTTGCCGTGATACGCCACCATCGCATCGTGCAGATCAGAGGCCCGCTGGCGCACCAGCGCTTCGTACTCTCGCCAGTACCGGCAAAGGATTTGGGAATTCTGCCGCTTCATGGTCTGCTTGAGTTCGTCCACGTCCACGTCGGACGCATCGCCGAAGAGCTTCTGCGCGCCGGACCAGTACCATTCTCCGCGCCACGGGACCAAGCTGCCGAAAATGAGCTGCCCCGCCTTGAAGGGATGCCGTGACATGTTGATCCTGATTCGATACGGCTGATCACTGATGACGTTCAGGGCTTCCAGCGTCTCGTTGTTCACCGAGAGCAACTGGTAAAACGCAGCGTGGCGTTCATACCAGCTTCGCAAGTCCTTGCGGTCATCGTCCGAGATGTCCAGGACGCCCGCCAGGATGTCGATGGCTCCGAGCCCGGACCACCTCGTGCATTCCTGGCAGATGAAGTCGTCGGTATGCCCGATGTCACCGGCATCCCCATCCTGTTCGTTCATGTAGTTCGCGAAGAAGGCCCGGAACATGTAGGAGTGGGTGCCCAGCCAGATCAGCTTGCGCTTCACGTCCCATCCGTATTCGTTGGGAGCTTGGAGAAACGTCTGCACGCCGGAATCTCGCGGGACTGATTTGAATCTGTCGCGGAGGAACGCGCTGGCAGTGTCCGCGACAAGCGAGAGATCTTTGTGGGTGGGAGACAGCGCGAGTCCATCGATGAACGCCGGATACACGATCCAAAGCAGATGCCGAACACGGTCGGGGTGAATGCCGGTCAGGCCGGTATCGCCACCGTCACGCGAGGTCAGCGGCAGAGGCGTACCAAAGAACTCAACGTTGTATCGCTCATACGCGGCCCACATCCCGATGTCGTTATGGAGGTCTTCCGCAAAATCCACCAGCACGCCAGCAAGCTCGCCTAGTCCGTCATCGTCGAGACGGAGGGAGTCGTAAGCGAAGTCCCGTTGCACTTGGGCGAGGTTCCGCCGCAGGCCCTGTACGATCTTCGAGAGCTGCGAATCGCCCTGCCCTTTGGTGCCTTTCGGGCGGTGTGTGGCGTAGGTCATGCGGTGTCGTTCCTTTCCTCTCCGCGAAAGGGACGCAGCAGGTGGTATCGTCACCCGGCAACCGAGCCAGCCTGATCGATGCGATCAAGCCACTCCTTGAATTCGTTCTGGGAATACGCCAGCAAGCGGTCGTCGAGGTCATGCTCGTTCGCCAGCGCCAGCATGTTGTTCAGGGCCAGGTAGCCGACGATGCCCGACCGGAACGCGTAAAGCGCCGTGGGCAGCAGGTATTCCTCCTTGACCGATACGGGCGGTCCCGATGAAGGCGCGCCCGTGCAAAGATCGTCAGGCACGCGCCGCCGAATCGCGTGGATCAGGGAGTGGGTGGCTTCCAGGTTGTGCCGGACCTTCTCGGCCACGTAGCCGAGTGGCGGGCCAGTGCGAAGCTCGTCGGTTTCGTAAGCGCTGTCGTTCGGCGGTCGAAAGAAATCGTCAGGATCGTCGGGGCTCATGGCCAATCTCCACCGGCGTTAAGGGTCAACGGCTCAATCCAGAGCAGCATATACTGGCAGGATCGGGCTATCGAGCAACCCCTTCTTCCCAAGCCGCTTCGAGCTTAGTTGCCTGGGTGAGTCACGGTCGCATGTCGGGCCGAACTGGCTGGCGTGGGTTTGCTCCCGGCTGGGCGCTGGAACGGGAGTTTTCTGGCGCTTCTTGGTTCTGACCAGCCTTCGGCGCTGAGCGCGCCAGCCTCCACTCCAGTCCTGAATACCGGCGTTGGGCGTCCGCGCGCTTGACCGCGATGGCCACCGCCCGCTCCGTTCCGACCAGGACCACGAGGCGCTTGCCCCGCGTGATGCCGGTGTAGAGCAGGTTGCGCTGCAACATGGTGTAGTGCTGGGTGTGGACGGGGATGACCACGACGGGGAACTCGCTGCCCTGGCTCTTGTGGATGGACATGGCGTAAGCCGGGATCAACTCGTCCAGCTCCCCGAAATCGTAGGCCACCTTTCGCCCGTCGAAATCCACCGTCACCTCCGAGTCGATTATGTCCACCTTGACCACGAAGCCGAGGTCACCGTTGTATACATCCTTGCCGTAGTCATTTTCGAGCTGCAACACTTTGTCGCCGACCCGATAGACGTAGCCGAAGCGCTCGATCTCGGCTTTCGACGGATGCGGCGGATTGAGCTTGGTTTGGAGAATCTGATTCAGATTCCGGGCTCCCAAGACGCCCCGGTGCATCGGAGTGAGCACCTGCACGTCGCGGGTGGGATCGAACCCGAACCGTTGCGGGACGCGCTCGGTCACGACCCGGATCAGAACATCGGCGGCGGTATCGGGATCGTCCGCCCCCGCGAAGTAGAAATCGCTCTTGGCGTCCGTGGCGCGAAGATGGGGCAGCCGTCCGGCATTCACCTGATGAGCTGCCCGGATGATGTTGCTCTGAGCGGCCTGCCGAAAGACCTCGGTCAACCGCACGGTTGGCACGATGCCCGAGCCGATCAGATCAGCTAGAACCATCCCCGGTCCAACGGAGGGCAACTGGTCCACATCGCCCACGAGGATGAGCGCTGCATCGTCCGGGACGGCCTGCATCACGGAATACCCCAGAGGAAGATCAACCATGCTCACTTCGTCGATCAGAACGAGATCGGCGTCGAGGGGATTCGTCGCGTTTCGCTTGAAGGCGAAACTGGCGGGATCGAATTCCAACAGTCGGTGAATGGTCTTGGCCTCACGGCCCGTCGCCTCGGACATGCGTTTGGCAGCCCGTCCGGTCGGAGCACACAGCAGGCACCGCAGCCCTTTCGCCGAGAAGACCTTGAGAATGCCGTCCACGATTGTCGTCTTGCCAACTCCGGGTCCGCCGGTGACGATCAGCACCTTGTTCCTCGTCGCGAGTTTGATCGCCTCCTGTTGGGCGCTGGCCAGCGTGAGTCCGACCTGCTTCTCCACCCAAGCCAGCGCTTTGGCGATGTCGATGCTCGGCATGGGATGGCTGCCGCACAGCAGCCGCCCGAAGATGGACACCAACTGAGTTTCCGCGCGATGAAGAGAAGCGAGATAGACCCAGGAATCGTCGGCAACTCGATCCCGGACCAATCGCCCTGCGCCAATCTCGTGCGCCAAGGCCGCTTGGACCACCCCCTCCTCGATTCCGAGCAACTCCACGGCCTTCTTGATGAGTTCCGCCTCAGGGAACGCGCAGTGCCCTTCGGTGGTCAACTCCTGAAGAACGTAACCCACTCCGGCTCTCGCGCGCAAGGGTGACTGCCGGTCGATGCCCAGTCGCTCGGCGAGCTGATCGGCGGTCTTGAACCCGATGCCGCGGATGTCTTGCGCCAGGCGATAGGGGTTCTCTTTCACGATGCCGATGGCATCGTCACCGTAGGTCTTGTAGACCCGGACGGCCCGCGCGGTCCCCAAGCCGTGCTCGTGGAGGAAGATCATGATCTGGCGGACGACGCGTTGCTCGTGCCAGCTTTCGGTGATGTGTTGTTGGCGCATCGGGCCGATTCCCGGCAGTTCGCGGAGCCGGTCAGGCTCGTGCTCCACGACTTCAAAGACCTGCGTCCCAAACGCGCCCACCAGCTTGGCCGCTAAGACCGGGCCGATTCCCTTGACGAGACCGGAGGCCAGGTACTTCTCGATGCCCTCCGGCGTGGCAGGATGGGTCGTCCGAATGACCTCCGCCTTGAACTGCTGACCGTGCTCTTTGTTGACCACCCAGCGGCCAGTCGCCTCGATGAACTCACCCGCGATGGCTGAGGCCAAGTGGCCGACGACGGTGGTCAAGTCGTGCTGGCGCTGGACGGCCACCTGGAGCACGGCGAAGCCGTTGTCCGGGTTGTGAAAGGTCACCCTTTCGATGCTCCCGGTCAGCGTCTCTGGGGATGGGTATGAGCGGTTCACGGGCTGATCTTATCACAGCCGCTGACTCCGGCGTACTCGCGGTCGGTTTCCGCCGACGAGGAGCGGGGAGTGGTCGTCCCCACCCGCGATGACGGCAGAATGAAGTGCCGATTGCGTGGTTGCTGCTGGCGGGAACCAACGGCATGCGGTACAGATGATGGGCAGGATGGTCAACAGAGCGGATCAAGCTCAGTCGTGGATTGCAGGACACCGCATGCGATTTGGTTACCTCAGCCTGAGCGTGCCGCTGGTTCTGCTGGTGGGCTGCGCGAGCAACAATGAGATGAAACGTCCGTTCATGTTTAAGGAAGCGAAGCTGCCGGTCGGTTTCCCTGCGCCGGGCCCCGTGGGCGAGATCATCGTCAAGGAGTATCCGGCGTATCGAATGGCGCGGATTACGAGAGGCGAGGGCGGTGTTGCAGGTGGCCCCAACGTCATGTTTCGCCCGCTGTTTAACCACATCAAGCGAAACGACATCGCCATGACCGCCCCGGTGGAGATGGGCTATCCCGAGCACGTTGAACCCGGCGAGGGCGCTACATCGATGGCCTTCTTGTGCGGCGAGCCATCGTGGGGATTTTCAGGAGCAGACGCCGCCGATCAACGCGTTGTCGTCGTAGACGTTCCCGCCATGACCGTGGTCTCCATCGGCGTCCGGGGCGGCTACACCGACGCCAACTTCGAGAAGGCGATCAGCAAGCTGAACGCGTGGGTCCAACAGTGCGCAGATGAGGTCCGCGTCGTAGGTCCGCCGCGCTATCTGGCGTACAACAGCCCGTTCGTGCTCGGCTTCCTGAAGTACGGCGAGGTGCAACTGCCCGTCGAAATCGTCAGGAAAGCAGATGGGCGTGACGCTCCGTAAACCACGCCCAGCGCAACGCTGTTCGGCAAGAAACGCGGCTCCGGCGGGCAGCGGGCCAGATGGAGGATCGTTTATGTCACAGAAAACGCTGCTGCAATCATTCGCTCTCCATGATCTGACTTTGCGAAACCGAGTGGTCATGGCTCCCATGACGCGTTCCCGAGCCGGGATTGAACGTCTGGCGAATTCGCTGATGGCGGAATACTACGCGCAGCGCAGCTCGGCGGGCCTACTGATCACCGAGGCCACGACGATTTCCGAGGAGGCAAACGGCTGGAACGAGTCGCCGGGCATCTACACCGACGCCATGACCGAAGCTTGGAAACAGGTCGTGGATGCCGTGCATCAACGGGGCGGCCTGATCTTCCTGCAACTTTGGCACATGGGTCGGGCGTCACACAGCAGTTTCCACGACGGAAGACCCGCCGTGGCCCCGTCCACCATTAAAATCAACGAGGAGTACCTTCACACGCCAACAGGTAAACAACCGCACGAGGTGCCCCGGGCGCTGGAAACAGCGGAGATTCCTCGCGTCGTGGGCGATTACCGCCGGGCCGCCGAGCGCGCCAAGGCGGCGGGGTTTGACGGCGTGGAGGTTCACGGTGCGAATGGCTACCTGATCGACACGTTTCTTCAGTCGAAAACCAATCACCGGACGGACGCTTACGGAGGCAGCGTCGAGAATCGCTTTCGTTTCCTGCGGGAAGTCGTCGAAGCGGTCGCTTCGGTCTGGCCGACCAGCCGAGTTGGTGTGCGCCTGTCTCCCAACGGGTCGTTCAACGACATGGGTTCACCCGACTACCGGGAGCAGTTCACCTTCGTCGCCCAACAGCTCGACCGATTCGGCCTTTCGTATCTGCACGTCATGGATGGGTTGGCCTTCGGGTTTCACAAGCTCGGGGAGCCGATGACCCTGGCGGAGTTCCGCCGCGTGTTTCATGGTCCGCTCATCGGCAATTGTGGCTACACGCAGGAGACGGCAGAAAAAGCGATTGCCGAAGGGCACGCCGATTTAATCGCATTCGGACGACCCTTCATCAGCAATCCCGATCTGGTGGCGAGATTTCAGCATGATTGGCCACTGGCTGAGCAGGCCGCGATGTCGGATTGGTACTCGCCAATCGGCAAGAAGGGCTACACGGACTTTCCCAGTTATGCTGCCGCAGGCACGTAGCGCGCTTCGCCCTTCTATGGTTGGCGATCCAGCTCACTCATTGCATCTCCGGCTCCAATCACGCTACGGAGACGATCATCGAATCCCGGCGAATCGGCTTGCGTTCACTTACCGACGAAGTTCGTGACAACGCGGCCAGCGGCGGTCAGGCGATCAACTGTGGCTGCTAAGCCGTGGGACATCTCGGCATCCGGGGCGGCAAGCGCATCGCCAAGAAAAGCCCCAATCAGCTCCTGATACGCGGCGCGGGCCTGCTCACTGCTGCCGCCACAGGCGATCCGACACAGAAGATCGGTTGGGTTCTCAGGGTCACAGTGTGAACCGCCCACAACCAGAATGTCCTCCGTTGGGAATGGCAGGCGGGCCAACACGTCGTGAATTGCACCCTCGCCGTTACAGGCGGTCGGTTCGGATCGCACGCTGGCGAACGCCAATTCCGGCAGATCCGCGGCTCGATCAACCGTCCGTGCCCAGGGCACCCCGTCCAGCAGCATCAGAGCAGCAATGTCCTCACCTGCTTGGGCCAGTTCAATCGCCGCTTCGAGCGAGATTGCTCCGCCAGCGCTGTGCCCGACCAGTCCGATGCGTTCTGGATCAAGCAAGCCGAACAGTGGATCGTCTTCCCTTGCTGCTCGGGTACGCAGCCAGCGGACGTGACCGACCAGATTCTCGATGTTCCGCAATTGGGCGTTTTCGCCGCCCAGCAAGCTGATCAGATCCGGCGTCAGTACGACGATCCCGCGCTCTGCCAGCGCGCAGGCGGTGTCGGCGTGAAACCGCTTGTTGCGTGCAAAGCCGTGGGAGATGACGACTGCCGGATAGGGAGGTGCCGCTGACGACTCGCTGGGCTGCGGAATGAAGAGGCTGTAGGCGACTTGATCACCCGCCGTCGTGCGCCGCGTGCCATGCTCCACGCTGACGGTAAACGCGGGCTCACTGGGCCCAATCGCACACGGATCGCAACAGAGCGGATGGCAGCCGGCAATTGCGAAGGCAGCCATGGCCAATGCGGCTGTCAGCAAGCAGACCGCCCACTGCCGGTAGATCTTGGTCGTGCACAGCACGGCGCACCTCCTGAGGGCAATCATGCTCTTGGAGTGCGAGTCCGGTCAAGCTCCCGGCGCGCACCTCCCTGAGCGCTATCTGGCGCGGCCCCTGTGCTGCGAACATGCTGCTCCTCGCGCAGATGTTTCGATGAGCCCACGTCCTGTGCCACATCCTGCTGCCGTCACTTGCGCCTATGACGTTGATGTTGTGCCGGAGTAGGCAGGCCCAGGGCGAAGCGAATATGCAACTTGCCATCGCTTGACAGTTGGACACGGGCAACCGTGTAGCCCGAACGGCGAGCAACCTCGATCAGCTTTCGCGCAGCGTTGCGCTGCTCAGTGCTCAGCGTCATTTCCTGGCTCCCTCTGGCGGGGCGAGATT
Source organism: Phycisphaerae bacterium (assembly GCA_963666925.2). Lineage (GTDB taxonomy): Bacteria > Planctomycetota > Phycisphaerae > UBA1845 > Fen-1342 > JANQFV01. Next base: position 381,313 of record CAXXTC010000023.1, on the reverse strand, counting down.
CGACAAAACGTGAGACTTTGAGACTTCGCCTCGGTCAATGACTAGCGTGCCAGGCAGGATGGAATCGTTGTTCAGGGACAGAACATCCGGGCGGAGCGTAAACCCCAGACTGCCCTAACACGTTCCGAATGAACGACTTAGCACACAGACGTTTCCAGGAAAAAGCGCCAGCTAACCGCCAGCCGAATTCTGTAAGTCCTTGATTGATAAGCTGCAAGAAGTGCTTTCCCCCTGGGCTGGCATTCTACCACTGAATTACGCCCGCAAACGGCGAGAACGCCTATATCACGCCATTATCGAGGGTTGCGCCGCCCCGGTCAAGGCTCGGATCACGCCGTTTCAGGCAACTGGCAACGGTTTCAGGCAGTACGTGACAACGGAACCGCCAGATTTCCAGCCTCCTTTGGTGCGAGCAACTCGCTGCGTTGCGATGGGCTCTGCGAGGTCAGGTGCGCTGGCCAGCGGGTCGGCCGACCAACACGAGCACAAGCACGCCACACCGGAACAATCGACGTATCATCGTGCACATCATGCCCACCGGCATGCAACTTGGCGAGGTCAAACCTGCGGCAGACATGGGCACCTCCGCCATACTCGCCCCCGCTCAGCAACTTGGCTCAACTGGGCCATCAATCAACCTCACTCCGGCACGTTTGACGCGAGCATCGAGGCGCGGGCCGGTCGGTCAGTCAATTGGCCCCGCTGCCCACGAGCAGGTCAATGAACGGTGAAATGTCGTCGAAGTTGACCACACCGTTGGCGTCGACGTCGCCGTTGAGCCAGTAGCAGTCCGGATAGGCGGCCTCGTACTCGGCCTGGCTAACCATGGCGGTTATGAAGGGGTTGATGTCGTCGAAGTTGATGTACGTATCGCAGTTCATATCACCCGGCGTATAGGGGGTGGCTGGCGGGATTGCCCAAAAGCCGCCCGTTAGCTCATAGGTGCCGCCGGTCACGACGACTCCCGCGTCGGGTTGGCCGATGGTGCCGGACAGTTCGAATGTACCGCCGGTGGTAGACATCGCGCCGCTGCCGTCGACGGTCCACCAGCCGATGGTTAATTCCCCAGCAATCGCGACGCCCGTCGCCACCAGCAAGCTCAGTACGACCGCGACAGCCCGTCGTTTGAGCGTCTCGTGTACGTGTATCAGTTCCATCGCAATACTCCGTCTTCAATGGCTGACGAGCCGCGATCAGTCAGAGGGCGCGGGTGTAGGTTCAGCGGCGATCTTCGCTGCCGGCAAGGTGCGCGCGAATTTCCTCCTGCTCACGCGGCGGCAGTTGCTGCCACTTGATGCTCTCTTCAATCGTCTGGCCGTAAACCTCGGGGTGAAGATAGTAGTCGCGTTCATTACTCGGTTTGTCCTCTTCGACCGGAATGCGGTGCGCCTCGGCCCAGGCGTCCTGCCGGATGCCGGTCACTTGCCACGAGACTTCGACGTTGGGCGCGCTGGTGCGGATTGTGAAACAGTTGTCAGTGATCTTGCGGACCACCTTAGCCAACACGAACGCGTCTGAATCGGCCTCGTCGACGACCGTGAGCTGGTAACGGAAATCACGGTTAAGCGCCTCGAACCACTCGGGCATTTTGATGGTAGCGTACCCGAGCTCGTCGGTAACGACGTTACCGTTGTAGATGTTCATCATGTCAGGGCTTTCGACGAACGAGTGGTAGAGGTACTTGTTCTCCGGATCGAGCGGATGATCGATCTTGAATGAGCCACCGGACTTAGTCAGGTTCCCAAAAACGTCTACGTTTCCCCAGAATTCGCCGGCTTCGTCGCCAGGATCAACGGCAATCGCCAGTAATGCGTCAGTAAGAGGTGCGTAGGAAAGCGCGTAGACGCCGCAGAATCCATCCACACAGGCTCCCTTCACTCCGACCCAATCCCCTTCGCCCTGGACACCGATACCCGTCTCGCCAATCCCCAGTCCACAGACACCGATCGCGCGCCACCAGTCGCCCTCGGTCGTTGCCACGCCGCGTACGGCTGACATGTCGCCTTCAAAAGGAGCGTCAATCTCGGCGTAAACGCCATGGCCGTCATATCGATTTCCCACCACGTGTAACCTGGATTGCGGCGAGTCCGTGCCAATACCGACATCATTCAAGTAGTAAGTGCTGCCGCCGGTGCTTTCCTTCCATAGAGGATATGCCGTCTTCAGCAGAGTGTCATCCGGGAACCTGATTCCATCGGTACCGGGATACCCGCCGATGTGCAGGCGGGCAGTGGGATTCGTCACACCGATACCGACGTAGTCGCTGAAGTAGCCGTTTCCCTCGAAGTAGCCCGCATAGCCTGCGGCGTCCATAGCCTCCCCGCGAACACCGATGGCATATCCCGTTCCCTTGATTCCGATTCCGTCCGGGCTGCCAGTCGCGACGCCTTCGACGCCGACCGTTCCACCAGAGCCTCCGCTGGCCACGCCGTAGAGGCCAAAGCCACCAGCGGTATTGTTCTCCGCGCTGATCGCCAGACTGTCGCTATCCGTCGCAACCGCCAGCTTCCCGGAGTACGTGCTGTCGCCGATTCCCACGTGCTCCTCAAAGTGCGCCTCTCCACCAACGTGCAAAGGCCAGGCGGGCGCCTCTCTGTTGACGCCTACGCTTCCGGTTGCTCTGCTGATCGTGATGGCGTTGACGTCGTTGGCTGGGTCGGAGTCAGCGGTCTGATGCGTGCCGAGATTGAGTGTGTTCTGCACACCGTCATAGTGGACAAACGCCCCGCGCATGTCCCCGGTGCTCTCACCGAAGCGAAGGCGGCCGCTTTCGACACTGTCCGACGTGTCAGCTTCCAGCGTTATCAGCGCGCTGGCTTGGGCGTGATCCGGTCCCACAATGTGCAGCCGGCTCTGCGGGGAAGTCGTGCCCAAGCCGAGGTAGCTGCTGAAGTAGCCGCGCCCATCGAAGTAGCCGCCGAAACCAGTTTCGCTCGAAGTCGCTCCGCGAACAGCGATCGCGTTACCGGCGTCGGCATCGTTGTATCCGAACACGCCGGCGCCATCCGGACTCTGCGAGCCACCCTCCACGCCGCACGCATATCCGGTTCCCGCCTGGGCGTTCCCGGACACGCCGGCGCCGCCGGGACTAAACGTCTCGCCATACAGGGCGCGTGCCGAGCCGGTAGTAGCAGTGACCTCCACACGCATTGCGGTCGACGGCCTGCTGCTCTGCACGTGTAGCGGGTAGCCCGGCGATGATATCCCCACACCGACGTTGCCCGCGTCGTAGTAGATGTCGTTGGCGTCGGGCGTCCACAGACTACCGACACCGCTCGCCGCCGTCGTTTGCACCGTCCCGTCCGGGAACATGAGGCCGTCGACGCCAGCCGTGCCGCCGATATGCAGCCTGGCCTGCGGATTCACCTCGCCGATCCCGACGTTGCCGCTGAAGTAACCGCGGCCAATGAAGTAACCTCCGAAGCCCGTTGTGCAGAGAGTCTCACCATACACCGCGCAGGAGTTTCCATCCTCGCCCTCATTGAGGCCGTAGAGGGCGAAGCCGTCCGGGTTTGCAGTCTCGGCGTAGATCGCCTTGCTGTCTGCTTGGGAGGCACCGGAGGCGCTGATGACAGTTCGATTGCTGGCGGCAGCAATGGCCGGACCGATTCCCGCGTTGTATGCAAACAGTGTCGCCCCATTCCCCGAAGAGTGAACGTGTACCGGGTATGTGGGGTCGTCCGTACCGATACCGACTCGGCCGGCGTCATAGTAGATGTCGACGCCGCTCTCCGACCAAAGTCCTGGACTGGCCGGGCTGTTCAGCGCGTAGAGCGCGTATGGCGACGCCGTCAGCGGCTGACGCGGCGACAGCACGGTATAGGGATTGACGCTGTCCCAGGGACGCACGGCGATTTCCAGCCACAAAGCGTCGCCCGTAAACACAGCGCCGAAATCCAACTCCACATTGAACAAGCCGCCACTGACCAGCCAGTCGTCAGCGTACGCGTCGCCGCCCACCTGCGCGCCTGCGTTCGGATCGTCGTAGAGTCGGAACCAGAAGTCGTAGCTCCCCTCGGCGGGCAGCCCGCCGTCTTTGAGTTGCCCTTGGTAAGTGAACGCTGTGCCAACGGGCGTCTGCGCGTACAGCGTAGCTGTCGTGAGCGATGCGCTCATCACAATGGTGAACAACGTGCGTGGTCTGGGGGTCGTCATGGCCATGCTCCTGCAACCGGCATCGATGTGTTTTGGGGCCCTCCCCCAGGGCCGTCGCCGAGAATTCAGTATAGCGGAATCCGGGGCTCGGCCCGCCGTAATTTCGACCTGAAATGCAGACCTTCTACTACTGTGACTTGGGCCTAACACGCTGATGATGTGCCCACCGGCAGCAGAGGACGAAACGAGGGCGGCGCTCATACCGCAGATGAAGTCGAGTTGGCCATCGCCAGCTAAAGTGGCGGGTGTCCGAACACGTTCCGAACGGGCGACATAGCACGCAGGCGTCGTCGCAAAAAAGCGCCAGCTAACCGCCAGCCAAATTCTGTAAGTCCTTGATTGATAAGCTGTAAGAAGTGGATCACCCCAGAGCTGGCATTCTACCACTCAATTACGCAGGATGACCTCCGGGTCCCATGCCCGACGAGCGTCGGGTTGGAGCGGAACGACTGCCAGCCATCCGGGCTGGACGTCGTCGTGGGCCGGAGACGGCGTGCAGACGGTTGGCGAGAAACTGGTCGCTAGCGGCAGGTCCTCACCGTCGCCAGCATGAGTTGCCGCCTGGATAGCCGGACGTCGTGGGACGTGAGCTGCAGCGGCCTGTTGCCGGCGTGCACCACCAAGGGCAGCGGTCTCGTCCCCGCGCAGCTCAAGAACGCGCTGGAAGCCTTCAAGAAGCGGCTCAAGCTCACGCGGCTCGATGACGAATCGCCGCTGGGCCACGGTGCGATGGGCCGTGGGGGCCGGTCCGGCATCGTGGCGATCCCGCCGCCGACTCGGTATCCCCAGGCGGTGTGGGACGAGTCGGTGCGGCAGGGCAAGCTGCGCCGCGCGGGCCACGGCTTCTATGAGCTACGGGACGAATCGTGGGCCGCCGCACAGTGAAAGAAGCACGCCCGCCGAGAATCCTGGCCCCGCGCCAGCAACGTACCATTCCCTGCCGCAGGAGTAGGGCGTTGCCCGACTTGGGCGGCTACAATGCCCTGGGCTTGGTCTTCGGAGCACGGCTCTTACGCGACATTCTGGTACACGCTCTTTTCAAGCAGGAGAAACGGATATGGGTGATAAGGGAAAGAAAGACAAGGGAAAAAGGGAACAGCAGAAAAGTGCCCAGCGTACTCCGGAGGAAAAACGCAAACTGAAAAAGGAGAAGAAGGAGGAGAAGAAGAACAGATGAACCGGGCTCGTCGCGCCCGCGCTGCAAAGCCGGCGACATCCGTCCTATCCCACCCACACGGTATTCGACCGAGATCTGTGCATGATCGGCAGTCCCCCGGATCCTGGTTCCGGCCCACCGCCGCGCCGTCGGCGTCCGCGCTATGCGGGCACACACCCACGCCGTTTTGATGAACGCTACAAGGAGCGTGATCCGGACAAGTACCCCGACATCGATGCGCACGTGCGCGCGCAAGGCCGCACGCCCGCCGGCACACATGTCCCGATCATGGTCGCCGAGGTCCTCGCCGCGCTCCGACCGGCACCGGGGGAGATCGTGGCCGATCTCACGGTGGGCTACGGCGGCCACGCGCTTGCGTTTCTCGAACGCACCGCACCCGACGGCCGGCTGATCGGGCTCGATCTCGATGGCCCGCAACTGGAAGCGACCGGCCGCCGGCTCGCACAGGTCGTCGACCCGGCGCGCGTGCACTTGCACCACAGCCACTTTGCCGGCCTGCCGAAGCTACTTGCGGCGAATGGCCTCGCAGGCGTGGATATCGTGTTCGCCGACCTCGGTCCCAGCAGCATGCAGCTCGACAATCCGGCCCGCGGTTTCTCCTACAAGCGCGACGGCCCACTTGACATGCGGATGGACCCACGCCGGTCGCGCACCGCCGCCGATGTTCTCCGAACAATCACGTGCGACGAGCTGGCGACGGCGCTGCGCGAGCTCGCGGATGAGCCGGCGCACCAACAGATCGCGCAGGCGATCAACCGGCGCCGGTCCGAGCGGTCCATCACCCGGACGGAAGAGCTGGTCGAAGTGGTGCTGGGCGCGCTGGGCCTGACGCGGCGGACGCGGCGCGCTGCCGTCGCCGCAGGACAGTCCGAACTGCACCCCGCGGCTCGCACGTTCCAGGCGTTGCGAATCCTGGTGAATGACGAGCTGCAGGGTCTCGAGCAGTTACTCCGCGTGGCACCCGACTGCCTGCGGCCCGGCGGTCGCCTGGGGATCCTGACGTTTCACAGCGGCGAGGATCGCCGGGTGAAACACGCGCTGCGCGACGGTCTGCGCGGCGGCGTGTACGCCCGGATCGCAGAGCAACCGGAGCGATCCAGCCCGGCCGAGCGACGCAGCAACCCACGCAGCACATCCGCGAAGTTCCGCTGGGCGGTACGGGCAGGGCCCACGGATTCAGCGCCCGACGAGCGCGACTCACCGCCTGAAACATGACTGCCAGCCTTCCCGGCTGGACGTCGTGGGTGCGGCCACCTGTCCCTCCGTTTTATTCCGTCCTCATTGACACCAAACGACTTACGCGTTTCGCGCCTTGCGGCCCGATCCACTACGATGCCGCCTCACAGAACCCGAACTGAGGCGTAATCATGGGATTCGTGCGCGTTATCGTCATCCTGTTCCGCGCGTTCATCCTGCGGCGAGCGACGATCGTCGCCGAGAACCTGGCGCTGCGTCACCAACTTGGCGTACTTCAGCGTTCCGTGAAGCGTACACGCTTACGACCGCGGGACCGACTCTTCTGGGTCTGGCTGTCAAAGCTCTGGCCGGACTGGCGCTCAAGTTTGATGGTCGTGAAGCCCGAGACCGTCATCCGCTGGCACCGCCAGGGCTTCAAGCTCTACTGGCGCTGGAAGTCACGTGGCAAGGTTGGGCGGCCGAAGATCGATGCTGAGATCCGCAATCTGATCCGCCACATGTGCCGTGAGAACGCCACGTGGGGCGCGCCGCGGATTCAATCGGAACTGGCGCTGCTCGGCATCACGGTAGATGAGTCGACGGTGGCGAAGTACATGATCCGGCAGCGCAAGCCGCCGTCGCAGACGTGGCGTACGTTCCTCGAGAACCACATCCACGACATCGCCGCCATCGACTTCTTCGTTGTGCCGACTGTGCGTTTCCAACTGCTCTATTGCTTGATCGTGCTGCGACATGACCGACGACGCGTGGTGCACTTCAACGCCACTCCGCATCCGACCGCACGCTGGACCGGCCAACAAATCGTCGAGGCATTCCCGTTCGACGAGGCGCCGCGCTTCATGATTCGAGATCGCGACGGCATCTATGGCCACGACTTCCGCGAACGCGTGAAACACCTGGGCATTGAAGAGGTGATCACGGCGCCGCGTTCTCCTTGGCAGAATCCGTTCGGCGAGCGTGTGATCGGGTCGATCCGGCGCGAATGCTTGGACCATGTGATCGTGCTCAACGAGACTCATCTGCTGCGAATCCTGAGGGACTACTTCGCGTACTATCACGAAGCGCGAACGCATCTCTCGCTCGATCGAAACGCGCCGACGCCACGTGAGGTTGAGCTTCCCGACCGTGGCGCGGTCGTCGCTATCCCGCAACTCGGCGGCCTGCATCACCGCTACACGCGGGCGGCCTGAACAACTCAAGTCGACAATCATGTGCACGCATCGGAGCGACTCGTGCGCACCCGCTGATCCGCGTCAGCCAGGCGCTCGACCGTACCCCCCCTACCACCGCTGGCGCGGCCGTGCCCCGGGCAGAAAACGGCCGGATGAGATTTTCCGGAGCCACAGGTGCGCCGTAGCCTCATCGCAGACGCCACTTTGCAGAGCTGCCACAAGTTTGTTCAGCGTGCTGGAATGCGTCGCCGCACTGCCCATGTCCAGTGTATACGCGCGTGCGCGCTCCCGGCGCAAGGGCTAAACCGCAACAATCTCAGAAAATTCTGCAGACGGGTGAAGTGTTACAAATCTGCATTGACCGCTGGAACTGATGCATTCGCGCTGCGGCCCGGCCCCTGCCGAGCGTGGATGTGCGGCCCCCGAATGGCGGGTGGGCCAGATGGCTCCAACGGTTTTGTTCAACGCGGCGGAGCTGTTCGAATGGTGTCGACGTAGTCGGGCGTTCCGGAGAGAATACGCTCGATGTCGAGCTGCTTTTTCGTCTCCGATCTGCACGGCCACACGGACCGGTATCGGACGCTCTTTCAGCTTGTTGGCGAGGAGCTGCCGAGCGCTGTCTTCTTAGGGGGAGACCTACTTCCCTCGGGACTTTCAGCGCTCGCATCCCTCGATTTTGATCATGAGGATTTTGTAAACGGCTTTCTCGTACGGCAGCTTGCGCGGCTCAAAGACGAATTGGGCGAGGCATATCCGCGTGTGTTCGTGATTCTTGGAAACGATGACAGCCGATCGGAAGAGGCGACGATCATCGCGGCGGCGACGGCGGGCGTGTGGGAGTACATCCACGATCGCCGCGTCACGTTTGCGGGGCACGCCATTTATGGCTATGCCTGTGTGCCTCCGACTCCGTTCCTCCTGAAGGACTGGGAGCGATACGATGTTTCGCAGCACGTGGACCCCGGTTGTGTGTCGCCGGAGGATGGACATCGCTCCGTCCCGGTTCCTCAGAACCAGATCAGATACACGACGATCAAGGACGACTTGATCGGCCTCGTCGGCGATCAACCGGTTGATCGGGCCATCTTCCTTTTCCACTCGCCGCCGTACAAGACAAAGTTGGATCGCGCGGCGCTTGACGGGAAGATGGTCGACCACGCACCGCTCGACGTACATGTGGGAAGCATCGCCATCCAGCGCTTAATCGAAGCGCGACAGCCGCTCGTTACGCTGCACGGGCACGTCCATGAATCGGCTCGAATTACGGGCGCGTGGTCCGAGCGCATCGGTCGCACCTACTGCTTCTCTGCCGCCCACGACGGTCCAGAGTTGGCGTTGGTCCGATTCGATCCGGAGAACCCGGCCGCGGCGACTCGGTCGCTCATTTAGGTGATGAGCCCGGCTTTCTGAGCGGAAGCTCGCGCGCTGCGTCCGTGACAGCGCCAATCTTCACCGCATAGCTCGTGCGGTTGGCGACGTCGTCGTCGGTGACGATATGCACGTCGAGCAGGCTATCTGTCCGGTAGCCGGTCCGGAGGTAGTTGATCTCGCTGAGCGAGAGGCTCCAGCCCTCGAACCACTGCTCAAGGTCACGGCGTTGCTTGTCCGTGCCGGTGAAGTGCACGAGCAGATCGATGTCACTCGCGGGCCCAGCCGTAGCGTTCTTGGTGCTACCAAACACGTACAGCGCTTTTACACCAAATCGGGGGGGATCGAGGCGGGCGGCGACACTCTCGGCCATGCGGGTTCGCCAACGCCAATCCTGACCTTCGGGTGTTGGAACTGGCTGTCGGCCCTCGGCGTCCTGATCTACGTATTCGGTGGCGTCCGTGAGCACGCCCACTGCTTCATCGAGTTCGGCGTTCATGAGCACGTAGAGAACCTGATTGTCCGCTGCTCGCGGAACGTCGATCACGCGCACTGTGTCGCTGAGTTCCTCAAACTCGGGAACGAGCTCTCCGAGGAGATTCGATGATCGTGTTAGGAATGCCTCGTTGAACGCAACCTCATCCTCGTCCGGGTAGAGCGGAAGATATCGAATCTCGGCTTCGACCAAATCCTGAAAAAAGTGCGTGCCGAACGACACGTCGGGCGTGTAATCCCCGGTCTTACGCGCAATCTCGATCAGCATCGCCGCGTTGTTGATGTCCGAGTACGTCACGGATACGCCGAGCTTGATGTCGCCGCGGCTGCCCCACCTGCCCGGTCCCATGAGAATGAACTGTCGCTTGGGGAGGAGCTTGTTGAGCTTGCCCACGGCGCGACCAACCGCGAGCAGTTCTTCTCTGGTTCCAAGTTGCGAGTAGCGCTCCGGGTCAACGTAGACGATGTGCGTGATATTGGGCACAACGCCGTTGCAGACGTGCCGGTTCGCCGAAAATATCAACCGCGCGTGAGGAATGTCACGTGGGATTGGAGCTGGCCTCGCGTGCTTGGCGGGTGCCTGTGCCCGGCATTGCAGGAGGTAAAGGTCAGTGCCGTCCGAAGCAAACTCAATATCCGCGGGGTGCTGCATTTCTCGTTCAAGGACGTTTAGCAGTGCATGAATCTGCTTGACGAAGGGCGTTCGACTCAAGAGACCTTCAAACGTGACGACAAGATCAGCCGCCTCAAAGTCGATTCCGCCCAACATCGGCTGCCGCAGGTGGCCTTCTTCGTAGACGGACACCAGCTGCTCCACCGCGGGCATCTCATCGCCGAGTTGCCGCAGGAATTCGGTGACGGTGACGGTTTCGAACTTGTTTGTGTTCAGATTAATAACGTCCATGTAGCGCGGCGAGTAGCGGACGACTTCTTCGGGTGTGGCATTCGCTCGCAAACCGGGCTGCCCGGGTGACACGAGGATCGGGAAATCGTCGCCCAAGCGGTCGACGGCCCGCGTACCCAGCCCCGGAACGAGACGAACGACGCCATCTTCCTTCCGGATTCTCGGTGACCAGCGGAACTCGTTGTGGCTGAAGGCGACACCAGCGAAAGCTGGCAGAAAGTAGTCGCCAATTCGCGTGCCAACGACTTCCTGAATGAGCACGCCCATTCCTTCCTGGAAATCGAGTAGATTTCGCTCGGCGCGGTACTGAATCGGATCCGGACCGAATGTCGACGCGTACACCTCGGCGATGGCGTCCATCAGCGCGTCCAAACGCTGTTGCTTTGTCCCGCGATTCGCCAGGAAGAGGCTTTTGTACTTGCCGGAAAAGGCGGCCCCGAACCTGTCCTCCAGCAAGCTGGAGCTACGCACGATAAGCGGCTTGTCACCCAGGTCGTCGAGCGCCAACGACAATCCCTTGACGATCGCGGCGGAAAACTGCGAACTCTTGAAGACCTGTACGATGTCCGGATACTCCTGACGAACTTCGTCGATCTCTTTGTATTTCTGCGAGAAAACATCTTCAAGGTGATTGCAGTACACGAAGTCGTGCATGCCATCCGATGTTAAGTACCAGGTCTTCGGCGTCTTGATGGCGGCCAGAAGCTCGTTCTCGTCGCGATGCTGCTGGACGATTTGATAGGCGAGGAACAGCCCGGCTCCCTTGCCGCCGGTCTTGCCATGACCCCGAGCGGGGTAGATCAGTCGCTGAATAAGGTGGTGAAAGTCTCGAATCTCGACATAGTTCTTCGCGACGTTGATGTACTCGAGTTGATCTGAAAGGAACCGCCGCACCAGCGCGACCAACAGGCCCTTGCGCGTAGAGGGCGAGAGTTCAACCTCGCCGTGACCGGCGTGCTGATAACGCTGAATCGCGTCACTGACTTCCGAGATCGCGGTGTGGTAGTTCTCCAGCGTGTTCACCAGGAAGCTGGCCCGATCCTGCTTAATCCAGTTGTGTACGCACGAGATGATCTCGTCATCACTAAGATGGGCCGCAGCGAGTTCGAACACCTTGTCGGCCAGCGATGTAGCCGACGGCTGCACGTCCCGCCCGCGCGGGCGGTTCGATTCGAAGTACACTTCCGGCTCATCCGACTCGATATCCGGGCGGAATTCCTGAAGCAGATCGCGCGCCTCCTTCACGCCGCTCCAGCAGAGGTGGTTGATCATCTTGCGCGACACGCGCATGAGCAGGCTTTGATCAGTGCGGCGTAGCAGATCGAGAATAGCCAACCACTCCCGACCGGCGCGCCGCGGACCGCTCTCGGCCGCCTGCATGCTGTGCATTGTCTCGAGCAACCGGCGATGAGTGATGCAGCTGCCGACACGCTCTGCGATTGTCTGCAGGAGCTTGCGTTCCTCCTTCAGGAACGGGCCTTCCTCAGCCGTCGGCATCTGTTCCAGGTATGCGACTTCTAACGCGCCCACCGGCTCGCCGTAGACATGTATCGTCGCGGCCTGCGTCCATTCCGTTTTGCAGAAGTCCCCGAACGTATATTCCCGGCCGTCGAGGACAATGCGAGCGACGCAGATGTTGGGGTACTGCCAGCCTGGCGGGATCGCTTCGACGGCACCGGCCAGTACATCATCGAGCGAAATGTCTTCGGCGCTGATGATTTCCTCGATTCGATAAAGGCAGTTCAGCTCCTTGGCGCGCTCCTGCAGCGAACGGAGGATGTCAGATACACGATCGTCTTGTTCTGTCATGAGCAGCCTCCGCCATCTATTCGTCGCGCCCGTAGAGAATGACGCCGCGGCCAAGGCGGCCATCGACGCGGACCTGCAGAGGTGTGGACAACCGTACATGACGCAGAAACGGTGTTTCCGTCTCCGCAGGTTGCGCATCAAGCCAATCCCAGGCAATTCCACGGTCCGCGGTATGCCGCACCGTGAAGTACTGAACCTGAAAACTGATCATGTTATGGAAAAAATGAGATCCTTGGCTTGCATCCACGTTCATTTCGGGCAACGTGGATTCGACAATCACGCGCGCACCGGAGATCTGCGGCCAGGTCGCCGGAATTCCCAGCCACGGGTCGCTGCTTCCCCAACGCCCAAAGCCAATCAGCACATAGGGTCGATTCGCTTCAAGGAGCGTGCGGTTCAGTTCTTCAATCTCTGCCGCGATCTGTCGTGTGAACTTCGATTCGAAGGCGGCAGGTTTGACGTAAACGACGTCCGCGATCGTGTTACTCTCGCCGTTTCCGAGCACCGACTCACTGGCGACCAACGCGCAATCGCTCTCGAGATCAGCTTCCTCCACCGGCACCGACTCACCGGCAACCATCATGGGACGCACTTGCAAGAACCCGAATCGAGCCGGCAGGCCGTTCTGCCGATCGAAGGTCAGCGCAAACTCGATTTCGACGTTGGCCTCGAAGGCGTCTTTGCAGCAGCGCGACAACTGCTCGACGATGTCGTTGAGTGGCACGTCGTTCAACTCGAGCATTCGGCCGAAAGTCAATACGCGCGGGCCAGTTGTGCCGGTCCCGATCGTCAATCGGTCGGAAGCGGCATCGTAGGTCGAGGCCGTAAACCGCAATACGTCGTCCCACTCGGCCACGTCCAAGCCGGACTGGACCAGATGCTCGGATTCGCTGACAGGATCGTAAGGCGCGGGGCGCATGCTGACCGCCCAGAACCGCGTTTGCGTGTTCTTGAGCAGCTCACGAGCCGACCCGAAGGGCGGACGATGGCGTGGGTACCGCGGTGAGTACGTCCACGTAACGCCGCCGTCGACAATTGTCTTACCGAGCCCCAGCGCCAGGTTGACGACACCATCTTCAGGGCCGGCGGGCCCGCTCGGATAGTAGTTGTGCGTGCGAATCACACCGGAGACGATTGGGTAAAAACGCTCGTCAAAACGCTCGCCGACGATCTCCTGGATGATAACCGCCATCCGTTCCTCCTGAATCGGATGGCCGATCGTGCGCATATAGCTCTTTGCGTCGTGGAAGAACGTCGAGGCCCAGACGAACTTGACAGCCTCGGTCAGCTTCTTGAAACGACCAACCTCGGCGGCCTCGTTGTTCGGGATCATCTTGGTTGCGTACACGCCTGCAAAGGGATGCTGCAAGGCGTCTTCAAGCAAGCTCGAAGAGCGAACAGCCAGCGGAGTGTGGACGTTGGCGACCAGTGCACGCAGATCGCCTACGGACAACGGTGGAAGCTCCGCCTTCACGAACGCGTGGGCAATGCGCTCGTCGGGGAGATCGGCCAAGGCAACGTCATAGAGGTTGTTCATCGCCATGAACTGCTCGAAGACGTCCGTTCCGAGCACGGTCAGGCGGGGAATACCGATTTGTACGCTGCGAAAGTCCCGGGCGACGTTCGACTCTTCGAGGAGCCGCTTGGCCGAAGCCAACCCCAGCGCCTTCCCTCCGAGTCCACCGCCCCCGATCACCGTGAATTCTTCGCTGGAATCGAAGAACTTGCGGTCGAACGGCGGGTACATGCCTGAGTTGGGCGGCCTGCTCACCGACCTGTTCTCCATGTTCGCTGCTCACATGGATCAGACCCAACCGCGGTCTTTACACGCTTGGGCCACGCGCGCAATCGCGATTGTGTATGCCGCATCGCGCATATAGAGCCTACGCTTCCGGGCCATGTCGCTCACCGCGATGAACGCCGAGGTCATCATCACGTCGAGCTTGCCGAGCACCTCGTCCTTCTCCCAGAAGTAGTTCATGTTGCTCTGAACCTGCTCGAGGTAGCTGCACGTAACGCCGCCGGCGTTTGCCAGGAAATCGGGGATCACGAAGATGCCGCGTTCATGAAGGACGTGGTCCGCATCGGGCGTCGTTGGCCCGTTCGCGCCCTCGGCGATGAGTTTGATACGCTTGGAAATCGTCGACACGTTGTCCGCAGTGATCGAGTTCTCAAGCGCGCACGGAAACAGAATGTCAACATCCTGCTCGATCCATGCCTCACCGGGGAGCCGCTCATAACCGAGTTCCTCTGCCTTCTGCTTGCTGATGCCCCCGAATCGATCGGTGATCTTGCGCAGTTCGGCGAGATCGACGCCGTCTTTCTTGCGAAACGTGTAGGGTTGCTGATCCTCCTGATCCCAGCAGGATACGGCGACGACCGTGCCGCCAAGTTGGTTGTAGAGCTCGATGGCGTACTGGGCCACATTGCCGAATCCCTGCACCGCCGCAATCGTGTCCTGGGGCCGGACGCCCAGCTCCTTCAGGGCCTCACGTACCGCGAATACAACGCCGTAGCCGGTGGCCTCGGTGCGTCCCAGGGAGCCGCCCATCCCAACCGGTTTACCGGTAATCACACCCGGATAGTGGTTCCCACGAATCTGCTCGTATTCGTCCAGCATCCAGAGCATGTGCTGGCCCGACGTCATAACGTCCGGCGCAGGAACATCGCGCAGTGGGCCAACATCTCGCGCGATTTGGCGCACATAGGCTCGGCAGATGCGTTCTTGCTCAGGCATGCTGAGATTGTGCGGCTCGCAGATCACGCCGCCTTTGCCACCGCCCAGCGGCAGGTTCGCGACGGCGCACTTCCAGGTCATCCACATCGAGAGGGCCCGCACCGTGTCTGCCGTCTCCTGCGGGTGGAACCGGATCCCGCCCTTCGCCGGCCCGCGGGCGTCGTTGTGCTGTACCCGGAAGCCGCGGAAGACCTTCACAGATCCGTCGTCCATGCGAACCGGTAAACAGAAGTGATATTCTCGCATGGGATGCCGCAGCAGATCCCTCGTACCCTGATCCAGTCCGAGACTCTCGGCAACCTTGTCAAACTGGGCCTGAGCCATCGCGAATGCATTAAACGGCTTGGTGCTCATATAACCGATACCTCGATTCAAACTGGGCCAACGTCGGTGCACGCTCCTCACGGCGGGCCGGCGAACGGGGCGCGAAGCTGCCCTTCGTAGCATCTCCGCTCGATGTCTGCCTCCTTGCACGACGTGTGCCGTCGTGCAGAGTCCTGTAGTTTAACCGGGCATCGGCGTCCGGAGAAGAAGGACGCGAGCGCATTGCGCGGCGTTTACCTTCTTGGAATTCAAACCCAGACGTGCGACTCTCCGGACCTAGGAATCGTACGTGTCGTACTTTCTGCCGATCACGAAGCGTCATCAACACGTTACGCCGGCTGGCCGGCGAGGAAAACGGGGCTGCTTGACCTGCTACCGATTTGCTACTAAAACCGCGCTCAACATGCTCGGCATGCACGACATGCCGACGTGTTTCGGTGTCCCTAAGTTATTGGGTTTTCCGTAACTTGTGGGTTCGGAAGTACTTCGGTGCAGTGGGTCGGATTGGCTCATAACCCGGAGGTCGCAGGTTCGAGTCCTGCCCCCGCTAATCTAAGCCCTTGCGAGTCAATGACTTACGAGGGCTTATTTCTTTGATTTTGCCAACGATTTTGCCAACGACGCTCTCTGCCACCTACAGCCACTCGCCGGCCAGGTCGCACCCGGCACGCCCATCGCCGCCGGCCGCACACGTCCCCCGCTTCTGGTCGCCCCTCGAATCCCGTTCGATGCCCCAACGCGAACGCCTCGAACGCCCACCCGGTTAGGCTTACGCCTCACCCAGCACCACAACAAACATTGGCAATCGGTTCCTTATAAGGAATCGGTGTCGGCGTTGGCGGATCTGGATTCGGCGTTGGATCCGGTGTTGGCTCATCATCCCCGCCGCAGTTTCCGCCGGGGCAGGGGATGTACATCATGCCGAACGGGTCGATGCGGTCGATCGGGTTGTTGCCGGCGAAGGTGTACACGTTGGGGCCGCCGAGGGGGCCGATCGGGTCGCGGCTCAGCCAGCGACCCAGGCTCGGACTGTACAGCCGCTCGCCGTAATCCACCAGCCCTGTTTCAGTATCGTAATGCTTCGTACTGAAGCGGAACGGGTTCGCCTCCGCAAACGAGCCGGCCGCCACGGCCGATATCACGCCGCCGAACGGGGCGTACTCGTAATGAGCCACGAGCCGAGCAGGATACGGCCCCGCCGGGTTCGTGTCCCACGCGTAGCCGTCGGTCCCGCCGAAATCGCCGCCCCAGGCGATCGCCTGAGCGACGTTCCCGTTGGCGTCGTGGGTGTAGACGTAATCGCCGGCATCCAGCCCGCCACTGCCGGCCCCGTCGCCAACCTGGGCCTGATGCACGGCCAGCAGTCCGCCGATCCCGCCGGCCGAGCCACTGGCGATTGGGCCGTGTATCAATCAGGCGGAATCATCACAGAAGACCAGTCGAGCCCGCATTCCGGGCAACGCGGCTCTGCCAAACCACGCAGCGAGTATTTGCAGCGTCCACAACGACCGTTAGCGAGGCGACTGCGTGCCACCCAACAACGAACGAGGGCTACTAACAACGGTGCGCTGCCTGCAAGGCAAACGATGAGACCAATCAGCCATGTATTTATCACCACCGCCCAACTCGTGCCCCAGGGAATGATCCACATCCCCGGCATCTGAAAAGCAGGAGGGTTCCGCGCGGCCACAGTCTTCATAAGGGCTTCATACTCGCGTTGATCCCCGGCTTTACCGGTCAGCGCACGCACAGCCCCCATGAAATCAAGATCGGTGATCATTTCCATGGATACGCGTCTCATTTCCTTTTCCGACAATCGTCCCCAGGCCTCCAACTCCGAACCGATCCTGGTGCGCACCGGTGAAACAAAACTGAAGGCGAGCGATCGTTCGATGTGGTATACGAAAAGGTCGATTCCTGGAATGCGACAACGGTTACGCGGAAGGTGTTCCAAGCTGTTATACGTTGGGTCAGTAATCTGGCCATTCATTGATGCCAAGTAGACGCCAGTGGTGAACGCGCTGGCGGCAAGCAAGCCACGCCAGCGCCAACGCATTCCTATCGTGAGAGCGACATTATGTGCATTTTTTAGATATAGTTGCATCAGTATTGAGGCAGCTCTTTGCAGTCACTGCAGCCTAATTGGCCTGCCTGTTGGCACTGTCGCAGGGCCCAGATAATGGCCCCTGCGTCTCCCCCATTTTTTTGACGCCTGCAAGGTGGTCGGCAGCCCTCTGCTTCACACGCTCCGGGGTTCCGTTCGCACCAGTCTAGCAATGACGTGCCGCAGTCGTGCTCGTCAAGTGGAGTAGGCTTCTTCCCGGGCGAACTTGAATCGTCACAATTGGCCGCTTGTATTTCCTGGCAAGCGACTCTCTGGGGGGTCAGCTTGTCGCCGTCGTCGAGCGGTACAGGTAGCTTGAGGCACTTGGGATGGCTCTGCAGCTCATGGATCAACTCATGGCGGAGAGCGGCGGCGGTATCTGATGCGCCCGAGCAAAGGACTATTTCCGAACCATCATAGTATCCCCCTGGGTCCTTGCATTCGTCCGGACCGCCGCAGCGAATCGGCACCTCTTTGTCCGCACATTTCTTGAGCTTCGCACGCAGCTTCTTGACGCCGGCATCGTCCAATGCATCGTCTAGCCCGCAATCGGGCTGAGTCGGCGGCGGGGTACTCGGATTCGTGGTCGGCCCGGACGTCGGTTGCGTCGTTGGCTGTGTCGTCGGCTCATCATCACCGCCGCCCCCGCCGCAGTTTCCGCCGGGGCAGGGGATGTACATCATGCCGAAGGGGTCGATGCGGTCGATCGGGTTGTTGCCGGCGAAGGTGTACACGTTGGGGCCGCCGAGGGGGCCGATCGGGTCGCGGCTCAGCCAGCGACCCAGGCTCGGACTGTACAGCCGCTCACCGTAATCCACCAGCCCTGTTTCAGTATCGTAATACTTCGTGCTAAAGCGGAACGGGTTCGCTTCCGCAAACGAGCCGGCCGCCACGGCCGATATCACCCCGCCGAACGGGGCGTATTCGTAATGAGCCACGAGCCGGTCGGCGTGCCACTCGTTATCGGTAGCACTGCCGAAGCCGCTGTCCCAGGCGATCGCCTGAGCGACGTTCCCGTTGGCGTCGTGGGTGTAGGCGTAGTCGCCAGCATCCAGCCCGCCGGCGCCGGCTCCGCCGCCAACCTCGGCCTGCGACACGGCCAGCAGTCCGCCGATCCCGCCGGCCGAGCCACGCGAGCCGGACAAATCGAGGCCCCAGGTGTATTGCCGCACGGTGGCGTCGCTGTTGAGGCCGTCGAGTTCGAGCAGCAGCCGGTGGCCGTCATAGACGTACTTCGTGTGCAGGGTCGCCGTGGCGGACCAGTCGCTGGTCTGCGTGTCCCAATCGTATACCAGCTTGGCGATCCGGCGGTTGCGATAATCGTAGCTGAACACGATCTTCTGGTCGCCGGCCTGGGGGAACGACGGCGTGTAGGCGACGAGCCGATTCTCGGCATCCCAGCTCAGCAGGGCCTGCACACCGCCGCCGCCGTTGCTGAGGAGGGCAACGAAGTAGTCCAGGTCGTCGAAGTTGACGATCCCGTTGCCGTCGAGGTCGACGACCATCAGTGCGGCGCACTCGGGGTAGGCCAGAGCGTATCCATCGGGGTCGACTATGGCCATGACGAAGGCGTCGATGTCGTTGAAGTTGAGAACGCCGTCGCAATTGGCATCGCCGACGAGGTGGATGGCGATCAAATTGCCGGCCGCGTCGTATTCCATTTGCTGCCCGCCCGAGGCGCCGCCGACGGTCAGGTTGAGCCGGTCGTACTCATTGGCCGGCCCGCCGACGGCGTAACGGTCTACCGCGGGTGATCTGCGTCGTGAGATTTTTCTTCCTGGCTCGCTGTGCGCTCGTGTTCGCGCAGGCAATTGGAGATCATTAGCGCCAGTTCTTCAGGGTCGCGAAAGTTGTTGCGACCACCGCTTCTGAGGTCGTAGCGGATCCTCGGCCCGCCGCGCACCCGGACCTCTCGTTCAGCTTGGCGAATGATACCTATCATGTCGAGATCCCACATCGGATTCCCGTCCACCTGCGACATTGCGTCCCAGAGGTCGTCGCCCGGGTGGGTAATGAACGGTGCCTTCTCAGGAGACGCGTCCAGGTTTTCGCCCAGGACTTGACGCACGGCGGCAACCGCGCGGGGGTCCATCTGTTCCGGTTGGCAGCAGGCAGCGATGAACTCCTCGTCGGTCATGGGGTCTCGTCCATTGATGTAGGTTTGCCAGAGTCGTTGCGACGGTCGTGCAAACAGAATATGGTGAAGGTAAACAGCGAAACCGCCGAGCAGCAACAGCACACACGCGACAATGATACTCATTCCACTCTCCCGGATAGAAGATAGGGCGCTGCGTGATCGGAGGGGCGTCCGGCGACTCTCAGTACATCCCACGGTCTTTGTTTACTTGTTCTCCGCCAGTCTATGACCTTCCTGGTCTAACTGGATTAGGAATAGGTCAGAATGCCTTGTTGGGACCGTAATCTAAGGGATCATAGTGTCGTATGTGGTCTCCCGGCAGTGTGGCACGCCGCCGAATGGGATCGGAGATAACGCGCCAAAGCCAGTAGAAACCGTCTCCGATTCTCTCGGTCAGCCAACCCTGAGGTTGATGGGGTCGTGAGTTCACTACGACGCTCGCCCAGAAATCATCAATGGCCAAATATGCGAGCAAGAGGTCAGCGGGGAGTGCTGCCAGATTAGAACCTATCAGCCCGTTGAACAACTGGCGTTTTGCTACGCTGCGGCGAATTGGGGCAAGCTGAGCGTGAGGCGCATCGGTGTCCGCCGTGGGTGGCGCATATCCGCGGTGCGGGCCGTGATCCAGCGGCACAGAGCCCGGAGGACGGCCAAGAGCGCGGCGCAGGCCGCGGCGGCCCGGCCCTGCAGGCTCCGTGGCGTGCCGACCCCGAACAGCTTTCGCAGGATCACCCCCAGGTTGTACGCCGCCGCATGGATCACGTAGCGCTTGGACACGTTCATCAGCCCCCGCAGCCAACTCCGCCGACCGCCGCCGGTCTCGCACGTATGCGCGAAGCTACGCTCACACAGCATGCGTCTGAGCCGCTGAAGTCGTCGCCCACGCCGCCCATGAATCCGCCGACGGTTGTTGCGGAACGCCCGCTCTTGCTCGGCCGGCTTGTCGATCCACACACGCTGCTGCGATTCGTCCTTCTCGGCCATGTACGTACGAATGCCCCACTCGGCACACTGCGTCAACGTCGCATTGCTGTGATACCCGCTGTCCGTCGCCAGAGCCTGCAATTCGGCGTCGCTGCCCGCCCGCATCAGGTTCACCTGCGCCGCAACCAGCGTCTGCGGCAGACTCTCCGGATCGCCGGCATCCCCCGCCTGCACCGTCGCCGCCAGCAGCAGCTCGCTCTCCAGATCGACCGCGTGCTCGGCCTTGTGCGCGACGTGCGTCGTCCCGTCCTTCATCTTCGCGATCCGGCCATCCGGCTCAGTGGTCGACTCCCAGTCGGCATTCGAGAGCTTCTTGCCTTTGCGCCGCTTGTCGAACTTCTTCAGGTCGTCGTCGCTCGGATCTTCGATCCCCGCCTCTTTCGCCAACCGCCGCAGGTACTGCCGGTAATCCTCGCCCGTGTCCTTGCGGACAATCGACTTCAGCGCCGCGTTGGCCTCCAGCAACGTCGCGTCCACGCCCACCGCCTGGCCCTTCAGCAGCTTCTTCAGTTGAGCGATCCCCAGCACGAACGCGAAGACCTCTTCGTGCACTTCCAGCGGCAACCGCTTGCGGATGTTCGTCAGCGACGAATGGTCCGGCGTCATCTCGGTCAGGCCGAAGCCCAGGAAGCTCTTCAGCGAGTTCGAGTCCGCACACCGCCAGGCGATGCCGCGCTGGCTCTCCAGCCCTTCGAAGTAGCCGATCAGCAGCATGCGGAAGTACACCCCCGGCGGAATCCCCGGCCGGCCCTGCGTGGCGTAGAACGCCTGACAGCGCTGCTCGACCCAGCGATCAAAGCCGGCCTCGGCCAGCAACTCATTCAGCTTGTCGTAAAACGGATGCCCCGGCCCCCGCGCCACCGCCGCCGTCGGAACCCACAGCTCTTCCTGCCGCTCGCCGCCACGCCGTCCCAACGCCATCACGCATCCTCCTTGACATCTCTATTATCGCATGCCCGACAAGGGGTTTTTCAACGGGCTGCTATCCCAAAACCGGACATCTGTGACGTCCGTATACTTGAGCATGCTTAAGCTCACGGATGAACAACTTGATTGGCTGGTGGAACGGATTCCTGATCACGAGCTCTCGCCCAAGGGTGGTCGCCCGCCGGCGGACAAGCGCAAGGTGGTGCAGGGCGTTTTCTGGATCCTCGACAACGGCGCGAAATGGAAGGATTTGCCCCGCGAGTTCGGCTCCAAGAGTACCGTGCACCGCTGGTTCCAGATCTGGACGCACGCCGGGGTATTTGAACAGATCATGTGCGACGCCGGCCGCGTCGTCGAAGAGCGTGACGGCTTCAAGTTGTACGAGTGCTTCATCGACGGCACGTTTGCGAAAGCCAGGGGCGGCGGCGATGGGATCGGTAAGACCAAGGCCGGAAAAGGCGTGAAAATCATGGTTTTGGTCGACGCGCGCGGGTTGCCGGTGGCGGTCGACACGTGCTCGGCCAGCCCGCACGAGAGCACGCTCGTGCAGCGCTTGTTCGACTTCATGCTGACGCAAGAAGACCCGGAACGCATCATCGGCGACAAGGCGTATGACAGCGACAAGCTCGATGAGGAGCTGGCGGAAGAAGGGATCGAGATGATCGCGCCACACCGCTCGAATCGGAAGCCGGAGAACGTGACGCAGGATGGCCGGCCGCTTCGCCGGTACAAACGCCGCTGGACGGTGGAACGCACGATCGGCTGGATTCAACACTTCCGCCGCCTGTGCATTCGGTGGGAGAAATCGACCACGTTGTTCCAGGGCTTCCTTCATCTCGGATGCACGATGTTGCTGCTCAAAGAGGTTTTGGGATAGGTTCTAAACACCGCACTTCCCAACCTCAGCCCATTCACCAACGGCCAACGTATGTGAAGCATGTTCATAACCCATTGCCAGATAGACTCTGTAATCCAAGCAGCCCCCCTGCCCTTCCAGTTCCACACAATGTGCGTCCACCACCAGCGATTAAACCTAAGCCCCGTCCACGCTGCGTCAAAGAATTCACCCTTCACATAGCGAAAGCCCAAGGGATGGAATATGATCTGCATTAACCTTGCTCCGCCAGATATCTGAGTGATGTCGATGCCCCAACCAGGAACGCCAGCATCTCCGCACGGGGCGGCTTCTGGCCTACCTTCGTCGCCAGAGCCGCCGTCATCGCCACCGTCGTCATTATCTCCGCCGGGGAACGGAGCGTAGGGTGGGTACCCGCCCGGCGACATGAGCCCCAACGGCTCGACGAACACCGTTGGGGCCCAGCGGACGCACTCATACACATTCAGTCCGCCGCGGAGGCCGAGGGGGTCGCGCTGGAGCCAGCGGCCCAGGTGCGGGCTGTAACTGCGAGCCCAGAAGTGGTACAGCCGAACCGACGCGTCCCAACGCTGGCCGGTCCACAGGAACGGGTTCCCATAACTCGACGACGCGTCCGATTGGCGAACGAACGCCTGCGTAACTGAGTCCCAACTCTCAACATACGGCGTGCCATACGGATCGTAATCATACCGCTCGACGAGCTGGCCGGGAACGACCGGATTGGCCTGCGGATCGCCGGCGTCGGTCAGGCCGACCACGTTGCCGAGCGCGTCGTGGACCAAAACCGCCCATGTCCGAGCCTAGCGCGCGCGGATCAATCTCGCTTCCACGTGGTCCCGCGACACGCCGCCGGGCAAAGAACGGCTCCGTTCTGGACAAGGATGTCGCCCACGGTGGCGGCGAACTCCAGGTTCCGGCGCACGAATACTACAGTGATGTAATAACCGCTACTCGGCCAACGCCGACGCTGCGCGTTTTCGTCGTCCACCAATTCTGCTCCCATATCGACCCAGCGGCGCCCACTCGATACATGTCCGTGCGGGTAGCCCAGGAAATGGGTTGAATTCTTTGCCCATCCCTTGTTCTGGTTTACGTTTACGCCCTGCGCGGCAAGTACGGCAGGCCATGTCTTGGCCAAGTCCTCCGTCGCGCTATACAGCCAAATCTCACGTTTCGCTAGTAACCACCACACCTCAACACCTCACAGTGCTGCCCAGACCATGCGGATTACTCCGGTGACGCAGTTGTACGCAGTCTGACCAGCTTCCATCATCGCAGGTAACGCTCGTGGGTTGCGGGCAACCATGGGAATCACAACAACCGCGGTGAAGTCCGCCATGGCGGCGGTCATATGCATACCACCCGACAAGCCCAAGAAGTGAAAGGAACCTGAGCTACTTCCGACTCCGGCGTGTAGAAGCGATGAGCCCTCTGACAGGCCTATTCGCAGTGATACCCAGCCAGCCTGCCCCTCCGCGGCCGCGATCGCGTATGTTACGGCGAAATAGCCACCAGCCCCTACGACTGTTGAGACTCCCACTGACTCCACCAGTATACGAATGTAGGACATCTCCGCAAGAACTTCGTCACTGTGAATGACCCTCCAGAAACAGTCCTTCGCAAAATCCTCAATCGGGCCTTCGGAGTGATATTCCGGATAGTCGGCGTCAGGATCCCGTTCAGTAAAGTAGTGATCTATGAAATCCTGTATACCAGCACGCCAGCGCGCATGGTCCTCCGCCATCATCTCGATGAGCATGGATATCCACCACATCGTGACTTTGTCGCGCTGCACTTGTTCCAAGGCAAGTAGCTGTTGCAGCAATAGCAACGCCTCCTCGCGTGACCCTTGCCACTCCGGCGGCTCGGCAGGCACTTGCGGCTGGTCCACCTCCCCGCCATCACCGCACGGGTCGGCTTCTGAACCACCTTCGTCGCCGGAGCCACCGCCGTCGTCATCTCCGCCGGGAGACGGAGCGTAGGGTGGGTACCCGCCCGGCGGCATGAGCCCCAGCGGATCAACCAGGACCGTCGGGGCTGAGCGGACGTATTCGTACAGGTTCGGGCCGTCGATGTAGCCGAGGGGGTCGCGCTGGAGCCAGCGGCCCAGGTGCGGGCTGTAACTGCGAGCCCAGAAGTGGTACAGCCGAACCGACGCGTCCCAACGCTGGCCGGTCCACAGGAACGGGTTCCCATAACTCGACGACGCGTCCGGCTGCCGGACGAACGCCTGCGTAACTGAGTCCCAAGTCTCAACATACGGCGTGCCATACGGATCGTAATCATACCGCTCGACGAGCTGGCCGGGAACGACCGGATTGGCCTGCGGATCGCCGGCATCGGTCAGGCCGACCACGTTGCCGAGCGCGTCGTGGACGTAGTGCAGAACCTCCGGCGTGCTTGAATCTCATCCAGTTTCGGGCGTGAGTTTCAAACAGAGTGCCCGTAGGTATACCCCCACGTCGACATCCGTGCGCGCCCACGACTCAAACAGGTAGTGCGAAATTGATCGGAGGACGCGGCCATGCGATTTGGCCGGCTCGGGGAGCTTCTCGTTACAGAATAGTTGCGCGAGTGCCAGTTTGATCGCGTCCTGGCACGCAGCAGAGCACGCATCACATGCCGCAACGAGTTTAGAGTAGAAATGGTCAAGATCCGGCCCGCAGGTCATGTGTTGCCGGTAGGCCAGCGGCAGGACTGGCAGCGCCCTAATTGATCTGATCGGGATCAGAACGTGCTCGACCGGTATGGGCAGATCTATGTGTCCCCAACGCGTTTTTTGGAGCATCTCAGCGTGACCGAGGACTACGCCACAGGAAGGGCACACGTCGCCGGGTTCGCCTCCGATGAGCTCGCCGCAAGAACAGCACATGTCTTGTAGGGGGCCGAATATAGCAGGGTCGTCGAGGCCGCCGCTCATTGGTGTTGGCGGGCTCGCGCATGAGCCGGCAGTGCGAACGCGGCCGTACGAACGAAGGTGAACCTCGTCGCTCGTCAGGACATCAAAACTCAACTTCAGCGGTATCGGTGGGACCATCGCAGTCCTTCTCGCCTTCATGTGTAAGCATCGCATGCAGCTTGCTAGCAATCAGGCGAGGCATGAAGGAACACCGTCCGCCGGCGCCAGCGCGCGTCGCCCGTGATGCCAAGCGTACTCGTCAACGCGGCAGGATACAGTTGTGTACGACGGTGGATGCGTGGTCACCCGAGGCACAGGAATACGACCCCGGTCGACGCTGTCTGGAAGCCATCCTGTCACAGCAAGACTGGACCGTTCGCATTCTGACGAAGAATGCCGCCGTCGTTCGCGACTTCGACCTGATTGAGCAACACCGCGATCGTGTGCTCGTCGGCCTGAGCATCACCGGCACGCTACAACGAGCGGGTAGCCTGTCGGCTGTGGAACCAGGCGCCTCCTGCATACCTGAGCGCATGGCCGCGTTGCGCGCGGCCCATGCACGCGGTCTCCGCACTTACGCGATGTTCTGTCCGCTTCTCCCCGGCATTGCGGACGCGCCCGAGGAGATCGGTGAACTGGTTCGATTCGCCGAGGAGTGCGGGGCTGAGGAGATCTTCACCGAGCCGGCCAATCCGCGCGGCAACGGCCTTCGAAAGACGCAGGAAGCGCTGGAATCACACGGCTACTGCAGCGATTTTGTAGGCTATTTCGCGCGCGTCATGCGGATGATGCGCAACATGCGGATTTCGGTTGCCGCTTGTGTGGAAACGCCTTAAGCGCAAAACGCGTGGTGGCAAGAAGTTGCGATTTCTGGGGTTTTTGGGCTCATAACCCGGAGGGATAGGTTCTAGTGCGTGGTGGAATATTCGACGGCGCCGCGTTCGAGGCGTTTGATGGCGTCGTTGGGGCCCATCACGAGCAGGATGTCACCGACCTTGAAAGTGTGCGCGGGGTTGGCGGCGTGCACCATCTCCTCTCCGTCCGGCGTGCGGTCCTTGATCAACAAAACGGTTACGCCGTAACGATTGCGAACGTCCAGGCTACCGAGCGTTTTGTCGACGAAGGTCAGCGGCACGAGCACCTCGGCAAAGGCGGTGCCCTCGACGGTGGGGATCACCTCGCGGTTGGGCGTGGCGACGGTCGCGGCCATGCCGCTGGCCATGTCGCGCTTGAACACCTCGGTGTTGTAACGGTCGATGACGTCTTCGGGCCAGATGACGCCGACGAGCTTGCGGCCCTCGACGACGGGCACCTCGCCGCGGTAGCGGGCCAGGCGTTTCATGACCTCGGCGAGCGTGTCGTCGGGGCTAACCGTGGGGCAGTCGTACGTTCTCATCAGGTCGCTGGCGATGAGGAATGCCTCGTACGATGCGGTGTCGTTCAACACGGGGCGGGCTTCGTTGGCGGTGATGACGCCGAGGAGGTTCTGATCGTCGTCGATGACGAAGATGGACGTTCCCGGGTGGGAGATGAACTTGGCGATGAGCTGCATGGGCTGGGCCCCGGGGGGGACCGTGACAAAATCGCGTCGCATCGCGTCGCGTACGGCGAGGTGCTTAAGCACGCTGATGTCGTGCCCCTTGTAGATGTCCACGCCGCGGCGCAGGAGCTTCATGGTGTAGATCGAAGCGTGCTGGAGGCTGCTGGCGAGCAGAGTCGCGATGGTGCAACTGATCATGAGCGGGAGCATGATGCCGTAATCGCTGGTGAGCTCGAAGATGATGACGATGGCGGTGATTGGTGCATGGGTTGTGGCGCCGACGACGGCGGCCATGCCGACGAGGGCATAAGCGCCGGGTCCGGCGGTCGCGCCCGGCCAGATGGCCGTGATGATGGTGCCGACGGTTCCGCCAACCATTGCCCCGATAAACAGCGATGGTGCGAAGATACCGCCGGAGCCGCCGGAGCCGATGGTGATTGAGACCGCGAGAATCTTCACACCGACGAGGGCCAGCAGGAGGTGCCAGACCATGTTGCCGTTGAGGGCCTCGCCGATGGCCTCGTAGCCGACGCCGAAGACTTCGGGGAACCACAGGGCGATGACGCCAACGACAGCCCCGCCCACGAGGGCCTTCATGGGCGGCCAGACAGGGACGGCGTCGAAAAGGTCTTCGCTGAGGTAGAGCAGGCGGACGAACACCAGAGCAGCCAAGCCGGCCAGCACGCCGAGCAGGGCATATGCGAAGAGTTCGGCGGTGTTGACCAACTGGTACGCGGGAACGATGAACGCGGGGTCGTCGCCCAGGAAGAAATGGGCGACCACGGTGCCGGCAACGGAGGATATAACGATCGGGGAAAACTGCGTGACGCGGAAATCGGAGAGTATGATCTCGACGGCGAAGAGTGCTCCGGCGACGGGGGCGTTGAAGGTTCCGGCGATGCCGGCGGCCGCCCCGCACCCGACCAGAGTACGCAGGCGTCGTTCGTCAACGCGCAGCCACTGGCCGATGGACGAGCCCAGGGCTGAGCCGATCTGGACGATCGGGCCTTCGCGGCCGACGGAGCCACCAGAGGCGATGCTGATTGCGGATGCGACCATTTTGGCGATGACGACGCGTGGGCGAATGCGTCCGCCGCGCAGCGCGACGGCCTCCATGACCTCGGGGACGCCGTGGCCTTTGGCCTCGCGCGCGAGGTAGAAGATGATCAGTCCGCAGATCAGTCCGCCAATGGCGGGTACGATGATTTTCCACCAGGCGGGCAGGTCGCGGATGTAGTCGAGTGTGTAGGTGGCGTTTTGCCAGGAGATGGAGTTGCCGAGCCCGATAAGGTGCCGGAATGCGACCGCGAAGAGGCCACCGCCGATGCCGACGATCAGTGCCAGGAGCACCATGTAAACGTGTTCGGACTCGCTGAGCCGGGCGTGCGCACTGCGGAATAGGCGTAAGAAGCCGCTCATGTGACCTTCGGGTTGCAGGATTGGTTGCTGTCGATTCCGGCGTGATCAATGCCAAATGCGACCAGCGTCCAGTCTGACCGGACGCCGGGAGCACGTCTCCCCGCAACATCTGGAGCACCGAATGGCCGCGCCGGAGGTTCAGATTGTTAATCTTACCTGATGCGATGGCCTGTTGCCAGGGAGCGGTCTATGCTTAGCTGAGCTGCGTCGATCGGCGACCCGGCGTGGTGGGCTCACGGTAGCGTGTCCCGGTCGCCTGATGCTGGAGATGCTGTAGATGAGCGAAACACCTTCCACGCCGGGCGGCCCCCCGCCGAGCCCAGTCACTCCCCTGCCGAACGTCAAGCATGTCATCGCCGTCGGTTCCGGCAAGGGTGGCGTCGGGAAGAGCACTGTCGCACTGCTGGCCGCGGTCGGCCTGAAGCGTCGCGGGCGCAGCGTAGCGCTGCTCGATGCCGACGTTTATGGCCCGTCGCTGCCGAAGCTGACGGGCACCGAGGACCAGCAGCTCGGCATGACGGATGATGGACGCGTTGTGCCGGTGGAGGTCGACGGGCTCAAGCTGGTGAGCATGGGGCACCTCGTGGACGCTCACGAAGCGGTGATCTGGCGTGGGCCGATGGCGCAGAAGTACGTTCAGGAATTGCTCGAACGCAGCGACTGGGGCGCGCTCGATTACCTGATAGTTGACCTGCCGCCGGGCACTGGGGATATCCCGCTCACGCTGGCGCAGACGATTCCGCTTACGGGCTCGGTGGTTGTGTGCACACCGCAGACGGTGGCGCTGATCGACGCGCGCCGGGCGCTGCGCATGTACGACAAGCTGGGGGTGCCTGCGCTGGGCATCGTCGAGAACATGAGCTATTACGTGTGTCCGCAGTGCGACCATCGCGAGGAGATATTCAGTCATGGGGGAGCGGCCGAGGCGGCGCGTGAGCTGAACGTGCCTTTCCTGGGTGAGATTCCGCTGAATGTTCTGCTGCGTTCGTTTGGTGATGCCGGCAAGCCGCTGGCACCGTTTACAGAAACCGACGAAACGGTGACGACGGCGCTCGAGGGGTTTGTGGGCCGACTGGAGGAGGAGGTGGCACGTCAGGATGCCCGTACCGGCCCGGGGCCGACGTTGAAGATCGATTGACGGTGCACGCGGAACAGCGTAACGAAGTAACAACGTGACAACGGGGGGGGGTATTCGCCCGATAAGAAGGGCGGGGGTTTCCGGGGGTGCTGTGCTGCGGGGCGGGTGCGGGGTGGATGATAGCACTCCTCTGGCCGGGGCGGTTGGTGTGCGTTAAGATATGGTGTCAAAGCACTTCCGTTCCCAGGAGGCGGTATGGCCGAGCCGCACGAAGAGACGCTTCGCGACCTGGGCAGGTGGGCGTGGTGGGTGGCGCTCGCGTCGGCCGCTCTCCAGACTGCATTTGCTCGCCAGCCTGAGCTTTCGCCGCGCCAGGTCGCGGAGGTGGTTGCTGATGCGTTGCCGGCGCGTGTGGGGGGCTGGCTCCTGGTCCGGCTGAGACGTCTTGATCTGCTCCGCCCGGAGGTTCAGCCGCCGGTTGATCTGTTCGATCGGCCCGATCGGCCGGCCGGCGTGACGCCGCGCCGGATTGAGCTGCTGCGTCTGGCGGTTTTCGGGTTGCCGGGGCAGGGTTTGTCCTCGCGTGACAAGCGTCGCGACGGGCTCTATCAACAACTGTGTGCTGAGATCATGCGGTCGGCGGTGGATTCGCACTCGCTCAAGACGGTTGCCACGCGGGTATTGAACCACCCTGAGGTGGTGTCTGACGCACAGCTCCTGTCCCAGATGCGGGCGTTCATTGCGCAGCGAGAGGTGGCCCTGCGGGTGGCCCGCGAGACTCCGGCCGAGCAA
Organism: Phycisphaerae bacterium; assembly: GCA_963666925.2. Taxonomy (GTDB): domain Bacteria; phylum Planctomycetota; class Phycisphaerae; order UBA1845; family Fen-1342; genus JANQFV01. Next base: position 351,218 of record CAXXTC010000023.1, on the reverse strand, counting down.
TACCGTCGCCAGTCGGAGAGCTCAAAACTGCGTCAGGCGTTCGATGTTCCGCAGCGGTCGGACTTTCCGACACGTTCGGACGTTCTCGCCAGTTTCCGTCGCCTTATGAGCGAATTCGATGCAGCGGTGGCGCAGTTTGAGGAGCAGCGGGCCGAGCAGGTTCTACGGAAGATGGACGAGTTGCGTCTGCGTTTTCCGGTGCACGTACCGACGGCTGAGCTTCAGCGTACGGAAGAGCAGTTTGATCGGTTTCGGAAGCGTGCGGGCACGTATCGGCGTCAGATTCGCGACCTGGCGGCGCAGGCTCGGGCTGCGGCCGGCGAGGGCGATCACAAGACGGCCACGTGGGTAATTCGGCGACTGCACGCGATCCACGCGTTGCTGCCGACGCTGCTGCCGGCCGCGATACTGGATGAGCTGCAAGGGGAGATTGATGAGTCGGGTCACCAGCATGAGATGCGTGAGGCTCTGCAGGAACTGCGGCAGCGTGAGCAATCGGTGGTGGTCCGGATAAAAGACCTGGCGGGTGTGATCCACCGGTTTCATGAGATCACGACGCGTCAGCCCCGCGATGAGGCGGCGTGCCAGCGGGCGGCCGTCAATTATCAGCGGGCGGTGGCCGAAATCCGGGAGATGGACACGGACTGGCTGGCCGGCCTGATCCTGGAGCTTGAGACGCTGCTGGAGGACCTGGACGATCCGGCCGGTCAGATGCAGAACAAGCTTGATCAATTCATTCGGAGTGTGCGTTCGGCCTTGAATCGGCTGCGTTGCGAGGTTCGCAGCATACAGGCTGGGATCCGGCGTCCGGCGTCGCCACCTCCGGAGTCGGGGCCGACGTCCGAGGATTGACGCCAACCCGCCAGGACTGTGCTAACACGCGCCAACAGCGTCGGGGGCTATTGCGTGTATGGCGTGAAAACACCACAATGACAGTCTCGCTTGAGTGAGGGTTTGAGTTTTGACCACGACGCGTGCGGACGCGATGCTCGACAACGCGTCTGCTTCCAACGCCGACACCGCTGCCAGGCCGACCAACCGCCCGATGGGTTGGTACACTCGGCTGAAGTTTGGCATCGTGCGCTGGTTTTTGTCAGCGTGGGTGACGGTCTTCAGCCTGAAGGGGCTGTACTTTTTTGGCCGGTGGTTCGGGACGGTCGAGTATTTCATTAACTTTAATCGACGCTCGCGGTATCGGCGTGAGCTTCGGCGCATTTTCCCAGAAGGTCTCACGCCGGCGCGTCAGCGGCGGATCATCCGCGACTTTTTTCTGCGGACGCGCTGCGACAAGCTGTATTACCTGATCTTTGACCGCCTGCCGCGTGAGAAGATCATGCGTCGGATACGGTTTCACGGACGGCAACATCTCGACGAGGCGCTGGCCCGCGGTCACGGCGTGTACGTGATGCTCAGCCACAACGGCTCGCACCACGTGGCCGCCCTGCTGATGGCGCTGTTGGGCTACAAGTGTGCCGGCGTGCGAGATCGCAACGAGGGAGCCCTGCGGCGTTATGTGCAGGAGAAATACTCGACCACCTTCCCGGAATACGCCGCCGTTCGTCTTTTGTACGCCGACAGCTTTCCCCGTGATATCTATCGCTGCTTCCAGGAGAACCACGTGGTGGGGAGCGCCCTCGACGTGGGGCGGGTGCGTGGGCTGGCGCTGAAGACCTGCCCCGTCCGGGTTTTCGGGGAGACGCGGGAATTTCTCACCGGGACGCTCCAGGTGGCTTTGCGGTGCCAGGCGACCATCTGCCAGGCGTTTGTGGTCTCGCGCCCGAATTTCTACTTTCGGCTGATTGCCAAGCCGCCGCTGTACGTGCCCCCGGAGGACGGCCGGGCTGAGCACAGCAACGAGCTGGTCGCCAAGCTGATGCAGAAATACGCGGACGGGATCGAATCGCACCTCCGCGAGCATCCTGATCATCTGAGCCGAATCTGACCGCGGGAGCGTCCTGCGAGGGTGGCAGAGCCCCGATCCGCCCGGTAGAATCCTTCAACCAATACTGGCACGGGGGTCGGCGGCGGGGACGTGGTCGTGGTGTAACCGCCGCGTGAGTCCGTGGAGAGCGAGCAGGGTAGGAATAGCGCGTGAAGTTCGTCCTGATTGACCGGATTGTCGAGCTGGAGCCCGGGCAGCGTGTGGTGGGCTGTAAGGCCCTTTCGCTGGCCGAGGAGTACCTAGCGGATCATTTTCCGGCCTTCCCGGTTCTGCCGGGAGTGCTGCTCATGGAGGCGATGGTCCAGGCCAGTGCCTGGGTCGTGCGCCAGCACCTGGATTTCGCCCCCAGCCTGGTGGTCCTGAAGGAAGCGCGCAACATCACGTACAAGAGTTTCCTGGCCCCCGGGCAGTTGCTCACGGTCGAGTCGGAGTGCAAATCGCTCGAACCCGGCGAGAGCAGCTTCGTCGCTCATGGGCTTGTGGGGGGCAAGGAAATTGTGAAGAGTCGTCTGACGCTGCGTCATCTGAGTCTGGCCGACCAGGACCCCGAACTTGCGGACCTGGACGAGCGGCTGCGGAACGAGCAGCGTAAATTGTTCAAATTGCTGTGGCAGGGTCGTCCGTCGGGCGTGGCGGCGGACGCCCCCGTTGGCTAATCGCGTTCGAGTGGAAGGAGCCATTTATGGCGACAATGCCCCGGGAACAAATCTTCGAAAAGGTTCAACAGGCGCTGGTTGAGGCGCTCAGCGTCGAAGAGGACGAGGTCACTGAGGAAGCCACCCTGACCGGCGACCTGCAGGCCGAGTCCATCGACATCCTCGACATCGTCTTTCGGCTGGAAAAATCCTTCAGCATCAAGATTTCGCAGGAGGAGCTCACGCCGCGCGACGTGCTCAGCAACGCCGACTATGTCACCGATCGCCGGCTGAATGATGTTGGGCTGAAGGCGCTGCGCGAGCGTATCCCGCACGCGGACTGGTCGAAGTTCGAGCAGGATCCGGACATCGATAAGATCCTGGACGTTTTCACGGTCGGCACTATTGTCAGTTTTGTCGAGAGCAAGCTGGCCGAGAGCAACTGAGGTGGTGCGTGCGCTGGATATGGTTTGACCGATTCGAGGAATTCGTCCCGGGCGAGCGGGCCGTCGGGATCAAGAACGTGAGTCTGGCGGAAGATCATCTGCACGACCACTTCCCCGGGTTCCCGATTCAGCCGGCCAGCCTAATGATCGAGGGTATGGCCCAGACTGCGGGCATCCTGGTCGGGCACGCTCGCGGCTTCAAGGAAAAGGTCATCCTGGCCAAGGTCAAACGGGCCACATTCCACCAACTGGTTCGCCCGGGGCAGCAGATCCGCTTCGTGGCCAATATCGAATCGATTGGCGAGTCGGCGGCCACCACGCACGGGGAGATCCGCTGCGGCGACGATCTCGTCGGCGAGGTCGACCTGGTGTTCTCCCATATTGATCAGAACATGAGCGGCCTAGAATTCCCCGAAGAGAACTTCGTGTTCACCGAGGAATTCATGGCGCTGCTCGATACGTACCGGCAGAAAAGCACTGAGAGGGTCAAGCTGTGAGCGACCGCCGCGTGGTCATTACCGGGCTGGGGCCGGCCACCCCGCTCGGCGTGGGTGTCAACGACTTCTGGCAGGCGCTGCTCGATGGCCGTAACGCGGTGCGACACTTACAGGCGTTCGACCCGGCGGGCTTCGATTCGCAAATCGGCGCCGAGATCGACGCGCTCAAGGTTGCCGACTTTGTGCACAAGGGCTATCGCAAAGCGGCCAAGATCATGGCCCGCGATATCGTGCTGGCCGTGGCCGCGGCACACCAAGCGCTCAGCGATGCCGGCCTGCACACGAAGTGCCTGATCGAGCGCGGCGAGGCGACGGGCGAGCCGAACCTGGACAGCAACCGCTTCGGGGCGAACATCGGTGCCGGGCTGATCTGCGCCGACCTGAACGAGCTGGCCGAGGTGCTTCACGGCGCTGCGATCGACGACCGATTCAGCTTCGCCCGCTGGGGCAACGAGGGCATGAATAATCTCACGCCGCTCTGGCTGCTGAAGTTTTTGCCCAACATGCTGGCCTGCCACGTGACGATCGTGCATGACGCGCGGGGGCCGAGTAACACGATCACCTGCGGCGAGGCCAGCAGCCACCTGGCCATCGGCGAGGCCTTTCGGACTATCCTGCGTGGCGCGGCCGACGTGTGCATCTGCGGCGGGGCCGAGAGCAAGACCAACCCGATGGCCCTGTTGCGTCAATCGCTGGGGCAGCGGCTCAGCACACGCAACGACCAGCCCGAGTTAGCCTGTCGCCCGTTTGCGACCGATCGCGACGGTACCGTTGTCTCTGAGGGCGGCGGCCTGGTGATTCTCGAAGAGTATGAGCACGCCCGACAGCGCGGGGCGCGGACCTACGCGGAGCTGATCGGGTTCGGCTCCGGGCACGATGCCTGTATGCCCGGCGACCTCGGGGCGCCGCCGCCGTATGGTCGCGGCCTCGTCACGGCGATCAAGAAAGCCCTCCGCAACAGCAATATCACCCCAGCGCAGGTCAGTCTCGTATCGACGGCCGCCTGCGGGACGCAGATCCACGACGCGGCCGAGGCGACGACCATCCGCACCACGCTCGGCGAACATGCCGCCAGCGTTCCGGTAATGAACATCAAGGCCGGCCTGGGCAACAACGGGGCCGGCAGCGGGGCGATTGACTTCATCGGGGCCGTGCTGGCGCTGCACTACAGCACCGTGCCGGCGGCGCTCAACAGCGGCACGGTCGATCCGGATTGCGCGCTGAACGTTGTCGCCGACGGTCCGCGCGATCTGAACGTCGAACATGTGGTATCGGTTTCATACGCCCTGGGCGGCGGGCAGAACGCGGCCCTGGTGCTCAGGAAGATACGCGAATAGGCGGCCGCGGCCGTCACAGAGGCAGGTAATCGATGAGTCGTCGCGTTGTCATCACCGGCATGGGCTGGATCACCCCCCTCGGTCATGATCTGGAAACCGTCTGGCAGCGGGTGCTGGCCGGCGAAAACGGCGCCGCGCCGGCCACAATCTTCGACGCCCGCACCTTTCCCACGCAGTTTGCGGCCGAGGTCAAGGGTTTCGACCTGCGCCGCTTCCTGGGCGACCATATTGAAGAGCACCGGACGGCTTCGCGCAATGCCGGCTTCGCCCTGGCTGCCGCCGAAATGGCCTGGAAACACGCCGGCCTGAACGGTGGTTCACATGGCACCGATCCGGAAATGGTCGGCGTGTATCTCGGCGGCGGAGAAGGTCCGATCGATTTTGAGAACTTCGCTGCCGCCGCCATTGCCGGCTGGGATCCCGAGCAGCGAGATCTCAACGCGAACCGCTGGGCCAAAGTTGCCTACGACCGGCTCAACGCCGTCCACGAGTTGGAACAGGACCCCAATCGAGCCGCCGGCCACCTGGCTTTCCGATTTAACGCGCGCGGGCCGAACTTCAACACTCTCACGGCCTGCGCCGCCAGCACGCAGGCCCTCGGCGAAGCCACAATGCTCATCCGCCGGGGCGACGCGGACGTGATGATCTCCGGCGGCGCACATAGCATGATCCACCCGCTTGGCGTGACCGGGTTCAACCGGCTGACCGCCTTGTCGACACGAAACGATGACCCCACCTCGGCCTCGCGACCGTTCGATCGTACCCGCGACGGCTTCGTACTCGGCGAGGGGGCCGGCATCCTTATCCTGGAGGAGTACGAAAGCGCCCGGCGACGCGGTGCGACCATCCACGGCGAGATTCTCGGGTATGGCTCAACGGCCGACGCTTTCCGCGTCACGGACATGCACGAGTCCGGGCGTGGCGCCATCGCCGCCATGAGCAACGCACTGGCGGACGCCGGCCTCACCATCAACGATATCGACTATATCTCGGCCCACGGCACCGGGACGCAGGAGAACGACCGGGTCGAGACGCTGGCCATTCGCACGGTGTTCGCCGACCGCAAGCAGCCCGTGCCCATCAGCAGCGTGAAGAGCATGTTCGGACACCTCATTGCCGGCGCTGGGGCAGTCGAGTTGATCACATGTGCACTGGCGATGCGTGACGGCATCGCCCCGCCGACTACGAACTACCACGAGCCAGATCCGAATTGCGATCTGGATTACATCCCCAACGAGCCGCGCAAACTGGATCTACGCATCTGCCTGAGCAATAGTTTCGGCTTTGGCGGGCAGAACGATACGCTGATCGTACGCCGGCCGGACGCGTAACAACGTGACAACGCGTGGGGTAATGGGGCAGCCGAAATAGGATCGAGAGGCGAGGGGACGCGGCGGGGCGTTTGCACAGGCAAACATGCTAACCAAGTTTGAGCCGGCCATGGGTATGACAATCCACTGCTCACATAGCAGCGGCACGTCGGCGGACCACCCAGGCCACAGGCTATTAGCCTGTGCCACACTTAAACTCCCCTACCCCGTGCTGCGCAACGGGATGGGGCACCCTCATCCACAATGGGACGCCCGCCTCGGTGTCCCCCCCCACTGCTTTGCTGCGTCACTACTCTACGTCAGGGTAGCCGGGGGTCCAGGGGTGGTCGCGACCATCGACCGACCACTGCACATTGCTGCCGAAGAAGCTGATCACGCCGTCATCCTCAAGGGTATAGCCGAGCATTTCGAGCGTGTTGGGGCTGGCGTGGCCATCGACCCAGAGCATGTTGGCCTTGTTGGCGTGACGTGGGTCGGCAGCCGAGCGGGCCTGCGGGCTGTGGTCGAACTCCGCCATCTCGCCGTTGGCCTCGTCAACCCAAGGGGGGTCGAGATTGAAGCCCTCGTTTCCATATCGGTCGGCGTCGCGCGAGTCGTCGTCGTAATCCTGCCGATCGAACGGTGCCCAGGAGGCGGCCGTCCCCATGCAGTCGCCAGCGGCCACCACGCGGCCGGGGTGGCGTACCTTGGCGAGCGCCACCGGCCAGTTTTTGTAGGAGGTGAGATCGTCTCCGTTGAAGAGCCGGGAGTTGCCCAGGAACTGGTAGTTGAAGCCGTAACAGCCGTTGCGCTCGTCGGTCCAGTCGGGCACCCCGGGGCAGACGTAGACGTCATAGGAGTAGTTTTGTCGGCCGCCGGCCTCGCCGAACATATCCTCCGTGTTTCTGCAAGGCTGCGGATCATCGAACGGTGGGACGCCGACGGCGGTGCTCAGCAGCGCGAGGAACGTCGGGCGGAATTTGGTGCGGCCATGGATGACGGCGTATGAGTTGCAGTCGTCGATTTTGGGCAGGCGGCCGGGCATGAAGATGTCCCGGTTCTCATCGAGGTAGATGGCGATGCCCTGGCCAAGCGAGCGCAGGTTGGCCAGGCATTTGACCGCGTGTCCGCGGCGCCGGGCGGCCGCCAGTGTCGGCACGAGAATGCTCATCAGCAGCGCGATGATGCCGATGACGACGAGCAGCTCGATCAGTGTGAACGCGCCCCCCCACTGTCGCCGTCGCAGCCAAACCCCACGGGTACTCATGATCGCTCACCAAGCCCAGGCCATCGCCGGCACCTGCCCGCAGGTGCCGGCACAACTCACATACCATAGCATTTCGGCGCCTACATGAGGCTCTCTTTTGCTGAGATTACGAATTCTTGCGACTGGGGTTATCAATGGTCGGTGGGACTTGCTTTGGTTGGAGGGAGGAGATACAAGATAGCCGGGTTTGAGTGAGTTGGCGCGGATGGAGTCGCGCTTCAAGGCAGTAGTAACTCGACACCGGCAAGGCCCGATATGGAGCGGGTGGTGTCGCCTTCAAGCCTGGAGTTCGACAGTATGCCCGCCACTGTGACCTCGATGCACCTCGTGGATGGCCTGGCCGTAATCGAACTGAATTCCTGTCCCGTTTTTAATCAGCCCGTCGAGTTTTGCCTGGAACAACGGCTCCTGGAGCTTGTTGCCGGCGTGCTGCCGAAGGGCATCATCGTCGACGTCAAGAACGTTGACTTCATTTCGGCGGAACTGGTCGCCGCCCTGCTGAACCTGCGTCGCCTAGCGGACCAGGGCGCCAGCGATATCGTGCTGGCCCATCTGCGTCCTGACTTGCGTCGCATCTTCCGTGCCCGCCGACTGGACAAGCTGTTCCGCCTGCACGATTCACTGGCCGGTGCGATCAACCAGTTACTAATGTCTGATAGTAAGAGTCAGCCGGCGGCCTGAGGGTGTTTTTCACCTTGAAAGGATGAGTGGGCGGTGGGCGCATCACGACCAGGGTCGTGCCGCGTGAGATTTTGATCGCAGCGGGGTTTACTTCTGGCGATAGGTGATTCGGCCGCGCTTCAGATCGTAGGGTGACACCTCGATCGTGACGCGGTCGCCGGGAAGAATGCGGATGAAATGCTTTCGCATGCGTCCGGAGACGTGCGCGAGCACCTCGTGCTTGTTGCCGTCACCAAGGTCGGCCTCTACCAGGAACATGGCGTTTGGCAGAGCCTTGATAACTACTGCTTCAAGTTGGAGTGCGTTGTCCTTAGCCAAGTCGGCTCCCGTCACCCGACCGTTTTGGCCGGGGCAGTGATACGAACTGCGAATCCCCTTCGACGTCCGCCTGCCGGTACACTCACGGCAGGCCGCCTGGGCACTGCGGAGCGTGTCGGATTCATTCGCCGACGGTCGACGCGGGGACCATCCGATAAACGATCAGCGCCGTCGCCGACCGTACCCGAGCTATCATCCTATCCGGGCAGGTTCTCTCGGTCAATCGGTCGCGGAACGTGGGTGGTGGAGATGAGAGTTAACGGTGTGATCGCAGGAAAAAAGTGTCGGCGACGACAAATATAAGCGGCAACAAACTCTTCAAGCACACGTTTAGCAATCCAGGACGATAGACACTTATGCGGACGGCGATCAGACAAGGCGCCATGTGTTTAGAGAGCGACCATGGTCCGATAAATTTACCCGCCCAACATGATGTGGCCCCGATCAAAGGAGATCGCCATGCGACGTGCATTAATAGTATCCCTGGCCTTGCTCGGGCTAGCTATTCCAACTCTCGCGCAGGTTGACGAGGACGACGCCCCACCACCGCAGCCGCCCGGAGAGGCGGGTTGGATGGATGGAGATCCCGGCGAGCCTCCTCCGGATTTGGGTGAGCCTCCCGAACCTCCCGAGATGGGTCGCGGCCCCGGAATGGGCGGCGGGCCGCGTGGCCAGGGCATGGCCATGATGCTCCGCCGACTCCCGCAGGAGCTGGGTCTGTCTGAGAAGCAGCGTGAGGCCTTCACGGTGATCGCGGACAAGTACCGCGAGCAGCTCGAGGGCAACGAGGCCGGCCGGAATCAGATGCGGGAGCTGGCACGCTCCTATCGCGAAGCCCGCGGCAACGGCGAAGATGCCCGGGCGGAGGAGATCCGCGGGCAGATGCGGGAACTAGGCGAGCAGCGGATGGCGATGGTGGACAGCTTCTTCAACGACGTTACGGAGATCCTGGACGACACGCAGGTGCAGCGACTCACTGAGATGCGTGAACGGATGTCGCAGCGTGGCCGGGGTGGTCGGGGCGGCGAAATGCGGCGTCTGATGCGCGAGCTGCCCGATGCGCTCCAGATGGACGACGAGCAGCGCGCCGCCTTCGATGTGATGATTGAAGATCAGCGGGCCGCCTTCCGGGAGAGCCGTGAGAAGTGGCGTGACATGCGGCCGCTGATCGACGAGCTGCGCACCGCGCGCGAGAACGGCAACGATGCACGCGTCGCCGAGATCGAGGCAGAGTTGCGGGCCCAGCGTAATCAGATGGGCGGCGGCATGGATGATTTCTTTGAGCGCCTCAAGGGGATGCTCACCGAAGATCAGCAGGCTCGCCTCGCACAGTTGCGGGCCCAGTATCAGCGACCCGATCGGCAGCAGCGACAACAGACGCTCGATCCGAAGGAAGTCGTGCGGGTGGCCCGGCGTCTCAAGCTCACCTCCACACAGCACGACCAGCTCAAGGAAATTCAGCGTGAGGTCTTCCGCGCTACGCGCGGGCGCCTCAGCAGCGATGAACTCAATACCCTCGGCCAGGAGGCCAAGCAGCAAATCATCGAGATCCTCAACGCTGACCAGGTCACCGAGTTTGAAAGCCTGTTGGGCATTCAGGAACGCGGCGCGCGTGGGCGCAGCGGCCCGGGTATGCGCAGTGGCCGCAGCGGCTCCGGCAGGTCGGGCGATGGCTATCAACGCGGACGTCGCGGTGCACGTGGGCGCAGCAGCCAACGCACGAGTGACGAGACGACGACGTCCGGGACCTCCGAGTAGCTGCGCTGACGTCCTACGATCAGGTAAACACAGGCCGGCTCCCGGCGCGCACGAGTGCCGGGAGCCGGTTAAATAGTGTGGGGACGGGCAAACCCGCCTGCGGCGAGCGATGTACCCTGACCCCCAACTGTTGTCACGTTGTTGCGTTGTTACGCGTTTGCACGGGCAAATCCGCCTGCGGCGGACCTGCCCATGGCACCCACGTCACGGACCTGCTCATGCCACCCGGGGGCAAACATGCCACCTAAGTCTAAGCCGGCCACGCACATGAGAATCCACTGCTCAAGAGCAGTGGCACGTCGGGGCGGTTTTTGAAAACGTGCCAGAAACTAGAACCTATCCCAGAACCTGTTTTGGCACCTCGCCACTGGAGGCCGGATGACGCGAAACCCGAGAGAAACTCCAATTCTCACAGTACATATGACCACAGTTATGAGGTTTGGAGCGGTGGTTGGAGCATGGCCCGTGAGCATCCCAGGGTGCGTTTGTTACAGACCATCCCGGGCGTTGGGAAGCGTACGGCCGAGGCGCTGGTGGCGTGGATCGACGATGTCCGGCGTTTTCGGAGCAATCGGCAGGTGGGCTGCTACTTCGGGCTGGTGCCGTGCCAGGACCAGAGTGGGCAGACGAATCGGCTTGGGCATATCACCCGGGAAGGTCCCAGTGTCGTGCGGCAATTGCTGTGCGAGGCAGCTTGGCAGGGCAAGGGACGCAGTCCGCTGCTGCGGGCGGTTTACGAACATGTGCAGCGTGGTGATCCGGAGCGGAACAAGATTGCGCTGGTGGCGTTAGCCCGGCACCTGGCGTGCGTGTCGGCGGCAATGCTGCGCAGCGGAGAAGTGTGGCGTGAAGCGGAGGTGGTCACGGAACCGACGCCGAGCGTAGCCCAACTTGCGCTGGCCTCGATTTTCTGGTTTACTGCCCGCCATGGCGAGGCCAGTGAAAGACCCCGTCGAAAACCCGCTTGACTTTGGCTCGCTCATAGATGGCACGTCGGGGCGGTTTTTGAAAACGTGCCAGAAACTAGAACCTATCCCAGAACCTGTTTTGGCACCTCGCCACTGGAGGCCGGATGACGCGAAACCCGAGAGAAACTCCAATTCTCACAGTACATATGACCACAGTTATGAGGTTTTAGGATAGGTTCTAGTACGTCCCCAGCCCAAGAGCACCCAGGCCACCGGCTAATAGCCAATGGTGTCCGGGCCTTTGGGACCTGCGACCTTAACAAATCCCAACTTGCGCTGGCCTCGATTTTCTGGTTTACTGCCCGCCATGGCGAGGCCAGTGATATCCCGATTCGCGCAACTCACGCCAATTGCAAACTCCAAAGACCACCTCGTCGGCGGACGCGACATTCGCATCCTCGACCAGATGCTCGCCGATCTCCGCCAGCACCTCTCTGCCGGCTGCTTCTACATCATGGATCGTGGATTTCAGGCTTACCAGTTGCTCGCAGATATCCGGGAAGCCCAAAGCGACTTCCTGGTTCGCCTGCGTAAGAGTGCCGCCGTCGAGGTGCTTGAACGACGCCCGCTTACGGCCGCCGACCAAGCGGCCAGCATTATCTCGGAGGAGACGGTGACGTTGGGCTAGCGCAGCGATCAGTGCGTGGCGTTGCCGCCGCTGCGTCGCGTGACGGTGCGGGCGGCGGATCGCACCGACAAGGTCCGTGACATTCTGCTGCTGACGAACCGGTTTGATCTGTCGGCGTGCGAGGTGGCGTTGCTGTATCAGCATCGTTGGCAGGTGGAGCTGTTCTTCCGCTGGCTGAAGTGCATGGCGCACTTCGAGCACTTCTTCTCCGAATCGCTGGAGGGCATGACGCTCCAGGTGTACGTGACGATCATCGGAACACTGCTGATCGCGTTGCACGTGGGCGCCCGGCCGACGAAGTATGACTATGCGTTGATGTCCTCGGCGTTGCGGGGCTGGACATCGATCGAGCACGTTCGGGCAATGGCCATCAAACGGCGTGACGCGGCGCGGCGGCGGGCCGAACGAGCCGGCAAAAAACGAGCGTTTGACTGCTGGGCGCGTATGCGCGCTACGAGCGGCAGAGGTTTGGCATGCGCTGATTTCGTCGGCGTCACGCCTCTCCTGGCCTGTTCGTGGCTGAGTGTCTCCCAAGCGCCCGACCAACCCAGGCAAATCAGCCTCCGGGCAATTCCCGTACCGGACACTATTGGCTATTAGCCTGTGCCACACTTGGTGTGGGGCCACACTTTTCAGTGTGGTTGTGTTGGGCCGCTCCGGGTGGGCGGGGTCGCGAACGGGGCAGCGGATCGTGTGAGGATCGAGTATGTTGGTCGAGCTTTTCACGCTTTCGTTTCCCTTTCTTCGTTCACACCGGCAACTTTGTTGCCGCCGGGAAGTCGACATCCCGGGTCGCTGCGGGCGTCGTCAAGGGTGCCCTGGGAACAGCGTAAGCACCTTCAGTGTTCACGCGCTTTTTGGGCCGGGCAAGTTGGATTTGGGGGATTGGCGCTGGCTGGCGGAGATTGGCGATTTCTGTTGGTTTCTGGCGGATTCTGCGCGCGGGATTTTGGTGGGTCCTGGTAATGAAATGCGCCGACAGGCACGTCGGGGAGTGAAAGCCAGGAGCCGGGAGGCGTGTTACGCATTGGCACATCCTGATTGCGTTCCAACGTGGACGGGCCACGTTCAATGCGACTACGATACTCCATGCAAGGACTAGGGCCACGCGTTTAGCAGGAGACTGCCGATGATCTTCCCGATCACGACGGGCAGGTACGCGATTCTCATTGTTGTCACACTGCTGTTAGCGGCACACACACCAATCACCAGAGGGCAGGCGCTTGTAAAAGCCGGTGAAGCAACCTATGAGTTGTGGCGTTCATTCCGTTCGGCCGGCTTCGTGATTGAGCGCAGCCGGAGCGCCACTGCTTGCGCTTGCCTGGCTCGAGGTGGCACCTTGCGTTCGTGGCTGAATGTGAGACACTCCGGCGCCAACCTTATTGCCCCCGCGGATGCGTTATCTCTTCACGCTCTTCGCAGAATCGAATCCGAATTGAGTCTCGCTTCGTCACGCCTATCCGGTATCGATACTGACCAGCTTCATGAGGTCAGCGCGGGACTCACACTGTACGCGCGGCATCGTGGGATCAAGCCGCCGTGCCTAGCGCGTCCTCTCATCGAGTCGATTACGCGCAAGCTGCTGCCCATGCTCCGCAACGTAGTGAACGATCCTTGGCATGATCTCCACGGACGCCCGTATTCTCTCGATGACATCAACCGTATTGGGGCCTGTCTGGAGGCCGTAAGCATTCTCAGGGTTGTTCGTAACCAGCTTGAACTCGATTCAGGGTCACCGGCTCCGCTGCTCACTTCCTGCGGTTTACCCAGATGCGATTCGCCGGCTGCCGTATTGAGCCGTTCGTCATCGTTGCTCACTGGCAACGTTCTTGTTGGAGCCCCGGAGGGAATACCGCTGGCGCGGTTCCTTGTGCGGCAGTACGCCACCCCGCAGTCTCTGGTGCTGTACGCCGCGAGTCACCATTCAGAGCGAGGACTGCACCAATTGCAGGGAAGGCCCAATCGCATTGTGCTGCTACATGATGTACCAACCACCCTGGAACAGGCGAGGGCTATTCATGGTGATGGCTCCGTAGCGATGCATGACTTCGACGAGCAGGACATCAGCAGCATTCACGAGCGAATGGGTCGACTCGTGAGAGCCTACTATGAACCTCATGGCACATTCACTGTTATTGACCTTGCTCGCCGCAGCTGGTGGCCTTACTCGATCGAGGAGCGCGTACGGCGTGCCGTACGAAACCAACGTGATGATGACCTGCTTATCATCATTGGTGAATTCCACGATGGATGTCTCGTGCTTCATGATGGGCCACCGATTGAGATCGATGCTATGGAAGGTGCGGGGGTGACGGCTATTATCGGGTGCCGAACGGCATCGAGTGTCGGCGACGTCACAGATCTACGTATCCGTTCCGATCGCCGAATCAACTACAGGCAAGCGATTGACGCCGCCGAGCTCATCCTCGAGGTTTTACTGAAGCAAGGAGGCACGTACCGTGACGCGTTGCTGGAGCTGCAAAATAGCTCAAGCTCAGACTTCATGGGTGGCGTTGTTCGGAAAGATCTGCGTACAGATGTGCTGGTTGCGGTTCGATGGGCTAATGTCCTGGATGGGATACACTTCACTTGATTAGGATACTGGTGCTTGATGACTAAGGACCGAATACCACTGGCGGATGCGGTATTGGCGCTTCGACAGGAACTGGAGACGGCTGCCAGGCGTCGGCACAAGCAACTGAAGGACGCCCCATATGACGACGAGGCCCCTCTCGTGCCTGCGCTACGTGTAAAGGAAGCAACTCTCGAGGCGCAGGTAACAACTGAAGTTAGCGGTGCCAAGGACGGCAGGTTGAAGATGTGGGTACTCACTGCCGGCACAAAATCGGAAGTAGCCTCTGCGACCACTCAGAAGATTACATTGCGTCTTGCTCCTGAGAGCGATCTTCCCCTCGGGAGATGAGCGAACGGCCAGTCCGATTCGCGGCAAAGGGGATGGCGCACGACACACAATGCTAGTTGCTCCGCGGCTGCGCATGATGACCGTGGGCACTCGTCAGTTCCCAGCCCGGCCTACCAGCGGGACGGGTTGGTGGGGCAGTTCTGTCGCCCGCTGCGCGGGCTTGGGGGAGCGTCAGTTCCACACGCGGTGCTGTGCGGCGGGACAGGACCCTCGACCCGGGGCGTTATCTGTGCGGCGACTATTCGAGCGTCACGGGGTGTCCAGGTGGCCAAAGAACTCGTCGTAAGTCTGGCCGTCAACGGATAACGCAACTTCGATATCCTGAAAAACGTCGAGTCGCTCTTTGGATGTGCGAAGCCCCCGCTCCGCCGCCGTCTCATTGGCCGACTTAATGTACTTCGCCAGGGCAGCCTTCACCGCCGAGTTGCCCTCCGCAGAGAACATGCCGAATTCGTCGGGAAGGACATAGCCGCTCTTCGGGGCGATGAAGCCGTCCCAAACCGCTTCCGCCATCTGCTCCTTTACGTCCGTATCGTATATCTCGTCATGCTGTTCCCCAATAGCAGCCAGGTCGTCGAGCAGCCCCTGCAAATGCGCCTTCATAGCCACCCCTTCTTTCACTGATGAATCTGAATTGCCCTGCGTACCAGCCCTTTCGCAACCACCCGGCATGGAAAACAATGAAGCACACACAATGACAGCGACATAAGAGATACTCTTCTTCGTCATGTCGTTGGTTCCTCCGTTGCAAACTGCAATCTCAAGCGAACGCCGCCACGAATGACGGTGGGACGCTCAGACGAACATACATGGTGCCGGGCAAGGAGAAGTATCCTACGAACTGGGAGGCGCGACAAGTACGGTTCGGAGCGATGGGATGGGGTGCTCGGATAAATCGCGGGTTGAGACGGCGGGAAGACACTGCTGAGACAGCAGTGCAATCTCGATGACGATTGGAGAGCGCACTGCTCACAAACCAGTGGCACATTACTTAACACAACAGTGGCAAACGCCAGATCCACGGCAAAACCACTGCTGACAGAGCAGTGGCACAGTCACACACCAGTTGCAAACCGGGGGCACACTTTGGACCACAGGCTATTAGTTCGACTTTCGCACTTTTGGAAACCCGGATGAGGCCTCTGTAAACAAAGGCGAGTCTCCCGCACCATGCGTGTGTTCATGGATGAACGCACAGAGCAAGGAGGCTCGCGATGGAACTTGTACCGTCTTTCCTGGAACTGGTGCAACCGGTTTGCTACGTCATGACCGCCCCGACGTTCAACAGTTTCCTCACCGTGCTGACCGGCTGGGTCTTCGCCCGGCGCCGCGTGATCACGCGCATGATCGAGGCCGCCGACGCGGTTGAGACCAAGCATCACTCGGCGTTTCACCGCGTGTTCTCCGCGGCCCGCTGGTCGCTCGACGAACTCGGACTGGCGATCTTCACCATGATCGAACCGTGGCTGGACGGCGGCACCGTGCTCCTGGGCCTCGATGATACGCTGGCCCGCAAACGCGGGCTGAGAGTATTTGGCGTCGGCATGCATCACGACCCGCTGCTCAGCACGCGCAAGACCGCCCTGATGAACTGGGGGCACAGTTGGGTCGTGCTGGGCGTGATCGTCGAGTTGCCGTTTCGGCGAGGTCACTATTTCAGCCTGCCGATTCTGTTCCGCCTTTACGTCAACAAGAAGACCGCCGCCAAGAAGCGGCTGCGTTATCGCACGCGGCCGGAATTGGCGGTCGAGATGCTCGCCCTCCTCTGCAAACACTATGAAAACCGGCGTTTTCACGTGGTCGCCGACTCGGCTTACGGCGGCCAGAGTGTCTTGCGCCAGTTGCCGGACAACTGTGACCTGACTTCGCGCCTGGATCTGGATGCTCGCCTTTACGATCCGCCGCCAATTCGCAAACCCGGAACCAATGGCCGGCCGCGCAAACGCGGCCAGCGTCTGCCCACACCGCGACAGATGCTGGAGCGGCGGAACCGCCGCTTGACGCTCAATATCTACGGGCGACGAGATCGTTCGCGCGTTGCGGATCAGGTGGCGCGTGTGCACGCCGTGCCGGATCGGTCGTTGCGGATCGTGGCGGTCGAGCCGTTGACCGGTGGTCGAAAGATGCAGGCCTTTTACTCGACCTGTCACGAGGCCACGGCTGAGCAGGTGTTGACTTGGTACGCGCGCCGTTGGTCGATCGAGCAGACGTTCCACGACACCAAGGGCCACCTGGGCTTCGAGCAGCCGCAGGGCTGGACGCGCAAAGCGGTGCAGCGCACCGCACCGACGGCGATGCTGCTGTACAGTCTGGTCGTGTTGTGGTTCGCGGCTGAAGGCCATCGTCACTACCGTCCGCCCAATCGACCGTGGTATCGGAGCAAATCTTGTGCGTCGTTCACAGACATGCTCAATACCTTGCGCTGCGTGAGTGTCCGCGAACAGGTTTTGTCATTGGGCCTGCAAGGCCAGGGTTCACGAAACATCATGAAAACCCTATTCAACGCAGTCCAACAGGCGGCATAACTGCGAAAGTCGAAATTAGAACCTATCCTAAAACCTCATAACTGTGGTCATATGTACTGTGAGAATTGCAGTTTCTCTCGGGTTTCGCGTCATCCGGCCTCCAGTGGCGAGGTGCCAAAACAGGTTCTGGGATAGGTTCTAGCCTGTGCCACACTTGTGCCCCCCCCTGTGGTCCCCCCTCTTCGAAGGGGGACGGTTGGTGCTCCCCGGCATGTCCCCTCCTCTTCCAGGGGGGACGGTCAGTTGCGCTGGCGGCGGGTTTTTTCCATGCGGGCGATTGTGTCGTCAATCATCTGACGTAGCGAGTTACGCGAGCCGGTACGCGAGCGGGCACGATGCTCCTGCTCCAATGCCTCATCTATCATGCCGTTGTAAAACAACGCGTATGCGTACGTGTGGACAATCTCCGGGTCGGCTCCGCCACACGCGTCGTGGGCAGCCTTGGCCGCACGAAGCGCAAAACGTAAATCACGATACTTCAAATCAGACTGCGACAGCGTCGCCCAGGCAACCGAATTCAAGGCCGTCGGGTCGTCGGAGCCGGCGTCGCTAAGGATCTGCTCCGCGAGAGTAGCCACCTCGGGGGGCTGATAACTCTCGGCCGAGAGCTTGAGATAGCGATCTACGAGTGCTCGCGTGGCCCGCCGCTGCCGCAATTTGCGCTCGCGAGCCCCGTCGCCAATGCGTTTGAGCTCGGCGACGTCGGTGGTGCCGGCAAGGAGGGCCGCCAGTGCGGGCTGGAGGCCGAAATGGGGATGGCCCTCCCAGACGAGGCGGCCCCGGCCGTCGACAATGAAGGCATGCGGGATGCTGCGGAGCTTGAGGGCGTCCATGTAAGCCTTGCGGGTGGGGCGCTGGTCGTTGTCCTCATAAGCGACGGCGTAATCGATGAGGTCGCCGATCTGGTGGAGATACTCCTGGAGGACCTGCCGGCTGGGGTCGCTGCTGCTGATCGCGACGACGTGGACGTTCTGGTCGCGGTACTGGCGCTGGAGGGCGGTGAGGTTGGGGATGCCGCGGAGGCAGTGCTTGCAGCCGGTGGCCCAGAATTCGATGACGTAAACGTGGCCGGAAGTGATTTTGACGGGGCCGGCTTTGAGCCAGGCGTCGACCTGGAGTTGGGGTGCGGGGTCGCCGAGTTCGAGGGCCGACGCGGCTGAGATACAGAGGATCAGCGTGGCGGCCAGGGTCAGGGGCCGGTGGATGGGGTTGATCATGGCGAAGTCCCGGGTTGGTCGCAGCCGGCGGCTGGAGCAGTTTCGCTTGCTGTGCGGCGTTGAGGTTGAGCGCGGGGCCGGAGAATGCACTGCTGACACAAAGAGAGGCTGACGTTGGCGAATGCACTGCTCACAGAGCAGTGGCACAAAGGGTGGTTCCTCAAGAGCAGCGGCACAGGGATTCGTGGCCGGCACGACGCACCGGTTGAAAACCGGTGCCACAAGAAATCGAAAGTCGGTGCCACAAAACGCGCGCGGGGCTATTTGCTGGCCTTTTTCTCGTACTCAGTCAGAGTCTTCTGAAGGCTTTCCTTCATGGGGCCGTCTTCGGCAAGCTTGACGGCCTTGCGCTGCCAATCGATGGCCTCGGCGTGGTGGCCGTTTTCCCAAAGGGCGCGGGCGTAGGTGTCGACGATGGCGGCTTCCTTGGCGTCGCAGGACTTCAAGGCGACGTCGGCGACGCGCATGGCGAGGTCGAGGTCGCGGTTGGTGATGTACTCGCCGGTGAGAAGCTCCCAGGCGAAGGCGTTGAGCAGGCCGGCATGATCTCGTGCGGCCTCGACGAATTTGTTGCCGATGTTGCGGGCCTCGTTCTGGTCATAGCCCTCGGTGGTGATTAGCTGGAAGTACTGGGCGGCCAGCTCGGAGGCCTGGCGGCGGCGCTGCTCGTAGTCCTTGCGTTCCTTGATGAGTCTCTTGGCGGCGGCGTCATCGTAATCGGGGGCTAGGATCTTCTCGATGAGTCCCTCGATGTTGTCCTGGGGATGGGTGTGCCAGACGATGCGTCCGCGTTTGTCGATGAGAAAGGCGTGGGGGATGCCGTTGACGCCGAAGGCATCCATGTAGGCCTTGTTGGTCTCGCCGGTTTTGGTGTCGAGGGCGATGTGGTAGTCCATCTTGTCGCCCATTTTTTTGACGAATGGCTCGACGGCATCGCGTGTCGGTCGGGGTCCGTCGGCGGAGTCGATGGCGATTCCGATGACGACGAGTCCCTTGTCTTTGTATTTCTTCTGCAGCTCGGTGAGGTGTGGGATGCTGACGCGGCATGGTCCGCACCAGGTGGCCCAGAACTCGACGATGTAGGCATGCTTGCCCTGTCCCTGGTCGAGATCCACGGGGTCGCCCTTGATCCACTTTTCGACCTTGAGGCGTGGGGCCTTGTCGCCGATTTCGATGGCGTTCGCTGGGATTGCGGCCAGGATTGAGAAACTGAGAATCAAACACGCAAGAGTACGCACTTTCATGGCGGCTCCTTCAGCGGGAAACAAGCAAGACTCTGTAGCGGCCGAACTAGCGTGACCGCTGCCCCAGGGGGAGAACAATAAGGGGGACCTGGGTGCTACTGCAAATGATAGCGGTTGTGTTGGGTCCGAAGCTTGGTTGGATGCGTGTGAAATTGTCTGGGCGAGGGCCGATAACCAGGGGTGGAGGGCTGGGGGATTGGCGTGTGCTGTGCGGGGAAGCGAATGAGATCGGTGTTGGCGTATAGCGCAGAAGTTGCGCGGCACCAAGCCCCCCCTACCCGAATAGCCCCGGCCGCGTAGGCTGGGGCGAATGTTTACGACAGGTTTTGCGGGCGGATTGGCTGATCAGCCTGGTCCGCTCGATTTACTCGGCAGCGATGAGCTGTTGGGCCGGATCAATGAGGAAGAAGATGATTACGGCAATGAGATCGAGTACGCCGGCGATAACGAGTCCCAGGAATACGTAGTTCCACGGTTTCATACGGTTCTCCCGAACTTTTTGCAGTGACGGTGGCGACGAAGCCAAGCCGTCGCAGCCTGTTCGCCTAGCATTATATCGCCTAGCCGGCGTAACGTAATAGAGGTCGAGCGTAGTTGTTGGCCGCGGGGCTGGTTAGAGGAAGAATACCAGGGTAATCACGATGAAGAGTGGGATCAGGACTAGGCCGGAATAGGCCATGTAGCCGAAGAAGCTGGGCATTTTTACGCCGGACTGTTCGGCGATGGCCTTGACCATGAAATTGGGTCCGTTGCCGATGTAGGTGTTGGCGCCCATGAACACGGCTCCGCAACTGATGGCTACCAGGAGGGGGATCGGGATTTCTCCGGAGGCTGTCGCGACGTTGTGCATCATCGCCATATTCGGCACCTGTAATGTTCCGGCGGTTTCAAAGTAGACGACGTACGTCGGCGCGTTGTCGAGGAAGCTGCTGAGTACGCCGGTGGCCCAGAAGAAGTGCCAGGGCTGACTCAGGCCGAGCTCGGCTCCCTTGGCCTGGAGGATCTCGATGGGGACCTGCATGGTTATGAAGATACCGATGAAGAGGCAAGCCACCTCGCCGATGGCGACGAAGTTGAACTGGTTTTCGCGGCGTAGGGCCATGCGTGTGGTCACCCATGAGAGCAGGGCCATGAGTAGCTGGACGCCCTCGCGCAGGTAGGCCGGCGCGTGCCAAGTGGTCCCGGGGAATGGCTTTGAGGGGTCGAGCGTGGCTACGGCGCCGACGACGCCGAGGATCCAGAAGACGTTGAGGAGCCCGGCGATGCGCATGGGCTGGATCTGGGTCGCGTCGCGGAGCAGGTCCTTTTTCTCTTCGTGGCGATAGGCCCAGGTATCCCAGACGAAGTAGATCAGCAGGCAGGCGCCGAGGGTGACGGCCCAATGCATCCAGAGGTTCAGCGTCCAGAAGAAGTCGACGCCGCGCAGATAGCCGAGGAAGAGCGGCGGATCGCCGATGGGCAGGAGGGTTCCGCCGATATTGGCGGCGATGAAGATGAAGAAGACGACGGTGTGAACCTTGCGGCGGCGTTCGGAGTTGGTTTTTAGGAGGAAGCGGATCAGCAACATGGCTGAGCCGGTGGTACCGATGAAGCTGGCCAAGAGGCCGCCGACGCCGATGATGGCGGTGTTAACGAGTGGTGTGGCCTGGACGTCTCCTCGTACGACGATACCGCCGGCGATCACGTAGAGTGCGAACAGTAGGACGATGAAGGGGATGTACTCTTTGAGGACGGCGTGATTGATGACGGACCAGACGGTGGTCAGGCCGGGGGTGGTACGGGGGTGTCCGGTGTGGCCAGCCGCGGCGGCATGTTCGTCGGCATGCTCAGGGTCGGCGGTACCCGCTATGGGCGTAGCGTCATGTTCGGCCGGCGGTGGCTCTTCCGGAGCGGCTCCGATGGACGGTCCGGGGTGGCCTTCGTGGGCCGGCTGGGTGGTCAGCGGGGCGTGGGCGACCGGTGGCGAGATGTCTTCGTGCGCATGCTCGCCCGTGTCGGCCATTCCCGGCTCCACGTGGGCGGTTGATTCGTGCTCGTCGTGAGCGGAATGGTCCGGGACGCCGACGCCGCGGAAGCCGTAATAGAGCAAGGTGATCGCGGCAAGGATGATCGCGATGATCAGCTTGTTTTTGTTTTCTTCCCACCAATGGTGCGTTTTTTTCATGAGTGGGAGAATGGCGATGGATAGCAGGATGGCCACGAATGGCCAGACCCAGAAGACGTGTGGTACGTACTGCTGCGATGCGAGAATCATGAGTTTTTTCCGTGTACTGCGGAGCCTGGACGACCGCGCCTGACGACCATGCCTGCGCAAGGGAAGCCAGGATTGTACCCACGTCTCCCGCGGACGCAATTTCCCGGCGGCCACTTGCGTCGTTCGCGGGGAGACCCGATCCTGCGGAGCGGTGCCGCCGGCCCCTGGCGGTGGCCGAATGTCAACGCTCGGCAAAGGACTGCTCACCGTGTGGCTGACCCACGTACTAGTACTAATCATCGGCCTGATTGTCCTGGCGATTGGAGGGGAGTCGCTGGTTCGCGGTGCCACGCGGCTGGCCCGGCGACTGGGGGTATCGGAGCTGGTGGTTGGCCTGACGGTGGTCGCGTTCGGCACGTCCGCGCCGGAGGCGGCCGTCACGATCTATGCGGCCCTCGAGGGTACGGCTGACCTGGCGGTCGGGAATATCGTCGGTAGCAACATCTCGAACCTGCTGCTGATCCTCGGGCTGGCGGTGATGGTACGCCCGCTGCGGGTCTCCCGCAGCCTGATCCGGGTCGATGGGCCGGTGATGCTGCTGTCGGCACTGCTGTTCTGGGGTCTGGCCGCTCTCAACGGGCATATTGATCGGTGGAACGGAGTGGTTTTTGTGGCTGGGCTGGTGGGCTATACGGCCCTGACCTACTACGTGGCGGGCAAGACGCCGTACGAATTGCCGAAGGAAGAGCCCCCCCCGTCGCGTGGTGGGACTGCGACGCTGGTCGGGCCCGTTCTGGTAATCGTTGGGGTGGGTGGACTGGTGTTGGGTGCGCGGCTGGTCGTGAGCGGAGCCGGCGGTCTGGCACTGTTGCTGGGGGTGTCACACCGGGTGATCGGTCTGACGATTGTGGCGGTGGGGACGAGCCTGCCCGAACTGGCGACGGCTATCATCGCAGCGCGGCGACGGCAGGCCGACCTGGCGGTCGGGAATATCGTCGGGAGCAACATATTTAATATCTTTTTTGTGGCCGGCACGACCGCGAGCATCAGCCCGCTCAGTGTGTCGAGCGAGATTATTCAGCTCGACGGGCCGGTGATGATTGTCGCATCGGTGCTGTTTATCCCGCTGGCGTATTCGGGTCGCTTGCTGTCGCGGTGGGAGGGTGGCCTGCTGCTGTTTGCCTATGGGGGCTACCTAGCCTGGAACGCTACGCACCCGTTTTGAATGCGGGTGGCGTAGCGGCCGGTTTGGATCATTCCTGAGTAACGTCAGCCGCCAGTGCATTCTCGCACGCGACGATTTCGTACTCCTGCTCGTGTCCGTCGGCGGTCAGCTTGACGTGGTCGCCAACCTGGTGCCCCATCAATCCCTGTGAAAGCGGCGCCTGGTAGCTGTAAATGTCGCGATCGACGTCGGTCTCGAAGGGTCCGAGGAAGGTGATCGTTCTGGTGGAGCCGTCGGTGGCGTTGCTCAGGGTCACGCGTGAGCCGATTCCGATTTGGTCGGTCGGCACGTCGTAGGTGGAAATCGTCCGGGCGCGTGAGAGCTCGTCGTTGTACTTGGCGAGTCGGCCGCGGAGGAAATCGCGTTCTTCGAGGGCGAACTTGTACTCGGAGTTTTCGCTCAGGTCGCCGTGGGAAGCGGCTTCGCCGATCCGCTTGGCGTTTTCGCGCATCTGTACGTTGAGGATGTCGTCGCGTTCGGCCGTTCGCCTAGCCAGGCCCTCGGGGGTGCAGTAGACGGTCTCGAGATCTTCCCACGGGGCGAGCGTGCGTTTTTTGACGACCCAGAGCTGCGGGTGAACGTCGCGCAACATGTCGAGCATCTTCAGGCGGACGTTGTCGCCCATGCCTTCGAGCCGGTCGATCTGGCGGCGAATCGTGATGGCGGCGGCCTCGCTGGTGCTCTCCAGGCACTTGCGTACGCGGGCAAACCCGCGGAGGGCGAGGGCTGCCCGCACGCGCACGCGGAACTCGCGCACGATCGCATCTTCGGCACTGACCGATCGCCCCAGCGTGCTGAGAGCGTTGAGCAGGTCACGGAACAGGTCGGCATCCTCGGGCACGCGCAGGTCCTTGGTTTGCCGGGTCCCCTTCCACAGCCAGTACATCAGCTCGGGATAATGGGCCATGTCGGCCAGGCCCTGGTCAATGAAGCTCTGGACTTCGTCTACGCGGCCCGCTTCGATCGCGCCGGCAATGAGCGAATCGAGCAGTCCGGCCGGCGCCGTGCCGAGGAGCTTGATGGTGTGCGTGGCCCAGTCGTCGGGGCGAGCCTGTCGCAGCGTTTCAAGGCCCCGTTCGCGGAGGCGCTGATGTTCGATGCCCAGGAGCACCTCGGCCGGATCGCTTGCTTCGCGGAGCAATTCGGCGGCGAGGCCTTCCTGGCCGGCACCGACGGCCAGACCCTTGTCGGCCAGTTCGTTGAGTGAGAGGGCGCAAGCGAGAGCATCCGTCGGTCGCCGCTCGCGGACGGCGGCGATGGACGCGAGGATATGGCCCTCGAAACGTCCGACCAGTTCGTCGGCGGGCGATTCCTTGCGGGACTTCTTCTCGCGGAGGTAGCCCTCCATTATCCGCAGCCATTCGACCGGGTCGGCGCTGGCTTCGATCTGCTCCCAGGTTTCCTCTTCAAGCGTTCGGCCGGCGGGATCGTGGCTGAGGATCATCGGCGAACGGCCTTCGATGATGACGTGCTGGTTGCGCTTGAGCTTCGTTCGGGCTTTGCTCCACCAGCCGGTCCAATCGCCGGTTTCGATGTGCCGGGGGACCAGCTCGGCCTTGAGGAGGTCGGCATCGATCATTCCGCCGTGGGCGTGGATCAGGCCGATGACGACGGCGACGGGGTCTTTGGCGATCAGCTCGGTGAGCTTTTCGGGGCGCAGGGCGCGGAGTACGCGGAAATCGTCACTGGCGACGCCGTCATATTCGCGTGCGACCTCCGGGGCGGGTCGGGTTGTTACGCGACCTTCGCGGCGCAGGGTGAAGAGGCCGTGGACGCGGTCAATCTCGGTGACCTCGACGACGCGGTCGTCTGCGCGGCTGATGAGGGCGTCGCCGGGCTTAAGCATGAGGCACAAATCAAGTAGGCGGAGGGCGGATCGCACGGGGCGTCCGCCGGCCAGTCCGGAGGCATCCATGATGGCGTCGAAGCCGGCGTCATCGCCGTGTGCGCGGCGATACATGGTAACCGCCAGGTTGCGTAGCTCGTCGCTCTTGGGGCTGCCGACGAGGGTGATGCGTACCAGGTCGAGCAAGGCGTGGGGGTCGGCCGCGTCGCCGGCAATATCGACGAGCATCGGCGTCAGCATGGCGAGCTGATCGGCACGGTTCTCGCGTTCATACATTCGGTAGGCGGCGAGCAGTTGTGCGGGCGTGACGTCGCCGGCCTCCAAAAGCTCGAGGCAACGGGATTCGAATTTCTCGTGTGGACCGGCCTTGGCCAGTTCCGTCAGTTCCGCAGCAGGCATGGCACCCTCGGACTTCGGCCGGCCGGCGCCGCGCGCCGTATCCGGCCAGTGTATTCCACATGAATCCCGTAGTTTACCACATTCTGCCCGAGTGGTCGCGGGCGGCGGGGACGGTTTATTGCTCGGTGATTTGCCGGGGCAGGCTGACGCGTTGGCGGGGAGATATGCGTGGGCGTACGATGGGGCCCAGAGGTATAGATATGAAGCGGCCGCGGCTGGTGCAGCGTCACATTCTGGACCCGAGGTCGGGTGCTGAGGCGGCCCGGGAGCCGTTTGTAGACGCTGTCAATATTCCCCTGGCGGAACTTCCCGCGCGAACGCACGAACTGCCGGAGGCGGGGCATGCGATACCAGTGGCCGGCCCGGATGAGCTGGTTGAGCAGACGATAGCGTGGTTGGAGGCCCACGGTCGGCTTGGGCGGCGGGTTGGGGCTGATGTTCTGGGGCCGGCCGGTGAGAACTCCGGCGTGGGGCGGCTCTGGCAGCCGCACGCGTTTCTGGCGGACGTCGCGAGCGGCCTCGGGCCGGGGCGGGCACTCGATATCGGGTGCGGGTGCGGACGTGAGGCGGTGTATCTGGCCGGCGCCGGGTGGCGAGTGACGGCGGTCGATATTCTGCCGGACGCGATCGACCGGGCGCGTGCGCTGGCGGAGCACTGTTCGGCGGCGATCGAACCGATCGACTGGCAGGTCGCCGACATGGAGCGTGAGCCCCCTGCCGGGCGAGACTGCGACCTGGTGATCTGTTTTCGATATCTTCATCGTCCGCTGCTGCGGCGTGTTCGGGATTGGCTTGGCCCTGGTGGCAGCTTCGTGCTGGAGACGTTTACGACCACGCATCGCGAGCGTCATGGGCGGCCGGCGGGCGATCAACACGTGCTCAGGCCTGGGGAGGTGCGCCGGCTGGTGCCGGAATTGGAAACAATGCACGCTTCGGAAGATTGGCGTGGGCCGATCCATACCGGCCGACTGTGGGCGCGCCGGCCATCGTGAACGCAGCCGCTGTTGACTGTTGAGCGGAAACGCCCCCCCTACTTTCCCTGCATTTGCAAGACGAGCAGCGTTAGATCGTCGACCATTTGCGTTCGGCCGGCGTGTTTGCGCGCGGCTTGCAGGGATGTTTCCAGGATCATGTCCGCCGTTGCGCTTTTCAGGCCGGAAAGGGCGTCTACGACGGCATCCAGGCCGAGCAGTTCGCCTTCTGGCGACTCGGCTTCGACCAGGCCGTCGGTGTAGAACAGCACGGCCTCACAATCATCCGCCGGCTCGATGTGCTGCGTGCAGAAACGCTCGTCGCGCTGAATTCCCAGCGGGAGCGAGCTTTCCGGCTCAAGCGCCTCTACGCCTTGCCGACTGATCAGCACGGGGCCGGGATGGCCGGCGGAGACGTATTCGATCAGCCCGGATTCGACGTCGATCCGGCCGAATATCGCGGTGATGAACACGTGTGAGTCGGTGTTCTGGGCGACCAAGCCATTGAGCCGCTGGGCCAGCTCGGGCAGCGGAATCTCCGGGGTCAACGCGACGCGGGCGGCGGCCTGGAAATTCGCCATCAATAGCGCCGCGGGCAGCCCGTGGCCGGTTACGTCGGCGATGGTGAACGCTACGCAGCCCTTCGCGAGCTCGAAGTAGTCGTAGTAGTCCCCCCCTACTGCGGACGATGCCTGGTTGTAGCCGGCGAGCAGGTAACGACCGGCCCGCAGCACGCGGGCCGGCAAGAGACGCCGCTGGATCAGTCGGGCTCGTTCCAGTTCGTGATAGACGTTTTGCGCTTGCAGGTGTTGCTGGAATAGTCGCAGGTTGCCCAGGCCAATGCCGACTTGCTGTGCGATTGCGGCGAGGAAATCGACGTCGGTCGCCTTGTAGGTCGCGCCGCGGGTGATGCGGTCGCCGTAGATCACGCCCAGGATTTCGTCGCGGTGGAGGATCGGCACGCAGAGGGCTGAGCAGATCGGGAAACGTACCAGGCTGTCGGTCAGATTATCGGCCAGGTCGACGGCCGGGTTGTTTACGACGGCCCGCTCGCCGTGCACGAGGGCTTGGTTGATCAGCGTGCGGCTGACCTTGTAGGCACCGGTCTCGTCGCGTTCGATGTTTCGCGTGACGGGGAGTTCGGTATCGCCGCGGGCGGTTTTCAGGACGATCAGGCCGCGTTCGAAGTTGAGCGTGTCGCAGCAGGCGTCGAGGGCCTGTTCGAGCAGTTGCTTACGCTCAAACGCGCCGCCGATGCGCTCGGTCAGGCTCATCAGGAGCGCCAGACGCTGCTGGCTGAGGTCGAGGCCGCGGCTGGAGGGGAAGAAGCGCGTGTCGCCGACCTGGGTCGGTGCATCCGGGACGAAACGTACGTCGGGGCCGGTCGGAGCGGCGAGCGTGCGGACGCCGTGCACGCGGATTTCGTATTCGCCGATGACGATGGTCCGAAAAGCGGCGTGGGCTTCGTCGCGGAACGAATCGCCGCCGTCGACACGGGTGCCGTTTTTGGAGCCGCAGTCGCGCACGACGACCTGGCCGCGTTCGTCGACCCAGATCTGGGCGTGCTCGCGTGAAACCTCGCCGTCGTCGCGCAGGACGACGTCGCAGGTGTCGGCGCGTCCGAGCGTGACCGGCTGGCGTCCGAGCGGCACGCGCAGCTTGGTGCCGTCGCGGGCGCGGACGTTCAGCACCGGCGGCGGAGGCATTTGCCGGTCCACGTCAGACTCCCAGCAGTGCCGACACGGCCCGATATGGGAGGACGAGGGCGTTTTCGACTGCGCCGGGTGAGAAGAGCAGGTCGACGCCCTGCTCCACCGCCGACAGGCAGCCGCCTAGCAGCAGCAGGCCCGGCGACAGGATGAGACAACACCAGCGCGTGCCCTTTCGGCTTTTCATACGTGACCTTCCTGATCGAAATGTGGCGGCGTCCAGCGCCGCGCCACACGGATAAGCAGAACCAGGGGGGCATTATACGGCGGTTCGCGGGGGGTTACAGGGGCGGGGAATAAAGCTGCCGCCGCCGAATTCGCCTCCCTCGGCACGGGGGAGGCGAATCAAAGGGGAGGGGCGACGCAGCGCGCAAACGCACCATGTCGCCCCAGTCCGTCCGGCCTCGTACCATCGGCGCGACAATCCCGCCGATGCGCGTCCGACCGTTACTCTTTCAAACGTAAGAGTTCAGCCGTTTGCAGTGCCTGAGAGGGGTAGTGGCGGGAGGTGGCCGGTTTGCAGGTAACCGCGCAGGGCGTCGGTGATCGCACCGAGCGGGTCCGCGGCCACGCAGCCGCGGCGTGCGGTAGACGCTCATCAACACCGCCTGCGTGCGGGCACCGCGATCACTCCGATTCGACTGGCTGTTCTTCCGCAGAATCACCGCCGGCCGAATCATCCGCTCGGCGAAGTTGTTCTCGAACGGGATCTGCGGGTAATCCAGGAACGTGAACAAATGATCGCCCGTCCGACGCAGACGCTTGCATAAACGCCACACATCCGCGTCCGCAAACACTTCGATCGGCAAACGGCAGGCGGCCGCCGGGCTGTTCGGCGGCGCCGGAGATTCGTCACCGCCCGCAAGCAGCGCGTCCAGCCGCTGTTCCTTCCGCTCATCGATGCGCGTCGGCGTTGGTCGGTGATGGCCGGTGTGGCCTTTACGGGCGCCGGGCTTCTTGCGGCGTCGGCCGCCGGGCGCGTTGGGCTTCGTATACACCGGCCGCATGCCCGCGGGCGTACTGGGTGAGACCTTGCCGGACGACTGGGTTTGCAGTTCGGCGATGCGGGCATCTTGTTCGGCGATGCGGCGAGCGGCGGCGCGCAGGGCAAGGGTGACAGCGTGAGGGCCGAGTTGGCAAAGTCGGCATGCCGTGGCTTCATCGCAGATGCCGGACTGCAATGCCGCCACCAGTTCGTCCAGCGTGTTGGAACGCGTCGTCGCGCTGCGCATGCTCAGTGTATACGCGCGTGCGCGCTCCCGGCGTAAGGGCTAAATCGCAGAAAAGTCAGGAAATCTCGCAGACGGGTGATGTGTTACGTAAATCGTTTGTTTTCAGTGAGAACGGGGAGCCTGGAACGACAGGGCGTCCACCGGAGTCTCCTGAACTCCTACGCCTAATGTAACCGACCGCGACGATTAATGGGGATTCTCTGCGTACAATCTGCAAGGGCAGGGCCGGTTGTGCGACCAATCAACGGTGGCTGCGCTCTTGTCAACGGGGCCCCACGGGGCACGGTAACGAAACGAAGGAGCGAAGAATGTACTTCCACACGAGCCGTTTCACGCCGATCCTGGCCGTACTCGCCGCGTTGGCTTTCGCATCCCCAGCGCTCGCCGATCCGGACATCTTCGGTGAGCCGCTGTACTGGGGCTTCGCGAGCGACTTCGGAACCGTTGCCGGCGACTTCGACGGCGATGGCCACGTTGATCTTTTCACGGTCCACCCGCCCGTCTACGACAGCTTCGGCATCCTCATCTACCCCGGCGACTACCGGATCAACTTCAACACCGACGGTCAGGGGTCCTTCAGCACGCAGACGCTGATCGATTCGTCAGGTGCGTACGCCGTATTCGCGAGCGATCTCAACAACGACGGCGCGCTGGACGTGATCGACGACGACATTGGCGTCATGCTCGGCAACGGCGACGGTACGTTCGGACCGATCATCGAGTACAGCAACGGACACGGCACGAGCCACGCCCTCGGCTTCGGCGACATGGACAACGACGGTGACATTGACATCGTCGCCCCGAACACCGGGCCGGTCCTGTTGAACAACGGAGACGGCACGTTCTACACGAACTACGTCCACAGCGACGTCGCCGGCGGCATCGGCGTCGGAATCGGCGACGTCGATGAGGACGGCGTCCTCGATATCGTCTCCGTCGACGGCTACGACCCCGTGGTCACCATCCAGCTCGGTCTCGGCGACGGCCAGGGCAACCCGGACGAGCCGTACACGGTCAACATCGGACAGACCCATCCGTCCGACATGGCGCTGATCGACATGAACAACGACGGCCATCTCGACGTGGTCACGCTCAACGAATACCCCACCGACAACGTCACGGTCATCCTGGGCGACGGCGACGGCACGTTCGGCAGCCCGGCGACCTACGAGCCACACGACCCGGCGAACTTCAACGTCGAGGTGTTCAAGGTCGCCGACGTCTCCGGCGACGGCGCGCCGGAGGTGGCCGTGACGAGCATCGTCTACGGTAACGCGGAGCACCATTACGAGACCGGCCTGCTGCTCAACGACGGCGACGGCGGCCTCACGCTCCATCAGACGATCGTCGACTTCGGCCAGGGGAGCGAGAACATCGTCGCAGCCGACCTCAATGACGACGGCAACACCGATCTCGCAAACGCGACCCACCTGCTATTCAATCAGCTCCCCGCGACGATCGGGATGGGCGTACAGCCGCTCGACGACTTCTTCTCGATCGGTCCGGACGGCGGTCCGTTCGACCCGCCGAGTAAGACCTACACGCTCACCAACAACGAAGATTTCTCGATCGAATACAGCGCCGGCGCGGACGCCGATTGGCTCACGATCGACAACACGGGCGGGATGATCCCGGCCGGCGGGAGCGTCGACGTCAACGTCAGCATCAACGCGGACGCCGATTCGCTGCCGCGCGGCGACTACGGCGCGACGGTTTCGCTCGTCAATCTCACCAATCATCACGGCGACCGCACCCGCGACGTCACCCTGCAAGTCGGGATCGAGCAGGTCATTTACTCGTTCTCGATGGACAGCGACCCCGGCTGGCAGACCGAGGGCGATTGGGCGTTCGGCCAGCCGACCGGCCAGGGCGGCGCGCACGGTTCGCCCGATCCCACCAGCGGCTATACCGGGACCAACGTGTATGGCTACAACCTGAACGGCGATTACCCGTACGGCCTGTGGGATGTGAACCTCACGACCGGCCCCATCGACTGCTCGAACCTGAGCCACGTGACGCTGCGGTTCAGGCGCTGGCTCGGCGTGAATGGCTCCGACCACACCTACGTCAGGGTGAGCACCGACGGCGACTTCTTCCTGACCGTGTGGTTCAACCAGGACGCGGTCTACGACAGTGATTGGCAGCTCGTGGAGTACGACATCTCCGGTTTCGCCGACGGCGAGCCGACCGTGTACCTGCAGTGGTCCATGGGGGTGACCTATAGCAATGGCGCCTGCGGTTGGAACATCGACGATGTCCAGCTCTGGGGCGTGGATGAGTCCGTCAGCTACGCCGGCCTGCACGTGTACCCTGCTGCCGACTACGCCGCCCAAGGCCCGCAAGGCGGACCGTTCGATCCTCCCTTCAAGCACTATACGGTGAAGAACGACACTCACCACGACGTGGATTACAGCGTTACCAAGACCGCCGACTGGATCACACTTGATAACGCCACCGGCACGCTCCCGCCTGCCGGCGCCGCCGATGTGACCGTTCACATCAACAGCAACGCCAACGATCTTCCCCCCGGCCGATACGATGACACGCTCGTGATTTACAATGAGACCGACGGGACCATCGACACCACCCGCGCCGTCTCGCTCGGCCTGCCGGAGGTCGTCTATAGCTTCCCGCTCGACAGTGATCCCGGCTGGCAGACCGAAGGCCTCTGGGCGTTCGGCCAACCAGCCGGACTGGGCGGCCAGCACGGCAACCCCGACCCGACGAGCGGCTATACAGGGGCTAACGTCTACGGCTACAACCTGTACGGCGATTATGAGAACAACCTCCCCGAAACCAACCTCACCACCACTGCCATCGATTGCTCCAACCTCAGCTTCGTTACCCTACGGTTCCGCCGCTGGCTCAACCTGGAAGAGGGTCTATACGATCACGGCTACGTCCGCGTGAGCAACGACGGCGTCAGCTGGACCGACGTCTGGGAAAACGAGGAATACGTGACGCTGGAAGAAAACACCTGGCATGAGAGAAAATACGAGATTTCCAGCGTCGCCGACGGACAGTCCACCGTGTTCATCCGCTGGACCATGGGCGCGACGGGCAACATCTGGCAATACTCCGGCTGGAACATCGACGACGTCGAGATCTTGGGTGTCGAGCCCGACGGGCGGCTGCCCGGCGACCTGGACTGCAACGGCAGCATCGACTTCGGCGACATCAATCCGTTCGTGTTGGCGCTGACCGATCGATCTGCGTACGAAGTAGCTTATCCCGACTGCAGCTGGCCCAACGGCGACATCGACGGTAATGGCGACGTCAACTTCGACGACATTAATCCGTTCGTTGAGTTATTGGCGGGGCTGTAGGCCGTGGGACACGATTCACAAAAGCGGGCGCCTGACGAAGATTGGGCTCCCAGAGTCTTGCGTTTTCAGTAGCTCAGCGTGATTCGCGAATGTCGCGATTCCTCGTATCTCTACGAGTTTGAACGCGTTTTGCGCTTAACAGCCCGTTGGACAACTGGCGTTTTGCTACGCTGCGGCGAATTGGGGCAAGCTGAGCGTGAGGCGCATCGGTGTCCGCCGTGGGTGGCGCATATCCGCGGTGCGGGCCGCGATCCAGCGGCACAGAGCCCAGGCGATGGCCAGCAGCGTGGCGCAGGCCGCGGCGGCCCGGCCTGTAGGCGCACTGCTCCGGTTGCAGGTCGGCCTCGAAGATCGGCTCCAAGACCAGGACTGAGGCCATCTGCACTACGCGATCCTTGACCGTGGGTATCCCCAGCGGCCTCTTCTTGCCGTCGGGTTTGGGTATCCACACCCGACGAACCGCCTGTGGTCGATACGTCTTGCTCCTGAGTTCCTCCGCCACTTCACCCAGCCACCGATTCACGCCGTACGCCTGGATGTCCGCGAAGCTCCGGTC
This sequence comes from Phycisphaerae bacterium, assembly GCA_963666925.2. Taxonomy (GTDB): domain Bacteria; phylum Planctomycetota; class Phycisphaerae; order UBA1845; family Fen-1342; genus JANQFV01. The sequence goes on along the minus strand of CAXXTC010000023.1, from coordinate 318,064 downwards.
ATCCACCCCCGGTGCACCGCCGTTTGCACAGCAGCAGCGGTAGGCGAAGCTCAGAACGTCATGCCGGTACACCTTGTCGTACAGCACATAGAAACGGCACGCAGTCGATCCCTTCGCTTTGGCATGCAGCGCCGCCTGCAACTTCTGAACCGAATCCGGAGTGGATAGGCTCATCGCCAATCTCCCATAGCTCTTGCTGCTTCCTGCGCTGACCTTGAACTAAGGTCCCTTCGCTCCACCGGCATTACCCGGTTTCCTCGCTACTATGGACCTCTCCGCCACCCGGAGCGGCCCGGCCTGACGCTCGCGGGTGTCCGGTTGGGGTTCACCGCCCCCCACCACCTCGGGCTTCCCGTGTTGCGTCGTGCTCCCTCTGCCGACAGGCCATCGCCCATACCCCGGCGGAACCGCTGGACCCTTCGCTCTTTCCCTGTTGTCGCCCGGGCCAGGCTTGCATCCAGCGACGGCGGCCTTCCCGGTGTTGAAGCCCGCTCGGCTTCCGCATCACTTGTTTCGGGTCCTGCTCAGCGTTCACACACGTTACGGCCTGCCAACTCGCGGAGTCGCCTTTCGCGACCCTTTCCACCAGAGGCTTCAACGGCTTCGTTGCCTCCACCGCCGCTCCGATTGCTACCGGCTGGAGCGAGAGTTGCCGGGTGGGTATTCTCCCACTGAGAACACGCGCCTTTTCACGGCGCACTTCAACGGGCTGCTACGTCTACGGGGCCCCCTCCACCGGCTCGTACAGCGCCGATCTTCCGGATCGCGCGACGGTCCTGCGCTGTCCATCGACAGCCCATTGGGACGTGGGGCGGAACAACTTCTACGGCTACAACCATAAGTACCTGGGCAGCACCAGCGACAATACGATGGTGGGCAATTCGTATCGCCCGTACGAAACGTTTCCGGTCAAGGAACTGCGGGCTCCAGCCGAAACCATCGCGTTTGGTGACTGTGACGGCACCGGATGGACAATGCCGTGGGGACCCGAACGGGGGGAGGACTACCCTGACGCCGACCACAATCCGAACCGGCTCGGCAACCACGGCTACGTTCTGGACCCGACCTTCATCCCGCTGCGCAGTCCCGAAACGCACAGTGGCGGCGAGTTGGAGCCTTACGCCTGGCACTTTCACCGCACGTTTCTGTCGGACCGGCACCTCGGGAAATCCAACGCCGTCATCGCTGACGGTCACGGAGAGCGAATCGACCGGCGCCAAGCCTACCTGGACAACGCCCTGTGGAACGGCCTGGGGTTCGATCCGGCTGACAACCCGGACAGTCCGTGGTATGCCACCGATCGGCACGTGGATTACAAGATTAATCCGGGCAGCGGTCAGGAATGGCGCTACGGAGAACCGTAGCGTTGCTCAGCGCCACCCATTGCGTTCCATCGCGTGGCCGATCCGGCGATGCAAAACGACCGTGAGCAGGCGCTGGCGGACATTGTCAGCATCGTCCGGGGTATGGGTACGTGTGAGCCAGCGGCGCACGCTTTCCCACAGCGACACCGGCGCGAAGACCTCGCGAAGCTGGGCGAGATCCGCCCCCAGCGGTCCCGCCGTGGCGTACTGCTCGCCGCTGGTCTTTCGCAGCGCCGTCGCGAGAATCACCTCCAGGGCATAGCGGAACTGCCGCGCCATCGTATTGTCCGGTGCGCAGCGGTCGTACGGAACAACGTCACTGAGGTTCAGCCGAATGCGGCCATCTTCGAACCCGGGCAGTCGCCCGGTCAGAAGCTCGGCACCAATCAGGCCGAGCGAATAGACATCAGTACGCGGTGACAACTGTGAAACCCGCTGCCGAAGCTGCTCCGGACTGGCGTACGAGAACGTTGCCGCAACACTGCGGTCCGCTTCGACGGTTGGGCCCGCCAGCTCGAACAGCCGGGCAATGCCGAAGTCGAGCACCTTGGGCACGCCGTCGGCCGTCACGAGGATATTGTCCGGCTTCAGATCGCAGTGAATCACGCCGCGGGCATGGGCATACTCGACCGCCTCACAAACCTGGACCAACAGCGCGAGGCGCGCGATCACTGTAAGCTTCTGCTCATCCGCATAGGCCACCAGCGGGCGTCCCTCGACGTACTCCATGACGAAATACGGGCGACGATCGACGATCGCTCCCGGGCCCCGGCCGATCATGACCCGCGCCACGCCCCCATGCAGGACGCGGACAAATCCCGGGTGCTTCAGTTGCCGCAGCACCTCCTCCTCACGCTTGAACCGATAGCGATCATCCCGGCCGAGCAAACGCTGCCGCAAAACCTTGATGGCCACGTACCGGCCACGCAGCGGCTCAATGCCGCGATACACCACGCCCATGCCGCCGCGACCGAGTACGTCGACCACCGTGTACGGAGCGATTGAGAACGGGGGTTGCCAGTCCTGCTCATACCGGCGTGGCGTCACGGCCTGACTGAATGTTGTTGTGCCGGGCAGACGCCACTGCGGTCGACTCACGCCGGCATCACTCAGCCCGGCCACTTCGAGATAATGCGGGAGTAGACTCCGGACCTCGCGCAACATGCTCACATCGTCGCCCGCCGCACGCGTGATGAACGCGGTGCGCTGCTCGGGCGGCTGTTGCAGGGCCGCCTCTATCAGCGTACGGACCTGCTCGTGGAACTCAGTGCTCATCCGCCTGCTTCTCCGCGAACCGCCGACTCAACCAGGCCAGGGCATAGCGAAAGTCCTTCTCAGCGGTGCTCTTGCTGATGCCCAGCTCAGCGCCCACTTCCTCGTGCGTGAAATGGCCGAACCAGTGCAGCATGATCACATCGTGCAGCCGCTGACTCTGCTGGCGCAGCAGCTCGAGCGCATCGGCCAAGTCGAGCAGATCTACGGGATTGGCCTGCCACTCGACGGTGACCTGCTCCAGAGGTACGCGCCGGGGTCGCGTAGCCGGCGACGCCCCCCCACCGGGAGCCGCTCCCCCGCGCTTCTGAGCACACCGGTGGCGCAGATGATCGACCACCACCTGCCAGATCTTCCGCGTGGCGATGGCACGAAAGTGCCCCGTGCTGGTGAACCGGGCGTCCTCATGGCGAAGCAGGTGCAGGAGGGCTTCGTGCACCAGTTCGGTCGGCCGCAACGTGAACCCGGGCGGCTGGCGTCGCAGGTAGCTCTCCGCGACGCCACGCAGCTCATCGTAGACACGCGGGCTCAGCGCTAAGGCCGCATTGCGATCGTTTTGCTGGGGCTCGGACATCCGGCGGCTCGCAAAATCAGAAAAAAACGGTCTGGCCACTGCGATTCGGACGCGTCTCCTCCGTAGCTATTTTACGGAGCAAGCAATGGTTATCGCAACAATCAGCCGCGGCACGCGGGGTTCCGACCCACCAGGGGGGAACGCGTGTCCGCGGCCCTTCTTGACCTAACGCGGCCCCCGGGACAGTGGCGAATAATGCGCGACCGGGAAGACATCATGAATTGCGCAAACCTCCGGCAGCGGCAGACGGTCGCGCTGCGACTCCTGCGCCAGTGCCGACTCTGCGCCCGGGCTTGCTCCATCGACCGTCTGAGCGGCCAGCCCCCCCCCTGCGGACTTTCCCAAACGACCTATATCTACAAGCGCTACCTCAGTTTTCATGAAGAGCCCGAGCTGTTGCCGGCTTATCGGATCTTCCTCGGCGGGTGTAATCTGCGGTGCAGCTTCTGCGACGAAGCCCCGAATGCCTTTGACCCGCGGGCCGGCGAGCCGGTCGATCCCCCCCAAGCTGGCCCGCGAACTGGACGAACTGGTCGGGCGCGGGATCCGCAGCATCAGCGTCCTCGGCGGCGAGCCGACGCTGCACGTGCACACGCTGCTCGCCATTGCCGCGGAGGCCAGCCAGCCACTCCCGTTCGCCCTCAACAGCAATATGTATATGTCGCCCGAGGTGATTGATCTGCTGACGGGCGTGGCGCGGTGGTACCTCGCGGATCTGAAATTCGGCAACGACGATTGTGCCGAGCGGATCGCAGGTGCGCCGGAGTACGGCCGGGTGGTCCGGGAAAACCTGCAACACGCGGCCCACTCGGCCGGGCTGATCGTTCGTCATGTTCTGCTGCCCGGGCATCGGGAATGTTGCTTCCGCCCGCTGGTAACGTGGCTGGCGGAAACGCTGCCCGGCGCCCGGTTCCAGTTGTACCCGGGCTACGTGCCGATGGGATCGGCCCTGCGTGATCCGGAGTTGGGTCGGCTGAACACGCGGCAGGAAGTTTCGGCAGCTATCGAAATCCTGCGCGCCAGCAACCTCCGCTGGCAAACGCCGCCACTGGAGCGCCTGGCCCTGCCAGCCCAACCGGCCGCGGAAAGCGGGCCGGCCAGCATCACGATTGGCGCCGATGGCCAGATCTACTGCCACGATCTGGCCGCCGGCCTGGTGCCCCTGCTCAGCGTGCTCGGCGGAAGACTGAACGTCGACGTAGCCAGCCAGACGGCCCGCCCGAAGGAGTCCACACCATGAGTGATTCAGGAAATGGCCAAACCGGCGCCGGCCCCGCGGCATCACTCGACGAGTTGGAGACCCTGATCCGTGCCCGCTACGCGGTGCTGTACGTCATCACGTGGGAAGAGCGCCGAGTCGAAGATCAGCTCATCGCCCTGGCCGAACGGCGCAACAAGCAACTCTACACCTGGTCGATCACCAGCGGACTGGCCAAGGTTGGACATGAGCGAACCGGCGGCGGCAGTCGCAGCCTGTCCGACCCGATCGAGGCCCTGTCGGCCGTCATTGACCACAAGGAACCGGCCATCTACGTCTTCAAGGACTTCCACATGTTCGTGCGGCCGCGCGATTGCAACACGGGCGTGATCCGCAAACTCCGTGAAGTCGCCCGCGCCCTGAGTGACAGCTACAAGACGCTGGTCATTACGGCTCCGGTTCTGGACATCGCCCGCGAGTTGGAAAAGGACGTCTGTGTCATCGACTATCCGCTGCCGGGAACTGATGAAATCGGCCTGTTGCTCCATCGCATCTGCGAAGACGTGGCCATGGCCGCCCAGATCAACATCGACCTCGACGAGGCCGGCCGGGAACGGCTCGTCCAGGCCGCCCTCGGACTCACCTTGCAAGAGGCAGAGAACGTCTTTGCCAAGACGATCGTCAACGACGGCACGCTGGACGCAAACGACATCTCCGTGGTCTTCTCCGAAAAACGACAGATCATCCGCAAGAGCGGCCTGCTGGATTATTACGAATCACAGGCCGATCTTGGCGACGTCGGTGGTCTTTCCGCGCTCAAGGAATGGCTGACCAGGCGGGCACTGGCGTTTTCCAACGAGGCACGCAACTTCGGCCTGCCCTGCCCCAAGGGCGTATTGCTGGTCGGCGTGCAGGGTTGTGGCAAGAGCCTCTGCGCCAAGGCCGTCGCTCAGGCGTGGCACATGCCGCTGCTGCGCTTCGACGTCGGCCGCATGTTCTCCAGCCTGGTCGGTTCGTCAGAGGAAAATGTCCGCCGGGCCATCGCCGTCGCCGAGGGCATCTCGCCCGTGGTGCTGTGGGTCGACGAGATTGACAAGAGCCTGAGCGGATCGGCCGGCTCGGCAAACACCGACGGCGGCACCACCGCCCGCGTGATGAGCACGTTTCTGACGTGGCTGAGCGAGAAAACGAAGCCGGTGTTTGTGCTCGCAACCGCCAACAGCATCATTCACCTGCCGCCGGAGTTACTCCGCAAGGGGCGTCTGGACGAAATCTTCTTCGTCGATCTGCCGAACCTCTCTGAACGGATGGAGATTCTGCGAATCCATCTGCAACAGCGCGGGCGCGACCCGGTGCAGTTCGAGGTGCAGGCACTGGCCGAGGCGCTGGAGGGCTACAGCGGGGCCGAGATCGAAGAGGCCGTCATCAGTGCGCTGTACGACGCGTTCTATCTGCGGCGTGACCTGACCACGGCCGACATTATCTCCGCTATCCAGGCCACGGTACCGCTGTCGAAGACGATGGCCGAGGAAATCACTGCGTTGCGTACTTGGGCCCAGGGGCGGGCCCGTTTCGCCTCGCCGCAGGCCGCCCCCAGCCACCCCGCAGCGCGGCGAAAGCTGGAGATTGACGGAGTCATGGAAGGAACGATTCAGGAGAACCAGCAATGAGCGCCGTTGTCGTACTTACCCCGATCGTGATTGCCACATGGCCGGCCCTCAGCGCCGCTGTTGCCGGCGCTGCGGCCAGCATGCACCTCGCCGTCCGGGCCGAGAACCTGCACGAGCGCGAGGAAACCCCCGAGCAGGTCGAGGTCAACGTTGCGGAAACGGAGATCGTCGGCGCCGCCCTCGCACGCGACCAGAAGATCGTGCTCGAGCGGGACGGCGTGACGCTGGAGGTCGGACGGGACGAACGTGGCCGATGCACCGTCTGTGCCAGCAGCCACGGCCACTCCAAACGCGAACTCGAAGCAATCGCGGAAGAGGTGTCCGGCCGTGTCGTGCAGCAGTTCATCTACAACAAACTGATGACCGAACTGAAGAGCCGCGACTACGAGGTCGTCGATCAAGAGCGTCTGGCAGACGAATCGGTCCGCGTCAGCGTCCGGCTGCAATAGGTCAGGAGGCAGACATGAGCCAGGTTGAAATGGAAATCGTCATCAGCCGAACGGGCCAGGTGACCGTCGAAATCCAGGGTGCCAAGGGTCCGCGCTGCCTGAAGTACGCCGAGTTGGTGCGTGAACTGGTCGGCCGCGAACAGCAGCGGCAACTGACCCGCGAATACTACGAACCCGATACCGACGTGCGTATCGACACCGAAGTCCGCGACCAGCACGGCCAGTAGCCCGAGCGACCACGGCAACGCCAGGACTCGCCATGCAGTGCCCTGCCTGTCAGTTCGAGAATCTTCCCGGGCTGACTGAGTGTGCGCGCTGCGGCAGCTCACTGGTGCTGGACACGGTAAGCGTCGAACCCCCACGGGCCGGCCGGCTGCACCTGGCCACCAACGTCAGCCGCGTCCGAGGTAGGATGGGCTTGGCCGTGGCTAGCATCGCGGCACCGATTAGCCCGATGACGAATCGCGTCCTGAGCTGGCTGCGCGTGCAGATACCGGCCCCGGTGTCGGGTCGGGCGCTGGCGTGGTCGTTGCTGCCGGGCTTCGGACAGCTCATGTGCGGCCGCCGGCGACTCGGCCAGATCCTGCTCGGTGTGTGGTGCCTGTGTGTACTGCTTGCGATGATCTTCGTATCGCCCGGCTGGTCCTGGTTCTTCCTGGGACTGGCGGTCAGCGCACATGCCACCGGTATTCTAGCCGTCTTTGCCACCCAGCTCGTATTCGAGCGCATCCTCTCCCGGCTGCTCTTCGGCCTGGTCATATACGTCGTGCTGATGCTGGTGGTGTATGTCCCGACCACCGATCTGCTGGCCACGACTATCGCCCGCCCCGTGCAGCTAAACGACATCATCAGCACCCCCGCATTGCAGAGAGGCGACGTGATTCTGCTAACCGGCAGTCTGTTTCACGACAACCAGTACAAGCGCGGCGATGTGGTCGCTTATCTTATCCCGAACGTGGGCGGAAATGGCGTCGTCGTCAATGCCGGCCTCAGTGTAGACCGGATCATCGGCGTCCCGGGTGACACGGTCGTGATCAATGCCGACGCGATTCTCGTCAACGGAACCCCCCTACCCGCGAATCAGTTGCCGCTCGGCGGTCGGCTATACCGTGCCGATCTGACCTGGCAACTCGGCCCCGATGAATACTGCATTCTGCCGTCACTGTTGGCGCTGCACATTAACCCCACGGCTCGCGGAGCGTCCAACATGGCCCGCGATCTGCTCCGCGATGTCGGCTGCGTGCGCCTAAATGAAATCCAGGCGCCGGCCTGGATACGTGTACGGCCGTGGTCGCGTTTCGGTCGATTGGAGTAAGACGAATGACTGGCCGGTTTAGCAATCTGGAGTTTGAACACGGCCGCGAACAAACGCAGGACGCGCTGGGTCAGCAGCAGGATGAGCTGGTTACTGACTTCCTGGCGCGGGCAACCGCGGCCTATCACCTGGGCGAGTTTGAAGAGGCGCTCCGCTTCTACACGCGGGCGTTAAAGGAGGATCGCCAGCTCATTCCCGCGTGGATCGGCCAGGTCCAGATGCTGATCGAGCTGGACGAATGCCACGAGGCCCGTGTCTGGGCGCAGCGTGCCGAAGAGCTCTTTCGCGGGCACGGCGACTTGTTAGCCGTGCAGGCTCAGGCCATCGCCCGGCTAAACGACCCCAAGAGTGCGCTGGCGTTATCAGACGCGGCCATGCAGGCTGCGGGCGACATGCCACTGCGCTGGACGGCCCGCGGCGAAGTCATGCTCGCCCGCGGTGTACGTTACGCTGCCGAATGTTTCGACAACGCCCTGAATCACCCTGCGGCGACGTGGTTCGAGGGCGTGGTGATTGCGCGCGTGTGCCAGTATTACAGCCGGGCTACGCTGGCCCTGCGTTACGCCCAGATCGCCCTGCGAGAGATGTCCACCGCTCCGTTCGCCTGGCTGGTCGCCGGGGAATGTGAGGCCGCCCTCGGCTCACTCGCGTCCGCCCGCACCAACTTCGATCACGCGCTCGAATTACGCCCCAATTGGCCGCTGGCCATCGCAGCCCGCCAGCAGGCCGAGCATTCGGGGATCTGGCGTCGTCTGTTCCGACGTCTACGATTGCGGAGGTAATAACGTGACCCTGACCAGTCTGCTTCAGGCCGCCCGCCGACACCGTGCCAGCGACATCCACGTTGTCGCCGGCCTGCCGCCGCTGTTCCGCATCGACGGCGAGATGGTTACGACCAAGGGCGACGCGCTCACCCCCGACCAGGTCCGCACGTTGATCGAGGCCGAGCTGAGCGACGAGCAGAAAGAGCGTTTGGATCGCGAATGGCAGTTGTGTTTCTCAACCATGTTCGGCCAGCGTGACCGCGGACGCGTCGCCGTCTACTGTCGCGGCGGCTCACCCGAACTGTGCGTTCGGCTCAGTGAGCCGGCGATCCGCTCGCGTGAGGAGCTGCACCTGCCCGAACTCGTTGACGACCTCGCCCGCCGCCCTAACGGCCTGATCCTCTTCACCGGCCCCACCGGCGTCGGCAAGACCACTACCTTCCACTACGTGGTTGACCTGATCAACCGCGAGCAGCGCAAGAAGATCATCACCATCGAAGACCCGGTCGAGTTTACCCACACATCCCGCCGAGCACTCGTTGTGCAGCAGGAGTTGCTCACCGACGTGCGCGCGTTTCACACGGCCCTCATGCACGCTCTGCGCCAGGACCCGGACGTGATCGGTATCGGCGAGCTGCGCGATCAGGATACGATCTACACCGCGTTGCTGGCGGCCGAGACCGGCCACCTCGTGCTCGCGACGCTGCACACACCCGATGCCGTCCAGAGTATCCAGCGGATCATCTCCGCCTTCCCCGCCGCCCAGCAGGAAGAGGTCCGGCTGATGCTGTCCAACACGTTGCAGGCCGTCATCTCGCAGCAGTTATTGCCCGACGCGAAAGGTGCCCAGCGCGTTCTCTGTTGCGAGGTGCTCATCGGCAACTACGCCGTCCGCCACAACATCCGCGACAACGCCGTCCACAAGCTCTACAGCGAGATCCAGGCCGGCGGGAAACACGGCATGATCACCATGGATCATGCGCTGCTGAAAATGTATCAATCCGGCCAGATTACCTATGACACCGCCCTGACAGCCGCCCGCGACCCGCAGGCTTTCCGCACCCGCAGTGCGTGATTCCTACTCGCAGTGTAACGATCAACGATCCTCGCGATCGCTGTCGTGCCCGCGGGCACGCCGCTTGGCCCGCAGCAGACGCGATGTGTAATCCGCTTCAGAACTCACCGGCGCACGTCCCTGGCGAGTTGGCCGGGCCGCAACGGGTTTGTCAGTTTCAGCACCGTTGAGCGCCTGGGACAACTCGTCGGCGGGGCCGGGATCGATGGGCTCTTGCTGCGCGACCGCAGTTGGCAACCCGGGCGGCTCTTCGAGCGGCTGACCTACCCCGACATGGGCACGTTCCTTGGCACCACGCAGCGCGCCGAGCGTCGCGATGCTGTCTGTGCCGGTGCGCCGACCGGCCAATTCCTGAATAATGCGCCGAATGCGTCCGGCCGCTTCGGCCGGCGTCACCGCAATGCGACGAACGGCCACATCCAGCAGGAACAGCACCAGCGCCAGGTGCAGCAGGTCTTCCCAGAATGGTCGCCGAACCTGAACCGGCCGGATGCTCCATGATTCGAACACCGCTTCCGGATTGTTCAGGTTAATCACACGCCCGCCCGTGCGCCGCGCGATCTCGGCCAGCGTCGTTTCGTCGTGCCGCAGGGTGCGATACTCCGGCGAATAACTCTGCACGACGCCGGCCCGGAGCACGCCGGTCTGACGCTGTGCTCCCGTGCCAAAGCTATACGGCATATTCAACAGGTAGGTCCCCGGCGCATCCAGCGGAAAAACCGCCTCGTAGCGACCTGCGGCCGTACGTTGCAACGGCAACGGCGCACCCGAGTAATCCGGCCCAACGACCTGGCCGCTCGCCACCAGCGAACCCTGGGCCCGCATCGGCAAGTGTTCGGCCAGAATTGTCACGTGTGCGTTGCCGTCCCTGACGGCCGTTTCGACCTCCAGATCTCCGGCATGGCCCGATCGCGCAGCATATCGCACGGCCTGGGTCCAGAACTTGCTGAACCCGGACCAAGCCACCCAATCCGAGCCCCATTTCGGCCACAGGCCACTCGTAAACGCGACGGAGCGGCCCAGCCCGACCTGCCAATACGCCAGGATCGGATCGGCTCCGTCCTCCGTGGGCCGAACGAGCGGCGTGTGGGCCAGCGGCTTGACCGCGGTGACCACGTGACCGCGCAGGGGCGGAATCTCGCCGGCCAGACCAACCACGACCTGATCATCAACAGTCGGCTGCAAGCGCGGCGTAAATGGTCGCTCGAAAAGGCCGGAGCGACTGGCGAGAACGGTCTCGCGAGCGAAAATTTGCGGCAATGGGCGAGCGCTGTCGGCGATGTACATCCGGCCGCCGCTGCGCTGGGCGATGCGTGCCAGGAGGGCGCGATCAGCATCGGGCCCGACGGCAATACTGGAGATCGTGACGCCGACGCCACGACAGCTCTCTGCTAGCGTTTCAAAAGCGCCCGGAGCGGATTGCCCGTCAGTCAGCACGATGATGTGCTTCAGATTAGTGTTCATTCCGAGCAGCGCTGCCAGCGCTTGCTCCAGGGCCGGGTACATGTTTGTGCCGCCGCCACTGCCGATCGCTGCCAGACGCTGCGTGATCGCGGCGCGGTTGCTGGCCGGCTGAAGTGGCACGATCCACTGGGCGGCGCTGTCGAACGCAACGACGCCCACGCAGTCCAGCCGACTGAGCAATTCGACCGAGCCGATCGCCGCCTCCCGGGCCATCGCGATCTTCTCGCCCGCCATGGAGCCCGAGCGGTCGATCACGATAACCATGCTGAGGCTGAGGAACTTCAGCTTGGCCCGGCTCGTCTCGACCGGCAAAATCTCCTCCAGCGGCGTACGGGCGTAGCCACCCACGCTGAAGGCCTGATCGCCACCCACGACAATCAGGCCGCCGCCCTGATCACGCACGTATGATGCCAGCGATTCCTGGCGGGCAGTCCCGAGCGCGACGGCCGACACGTTTGACAGAATGATGGCCGAGGTGTCCACGAGGGCCGCGGGATCGCTGGACAGCTCATCGAGCGGAACCAGCTCACACTGCCCGCCGCCTTCGCGCAGCGCGTCGGCCAGGAAAATTGCCGAGGTTGCGTCTGTCGCCGAATCGTAGCCGGCGGGGTCTGTGACGATCAGCACGCGTGTTGCCTCGCCGACAATCGTGAATGCCTGGCCCAGATTGTTTAAGACGATCGAGTCGGCCGCCGGATTTTCAGGCTCAATGACGGCCCGGAACCTGTGCACGCCCGACGCCGGCAGCTTGACCGGAATCGTAAACCGATTCGGGCCGACGGCGAGCTGAATCGAACTCGCCGCGCGACTTGTCGCGGGGTCCAGATCGACCAGCCGGTCGTTGCGGTAGAGCATCAGCCGGGCGGCTGTCTCTACCTGTGACCGCACAACCAGCCGCAAATTGATGACCTCGTCGCGTTTCGCGGCGGAGGGGGCCGAGAGTTGATCGACGAGAATCTCGGCCCCGTGTTCGTAGCGCAGCGGGACAACGTCGATCGGCACTCCGAGGGCCGCGTAGGCCTCGGCCTCGTCGGCGGCCACGCCGCGATTCTCGTTACCGTCCGATATCAGCACCAGCCGCTTGGCCGTGTCGCTCGGAAAAAAGCGCCAGCCCCAGCCGCAACGCCGCGGCCGTGTTGGTCTCGTGACTGTCGGCCACGGCACCGAGGCTGCCGCCAACAAACGTCTCGTTAGGGAGCTGATCAACCGATGGCCGCCCGGCGAAACTGACGATCGCGACGCGGTCCTGGCCGGAGCGCATCGTTTCGGCAGCATGTTCCATGAACGCCATGGCAACGCGCTGCTGCGCCGGCGGGACACTGTCGGATTGATCCAGCGCGAAGGTGACGGTCTGGTCGTCGGTCGACCGAACCCACTCGGGGCTGGCGAGCGCTAGAGCCATCGCGCCGATCACCAGGCAGCGAATTCCCACGGCAATTGTTCCGCGCCACCGCCCTAGCCCGGACAATGAGCGCAGACTCAGCGCCACCACGATCGGCAACAGGGCCAGCACGGCCAGGTAGCCGGGGTGCGTCAGGTCCACCAGAATCGGCCAGCGTGCCAGGAACATCATCCACTATTATTCACCGAACCGGCCGGCCGGGAAACGGAACTATGGAATTCCGCCGCCGAGCAAATTGGCGAAATCCCCCCCGGCCAACGTCCAGACGGCCCGCCGGCAGCCACAAAACAGGCTCATCGGCGACAAATGCCGCACGTGCGGGTACGATTTGATGGGTGACAAGTCGGGGCGTTGCTCCCGAGTACGGCCCACGAATCGACCTGCACGGCGGCGGGACCGGGATGAGACAGGGTGACTCAATGTTCAAATACGCAAGCGGAGAACAGGTGTTGATCGGTGACATAGTTCAGATCTCAGAGGATGAACCGCTTCAGAAGGTAAGTCGGATATTCGTGGCGGGAACGCCTGAGGCAGAGGGATTCCTCTGCGAATCCACTGGAGGCATGCTGCTGAAACCCATGCAGTTACTGGTGACACCTGAGGGTTCAGAATGGAACGACCTGGTGCTGGTGTCTCGTGGCCCGGCCCAGGAAGATGATCCGAGTTAGGTACCTACCTGTACCCCCACGCCGCCAACGGGAACGTCGGCGGCGTTAGGGCCAGGGAAAAGACAACGCGATGATTCGATACACCACAGGCGATGAGGTGCGAGTTGGCGATATTGTGCGTGTCGGGGTAGGTGAGGACGAGCAACAGGTGGTCCAGGTCTTTCGGTCTGGAACCCCAGAGGCTGAGGGGTTCTTCTGTGAAAGCAGCGGAGGTGCTCTCCTTGAGCCGAGCCGGATGCTTCTCACGCCGAAAGACCTCGTCTGGGAGGACCTTGAGCTTGTCCGTCGTGCTACGCCGTGAGTCAGGATAGCCGAACTGCAACGCCATCGTTCAACAGCGACACCATCGTGCGGAAATACACCTGGGGCCTCGATTTGAGCGGTTCACGTGGCTCGGCCGGCGGGATCGGTGGGCTGCTGGCCGTACAAGCTCTTGTTAAAATATCGCCAGCATGCCAGAACCAAATCAGCCAAAACTCGGTGCCGCCTTCTGGTTCGCGTCTGCGGTGGCACTCTGTTGGGTCTTCGCGACAACCGTCGTCTGGCCGCTGGAACGCGACGAAGAAGAGGGATGGCGAGCGATCGTATCAGTCGCTCTTCCGATAATCCTCTTACCGATAGCTTGGCGCGCGATCAGAAGGATTGAACGGCAACGCCGCGTTGGACGCGGCCACTGTGAGCGGTGCAATTATGATCTTCGTGGCAATGTGTCCGGGACTTGCCCCGAATGCGGGCAACGCGTGCCGTCACAGGATCATGAAGAGGAGAACACCACGCACCGTAGTGAGTAGCCTGGGTCAGCGACTTCGGCGGCGCTTCCGCTAACGAGTGGCACGCCGCTCGGCTCGTGGCTCATTACGAGTACGCCCCGTTCGGCGACGCGGCCCAGCGCCGTCCGCCCCCACGCCCCAAGCCAAAAGCGCTCTGACTCGGCTTACGTGACGAATCACGCGCGGCTAGAATGGCGTTAACCTAGAAGTCCGGCACGGTCGAAGGCCGAATCAGGAAAACAAGTAATGACTCCCGAAGAGTACGCGCGCGTTCGCGACCTGTATCTGACGGCTCGCGAACTCGACACCGCCAAACGCAACGAGTACCTCGACAAGGCGTGCGCCGACAACCCCGGCGTACGCGCGGAGGTTGAGACACTCCTCGCGCAGACGAGCGAAGCAGAAGACCAGTTCGAGATCCCGACCGAGGTGGCGGGCGTGCGTGCGGGCCTCGAGCGCGTCCTGGATGCGACCAAACCCGATCCGGTACCAAAGCAGATCGGACGCTACGCAATCCTCAGCACGCTGGGCGAAGGCGGCATGGGCACGGTCTACCTGGCAGAGCAAACGGAGCCGGTGCGTCGGCGGGTCGCACTCAAGCTCATCAAGCTGGGGATGGACAGCCGCCAGGTGATTACGCGGTTCGAGAGCGAACGTCAGGCGCTGGCGCTGATGGACCACCCCAACATCGCACGCGTCCTGGATGCGGGCACGAGCGAACAGGGTCGGCCGTATTTCGTCATGGAATACGTTCCCGGCATCTCCATTACCGAACATTGCGATCGCCACAAGCTGTCGATCGACGAGCGGCTGGATTTGTTCATCCAGGTTTGCCAGGCCGTTCAGCACGCCCATCAGAAGGGCATAATTCACCGCGATATCAAGCCCAGCAACATCCTGGTGGAATACACCAATCAGACAGCACGGCCAAAGATCATCGACTTCGGCGTGGCCAAGGCGACGGCCCAACGGCTGACCGAGCGAACGTTGTTCACGGAACGCGGTCAGTTGATCGGCACGCCGGAGTACATGAGTCCGGAACAGGCCGAGGCGACCGGGCAGGACGCCGACACGCGCGCGGATATCTACTCCCTGGGAGTGCTGCTGTACGAGTTGCTTACGGGCGTGCTGCCATTCGATCCGCACACGCTGCGCCAGGCGGGTTTTGCCGGGATTCAGCGCATTATCCGTGAAGTCGAGCCACTGCGGCCCAGCGTGAAGCTCAGCTCTCTCGGCCAGGTTGTCGGCGACGCCGCGTCTATCGGGCACACGCCGTCGGGCAGCCGACCGACCGGCAGCGGCGAGGTCGCGCGGAATCGCCACGTAGACCTCCGCGCATTGAGACGCAGCGTACGCGGCGACCTCGACTGGATTGTGATGAAATGCCTCGAGAAGGACCGGACGCGCCGCTACGAGACTGCCCACGCGCTGGCCACCGACATTGAGCGTCATCTCAACTGCGAGCCAGTGCAGGCGAGCCCGCCCAGCATGGTCTATCGGCTGCGGAAGTTTACTCGGCGCAACCGCGGGACCGTACTGGCCGGAAGTCTGATTGCGCTCACCCTGGTAGCCGGCCTGATCGGCACGACGACGTTTGCGTTGCGCGAGTCTCGGGCCCGCGCCCGCGAAGCTGACCAGCGTCGGCTGGCCGAACAAAACGAACAGAAGGCGCAGCGCGTGCAGGAGTTTCTCCAGCAGACGCTCGAGTCGGTCACTCCTGAACGGGCGCGCGGCAGAGACACGACGCTCCTGCGTGAAGTCCTGGACCAGGCCGCGGCACAGGCCGATGACGAGTTGGCCGACCAGCCCGAGGTGTTGGCAACCGTCCGCACCACGATCGGTATCACGTACCTGGGGCTCGGGTTGTACGACAAAGCAGAGACGAACCTGACGTCGGCGTTGGAAATCCGCCGTCGCGTCCTGGGCGAGGAACATCGTAAGGTTGCGGAGGCGGTCAACAACCTGGCCACTCTCCTCAATCAGCGGGGGGATTACGCCGCCGCCGAACCCCTGCTGCGGGAAGCGCTGGCCATCAAGCAGAAGCTGCTGGGCGCTAATGACCCCAGCGTGGCCGTGACGCTCAATAACCTGGCGCTGGCCCTGAACAATCTGGGGAAGCGGGCCGAGTCGGAGCAGATTCACCGGCAGGTCCTCGAACTGCGCCGCCGGACACTGGGAGACGACCACCCGGACGTGGCGATCACGCTGAACAACCTGGCGTTTCTCCTCATGAACCGCGGGGACCTGGCCGGCGCCGAAGCCATGTTCCGTGAAGCGCTGGGTATCCACCAGCGCCGGCACGGCGATGATCACCCCGACGTGGCGCTGACCTCGCTCAACGTCGGCCACGTGCTCGGACGCATGGGCCGATTCAACGAGGCCGAACCGTTCCTGCTCAAAGCCCTGGAGCTGCGCCGACGATTGTCCGGCAACGAACACCCCGACACGGCCTACGCGCTTAACGGGCTCGCCAGCAATCACTTTCAGCAGGGCGATTACGCCGCTGCCGAACCGCTCTATCAGGAAGCCCTGCCAATCCTCGAACGCTCTTTCGGCGAAGATGACTGGCGCGTGCGGCGCGTATCGAACGGCCTGGCTACCAGCCTTTACCGCCAAGGAATGCACGCCGAAGCCGAGGCCGTTTATCAGACGTTAATTACGCGTTGCCGCCGGAGCGATGACGAGGCGATGTTGGCTGCGGCGCTCGATGTGCTCGCGCGCATCCAGCAAGCGCAGGGACAGCTCGACGCCGCGGAGGCGACGGCGCGCGAGTGCGTAACCCTGCGCCGTGAAAACCTGGCAGCCGACGACCCAGAGTTGGCAAATGCGATGATCGGTTTGGCGCGTGTGCTAGCGGCGCGCGACGAACACGCCCAGGCCGAACCACTCTATCGCGCAGCGCTGGCCGTGTACGGAAAGCAGGAACCGCCGAATCCGATCGCCAGCGCGCACGGCCGCATCGGCCTGGGGCGTGTGCTCACGCAATTGGGGCAATTCGACGAGGCGGAAACGGAATTGCTTGCGGCGCACCAAGCTTGTGAGGAGACGTCCTCTGCGCCGGCACGGGTGCTGGACAACGCGTACGGAGCACTGCTCGAACTCTACGACACCTGGTACGCGGCAGAGGGGAAAGCGGAACTCGCTACTAGGGCGCGGACGTGGCGATCGAACCAGGCGCGGTGGCAGGCGACGACGCAGCCGGCAGCGACAAAACCCGCCAACTCCGCGGACGACTGAAACGCATCGCTGCCCGCCGGACGTACAGGATGCACAGAACCAAGAGCGCCAATCTCAAATCGACCGGCTCGTGGCTCATTACGAGTACGCTCCGTTCGGCGGGGTGATATCGGCCGTGGCGGCCGGCTCGTTCGCAGAGGCGAACCCGTTCCGGTTCAGCACGAAGTATTACGATACTGAAACAGGGCTGGTGGATTTCGGCGAGCGGCTGTACAGTCCGAGCCTGGGCCGTTGGCTGAGCCGCGACCCGATTGGCCATCTCGGCGGCCCCAACGTGTACACCTTCGCCGGCAACAACCCGATCGACCGCATCGACCCATTCGGCATGATGTACATCCCCTGCCCCGGCGGAAACTGCGGCGGCAACGATGAGCCAAGTCCGACGCCAAGTTCGGTCGAGCCGCCCGGTTTCGAGATGGTCGTCGACCCTCCGAAGAAGGACCCCGACTGCAGTGATTGCTGGGAAACATGTGAATCTCAGGAAGCACAGAATCTTATAGGTTCATCTCTGGGTGCAGTTATCTGCAGGCCAGACGGATGCAAGTGCGCATGTACGAAAACGAGCGCTTACCCCGGTGGCGCAGACGGCACGGCTGACAAAATCAAGCAGCAATGCGTTTTAAAACATGAAGAGACGCACGTGCAACAAACGCTCGATGATTGGTGTATGTACTGTCCGGCAGGCGACGGAAACAGTCTTACACGGGCCGGGGTTCGGGGGATCTGCGACCCTAACGTCGCTAACGACTACGAATGCGAAGCCTATGGTGCGGAGATTCAATGCCTGGCATCTGGCGCCCGAAAAGAATGTAAAACGGATCGCTGTCGTCTTCTTGTGATCGGTGCGATGGTGCAAACAGCGATGTCTGCGTGCGAGAATCACGAATGCCCGATTCCGTGGCGTGTGATGGATGACCTGTTGGATGAGGGTGATCGAAGAACGCTGAATGCGCTTAAGCAGAAGTGTCGTCCAGCGTATCATGAGACCATTCCCGGGCCGCCGGGGCTGTGGTGATCCTCCTAAGACAAGTGGGCACCCGGGGTGTGTTGGCACTATGCATCACGATTGCGTCGTTGCGGTCTGATGGAATTTGTATCAAAGAAGCTCAGCTCAATGGCGATGAGTAACTGTCATCACCGTATGATACGAACAGCTGGTATCATCTGTCTTACGATCCTAGTAAGCACTGCCGTAGTATGGTGGCTTTCTGGATGGATGTATCTGATCGATAGTGGCGGGCAAGTAGTGCGTGTGCCTCGTGTCTTTCCCTGGTGGGCTTGGTTGATTGTTGTACCGTGTGCCTTCATCGTCATCTACGGTGTGTATGTCGAGTTCACTAGGCAGCGCGTGACCGAGGGCGGGTGCCCTAATTGCCATTACGACCTTACCGGCAACGTAAGCGGCGTATGCCCCGAATGCGGCACACCGATCAAGCCTGACGGACAGGAGATTACGGAACGCAAGGAATAGTGCGCCACTGTCATCGATTGCCGCCCAGGCCATGCGCTACGACGCCGACGGCAACTTTGCCCAGGTCTGGGCGGTCGCCGACATGAACTGCGACGGCGTTCTCAACTTCGACGACATCGACCCCTTCGTCACCGCCATGAACAGCCAAGCGGCTTATGAGGCCGCTTATCCCAACTGCGAGTGGCTCAACGGCGACCTCGACGGCAACGGGATCGTCAACTTCGACGACCTGGACTACTTCGTTGCCCTCCTCAGCAACGGCGGCGGCGGTGTACAGGCCCTGCTGAGCTGGGATGCCGAGAATCGGCTCGTCGCCTACACGCCGTCGTTCCCCCAGGCCGGCGACCAGAAGGTCGAGTTCAGCTACGATTATCGCAACCGCCGGATTGCCAAGCTGGTATACGATTGGGACACGCAGACCAGCGACTGGTCCGCCACGGCGACCCTCCACACGAAGTACGTCTACGACGGCCGCCGGCTGCTGCTCGAGCTCGACGGCCTCAACAGCGACGCCATCGTGCGGCAATACACCTGGGACCTCGATTTGTCCGGCTCGCGCGGCTCGGCCGGCGGAATCG
Organism: Phycisphaerae bacterium; assembly: GCA_963666925.2. GTDB lineage: Bacteria > Planctomycetota > Phycisphaerae > UBA1845 > Fen-1342 > JANQFV01. The sequence continues at coordinate 298,793 of CAXXTC010000023.1, read as the reverse complement.
GCGGGCTGCTGGCCGTGCACCAGGAAGAAATCGGCGGCGGAGCCGGCGCCGGCGGGCTGGATGCTGGCGATTACGTCTACACCCACGACGCCAACGGGAACGTCGCTCAGGCGATCGCCTGGGCGACGATCACTTCAGCCAAGCCACGGCATCGGTCGACGAAGACTCGGACGGTGCGGGAAATCCGGTGCAGAATCCGGTGCAGCAACCTGCCGCGGGACCTCGCAGCATGTCGCAGCAAGATCACGCCGATGATGCGAACTTCAGTGATTGCGAAGACTTGCGAGAGGATTCAAATTCTCGCAAGCCCTTTAATGGCAAGGGGATGGGCGTTACTGGACTCGAACCAGTGACCTCATCCGTGTGAAGGATGCGCTCTAGCCGACTGAGCTAAACGCCCTTTGCGCGAATACTTATCCTACCATGCCGGCCAGGCTCGTCAATGTGCGGCCGGAGGGTTTCGCATACGCACCGGAACACCCCGCCTAAGTCCCCTTCCCAGTACGCGGCAGAACTGAGATTCTCCCGGCAGAACACTCCCCTACCTGGCAACCGCCCGCGGCGAGACTGGCCACGACAGGTGCGGTTACGACTCGGCCTGGGGCAGTTCCACAGGCTCGGCACCCTGCTTCTTCGTGCGGCGCAGGTAATCCTCCGCCCGCAGCAGCGTGCCGACAAATTCGCCGCCGGTCATCAGCCCCGTCTCGCTGCCAGCGCCGGCAATGCGCCGATACTGCAACTCACGCAGCGCGTAACGCCCCAGGCCGGTCAGCCACCAGTTCACGCCGGTGCGAATATGGCAGGCCCGGCAGATCATGAACGCGACGGTGCCGCGATCGAGACAGCGGCGTGGCTCGTGCTGCCAGCGCGGCGCGACGATCTCCTCGCCCTCGAGCTTGCTGCTCAACTGCTCGAAATCGCCGTCAAAGAGCGTGCCGTGAGCCAACACGTAGACCGCCCGATAACCAGCCTCCGCAGATACGCAAGGCTGATTGCTGATGTGGGCGATCAGGGCCGGGTTGCTGTCGCGCGGCACGTCAACGGCAGGCGCCAGCGTGCAACAGCCGGCCAGCGTGCCCAGCAGCGCGAACGAGATGATCGTAAAAGCGATTTGGCGGGTGTAAGGATTCACGGCTAGAAGCTCCACGTCAGCCCGGTGAAGATGAAGTGCCGCGTGCCGCGGTCGCTATACGCTGAGCCGGGGAAAAACGTCCCCCAGCGAACTGTCCAGGAAATGTCCGAGGTCAAGCGCCAGTTGAGGAAATAGTCCATTTCCCAGCCGACGTGGCCTTCAAAGTTGTCCGCGGTCGGGTCGCTGATGGCACCGCGGCGGTGGTGCTTGTGATATAGAAACCAGTTGGCACCGAGCTCGAGGTCGCGGAACAGCTCGAAGCGTTCGAGCGGCGCCAGCGACGCGCCCAGCCGCCAGACTTGCAGATTGCTCATCGTCGGCGCGAGCGACAATCCCGTGTCGCGGAAGCCAAAGGCCACGAAGCTGGTATCGCGCCGGTCAAACCGGTTTCCACCATTGGCGCTGGTCGGATCATACAGCCGGCCGCTGTCGCCGCTGGCGAACATGTACTCCGCCGCCACGCGCGGTCGCGTCGGCACATCGAAGAGGTATTCGAGCCCCATGTCCCACGCGTAGGCCTCGACCACATCACGCCGGTTGAAGTCCAGCTCGCCATAGCTCCGGCCCGACTCGAACACACCCTCCGCCCAGTAGTTGAGGTTGTGAACAATCGTGCCCCGCGCACCGGCACCGAAGTAGAAACTGTCGTAGTCGTATTCCTGCAACAGCGTCCATGGCCGCTCGTCGGTGTGGTCGCGGTTCCACAAGGCATAGACAAAGGGCGTGTGCTTTTCCCACCCGCAGTAGGCCAGTTGCACGCCATAGAACGTGCGGTTCATGTGGCTGTCGACCGGCTCGCTGCGGTCGATGTTGGGATAGCTCGGGATCGACCGCCCGAACAGCGCGGTGGCCTGCACGTCGCCTAGTTTGGCCTCGATCAGGGCCGCGTCCAGGGGCAGGTCGAGCGCGTAGCCGGTGCCGAACAACACGGGTTGCCGCCCGAGCCGGGCGCGCACTTGGATCGGATCAGACGGTTTGGTGAGCCGAAAGGCCTTGCCGAAGTCGATCTGGTACCAGGCCTGGTCAAAGTTCGGCCCAAGCCAGTCTTCCTGCCGATCGATTTCGTCGCCGGGGCTGAACCAGGTATAGCGCAGCTTGACACGTGCGAACAGCTCGTGGGCCCCGTCGTCGAGTCCGACGCGCGTCCAGACCCACAGAGCGGGCCGCTGCACGAAGCGCGACGACTGCACGCCATCGTTGTAGTGGAATGCGTAATATTCGAGCCAGCCGCCGAATTGCCAGTCGATCCGCGATTCGAGTGGTGCCAGCTCCTCTCGCTGGGCTCGGATCTGCTCGTCGAGCAAGCGTTGTTGCTGAAAGAACCGGCCTTCGATCTCGGCCCGCGTCTGGGCCAATAGCGGCCCGGTCGCGCCGGCCAGGATCACGCCGAGCGCTGCAAGCGTGCTGGGTATCCGCATGGGTCTGACTCACTTTCCCGAACAAGCGGCCGGTGGGACACGCCATTGAAGCAATCCGGCCGCGGAGCCGCGCCTTCTCGCGTCGCGGACCAACTCGCAAAACCAAGGAAGTGCAAGCCCGTCGACGGTTTGGTAGCATGTCGCCGAGCCGGGACACTGTCAACCGCCGGAACATCATGGCAACGGAAGTGGAACTCAAACTGAGACTCGCCGCCCCGGACGTTGTGCGTCAGCGTCTGATCGCGGCCGGCGCCCGCCCTACCGGCCACGCCCTCCAGCACGACGTCCTCTTCGACACCTCCGACGAGACCCTGCGACAGAGCGACCGCGGACTCCGGCTACGCCAATCTCGCCCACTCGGCGTGGACGCCCCAGCACCCGTCCAGGTTTTGTTGACGTTCAAGGGCCCGCGTGCACCATCGAACCTCAAGAGCCGACTCGAAGTCGAAACGCCCGTCGATGACGCCGGCGCCCTGCACGAGATCCTCGCCGGCCTCGGTTACCACCCTGCCGTCCGCCTGGAGAAACGCCGCGAGACCTGGGCCCTGGACGATTGCGAGGTAGCCCTGGACGAACTTCCGCAACTGGGCTGGTTCGTGGAGATCGAGGGCCCGAACGAGCCGACCATCCGATCGACCGCCGCCCGTCTGGACCTGGGCGACGAGTCACCACTGGCGGGGACCTACGTTGAACTCGCCGCCACCCACGGCACCCCCAAGCCTGACGGCTGCGCCGAGCTGCTTTTCGGCTCTCAATAGCGTCCCCGATCACAGCAATGGAGCAGGCGACCACGGACACGTGGCCAGTCGACCGCGTCCGATTCCGATTCCGTGACGATTTCTGACAGGCTGGGCGAGAGTTCCCCGTCTGGGCTCGCAACGCGTGGTTGTGTAGGCCCTTCCGAAATCCACCCCGTCTTGTAATGGGCCGCGATCAATAATCGCCGCATCATGCAGAACACCACCATGCGGAACCCGCTTGGGCGGGTGTGGCCGCGATCAGATACGTGCCGGGCCGATTCGCAACCTCGGCCCTGGGAAGGAGGAAATCGACGATGACCGAGGAACGCCCCACCGGCGGACGCCGCTGGGCACTGATCGGTGCGGGCCTGGCAGCAGTCGCCAGCGCGGGGCTGATTGCCTTCCCCCTAATCGCCCGGCTATCCTTCGTCACTGACGAAGTCGTGTACCCATTGGTCTTCGGCCTGGCGATCCTGATGGGCTTCGGCGCAACCGTCACGGTGTTCAACCTCAAGCGGTCCTGAGCCACCCATCCGGCCACAGAGGAGGCACAACATGTCCCGTCCGCCACTTTTCGTTTCCGCCCCTGCTACCCTGCTGCTGATCGCAACCCTAACCGGCTGCCAAAGCAACCACGCCGCCCGCGTCGGGGATACCGACCGAGGCGGCCCGCTCGCCGTCCTCGTCGGTAACTGGCATTCGACCGTCGAGTACCACGAACTCGCGACAGCCAAGACCGAAACCGCCAGTGGCGCCGACCGTTACCGCTCAGCCGCCGACGGCGCGGTGATCATCAACGAATGGAACCCCGGCCAAGGCCACGCGACTGCCGGCCTCTGGGCCTGGGATGCCCAAAACAACTGCTACCACGGCTACTACGCCGACGCCGGCAGCATCACCACCGGCAGAATCACGCCCACCGACACCGACGGCCTCTGGGAATTCACCTGCGAGGCCACTATGCACCAGACCGACGACAAGCGCTTCTGCGACGGCTGGATGCGCCTGGTCAACCGCAACACGCTAACCTACGAAGGAAAAATATTCAGCGATACCTGGCGGCTTAACAAAGTAGCCGAGTATCGCGGCCATTCAGAGCGCAAATAGTCACCGGTTCCGCCCGGCAAACAAATGCCACACAACCATAACAAACTGCGCTACGGCCCCGCCGTATGCCGCTGTCGCCACTGACGCGCCTCCTCCGGCCGGCCCCACAAACGATACAGCTCTGTGACGCGCTCAAGCGCCTCAATCGTCTCCGAATTGTTGACACCTTGCAGCTCGCGTAGCCTCTGGTAGCTCTCAACAATTAACGGCTCGGCCGTCTCGAAGTCGCCCAGCCGCGCCAGACACAAGCCCTGAAGCCCCGCGGTGCGCTCGGATCGCCAATCGCGCAAACGTCCAACGCTCTGACGTGACTCCTGGCACTTACCCAGCACCAGCAGCGCCTCTTCGTACATGCCCTTATCCATCAGCGGCAGCGCCACCTCCTGCTCCAGCATATCAGCCTGCTGGCGCAAACGCGCGGACAGCGCCAATTGCACCGTTTCCGCCGACGGCTCGGCCGCCTCCTCAATACGCCGCTGGGCCTCGCCGAACTCCACCGCCTGCTGCCAGAACAACGCCGCAAACGCCACCGTCACCGCCACCACCAGCAGCACGAAACCGGCCGTCGCCCGGTGACGCATGACCCACTTGCTGCACAGGTAAGCAGCGCTCGGCGGACGCGCACGAATCGGCTGGTTGGTGAGGTAGCGACGAATGTCATCCGCCAGCTCTGACACAGACCCGTAACGCCGACCAGCGTCCTTCTCCAGCGCCTTGAGTATGATCGTCTGCAAGTCTCCACCCAGCGCCCGGCTGATCATCCGCGGAGGCACCGGCAGCTCTTCACAGATGATGCGCAGCGCCTCGTGCGGCATCGCTTTCCGAACGTCGTAAGGCAACTGCCGCGTCAGCAGCTCATACAGCATCACCCCCAGCGAATACACATCCGTCCGCACGTCGATCGCCAGGGCCGAGTCTTCCGGCGTCACCCGCGCCTGCTCCGGACTCATGTATGGCAACGTCCCCAGAATCTTGCCGACCTCCATGGTGGCCGTGCCAACCGGCCCGTCGGCCTCGCCAATGCGCGCCAGCCCGAAATCGAGGATCTTCGGATTCCCCTCAACATCTACGAGGATGTTCCCGGGCTTCAGATCACGGTGGATCACCCCACGTTGATGCGCGTAGTGGACGGCATCACACACGCGGCAGAATAGCTGGAGCTTGTCGCGCAGCGAAAGCAGATTGAGCCGGGCATAATCAGAAAGCGGAACCCCACGAACCAGCTCCATGACGAAGAAGTGGCGCCCCATGGTGGTGCGGCCGGCCTCGTAGATCGCTGCAATCGCCGGATGACGCAGCCGCGCCAGCGTCTGTACCTCGCGCTCAAACAGCCGCACACGATGGCTGTCGGCCAGCGCTCCGCCACGGATCATCTTCAGCGCAACGGCCCGGCGTGGGTTCTCCTGCCGCGCTTCATACACAACCCCCATGCCGCCACGCCCGAGTTCACGCACGACGGAATAATTGCCGATCGAATCTCCGCTCGGCAACGCCGCATCCTGCGACGCCTCAACCTCGGCCGAGTCGCGCAACGCGGCCGCGATCAGCCGGCGCTCGTGGACGCTATCGGGATGGTCCTGGGACTGTTCGTGCATCATCCAACCCACCCTACGATCAGCCGGTCCCGCTCATGTACAGCGAAGGCGAGCCCATGATATCAGCCAGCAAACGCAGCGCCCGCGCCCGCACCATGTAAGTCGCCCCGGGACTGCGCTCCAACAGCTCCGCGACCTCATCGATCGAGCGACCTTCCAGGTCATACAGCTCGACGACCATGCGATAACGCGGGGGCAACTGGCGTACCGCCTCGTGCAGCCGACCGCGGGCCTCCACGCCGGCGGCCTCACCGCTCGGGCTCACACCGGAGGCGCTCAGCAGGTCCCACGGCATCACAAAAGACTGGCTCTGCGTGCGCAGCTCGACACGGCCACGGTCCCCGCCCCGTTTCCGCGCCTTCAACATCCGCAAGGCATCCCGGAGGTTACGCTCGGCCAGCGTCGTCAGCCAGGCAACGAACGAGTCCGGACCGCGAACCTCGAATCGGCCAATGTCCAGGAACGCGTCAACGTAAGTCTCCTGCATGACGTCGTCGGCCGACAAAACAGCCCGAAAGCGGCTCGGAATCCGCGAACTGAGCACGTCCCGGACGCGCGGGCCGTACTGCTCAAGCAACGATACCAGCGCCTCGCGGTCTCCGGCCACGGCGCGTTCGAGCATGGCGTTTTCGGGCTGTAACAACATCCTGCTCCCGCCGGGCGCCACCGGGCACCCCGCTTCTTACCCTAGCGACGCCCTCCTGCCAAAGCAAGGCCAGCTTTCACCAACTCCTGTAGCTTCAGCGTCTTACGAGAACTGCGCCCCCCCTGCCGATCAGGTTCCCTAAGGTGTTCGGCCACTGCGTCCATGCCTCTGCGACACTCCTTTCGCATACCGAAATATCGGACGCCTCCGCCCCCGCAGGATCTCCAGCCTCTGCGGACAGTTTCTGTGCCCCAAATACCCCCGTTTGGTCGCTTCCACTCTGGTCGCATGTCTGCTACTTGGTGCCGCGTTGAGCAACGCCATCGAGGGGCAAAAAGGGAGTCGGGCAAGGCGTTTCACACTTGAGACCGGGCGCGGTTCGCAAGCCCAGGAGGCAATTCACAGGCGTCTTGAAAGCCCGATAACCTGCCTAATTCAACGATAAGTTGACAATTAGTTAGGGTCTCAGCGAAGTATCCGGACGTCCGCCCCCAACATCTAGCGACGATTTTCTTCATAGATACAACCTGTTGTGTATAAACGGGTTACAAGCATTCCACCCAAGGGCTCCGATTACTTTTGACGCCCTCAATATCTTGGGCTATATTTAACGTTGCCCCCTAAATGTGGGGGGTGAACGGCTGGGGTCCCTCGGGGGATCGATTGCCGGCGTTGCCAATGCTTCAGCAGAGGTGCCGGCCGTCACTGGCCTGTTCATGTGTTCTTGTCACATCCGAAAAAACGGAGTGCGAGGGATGTCAGACACCAAACCCAGAACTGCGCCGCTCACGGATGAGCTGGAACTCGCGGAGAACGCCCGCCGAGTACTGGAAGCCCGTTACCTCAAGAAGGACGAATCGGGGCGTTGTACTGAGCGCGCCGAGGACCTGTTGCGGCGCGTTTCCAAGACGGTAGCGGACATCGAGGTGCAGTACGGGGCCAACGACCTCACCCGCCAGCGTTGGGAGAACCGCTTCTACCGCATGATGGCCACTTGGCGCTTCATGCCCAACTCGCCGACGCTGATGAACGCCGGACGAGAGATGGGCATGTTGTCGGCCTGTTTCGTACTGCCCGTGCGTGACTCGATCCCAGAGATCTTCAACAGTGTCAAGCACACTGCCTACATCCAGAAGGCCGGTGGCGGCACGGGGTTCGCGTTTGACGAGCTGCGTCCCACCGGGGACTACATCCAGTCCAGCGGCGGAACGACCAGCGGTCCTATAAGCTTCTGGCGCGTGTTCAGCGAGGCGACCAACGCGATCCAGCAGGGCGCGTTTCGGCGTGGCGCGAACATGGGCATGATGTATGTCCATCACCCTGACATACTCAAATTCCTCCATGCCAAGCAGGATCTGAACGCCTTCACGAACTACAACATCTCGGTGAAGGTCACCGACACCTGGATGGATGAGTTCATGGATGATCCCGATTCGCCGCACATCGTACGCAACCCGCGAACCGGGATGGCGTACGTAATTCCGCGCGAACTGGATATCTGGAAGTATGACGTTCGCGACCTGATCACGGTCGATTGCGTCGAGCCGGTGGCGCCCAGCGGTCGGGAGAGCTACTACCGCACGCCGCGAATGATCGCCCCCCTGCCCAAGGAACTGGCCGGCAAGGTATACACGAAGCGGGAGATCTGGGAGCAGATTGTCCATAACGCGTGGCAGACCGGCGAGCCGGGCGTAGTGTTTATAGATTGCATCAACGCTCACAACCCGACGCCGCACCTGGGCCGCATTGAGGCTACCAACCCGTGTGGCGAGCAGCCGCTGCTGCCTTATGAGGCGTGCAACCTGGGCAGTTTGAACCTGGGAGCGTTTGTGCGCAATGGGCACACGCCGGACGCGCAGGTTGACTGGGACGCGTTGCGTGAAGAAGTTCACGTCGCGACGCGTTTTCTGGACAACGTGATCGACGCAAACAACTACCCGCTGCCGGAGATCGAGCGAGTCTGCCGGGGCAACCGCAAGATTGGTCTGGGGATCATGGGTTTCGCGGACGCGTTGTACATGCTCGGCGTCCCGTACAACAGTGATGAGGGTATCGAGTGGGGCCGCCGGCTGATGAAGTTCGTCAACGACGAGGCCCACGCGTGCAGCGAGCAACTCGCCCGGGAGCGCGGCTGCTTCGAGCACTGGCAGGGCAGCGTCTGGCACACCCGCCACAATCGGCTGATGCGTAATGCCGCCGTCACAACGGTGGCGCCCACCGGCACAATCAGCATCATTGCTAACTGCTCGGGCGGCATCGAGCCCCTGTTCTCGCTGGCGTTCCTGCGTAACGTCCTGCGCGGGCAGAATAAGGGCAACCGGCCGTTGGTCCAGGTCAACCAGGCGTTCCTGCGGATAGCCAAGGAACGCGGCTTCCACTCGGAGGAGCTTATTGAGCGGATCGCGCGGGAGGGAACGTTAGCACACATCGACGAAATCCCCGACGACGTGAAGCGGGTCTTCGTCTGTGCCCACGACATCGATCCCGACTGGCACATCCGCATGCAGGCGGCTTTCCAGGAGCACTGTGACTCGTCCATCAGCAAGACCATCAACTTCCCCGAGAGCGCTACCAAACAGGATGTCGACGAGCTCTATCGCCAGGCGTATCGGCTTGGGTGCAAGGGGGTGACGGTCTACCGCGACAACTGCCGGGCACATCAACCCATGGCGTTGAAGCAGTCCAAAGAGAAGCCCCCGGCACCGACTGCTGAGCCGAAAAAGAAGTCGGGCAACGGAGGCGAGGCGCAGCGCCCGGCAATGGATCGGCTGGTGACCGACCAGGTCACGCAGCAACAGGTGCCGACCGTTGCTGAAACGTCCACGGCGCGGCCGTACATCGAGCCGGTGGATCTGCCGGAGATTGTCAGCGGCTTCCGCATCCGGCAGATGACGCCGTTCGGCAACATGCACGTGAAGATCACGGTTGATCCGCGGAACGATCGCGAGCTGGAAATTTTCGCCCAGCTCGGCAAGGGCGGCGACGTTGCCAACAGCGACCTGGAGGGGCTCTGCCGGCTGGCATCGCTGCTGTTGCGCAGCGGGCTGAGCATGCGGCACATCGTGAAGCAGCTCGAGGGCATCGGCTCGTCGATGCAGATTCCGACGCGAATGGGGCGGATCACATCGCTACCCGACGGCTTGGCGTGCGCGTTGAAGAAATACGCCCGGGCCAAAGAGCGCTTCGGGCTGCGGGCCATGTTGCTCGGCGAGATTACGCCGGACGATATCGAGAACCCCCCACCACCGGCGCTGCATGCAGCGCGTGACACGGCGGGAGACCGCACCGTAGATCAAAAGACCGGCCGGAGCAGCGGCGGAAGCACGCCGGCAGGTGAAACGAGTTCCGTGCCGGTCACCAAGACTGAGCGATGGGCCGGCACTACGGTGCGACAGGCGACCTCAGGCAGCGAGCCCACCGCCCCCGGTTCAACGACGCCGCGGGCGAAATATGTCAGCGGCGGCAACGGCAAAGGTAACGGGCACGGTCCGAGCAAACCCAACGGCAATGGCCATAACGGCAACAGCCGGCGCCACCCGGTCCAGGGTCAGCCGCGCGTCAACTTGACCGAATCCACCGGCGTTTCTGTCAACGTGGCGACGTTGACGGTGGAAGAGACGGAAACACAGGTAGCCGTTGCCGAGCCGCCGACCGCACCATCGGCCAACGCTGAGCCGCGTAGTATGAGCGCCACGGAGAAACGCACGCGGTGCGCCCTCGACCTAAACAGCGTATTGTCGAGCGTGCGGCACCATCACGACGCGGGCAGTTATTACAAGTTCATCTGCCCGGAATGCGGCGAAGCGCTGCGACTTCAGGAAGGCTGTCGGCACTGCCCCAACTGTCATTGGGCGGCGTGCTGACCAAACGTATACCTCTCCTGCCCGTCGCGTGACGGGCACAAAAAGCTAACGGCCGGGAGTCTAACCCACAGACTGCCGGCCGTTGCTTATTGGTGGCGACACGCGTGCAGGCAACGCGGAAGAGTTTCGCAGGTAGCCGGTGGCAGCGTAGGTGAGGGTTGATGACGGCCTCGGGCGGTCCCGGCGGGAACGAGTTCCGGAAGCACTGTTCCTCAAGCCGGGACGCCCGGAGGCGGGGTGGGTTGGCGATGATGTGAGTCAGCGCTACCGGACGCCGACTCCCCCGGATAAGCGCCCACAGCGCCCCAAAGCGTCGGCGGGCAAGAGAGCATCGCACGAACCGCTCCCAACGCCGATGCGCCCCTGGGCACTCTTCGACGTTCGTCATCAAATCGTAGGGCGCGAGGTGGGCGTCTTTCCACAACAACGTACGGCTGAAGCACTTGCGAGACGGGGCGGGCATGGACAGCCGATAATAGACACATGCCCACGCCGAAGCCGAACCCTCGACCGCAGTGTTCGCCTGGCTCAACCATCAGCGATGGAACGGACCGGCCCGGGGAGCGATAACCTGCGCCTCGGGCAAGATCGACGGGGTTCGCCTATTATCGTGGGCATGGAGCAGCGAGAAGAATCGCCGATCTTGGCGGCTGATCAGCCCCTTCATAGCGTCGAGCCTGGAAACAGAGACGCTCTGCCACCACGCGCAGATGCCGCGGACACCAGTGGCCCAGTGGCGTCAGCCGAACACGCGTCGACTGCTCGCGTCGGGGTCTTGTACGGCGTAGCCGCCTATGGGCTTTGGGGCCTGTTCCCGGTCTACTTCAAGGCCGTCAAGACGGTGCCGACGCTGGAGGTCCTGGCCCACCGGATCATCTGGTCGTTCCTGCTCCTGGCACTGCTCGTGCTGATCTGGCGTGGCAGAACGGGCGTGCGGGCGGCGTTTGCCAGCCGGCGCAACCTGATCACGCTCAGCGTGACGACGCTGCTGATCGCGAACAATTGGGGCGTGTTCATTTGGGCTGTCGCCAGCGACTACCTACTGCAAGCCAGCCTGGGCTACTTCATCAATCCGCTGGTGTACGTGCTGCTGGGCTTCGTCTTTCTGCGCGAACGGCTGCGCCGCTGGCAGACATTCAGCGTAATTCTGGCGGGGGTCGGGTGTGCCTATCTGACGTTTGTCGGCGGGCAGTTTCCGTGGATCGCGCTGCTCCTGGCGTTTTCGTTCGGGTTCTACGGGCTGCTGCGAAAAACGGCGCAGGTCGATGCGCTGATCGGACTGACCGTCGAGACCGCCCTGCTCACACCAATCGCCCTGCTGTTTCTGATTCACCAGATGGCCGTCGGGTCGGCAGTGTTCGGCTCCGGCTCGTGGCGGATGAGCTTGCTGCTGGTGCTGGCAGGCGTGGTGACGGCAACGCCGCTGCTGTGGTTCACCGAGGCGGCCCGGCGACTGCGACTGGCAACCATCGGGTTCCTCCAGTTCCTGGCACCCACCGGCCACTTCCTGCTGGCCGTGTTTGCCTATGGCGAACCATTCCGGCCGGAACATATCGTCACCTTCGCTTGTATCTGGACCGCATTGGCAGTCTACTCCGTGGAGTCGGCGTTGTATGTGCGCAGCGCGGCCCGGCGACCAGCGACACCGCCCATCATCGAGTGAGCGCTGCCATCGTCGCAGCCGACATCCGACAAGCTTCGATAACAGACGCGAGGTTCAGATGACACGGTGGCTGGTAATCGCACTGTGGGGATCATTGCTGGCTGGTGGCGCGGCGCGGGCCGCAACTGAGCCACAACAGGACGAACTACCCAACGGTCTCCGAGTAATCGTGGTCGAAGACCAGACGCTGCCGCTAGTCAGCGTGCTGGTCTGGTATCGCGCCGGGTCGGCGACGATCGACGAAGCGCGGCCGGGGCTGTGTCACCTGTTGCGCTGCGCGATCGAAAATCGCCGCGAAGTGCCCCTGCGGCTGCGCTCGGCCGGCGTGCAGACCGCGGGCACAACACGACGCGACGCCTGCGGCCTGATGTCACTGGCACCGGCGGATTGGGTCGGCTACGTGCTGGCGCTCGAGGCGGATCGCATGCGCTGCGAGAAGGTGGAAGCCGAAGCGCTGAAGCGGGCCCTGACGCAGGCCGAGCAGGATTACGCTGACGCGTGGTTGCAGCCGTTGACGCCCGTCCGGGAGCGCCTGCTGGCAACGCTCTACGAGGATCATCCCTATGCACAGCCGCCGACGCGAATCAGTCCGACGGCACGCGAGCTGACGCCGGCTGAAGCGAACGAGCTGCTGGCCCAACACTTCGGGCCGAAATCGGCCACGCTCGTGGTAGTGGGTCACGTAACGGCCCCCGAAGTGTTCGCACTGGCACGCAAACACTTCGCCGCGCTGGACGCAACCCCGACGGCTGAGCCGCGAGAGAGCCGCGATCTTCCCGGTCATGAAGTTCGCACGGTGGTCGATCGGCGCGTGTCGTTTGATGAGCTCTGGACAGGCTGGGCCACGGTCGGCGGCCGAACGCCTGACAACGCCACGCGGGCGATTCTCGTCCAGCATTTGTGTGATCCGATCGACGGGCCGCTCACGCGCGCGCTGCACGACCGCGGCTGGACAATCATGGAATGGTCACAGGATCTGTGGCGCGACGGCGGGATGATCACGCTCGAGTTGGCTGAGCGCGGCACGTCAGCGGCAAAGAAGCCGCAAGTGATGGACCTGCTGCGCGACGTGCTCCAGGGTGTCGCGGACAAACCACTCGATTCGGCAGCACTGAATCGGGCCCGCGCTTTGGTGCAGCGGCAGAACGCGTGGGAACGAGGCCACTGGCGTTCGTGGGCGGAAGACTGGGGCGTTGCCGCGGCGGTCTTCGACGACGCCCGGCTCGCCAGCCAGTGGGAGCAATGGCTGGGCGAGGCCACGGAGAAGAGTGTATCCGAGGCCGCGCGTGAGCTATTGCAACTGCGGCAGGCCTGGCTGACGCCGGCGGCGCTGGACGGAGCCGTCGCAACTGAGCCGATCGGCGCACCGGTGCGTGCAACCACGCGCAATCAGCTTGGGACCGCGGAGGTGTTGGAGCTGATGCGGCCGCTGGCGCAGCCTGCACCAGAGCTGCGTTCGCCCGCGGCGCCGAGCAGCTTGCAGAGTTTCGATCTGAGTGAGCGGCTGAAGGTGCGCGTGGTGCCGCTAAGCGGGCTGCGGCCGGTCCTGGTGCGCACGCTCGTAGCGCCCGGCATCCCGCAACAGACATTCTCCACACTGCTGGCCAGCGGCTCGAAAGAACGCAACGTGAACCGGTTGCGCGACTATCTGGCGTGCAACGGGCTCGACGTGTATCCGGTAATGGGCCGCTCGCGCCCAGGACTTGAGTCGACCGGGTCGCCGGAGTTGGTGGCGCAGATGATCGCGTTGCACGCCGAACTGATTCGCCAGCCCGACACGAGCCCGACGAATTGTGTCCAGGCGTTCGCAAACTTGCGCGGGGCGGGTGCGTTGTATCGCGGTGCGCCGCCGGACTTGTACGCCGAGGATCACTATCTGCCGCCCGGGTTGTTGGGGCTTCGGCGTGAAGCGTTGGCCTGGCCGCGAACTCCTCAGGATGTGGAGGCGTGGTTGAGCTACCTGGCGGCCATCAGCAGCATCGAGGTGCTAGTGGTTGGAGACGTAACGGCTGATGCGGTACGGTCGGCCGCAGAGCGTTTCTGGGGTAATTGGGGCGCGGATGCGCCGCCGCCGCGTCCACAGTCGCCGACGTTCGGTGCCGACCAGGCCCCCCCTGCCGACGAGCCGGTGATGACCTCGATCGCGTGGGTGACCGACGAGCAAAGCCCGCTGCGCGTGGAGGTCGGGCACACACTGGCAACCACGCGGCTGGGGCCGGAAAAAAGCGAGCTGTTGCGCCAAACGATCGGGTGGCTGCTCGGCATACCGTTGCCGTTGCCACTGGAGCTTGATGCCACGCGGCGTTGGCAGTGGCACTGGCTATATGTCCAGGATGAGTGGCTGCACACGGTGTCGTTGCCGAACGCGGGTTTCGATCTGAAGCGGCTCATCACCGGGTACATCGAGCGCGAACAGGCCGTACGCCTGGCCAACCTGCCGCCCGGACAGGTCGAGCAAGCCCTCCGGCTGGCGCGGGCAGAGTGGTTATTGCGGCTGGATAATCCGGTCTCAGTAGCGAACCTGGTGGAACGGGGTGTGACGGCCCCGTGGGACGTGCTCACCGGGCTGGATGCACGCCAGGTGATCGAGTTGCTGCCGGAGGTTTATCGGCTCAAGTCACGCTTCATGGTCGGCACGGGGCCGCATGATCGGACCGCGGAACTGGTGGAGTTTGAACATAACCCGCTGGCAACGCAGCCCGGCTCGCGGTGATACGGGCGGGCTCTATAATGCATCTCCCCGGCCCGACGGACTGACCACGGTCCGATACGTGGGCCGACAGTTTCGCTGAAGGAACCGAGCATGATCGATCTGAAGCTGATTCGCGAAAACCCGGACCTCGTTCGCAAGGCCGCCACTGACAAAAACATGAAAGTCGATATTGATCGACTGCTGGCGGTGGACCAGCGGCGGCGCGAACTGGAAACCGAATTTAACGAGCTGCGCCACCAGCAGAAACAGGCCGGCGAACAGATCGCCAAGGCCCCGCCGGCGGAAAAGGCAAAGCTCAGCCAATCCATGGGCCAGCTCAAGAGTCGCCTCAAAGAGATCGAGGCCGAGCGTGAGACCGTCGATGCCGACCTGCATGAGTTGCTGCTGCTCGTGCCACAGATTCCGCATCCGGACGCACCGATCGGCCCGGACGAATCGGGCAACGTCGAGGTCCGGCGCGTCGGCGAGCCACGTAAGCCGGAGGAATACGGCTTCGAGCTGAAAGACCACCTGGAACTCGGCCAAACGCTGGGGATCTTCGACATCGAGCGGGGCGTGCGCATCGCCGGCTCGCGCAATTACACGCTCGTGGGTGACGGTGCCCGGCTGCACGAAGCAGTGATGCGTCTGGCGTGGGATCTGATGACCGAAGCCGGCTTCACGCCGCTGACCGTGCCCGTGCTGGTGAACGACGCGCTGATGTACGGGACGGGCTTCTTCCCGCTACACCAGGAGGAGGTTTATCGGTGCGAGCGCGATGACCAGAGCCTGGTAGGGACGGCCGAGGTGCCGTTGACCGGGCTGCATGGCGAGGAGCTACTCGAACAAGCCGAGTTACCGAAGCTCTATTTCGCGCGGAGCACCTGTTTTCGCCGCGAGGCCGGCGCGGCCGGCAAGGACACGCGCGGCCTCTACCGCATCCACTACTTCGACAAGATCGAGCAGGTGGTGGTCTGTGCGGCCGACGCCGAGGAATCCGCCCGCTGGCACGACGTGATCATCAAGAACTCGGAGCGGGTGCTGCAACTGCTCGAGCTGCCCTACCGCGTCGTCGAGGTCTGCACCGGCGACATGGGCCAGGGCAAGGTGCGCATGTATGACATCGAAACGTGGATGCCCAGCCGGGGAATGTACAGCGAGACGCACAGCGCGAGCCGATTTCACGATTTCCAGGCTCGGCGGCTGAACCTGCGCTACCGCAACAGCGACACCGGCAAGCCCGAATTCTGCCACACACTGAACAACACCGTCGTAGCCAGTCCGCGGATCCTGATCCCGCTGCTGGAGCTGAACCAGAACGCGGACGGCAGCGTCACGGTGCCGGCAGCATTGCGCAAGTACATGGGGAATCAGGAGCGTATCACCGCCTGAGCCGGGCCGTGGACGCGAAGCCCCCCGCTGCGGTCCGTGCGGCGCTTTCGGCGCCAGATCGTTGCGGCCCTGAAACACAGGGGTTCCGCCTGATTGTGGCTGTTTTCACCAAGGAGAATACGAGTCGTCCAGGACTGTTCAAATGTATGCAGGGACGTTACATTTCTCTGCCTATCGTGAGGGAAAGGTTGATCACGGGCCATGAAACACGCCTTGGCACGAGGTGGATATATGCATTTGCGTGGCCGACCGGGGGCGGTTTACCGACTCCTCGTCCACTTCCATGATCGCGACCTGGTCTTCGCAGCACCGCTGTTCTGCGAGGCCAAACGCGCCCGGGCGCAGGTAGCGACGGCCGTCCGGCGACACGCCTGCGACGGTGCGCTTGAGTCCATCGGCCTACAGCGCGGCACAACCAACGGCACCTCCGAACCAACACGCCCGGGCCGACCGATAATCCGCAACCACTGGGAGGATCTGCACTGGACCGAGGTCGAGAGCTGGGGCCCCGAGGTCGTGCAGCGCATTCTGCAACAACACAACCTGCACCTGCGTCAATCCCAGAGCCCGCGTGCCAAACATGCCCATGAACCAGAGACGACAATCGAGTCGCACACGCCCCGCCGACGATCTGCCACCGTCCCCCCTCCGGCAACGCCCGCGGATGATGCGGCCGACGCTACGCCTGATAATTTGGAGCCCGCTCAATCCGTCGAAGCGACCGAGTCAGCGGCGGTAATGGAGCTCAGCAGCGCTCCCGCTGAGGCAACCAAACGGACCGACGAATCCGTAGACGTGGCTGAACCCGCATGTGAACCCGCTGAAGCCACCGAGCCCGAGTCCGCCGATACGACCGACATTGTCGACGCCCCCATTGAGGCAGCCGAAGACACGAGCACGCCCCCTGAGCCAGCGGAAGCCACGTGTGAACCTCGCCACCTGACCGAGGTCGCCAGTGAGCCCGGCGACACGTGCCAGTCGAACGCCGAGTTACCGAACGTCGAACCGACGGACGAGCCGGCCAACGCGTTGCCAGCGGATCTCGACACGCCTGTCGAGCCAAACGAGGCTGTGTCGTTGGACGTCGGCGTTGTCGCTGATGCGGAGTTGTGTGTCCCGAACGATCCACCCGTGGCGCTGGCCGCCGGCCCCGTCGCCGCGAGTTATCAATCGACTGTGAAGTGCACCGTCGCCCACGCCGGTGCCGCACCGGCCAGCGCGTCACACACCTGCCGGCACAAGAGCACACGCTGGTACGTCGTCATGATGAGCCTCGTGATCGTGATCGCTTGGATGCTGCTCACGTTCGTCTTCAACGGCGGCTGGCCGGGGACGCCCCTGAACGGCACGGCGACGGCCGCGGTGCAGCGTAAGCTGAACGAGATCCCCTTCGATGGGCCCAGCACCACGGCTACGCCGACCACTGCGCAGAAAACGGCCAAGCAACCCAGCACGAAGTGGTAAACCCGCAACACCCGAGCACCGGCCGGCGTAGTCAGGCCGCCGGTGTTGAACCAAGCCTGGACCACAGCGGCCGGCGCCGGGTGGCGGAGTCAATCGATCACACCTGAGTTGACTAACTCGGGCATTTACGCATGACCATGAACCAGTCAAGCACCTTGGTGTCGCCGGGCTTCTCGACGCGTTCCTTGGCACTGCCGCAGGAACCCGGAGGCGGCACGATCACGTCGTCGCCAGGCTGCCAATTCGCCGGCGTGGCGATCTGCTCGGCATCCGAAAGCTGCATCGCCGTCAGCAGGCGCTTGACCTCCTGCATATTGCGGCCATTGGAGAGCGGATAGTAGAGAATCGCCCGCACAACCGCCTGCGGGTCGATGATGAAGACGGCCCGAACGGCCTGCGTGTTGCTCGCGGCCGGCTGGAGCATGCCAAACGCCTTGGACACCTCCATGGTCAGGTCGCTGATGACCGGGAAAGTCACCTCGACGTCCTTCATGTCCTTGTAACAAATCTTCTCTTTGATCGTGCGCAGCCACGCAATGTGGCTGTACGTGCTGTCGATCGACAGGCCGATGAGCTGGCAATTGAGCTTCTCAAACTCCGGCTGCATCGACGCAAAGGTCATGAACTCAGTCGTGCACACCGGCGTAAAATCGGCCGGGTGTGAGAAGAATACCACCCACTTGCCCTTGAAATCCTCGGGGAAATTGATCATGCCCTGCGTGGTCTCGGCCTTGAACGACGGGGCTTTCTCACCAATCAACGGCAATCGGTTTTCGCTACACATGGCGTTGTTCCTTTCTTGATGCTGATATCAACAGCGGTAGTGCGAACTCTTGTTCATCCCACATCTATCATTTCGCCGGCACGGTCGGCCGGCGTTTAGCTCCTTTTGGCAGAACGTTTCCTGCGGGCGCAAGCGGCACACAGGCCGCGCACCTGCACCTGGGCCTGGTCGATCTCGCCCAGGGTGCGAACTTCGTCCGGAATGGGCAAATCGTCGAGCGCGGCACTGAAGAAATCAAAAATCCGGCCGCAACTCGTACAGATGAAGTGATGATGGTGCTCGCCCCGGGCATCATAGCGTGTCGGGCCGCCAAGCGTCTCCGTGCGCTGAATCAGCCCGTGAGATTCGAGCGCCGCCAGCGTGCGATAGACCGTGTCGCGCGAGATGTTGCTCACCCGGCGAGAAACGCTCTGATAGATCGTCTCGGCGTCCGGATGCTCGGTACTGCCGGCCAACTCGCGAAAGATGGTCAGCCGCTGGTGCGTCAGCTTCAGCCCCAGCGCACGGCAGGTCTCGGCAAACTCCTCGGTGCGGCGATCAATCTCACTCCGACGGCTGGACATTGTTAGTAATATTTCCTATTTCGTATTTCTTACGATAGGAGTATAGCCCCGCCGGTCCGGCTGTCAAGGCAGCCCATGCGGGCCCGCTGGCGCGGCATTTCGCACGGGCAAACCGCGACTGTGTCGCGGCCTGCCGTCTGCCAGCCTTCGTCTTGTGCCGGCGTTCCAGTAAGTCCCCCGTCACTCCATGGTCCTCACCCCGGCGACCTTAAAGGTCATCGGGCTTGGGTAGGTACACGTGGAGTACGCCCTCCACCACTTCGGCGTAGGTCCCATTCGTAAATCGTGATTCCCCAGATCCACACTCCGCCCCGGAAACGCAGGGAAGTGTGACACGATCGGTGAGCCATATGGTCTTCCAACCTGGAGCCGAGGCGACGATGACACCGTCGTACGTGTTGTACGCCCACGGCCCCAGAACTGGTGTCAACGGCAACCAGACAATCAGCCATGAGCAATTCGTCCTGGGTGCAATCTCGACTATTCCGTCTCCAATGCCCTCCGCCTGCCAGGTCTCACGCTTTTGTTCTGTGAGAATTCCAGCGGCCCCGGCCACATCTTCGGACGATTCAGTAATGCCCCAACACCCAACCGGTTCCATCCAATTGTCATGCTTGTAGAGGATCATCGCGACCTTTGCATCACGCACGGGTTCTCGCGACTCATACGCCCGTACGCACACTCGTCGGAGCGGCTCGCGGGGGATGGTCGTCGAGTACGGAATGCGAAGCAAGCCACACCCGCAGGTGAGTAGGCCGAGAACGGCGGAGAAAACGATGCCCGAAAATCTGGTCAAGCTCACAGCCCGGTTCCAGTTGTCGAACATGTTCATACCTTCTCCCCGCATTCGGGGCACTGCCCGCTGACGTTGCCGGTGAGGTCGTAGCCGCATTTGACGCAGTGGCCCGGCTTCGGCAGCCGGCGGCGACGGACCCATAACCCGCCGCGAATCAGAAAAGCGATGATCACTGGGATCCAGAAGGGGTTATCCGGGCTGACAGTCAGTTCGAGCGACCAGTGCGAGCCGAAATCGCCAACCGTATGCGCCACGCCGCCGCCGCAAATCTGCAGCACCAGCGTCAGCGTGAAGAAGGTCGTCGCCAGCCACTCGTATATGCGTTGTCGGAGGAGTTCCTCGTTCATACCCACCCTGCCACCAACAACCACCCGGCCCGGAAACAACGTCGGCCCCGGCTATTCTGCCGCGGGCCGACCGATTGGAGACGATGGGATTCGAACCCACGACCTTCGCATTGCGAACGCGACGCTCTCCCAGCTGAGCTACGTCCCCTGGGATACCTGATTATAAACGCGCCCTAGTGCTATGTCACAGCTAAGTGTTCAGGTTGCGTGGTCATCTGACGCACCATGCGGCGGGCGAGACGCCCGCCCCACCCGAAAACTAACTGATGACAGAGCACTACTCCGCCGACCGAATCTTCTCGGCCAACGCTTCCAGCTCCGCCGGCACGCCCTTCTGCGGCTTCCAGCGATACCCCAGACCATCACCCTCGCGACGCGGGATGATGTGGTAGTGCACGTGCGGCACTTCCTGGCCAGCGATCGGGCCATTGTTCTGGAGCACGTTGCACGCCGGCGCTCCGGTGGCCTTCAGAACCTTGCGCGTCAGGACGGACAACTGCCGGCCCAGTTCGGCCGCCTCGTCCGGGGTAAGATCCTCGACGCGCTCAACCTCCCGCTTAGGCACGAGCAGAGTGTGGCCGACGGACAAGGGGTTGATGTCGAGAAACGCGAAGACCAGATCGTTCTCGAACACCTTCTGACAGGGGATCTCGCCAGCCACGATGCGCGAGAAAATCGACGGCACCAGTGCTACTCCTCGGACGACTCGCTCGCGGCCTCGGCCGGCTTCGTCTCGGCTGGAGCAACTTCCGCCGCAGCCTTGCGCCCGGCGCGACGCCGGCCGCGCTGCTGCCGCGGCTTGCCAGCGTAGACGTCGTACTTGACCCGCGCGCGGCGTTTGCGCTCGGTCTTGGCACTGCTGCGCGGCCGCGGCTCGTCCTTGTCGTCGACAAGCTGGAGAATCGCGAGCTGCCCACCGTCGCCCAGACGCCGATCCGCCAGCTTGATGATCCGCGTGTAGCCGCCGCTGCAACCGCGCTGCTCGTTCCGGCGTTTCATCTTCGGGCCGATCTCGGTGAACAGGCGATTCATCACCGATTCGGCAGTGAACTTGAGCCCGTGGCGCGGGGCGTTGCGCCGGTGACGCCGGCCGGAACGCGAGCGCAACACCTTGTCGCGCTTGGCGTCGCTCATGCGGTCATAATCGTCACGGTGCTCGGCGGGAATGATGGCACGGTCCTGGAGCAGTGCCTCGGCGCGCTGCCGGGCCGCCAGGCTGCCATCAATCGCCAGCGTAACCAGACGCTCGGCAAAGACGCGGGCTTCCTTGGCCTTTGGAATGGTCGTGCGCACCTCGCCGTGCTCGAAGAGGCTCTGGACCATGTTGCGGCGCAGAGCCACCCGGTGGCTGGCCGTGCGATTCAGGATTCTTCCGCCTATACGGTGACGCATCGTACTAACCCTCGTGGGCTTCAGATGACGGAACTGTGGTCAGTAGGTGCCACCTTCGTCCACGTCATCATCAGTATCTGTATCCATATCTGTATCTATATCGGTGTCGGTGTCTATATCGGCATCTGCGCTCATGCTGCCGCCAGACTGCGACTCACGGCCTATGCCGAGATCGAGCCCGACTTCAGCAAGCTTCTCCTTCACCTCAACCAACGAAGTCTTGCCGAAACTGCGGAGTTGGAGCAGATCCGCCTCGGTCAAACGAACCAGTTCGCCAATCGTCCCGATCTTCGCCGATTCCAGGCAGTTGCTCGCCCGAACGGACAGATCGAGCGTAGCGATCGAGCGGTCCAGCTTCTGACGCAGCTCGTCGTCGATGCCCTCTTCCTGCTCTTCACGCTGCGCTTCGGCCGCGGTCATGAGATCGCCCAGCTCGTAATACTGAACGAACGGGTTGAGGTGCTTGCGGAGGATCTTGGCCGCCTCGACAATGGCGTCCTCGGGCTTGGTCGTGCCCTTGGTCCAAACCTCCATGATGAGCCGATCGTAATTGACCTTTTGCACCACGCGGGTGTCCTCGGTGCGATAGCGTACCCGCGCGACCGGCGAGTAAAGCGCGTCGATTGGGATAACACCGATCTCGTCGTTCTCGTCGGTGTGCTCCGATGCGGGCACGTAGCCGCGCCCGCGGTCGATCGTCAACTCGATCGAGAACGGGACATCGTCGGTGAGCGTGGCGATCAGCAGATCCGGGTTGTGAACGGTAATGGCGGCGTCGGCCTCGAAATCGCCGGCGTGCACCTCGCCCTTCTCGCGCCGCTCAACACGCATGGTCTTGGGCATCTCGCTTTCGAGATCAACAACCAGCGATTTGATGTTGAGTATGATGTCGGTGATGTCTTCGTACACGCCGGGCAACGACGTGAACTCGTGGTCAGCCCCGGCAATGCGCACGTGGGTGACCGCCGAGCCTTCCAGGCTCGAGAGCAGGATCCGCCGCAGGCTGTTGCCTACCGTGGTCCCGAACCCGCGCTCGAAGGGCTCGATGCTGAACAGGCCGTATTTGTCCGTGCTGACGGACTCGTCCTTGATTACGCGTGTCGGCAGCTCCAAGCCGCGCCATCTGATCCGCATGTGCGTTCGCCTCCCGAGACCGGGTATTGCGCTGTTCACCCCGGGGCCCTGCGGCCCCACCACACTCTCTCACTTAACGGGAACAGAACTCGACGATGAGCTGCTCCTCGATGGGGATTAATACGTCATCGCGCCCGGGGAGCGCTGCCACGCGCGCCTCGAGCTTCTGCGGGTCGACCACCAGCCAGCTTTGCTGCGGCGGGTTGGAAACACCCTCCAGCAGCGCCATCTGGGCCTGGACATACTTCTGGGTCTTCTCGCGCTGTCGCAGGGTGATGACGTCGCCGACTTCGACCATGTAACCAGGCCGGTCAACCTTGCGCCCATTCACCATGAAGTGGCCATGCACGACGGCCTGCCGCGCACCGCGCCGCCCGGCGACAAAACGGGTCTTGTAGACCACGTTGTCCAGGCGACGTTCGAGAATCTGAAGCAACTCCTCGCCGGTGTTACCGGGCGAGCGATCCGCCATCTCGAAGTAGCGCCGGAACTGCTTCTCAAGCACGCCGTAGTGCCGCTTGACCTTTTGCTTCTCGCGCAGCCGGACGGCGTAGTCAGAGGTTTTGCCACGGCGCCACATGTGCATACCGGGTGGGTAGTTCTTGTATTCTCGCTCGAGCGGGTTCTTCCCAGTTTCGTCGCGAATGGGCTTCAGCATCAGGTTGATGCCCTCGCGCCGGGAAAGCCGCGTACTCGGTCCGGTCAATCTGGCCATTACTACACCCTCCGCCGCTTGCGCGGGCGGCAACCGTTATGTGGCAAGGGAGTGACGTCTTCGATGGTCTGCACACGCAGCCCGGCGGCCTGGAGAGCGGTGATGGCCGACTCGCGACCGGCACCGGGCCCCTTCACGCGCACCTCGACCTCGACCACGCCGTGCTTCTTGGCCTCGTGGGCACAATACTGCGCCGCACGCTGGGCGGCGAACGGGGTGCTCTTGCGGGCACCGACGAACTTCTTGTCGCCACCACCGGCCGGCACGGAACCAGCGGACGCCCAACATAGAGTGTCGCCGTTCATGTCGGTAATGGTCACCACCGTGTTGTTGAACGTCGCCTTGATGTGCGCAATGCCCTTGGCGACATTACGCTTCCCACGACGCTTTGGACCTGTCTTGGCCAATTGATCGGCTCCCTTGCTGATGCACTAACCTCGGTGCATCTCCTTGATACCCTTCTTACCAGCCACCGTCTTGCGGGGCCCCTTGCGCGTCCGCGCGTTGGTCCGGGTACGCTGTCCACGCACCGGCAGGCCGCGAATGTGACGCAGCCCGCGATAGCAGCGAATCTCACGCAACCGCGAGATATTCTGCTGCAACTGGCGACGCAATTGGCCCTCGACCACGTAGTCGCGCTCGATGATGCCGGCAATGCGGCTGACCTCTTCCTCGCTCAGCTTGTTGGAGCGCACCTCGGGCTCGATCTCGGCTTTCTTGACAATCTCCAGCGCGCGCGTGGGACCAATCCCATAGATGTAGCGCAAAGCCACATCAATCCGCTTCTGGGCTGGGATATCGACACCGGCAATACGTGGCATGTTTACAGACCTCTACTGGGGTATTACAGCGTTTTCGACAAACTCGTGGCGTCCAAAACCATCCATGTGTGTCCTAGAAAAAACGGCAGGGAAGCCGCTACGAGTAAATAGAGCTTGCTCTAGCCCTGACGCTGCTTGTGACGCGGGTTGGTACAAATCACCCGGACGACACCCTTACGCTTGACGATCTTGCAATTCTCACAGATACGCTTGACGCTGCTGCGTACTTTCATCCGCGCACCTCCGCGGGATTCTGCGGGAAGCTCAGCTCCCGCCGGTCAAAACTTCTGCTCCGTCGTTGCCAACGACGACGGTATGCTCAAAATGGGCGGCCAACGACCCGTCACGAGTCGCCACCGGCCAACCCGTACCATCC
Organism: Phycisphaerae bacterium; assembly: GCA_963666925.2. Taxonomy (GTDB): domain Bacteria; phylum Planctomycetota; class Phycisphaerae; order UBA1845; family Fen-1342; genus JANQFV01. The sequence goes on along the minus strand of CAXXTC010000023.1, from coordinate 274,153 downwards.
GCGATGACCACACCGGGCTTGCCGGCCGTCACCATCGGCTCGATCGCCAGGGCCATGCCCGAAACCAGCTCAAAATCACAGTCGCGCTGGCGACGATCGTAATAGTTCGGCACCTTCGGCTCCTCGTGCATCTTCTGGCCGATTCCGTGGCCAACAAACTCACGCACGACGCCGAAGCCCTGCTCTTCAACACATTCCTGCATCAGCCCGGCAACCTCGCTCCAGGCTCGCCCGGGGCGAATCTCGCGAACGGCGACCTCAAGTGCCTCACGGGTCACATCAAGCAGCCGCCGCGCCGCCGGCGGAATCTGTCCGACCGCAAAAGTCCGGGCAGCATCTCCGCAATATCCTTTCAGCCGCACGCCGCAATCCACGCTGAGTATGTCGCCTTCATTCAGCGGGCACTCATCCGGAATGCCGTGCACAACAATCTCGTTGGCCGACGCACAGATGCAGGCCGGAAACGGAAACCGTGCCTGCGGGTGACGCTCGCCGCGAAATAACGCCGTCGCGCCGGCCTTTTCAATCAACTCACAGGCGCGATCGTTCAACTCGGCGCTCGTGATTCCGGGCCGGACCAGCGACTCAAGCTCGGTGAGAATCTGACCTACGAGCCGACCCGCCGCCCGCATGAGTTCGATCTCACGTGGCGACTTGATCACAATCCGCGGCGCCATCAATCACTACCGTCCGCACCGACAATGCGGAACACCTCCCGGGCTACCGCTTCAGCACCCGTGGCGGAATCCACCGTGTGCAGCAACCCCGTGCCCGAGTAATACTCGACCAGCGGAGCAGTCTGCGCGCGGTACGTCTCCAGCCGGGTCCGAACGACCTTTTCACAATCGTCAGGCCGCTGGATGATGTTGTGTCCACCGCACTTATCGCAAATACCGTCCTGCTTGGGCGGCAGAAAACTCAAATTATAAGTAGCTCCGCAATCTCCGCAAACACGTCGCTCTACGATTCGCCGGATTATTTCATCGTCGGCGAGCTTGAAGTCGAGGACGACGTCGATTGCGAGCTGACGCTGCTTCAGGCCGGCGTCAAGCGACTCCGCCTGGGCCACCGTACGCGGAAAACCATCAAGAATGAAGCCGCTCCCGGCGGGCAGCTTGTCGATCGCAGCCAGCATCACACCGGTAATGACCTCGTCGGGGACAAGCGTGCCGGCGTCCATGTACTCGGCCGCCTTACGCCCGATCTCGCTGCCCTCTTTCCGCTCGCGACGCAGCGCGTCGCCGCTGGAGAGCTGCACCAGACCGATCTTGTCCTGGACCCGGGCTGCCTGGGTACCTTTTCCTGAGCCGGGAGGCCCGAGGAAGATGAGTCGCTGTGCGGGCATCAATACATCCTCCCCTTCACGCGACCGGTCCCCTCGCCCCCGAGGAACCCGTCGTAGTTACGCATGATCAGGTTGGCTTCGAGTCGCTGGATGACGTCGAGCGCGACGCTGACGACGATCAGCAAACCCGTGCCACCCAGGAACGCCGAGATACGATACGGAATCTCGAGATAGACCGCCGTGATCGACGGAATCAACGCGATGACCGCCAGGAAGCCAGCACCAACATAGGTGATGCGGTTCATCACCGATTCGAGATAGTCAGACGTACGCTTGCCCGGCCTAAGCCCGGGGATGAAGCTGCCCATATCGCGCAGGTGGTTGGAAAGCTCTTTCGGCTGGAACTGCACCGACACCCAGAAGTACGCAAAGAAGAAAACCATCAGAGCGTAGGCCAGGTTGTAGATGAACGCACCGGGAAGCAGCGCTCCCTGGAGCCAACTCCACAGCCCGAGCGGCGGAATCCCCGACCGGCTCATCCAGCCCAGCACCACGCCTGGGAACAGCAGGAACGAGCTGGCGAAGATGATCGGCATGACGCCGCCGTGGTTCACTCGCAGCGGCAGATAGTGCCGGGCACCGCCGACGACGCGCCGCCCGCGAGTCTGCTTGGCCTGCTGGATCGGGATACGTCGCTGGGCTTGCGTAATGAGAATCGAGCCGGCTACAACAGCAACGAACGAAACCACCAGGAAGACGACCTTTTCAGGCGTCATCGTACCCGGGGTGGGCAGGCCGCCGCTGGAAGAGGCGAGAATCCCGCGAAAGACCTCGATGAAGACATAGGGCATACGGGCGATGATGCCCGCCATGATGAGCAGGCTGATACCGTTGCCGATGCCATACTCGTCGATCTGCTCACCAATCCACATCAGGATCATGGTGCCGGCGATCAGGCCGGTAAGCGCGATTATGACGAAACTGAAGCCGCGATAGTCGGGATAGACCAACTCGCTGGAGATCAGGTAACGAACCCAGAAGGTGGCCTGAACGATACATAGCGCCACCGTAAGGTAGCGCGTATATTCCATGATTTTGCGTCGACCACTCTCCCCCTCCTTTTGTAGCTTTTCGAGGGCGGGCACGACGGTAACGAGCAGTTGGAGAATAATGGAAGCGGAGATGTAGGGCATGATCCCCAGGCCGAAGAGCGTGCTCTGGCCCAGGTCGCCACCAGTGAACATGGCGAACAGCGCGGCAGCTTGTTCCGCAGCGCCACCTTGCGATTGCCAGTGGACGCCGAGTGCTTCCTGGTCCACGCCGGGCAGCGGCACGTAGAAGCCGATGCGATAGACGCAGAGCATCATCAGCGTGAACAGCACCTTCTGGCGAAGGTCCGGAATGCGGAAGACATTGAAAAACGCACGGAACATGACCGGCTATCCTTTATCCGCTGAAACCCAGCTACTCCGCGCCACCTTGCTCGGCGGGCTTCTCGGGCTCGGCCTGCGGCGCCTCCGGCTCCGCCGGGGGCGCTGCTGCCGGCGCCACCTCGACCGGCTTCTCAGCCTTGGGCGGCGCCGTCTTCGCGCGAGTCTTCTTCTTGCTGTTGCGCTTCGCCCGCGCCTGTTCGGCCGGATCAGCAAGCGTGATTACCGTCACGGTTCCGCCGGCCTGCTCGATCGCTTCACGGGCCTTGGGGCTGAAAGCGTGCGCTGCAACGCTCAACTTCTTCGAAAGCGTGCCCTTCGCGAGAATCTTGACGATCGGACGCGCACCGCTGATCAGCCGACGCTGCTTGAGCGTTTCCACGTCGATCTGCGTGCCGCTGTCAAAAGCCCGTTCGAGCCGGTCAAGATTGACAACCTGCCAGGTCCGAGCAAAGTTCACGTTGCTGAAACCGCGCTTCGGCAGCCGGCGGAAGATGGGCATCTGCCCGCCTTCGTGCGTGGGGCGTGTGCCGCCACCACTGCGCGACTGGCAGCCCTTGTTGCCGCGGCCACAGGTCTTGCCCATGCCGCTGCTCTCGCCACGCCCAACGCGTTTGCGTTTCTTGTGGGCGCCGGCCTCCGCGGTAATATCGTTAAGCATCATCAGGCTGGTCCTCCGCAGCCGGCGCCGGTGCACCGCTATCGCTCGGGCGGTCAGGCTCCCGCTCCGCCGGCGGCTCGGTCGGAGCCATCTGCTTGACCTCAGGCTGCTCGACCGTCGCCGTCAGCCCTTCTTCAACGTCGGTGCCGATGACTTCCTTCTCGGGCTCCTTCTCCGGCGGGAGATCGAGCGTTACGCCGCGCAGAGCCTCGATCTGCTTCCGAGTCCGCAGCGACCGCAACCCGTTGATGGTCGCCTTGACCAGATTCTTCGGGCTGGTTGAGCCGTAACACTTCGTCAAAACATCCTTGATACCGGCCAGTTCAAGGACGGCGCGCGGCGCCGAACTGGCGATAACGCCGGTACCTTCGGAGGCCGGAATCATGACGATTCGACTGGAGCCGAAGCGTCCGATAGTGCGGTGCGGGATCGTGGTGCCGCGCATGGGGATGCGGTGGAGCGTTCGGCGGGCCTGCTTGACCCCTTTCTCAACCGCCGGGGGCACCTCGTTGGCCTTGCCGTACCCGAACCCGACCTGGCCCTGCTTGTCGCCGACGACCACGAGCGCGCCGAAAGAGAATCGGCGTCCGCCCTTCACGACGGTCGCACAGCGGTAGAGCTTGACGAGCGTATCCTCGAGGCCACGATCGTCATCGAACTCCGGTCGACCGCGACCGCGACCGCGTGGAGGCCTACCTCTTGCTGGCTTGGTTGCCATGAATATTCATCCCGCTAGAACTTGAGACCGGCCTCGCGAGCCGCGTCCGCTAGGGCCTTGATTCGACCGTGATAACGCCTGCCGCGACGATCGAAGCACACCTGCTCGATTCCCAACTCGCGGGCTTTCTGCCCGATCACCTTACCGATCTCGGCGGCCGCATTGACGTTTCCGCCAGCGGGCGTCGTCGTACGCATGTCCTTCGACATGGTGCCAACGGCACAGAGCGTACGGCCACTGGTATCGTCGATGACCTGGGCGTAAATATGCTGGTTCGACCGGGAAACGGCCAAGCGCGGGCGATCCGAAATGCCCGTGACCTTCTTGCGGACACGTTTCACCCGGCGTTTCTGCCGCATACCTTTGAGCAGCTCTTTTCTCATCGTCGTAATCCTCACCAACGGCCGGATTAACCGCCGCCGGCAAACACCTTCCCGGCCTTGCGGCGAATCTGCTCGCCGGCGTAACGAATCCCCTTGCCCAGATAGGGCTCAGGCTTACGCAGCTTGCGCAACTCGGCCGCAAACTGACCCACCATCTGCTTGTCGCAACCGCTCACACTCAGCTTGGCCGGCTCGCTGTTACCACGAGCCGTCGGCGTCTGGATGCTCACTTCCAGACCGGCCGGTATGGGAATCTCGAACTGGGCCTTGCGATTGTGGCCGCGTCCCATGTAGCCGATGTTGAGCAGCAGCGTCTTGCCTTCGGTACTACAGTTGTAACCGGCGCCGTAGATCTCCAGAGCTATCTGGTAGCCCGTCGTCACGCCAACAACCATGTTGGCTATGAGCGCCCGCGACAGGCCGTGCAACGCCCGGCTCATCCGCTCGTCATTGGGGCGCTTGACGACCACTTCATTGCCTTCGACGGCAACGCTGATCGGCTCCGGGACCTCCCAGCTCAGGTTGCCCTTGGGGCCCGAGACCTTGACCAGCCGACCGGACAGCTCCACCTTGGCGCCGCCGGTGATCGGTACCGGTTTGTTACCTACACGTGACATGAATCACCACACTGTACAGAGGACCTCGCCGCCCACGCGTTCGTGGCGACATTGCCGGTCGCTGAGCACACCCTTGCTGGTCGAGACGATCGCGATACCCAACCCGTCGCAGACGCGCTTCAGGTCGTCCACCTTCGTGTAGACGCGGCAACCGGGCCGGCTGCTCCGCTGAATATGGCGAATCAACTGCGCCCCGTCCTCGTCATACTTCAGATCGATATCGATCACGCCCTGGCCCGTATCATCAATCGACATGTAGTCGTTGATGTAGCCTTCCTCTTTCAACACGCGGGCCACACCCACGCATGCCTTGTTGCGCATCACGCGAACGCGCGGCTTGCATACCGAGTTGGCATTGCGAATACGCGTCAGCATGTCGGCAATTGGATCAGATGTCGGCATCGCACACGTCCCTCTCACCAACTGGCCTTGCGTACCCCGGGAATACGCCCTTCATGAGCGAGCTTCCGGAAGCACAACCGGCAAATACGAAACTTCCGATATACCGCCCGCGAACGACCACACAGCTCACACCGATGGTACGACCGCACCCGGTACTTCGGCTCCTGCTTGCATTTGATCTTCAGCGCCAGTCTTGCCATGTGTTCCTAGCTCCGGAAAGGCATGCCCAGCAACGACAACAGTCGGCGGGCTTCGGCGTCATTCTCTGCCGAGGTACAGATCGTTATGTTCATCCCCTGCTGATAGGTCACCTTGTCCGGGTCAATCTCCGGAAACACACCATACTCGGTAAGACCCATCCCATAGTTCCCGCGACCGTCAAAACTGTTCGGGTTCAACCCGCGGAAGTCACGCACACGCGGCACCGCCAGAGCCACCAGCCGATCGAGAAACTCGAACATGCGCGTCCCACGTAGCGTCACCATCAAACCCACGTCGTAACCCTCACGCAGTTTGAAGTTCGACACGCTCTTACGCGCTTTGCACAGCCGCGGCTTCTGACCGGTAACCGTCGCCAGAGCCTGCTCCGCCTCGCTGAAACGCTTGTTCTCGCGAGCCTTGTTCGTGGACTCGGCCACCGCCTTGCCCAACCCCATCGACACGACGATTTTCTCCAGCCGCGGAAGCGACATGGTATTCGTCCGGCCCAGCTCATCCCGCAAAGCGGGGAGCACCTCGTCCCGGTATTTCTCTTGCAATCGACTCATCGACCTGCACCGCCTCGAGCCTTGCGCTCGGCCCTGGTGATCTCACTCAGCACCGTCCCGCTGCCCGCTTGCCGGTCGCCACCCGGTCCTTGGAGACGACCTTGCCCTTGCTGTCCAGAGTGGTAAGCGAACCGGACCCGGGTAGGGCGATCATTCTTGGGGTCGATCGGCATCACGTTCGACAGATGAATGGGAGCTTCCTTCTGCACCCGTCCACCCTGCGGATTGCGCCGGTCGCGACGCACGTGCGATGAACCATATTGACGCCTTCGACGATCAGACGCTCCCTCTCACGATCGATCCGGAGCACCTTACCGCGAGCACCCTTGTGATCACCCGCGATGACTTCGACGATGTCGTCTTTGCGGATTCGCGCCGCCATCGTTACCACACCTCCTCAGCCAGCGAGATGATCTTGGCGAAGTTCCGCTCACGCAACTCGCGGGCCACCGCCCCGAAGACACGCGTGCCTCGAGGGTTGCCATCGGCGTCGATGATCACGACGGCATTGGCTGTCGAAGCGGACGTAGCTGCCGTCGGGACGGCGCGTCGGATACTTCGTACGCACCACGACGCAACGCACCTTGTCGCCCTTCTTTAAGTCGGAGGTGGGCAGCGCCTGTCGCACGGAACAGACGACAATGTCGCCCACACCGCCGCGACGCAACCGCCGCTTGCCCGGCCGAGCCGAGCCGCCCTTGAGCACCTGAATACATTGCAGGCGCTTGGCACCGCTGTTATCCGCCACGTCGAGCTTGGTGTACTGCGTGATCACGAGTCACCACCTCGCGCACGCGGCGCCTCTTCGAGCACCCGGACCAGTCGCCAGGACTTGGTCTTGCTGATCGGGCGACATTGCATCACTTCAACCATGTCGCCGTTGTGGCACTCGTTCCGCTCGTCATGGGCATGCAGGGTTGTTCGCCGGCGGATGTACTTGCCATACTTCGGGTGCCGGACCTGGAAGGACACGGTCACCTTGATGGTCTTGTCTCGCGACGAAGAAGTCACCACGCCGACGCGTGTCGGACGCGGCCGACGCTCGTGAGCACCGACCACTGCTGCTTCGTTCTGAATCTCAGGGGTCATCTTGTTTTAACCCGTCACCTGGCGCTTAGCGCCGTCAGATCCCTTAGCGTTTGGCCGCCCGAGCCGTCAGGTGAGCCTGCCGCTGCTCGACATTCTGCTCACCATGCTCGTTGAGAACCGTAAGTATCCGCGCGATGTCACTCTTGGTCTTGCCGAGCTGCGTCGGGTCTTCCAGCTTTTCCGTGACCGCCTGGGCCCGCAGGTCAAACAGATGCCTGCGCAGACGCTCAAGCTCCGCATGCAGCTCGTCGATCTTCATCGCCCTGATCTCTTCGATCTTCATCAAATCACCTACAGCCCGTGCCGACGCACCACGAATCGGGTACGCACGGGCATCTTGTGAGCTACGCGCAGCAGGGCTTCCTTGGCTATCTCCTCGGGCACGCCGCCAATCTCGTAAAGCACCGTCCCCGGCTTAACCAGTGCCGTCCAGAAATCCGGCTCACCCTTACCCTTGCCCATACGCGTTTCCAGTGGCTTGGTCGACACCGGCTTGTGCGGAAAGATGCGGATGTACACGCGTCCTTCACGATGCAGAAAGTGCGTGGCGGCAACACGACCAGCCTCAATATGACGGGCATTCACCCGCCCCGGGGCCAGCGACTGGAGCCCATATTCGCCAAACGCGACCGTATTGCCACGCCCAGCATTACCGCGAATACGTCCCTTCTGGGACTTGCGGTACTTGACTCGTTTCGGCATGTTGGCCGCCATGACCAAGCCTCCTCAACTACATATCTATTAGCGGCGACCGCGACGGCGGAAGCGATCCGGTCGCTGCTCCGTCACCTGCTCGCCGTACATCCCGCGGTAGATCCACACCTTGATCCCGATCGTACCCACCGTCGTCACCGCGGTGGTGATCGCGTAATCCACATCCGCCTGCAATGTCTGCAACGGAATCGATCCACGCATCTGACTCTCGACCCGGGCCATCTCGGCTCCGCCCAGCCGACCCGAGCAGATAATCTTCACGCCCTTCGCGCCTGCGTTCATCGCCGCTTCGCACTTCATCTTCATCACGCGCCGGAAACCCATGCGCTTCTTGAGCTGCTCCGCAATCGACGCACCAACCAGGTGAGCGTCCAGGTCGGGGTTCTTGACCTCGACGATGTTCACCGCCACCCGCCGATCAATAAGGTCCTCAAGCACTTCCTTCAGCTTGTCGACCTCGGCACCCTTGGCACCGATGACCATGCCCGGACGAGCCGTGTGCAGGATCACCTTGACCTCGTCACGCGTACGCTCGATCTCGACCTTAGAGACACCCGCGTACGGCGGACGCTTGTTCAGGTTCGCATCGATGTATTCGCGAATGCGCTCGTCCTCGACGAGGAAGGTCCCGAAGGCCGCCTTCGGCGCGTACCAGCGCGACTTCCAGCCCTCGGTGATGCCCACTCGGAATCCGATTGGATTGCACTTCTGGCCCACGTCTGATTACCTCTCGTCAACCGAGACCACAATGTGACTCGTACGCTTGAAGATCGGGTGCGCGCGACCGCGGTCCTTCGGGTGCCAACGCTTGATGATCGGACCCGCATCGACCCGCGCCTCCGACACGTACAGCCGACCCATCTGGGCCTCCTGCTCGTTGGCGTTGGCCATCGCCGACTGCAACACCCGACTCACAAATGTCGCCCCACGCCGATGCTCGAACCGCAACAGCTCCAGGGCCTCGTTGCAGTCCCGGCCGCGGATAACGTCCGTAACCAGACGCACCTTGCGCTCCGCAATCCGGGCGTAGTTGTGTTTGGCTGTCCAGGCCATCCTAACCATCTCCTGCGCGACTAGCGGCGCGCCACGTGCGACTTGAACGTCCGCGTCGCCGCAAACTCGCCCAGCTTGTGACCTACCATATCCTCGGTCACGTAAACCTTGATGAACGTCCGCCCGTTGTGAACCTCGAAATTCGTCCCGACAAACTCCGGCACAATCGTGCAAGAGCGATTCCACACCCGAATCGGCGCGTGGCTGCCGGAATCCCGAGCCGCCATAACCTTCTGGTACAGCCGCTCGTCGACGTACGGGCCTTTCTTCAAGCTGCGCGACATCATCTATCCTCGCTGCTGCGCCGATCCTACCACTTGCGGCGGAGCTTCGCCTCGCCATACGACTTCGTCCGGCGACGACGCAGAATCCGTCGGTTACTTTGCTTACGCGGGTTACGCGTGCGACCACCCTTGGCCAACTTACCCCAGGGCGAACACGGGTGCCGGCCACCATTACTGCGACCTTCACCACCGCCCATCGGGTGCGCCACCGGGTTCATCGCCTTGCCACGCACGTGCGGGCGGCGTCCCAGGAAACGCGTCCGGCCAGCCTTGCCCAAACTGATATTTTGATGATCCAGGTTGCCGAGCTGGCCAATCGTGGCCCGACACTCGACCCGTACCTGACGCATCTCGCCCGAGGGCAATTCGATCGTCGCCCAGGAGCCCTCGCGGGCCATCAACCGGGCCTGCCCGCCGGCCGTGCGAACCAGCTTGCCGCCCTGCCCCGGGGACATCTCGATATTGTGCACTTCCATGCCGAGCGGAATGGACGACAACGGCATGCAGTTACCCGCCTTCGGCTCGACCTTGATACCGCTCTCAACCTCGTCGCCAGCTTTCAGGCCCACCGGCGCCAAGATGTAGCGTTTTTCGCCTGAGCCGTACTGCACCAGGGCGATGTGGCACGTGCGATTGGGGTCGTACTGGATCTCCAGCACCTTCGCCGGCCCGTCGTCCAGACGACGCTTGAAATCGATGATGCGATAGCGGCGCTTGTTACCGCCGCCGCGGTGCCACGCCGTAACCTTGCCATGATGATTCCGCCCACCCTTCTTCTTCAACGGACGGGTGAGCGACTTCTCCGGATTGTTCTGATACTTGAACGTGATCTCGTGGTAGTCGTTCACGCTACCACCGCGGCGTCCCGGAGTAGTCGGCTTGTAATTAATGACGCCCATAGGCTGGCCTCGTATTGCTCCGTAAACGGTTTAGAAGAGGTCGATGTGACTGTCCTTGTCGACCGTCACGACGGCTTTCTTCGTCTGCCGCGTCTGACCAAACTTGAAACGAAAACGGCGTACCTTCCCGGGTCGGTTCGACGTCCGCACGTCCAGGACCTTCACGCCGTAGATCTTCTCAATCGCATCCCGAATCTGCGTCTTGTTCGCGAGCGGATGCACCTCAAAGCTGTAGGAGCCGCCGCCAACCTTGCTCGACTGGCGAGCCTGGTGCGTGCTCTTCTCTGTAACCAGCGGCCGAATGACTGTGTGGTAGATATCCATGATCAAATCACTCCGCGGCCACGCCGCTGACCAGCTCCCGAAACTGCTCGAAAGCTTCGCGTGTGAAGACCAGCTTACGCCGCGACAAAATCTGAAACGCGTTCAACATCGCCACGTCCACGATCTCCGTGCGTGGGATGTTGCGGCCGCTGCGATAGACGTTCTGGTCAATGCCACGCGTGGCGAACACGCAGCCGCGCCCAGCCTCCAACGCACCCAGAAGCCGGGCAAAAGGTGCCGTCTTCGGTGTGTCGACCGCCAGGCCATCGACGATCATGGCATCTTCGCTGCGAATCTTGGCCAGGACGGCCTGGTTGCGTGCCAGGCGGCGCATCTTGACCGGCATACGCTGGCGAAAGTCGCGGGGGCGTTTGGCGAAGGCCATGCCGCCGCCACGCCGCACCGGCGTGCGAGCGTTGCCCACACGGGCCCGTCCGGTACCTTTCTGGCGAAACAGCTTGTGCGATGAGCCGTGCACTTCCGCCCGACTCTTGGTCTTGGCACTGCCCTGACGCTGATTGGCGTGGTACATGACCACGGCCTGCTTAAGCAGCATCGGATTGAGTTCGCCGCCGAGCAACGCCTCGTCCAGCGCTTCCTCGCCGACCTTCTCGCCCGCCGTGTTGTAAACTGGCACGTTTACCATGAGTGTAATTCCGTTGCTTACGCGCGCGTCTTCGACTTGCGCACGATTACGTAGCCACCATTAGGCCCCGGAATCGAGCCCTCGACCAGCAGCAGGTTGTGCTCCGCATCCACGCCGACCAGCGCCTGACACGGCGCCGTCCGACGCACACCGCCGGTGCGACCGGCCATCTTGCGACCCTTCTTCGGGCGACCGGTGCCGGCATTTGACGCCCGGCTGGAAATACTGCCCGGGCTGCGATGCTTACGCTCGGTGCCGTGCGACGCCGACTGGCCACCAAAGCCCCAGCGACGCATGCCACCCTGAAAACCTTTACCCTTCGACGTTCCGACCACGTCGACGTACTTCACCTCGCTCTCGGAGAAGATGTCGACCGTAATCGTCTGCCCCACTTCGACCGCTGCCGGCTCCGTCAAACGAAACTCACGCACAAAGGCCTTCGGAGCGGTCTGGGCCCGCCGAAAATGACCAATGGCCGGCAGGGTTGAGCGGTGCGGCTTGACATCCTGGAAGCCAATCTGAACCGCCTCGTACCCGTCGGGGCCATCGGCATGCTTAACCTGTGTCACGACGCAGGGGCCCGCCTCAACGAGCGTCACCGGAATGCGCGCGCCGCTCTCGTCGAACACCTGGGTCATACCGACTTTTTTGCCGAGTATCGCCGGGATCATGCCCTGGCACTCCTAGCGAAGGAGGCCGCCGCGGGGGCGACCCCACTCCTGAAAAACGTCGTAGGCGAATACTGCGCGCCTAAGCCTTAATTTTCACAAACACGCCCGCAGGAACGACCAGCCGATTCAACGCCTCAACCGTGCGAGGCGTCGGCTCGAATATATCGATGACACGCTTGTGGGTGCGCATCTCGAACTGCTCGCGGGACTTCTTGTCAATGTGGGGCGACCGCAGCACGGTAAAACGCTCGATGCGGGTGGGCAGAGGTACCGGCCCACGCACCCTAGCGCTGGTACGCTTGGCCTGATCGACGATCTCCAGCGCCGATGAATCCAGCGCCCGATGATCGTACGCCTCCATCCGAATCCTGATTCGCTCACCCGCCATGGCTTTACCTGCTCGGAGCCTTTGCTACCTGTACCACACTCTCTCACCCATAATGGGCCGAGACACGCTAAGATACTGTTTCCACTTCGTGCGTCAAGCCCCCCAACCTAGCAAAATGTCCATTTATCCGACCCTAAGTCCCGACCACCCAACTGCCTCCACCCGTTCGGCCCAACTTCGCCACCACAACACCCCCGCTACTCCCCCACCACCAGCACATAAACATAGCCAACCCGCTCCGCCGCCACCCACGGCTCCACTGTCAGGTCATAGTGCTGCGCCGAGTCATCCCGCCGCCTTGATTCCACCACCTCCCCAACGCTCAGCGACATCGGCAACAGCGGCCCCGCCGGCAGCATCACCAACCGCTCTCGAGCACCAAAAAAGTCGCGAGGCGCCTGGTCGATGACCATCCGCCCGCCCCCCCTCCCCTGGATAACCAGAGCTTCGTCCGCGATCAGGCAGGCCCCGTCCGCCAACACCCGCCCCAACTGCACCGCGGTTCGAAAACGCGGATCGCTCGCCAGTTGCACCCGCGCCAGATTGGTCTGCACTTCGTTGATCCGCCCCAACACGAACAGCCCGGCAATCTGATGCCGCACGGTCGTGGCCGTCTCCGCCCCGGGCACGTCCGCCGCCAGCACCCACTGCCCACGCCGGATGTTGTTGCGGGCCCACGCCTTGATCGCAATTTGTAGTGATTCGCGCGCCGGATCAGCATCAAACGACACCACCGGCGCCACCACCACGCTTAGATGGCTGTCCGGAAGCTGCTCCTCGCGAATCCCGGTCAGCTCCGCCACCCGTCGGGACGCCTCCGCCAACTGCTCCTGCTGACTGAGGACGGTCCGCTGCAACTGCTCGTTGACCAGTTCCAATCGGTGCACCTGCTCGGCCGACAGCGTTGATCCATCCGCCCCAACCACCGCCTGCTCTGCCTGTCGCGAACCCCACGCCGCCGCCGATTGCACCCACGCCCGCGGCTGAAATGGCTGGCGAATCCAATTGGTCCAATGCGGATTAAGCAGGAACGCCGACACCCCAGCCCCCAGCATCAGAACCGTGAACATGCCGTTCTTGGAGGGCAGATGCATGGTCGGCCTCAAAGCCCACTACAACTGATCACAGAACAGTCAATTGGCGAAGAACAGCCCAGAGAAACGCCGCTAATGATACCGCCGTATCGCGACAAATCGTCGCCCCCCTGACGGGTTAACTAGCGCCGCCTCCGGCCAACGAAATCAGTACTCGTCCTCGTCAGATTCCATCGCCGTGCCCCACTCGTCGAGGTTTTCCAGGTATTCGCTGGTTCCTCGGGCGACACAGGTCAGCGGATCGTCCGCTATGCGTACCTCAAGCCCGGACGCCTTGGCGATCACCACGTCCACGCCCCGAACCAACGCACCACCACCGGCCAGATGAATCCCGTTGTCGACCAGGTCGGCCGCCAATTCCGGCTCAAGCTGTTCCAGCGTATGCAGTACGCCCTCGATGATCTGCCCCACGGGCTCCTTGAGCGCCTCGCGGACCTCCTCGCTCGTGATCACCGCACGGCGCGGCAGGCCGCTGATCATGTCGCGCCCCTTGACCTCCATCTTCAGCTCTTCCGGGAGCGTCGCGCACGACCCGATCTGGATCTTGATGTTCTCAGCCGTCTGCGGGCCGATCATCAGGTTGTACGTGCGACGCATGTAGTTCATGATCGCTTCGTCCATGTCGTCGCCCGCCACACGCAACGACGTGCACACGGCGATATCGAACAGGCTCAGCACCGCGACCTCGGTCGTACCACCCCCAATATCAACAATCATGGACGCCCGCGGCTCATGAATCGGCAAGCCGGCACCGATGCCGGCCGCCATCGGCTCGTCCACCAGGTGCACCCGCCGGGCACCGGCACGCTCCGCCGAGTTCAGCACCGCTCGTTTTTCGACCGCGGTAATGCCCGACGGCACCGCAATCACCACGCGCGGGTGTGCCAGGCCACGATTGCCGTGCACTTTCTTGATGAAATACCCCAACATGGCCTGGGTAATATCGAAGTCGGCGATCACGCCGTCCTTCAACGGACGCACCGCGCTGATCGACCCGGGTGTGCGCCCCAGCATCTCCTTGGCGGCCAGGCCGACAGCTTTGCCGTCCGGCGTGTCGAGCACCTCGTTGGTACCCTTGCGGACTGCGACGACTGACGGCTCGTTGAGAACGATACCCTCGCCGCGTACGCACACCAATGTATTGCACGTACCGAGGTCGATCCCCATGTCGAGGCTGAATATCCCCATCAGGCGGCTGAGAAACACCGCAATCTCCGTTTGGGTCTCAACCAGAGCGACCATGAGCAACCGCCGCGCCAAGCCCGGTTGCGTGGCCGGTGCAGGACCGTCTCCCTACGGCCCGACGCCCGCGGGACTATCCGCCGCCGGGCGGCAGGAAGCTGCCGAACGAAATGATGGCGCTATATCCGACAAAAATAACAGCGGCCAGCAACGCCAGGGACGAAACACACAGCAACACCGTGTATACGTCGTTCTCTGCGCTCGGTCGCGGGCCCTGTGGACCGGAACTCATCTTGGCCATGCCAGAGTGCCTCTGAATCGCTGGTTACTGGGCATTCAAGCCATACTCGGCGAAATCGCCCCGGGCGATCTGCTGACCGGGGGCCTGCATAGTCACGCGCCCGCCGCTCTCATGCGGACGGACCGTCTCGATCTCCACGTCGCCCACGTAGGTCGACCCGCGGTAGATCATAAACGTCATGCCCTCGACCACGCCCGAACTCGAACCGACGTTCAGGCTCACGTAACGCCCGTCGATCTCGACCACTTCGCCACGGATCGGGCCGACCACGGTCGGTGAAACGGCCGTCACGCCCGTCGCGGCCTCTTCGGCGACATACTGCCCGCCGGTGGCCGACGTCTTCTGCATGCGAGCCTGAGCCTGCTCACAGGCGTACAGCTTCTCCTGCAGGTTACGGTTCTGCTCGTTGGCGACGGTGGTTTGCGAGGTCAACTCCAACACACGCGCGCTGAGCCGCTGGTTGCGCGTTTGCAGATCGATGTTCTGCGAAACCAGCTCCTCGTTCTGCTTGCGCGTCGCGGTCAGCTCCGCGGTCTGCACCGCCAAAATTTCTTCGAGCTTCTTGCGACCGGCCTCTGCCGCAACCGCCGCGTTTTCCTCACGCGCCAGGTCGTTGCGAACCGTGGCCAACTCGTCGGCCAGCCGGCGGCTTTCGGCCTGCGTGTTGGCCAGTTCGCGTCGCAAAGACTTGATAGTGTCGTCCTTGATCGCGAGGCTCGTGGCCAGAACCGCTTCAGTGTTCATGCGCCGCACGGTCTCCGCATCCGCCAGTTTCTGATAGTTGCGAATATTTTCCTCGGCGTTGGACCACTGGGCGGCGGACGCAATCGTCAAACAACTCAGAACGATCGCCAATACCGCGGTCAGGACGATGAAGACCTTCGTCATTGTGCTCACAAGCGAACTCCTTACCACACGCTGCAGTGAACACCCGCTGCCGCCGCAAGGGCGACCGCCCCCAACCGAGGCCACTCGCTCTACAAACCCAACCGGACAACCGGGCGGATTTTACGGCGACAGGTCCACAATGCAACCGACATTGTGCCCCGATTGCTCCTGTTACGCAATCCCACCCGTAAGACTCTGTGGTTGCCAATCTCCCGCCGACCCGCGTACCCTGGTGGGGTGGGCTGCCGGCACCGGGTCGATCCGCCCCCTCGATTCCGCCTGATCTACTCCCATCGACCCGCCGACTGCCGCCCCGATATACTGGTTGGCATATGGAATTGGCCGTCACCCTTCAGGAACCGCACCGCCGCGCCGAACTCCTCGGCCCGGGCGATCGCCACCTGCGGCAACTGCGCAACGCCCTGGGCGTCCGCTTCCAGGCGCGTAACAACACGCTCCGAATTCTCGGCGACCCGCCCGCGGTGGCCCGGGCAGCGGCGGTGATTGAGCGGCTCCAGACCATGCTGCGCCGCCGACCATTCATCGACGAGGAGGCCGTTGAGGCCGCCCTGGCCGAAATCGACGCCCACGAGGGTCGCTCCGACCCCGAAACCATCAGCGTTTTTTCTCGCGACGCCCGCGTGAAGCCCAAGACCGACGGCCAGCGTCACTACGTCAACGCCATGCTCAACCACGACCTGGTCTTCTGCCTCGGACCAGCCGGCACCGGCAAGACCTATCTCGCCGTCGCCGTCGCCACCCACCTCCTCAAGGCCGGCCAGGCCAAACGCATCGCTCTGGTCCGCCCCGCGGTCGAGGCCGGCGAACGCCTCGGCTTCCTCCCCGGCGATTTGCAGCAAAAGGTCAACCCCTACCTGCGCCCGCTCTTCGACGCCATGCACGACATGATGACCTTCGACCAGCTCAAACGCTTTATGCTCAACGACATTGTCGAGGTCGTCCCGCTGGCCTACATGCGCGGCCGCACGCTAAACAACGCCGTCATCATCCTCGACGAGGCCCAGAACACGACCCCGTCACAGATGCTCATGTTTCTCACGCGACTCGGGCAAAACAGCCGCATGATCGTCACCGGCGACGACAGCCAGGTCGACCTCGAACCGCAGCAGCGCTCCGGGCTGGTCGACGCCGTCCAGCGGCTCAAGAGCTGCACCGGCATCGCCATCCTGAGACTGACCGAGCAGGACATCGTCCGCCACCGCCTGGTGCAGCAGATCGTCGGCCGCTATGCGACCAATCCGCCCGCAGACGTGCAGGATTTGCGCCGGCCCGAGAAAACCTTATCAGATCCGCCTCCTGACGACGCAGCAACATAAGATCTTCAGCGCCACCTGAAGTTACACCGGCGGCGCGACGACGCGCAGAGGTATGCAATTGTTCGGCAAGCGCAGTCCCCGACAGAAAGAGATCCGACGGAGCAAGGCCGAGCGGAGCCCCGCGTGGTACCGCCGACTTTCCGCCGGGCTGCCCCTGCGCGCCCTGGGCATGTTGCTGCTCTGTGCAGCATTTGCCGCCGTGGTCGTCAATCTCAGCAACGACGACCTCGATCTGACCGTCGGCCAGCGCGTCTCGCGTGCTATCACCTCGCGGGTGGACTTCCGCCTCATCGACGAGGCCCGCACCGAGGTCATGCGCACCCGCGCCCGCGACAACGCCGAAACCTACTATGTCCTCGACACGTCGCTGGTCCAGGACATCAACAACCGGCTGACCAACGCGCTGCGGATCGCCCGCGAGCACATCAGCGAGCCCGAGAAACTCCAGGAACAGGTCGGAAAAATCCAGATCGCGTTTGACGAGGAAGGGTTGACCGAAATCATCCGCCTGGCCAGCCTGCCCGATTCGACACTCTACCAGCGGGCCGTGGAACGCGCCGTGGCGACGCTGGCACTCCAGCCGCTGGTCGGCGCCGACGTGCTCGCCCAGCGACGCACCAGCGAGAACGCCGTCCTGGTCAACCCCGAAAAAAGCACCGAACGCCAGGTGCCGATTCTCCGGCTGCTTTTCGCGAACGACCGCGAAGACGTCGTTTCGGTGGCCGAAGCGGTGGCGGGCGAATTCCCGACCCCGCTGCGCAGCAGCATGACCGCCTCGGTGATACAGATGCTGCACGAACAGTCGGGCGACGCCTTCAAGCCGTTGTATCGCTACGACCCGGCCCGCTCAGCCCAGGCCGCCCAACTGGCCGAGGCCGCCGTCGAGCCCGAGTACGACGAATACGCCGTCGGAACGCGTCTGGTCGACGTCGGTGCAACCACGCGCGACGAGCTCGCCCTGCTAGCCCACGAACGTGCGGCGTACCACGCCTGGGCCGACCGAAACCCGGACGCCCGTAATGGCGCCCGCCTGGCCGCAATAGCACGCGGGCTGTTGTGCTTCCTGATCGTCGCGGGTCTCGGCGGCTACGTCATCCTCCACTACGACTCCTTCCTGGGCAGCACCCAGAGGCGCCTCGCCACCGCTGTCACGCTGCTGCTCATCCTCGGGCTGGCCCGCGCCACGTACATACACGGCCCGTCCGTTTACGCCGCCGTCGGGCTCCAGGCCCTGGCCGTCGCACTGCTTACGCTCACCGCCGTCCGCGGCGCCGCCTACGTCACCACCGGCCTGCTGGCAATACTGATCGCCCTCGCCACGCGCCAGAGCGTCGGCTTCATCATCGTCCTGCTGGCCGTCTCGCTGGTCATGCTCTTCGGCCTGCGCGACGTGCGCAACCGCGGACGCATCATCACCGTCGGGTTCGCCGCCACCCTGCTGGCCATCGTAGCCACACTCCTCACCGGCCTCGTTCAGGGCCAAACCACTCTGTTTGTCCTGCGCAACTGGGCCCTCTGGGCTGGCGTCACCACCCTGGCCGCCGCCTTTATCGTCGAGGGCGTCCTGCCCACCATCGAGCAGATCTTCGGCGTCAGCACCAGCATGACGCTGTTGGAATGGTGCGACCCCAACAAGCCCCTCCTGCGCATGATGGCCGCCGAGTGCCCCGGCACCTACAACCACAGCCTGCTCGTCGGCACCCTCGCCGACGCCGCCGCCGACGCCATCGGTGCCAACGGCCTGCTGGCCCGCACCGGTGCCTACTACCATGACATAGGCAAGATCAACAAGCCCGGCTACTTCGTCGAAAACCAGGGCCTGGACGTCGGCAATCGCCACGAACGACTCTCCCCCGCCATGAGCCACCTGATCATCATCGGGCACGTCAAGGATGGCATCGAAATGGCCAAGGAGTACAGCCTGCCCGCCCGGCTGCGCCCGTTCATCCCCGAACATCACGGCACCTGTGTCGTCGAGTATTTCTATCACGCCGCCAGCCAGGCGCGCAAGCCCGGCGACCCGGAAATATCCGACACCGAGTTCCGCTATCCCGGCCCCAAGCCCCAATCCCGCGAGACCGCCATCGTCATGCTCTGCGACGCTGTCGAGGGGGCCGTCCGGGCAATGCCCGAACCCACGCCCAACCGCATCGAGGACACCGTCGACCGCATCATCGAAAAGCGTCTCATCGACGGCCAGTTTGACGAATGCGACCTGACTTTCCGCGAGCTTTCCATCATCGACAAGAGCCTGGTCAAGAGCCTCAACAGCATTTACCACGGCCGGATTACGTATCCGAGCGATGAAAAGAAGCCCGCCGTCCCGGTCGCACCCGCCGCCGAGGCCCGCAGTGCCTCGTAAACCCCCGGGCAACGCATGTGAGATCGAAATCGCCGTGACCTGGCGTCTGCGCCAATCGTGGCGGGCGGCCGCCCTGCTTCGCCGGGCAGCGCTGCACACCGCCCGCGCCGAGCGTTTCCGCTCCGGCCAGTTGTCGATCGTGGTCGTTGGTACTCGGGCCATGTCTACGTTGCACCAGCGCTTCATGGGCCAAGCCGGCCCGACCGACGTGCTCACGTTCGACCTCGGCTGCGATCAGCAAACCGGCCAGCTCGACGCCGAGATCGTCATCTGCGCCGACGTCGCCCGGCGCACTGCCCGCCGCCTGGACGACACCCTCAAAACCGCCCGGGCCGAGTTGACGCTCTACCTCGTCCACGGCCTGCTGCACCTGGCCGGCTACGACGACCATGCCCCTGCCGACTTCGAACGCATGCACGCGCGCGAAGATCAGCTCCTCACCAAACTCGGGCTCGGCCGCGTTTTCGCCCGCACCACCTGACAAGAAAGAGGCGATGCTCTCGCAAAAAACAACGGCCGCCGACGTGACGCATCAGCGCCAACGCTCGGCGGCCATTTCCGCTTCAAGAGCCAGTATTACCTACTTGTCAGTCTTCGGCCCACACGGCACAGAGAAGATATCCTCCGCCGCCCGGCAATGTCCTGCACACTTCGGCTGCCCGCCGGCCGCGGTGCTGCAGCCAGCCTGACCCTGCGCCGGGCAGCCCGGCTGACATAGGGCACCAGCATGCCCGTGCAAGCCACAATTGCTGCTGCAACCGCCCATCGGGGCGGCTGACGGGCAGTTCGGGTGGCAACCCGGGGCTACGTTGCCCTGCGGACCACAGCCGGCGTTTCCGCCAACATTCGGCCCACAAGCCGACCCGCAGTGTCCCGCACAACCCGCCGGGCCACAGCCCTGATTCACGCCGTGTTGGCCACACGGCCCAGCACAACCGGCCGGACCACAGCCACAGCCCTGATTCGGGCCAGGCTGACCGCACGGACCCTGGCAGCCGCGATGCTGCCAGCCCTGGTGGCACGCGCCGCTGAATCCGCAGCCACAATTACCGCCACAGCCGGCGTTAGGGCTCATACCCCGCTGCCACTGCTGCCCCCGGTGGTGCATGCCGCAACCACAACCGGGCCCGCGATTGCCGTGGTGGCCGGCACCATGCCAGCCGCGTGCGTTGCCCTGGCCGCGATATCCGTGGTTGCCGCAGCCACAGCCGGGGCCGCAACGTCCGGCGGCTCCGCGACGGTAACGTTCGCCCCAACCACGCGGGGCCATGAAGCGCTGCTGACCTTGCATGTTCCCATGACACCCCGGTGCACACGCCGGACCGCCGCCGGCACAACCATGCGCCGGGCCACAGCCACCCCATCCCTGGCGCGGCTGGTTGAAACCACAATTCCCTCCGCAACCGCAATTACAGCCGCCGGGGGGAACCTGGCGACCGTAGCCGCAGGCCGGCCCGCACCACCCGGCTCCATTACTCGGGGCACCACAGCCGGCATGCGGACCGTTACAGCCCGCCGGCTGGCCATATCCAACACCGCCCTGCGGCCCACAGGCCTGTCCGCAAGGTCCACTCGGCGTCATGCCGCAAGGCGCCATGCCACCGGCCGGCTGCTGAGCACATGCCGCGGGGCCCATCGTCCCGCCGGCAGGCTGACAACCACGCGCCATCCGCTGCTGCGGCTGGCCCCATGCGTAAGCACTCGAAATTCCAACTACCAACAACGAAGCGATCAACGTTTTCCGAATCATTTCTAGTCTCCCTCGTATCTCGAGGTATTCATGTCACAAACGAGTTTCACTACGAAATACTCGCACATCCAGGTCCTTGCCCCCCGCGCCGCCGCGGCGACGTGTCAGGCCAACATCGTGGCCCAGCCGCTCTCCTCAGTTTCGCCAGACAACAAGAGTGGCTTGTCGCTGATTGTGTTCGGGAACGTGTTCTGAGCCGAATTGGCACCAGCCGTTATCGGTCCCTCCCATCAACTCGATGCCGGCGCTCGCCATCGGACGCGACACGTCGGGTTGCGCCTGCCGAGAGCACGGAACAACTTCAATGGTCAGGAACGTTGCCGGTTCCGCAAAAGGCAGCGGCGGGCAGCAGCAATAGCGTATCGGCGGAACCTTGCCAGGGCCGGGCGGCAACCCGCACCTGTCCATCTCAGACTCAAGCCGAGCGAACAGGCCGAACAAATCCTGCCGACAACACCTCGCCCCGCCATCCGAGCATCCGCACCCACACCCTCGGGCCAAGGAACACGCCTTCGCACAGTTCGGCAGCGGTGCAGGGATGAACAGCGGCAACCCCTGTCCGAGCAAACAAACGCTAAGTGCGACACGCCAGATCATCAATGGGTAAAACGCAGAACGCTGACCCTCTATTGCCACGATTACTGAGAAAGGCGCCCCCAACCCGCCTGGGCGTCGCTACGGGCCAATTCGCTGACAAAAGCCAGCGCAAAGTTTCGTCAAATCAATTATGGGGCCACGTGAACGCCCAGCTTCAGCACACCGCGTCGGGCCCCGATAACCTCCAACATGGACACTGCATATTCCGCCGCTACTGAACAGGACCACGTCGATCATCAGCGGGCTATGACGCTACTCCAGGCCGGCAGCGTCCAGGCCGGCACCGATCTGCTGGCCGATCTGGCAATCCGCACTCAGGACGACCTGTTGAAATCGCAATGTCAGTACAATCTGGGCGAGGTGCTCGAACAGCTCGGCCAAGTCCGCGACGCCTACCAGATCTGGTACCGACTCGCCCATCGCCCCATCGAGCTGCGCAACCGAGCCGACTACCAAGCCCGGCTCAAGGTCATGCGTCTATTCGACGCCCACGGCCTGCTGCTGCAACCGCCCGACTTCCCTCCCAAGGTCCAGATCGAGGTCACCAACCGCTGCAACCTGCGCTGCATCATGTGCACACGGAACCAGATGCAGCGCCCGACGGCGGACCTGTCGCTCGAACATCTGCGGCTCGTCGCGGACCAATGTGCAACAGGGCCGGGTTGCGCAGTCCTGCTGTTCTTCCTGGGCGAACCACTGTTGCACCCGCAGCTTGACGAGATGATCGCCTATCTGGACACGGTCAAGGATCGCACGCCCATTCGTATGGGGTTCGGCATCCAGACCAACGCGATGCTGCTGAGCAAGGATCGCGCCCGGCGCCTGTTGGAGGCCGGCCTGCGGCACATCTGCTGTTCGGTCGACGGCTTGGAAGGCGACCTGGACCAGATCCGCCCCGGGGCAGAATACGCCGTCGTGGAACGGAATATCCTCAACCTGCTCGAACTCCGGCAGCAATTGCAGTTGAGTGATTTGCGGATCGAGATCTCCAAGCTTTGTGACGACCGCAACTCGGATGAGGTGCAGCGATTCCTGGCACGCTGGCGGGACCGCGTGGATCACGTCTTCACGCCGGGAATCAGCAAAGTCGCGGGCAATTCCTACCTGGACGGCGCCGGCAACATCCAGGCGGTCGAGGCGGGTCGGCCGAATCGCGACCGGCGTTACTGCGGCCAGGGCCAGCGGCTGCTGGTACTGGCGGACGGGCGCTACGCGTTCTGTTGCAGCGATATCAACGGGCTGTTCGACCTGGGACACGTCACCGAGCGCAGCGTGTCCGAGGTGTGGCACTCGGACGAGGTGGCGCGGATTCGTGCCCAGGTGCTGCGCGCCGACTACGCCGGCCTGGAACCCTGCGCAAGCTGTCCGCATAGCTGGCAAGCGGATTGACCGAGGCGAAGGGGGTAGACTGGTATTAGAAAAAAGGCCGCCCGGAATCAAATCCGAGCGGCCTTCAGTGTTTCAAACCTGGTTAGTTCGGCATGATGCCTGGCGGCTACTGCCAGTAACCCTGCGGCATATCCTGCTCGGAGTTGACCGTGCCGCGGAAGCCATACAACAGCGACGTGGTCCCCAGCGTGAAGCTCCGCGATGGCACCGGGGCGGCGTGGCCGTCGAAGTAGACGGTGTTGGTCTTGCCGTCGGCCCGGCTGTTGCGGATCTGGGTCGCGAACGTGCGCCGATTGCTGGCGCCTTCGTAGCGATACTCAAGCCGCGTGTAGTGCGGGGCAAAGCAGGGCAGCGAGTTACCGGTCCACTCCCACTGGTACGGGCCCTCCTGCTGCAACGCGGGGAAGGCGGGATTAGTTCGGCTGCGGTACCAGGCGTCGGCAATCATCCACTCCTCGGCCGGCTTCTTCACGCGGCTGATAGGCTGCGGCGGATTCTGGCGTTCGAGCGCGGCCAGCGAGGGGTCGCTGGCAGAGTAACTGCTGAATCCGAAGTAGTATGCCGGATCGGTCGTGCGAACGTTGCCAACGGCACCACCCTCACCATTCTCGCCGACGTTGTTGATGGCGTAATGGGTCGGGTAGACGCGATTCTCGTACGCGTAGAAGGCCTCATCGGGCATGACGCTGAGCATCTTGGGACAGGTGGAAACCTGGTCCGTGACACTGTCTTCCCAGGAGGTCCGATCGTTAAACGTTTCTTTGAGCTTGTAAGTCAGGAAGCGCTGCTGATGAAACAACGCCTCGTTGTAGCTCATCGGGTACTCGGGGTGATTGGTGAGTGCGTCAATGCCCTGGTTGCGATAGAGCGCCGGATGCACCGGCCCCGGCAGACGCTTCTCCTCGCCAGCATAGGCAATCACGCCCTGGCCCAGTGCTTTGAGGTTCGTCAGGCACTTGATGCCCTTGCTCTGCTCGCGCGCCCGACCGAAAGCGGGCAGCAAGATCGATAGCAGCAAAGCAATAATCGCGACGACCACAAGGAGCTCGATCAGGGTGAAGGCGACGCGACCGTTTTGATTCTTGCGCATCGTTTTACTCCTGTTGCCAGTGGCCTCCACGCCAGGATCAGGACCTTTGACACGGTCCGCCAGGGGGTCCCGGCTGTCTGCAAAAACTGGCGACTTTCGGCCGACCACCAAGCCGACCTCTGGGATCCTCGCAAGTGCTCGCTGCACACGCGATTTACCTGGATGGAAGAGTACCACGAACTGGGCCGAACTTCAACCGTCGTTATATAACAATTTTCGCGACAGGTAGATTTTCGTTCCCGTTCACCCACTCGCCAAAGCCCCCCGAAAACCAGCCCGCCCCAAACACAACTACTTGATATTACATGTGTTATGCCAACTTTCCAGGGAACCGCCCGCGATTACGCCACCCGGAGCCGCCGAGCGGAGGAACAGTTGCCCCTAATCGACCGAGCCCGCTAGGATTCCGTCCGAGGACACTCGTGCTCACATAAGAAACTCAGCCCGCAGGTCGTTCATGCCGACTGATGCCCCCACCCTCAGTGCCTGGAACATAGCCCGGCAACGCGAGCCGACCCTTCGCGTCGGGCTGGTACTGGCCGATGATCACGCCAGCGAAATCCGCGTGACGATCCAAGCCGACGACTATGTGCTGGCCGCGGACTCGGGAACGTCCAGCCACATTTCCGCCGGCGCCATCGTGCACATCCGCCCCACTGGCGCCGAACTGGTGGCCACGAGCAACGACCTGCACATTAGCGGAACGCGGCTGCGTCTACATAATCCGGTGCCGACCCCGCTGATCGACCGGCCGGGAGTGATCGTTCACGACGTGGTCGCGGGCCGCGGGTTTCACTGGCAAAAACGCGTCAACCAGCACGTGCCCGGCGTGGTTGAATTTCAACTGTGCGCAGGCGCTGTCGTCGTCATCAACGAACTGCCGCTGGAGCACTACCTCGCGGGCGTAATCACCGCGGAAATGGGCGCAGATTGCCCGCTGGAACTACTCAAGGCCCAGTGTGTGGTGGCACGCTCGTGGCTCCTGGCGCGGAGCGAACCCAAGCACGTGGACGAACCCTTCGATCGCTGCAACGACGACTGCTGCCAACGCTACCAGGGAACCGGTGCGCTAAGCCCGGCCGCCCTCGAAGCGGTGCAGTACACCCGCGGGCTGGTGCTGCTAACCGAGGCCGGCGACGTGCTCGATGCGAATTACTCAAAATCCTGCGGCGGCGTGTCGGAAGAGCCGCGGTTCGTGTGGGGTCAGGACAAGGCCGGCCTGTCGGCCATCGTGGACGCGCCGGTCGGCGCGGCCGAGCAGCGCTTCATGCCGGTGAACGAAACGCTGTTGGATGAGTATCTCGACGGCGCGTGGCTGAATCGGACGCAGGTGTATTGCAGCCCAAACGTAGCCGATCCGAACGATTTCAAGCGATATCTGGGCCGAGTGGACGAGCCCGGCGAGTATTTTCGCTGGACGGTGAGCTACGAGCGGGATGAATTGGTCGAGCTGTTACGGCGAAAGCTGCCGGCGGCGGATACGCTAAAAGACGTGAGCGCGTTGGAAATAGTCGAGCGGGGCGTCAGCGGGCGGATCAGCCGACTGGTGGTGCATTGGCGCGACGCACGGGGAACCGCCCACCAAACGCCGCTGGATAGCGAATATCGCATCCGCGCGGTGCTCAGCGACAAGTTTTTGTACAGCAGCGCGTTCGCGGTACGGTGTGAGCGCACTGCGGATGGAATGATCAGCCGACTGACGCTGCGCGGTGCGGGCTGGGGCCACGGCGTGGGGCTGTGCCAGATCGGGGCACTGGGGATGGCACTGGCTGGGCACGATTGCGCGGAGATCTGCCGGCACTATTACCCGTTGGCGCATAGCACAACGGTGTACTGAGCGGCGCAACGAAGCAGCGGCGCCGCCATTCAGAGGAGCGATGATGAGTTCGCACCCGGTGATTGATAACCCCGCCCGACATTATCGGGAGCGGCTGGCCAGTTTTGAGCGCGAGCAGGTGGAGCCGGGGAGGATCGCGCTGGTTGGCTCGTCGCACCTGGAATGGTTCGACACAGCTCGGCACCTCCCGGGCTTTCGGTTTGTGAACCGGGGGATTGCGTCGGATCGACTGGGCATCGGCCCGCGCGGGCTACTCCATCGGCTGGATGTTTCGGTGTTCGACCTGAAGCCGAGCTATATCGTGCTCAACAACAGCGTGAACGACCTGGGGGAACTGTGGCGCACCGGCATGCCAACGATGGAGGAGATCCGGGCTGCTTTTCGACAGGTGATCGAGACGATCCGGGCCGGCACCGCCGGCGTGGGGATGTTGATCATCAACGAGCTGCCGACGACCGGGCGGTTTGCCGGGTTGAATCCGCTCATCGACGAATTCAACCCGTTCATTGCGACGACCGCACAGGAACAGGGCTGCGAACACCTCGATTTTCATAGCGAGGCTGTGGATCAGCACGGCGAATTGCGGGCGGATCTGACGACCGACGGGCTGCACCTCAATGACGTGGGCTACGCGCTGCTGGCAGATGCACTTCGGCCATTCCTGCCGGGGTAGAGCAAGCTCTACTTACTCGTAGCGGCTTTCCTGCCGTATTCTCCAGGACACTTGGGTATTTTGACACTACGAGTTCGTCGAAAACGCTCTGAAGCAAGACACTACGCGGTCAGATCGAGGCGGTAGCGCCAGAAAACACGATCGACGACGGAGCCCGCCCATTGGTGATAGAACGCAATCGGCCCAACCCACGGAATGAGGGCGGTCCGGTGGCCAGCAGCGCGCAGATCGTTGAGGCAATGCCACAGCAGGACGCGGCCGATGCCAAGCCCGCGGGCGGCCGGCGTGGTGCCCATCGGTCCGAAAAACCCCCATTCGCGATTCTGGCTGGAATGAGCACTGAAAGCGATGAGCTGTTCGTCGCGGAACGCCAGGTGCAGCGTGGGCGGGTTGTTGGCGTGTGAGAGGCCGACCTCGTAGCGCCAGTCGGGGCCGAAATTCTCGTCAAAAAAAGTATCGAGCACGGGGCCGTCGTCGGGTCGCGCCCGGCGAACCTGCACGCCACGCTCGGCCAGCTCCCGCTCGGCAGACGCCGTGTCAAACTCGTGATCGAGCGGGGTGCAGAGATTGACGCAATCGTTGAAACGTTCAAAGCCGAGCCGCTGGAGGAACGCCAGCGCAGAGGTGTAACGCGGATCGAGCCCGGGGACGAAGTAGTTGCCGGGGATGGTAAGCACCTCGACGGATTCGACCGCGGCCCCCCACTGCTGGCGGGCGTGTTCGAAGAGATGCGTGGCGACGTGTTGGCGGCGACAGTCGGCGGCGACGGCGAACAGCCCCACCCACGCCCGGTGCCGGGGCGGATTCACAACGCTCTGAAGCATCCCGACGGGACGCCGATCATGCTCGGCGATCAGGGTCGACCAGGTATATTCGTTCGGCCGCGCCTGGCTGAAGAGCTTCTCGGCCAGCAGTTCGGGCGAGAACGAATCGAGCGTAAGGGCCGCACTGAGCAGTTCGTGGAGAACGGAAAGATCGTCTGGATGGGCGTCGCGAATGTTGAGCGTAAGTGACTTGGGCATCGTGTTCTCGCTGCGTTATGGGGCGTCGACACTGTTGTAGATATATTAGGGCAACGCGGGCGTCGGGTGGAGCGCACCGGACAACCAGCGCTTGGCCGATCGGCACGTCGTCCCTAGAATGCCGCCCATGAACACATCCTTTGAGAATGCGCAAGTCTCGGTTGTTCTGTTGCACGGGGCGGAGTTGCCGTATGACCGGGCGGCGTTCGAAACGTGTCTGGATGCGGCCCTGGCGCAGGACCTGTTGCCTTGTGAAGTGCTGATCGCAAACGGGCGCGGCGCCGATGCCCCGCACGATTTCGCGACCGAAAGCGACACGCCGGTGGTACATGTGCCGGGGAATTTCAACAATCGCGCGGAGATGTTCAACGCCGCTTGCCGCCAGGCGCGGGGCGAGTTGATCGTGCTGGTGTGCAATGATCGCGCCCAGGTGCGACTGCGGCAGTCGGCCCTGCGCACGCTGGTGATGGCCGCCACGCGCGGCGAGCCCGGCGAAGAAGAGCCGGTGGGACTGGTATACGCCGACTACGCTCGCGTCGGGCCGCAAGGTGCGACGGAGGAAGTGCATCTGCTGGACTGGCACGCCGGCCGACTACGCGACACGACCGACTTCGGCTCCGTCTTTCTCGTTCCGGCCAAGGTGCTGGAAGAAATCGGCGGGCTGGACGAATCGTGCCAGGCGGCGGACTGGTACGACCTCCGGCTGCGGATCAGCGAGGGCCGGCGACTGGTGCACGTCGCCAATCGCTTCGCGGGCTCGCTGTACGAAGTGGAAGCCCCGAGCCAGACGCACAACGTGTTCGATTATCTGTTGGCCGACCCGGCCGCCCAGCGTGAAGCAGAGCGCGTCTGCACCGAGCATCTCAAGCGCATCGGAGCCTACCTGGCACCCGGAGCACACGTGCAGGCCGTACCGACGACGCCCGCAGCCCAGCCGGCCGACGCCTGCCGAGCGAGCGTCGTGATTCCCGTAAACCAGCGGCCCGAGTTTATCGGTCGGGCCATCGCCAGCGTGCAGGCCCAGACCGTGCGGGAAGTCGAGGTGATCGTCGTGGTCAACGGCGGCGAGGATGACCCGACGGCGGCGCAGGTGCGACGCTACCAGGACGGCGGCGATCGGCACGATCCACAGGCCCCTCCCGTTCGGCTGATCGTGATCGACGTAAACAACCTGGGCGTGTGCCTGAATACCGGGCTGGCCGCCGCCCGCGGGCGCTACTATGTACAGCTCGATTCGGACGATCGGCTCAAGCCCGACGCGGTCGAGAATCTGCTGGCCGTGTTTGAGTCGGACCCGACCATCGGCATGGTGATCGGGTCGTACGAAGTCTGGACGCTCGACAGCAACGGCAGCCTGAAACGCAACGAGGAAATCCCGGTCGTCAAACACGAGGAATGGACCGCGGATAACGGGCGAAACAACCTGCTGCGGATCAACGGTGCCGGCGCGCCACGATCAGCGCACATCGACGTGATTCGCGAAACGGGCTGGTTCGGCGTGAATGATACGCCCCACTGCCGCAATTACGGGGAGGATTACGACCTGGTGCTCCGCATCAGCGAGCGCTACATGATCGGGCGCGTGTGGGATCCGATCTACGAGGTGATTCGGCACGCCGGCGGAACCGACCATGCCATCGACCAGGTGACAATCGACCGGAATGACAATGCCAAGGACGACATGCGCCGGGCGGCGTTGCGGCGGCGACGCGCCCTGAACCACCGGGGCTGACAGCAAGCACAAGGGCACAGCGTAATGAACAGAGAAGACTCGCTCCTGATCGGTGTGGATGGCGGCGCAACGGAGGCGAAGGTCCACGCAGCGACCTGCGAATCGCCGGAGGAGCTGCGCGGGTTCGCCCTGCGCGGCAATTCGTCCTCCCGCGTATATGCCCGGGTGCCGGACTTCGACCCGGTCAACGTCGCCGACCAGTTGGCCCAGCGCGACGCCAACCGCATGGAGCTGACGGCGACCGAGCGCGAGCAGGGGCGTTTGTGGGTCAAGGCGGTCGCCGAGGCGATCGCGGACGTGGCCCGCGAGTGCGGCGCCACGCGTGTGCTCATCGGCGTGGGCATGCCCGGATTGAAAACCCCCGACGGGCGCGGCATCTGCGTGGTGAACAACGGCCCGCGCATCCCGGATTACGTGAACATGCTGGAGCAGAAGCTGCTGAAGCTGGGCCTGGACCTGGTCGCCCCGGTGGCGGGGCTGGGCAGCGATGCCGACTATTGCGGCCTGGGCGAGGAATACGCCGCCGGCGGACTGTTCCGCGACGTGGATAATGCATATTACTGCGGCGGCGGCACGGGCATCGCCGATGCGCTCAAGCTGCGTGGCACCGTCGTGCCGTTTGACGACGCCCGCGAGTGGATCCTCAAAGCCTGGCAGATGCCCAGCGCGCTGGGGCCGACGTTCGAAAAACTGGTGTCGGCCAGCGCGTTGAACCGCGTGCACACCCGGCTGCGCGATCCGGCCCTCGAATCGGTCGACGTATATCCGGAAGGCATGGCCGAGCATGGCGATCCGCTGTCCAAGGGGTGGCTGGTGGCGGCGGCGCTGGTGCTGGCCGAGTTGCTGTTCGAGCGTTTGTGGACCGTCAAACACGGGGCAATGGAAGCACCCCATCGCGGCCGGCCTTACGCTCAACTCGTGCGCGAACACCCCTACCGCAACACCCTGCTCGACCGGGTAATCGTCGGGCAGCGCGTCGGCCTGATCTATGCCGACGCACGCTATCGCACCGTTTTCGGCGACCCCCTGGATACTTACCTGACGGCGCTGATCGCGAATTCAGGGGATGACGAAATGTTGGCGGCCTACCTGAGCCCGGACGGCCGACGATTGCGCGAGGGTTTCCTCCAGGCGTCCAAGCTGCGCGCTGCGCCAGCCCTCGGAGCGGCCGTGGCGGCCGTGCGCGCCTGGCAACAGTAACGTGCTTTCTCATAAGTCCCGCATCACAAGTGGGGCGGGCGTCCCGCCCGCCGTGCTACGATTGCCGGACATAAGCCGGCGGGCGAGACGCCCGCCCCACCTCCACCAATGGGATACAGACAGCGCGAGATATTACAGTAGCGCCGACGCCCGACCGATAAGCGGTGGCGCAACCCGACAAATGGTTTTACTCTCCACGCATAACCATCGGTGCAGTGAACAATTACGCGACACAGAGTTGTGCAACTGTCATTGCAAGCGCGGCGCCATTCTGCCACACTAGCTTGTCTGGACAGAGTTGCGCATTTGCGCTGATAAGTCTGGAGCAGCGCTCATGGATAATCGCGGACACTTGATGACCGAGCTGCGCAATACGCGCTCGACCTACGTCGATCGCATGTCGGTGCGCGATGCGGTCGCACTACTGAACTCCGAAGACGCCACCGTTGCTGAGGCAGTGGCCCGAGCCGGCGAGGATATCGCCAAGGCGATCGAGCTGGTCATCGCCGCCTTCGAGCATGGCGGCCGATTGATTTACGTCGGCGCGGGCACCAGCGGGCGGCTCGGCGTGCTGGACGCGTCCGAGTGTCCGCCCACGTTTCTCTCCGACCCAAGCATGGTGCAGGGTGTGATCGCCGGCGGGTGGGAGGCCCTGCGACGCGCCATCGAGGGAGCCGAGGACTTCCCCGAAGACGGTGCCAAAAAAGTCGACGAACTCGACGTCGGACCAAATGACGTCGTGATGGGAATTTCCACCGGCGGCACCACGCCCTACGTTCATGGCGCGCTGCAACGGGCACACGAACGCGGCGCACGCACGGTGTTCTTCGGCTGCATCACGCATGAGCAGTTCACCGACGGCGCCGATGTCTCCATCCGTGTCCTGGTCGGCCCCGAAGTCATCACGGGCAGCACCCGGCTGAAGGCCGGCACCGCTACGAAGATGGTCCTGAACATGATCACGACCATCAGCATGATCAAAACCGGGAAGGTCTACGAAAACCTGATGGTCGACGTGGATACGACGCGCAACCGCAAACTGGTCGACCGCGGCGAACGCATCATCATGACGCTGACGGGCGTCGACCGCCCGCAGGCGGCACAACTGCTGAAGGAATCCGGCGGACGCGTGAAGATCGCGCTGGTGATGCACGAACGCCAAGTGACGCAGACCGAAGCGGAGCGGCTGCTCGCCGAACATAACGGGCACGTGACCCCCATCCTCAAACCGGGCCAGGCATGAACGATACCCTCCTCGCATCGCTCAGTTCGCAGTTCAGTTGGATCGACTGGACCGTCGTGATCGGCTACCTCGCGCTGACCAGCTACCTGGGCACGCGCCTGGCCGGCCGCCAGGCGTCCATGCGCGACTTCTTCCTGGGCGGCCGCAAACTGCCCTGGTACGCCGTCAGCGGCTCGATCGTCGCCACCGAAATCAGCGCACTGACCTTCGTCAGTGTTCCCTGGGTCGTGTTCAACACGGGCATCGAGGGAAATCTGAAGTACCTGCAACTGGGCCTGATCGGCTCGTTCCTGGCACGCGTGATCGTCGGCTATGTGCTAGTGCCGGCCTACTACAAACGCGAGATCTACAGCCCCTACGACTACATGGGCAACCAGCTCGGGGGCGGCACCCGCAGTATGACCACCATCCTCTTCTCGCTCGGTGGCATCCTGGGCCAGTCAGCCCGCGTCTACCTCACCGCCGAGGTGGTCAACGTCGTCCTGCGCGACCAGCTCGGCTGGCTGACCGCCAACGTCGGCCTGAACGACCTGGCCTGGTCACTCATATTCATCGGCGTCGTCTCCGTAACCTGGACGCTCATCGGGGGCATCACCACCGTCATCTGGACCGACGTCATACTCTTCCTCGTTTTCCTGCTCGGCGCGTTCGTCGCGCTCGCCACCGTCGCCACCTCGCTTAACGGCGGCGTCACCGAGATGATCCGCATCGGCTGGGACGCGAAAGAGTCCGGCCCGTGGGGTAAGTTCACCTTTTTTGACTTCAGCCTGAGTCCATTGCGCCAGTACACCATTTGGACCGCTGCCATCGCCAGCACCTGGGGCGGCCTGGGCGCCTACGGAACCGACCAGCTACTCGCGCAGCGGATGTTCTGCTGCGCCAACCAGAAGTCCGCCCGCTGGGCAATCATCGCTAGCACCATCGGCCAGCTCGTCACGCTCAGCGTCATGCTCGTCGGCATCGGGCTCTACGCCTACTACAAGCAGCCGCTGCCGGCCGACGCTCCCGCCGAGATCCTGACCCAGCCGGCACATCCGGATTTCCCCAGCCTGCACGGCGAAGCGTACGAGCTGTTCCGGCAATCCGGCGACCGCATCTTCCCAATCTTCATCCTCGAACGGATTCCGCCCGGCGTCAAAGGCCTGATCATCGCCGCCATCTTCGCCGCCGCCATCTCCAGCCTGATGGGCATTCTGACGGCACTCAGCCAGGTGGTGATGTCAGCCTTCTACAACCCGTTGCGCGAGCGATATCTGCGCAGCAAGGGCCTGGCCGTCTCACTGTCGGTCAACATCGAGGGCCTGTCCGAACAGCACGAACCGACCGCCGAAGATCGACGCTCGGTCCTGGTCGGACGATTACTGGTGCTGTTCTGGGGCGTCGTGCTGTGCTTCATGGCCTACCTCGCCGCCGACGTGCGCGAGCACTACAAGTCAATCCTCGATCTCGGCCTGGCGATGGTCGGCTATACCGGCGGCGCGCTGCTCGCGGGCTTCGCACTGTCGTTCCTGCCGCTGAATATCGACAGCCGCGGCTACATGTATTCCGGCCCGCTGTCGGTCTTCGCCGTCTTCGCGGCCGTCTGGCACCAACCCTGGACCGCGTACGTCTGCTGGACCGGTGCCGTGATCATCTTCCTGGTGTGGATCTGGCACCTGATCAGCGAAGCGGCGTCGGCCTGCGAGGTCGAGGACGACCGCGAACGCTGGCGCCGTGTCACGACACTGGTCGTGCGCGACTGGCCACAAACGCTGATCCTTGTCGCCGGCCTGGCCCTGATGCTGTGGCTCAACGCCTACGGCTACTGGCCCGGCCCGCTGGCCGAAGACGGTCAACCCACGTTCCGCACCATCGCTTGGCCGTGGTATTCGCCGCTGGGCAGCAGCATCGCGTTTATTTGGGGCTACTTACTGGCGCGTCGGCGGTACTCACCCGAGCCCGACGCCGGGAGTTCATCATGAAAAATGCCAAAAAAGCTCTGATCGGCAGCAGCCTGCTGTTGCTCGTGTTGATTACCACCGGCTGCGCGGCCACCCGCCCCGCGCCATCCCAGCGAGCGATCTGGGTCACCCGGTTTGATTACAAATCGCCCGAGGACGTGCAGCAGATCGTCCAGGACTGCGGCTCCGCCGGCTTCAACACCATCATGTTCCAGGTCCGCGGAAACGGGACGGTGTTCTACAACTCGACGCTCGAACCCTGGGCGGACGAACTCGGCGGCACCAACCCCGGCTGGGACCCGCTGCAACTGGCAATCGAGGAAGCGCACCAGCGCGGCATCGAGCTGCACGCCTGGGTAAACGTCATGCCCGCCTGGCGCGGCACCGAACCGCCCGATAATCCAAAGCAACTCTACAACGCCCATCCGGAATGGTTCTGGTATGACCAGCACGGCGATCGGCAGGCGCTGTCGTCGTTTTACGTAAGCCTCAACCCGTGTCTGCCTGAGGTGCGTGCCTACATCGTGGACGTGTTCCACGAGCTGGTGGCGAACTACGCCGTCGATGGGCTGCACATGGACTACATCCGTTTCCCGAACGAGCCGCCGGCCACGCCGCGAGGCTCCGGAATTGACTATCCGCGGGATGATCGGACGCTGGCGCTGTACCGCGCTGCAACCGGGCTGGCACCCGACGACGACGCGGCCGCCTGGAACAAGTGGCGCTGTGCACAGGTCACACAACTGGTGGACGACATTCACGCGATGATGCAGAAGACGCGGCCCCAGGCGGCACTATCCGCGGCCGTCGGCTCGATCCACAAACGGGCCCTTCATCATTTCCAGGATTCCGAGGCGTGGCTCCAGCGTGACCTGCTCGACCTGGTAATCCTGATGAACTACACGGACGATCCGCAGGTTTTCGGACAGCGGATCGACGCCTGGATGACAAACCAGCCGAAGGTCCCGGTGGTGCCCGGGCTGTGGTTTGGGCGTCACCAGGGCAAGACGGTTGAGGCGGCGATGGCGGCAGTTATCGAGCAGATCAAGATCGCCCGTGAAAAGACCGGTAACTTCTGTCTGTTCGCGTATTCATCGCTGTTTGATTCGACTGATACTGAGTTAACCAAACAGAACCAGAAGCAGCAGAAGCTGCGTCGCACGCGGCGCGCCATCCTGCTGCCCGTTCTGAAAGAGCTGGCGGGCGCGCCCGAGCCCGGGTAATCCGTCGGCAATAGCTAAAACGGTCCCGGCGCCGCGGCAGTGTTTCTGCTTGAATCGGCGTAGTCGGCCGAAGTAGACTCAGAATGAGCCGAGTGTTCGTGGAGCCGGTGTTCCGGATCGACGGACAACATTCTCGGACGTTGCCGGCGCAGGTTGCGTCGAGGCGGCATGGAGGAACGGAGCGATCATGAGCAAGCGAACAGTGTACCAATGGTCGATGGTGGGGCTGATTCTGGCAGCGGCGCTGCTGGTGGCAATTCCGCGTGCCGGCGCTCATACCGGGGAATGGGCGGCTATCGAGGCTCTGGCCGGCGACTTGCGCGATGCCGGTCTGACGCAGGACACACCAGTCAAAGATGTGCTGGAGACGGTTATCGCGCGGGCCATGTACCTGCCCGCCGCCGCCGGCCAGCCGTACCTGCCACAAGGCACCGTGCTGGACGAGGCATCCTGGGTCGACAACGTACTGAACGTGCGACTGACCCTGCCGGTGGTGGAGTCCGAGTGGCTGCTCGAGCCGCTGGATGTCGAGTCGCTCTCGAGCGCCTGCGCAGAGCCGTTTGCCGCGGATGACAGTTTCGGCGGCGTACGCGTCTGGGTGCGGATGGGGGCGGACGATGAGTACGGCACGCTGGCACGGCTACTGCCGCCACCACCTGCGCCCCAGCCGGAATTGGACCTGTCAGAGCTCGAACCCTATCAGCCGACGGCGTCTGGAGAGGCGAATCGCGCTGGCCCGACGACCAATGCCGCCCGGCAACCCACCGGGGCGCTCTCGGGCGTAACCGTCTTCGCGTCAGCCGGCCACGGCTGGACCGCGGGCACCTCAGCGTGGTACCTCCAGCGGCCTGTGCTGCTGAACATGGTCGAGGACTACGGCAACATCGACCAGCTCAACTACTTCGCGCAGTTCGCGTTCAACGCCGGCGCGACGGTTGTGCCGTTGCGGCCCATCGGCTGGCAGCCGATTGAAATCGTGCTCGACAACGACGATCCCGGCGTAACGTACACCGGCTCCTGGAGCACAAGCAGCAGCAGCCGGTACTACGAGAACGGTGTCACGACCTCCGGCGACGCGTATCGCTGGACGTCGACCAGCACAACCGAGTCCGGCACGGCCCGCTACTCCCCCACCATCACCCAAACCGATTTCTACCCCGTCTATTGCTTCACGCTCGCATCGACCAACCGCGTTCTGCAAACCTACCGCATCAGCCACAGCGGCGGAATCAGCGAGGTCGCCGTAGATCACCACGAGGTCGGCAGCGGCTGGATCTGGCTCGGCGACTACTACTTTGAGGCGGGCGGAGACAACTACGTTGAAATCACGAACGAATCAGACGAAACCGGCGTCGTTGTGGCCGACGCGATCCGCTTCGGCGGCGGGACCGGCGACGTCGTCCGACCCGGCCCGGGAACCATCAGCGGCTATCCGCGCGACGAAGAGGCTCAGCGCTACTGGGGCGAGAGCGAATGGGGCAACAACGCCGTCGGATTCGACGACAGCATCTGGGACCTGAGCAGCGCCGCAGACGGCAGCGACAACGTCGGCACCGGCGCCCGCATCGCCCGCGAAATGAACCAGGTACCAGACGGCGGCGAGCTGACCGATCGCTGGAGACGCGTGCACCTGGAATTCCACTCGAACGCGTCCAGCGGCTCGGCCCGCGGACAAATCTGCCTGGTCACCTCCCTGGGAGCGACGACCTACCAAACGGAACTGGCGACCATCCTATCGAACGAGGTCGACGCGGACCTGCTCATCGCCGACAGCGACTTCGAGCATGAATGGGTCGATCGCAGCAGTTCAACCGCCACCGGCGCATACGGGGCGATTGCCACGGGCGCCAACAGCGATGAGTTCGACGCCACCATCGTCGAGTTGGCGTTCCACGACAACGAATCCGACGCGCAGTTGCTCCGCGACCCCGTCGTGAGGGCGGCGATGGGCCGAGCCTGCGTGCACGGCATCATCCGCTTTTTGAACTCGCTACCGGACAGCGAGGTACCCCTCAGTTTCGCACCCGATACGCCCGGCACAGTGGCCGTCGAGGATCTCGGCGGCGGCGACGTACAAATCTCGTGGACGGCCCCGCTCGTCGATGGCGCACGTGGCGATGCCGCCACGGGATACGTCGTGTACCAGTCCACCAACGGCTACGGCTTCGGCAATCCGATCATCCTGGGCGATGTAACCAGCACGATCATCAGCAACGTGCCCACCAGCGAAACGCACTATTATCGGGTGGCGGCGACCAACGCCGGCGGCGAGTCGATGCCGTCCGAAGTCGTCGCGCTGCGCCGGCCAGAGACGGGCACGGCCGAAGTGCTGATCGTCAACGGCTACGATCGCATGGACCGCTTCATCACGCCGCTCCTGACCTTCACGCAGCCACCGGCCTATGATGGCGACACTATCCAACGGCAGGTTTGGCGCCGGACCAACAGCTATGACTACGTCGTGCAGCACGCCGAGGCGCTCGCCGCCGCCGACATGAGCTTCGCCACCTGCGCAAACGAGCTGGTGGAGTCGGCCGCCGTTCCGCTCGCCGCCTATGAGCTGGCCGTCTGGATTCTGGGCAACGAAAGCGTCGACGACGAGACGTTCTCGTTGCTGGAGCAATCGCGTCTGGAGGATTTTCTCGAAGATGGCGGCGGCCTGTTCGTCAGCGGGTCCGAGCTGGCCTGGGATCTGATCAACCAGGGCGGCGGCACCAACTTTGCACAAAACATCCTGCACATCGGCTACAGCGCCGATGACGCCGGCACGTACAACGTCACCGCGGCCAGCGGCGGAATCTTCGACGGCATGAGCGCGTTCGACTTCGCGTTCGACAGCGGAGCACCCTACGACGTGCGCACCCCTGACATCCTGACTGCCGGCACCGATGCGTCCATCTGCCTGTACTACTCGGGCGGCAGCGGCGGCGGCGCGGGCGTGCAGTATGCCGGCGGGGCGAGCAACATCGTCACGTTCGGCTTCCCGTTCGAGACGATCACCTCCCAATCGACCCGCAACGAGGTCATGCAACACATCATCGACTACCTGCTCTCGGCCGAAGGGCCACTACCATTCGACTGGGATCACGACGGTGACGTCGACGGCACCGACCTGCTGAGCTTGCAATACTGCTACGTCTACGGCCCGGATCACACATTCACGCCGACCCATTACTGCGTGAACATCGAAGGTGAGGAAGACGACGACATCGACCTGCACGATTACCAGGTGATGCAGGTGAACATCACCGGCCCGCAGTAGCCCAACCGGGGCCGCGCGGATCGGCAAACGCTGGACCAATGTGGCAAGCCATGGCCACAATCGAGGATGTATCGTGACAAACCGTACCATGCGTAACCTGCGGGGGTTGGCTGGAACGCTGCTCCTGGCAGCTCTGCTGGTGCCGCCGACCTACGCTGAGCGCGACGCGAGCTTTCGCGGCTTCTGGGTAGACGCGTTCCACATCGGCTTCAAGAGCACGGCCCAGATCAACGTAACCGTCTCGCGCGCCATCGAAGGCAACTACAACGCCATCGTTGCCGAGGTGCTGGCCTATCACGACACCGGCACCAGTGCCCACGGCGCCTACTGGGACTCGGCCATCGTGCCGATGGCCTCCGACATCAGCGGCGGCATCGATCCACTCGCCGAGTTGGTCAGCGTCGCCCACGCCAACGGCATCGAGGTCCACGCCTGGATCGTGCCATATCGGGCCTGCACCTCCTGGCCGCCCAGCGGCAACACGACTCTCAGCGCCCATCCCGAGTGGGTCATGGTGCCGATGGCGAACATGGACTCGGGACCCTGCGACGTCGACAACAAGTACTTCCTCGATCCCGGATCGCCCGGGGTGCAGGATTACCTGATCGACATCGTCGAGGAGTTGGTGACGAACTACGCGATCGACGGCGTCAACTACGACTACATCCGCTACACGCAGCAGGACCTCGGCTACCCGTCGGATGCAGGGTACGACGAATCGTCGCTGGCGCGCTTTCAGAACCTGACCGGCTACGTCGGGACCCCCGACCCCGAGGACGAATCGAGTTGGAACGATTTCCGGCGTCAGACGATCGACGAGTTTGTCCGGCGCAGCCGGGCTGCCATCGCCTCAATCGACAGCAACCCGCAGCAGCCGGTGCGCTTCACGGCCGACCTGATTACCTTTGGCGACGCGCCGTCCAACTTCACCTCCACCAGCGCCTATCAACTCCACCAGAACTGGCGTTACTGGCTGGAGCAGGGCTGGCTGGATGCCGGCATTCCGATGGACTACAAACGTGAGTACAACTCGAGCGAGGCCACCTGGTATCGCAACTGGATAATCCGTTCGGTGAACTACTGGAGCGGCGACCGGCACATCTTCGGCGGGCAGGGCAACTACCTCAATACCAAGGCCGACAGCGTCACGCAGCTTCAGTACTGCCTCAACGCGGGCACTGAAGGCACGTGTAACTACTCGTACGCGTACACGGCCGACGAAAACATGAACGGCACTCCGGAAAGCGACTGGACCTGGTACTCGTACGTATCAACCAACCTGTTCACGAGCGCCGTCGCGACGCCGACCATGCCCTGGCGCGACCCGGCCACCGCCACCGAGGGTACGCTGTGGGGCCGTGTCACGGACTGGACCACGAGCGGTCCCATAGACGGGGCTGAGGTGCAGGCCGGCGGACTGACCCCGGTCTACACCGACGGCAACGGCTACTACGTGATAACGCTCATCCCGGCCGGCAGCGGCGGGTCGTCATACACTCTGACCGCCGAGTCGGATAGCTGCGCACCGGCTTCCATTTCGGGCGTGGTGGTGACGCCGGGCGAGGTTGCCCGACGCGACATCGTACTGTGCGATCCCGGACCGGGCGTCGGCGACATCGACCAGGACGGCGATATCGACATGACCGATTTTGAGCTGTTCGTATACTGCATGCAGGGCCCGGACTACGTCTACGGCAGCCCGTCCCATATGTGTCGGCGAAGCGACGCTGACGGCGACGCCGACGACGACCTGGTCGATTTCGCCGGCTTCCAACTCAACTTCGGCATCGTACCGTAATCAATCGTAGAGCAGGTAGGGCTGGCGGCGACGGCAGAACTCGTCCACGCCGCTGCGCCACACCTTCAAAACGTCCGCCAGCGGGCGGCCGGCCTCCCACATCTTGCGCACCTGATCGGTGCCGCAAACCTTGTCGAACATGGCGTCACGCTTGCCCGTGAACAGCGGGTGGTCAGGGTAGAGCTTGCGGACAACATCCATGACATG
Source organism: Phycisphaerae bacterium (assembly GCA_963666925.2). Lineage (GTDB taxonomy): Bacteria > Planctomycetota > Phycisphaerae > UBA1845 > Fen-1342 > JANQFV01. Next base: position 233,695 of record CAXXTC010000023.1, on the reverse strand, counting down.
GAATTGGATCGGCGTCAGCTCGGCCCGATCGCGATCGGTGAAGATGATGTGCACACCGCCACAGGTCTCTTTCGCAAAGCTGGCGTAGTAGGGCTCGAAACTGGCCGGGCGGAAATGCAGGCCGGGCAGTCGGCGAGAATTAAGCTCGTCAGCGAGCCGATCCGGATCGATCCACGGGGCGCCGACCAACTCGAACGGCAACGGATATCCGACGCCTTCGCTGAGGACACGCAACTCGCCCATGATGCCGGTGGCGGCGTAGTAGCTGGCGGTCGCGGCGTGCGGCACGTGCGGCGACGTCGGCACCCACAGCCGGCTGGTCTGGTCGAACCACATGTCCCGGCTCCAGTTTCTCATCGGGATGACTTCCAGATCGGCCTGTATGCCGCCGGCCAGCCAGCCTTCGCCGTTAATCATCCGGGCCAGTTCGCCGACGGTCATACCATGCACATACGGAATCGGCAGGTGGCCGACGAATGAGCGATAAGCCAGGTCAAGCGGGCGACCCTCGACCTTGTTGCCGGTGAGCGGGTTAGGACGGTCGAGCACGACGAAGCGCACGCCATTCTCGGCGGCGGCCTCCTGCGCCAGGGCCATCGTGCTGATATACGTATACGAGCGCGAACCGATGTCCTGGATGTCGAACACCAGCACATCCAGCTCGGCAAGCATGGTCGGCGTGGGCTTACGTGTGGGGCCGTGGAGCGAGTAGACCGGCAAGCCGGTCTTGGCATCGCGTGAGTGGTCCACGTGAATGCCGGCCGGTGCCGCGCCGCGCACGCCATGTTCCGGCCCAAAAAGCGCCACCAGCTCTACATTCGGCGCCTCGTACAGAACGTCAATTGTGGAGCGCCAGTCGGCAGTTAGGCCGGTGGGATTGGTGATCAGGCCAACGCGCTGGCCAGCCAGCGGCGCGAAATCCCGCTCGACCAATACATCAGTGCCGGTCCGGATAGGCTCGATCTGCCTCTTGTTCGTCTTGCTGTCAAACCCGTTCGCAACCAAACCAACCAACAGGACGGTGGCGGCGGCAACAATCGCAAGCATCGTTCGCATCGATCTTCCTCCGATCAGCGTCGGCCTGGGAAAACACCAGCGTAGCGGACAGCGGCACATCTGGCGAGTGGCCTTTGCCGCCAGCGAACCGTTTGCCGTTGCCGCTATGCTCCGGTAGAACTACGTATCGAGGAGGTTCGTCGCCATGATCGAGGAATGGGACCTGACCGCGACCAACCTGCATCGCATCCGCCAGCGCAACTATGAGGTGGCGGTCCTGCCGTGCAGCGCAATCGAGGCACACAATCGCCACCTGCCTGAGGGGCAGGACTGGCGCCATGCCACCTGGGTCGCCCGGCACTGTTGCGCGCTGGCCTGGGAACAATGCGAATCGGTCGTGTGCCTGCCGGCGCTGCCCTACGGCGTAGACTGCAACCTGCTCGCGTTTCCCCTGTCGATTCACGTCAGTCAACACACGCTGGACGCGCTGGTGACCGACATCGTGCGATCGCTGCACCACCACAACATTCGCAAGATCGTCCTGCTCAACGGGCACGGCGGGAACGACTTCATCCCGCTGGTCCGGCAGATCCAGGCCGATCTGGACGTGCACCTGTTTGTGTGCGACTGGTGGAAGGTCGGGCAGGATCGCTACTCGGAGGTATTCACGCAGCCGGACGATCATGCCGGCGAGTTTGAGACGTCCGTAGCGCTGGCGCTCTTCCCCGAGCTGGTCGAGCTGGACGTGGCCGGACCTGGGTCGGCGCCCCCCTACCGCTTCGAAGCGCTGCGCCGCGGCTGGGTGCGTACCAGTCGTGACTTCGCGAAACTCAACGATCATTGTGCCGTGGGTGATCCGTCCGCGGCGACGGCCGAGAAGGGCCGACAGTACCTCGACTTGGTATGCAAGCGAATCAGCGCGTTTCTGGTGGAGCTGGCCCGGACGCCGGTGGATGCGGCCTTTCCGCATGTGCCGAAACGCGAAGAGTGAGGACGAGCGCCGATGATGAATATGTGTATTGGCCTGACGAGAGCGTGCCTGGCGTTGGTGCTGCTCGTGGTTTGTGCGACCGGCGTGCTCCGCGCCGACGAGCGGGCGGCGGCATTGCAACAGGTGCAAGCGGCGATCGTCGCCGGCCGGTTTGCCGAAGCCGAACAGATTTGCCACACCTATCTGCCGAACGCCGACGCACCGAACACGGACGATTTCGCCATAGCGCTCGAAACAATGCGCCGGATCAGGCTGGACTATCCGCTGGATGACGCGGCACTGTTGAGCCAGTTGCGCAATCGGCTGGGCACGGTGAGTGCCGCCGACGTCGAGCGATGGCGCCAGGCCCGCCTGCTCCAACACCGCGTGCTTGACGGCCAGGTGCGTTATTTCTGCCGGGCGGTCGGGAATCTACTGCGCTGGAGCGATGAAGCGCAACAGCGTGTTACGCCCACGGTCGCGCCGGCCGGCGGCGGGTTCGACCTGCCGCAACACGTCGCCCGCGTGCTGGCCGAGGCGCAAGAAAGCGAAACGGCCCTGGTGCACCCGGTGCACCACCGCGTGCGCTACGAGCTAAGCGTCAAACCCGGCAATCGGTGGCTGAAACCGGGCGCGCAGGCACGTTGCTGGCTGCCCTATCCACAAGAGTATCGCCAGCAACAAAACGTTCGGCTGCTCAGCAGCACGCCGGCGCCAACCGTCATCTCGCCACCCGATTCACCCCAACGGACGATCTATTTCGAGCAGACGATTGACGACTCGGCCCAGCCGCCGACGTTTGTGGCGGAATACGAGTTCACGACGTACGCCTATTGTCCCGACCTGGACCCCGAGCGTGTCGAGCCCTACGACCAATCGAGCGAACTCTATCGGATCTTCACGGCCGAGCGGCTACCACACATCAAGTTCACGCCCGAATTGCGGGCCCAGGTACAAAAAATCGTCGGCGACGAGACTAATCCGCTGCGGCGCGCTCAGCTCATCTTCCGCTGGGTCAGCACGCACATCCCCTGGTGCGCGGAGATGGAATATTCAACCATTCCGAGCCTGGCGGAAAAGGGGTTCACCGCTCGGCGTGGCGATTGCGGCGTGCAGGGCATGGTGTTCATCACGATGTGCCGGGCGGCAGGCGTGCCGGCGCGCTGGCAGTCCGGCTGGCAGACTAAGCCGAACCGGCGAAACATGCACGACTGGTCAGAGTTCTACGTGGAGCCCTGGGGCTGGCTGCCGGCGGATGCTTCCAACGGCCTACAGCCACACGCCGACCCGCGTGTGCAGATGTTCTTCTGCGGGCATCTGGATTCTTATCGGATGATCGTGAACCTGGACTACGCCCGCGAGCTGCACCCGCCCAAGACCAGCTTCCGCAGCGAGCCGAACGATTTTCAGCGCGGCGAGATCGAGATCGACGGGCACAATCTCTATTTCGACGAATGGAGCTGGAAGTGCGACGTCCAGACCATGCCACTGACACGCGATCTCGGCGCGGTCAAGGAAGCACTCGACGCGGCCGTGCCACGGGCCCTGCGAGCGGGCAACGTGCCCGGCGCGGTGTTGCTGGTCGGCCGCCGACAAGGTGAGCAATTCGAGGTCTGGCAAAAAGCCTATGGCTACATGCAGATCAAGCCCGAGCGGATGCCGCTGCCGGCCGATGCGCTGTTCGATCTGGCGTCGATGACCAAGCCGATCGCGACGGGGACCAGCCTGATGCTGCTCGTGCAGGCCGGCCAGGTGACGCTGGACGATCCGGCGGCGAAATATCTGTCCGAGTTTGATACGCCGAGCAAGCGCGACATCACCATACGACAACTGATGTCGCACACGTCCGGGCTGCCGCCGTACATCGGCCAGAAACAGCGCAACGAGCTGATCAAACGCGCCGGCTGGCCGTGCGTTGATGAAGCTCGCGCAATGGTGCGCAACGTGGAGCCGCGGCAACCGCCCGGCACAAAAATGGTATATAGCTGCCTGAACGCAATCATGTGCGGGGAGATTGTACGTGCGGTGAGCGGCCAGCCTCTGGACGAATTCGCCCGCCGGCGGGTTTTCGAACCATTGCAGATGAACGACACGATGTTCAACCCGCCGGCGCAGTTGCAGAGCCGAATTGTGCCAACGACGCGGGCCGATCGCCCGGGTGTTGGTGGAGAATTTCTGCGTGGCCAGGTGCACGATCCGCTGGCGGCGCTCCTGGGCGGGGTCTCGGGCAACGCCGGCCTGTTCAGCACCGCCAGCGATCTATCGCGTTTCGCACAGATGCTGCTGAGCGGCGGAATACTCGATGGCGTACACGTACTGGAGCCCGACACGATCAAGTTGATGACCAGCGTGCAGAACAGCGGCATACCTGACAAGGACGGCGATGCCAATCCGCGCGGGTTGCTGTGGGATCTTTATCCAAATGACGCCGGCGAGATCATTGCGTTTGGTCATACGGGTTATACCGGCGGTGCGTTGCGCATTTACCCGGATGACAGGTATTACGTCATTGCGATGACCAACCGCGTACACCCGAACGACAGCGCCAAGGTCGGCGACCTGCGCCGCACGATCTGGACCGCCGTGCGCACCGCCCTGCGGGGCGAGCCAACCGAATAGTAACACTCCCCCATCACCGGTTCCAAACCGGTGATGGAGTATCAGCGGCCAGCCTTTGCGCGGTCTGCGCACCACCGGCCGAGCAGCCAGCGCAGGTTGCGCAGATGGGCCATGTGGTCATCCCCGGTTGTGCCGGCACAGCCAAACACGTGCAGGTTGCCACGCTCAGCACGTGATATCACCGGCAACGGCTGGTCGCCCGCGTTTTCAACGGGAATTCGCTCGACGCCGACGTGTTGCAGCAGCGCGTCCGCGGTCTCGTGCGTGCCGGCATATCCCTCCGGCTCCAGGTAGGTGTGCGTGATCAACATGTACTTTCGGCCAGCCGTCGCCTCCTCGGCAAAACGACAAAATGGGGCGATATCCTCAGCATTCACGACCGCGTGCGTTCCGTCCCGCGCATAGCCGGCGTACATCGAGTCGGCCAGCAATGCCGCATCCACCCGCCGATAGTAGTCCGGGTTTCTGAGAATCGCCCGCACCGCACCATAGCCCGCGCTGAACGACGTCAGGCACACGTAACGCCATTGCGCCGGCGCTGTGCCCGGGTGCTGCACCGCCATGGCAACCTCGGCATCGTCGAGCAAACGTGTTAAGGCCCCAGCCTCCGAAAACGGCCGCCCATACGCACGCGACAACCCTGGGCGATTGACGATAACCAGCGCCGCCCGGACGCCGGCAGCCTTGAATTCGCGTATCACCGTCTCCGGCGCACCATGAAAGTGCACGACCAGATCGACATCGTCGCCCTGAAGAGCTTCGGCCGGCACGCAGAGCTGAGCCTCGGACGGCAATTCACACCGCAGCTCGGCCGCCGGCCAGCGGACCGATCCACTCGCCGCACAACCGACCAACCCGATCGGCAGCAGCAGCGCCACGACCAGCAAACCCAACCGCCGGCGAAGTTCAACTATGTTGCCGATTGAATTCATGCACCGTCTCGACCATAGCCAGGTAATTCGCCGCGGGGATGTAATCGGTGATGCTGTTGCCCGAACCACAGGCGTAACCGCCCCGGCTAGCCGTATGCGTGAAGATCTGCCGTGTGCGGTCGGCGATCGCCGCCTCCGTCCCCGTCGCGAGCAGGTGCACATCGACACCTCCCAGGACGGCGATGCGTTCGTGCCACTCATCATAGAACTCCTCCACCGGCTGAATCGCGTCTTCGAAGCTGTGTTTGGCGTCGATGCCAACCGTTTCCACCAGTGTGGGCATGACGCGGGCAATGTCGCCACAACTGTGCAACAGCAATGGCCGATCGTGCTGGTGGGCCAACTCGGCAAACCGCTGATACCACGGGAAAACGTGCTCTTCGAGGAACCCCGGCGACACGAGCAGGCCGCTCTTGAAGCCCAGGTCATCGCCGAGCCAGAGTGCGCAAACCGATTCGCGCGTGCAGTAGGTCCGAAAAACCTCGTGGATAATTCGGCCGACGCGTTCGATCACGCCGGCGACCAGTTCGGGCTCACGCCGCGTCGCGATCATAAAGCGTTCCATGCCGACCAGGTCCATGGAAAACTCCAGCACGCCGCCGGCGAAACCGACGAGTTTCATACCTCCCGGCATAACCTCCTCGGCCGCGTCGAGCGTGGCAAAGTCAACCGATTCGAGCGTCGGCCAGAGGTAGCTTTCGATGTCAGCGACGGATCGCACCGGCCCATCCGAGACATTGGCCCAGGAGCGTTCGTCGTCGCTGGGCTCGTGGGCGACCTCAAACGGGATCGGAGCCGAGACCTTGAACACGTCGTACCCGAGCCGATGATGCAGGCGGGCGCCGCGCCGCACGAGTTCGTACCGATCGGGCGGGGCGGCCGCGTCCTGTTCCGCGGAGATGCCAAGCAGCTCGGCCACCACGCGCTGGTGCACGGCCAGCTCGATCAGCGGCACACGATCCGTCGGCATGCGGCGCAGGGTCTCCAGGAAGCGCCGATAATCCGGCTGCGGGGCGGGCAGATTCTCCACACGCGGGTGCATGCTGCGACCAACTCCTGCTGCGATTGGCTTACCAGTATACTCCACTCACATGCCCCAGATCATAGGTGAGCGGGCGTCCCAGCTTGTAAATCAACGGTCCACATGCCAAGTGGGGCGGGCGTCTCGCCCGCCAAGCCTCTATTGCGGACAACAAACGGCGGGCGAGACGCCCGCCCCACCTTCAATCGGATGCCAACCACGCAACCCGGAGTGGAACAGTGCGTGAGGTCGGCGGTGCTGCGGTTGTGCGAGCCGCCGCAGGTGCATAGGATTGTTCTGTGGGGAGAGTGACAACGAACCTACCGAGACTGCCATGAAGATTGAATTTCTCGAATCGCTCGACCCGCGTGAGAGTTGCTCACGCCGACACGCGTTGAAGATCTTTGCCGCCTGCGCCGGCATCACGCTGGTCGGGCCGCACATCCGCACCGCTCACGCCGAGCCACCCTGGGGCGAGACCTCGCCGGCCAACCTGCTCGACCAATCACCCGGCGAGCGCTATGGCCGCAAGCCGCACCAGTCGCACCCGACGCTCGTAACCGACTCGTCGGGCACCACGCTCTGGACCAGTTGGACCCAGCTCCATGACCAGCGCGAGGCCGCCCTGCTGCGCAGCTTCTCGATCGCCGATCAAGCCTGGTCGGAGCCGCTACTGCTAAGCGACCAATCGACCCCGCCCATGGGCGCTTATGAATCTGAGTTGGTCAACGTAGGCACGAATCTGCTGGCGGTCTGGTCGGCCTGCGCGGCCGGCTCGTGGGGGCTCTGGACGCGTGTGGTTGACACCGCCACCCGGCAACTCGGGCCGGCGCATCCACTCGTCCAGCCGACCGAGCCCGAGGCCCATCTGCATCCGGCCCTGGCCGCGGACGAAGAGCAGGTGCTCTGCGTCTGGCAAGCCCGGCCGCATGACCAGCAAGCTTTCAGCGTGCTCGGGCGTTTCCTCGACTCGGCCGGCACGCCGCTCGGCGAGCCGTTCGTAATCGCCGGCGACCAGCAGCGCGACTGCACCCGGCCAGCGGTGGTGGCCCTGGGCAAAGCTCGGGGCTTCGCGGTCGCTTACGCACAACAGGATCAGCCCGGCACGCAGAACATCTACCTGGCGCTGGTCACGCGCGACGGAACACAATCCACCCGCCAGATTTCCTGGCACCCCGCCAGCGACGTTGCGCCAGCGCTGGCCATCTCGCCCGCCAGCGACCTGGTCTGGGTCGCGTGGCATTCCAATCGTCGCGGCGACAACGACTGGGACATCATCCCGTGGTATCGCCTGGCCGCCTGGCGACCGGCCGACGATTCGCTCTGGCAACCCGCCCAGTCGCCGGCGCCGGCCAACCCCGATCCGCGCGGCACGCTTCAGGGCTTCGAACTCGTTCGTCTCATAACCAACGCCGCGGGCGGGCTCATCGTGCTGGGCCGGGCGTCGCACAATTTCTACATCCAGGCCCACGGGCCGAAGGGCCCGCAATCCCTGCACCGCCTGCCCAAGGACGGCTGGGGCGGCCGCGGCCGACTGCTGCGCGGCACTTTCGCCGGCGACGGCGGACTCTGGGTAACGCGACGCGACCTGGGCTGGAACGTGCTCGCACGCGTCGACGGCTTCGCCGACTGTGCCACCCCGCCGCCACTGGAACGCATCAATCCGCCCACAACCACCACCCCGCCAACACTGGCACGCTGCACCCCGCGCTACACCTGGCCCGAGTCGAAAACCCGGCCCGATGATCTGAACCTCTATTTCGGCGACATTCACGGGCATTCGTACCAAAGCGACGGCATGGGCGACCCCGAAGCGTCCTATCTCCGCGCTCGCGACGTGCTGCGCGACGACTTCCACGTGCTCACCGATCATGACGATTTCGTCGGTAAGCGACTCAACGACACCCAGTGGGAAGAGCAGAAGCTCCTGGCCGACCATTATCATCGCGAGGGTGAGTTTGCGACGCTCTTCGGCCAGGAGTGGACTACCGCACGCGTCGGCCGGCCGCACGGCTGGGGCCATTTCAACATCTACACCGACGATCCCCGGCTCCGGCTGCTGGCCCACACCGATGACGACTGGCAGGACCTGGACCAGATCTACGCCGAGCTGCGAAAGTACAACGCCATCGCCATCCCCCACCACATCGGCTGGACCGGCGTGCCGTGGGACGCGATCGACCCGCAACTAACACCCGTCGTCGAGATCTGCTCGGTTCACGGCGCGTTCGAATACGAAGGTAACGAGCCTCTGCGACATCGCGGCTGCATGCCCGGCTGTTTTTATCGCGACGGCCTGGCCCGCGGACTGCCCATCGGAGTCGTCGGCGGATCTGATCAGCACGGCCTCGCCTGGCATCACGGCATGTGCTGGAAACGCAACTGCTTCCGGGCCGGTCTCACCGGCATCTGGGCACCCGAGCTAACCCGCACCGCCCTGCTCGACGCCCTGCGCCAACGGCGCACCTTCGCAACCACCGGCGTCAAGCTCCAACTGCTCTTCACCGTCGACGACGAGCTGATGGGCGGAACCGTAGCCGCCAGCGGCCCGCCGCGGATCAGCTTCGACGTCGCCGTCCCGCCCGACCAGGGCCTGATCCGCTGGCTCCAGGTGGTGCGCAACGGCCAGGTCATCCAGAACTACGGCGGCACGGCCCAACGCGACCGATTCAGCTTCCGCGACGACGAATGCCCGATCGGCCAAACCTCCGCCTATTACCTGCGGGTCGTTCTAGCCGACAACAACATGGCTTGGTCCAGCCCGGTCTGGGTCGAACGCCAGGCGTGATAGTGCCACACGAAACCTGTTCATCCGTTGCACAGGAGTAATCGAGCCGATGTCCGCCGACGCCCACACCACGCAGCGTGCCACGCCGACCAAGTGTGCCTCGTGCAACCGCCCGATGAACACGCCGGTGGTCTGCGACTCCTGCCGGCAACTCCACCCGGCCACCGGGCTCGATCATTTCACGCTCTTCGGCCTGCTCCCGACGTTCGACGTCGACCCCGCAGCGCTGCGTCAGAAATACCTGCGAATCTCGCGCGACGTGCATCCCGATCATCACGCCGACGGCGGCGCCGCGCTGAGCATGCACGTCAGCGCCCAACTCAACGAAGCCTATCGCGTATTGCTCGATCCACTGCTGCGGGCGGAGTATCTGCTCGAACTGGCCGGTGGCAAGTCGGCCGCCGAGGACAAGAGCGTGCCGCCCGACGTGCTGGCGACCACGCTCGAACTGCGTGAACTGATCGCCGACGCGCGGGCGACCGACGATCAGCCGGCCCTGGAGCGCTGTCGGACGCGCATCGGCGAGCTGCACGAACGAACGCTGGGCGTAATGTCCCGGCTGGCCGGCAACCTGCCCGGCGATCAAAACCTGCGTAACGAGCTGCGCAGCACGCTCAACGCGCTGAAATACTACGCCCGGCTCCTAACCGAAGCCGCCGGCTAAACCGCGGCGCGAGTGCCCCATCCCGTTGCGCCGTGGTGCCATCTATGAGCGAGCCAAAGTCAAGCGGGTTTTCGACGGGGTCTTTCCAACCATCTATTCGGCGTCGTCGCAGGGACACGCCACTCAACGATTTCGGGGGCGGCCTCAGTCACTGCTACGATGGTAACGCGCCGGTTCCAACTGGCCCCCGCCGGTTGACGCCTCATGGCACATCCGCGAGGTCCGCCCGATTCGACCCGCTCGAAGTTTCGTCCCGCCCATAGCGGTACACTCACCTCCTGGTGCTCTCCGGAGGGGAAAGAACGGACTCCTATGCTACGCTCGGCGTCGGTTCCGTGACCACCTCCGCTTCACGCCACACTTCTCCGCTGCGCAGCATTGCCGCCGACACGCACGCCAGGTGCCGGGCTAACGCCACCAGCGCAATCTTGTTCCGCTCCGGATCACCACGCTGCACATGTTCGTAAACCGCCCGCAGCAGCGGACTGCGTCCCTTGCCCTGCCAAGCTGCCTCGCACAGCAATTGCCGCACGACACTGGGACCTTCCCGGGTGATATGCCCAAGCCGATTCGTCTGCCCACTCTGGTCCTGGCACGGCACCAGCCCGAAGTAGCAGCCCACCTGCCGATTGCTCCGAAAACGCCGGACATCGTCGATCCACGCCACCAGCGCCTCGGCCGTACGCTTCCCAACGCCCGGGATGGTCTGTAACAAACGCACCCTGGGATGCTCACGGGCCATGCTGTCCAACCACCGCTCCACCGTACGCAGCCGCGCGTCCAGATGCTCCAACTCGTCCAGGCCCAGATCCCGTTCGAGCGCCGTCGTACGCGTTGGAAACTCCACCTCCGCCAGCCAGACGCGGCCGGCCCGGCTCCACAAACTGGCGCGGCGTGGTGCCGCCACGCCGTGCGCCCGCAACAGGGCCCGCAGCCGGTTCTTCACCGCCGTCCGCTGGGCCACCAGCCGCCTCCGGAACTGAATCAGCCGCCGCCAACTGCGGACGTCCACGGGCGGCACATGCACCGGCGGCACCTGGTCCAGGAATAGCAAGGTAGCCAGCTTCCGGGCGTCGACCCGATCGTGCTTACGTTTGGCCCGGAAGATCAGTCGCACTGCCCCCGGATGAGCCACGACGATCCGCTGCGCCACCTGCTGCAGTTGTTCGTAGACGTAACCGTAGCCGCACGACGCCTCGTAGCAGATCTGGAAGGGCGGCGACACACTACGCAGTTGTTTCACCAGTTCCTTGACTCCGCCCCGAATCTGCTGTTGCTTGACGAGTTTCCCGGCTGAATCCAAAATGCAGATGGTCGACTGACGCTGATGTAGATCTAGTCCAATCGTGTACATGCGGGCCTCCTTTCTTTGAAGTTCCAACGGGGTCATACCCCGAAGGAGGCTCGCTTCATAGTTTCACTGCTCTTGAGCAGTGCATTCTCCAGCCCGGCTGATCGAGCGAAGCTGGGACAGCGCAGTGTGGTTGCATTGCCTATCTCCGCTTCGCCGTTTTCTGCTTGGTCTTCTTCTGCTCGCGCCGTTTCGTACTCAATGGCGGGACGCCGAAGAGGGTGCCTTCGGCTGTCATGCGGTCGTGGGGCGGGCAGCGGAGTTCGTCTTCAGGCCACGTGTGGGGCTGGGCCGCTCCGTGTTTTTCGTAATGGTCGCAGACCAGGTTTACCGCCTCGTCGGGGTCGTCGGTCACGGTGAACATGTCGAGATCGGCCGGCGAGATGTTGTGGTGCTTTTTGAGCACCGTCGTGCGCACCCAGTCGAGCAGGGGGTTCCAGAAGTCGCTACCGATTAGCGCGACGCCCATCGGCGGGGCCTTGCCGGTTTGCAGCAGCGTCATCGACTCGAAGAATTCGTCGAGCGTGCCGAAGCCGCCGGGGAGGCAGATCATTCCGACCGCGTACTTGAGGAACATGACCTTGCGGGCGAAGAAGTAGTGGAAGTCGAGGGCGATGTCCTGGTACTCGTTCGGTTCCTGCTCGTGTGGCAGGGCGATGTTGAGGCCGACGCTCTTGCCGCCGGCCTGGGCGGCCCCCTTGTTGGCCGCTTCCATGATGCCCGGCCCGCCGCCGGTGATTACGGCCAGGCCGCGTTCGGCGATGCGCCGGGCGCACTTGACGGCGAGCTTGTAATACTTGTTGCCGGGTTTGGTGCGGGCGGAGCCGAAGATGGTGATGGCCGGCCCGACCCGCGACATGACCTCGATACCTTCGACGAACTCGGCCATGATGCGGAAGATGCGCCAGGTTTCCTCGGCCGCGGTCTGAGCACTGAATTCCCCGTCTGCCATGGGCAACTCCTCATTGCTGCGCAGCAACGCGGCCGGCTGCCGGGCTGCGAATACGTATTGTAGCGCACGGAGTGGGTGGATGATAGCGGGGAGCATCTCGGGGCTGTGGCATTGGGGTTCGTAGCCGGCACGACCCACCGGTTACAAGCCGCTGCCACAGAAGGGGAAACCCGGAGCCACAGAGGTTTGAAAGCCGGTGCTACAAACGATCAGTTGGGCGGCGGGGTGCTGCCGGTGGCTCGGCTGCGCAGGGCGCGGATTTCGGGTTGGTCGGGGTCGATTGCCAGCGAACGCGTGCACCATTCGACCGTTTCGACTCGCCGGAGCGTGTTGGCCTGCGGGTCCTGCTGATAGTCGTGCCAGGCGAGTCCGGCCAGCCGGTTGATCGCGGGCAGGAGCCGGGGGTGGCGTTCGAGCAGGTTGAGCAGCGGTGCGCGAGCGTCGTCGGTGCGTCCGAGCTTCCATAGGGCGAGCGAGAGATTGATGGCGGCGTCGGCGGTGTCGGGCTCGGCGTCGAGGACGGCCTGAAAATCGTCGGCGGCCGCCTCCCACTCGTGCAGGTCGAGCAGCACCTCGCCCCGCCGGGCGTAGGCTGCCGGCGACGGGGCACACGCGATTGCCCGGCCCCAGGCTTGGCGGGCGTCGTGCAGGTGGCCGAGCTGCTGGTGCGCGACGGCCAGGTTGAACCAGGCCTGGGCGTGGTTCTCGCCACGCGCGATCACCTCGCGTAGTGCGGGGATCGCCTCGACCCAACGCCGGAGACGGATGAGCAGGGCGGCGTGCTGAAAACGCAGGTCGATATCGTCAGGCTCGAGCTCGATCAGACGGGCGAGCGCGTCCTCGGCCTCACGCGGGCGGTCGAGCGCGAGCAGGGCTGCCACCTCGTCATGGCGTGCAGCGCGGCTGTCCGGGTCCTGTCGCAGTGCTTCGCGCGCGCGTTGCAGTTGCATGTGGGCGTCACGCGTCGCGTCGGGCCAGTGGACTGCGGCGCTGGACGGAGCCGCGTCGGCGACGGGCGCGGTGGTCGGGGTAACGTTCGCGCCGGATTGTTCATCGCGGCGGAAGGGCTGCGAGGCGGCGCGAGCCGGCTCGGCCGGCGGCAGATCAACGGGTTGCTCGATCGGCGGCGCATGCTTGGGTGTGGGCAGCGCCGGTGCTGACGCGGGCGGTGGCGGTGTAGCAGGCGCCGTGCCTGTGGTACGCACGCCGACTAGCAGCCAGGCGCTGAGGCCGACCATCGCCAGACAGACCAGCAGGAGGGAGACGATCAGCTTCATGCGGTGGCTCCGGCGCTAGCGTACATTTTCATAAGTTCCACATCATAAGTGGAGCGGGCGTCCCGCCCGCCAAGCTTCGATTGCCGAACGGAGACGGCGGGCGAGACGCCCACCCCACCTCTCATAAGATGCAAACATTGCGATAAACCACAACTAGTGATCAGGCCACGTGGAGGGCGGCGATGACGTTGGTTCGGGACGCGTGCCGGGCGGGGCCGATTCCGGCCAGGATGCACAGCCCGACAGTCAGGGCGATGGCGGCGCCGACGATATCCCAGGGTACCGAGACGTCGATGGCGTAGCCCCACATGCGTGCGGTCATGATGGTGATGTTCCAGGCCAGGTGCATGCCGAGGCCGAGCCCCATGGCGCTGCCCAGCAGGCCGAGCACGAGCGCTTCGCCCATGACCAACCGCAGGACCAGTCCGCGGGTGGCGCCGACGGCGCGCATGACGGCGAGTTGGCGCGTGCGGCTGGCGACGTTGGCGGTCATGAGGTTGGCGACGCCGATGGCCGCCACGAGCAGCGCGACCGACGGGACCATGCTGAGCAGGCGGGTCATGTTGGTGAGCTCAGCGTCGATTTCGTCCTTGAGTTCGCGGGCGGTGCCGTAGAAAGCCTGGGGTGCGTGGATGTGCCGCTTGACGCGCTGAAGCACCTGGATTTCGCGATAGTTTTCCCAGCGGCGCTCGAGCGAGAGGCTGGTGTCATAGGATTTGTGAGAAAGGCTGCGGGCGGCGGGCGTGCCGAGTGGCGGAGGCCAGTCGGCGGGTGGGGATTCGTCGGGGAGGTTGAAGTTGAGCAGCACGAGCTTGGCGCCATCGATGTTGTATAGGCGCTGGAGGTCGGCGTTGGTGCCGATGACGGAGCCGACGGCGGCGACGTGCGATTCGCTTTCGACCTGGAAGTAGTTGGCGGCGATGTCGAGCGCGGGTGAGTCGATCACGCCGGCGATTTTGAAGGTCTCCCAGCGGTTGTTGAACCAGACGCGGACGGTGTTGCCGATGATTACCCGGCCCTCGGCATCGCGGACCTCTTCGACGCCCTTCTTGCGCGTACGGGCGAAATCGGCCGCGACGATGACGTGGCCGCCCTGGCGCAGCAGCTCGCGGGCGGTCTGCTCGTCGCCCTCGATGAATTCCATCCGGACCAGCTTGAGGAACGAGTCGGGTTCGATGCCGAGGAACCAGGTGAAGCTGCGCAGGATTTCCTCGCCGAAGATTGGCCGCTCCTCGACGATGACATTAACGGCGTTGGCGACGGTGGCTTTCTTTACGCCGGGGGTCTGCTCGAGTGTTTCGGCGACGGGGCCGGTGATCTGTTCGTAGCTCCACAGGTAGGCTTCGGGAAACTGCTTGGGGAACTGCCAGCCGGTGCGGAAGCTCTGGTTGAACACGACCAGTGCTACGATCAGCGACAGGCCGACCATCAGGCCGCAGACGATGCCGGCCGATCGCCAAGCGGCGTGTCCGACCTGGTCCTGGAGCAGGCGCAGACGGACGCGCACAAGCAGGGCAGTGGTGGGGACGACAATTCGGCTGGCGACCCAAACCAGCAGGGGGGCGACCAGGGCGTAAACGGCATAGAGCAGTACTACCGCGGCGATGGCAAACTGGATGAAGTTGAGGTCGCGCTGAATATATCGCTGCATGATGATGACCTGCGCAACGAGCGCGCCGGCCGCTATGAGCAACGCGGTGATCATCGGCAGCGGCCCGGCGCGGCGGGCGCGTGGCCGGGTGGCTTCGAGCGGCGTGACGGTGGTGGCAGCCAGCGCTGGCAGCAACCCGCCAACCAGCGAGGTGATCAGCCCGGCGAGAACCGCCAGGCTGATGCCGTTGGCGTTGATCGTGAAGCTTCCGACGTAATCGGGGACAAACCAGACGCTCAGCGCGGTTAGGCCGAGGCCGATCGGCACACCCAGCAGCACACCGATGATGCCGAGCGGCAGGACCTCGGCCAGCGTCAGGGCGACGAGTTGGGCGCGCGTGGCGCCGACGCAGCGTAACAGGCCGAGCTGAGTGACGCGTTCGACCATTCCCATGCTGAGTGTGCTGAGGATGATGAACAGCGCGGTCAGCATGGCGACGCAACTGAGCAGAATCAGGACGGCCTGCTGTTGTGATTGAGCCTGCTCGATGTGTTTCTGGCGGGCGGCGGCGCTGCGCACGAGGATGTTCGGAGCGGTGCCGCGGACGGCGTTTTGAATGCCGCGGCCGGTGTGCATGAGCATCGCTTGCGTCGGTTCTTTCAGCACGATGTCGAGTGAGTTGATCAGGCCCGGGCGGGCGCAGATTTGCTGGAGGATCGGCAGGCGCACCAGGGCTACGCCTTTGAGGAAGCGTGCGATTCGGCGGCGCTCGATGACGCCGACGATTTTGAGCGCGACGGGCTCGGAGTCGTCATAGCCCCAGATCAGGAGCATGTCGCCGACGCCGACATGTTCCTCCTCGGCGACGGATTGTTCGAGGACGCAGGCGTAGTCGTCGTCGGGGCCGATCATTCGGCCGGCGACCAGGCGCCGCTCCCAGTCGCGAACCTTGAACTCGCGGTCGGGATCGATGCCGTTGACGTCCAGATCATCCATTGTGGGGCGGAAAGCGCGGTGGTCGGTCGTCTGATCGTACTCCTCGGCTGGCAGGGCGGCGGCCGGCATACGCTGCACGAGGAGCGGTGCGACGTACTTGATTGGCTGGAGTTCGCGGAACTGGCGTGGTTTGGTGTCGGAGATCGGGATCTTGATCGAGAGATTCTCGACCTTGTTCACCAGGCGTTGCGGCAGCGTGTCGTATTTGCCCCATGATGATTGGACGCTGACATGGCTGGAGCCGACGTAGCCGGCAGCCCAGGTCATGACCGTTCGGCGGACCGATTCGTAGCAGCAACTGACCCACACGACGGCGCCCGTGCCCAGGGCGATGGCCAGGATGGCGCCCGTCGTCCGGACACGCTTGACCTGCCAGTTTCGCAGGCCGAGCCGTAACCACGGCCCGCGGGCGACGAGCACGCCCGTCGCGACGATAATGGCGGCAATGATGAGTTCTACGATGAACATGCGCGGGCCGGTGGAGTTGGGGGGCGGGTTGGCTGGGGAATACACGAGTGGCGCATCAGTCCATCAGCTCCGCGTAGCCGGCGGCGACCCGGGCGGCGTCGGCGGTGCCATCGGGCTCCAACGTGCCCACCACGCGACCGTCGCGCAGCACGATCACGCGGTCAGCGTAGGCAGCGCCCGCGGCCTCGTGCGTGACCATCAGGATCGTCTTCCCCTGCTCGCTTGCCACACGCCGCAGCAGGTGCCAGATTTCGGCCGACTGTTTCGAGTCGAGATTGCCGGTGGGTTCGTCGGCTAGCAGGATGGCCGGATCGTTGAGCAGGGCCCGGGCGATCGCGACGCGTTGCTGCTCGCCGCCTGAGAGGGCGTCGGGGCGATGCTCGGCACGCGGTTTGAGGTGCACGACATCGAGCAGATCGTCGACGCGCGGGCGGCAATCACGCGTGGCCTTGCCGTCGACCAGCCACGGCAGGGAGATGTTCTCGGCCGCCGTCAGCGTCGGGAGCAGGTTGTATTCCTGAAAGACGATGCCGAGGCGTCGGCGGCGGAAAATGGTGCGCTCGCGGTCGGACATCTTGGCCAGGTCGTGCCCCTCGACCATCAGCGTTCCAGAGGTCGGGCTGGTGAGCCCGCCGATGACGTGCAGGAGGCTGCTCTTGCCCGAGCCACTGGCGCCCATGATGGCGTAGAAGCTGCCGGCCGGAACTTCGAGGTCGAGATCGCGCAGGGCGTGCACGACATCGCCGGACGTCTCGTAGGTTTTGCCCACGCCGCGGGCGCTGACGACGATCTGCGCCGTCGAGGCCGCCGGCATCGGTGGTTCGGGACTGATACCACTCATGGCGCAGAGTGTAGGCGGCGGGCGCGGTGGCCACAATCCCGCCTAGAGGTGGGAGAACGAGGTCGATTCAGCGTTGGGCTGGTTTGGTGAGCGTCAGGTAGGCTTCGATGGGCTCGTCGCCGGCCTGTTTGCGGTCGGCCTGCACAAAGGCGGCGTAGGCCGCGTCGAGATGATGCCGCTGAAACTCGAAGAAACCCAGCAGCAGATACTCGTCGGCGCCGGAATGAGAATTCTCCGCAACGCGCCTGGCCAGCGCGTCGACCTGCCGATCGAATTCTTCAGGCGATGGGTAATAGGTTTCGAGCCCGAGCCACATCGGTATCAGCTTGGGTTGTAGTTCCAGCGCCCGGCGCAGGACCTCGGCCGCCTCCTGGTCGTGCCCCAGTGCCACCCGCGTCTGGGTCAGGTGAATGCGGCAGGCGGGGTCGCCGTGATTCAGTTCGGCTGCCAGCGTCAGATCAACCAGCGCCTCGCGATATGCGCCCGCCCGCAGCAGTTCTACGCCGCGCTGCGTCGCCTGCTCGTTCGCACTGAGCAACTGCTCCTTTCGGCGTTGCCATTGTTGGCGGCCGCGCTCCTCGGCGAGCTGGTTGCGCAGCTCTTGCTGCTGCGTGCGATAAAACCGGCGCCAGTTGCGCGCCAGCGTGGGGTGGCGGAGGTCGGCGTAAAAGAAATAACGCAGATCGGGTTCGTTTCGCTGGGGGCGATAGGCGTCGACGAGCCGGTAGCCGTGGGACAGACGCGGTGCGCTGCGAATCAGATCAGCGTCGAGCTTGAGCCAGCCGGGCGCTCTTTCCGGCGGGAGCACGAAACGGTCCGGGCTGACGACTTCGACCCGGCGCACGCGACCTTCGCCGGTGTCGCGCTCGTCGACCCGCACGATCAACAATCCGGGACGGACGTGTCGCTCGCCAAGCGCCGTCGGACTCAGCTCGGTGGTGGTTGCGACGGGGGTATCTTCAGCAATGGCGGGGGCTGCCAGGAGCGGCAGGATCGCGACCAGCGGCAACAGGTAAAGGCAGCGCATAAAGACCTCCCGAGTATCGGTACCGTCCGCGCTCGCTCGACTCGTTATAAGTATACCATGGTTCGCCCCGTCGGCTGCGGCAAACTCGGTCTGACAGCCGGTCACTGGGTGCCCCATACCGTTGCGCAGCACGGGGTGAGGGACGGATGGAACCTCATCGTCTGTCGCAGCCGGGCCGATGGATAATCAGTCCGCGGACGCCGCTGGTTGCGATGTGGCGGTCTGATCCTCGGCGGTGTCGGTCGGTTCGGGTTGCAGGTAGGGGGCGACGAAGAGGCGATTCCATTCCGGCACAAAAATGGCGACGTGCCCGCCCCAATGGCCGGCAGCGGCCCATTTCTCGTTCCAGCCAAGTTGCTCCACGTGGGCACGCAGCTCGGCGTCGGGGACGGCCGCGTCCAGATCGAACCCGTTCTTGCCGGCGGAAGTGACGAAGTTGCGATCCATGGTGCCGAAGGTACGCGTAAACACATCCAGCCAGAACGTGTCGCGCGACGAGTGAAAGTTGACCAGCTTGCCGGTGATGTTTTGCAGGGCCGGCGTGAGGTCGTAGTCTGGGCTGAGGGCCGGCGCGAGGAGCAGGGCGTTGCGCACAGTAACGTCCACCGGCAATTGCTCCGCCACCAGCACGACCATCGCCCCGCCGCCGGAATAGCCGATCAGGTCGATGGGGGCATCGGGCCAGTTGGCGTGATATTCGGCGACCTCGTCAGCAATACGCTGGGCGTCGGCGTGGTTCTGATCCCAGCCGATGAGATTGGTAATCAATCCCAGCGGGCGGGCGGGGTCGTGAACGCGAACGGCGGCTTCCATCCCGCCGGCACGGAGTGCGTCGTAGGGGACCTTCAACGTGGTCGGGCCACCTTCGATTCCGGGGAACATGTAGACCAGCCCAAGCTCGAGTTCCTCGGTCGTCGGCTCGGGCGGGACCCAGCAGCCGGACCAGCCGGTTAGCGAGATCAGCAGCCCAAGGGCGCTGCTGAGACACAGGGACAGGGTGCGTGATGGCCGCATTCGTTTTCCTCGACGCAGGATTGCGGTGGTCGGCGGACCATATCCGAACGCGGTTTCGGTCGCCAGCGATGCCGGAACTTTCGCGTGGGGCTGTCCACGCCGGCGGCGTGCGGGGAGAATTCGATAGATTTGCAGATTGAGCGTGAACTTTTGGGCGGTCTGGCGCGACTACCGGGCCGGAGAGCGATTTTGATGGACCGATCGGCAACATCCCTGGCGCAGCTCTACGAAGAGGTGGGACCGAGCCTGTTGGCCTATCTGGATCGATATCTGCGCGACCGGCACGTGGCCGAAGACGTTCTCCAGGAGACCTTTTATCAGGCCGCCCGCTATCCGAGCCGGGTGGCACACGCGCGGTCGCCGCGCGCCTGGCTCTTCGGGACGGCCCGCAAAGTGGTGGCCACAGTGCTACGCCGCCGAAAGACCACGCAGCGCTTGCCGCAGGAGTTGGCGGCTGACGAGCGCGTGGTGGACCCGCGTATCGAGGTGGTGGAGCGGGCACTGGGCGAGTTGCCGGCAGCGCAACGCGAGATTCTGGGACTGCGGCTGCGCTGTGAGCTGTCGTACGAGGAATTGGCTGATGTGCTGGAGATTCCGTTGGGAACGGTGCGCTCACGCCTGCACCACGCCGTGCGTTACCTGCGTGAGAAACTGGTGTCAGCGGAGCTGTGAGGTGTTTTGAGATGGATGCGGAGACGCTGGAACGATTGCTCATGGATCGTGCGCTCGGTGCACTGGGTCCGGATGTGGAGGCGCTGCTCGATGAGCACCTAGCGCAGGATCCGGAAGGCTGCCAGCGCGCCGCGGAGTTCGCCGGTGCGACCAGCGCAGCGCGCCAGGCGCTGGGCGCGGGTGTGCCGCTGCGTTTGCCCGAATTCCCGGCCCTGCGGCTGGCGACGCTGGAGCGCACGCGGCGCCGGCTCGCCTGGGTGCGTAATACGGGCGCGGTGGCGGCAACGCTGGTGGTCGGTATCTGGCTCGGTGGCCTGTTGACGTCAGGGCGGCCGGGGCCGGACACACCCGTGTCAGGCGCGGGCGAACGAACGGCGCTCGCGGCGAGTGCCCCGGCGCACGCGGACGCTGATGGTGGTTTCTGGTCCGTGGCGCGTCTGGTGGATCGGTCTCGCCAGCCCGAGCGCTCGCGGGCATTGCGATTAATCTGGGATTCGCCGGCCGAAAGGCCGCACTTGGGAGGTAAATCATGAGGAAGTTGAAACTCGTCCTGGTAGCGTTGGTGGTGATGGCGGCCTGTGGCGGCTGTTTTCCTGAGAAGCGCGTGGTGTGGTCGCCGGATGGTACGCGGGCGGCCGTGATCGCCGCCGATGGACTGCGTTTCTGCGATCCGCAGGGTGCGTTGACAGACGTGGCGTTGCCGGCGGTGACGCGGGCAGCGTGGGTCGGAAAGGGCCAGCGTCTGGTCGTTGTGCGCGAGAGCAAGGCTTCGAACTGGGCCGAGCTGGCAGCGCTGCTTCCGGAGCAGCGCGTGCAGCGTTTACGTGATTTCGGTGAACGTTTGCGGGCCGACCTGCTTGCGTACACGGGCGACCTGGACAACTACGATCCGCCGCTGGCGGCGGAGATGGATGAGGGCGATCTCGGCGCAGTCGTCCTGTACATCCGCGATGTGTCGCCGGAGGGCGTGCGCGAGCACGTCGGGGACGAACGCTGGAAGGACGTGGAGGAAGCCAGCGTCGACGTGTATTTCCTCGAGATCGGTACGCCCAAAGCAGGCGAGCTTGCGGACGTTCGCCAACTCGCGGTGTGCCTGGGCAACCCGCTGGGCTTGCGCAGCGATTCGGCCGGCCGGCACATTGCCTACACGGAGCCCGGTGTCGGTGGCCTGGGGCAGTTAATGTGTGTTCGCGCCGACGGCAGTGGCCAGCCGCGGGTCGTAGCTGAAAACACCGGCCTGTGGGCCGACTTCTCGCCCGATGGACGCTATCTCGCTTTCACCTCTACCGTGGCGCCAAGGCGGGATGGCGAGGATGACTCGTTGCATCTGGGAGTAGTGGCTCGGCGACAAATCGCCGACGAGAGCGGCACTTTGCTGGCGGAGTTTCCGGAGGTGGAGGACCTGGCCGGCGTGCTGTTCCAGTTCGAGAGCCAGGTGGCGTACCTGCCCGACGGGCGGATCGTGTTTACCGCGATGGAGGCGTGCGTGCCGAGCGCGTCGGCGGATCTGCCCGAGCAGATCTCTTTGTTCACGCTGGCGCCCGGTAAGCGCCCGACGGTCGCCCGGCTACTGACCCGCCAGGCCGAACGTGAGGTACCCGACGCGCTGTTACTGTTTGAGGCCAGCCCCGATGGCCGGCACATCTGTCTGCCCGGCAGCAAGGGGGAGGTGGTCGTGCTCGACGTCGCCAGCGGGGATCTCTGGTCGCTTACTGATGAGAACGCCGCCGATCACCTGACGACGGTGCCCACTTGGCGCAGCGCGAACGAGCTGTGCTACGTGTACAGCCCGTCCGGAACACCGCACCAGATGGAAGTCGCGTTGGGCGAACTCAACTTCGATAAGCGTGAACAGCATCGTCACGTGCTTAGCAGCGATTGGCCGGAAGAGGCTGTGGTCGACTTCCTGATGTCCGGCGAGAACCCGCAGCCGGACGCGGAGCAGTCAGAGCAAAAACCGGACAATGAGAGTTAATAATCTGATTTTGCCCTGGTGGTGCTTCGAGGAGGGTGGCTCGATTGGCCCCATACCCCGTTTAGTGGCACCGTCAACGTGTTTTTCGTGTCGCAATGGTGGTTGCGCGGACCGGTAGTATTGTGCTGAGATGCGTTTCGTGTCGGCCGCAAGTTTTGCACATCGCAGTGTCGGATTCCAAGCTGTGCAATGCACTACTCGGGCTGGACGGATCTGATTTGCGTTATACTGGACGTTGTATGGCCGACAGGGAGGGGGAAGGTTGACGTGGGGGCGGGCGGCGGTGCGCAAGTCAAGGGGAGGCTCGCGCCGACCGCCTGTCTACTTTTCGGAAACACGCTTCCACGAGCACGCTTCCTGGGGACCGGCACCGCAGTCAGCCCGACCGATCGGTCAATCGGCCGCATCTGCCGTGCTGGTATCCGGTGCGGGAGCGTCGCTGGATTCCTCGCCGGACGTGTTCGACGCATCCTGCTGCTGCTCGATCAGGCCGGCCAAACGGGCGAAATACTCGCGCATGACCTTCTCATACTGTCGCGGAACCTCGTTGCGGTCGATGGCGTCGAGCGCATCGCGCAGCTCGGCCTCGGCAGCGCTGAGCGCCTCGGCATTGGCATGGCCCGGCACCTGCGGCCCGTCGACCAGCATCTGGCCGATGATCTCACCACCCTGGAAGCGTGATTTGGCCTTGGTGGGGTCGGCCTGGTAGGGCGTGCGCTCCTTGCCGACGTTGTCGCCGAGCCCGCGGCCATACTGGGGGCCCTGCCGGCCGATGCCGCCACGCTGACCCTGACCGTTGCCCTGACACTGACCCTGGCACACGTCGTTACGGAAATCCCCCATCTCCGCGAGCTGCGACGTCAGCTCGTTCATGAGCTGTTCGGACATCTCGAGCTGCGAGAGTTGGTTCATCGCGTCGGCCATCGCCGCCGCTCCCTGCGAGGCGGCTGCCGACGAGCCGCTGGAACCCTGGCACTGTGAACAGGACTGGGCCGCCTGCGAGAGTGCCTGGGCGAGGTTCTTGCAGCTCTTGCATGCCTGCTGGTTTTGCTGAATCTTCTTGGCCAACTCCTTGATTTGGTGCTCGGAGAGCCCCTTGTCGGCCAATTGCTTCTGAAGCTCCTTCTGCAACTGCTCACGGTCCATGTTCTTGAGCTTGTCGAGCAGTTCCTTGGCCTGTTCCTCGCTCAGGCCGGCCTTGTTCTCCAGCTCCTTTTGCACACGCACACTGTCGCCCAGCTTGGCCATCTTTTCGGCCAGTTGTCGCAGGTCCTGCTCCATCTGCGCGACGCGCTGTTGCACCTCGGGATCGTCGCTGTTCCGGGCGGCCTCCTTCAGCTCTTCGATCATCTTCTCCAGCTCTTTCTTGGCGGCGGAGAAGTCGCCGTCGGCCAGAGTCTGACTCAGCGTGTCCGATTGCGCATTGGCGCCCTGCTGCTTGAGCCGGGCGAGCATGCGCTTCAGCTCCTGGCTCGGGTCGTAGTTGGACTCGTCAAGCTGCTTCTTGAGCTTGTCGCGTACGTCGTCGATACGCTTGACCGCGTCGCGGCGGATGTCCTCGGGCGTGGCGGTCGGGTCGGTCGGCAGCTCGAGCGGCTCGAGCTCGGCGGCCAGGTCCTTCAGCCCGGGCTTGCCCTGCGACAGCTCCTTGATGCGGTTGATGCTCTGCTCGAACGTGCTCGCGATGGCCTGCTTTTCGGCCTCAACCTGCTCGCGCTCGACCTGTTCCTGGCCGTCCTGCTCGCCGGCGAACAGGTCCACCACCGGCATCAGCCAGACCAATAGCAGCGCTACCACCAAGCTGGTGGCCGACCAGGGCCACAAACGCGGCGAGCGATAGTGAACGTGCGTGGGGACGTGGACGGTGGTGGCGGTTTTCTCGGCGTCGCGACGAGCGGCACGGACGAACGGGTCGTCATTATGTAGCGTGCTTAGTGCGGTGGAGAGCCGTTCTTTCAGGCCGGCGGCACCGTCCAGCGCGACGGCGGCGGCGAACAAGCTGGGCCGATAACGCAGCACGCCGCCCAGCGCGAACAGCACGCCGATGCTGGCGGCCATCCAGGCGCCGTGCCAGAGCGGCAGGTCGAGCGCCAGCAGACGCGTGACGAGCGTGGTTAGTGCCCAGGCCGACCCGCCCACGAGCAGCCCCACGGAGAGCGCCTCAAGCACGATGTTGAGCGTCAGCCGGTTGCGTGCCTGGCCGACCTGTTTTTCGATCCGGGACATCATCGAATCCTCCCGTAATCGGTACGCCTTTGCTATATCATAGATCGGTGCGGGCCGGGTCACAATCTGATTCTGCGCCGCCGGGCGGCCGCAAGTGCGCCCCGCGTCTTTCGGGTTGGCGGGGACTCTCCGCTTGTCGCAAATCGTGGCCGGGTCATAATCTAACGCAGTTTCTCATGTAGGTTGTTTCTTATGAGAGGTGGGGCGGGCGTCTCGCCCGCCGCCTATGTTCGGCAATCGAAGCATGGCGGGCGGGACGCCCGCTCCACTTGTGATGTGAAACTTATAAGAAGGTACACTAGCGCAGAATGTTTCGCAGGTTTCGCCACAAGCTGTTTTTGCTGTTGCAGGCCGGCATCATCGCCAGCGGTGTGATCGCTATCATCGTTCAGCCCAGCGCTTGGCGGGCCGTGCTGATTACCGCTCTGGGCGCGGTGCTGGTGGCGCTGATCTGCGGCCGGTATGCGCGGCGGCACCTGCACGCCACGCTGGGACGCCTGCGCCGACTGGCCGACGACGTTGGCCGTGGCCGACATGTCGGTACGCTGATCGCCCAGCCGGGCGACGACATGTACAAGCTCACCACCGCCATCAACGTGCTAGCTGTGCGTCTGGCCGAGGCGAGCCGGGAGGAGAAGCGCCTGCACGAGGAACTTCGGCGGCGCGAGCGGCTGGCGTTTCTGGGCGAGCTGGCCGCCACTGTTGCCCATGAGGTGAACAACCCGCTCGATGGCGTGCAGAATTGTGCCCGCATCCTGCGCCGGTCACAAGGCGATCCGCAGCGCGCCGGTCAGATGCTCGACTTGATCGACAGCGGCCTGGGGCGCATCGAGCTGATCGTTCGGCGGCTGCTGACGCTGGCGCGCGATCACGACATTCGGCCGACCGAGGAACAGATGGGCGACGTGATCGAGGGCGCCATCGAGGTGATTCGGCCAAAGATCGATGGCCGGCAGATCAAGCTGGCGCGCCAGTACGAAACGGACGATGACGCGACGCTGCTGGACCGGGCGCTGCTAGAGCAGGTGTTCGTCAACCTGGCGCTGAACGCGGCCGACAGTATGCTCGACGGCGGCACACTGACGTTCAGGGTGCGTCGCGAGGCGGCGGGGCCGGAGTGCGCGGACGCGGGCGACGGTGGTGCTGACGGTTCGGCCGAAACTCGACCGGACGAGGCACGCGAGTTCATTTGTGTGGATGTTGCCGACACGGGCACGGGTATTTCGGAGGACGTGTTGCCGCACATCTTCGAGCCGTTTTTCACGACCAAGCCGGGCGGCAAGGGGACCGGGCTGGGGCTGGCGATCGCGTCGCGGATTGTGGACGCGCACCAGGGGTCGATCGAAGTGTGCGCGGGAGAAAGCGGCGGCACGGTATTCACGGTGCGCATCCCCGTGCTGGCAGCCGGGGCGGCAGATGAATCATCCGCCGAGATTGCGGCCGGCGCAACGTTGCCGATCCCCCACTGATTCCCCCCGAAAGAACGACGCGCCCGGAGGGATTCGAACCCCCAACCCTCGGTTCCGAAGACCGATGCTCTGTCCAGTTGAGCTACAGGCGCCAGGCGCGGGCTACTATACCGCATCCGCCCCGACGGGCTCAATTGACATAATCACGGGCTATTAGCCCGTGCCACACTTTGCTTGGCGGATGCCTTACTGTGCCACGGATGCGTGCGGGAAGGTAGTGCCCCCTGTCCCCGAACGAGTGCCTACAGGCTGCCATACGCGGCTGATGCCCTCTTGTAAGTTGTTGTAACGTGGCAACTTCCGGGCCCCTGTCCGCTTCTTGACAACGCGTTTGTCAGTCGTAAAATCCCTGGATTCCGAGTTTGACGCCGGAAACCAGCGCGGGGCCGGATCAACCCGCTCGCCTGTTTTCTGACAGGCGTGTCGCGATCCAGTGTCTCCAGTAAAGAGTTGCACCCCGACGCCGGGCGCGGCGGCGGATGTCGTCCCGGTGCGGCGGGAGGAAACGCTCGTGATCGAAGTCAGAGACCTTTCCAAGCACTACGGCAGTCACCGCGCGGTCGATCGAATTTCCTTCGACGTAGCCGCCGGCGAGATCGTCGGTTTTCTCGGGCCCAACGGCGCCGGCAAAACCACCACGCTGCGCATTTTGACGTGCTTTCTGCCCGCGACCTCCGGATCTGTCCGGATCGCCGGGCACGACGTCGTCACCGCGTCGATGGAAGTACGCCAGGTAGTCGGCTACCTGCCCGAGTCCAACCCGCTCTACCCCGAGATGCGCGTCCGCGAGTACCTGCGTTTCCGCGGCAAGCTGCACGGGCTCGATCGTGCCGATCGCGAGGCCGCCATCGCGCGCGTCACCGAACGCTGCTGGCTGGCGAGCGTGATCGATCGGCCGATCGCACATTTGTCCAAGGGCTTTCGGCAGCGCGTCGGCCTGGCAGACGCATTGCTGCACAACCCTCGCGTGCTGATCCTAGACGAGCCGACGGTGGGACTCGACCCGGCCCAGATTCGTGAAACGCGTTCGCTCATTCGCGAATTGGCTGAGTTGCACACGGTCGTGCTGTCGAGCCACATTCTGCCCGAGGTTGAGGTCACCTGTCAGCGGCTGGTGATCATCCACGAAGGCCGGCTCGTAGCCAGCGGCACGCCCGCCGAGCTGCGCCAGCAAATCTCGCACGAATCCAACCTGATCGTCGAGGTGCAGGCCCCGTCAGACGCGGTCGCCAACGCCCTGCGCGGCTTGGCCGGCGTGACCGACGTACGCGTCGAGACCATTGAAGGTTGGGCGCGGGCCAGCGTGGCTGCCCAGAGCGATGTACGCGAGCAGGTTTACGGCCTGGCCACCGGGCAGGGCTGGAAGCTGCGTGAGCTACGCCGCGAAGTCGCCACGCTCGAGGACTTTTTCGTCAAGATTGTGGCCGGCACCCGCACCGCGGGCCAACCGGCCGACGCGAGGACTTAAAACCATGCGAAACGTATCCGCGATCATGCAACGCGAACTGCTCGCGCTGTTCTGCTCGCCCATCGGGTACATCGTCATCGCCGGCTTTCTGCTGATCACCGGCGTTACGGTGCGCTGGATGGACACTTTCGCCCCCGGCAAGCCGGCGAGCCTGCGCGAGGTGTTCTTTTGGACACCCTGGGTGCTGACCATGATTGTGCCAGCCATCAGCATGCGAGCCATCAGCGAGGAGTATCGCGCCGGCACCATCGAAACACTCATGACCGCGCCGCTCAGCGACGTGCAGATGGTGCTCGGCAAATACTTCGCCACGCTTATCTTCTACATCGTCATGCTCGCACCAACGCTGCTCTACCTGGTGCTGATGATGGTCTACGGCAATCCCGACGTCGGGGCGGCCCTGTCGGCCTATCTCGGACTGCTCATGGTCGGCATCCTGTTCACAGCCTTTGGCCTGTTCGCCAGCAGCCTGACCAGCAACCAGGTCGTTGCCTGGATTCTCGGGTCGATCCCGCTGCTGCTGTTCGCCTGCGTGGCCTACTTCGTCGTACGCATGGTCGAGGGCACCTGGCGCCAGGTGCTTCAGCAGATCAACGTCATCGGCCGGTTCGATGATTTCAGTCGCGGGCTGGTGACCACCGACGGGCTGGTGTTCTTTCTGGCGGCGGCGATCCTGTTTCTGTTTCTGACGGTCAAGGTGGTGGAGTCGCGACGATGGCGGTAACCCAGGGAACCGAGGTTGGTCGGCGACGGGCCTACTACGGCACCAACGTTGTCCTCCAGATCGTAATGGTCACACTCGTCGTTGTCGGGGCCGTCTATCTGGCTCAGGGCGCTCTGCGCGGGCAGCTCGACCTGACTCGCCGTGGCGTCAACAGCCTTACGCCGCGCACGCTGCAACTGCTCGGCCACCTCAAACAGGACGTGAAGATCGTGGCGATCTACACGGTGCTGAGCAAGTACGACGAGCGTGCCCAGAAGCGTCAGACGACCGTTCAGGACCTGCTCGATCTGTACGAAGCCAACGGTCACGGGCACATTACCGCCGACGTGATCGACCCGATGAAGGACCGCGGGCGCATGGTGGCCGTGCTCAATCGGCTGCGTGACAAGCCGGCCTATAAGGACGAGGCGGCCGCCCACATTCAGGCCCTGACCGATTTCAGCGATCTCAGCCAGCAGATCAGCGACCTGGTCGCGCAGCAGATTGCCGAGGTGGATCGGCTCAGCAGCGCCAACCCCGAGTTGCGAGATACGTTCTTCCTCGACATCAACCAGGAATTGCAGCGCATCCAGCGGCAGGGCGAACGCACTGCCGAGGAACTGCGAACGTTGCAGGCCGGCGATATGCCCGCTTATGGCCGGGCGATCGAGACAGTGCGCAACTATCTTCAGGCAGTGTCGACCTATTTCGAGGCGTTCGGCAACTGGGTGGCCAAGAACGCGAGTCTGGTGTCCGGGCTGGGCGAGGCCGGTGAGGATTTCGTGAACCAGGCCCGCATGCGTTACGACGAGATGCGCGAGCAGATCGGTACGTTGTTGACACAGACCGCCGAGCTCGAACGCACCAAGCTCGAGGATCTGGCCGACCAGCTCAACCGCTGGGCCAACGCACCGCCGATTCTGGTTGAGGCGGATGATGAGGCGCTGGTGCTGCCGTTTGCCGAGGTGTGGCCGTTTCGCATGAATGCCAACGTCCCGCTGCCGGCCGATGGTGACGAGCGCGAATTCGCCGGCGAGCAGGCCGTCTCGTCTGCCATTTTGCGTCTTACGCAGAAAGAGCGGACGGCGGTTGTTTTCACGCGTTATGGCGGCGAGTCGCCGATCGTGCCGGATTTCTCGCGGATGCAGAGCATGCGGCGTATTCCGCGGGCACCCTTTGGCGAGTTGAACGAGCTGCTCGAACAAGAAAACTTCATCACCCATGACTGGGACGTGAAGACGGACAAGGCTGTGCCCAAGATTGAGGACGCGTCACGGCGTGTGTACGTCGTTTTCCCGCCCACGCCGCCGGTGCAGACCGATCCGCGGCGTCCGCCGGCTGAGGGCCCCATCGCGCCGGAGGATGTGCAACTCATTATCGACGCGGTCAAGGAATCGGGCCGGGCGATCTTCTTGGCCAGTTGGTCGCCGCCGCCGCAGGGACCCATGCCCGTCGGCGGCCGCTACGAGTTCGGCGATTACCTCAAGAACAACTGGGGCGTCGAGGTCAAGCACAAATACATTGTGCTGCCGTTCGCGCCTTCGATGGACGACCCCGAGCTGTTTCTCGCGACGCAGCTTACGCAGGGCATGATCATCGGCGGTGAGGATCTGCGCTTTACGGATCATCCAATCAGCGCACCGCTGCGGGCGTTGCCGGCCGGTTTCCGGATGGCTTGTCCGCTCCAGATAGTGCCCGCCGAGGAGTTTCCCGAGGGCGTCGACGTCGAGCCCATTGTGCTTGTGCGTGAGACCGACAGCGTCTGGGCGATCGAGGATGTCATGCGGCTGAACGCCGATTTTCAGCGTCGCCAGGGCACCTACCCGCGCGACGATGACATCCGGCCGCCGTTCCCGGTGGCGGTGTCGGCAGAGCGGGAGGAGGATGGCCGGTTGGTGGTTTTCGCGAGCGAGCAGTTCGCCGCGGATTCGGTCCTGGGTATGCAGGGTCTGATGCAGGTCGGCAATTCGCTGGCGCTGTATGCACGTTTCCCCGCCAACGCCGACCTGTTCATGAACGCGATCCATTGGCTGACCGATAACTCTAACCGCATATCCGTCGGTGTGCGTGGGACCGACGTGCCGCGTTTGTCGCGGCTTGAGGAAGGTCCTGCGCTCGAGTTCTGGCGCGTCTTCCTGATGGCCATCTGGCCGGCGCTGGCGCTGGTGGTTGGTGGGGGTGTGTGGCTGTTTCGCCGGAGGTAGGTTGCGATGAACGTCAAGACGACGCTGGCGCTGGTAATCGTGCTGGTGGTGATCGGGATCCTGTGGTTCTTCGCACCCGCCCGCGAGGCCGGGCCGGAGGCGGAATCGACGGAGCCGGTGAGTAATGCACCGAGATTCGTGTTCGATCCGCAACCCGAGCTGGACGCGCTCACGCGCATCGAAGTGCAGCGCCCGGAACGCCCAACGCTTGTTTTTGCAGCGACCAAGGATACGGACGCGCCGGCGGCACGTGTTGCGTGGCGCCTGGTTGAGCCGGTGGACGCGCCGGCCGAGGTGCCGCAGGTGACGGCCCTCGCTCGAACGCTGCTGAATCTCCAGTACCTGGTCGAGTTTACGCCCGGCAGTGGTGACCAGCCGACGCTCGCGGAAGCGGGCCTCGATCCACCGACGGCCACCGTCATCATGGTGGAAGAAGATGGTCAGGAGCACGTCGTGCAGATCGGCGGACAGGTCGTCATGTCTACCGATACCTACGTGTGTTTGGGTGATCAGGATAAGATCTACGTCGCCAGCCGCGACTTGCTTCCGCAGGTTCGCAAAGACCTGAGCGACTATCGCTCAAAGCGGCTGTTCGATTTCAAGCCCGAGGACGTTGCGCAGGCAGTCATTACGCAGGGTGATTCGCGCTATGATCTGACGCGCCAGGGGGATCAGGATTGGGTGCTGAATGAGCCGGTGCGCGCTCATGCCGCGGCCGATCAGGTCAAAATCCTGCTCCGCAACTTCAGCAGTCTGCGGGCGACCGATTTTGTGCCGGCGGACGTCAGCGGGTCCGCCCTCGGCTTCGACAACCCTTATCTGACGTTCGAGGTCACGACCGAGCAGCGGCACAGAATAATTCCCGACGAGCCCACGTCGCAGCCCGCCGAGCCCGAATATGAGACCATCACCGATACGTACCAGATCGTGGTCGGTGCACCGGCTGGCCTGGACGGGAAGCAGCGCTATGCCCGCCGGGCGGGTGCCGACTGGGCCGTCACCGTCGGCAGTGCCACGCTCGAAAATCTGTTGCCGGATCTCGACAAGCTGCGTGACCCACGCGTGTTGCGCATCAAGGCCAGCGACGTAACCGCGCTGGAGATTGCCAGCGCCGACCAGACGGCCCGGCTCGAACAGATCGACGGCCGTTGGCAAAGCACCACCGCGGATCTCGGCAACGTCGAATCCTCCGCGGTCATCGACGTGCTCAACGCGCTTGAGGCTCTACAGGCGGTCAGTTTCATTGATGCTCCGGGGGCACCGTCCGAATATGGTCTCGCCGCGCCCCGTGCGACGCTCAGCGTGCAGGTTCGCGGCTCCGTGGAGCCGATCGTGGTGCACGTTGGCAGCGCGACTGGCAGCGGTCAGTATGCCTACTTGCGGCTGGATGACCAGGAACCGGTGATCGTGGTTGGGGCGTCCCAGGCCGACCGTCTGCTGGTTACGCCGATCGAATTGCGATCACGGGTGATATTCTCGGTCCCGCCGGCCGACCTGCGCAACGTGGTTGTGCAGAGTGAATACCTGCGTTACGAGTTGGGGCGGCCCGGCGATGCGGGCTGGAAGCTGGTCATTCCGGTAAATGCGCCGCTGGCTGTTGATAATGCGAACGCTCTGGTGGCGAATCTCGCCCGGCTGCGTGCTCGCAGCATCGCCGGCCGATTTGACGAGGGTGGTTTCGGCCTGGACGCCCCGGCCTTGGTAGTGAGTTTTGATTACGAGTTTGTTCCGCCGCCGGAGCCCGATGCGGACGAAGGTCCGCCGTCACCCGAAGAGGAGCCGGCCGAGCCGATATTGGTCGGCCAGACGCTGACTATCGGTCGCGTGGATGACCGCGTTTATGCTCGCCGGGCGGAAGAGCCGTACGTGTTTGAGTTGGATCAGTCGGTCTATCGGACGCTGTCGGCCGAGCTGATTGACCCCGCCGTGTTCGACTTTGGCGCGGGCGACGTTGTTGCAGTCACGATGCAGTTCACGGATGAGGAACTGGAGTTGCGGCGTGGGGACGACGGGTGGGAGTATGTGCCGGAGCCGTTCCTGGCGTTGGACCAGAAGCAGGTTGAAGACCTGGTGCAGTCGCTTGCGGGTCTGACGGCGGAGCGCTATCGGTCGTATCGCGGTGCAGACGCGGGTGAGCTTGGCCTGTCGCGTGACGTAACGGTGATCACGATTGAGCTGACGGATGGGCGGACGTACGCGCTGCGCGTCGGAAGTAGCGGAGGTGTGTCCGAGAATTGTCTGGCGTTACTGGTTGCGGAGGGGCGTGCGTTTGAGCTCGCGCCGCAGACTTGTGACAAGCTGGTGCGCGGGCTGGGCGCTTACCTGCCGGCCGAATAGGACCCACTGGCGGCGGCTGGCAGGTTGCCGCCAGCACCAATTCAACGCTACGACGCGGGGGGTCGATGAACCACCAGAGACCGGGCCTGCGCGCGCGGAGCGCGACGGGGCCGCGCAGTAATCTCGAAACGGACTCCGTCTGTCATGGATATCGCTACCATTATTGGGACCGTTGCTGCCATGGGATTGTTGGTGGTTTCGATCCTGATGAATGACAAGCTGACCACGTTCATCGATACACCATCGGCGCTGCTGGTTGGCGGCGGGACGGTGGCAGCGATCCTGATGTGCTTTCCGCTCGGCAAGGTGTTCAAACTGATCGGCGTGGCCAAGAAGGCTATCTTCGCTACGCCGGCGGATCAGGTGGGCAACGTTCGGGCCCTGGTGAAGCTGGCCGAGGTGGCGCGTCGCGACGGCATCCTCAGCCTGGAAAACCACCTCGGTGACGGCAGCTACGACGACTTCATGGTGCGCGGCTTGCGCATGGCCATTGATGGACAGGACCCGGCGGTGATCCAGGCGGCGATGGAGCAGGAAGTCGAGACCATGATGGAGCGCCACGGCATCGGCAAGGCGCTGTTCGAGACCGGCGGCAAGTATGCGCCGGCGTTCGGCATGCTCGGCACCATCATGGGCCTGATCCTCATGCTGCGAAACATGGACGATCCATCCAAGCTCGGGCCCGGCATGGCCGTCGCGCTGATCACAACCTTCTACGGCTCGATGCTCTCCAACCTGATATTCCTGCCGATCGCCGACAAGCTCGGCAATCGCAGCGACGAGGAGATCTCCGGCAAGATCCTGATCGTTCGTGGTGTGATGAGCATTCAGAGCGGCGATAACCCGCGCATCGTCCAGCAGAAGCTGTTGTCGTTCCTCGATGCCCGCGAGCGTGCTCAGATAGAAGCCGAACAGGAATAGACCAAACCCGGCCGGTGACAGACCGATGGCAGTTGCCAAGAAGAAACGTGCTGAACCGTCCTGCCCGTTGTGGCTGGCGACCTATGGCGACATGGTCACCAACGTGCTCGTGTTCTTCGTGTTGCTGCTCTCCATGAGTGAGATCAAAAAGGACGACCTGTTCGTCGACTTCATGCAGGCGGTCCAGGAGGCCTTCGGCTACGTCGGCGGAATGGAGCAAATGCCCATAGAGGACCTGCTCGATGCCAAAAACGTGCCGCTGGCGCA
This sequence comes from Phycisphaerae bacterium, assembly GCA_963666925.2. Classification (GTDB taxonomy): domain Bacteria; phylum Planctomycetota; class Phycisphaerae; order UBA1845; family Fen-1342; genus JANQFV01. Next base: position 199,946 of record CAXXTC010000023.1, on the reverse strand, counting down.
GTTTCTGATCGTGCCGATCGACCCGGAGAAGATGAGCAAGGCGCACGATGAGGGCGTTGTCGGCAAGCACGAGACCGTCACCATCATTCGCCCCGGCGATCACTTCACTGTGGGCGGCAAGATCTACTTCCCCGAGTTGGGCGCCACGCTTCGCGACGAGGATCGGGCCCCGCTGTACGAGTACGCGCGCAAGCTCCAGGGGCATCGCACACAGGTCGAAGTCCGCGGCCATTGCAGCCCGCGGCCCGTCGATGGGAGTCCCTACGCGGACCATTTCGAGCTTTCGTTTGCCCGGGCGCGGGTCGTTGCGGAGGTGCTCATCGAACAGGGCATCGACCCGCGGCGGATCCTGGTGGTGGCGGCCGGCACAAACGAACCCGTCACCACGCAGGCCTACACCGGGCCGCAACTGCGTGAGAACGACCTGGTCGAGATCATTCAGATCAACAAGCGTGTTGAGGATTATGTGGACGACCAAGGCGCCAATGGGGGCGAATCCGGATCGGCGGCCAGCGCGCCGACGTCATCGCCGACACCGTAGTGCGGGGGCGCTGCGCTGGGATTCGTAGCCGGCGCGACCCACCGGTTACGAACCGGTGCCACAGGGAGAGCTGGTGCCACAAGGATTGGAAACCGCGCGGCCTACACTTCTTCGAGCATTTTCAGGTAGCTGTAATAGCGGCGTTCGCTGATCTCGCCGTCCTCGACGGCGGCTACGACCGCGCAGCCGTCCTCGCCGCGATGTGAGCAGTCGCCGAACTTGCAGCGCGGCACGCAGGGGATGAACTCGACGAAGAACGCCTCCAGTGCGCCCGGGGCGACGTCCCAGAGGTCGAACCCGCGAATGCCGGGGGTGTCGACGACGAACCCGCCGAAATCCAGCGGCAGCAGCTCTGCGAGGGTGGTGGTGTGCTTTCCCTTTTCGGTTTCGGTGCTGACGGCGCTGGTGGGCAGGTTGAGTTGTGGCTGGAGGGCGTTGATGAGCGAGCTTTTGCCGACGCCGCTCTGGCCCGACAGCACCGTGATGCGGTTGCGCAGGACATCGCGTAATTCGTCCAGCCCGACGCCGGCGGTGGCGCTGGTGCACAGGCACCGATAACCCAGTCGGCGGAATTCGTCGATCACTTCAGCGACGGCGAGGTTGGCCTGACGATCATCTTCGCCGTCGGTCGTCGACTCGGGTGCCAGCAGATCCATCTTGTTGAAGCACAGCACGGGGTCGAGCCCGCCGTTGAGGGCCGCTACGATGTAGCGGTCGACCAGGTGCGGGCGCAGACGGGGTTGAACGACGCTGACGATTGCGAGCAGTTGCTCGGCGTTGGCAACGATGGTGTGCTGGCGCTTGCGCCGATCGCGGCGGGAGAGCGTCGACTGTCGCGGGGCGACGCGCTCGATCACGCCGACCGGCTCGTTGTCGCCCGCAGCACTTTGGTCCGAAAACCATACCCGATCGCCAACCGTCACCGGCGATCGGCTCGCGATCAGCAGCGTGCGCAGCACACGCCGAACTGTGCATTCCCATTCTTTGCCGCCCTCGTCGCACACGTAGCAGATTCGCCCGTGGACCTTGCGGACGGTGCCCGATAGCCAGTTGGATTCGTCGATGGCCGGCATATCGCGATCGTCGACGATGATGGTGCGTTTGCGCGACAGCTCGCCCTTGGCCCGGATCGACTCGCTGCGCTGCGTGTCGTCGAGCTGGGCCTCGTCGGCGCGATAGCGGCGGGTCCATTCGTCGCTGCGGCGGCGCCCCTGGCGATTTTGCCGGAAGTCGACCCGTACTTTACGCTTGCCACGTTTTTTGGCCATTGCGTTCATTGTAGCGAACGCGAGCGGGCGGGACATGGGTTAACGGCGGTGCCAGGCCGATCAATGGTCCGATTCGCGTGCCAGGTTGCGATTCCAGTTGGGGATTTCGACGACGACGTCGCACTGGCCGGTGGGGACGCATTGGCAGGCGAGGCGTGAGACGGCCGTCAACCCGTAGGCGTCGTCGAGCTGATCCTCTTCCTCGTCGGTGGGTTCATTGCAGCCTTCGAGTCCCGAACGCACGATGATGTGGCAGGTGGCGCAGGCACAGACGCCGCCGCAGGCGTGGTCCAGCTCGACGCCGTGCGCGAGAGCGATATCGAGGATCGACCCGGGGCGGCCGTTGCGTGAGTAGGGGACCTTGTCGGGATCGACGGCGATGTTGTGCTCGTGGCCGCCTTCGTCGATGACACGCAGCGTGTAGGGTCGCTGCGGCGGCGGGGGATCGTCGGATTTCATGAAGGGGTTTTTGCCACCCATGAATCACTCCTGCGTCGTCGGCTGATCCTGGTTGACCAGTGCGGCGCGAATGCCCAACTCGGCCAGTCGTAGCGTGCTATGGCCGAACGCGGTCAGCCGGCGCTGCAACTCGTCGAGATCGTGGGTTTGTTGGGCGAAGCTGCGCAGATCGATCAGCTCTTGCTCTATCTTAGCGCGGTCCGCAGGATCGAGCTGGTTTCCCACCTGTGCCAGCATTTGCTCGGTTTTGTGCGCGTCAAACTCGGTCTGGTTGAGCAGGTCGATACGCCGGTGGGCGTCGATGTCGGCCTGCGCGTGGGTGATGCTCTCACGCGTAATGCGGTCGACGTCGGCCGGGCTGAGGCCATGATTGGGGATGATCTGGATGCCGGCCCTCTGGCCGCTGCGCTGCTCCGTTGCGGAGACGTTGAGGATGCCGTTGGCGTCGACGAGGAATTCGACCTCGACCTTGGGCATGCCGGCGGGCATGGGTGGCAGGTCGCGCAGGATGAACTCGCCGAGCGAGCGGCAGTCGGCTGCCAGCTCACGTTCACCCTGGAGCACGTTCAGCTTGATGGCCGTCTGGCCGTCGACAAAGGTGGTGAACATCTCCGTCGCGCGGCAGGGGATGGTTGTGTTACGCATGATCAGCTTGCCGGCGGCACCGCCCATGGTCTCAATCCCCAGCGACAGGGGGGTGACGTCGAGGAGCAGCATGTCGGGCCGGGCGCCACGCAACACGGACGCCTGCAACGCGGCCCCGAGGGCCACGACTTCGTCCGGGTTGAGGGCGGTGTAGGGCGGTCGGCCGAAAAAGTCGGCCACACGTTGCCGAACCAGTGGAACACGCGTGGAGCCGCCGACCAGGATGGCCTGGTCGATGTCGGCCGGCGTCAGGTGCGCGTCGGTGAGGGCCTGTGCACAGTGCTGAATTGTCCGGTTAACGAGTGGCGTGATGAGTGTTTCGGATTCGGCGCGGGTGATTTGCCGGCGATAAGTTCTGCCGCGGCCGAGATCGAGCTCAAACTCCGCGTTGTCCTGCTCGCTGAGGCGGATCTTGATGTTCTCAGCCAGCGTACGCAGGGCCTGCTTGGTTGCGGGTGCGGTAATGGCGACGTCGAACTGGTCGCTGATCTCGCCGGCGACCAGCCGGATGAGCGCCTGGTCGAAATCGTCGCCGCCGAGATGCGTGTCGCCGGCCGTGCTGAGCACCTGGAAGACGCCGGCTTCGATGCGCATGACGGACACGTCGAACGTTCCGCCGCCGAGGTCGTAGACGGCGACGGTTTGCGTGTCGTCGGCGGATTGTTTGTCGGCGGAGGTCGTCGGGCAGGTCGACATGGGGAGGGAGATGCCGGCGTGACGTGTCGCCGGCGGGGTTGATTTGGTCGTTGCGTCAGACGTTGCGGTCTCGATGCCCAGCCCATAGGCCAGGGCGGCGGCGGTCGGTTCGTTGATGATACGCAGCACTTCGAGGCCGGCGGCCGCACCGGCCGTGCGCGTGGCCTGACGCTGGGCGTCGTCGAAATAGGCTGGCACGGTGATGACGGCCTTGCGCACCGGTCGGCCCAGGTGAGCCTCGGCCTGCTCGCGCAGCGTTCGCAAAATGACCGACGAAATCTCCTCAGGCATGTAGAACCGCCCGTCGATTTCCACCTGGACGGTGTCGTTTGGGCCGGCGGCGACGGCGTAACTCAGCAGCGGTAATTCTTCCTGCAAATCAGCGAGGCCCCGGCCGATCAGCCGCTTGGCCGAGTAGACCGTCGTTTTGGCGTTTTCGATGGCATGCTGCCGCGCGGGCCAGCCGATGGTCAGCTGGGGCGGTTGGTCGGCTTCCTGAGGCAACACTGCGAGCACGGAAGGTACGCGCCCCTCACCCTGTTCGTCACGGATGATCCGCGGGCCGGCGGCGTCGGCCACCGCGACCAGCGAAAAGGTCGTGCCGAGGTCAATGCCGATAATGGGTTCGTCGTCGCTCATAGCCCGATTCTAGGTGAGTGTTCGCAAAGATGCGACAGATGGGGCGATTTTGATAGGTGTTCGACGCGTATCTGCGATCGTTGGGGGAATGCACTGCTCAAGAGCAGTGAAACTATGAAGCGAGCCTCCTTCGGGGTATGACCCCGTTGGAACTTCAAAGAAAGGAGGCCCGCATGTACACGATTGGACTAGATCTACATCAGCGTCAGTCGACCATCTGCATTTTGGATTCAGCCGGGAAACTCGTCAAGCAACAGCAGATTCGGGGCGGAGTCAAGGAACTGGTGAAACAACTGCGTAGTGTGTCGCCGCCCTTCCAGATCTGCTACGAGGCGTCGTGCGGCTACGGTTACGTCTACGAACAACTGCAGCAGGTGGCGCAGCGGATCGTCGTGGCTCATCCGGGGGCAGTGCGACTGATCTTCCGGGCCAAACGTAAGCACGATCGGGTCGACGCCCGGAAGCTGGCTACCTTGCTATTCCTGGACCAGGTGCCGCCGGTGCATGTGCCGCCCGTGGACGTCCGCAGTTGGCGGCGGCTGATTCAGTTCCGGAGGCGGCTGGTGGCCCAGCGGACGGCGGTGAAGAACCGGCTGCGGGCCCTGTTGCGGGCGCACGGCGTGGCGGCACCACGCCGCGCCAGTTTGTGGAGCCGGGCCGGCCGCGTCTGGCTGGCGGAGGTGGAGTTTCCAACGCGTACGACGGCGCTCGAACGGGATCTGGGCCTGGACGAGTTGGAGCATCTGGACGCGCGGCTGCGTACGGTGGAGCGGTGGTTGGAGAGCATGGCCCGTGAGCATCCCAGGGTGCGTTTGTTACAGACCATCCCGGGCGTTGGGAAGCGTACGGCCGAGGCGCTGGTGGCGTGGATCGACGATGTCCGGCGTTTTCGGAGCAATCGGCAGGTGGGCTGCTACTTCGGGCTGGTGCCGTGCCAGGACCAGAGTGGGCAGACGAATCGGCTTGGGCATATCACCCGGGAAGGTCCCAGTGTCGTGCGGCAATTGCTGTGCGAGGCAGCTTGGCAGGGCAAGGGACGCAGTCCGCTGCTGCGGGCGGTTTACGAACATGTGCAGCGTGGTGATCCGGAGCGGAACAAGATTGCGCTGGTGGCGTTAGCCCGGCACCTGGCGTGCGTGTCGGCGGCAATGCTGCGCAGCGGAGAAGTGTGGCGTGAAGCGGAGGTGGTCACGGAACCGACGCCGAGCGTAGCATAGGAGTCCGTTCTTTCCCCTCCGGAGAGCACCAGGAGGTGAGTGTACCGCTATGGGCGGGACGAAACTTCGAGCGGGTCGAATCGGGCGGACCTCGCGGATGTGCCATGAGGCGTCAACCGGCGGGGGCCAGTTGGAACCGGCGCGTTACCATCGTAGCAGTGACTGAGGCCGCCCCCGAAATCGTTGAGTGGCGTGTCCCTGCGACGACGCCGAATAGATGGTTGGAAAGACCCCGTCGAAAACCCGCTTGACTTTGGCTCGCTCATAGATGGCACACGGACGGCATTGCGGATTGTGATCGGCGCGACGCACCGGTTACAAACCGCTGCCACAGGAGGGGGGTGAACCGGTACCACAAAGATTGTAAAACCAGCGCCACGGGAATTGTGGTGGGTGCTTGCTACTCCACCCCCACCATCAGGTCCACGAAGTCGTCGATGTCGTCGAAGTTCACTTCTTCGTTTTCGTCGCAGTCCGCGCGCATGTAGTCGCAGTTCGGATACGCCTCCGCGTAATCTTCCGAACCCGCCAGCGCCAGCACGAACCCGTCAACATCATCGAAGTTCAAAAACCCGTCGCAGTTCATGTCCCCCAGCGGCGACTCGCACGAATCCGGGATGCCGTTCAGGTTGTCGTCCGCCTCCGCCGGCAGATCAACGCTCACCACCGACAACACCGTCTCCGGCATAACAGCGTCCGGCTCATTGAACGACCACTGCTCGCCGAGGGTCCCGTCCAACTGGAGCCCGATCGACGCCGACGCCCCGTTATCCAGCTCCGCATCCTGGAAATCGGTGTCCTGGTAGAGGAACTGGGCCCAGATATTGTCCACCGGCCGCTCATACACCTGCACCTGGAACGTCACCTCGTCGCCGTCCAGCGTGAAGTCCGCCGGCGTGTGCCCGCGATCCTGCCACTGCACGACCAACGTCCGATACGGAGCGCTGCCGATAACCTGGTAATAGACCCCGCCGGTGTCAATCGCCAAGTCATCCCACAGCGGCGCCAACGCCGGCACCCCGCCGAACAATCCCGGCGACGGAATCGTCCGATTGTTCGTCGACACGCTCGGTGCACCGCCCCAGCCGATCGCCCCGTCGTTCGCCACCATGATCCACGGCGAATCGAACATCGGGTTGGTAAACGGTGCCGCAATGCCCTCCGCATCGTCATCATCCATAACGATCTCGGTACCACTGGCCGCAATATCGGTCCAACCCAGCACCGCCGGCAGATCATCTGCGAGTGCCGGCATCGGCCAGGCCACGTCGCACGAGTCGGGCACGCCGTTTTCGTTGCAGTCGTCGCACAAGCCATTGGCGACATCGCACTCGTCCGGGATGCGGTTCTCGTTACAGTCGATGCTGGTGCCGGCGAGGATATCCTCGGCGTCACGAACGCCGTTCTCGTTGCAGTCCGGCTGCGTGTAGTCGATGTAGCAGGTGGCATAGCCGATATTGTTGCACCCGTACTCGATGTACATGTAGCCCTCTTCGCCCCAGAACCGCCCCCACGAATTGCGCATGATCCACACGCCGTCGGTGCCAAGAGTATCGTCCCACCCAACCAGCACAACCACGTGATTGATCCAGCCACCGTCCTGACACTCGTTGAAAACCCCGCCGTTATAGGCCTGCAACGCGTCCGTCGCGAGCACGCACGTCGCCACCGGACCATGATCCACAATCGCCTGCTTGATCTGCTCCGGGCTGGGAACCTCCCACGGCACACCAACGACCGCCCAGTTGTCCATGCAGTACAGGTGCAGCGGGTACGGACACTCACACGGCAGATCGTCCCAATGGTACGGGAAAACCATCTCCGGCGGCGGCCCGGAATCGCCACACGGATCGGTCTGTCCAATGCAGCACATGTAATCGAACGACGAGGTGTGCCAACCACCTGAGCAATCGCCCGCATCGGTGCAGCTCACCAGCCACTGTTCCGACAGATTCGGAGCCAGGCCCGTTTCGACCAGAATGCCATACTCAAAAGCCCCCATCGCCGCAAACGCCCAGCAGCTTCCGCACGCGCCCTGACTTCGCACGTCCGGAGCGCCGACGATGTCACGCCAGTCGAAAGACTCGGGCAGATCGCGCCGCGGAGTGCAGGGATCCCAGGAAGCCTTGCTCTGCCAATCGGCCGGCTCGACCGCGCCGCACAAGTCGTTCAGAGGGATCAGCGTGGCCGGATTATCGCTAACCGTGAACGTCCAGCCTTCACGGGCACCGCGACGTTGCAATTCTGCCACCTGGTCCGGAGTGAGTTGGGCCAGCACCGGCCCCGCCAGCAGCACCAGCATCGCCAACGAACAAAATAAACCAGACCAGCAGCGGAATCGGTTGGTGGTGGGCAAGAAGCTTGGCATTGTCTCCTCCGGGGCCGTTGTCATCACGACAACCGGCGTGAGTTGCCTGACGGGGCCGCACTCCGCCGGAGTCCGCGCGCAACAGCGTTTCAGCCGGTACCAGCGCAAACGGCACGTCCGGCCTGCGAGCCGGCGCGCCTGAAACATACATCAACCCGCATTATAACAGATCGCCCGGCGTTCCGTACCCAAACCGGTCCATCCGACGGCCCGTCCGAGCCCCTCAAATGACGATCTGATTATCAGCCCCTGGCAGCGTGCCCATCCACGCCGCCGTCCGCCACGCCCAATCCCGCTGGCAGGAGACCGCGCCTACGCGGATTCCTTCCGCAGACGACCGGGGGCCAGCAGATCCTCTTCGCCACCGATCACCTCGGGCGTCACACTGTAGGTCGTGCCGGGTTTCATCTCCGGCAGCTCGTACATGTATTCGAGCATGACCTCTTCGGTCACGCTCCGCAGCGCCCGGGCACCCGTGTCGCGCAGCAACGCCCGCCGGGCAATCTCCTCTAGAGCTTCCGGCGAAAACTCCAGCTTGGCCTTCTCAAGCTCGAATAACTTGGCATATTGCCTGACGATCGCGTTCTTCGGCTCCGTCAGAATCCGCACCATCGCCTGCACGCTCAGCGGCTTGAGCGGACAAATTACCGGCAAACGCCCGACAAACTCCGGGATGATGCCAAACTCGATCAGATCGTCCGGCGTTACCTGCTCCAGCACCTGCCCCAGATCGGTGACGTTATCCGTGTCGCGATCTTCCAGGCCGAACCCGATCTTCTTCCGACCCAGCCGCTTGCGGATGATCTTGTCCAGCCCCACGAACGTACCGCCACAGATGAACAATATGTTCGAAGTGTCCATCTGGATGTACTGCTGCTCGGGGTGCTTGCGCCCACCCTGCGGCGGGATATTGCTGACCGTGCCCTCAAGCATCTTCAGCAATGCCTGCTGCACACCCTCACCCGACACGTCGCGCGTGATCGACACGTTGTTCCACGTCTTGCCGATCTTGTCGATCTCGTCGATGTAAATGATCCCACGCTGGGCCGCTTCGAGGTCATAATCCGCGTTCTGCAACAGGCGCAGCAGGATGTTCTCGACGTCCTCACCCACGTAGCCGGCCTCAGTCAGCGTGGTCGCGTCGCCGATGGCAAACGGGACGTTCAGCGTGCGAGCCAGCGTCCGCGCCAGCAGTGTCTTGCCGCAACCCGTCGGGCCGATCAACAGGATGTTGCTCTTGTCGATCTCGACGTCGTTCTCTTCCATCGCGTCAGAATACGCCAGACGCTTGTAATGAGTGTGTACCGAAACTGAAATGGCCCGCTTGGCCAGCTCCTGACCAATCACGTATTGATCAAGAAACTCGCAAACTTCGCGCGGCTTGGGAATACTCTTTAGGTTGACCTGGCTCTTGCCCGCGCGCCGCCGCTCCTCACGAATCAGGTTATGGCACAGCTCGATGCACGACGAGCAGATGAAAACATCCCCCGCACCTTCCACCATCGGCCCGGCATCGCGATGGCTCTTGCCACAGAAGCTGCACACGCTCGAACGCCGGCCGCGGTTTCCAGAGCTGCCACCTCGCGAACCGCTCATGTTAACGTCTCTCGCTCAAGACTGCTGAAACTGACCATCGGCCCGCCTGACCGACGACAATCACGTTCTCGACGCATGTAGACCATCCACCTAAGGCATTCTAGCCAACCACTCATACAAATCCAACCATCCCCCGTTGCAGGCACACCGCAGACCAGGCCTCACTCCTCTTCGCTGCTGTCGCTGATGGGCTCCTCCCGGTGCACACCGTCGTCCATAACACCCATCTCGGCCAACAGCGCGGCACGCATCGCCGCAAACTCCTGATCCGTGATCTGCCCCTTCTCGCGCATGTCACGCAGGTCCTGGAATGTGAACGTCGCCGCAGGCTCCTCCTGTTGCGACCAGCGACGCACCGCCAACACCACCAGATAGCCGGCCACCGCCGCGGCCGCGACGATGCCGAACATGAAAAGCAGGGAGACTAATTGTGCAGAATCGAGCATCGCACTCCGGTGATGGCACACGCCGGCCCGCCCGGGACCGGCATGCACCGAAAGCGTTTACGGCATCATGGCCCGCTGATCTCCGATTCGCGGACCGGGCCACCGAGGGCCTGGTGGGCTTTCAGCGTGTTCCGAACCACCAGCAGCTTACCGAACGAGTGAATCGTCCCCTGGCCGCCGCCGCCAACCCAACTGTTTGGCTCAATGGTCGCCATAATCAAATCGATCAGCTCGTCCATTTGCGCATCGGCAGCAGCGCCACCGCCGCGGCCCGAATTGTCCTGACCCTGACGCTGCCCCTGATTCTGGTTCTGGCCGAACATGCCGCTTCCGCCACCGCCGCCACCGCCGCCCTGCTGACCCAGCCCCTGGGTCACGTCAAACGCGGCCATCCGTGACGCCTTCGGGACATTCAACAGCAGATCGGCGACATCGTAGACCTTCACGACCATTTCCTGGCCGAGGTCCTCCTCCGTCGAGAGAATCAACAGCCGACCCGAAGCGCGATAGGCCAGCTTGATCTCACTCCGCCCGACGTCGTTCATGATCAGCCACAAGACCTGCGTCAGACGCACATTGCGGACCTTCAGGCTGACCGGCGCATCACGCGTGATGCCGGCGTCCTCCAGCACCTGCCAACGCACCACGATGTCCAGTTCGGTCAGCTCCGTCAGCCAATCCATGACCTGGTCGAACGGCTGCTCGACGAACTGCACGTCCGGCAACCGCTGGTTGAGGATCTGTGCCGTGCTCGGCTGAGCCTGCACCGCCCCCGCCAGAAACAGTCCAACGAACGCCACTGAGATCAGGCACTTGCTCATGGTTGTGCTCCCTTGCCACTTATTCGGATCGGACGAATCGATCCACTCTGCCGGCCCAACCTGCCTCTAATTCTAGTTTAACGATCCCGCCAGTCCCAGCCCAGTCCCGATTTCCACCAGCGGGCCGCTGATACACGCCACGCGCGCCCCCGCCGCACAGACAACCTATCGACCAGCGGTGGCCGGCCCGCCAGCCCGTCGACTGTCCATACCCTTCGACGCCAGTAACGTCCCGAGGTTCCCCGAATCTGCCCTGCGATCCCCCCCCTGTGCTCAGTTCAGCGCCGCCACGGCCGCCCGGAGCTGTTTCAGGCTCCGCCGCATCAGCCGCGAATCCCGGCTGTCCGGCGCCCGGTGCAGATACAACGCCAGGTGCGCACACGCCCCGCGCACATCGCCCTGCCGGGCGCGAATCGCCGCCAACTCGCGCAGGTGCTGCGAGCGTCCCGGCTGCAACGCGACCAAACGCTCCAGCGTCAATGCCACCCGCGGCAAATCCCCCGACGCAATGTAAATGTTGCGCAGGTTGCGCAGCAGACGCACCAGGATCGCACGCGTGTCCAGCGCCTTCAGGTGTGTCGGCCGCAATTGCACCTTGTTGTCGTAACGCTTGGCGACCATTTCGGCACAATCGTCGCGCGAACGCGTCACGCCATCATGAAACGGATCCACCAGAACCAGCCGCTCGCGATCATCAAAACGCACCATGAAATGCCCCGGCAGCGAAACGGCACTCACCGGCCATTTCAAGCGCCGGGCCACTTCGAGCCAGACGATAGCCAGGCTGATCGGCGCGCCCTGGCCGGTATCCAGCACGTAGTTCAGGTAGTTGTTCTGTGGCGCATAGTAGTCCGCTTCGTAGCCGCTGATGCCGGCCTCATCCACGAGCACTGAGCGCATCGCGATGTAACGGTTGATCGCGTCGAGCCCGGGGCGCTGGCTGGCCACCATTTCCGCCAATTCGTCCAGGCGCTCGCGGTAGCTTTGCAAGTTGAACGCCGGATAGACGTCGCGCGCCAAGTGCAACGCGGCGCAGTCCAGACGGATATCCTGCGTATCCAACTCCACCAGCAGGTCAAAAGGGTGCCGCTTCATCTCCCTCACCGATACCGATTCTTCGACGTGACTCGTGGTGTCCGTAGCTCGATCATAGCACCGCGCAGCACCGCTGCAAAAGCGCAAAAAATGCCGCCACGGTTATCAGACGAGGCCTGTTTCCAGGGGATATCCCTACTCGTGGCAAGCGATTAGTATTTCTTCCGCAGCCGCAAGCGCTTGCGCACCGCGCCGGCTCGCAACGCGCCGCCACAGGGACGCGAAGATCTACAACGCCGACCGCCAGCCAACATCGGAGCAGCTCGTGTCCGACTCATCCGCCCGGACAACTTCGTCACGTCGCAGTGCGTTCCTGCCACTGTTTCTGATCGCGATAACGATGCTCGTTTGCGCTGGTGCGCTGTTTTATCGAGACGCGCTGCGCGGACGTTACTGGGCTCACCAGCTCGCCCACGCCGAGAATGTCGCCACCCGCAGCGTCTACCTCACGCAACTCAGCAACCTCGGGCCCGCAGCCCGGTGGGGAGCCGCGGCACTCCTGGCCAACAGCGATCCGCAGGTGCGCCAGTACGGCATTCTCGTACTGCAACGCCTCGACGACCCGCGTGCCCAGCAGCGATTGCTCAAAGCCTTGCACGATCCCAGCGAACACCTCCGCCCACCTCGCCGCCGTCGGCCTGGCGTTGCAGGGCAACCGCCTGGTGATTCCGCAGCTTGAAGAGATGTTTCAGATGGGGAGCGCCCCTACGGCCAGCAGCGCGGCTCTGGCACTTGAGTATCTGGGCGGCGACGATGCCCTGGCAGCACTCGAACGACTCTGCGAGCGTTACCAGTCTTTGGCCGCCAGTGGCGACGAGGACGAGCAGTTCGATCCGACCCGAACGGCTGCCCTGATCGACGCTCTGGCCGCCGATCAACGCCCCGCCTGCGTTCCGTTACTGGTACGTTTCCTCGACGACGACCGCGTCTGCGACGCGCCGCCACCTGCGAATCGGACTGATCGATCAGGCCTTCGGCGGATTGCAGGCGACCGGTGTCCCGACCAGCACCCCGACCCACCACCAGTCGTTGACGCTCGCGGAGCGCGCCGCCGCCGTCCTCGTCGACATCACCGGCCAGGCCCCGTCTTTCACCTCCTCAGCCCGACGATCGCGACGCCGCTCGCGCGATCTGGGCGAGTTGGTATACGCAGCACGCTCCGGACGCCCCATAATTGCGGATCTGAAAACAACCGCTCCCGACTTTCAGACTTCGCCATACTCATCTTCACTCCCCAGGTGGCCAGAGGTTATACTCGTCCTTGGGGATGGCTCGGCGCACCCATGGTCTGTTGGCATCGCGCCGCCAGCGAAGGAAGAAGCATGCACCCGAGATCGCCTGCGGTTCGCGCTGTAGCCCTGCTCGCCGGATGTGTGACGACGTGGTGCGCGCTCGCCCAGCCACCCGAGCCGGTACGCTCCATCGCCGAGTGGGAACCCGCTATCGGCACGCTGAGGTCAGCTACCCGTTCTGTCTCCCGCAGGACCTGGTGGTGGAGTTGGCCAGTGACGACCAGCTCTATGTCCTGGTGCGCAACCAGAGCGAGGAAGACGACGCCAGCAGCACGCTACTATCCTGGGGTGTCGACCTGGGCCAGGTCGAGTTCATTCGCAGCACCGCGCTGACCTGCCGGACACGCGACTGGGGACCACACCAGATCTTCGATGGCAACGGCGACTGGTGCATCATCGAACCCGATCTTCGAAGGCTGGCCCTGGGTCGCTTCACCCTGCGTGCCGATCACCTCCCCGGGCGGGTACGCCGACGACGACGAAGCCAACATCGATATCGCGGCCCACTTCAACTGCCCCGTTCACAGTCTTCCCGCCTATCTCAACGGCGGCAACTTCCTGGTCAACGGCTTTGCCACCGCGCTCTCAACCTGCACCATGGTCGGCGAGAACAACCAACTCTGGGACGAGTCCGAGTTCTTCGATCTGGCCGAGCAGTACACCGGCATCGGCGACTACGTCATCGTCGATAACACCGAGGACTACAGCCTCCAGCATATCGACTGCTGGCTCAAGCTACTGGATGAGGAAACCCTGCTCGTCAAGCGCGTATCCGAGTCGCATGAAGAGTACGCTCGCATCGAAGCTAATCTGGACATACTCGAAACCCTCACGAATGCATGGGGGCGACCGTACCGCATCATCCGCATCGACTGCCCGACCTACGACGAGTACGACGTCACCGCCTATACCAATTCGCTAATCCTCAACACCAAGGTGCTCGTCCCACTCTTCAACATTCCCGGCGACGCGGACGCATTGCAGACCTACGCCGACGCCATGCCCGGCTACGAGATCATCGGCTTCCCCTGGTCGAGTTGGGGAATACTACGGCGCGATCCACTCTCACACACGTGCCATCTTCGATCGCTACATGCTGCGCCTGGCGCACGCGCGGCTCGACGACGTGGTTGCTTACGATGAGCCCCTGACGTTGCAGGTGTACATCGACGACCGCAGCGAAGCCGGCTTGTGCCTCAACCAGTGCCGGGTGTACTACCGTACGATCGGCGACGTCGACTGGGACCACCGGCCGCTGACCGAGATGACCACGCCTGACTGGTATTCGGCGACCATCCCCCCACTGGATCCGGGACAGGCAATCGAATACTACATCAGCGCTGCTGATCAGTCCGGCCGCACCGAAAAGCTCCCGCGCAGCGCCCCCGTCGGCACCTACGTCGTCCACGCTGAGGAAGTCGGTCTGCGCATCTCCACCCCCACCCCACCCGACCTGCTCCCGCCGTGGGACGCCACGTCGTTCACGGTGACCATCGATTCGGGCAACGAGGAACTCGTCGCGAACAGCGCCCGCCTGTATTACCGCTACTATGGCGAAGACTTCAAATCCGTGCCGCTCGTACAGATAGCCGGCGACGAGTATCAGGCTACTCTGTCGCACGCGTTCTGCGGCGACGTGGTCGAGTTCTACGTATCCGCCGCCGGCAACCTCACCGGTGAACAAACCGACCCGCCTCTGGCACCATCCTCGCTATACACCGCCGACGTCGGCACTCTTACCACTGCCACACTGTTTGAAGAGGGCTTCGAGAGTGGTCTGCCGGTCGATTGGTCCACCACCGGCCTGTGGCACGCAACTTCCGCCTGCCCGCTGGATGACCCCTGCGAAGGCCATCCAGTGGATGTACTACGGACTGGATGACGCCTGCGACTACGATACCGGCAGTCTGACCTACGGCAGCCTCGTCACACCCCCAATCGATATCCCACCGGTGCCCTCCAACGGCCGGGTCTGGCTGCACTACTGTTCCACCCTGCTTACCGAAGACGACGAGATCTATGACCGCGCCGCCGTCCTGGTCAACGGCAACCAGTACGTCGACGACGTCACCAATTCCGGCGAATGGGAGGTGCGTACGGCCGACCTGACCTCCTGGGCCGGCGAGACCATCAACGTGCGATGGTTCTTCAATTCTCTCGACGACTACTACAACGACTATCACGGCTGGCAGGTTGATTACGTCAGCTTCTCCTACAGCGAGACCAACTGCACGCTCGACGTCCCCTTCGCAACGGGCGACATGGACTGCGACACGCTGATCAATTTCAACGACATCGATCATTTCGTCGAAGCGCTCGTCGGACGCGACATCTACGAACCCAACCACCCCGACTGCCCCTGGATGCTGGCCGACTGCGACGCCAACGGAATCGTCAACTTCAATGACATCGACCCGTTCGTAACGCTGCTCGTCGGGAAATAGGCCCTCCCACCAACGAAACCGCCCGGACTCGCCGATCCACTGGCGAATCCGGGCGTCTGGTCTTAATCCACTTCAACGTAGCTCACGCCAGCGCTGCCACGCACCGACGCTCCCTGCGTCGCAAATGTCAGTCTTTCGGATTCCGTGCCTGGAACTCGTCGTTGAGCTTCCAAGCACGCGTCCATGAAACGCGGCTCATAGTCGCGCTGCCGGCTCGAATACACAATCGCGTTGCAGTCTTTCGGCAGGCACTTCCCTGAAAAGCCACGATTCTCCGGATAAACGAAGGTGTGGTCGCGGCTGATGCGCGTGTCGGCCAGCCACAGCTCGCGCAGTTCGTTGAAATCAACCCCGTGCGCCTTGGCGATGTCGTACCACTCGTTCACAAACGTGACTTTCACCGCGTAGAAGGCATTCTCCATGTACTTGCACACCTCGGCCGTCTTGGCGTCAGAGAAGTACATCCGCACATACGAGTTGTAATAGTGCTTGTAAAAATCAGCCGCCTTGGAAACGTCCTCGGGCGTGCCACCGAGCACGACGAACTCGCGTTCGGCCATGCTGCCGAAGATGTGCGCGACGGTTTCGCCCAAATACTCGGGCTGGAAGATGATGTGCTTGCCCGTCTGCTCGCGCAGCCGATCGGTCGTCCCGGGCGCAACCGTCGAACGAATGATGATCAGCCCGGCCTCGATCCAGCCAACCACTTCCTCAACGATGGAGGTGTCACAGTGGCCGTCCTCGGCCATGGGGGTGGGAACCGACACGAACACCACATCACAGGTGTTGATCGCATCCTTGTTGTTCTTGTACTCGGGATGGTAGGGGTCGTAGATGACCGTATCAGGACCACACAGACGTTGCGTCGCTCCCCCGACCACACCGCCACCGACCACGCCGACTTTCGGTTTCGCCACGGCTCTGCACTCCCTGGAATGCGGTTGATGAAAGACACGCCGGCCCTCGCTCGAATCGCCGGCAGCCAAAAGGCGTTAACTATCGCGTCCCGCAGCGCTGGTCAATACCGCCAACATCAAAACGACGCAAATCCGGGCACGTTCAATAAACCGGCGCTGGCCCGGGCAGCGGCTCAAAACAGGCGGCGCAACGCGGGTCATAGTCTCCCGGTCCACCGACCATCTGCCCGTCGCGGATGGGCGTGATGCGCTGCGAAAAACTGGCCGGCGCCCCACAACACCCGCAGCGCACGTGCAATTCCTCCACCTCGTCGGCCAGCTCCATCAGCTCGGGCAGCGGGGTAAAGGGCTGTCCCCAGGCGTCATGGTTGATGCCGGCCACCAGAACGGTCGCCCCACGCTCGCGGAGCTGGCAACAGACGGCAACCAGCGGACGTCCCATAAATTGCGCTTCATCAATCCCGACAACGTCAAACCCCGCCCCCAGCACCAGAATCTCCCCCACTTCGCGAATCGCGCGGGCGTCCCAGGTCACGCCATCGTGCGTGCTCAGCCGATCGCGATCATAACGATTATCCAGACGATGCTTGACGGCGATGACGCGCAGCCCATCACGCCGGGCAGTCGCCAAATGCTCGATCACCCGCCCGGTCTTGCCCGCAAACATGCAGCCGGCGATAACGACCAATCGCCCGCAGTCGCCCATGCCCTACTCCGCCCCGCAGGTCACGTACGACCTGCATAAAGGCCGCTACCCGGTCCGCATCCACCGCGTTGGCCCAGAACCCATCGCGCTTGAACGTCGACCCGACGATCAACACGTCCGTGTGCCGCCAGTAACGCGGCAAATTCTCACGCGTGATGCCCGAGCCGACACACACCGGCACATCGACGGCCGCCTGCACGGTGGCAACGTCCTCGACGCTCGCGGGCTGCCCCGTCGCCAAACCCGTGACGACCAACCCGTCGGCCCCAAAGAACGCCGTCGTGCGGGCCGCCTCCTCCAGCGTCACGTCCGCGGTCAGCGCGTGTGACGAGTGTTTCTTCTTCACGTCAGCGATAACGCGGATCTGATCGGCCCCGATCTGCCGCCGATAACGCAGCAGCGGCCCCGCCTCCGCCACCGGCATGAGCCCTTCGTCGGCCACGTGAGCGTAGGCAAAGTTTTCAACACGCACGTAGGCCGCGTCGCAGGCCTGCGCGACAGCCAACGCCTCACGATTGGCGGCCGCCAGAATCTGCACGCCCAAGGGCAGCGGGCTCACCTGCCGAACGGCCACGCCCACCGCGGTCATGCCGGCCACGATCTCCGGCCCAACACTGCCACACAGATACGGCACGTCGTGCATGTTTTCGATCAGCAGGCTGTCGAGGCCATGCTGCGTGTAGAGCCGAGCTTCCTCAACCGCCTGCGCAACAATATCCGTCAATGACCGCCCACCCCGCGGCGTCCCCGGCAGGGCGCCAACATGAATCATCCCGACAATCGTCCGGGGCTCGCTGAAAACACCCGCCAGGGTCACAACATTCCTCCGAAATATGCCCGCAACCAAGGTGCGGCGGCGCATTCAAGGCGCCAGGAAATGTCCCTCGATGTAGCCGGCAGCGTCAGAAAAAGCCGACGCCGCCTGCGCAAAGTTCACGTCCATCTGCTTGA
This sequence comes from Phycisphaerae bacterium, assembly GCA_963666925.2. Lineage (GTDB taxonomy): Bacteria > Planctomycetota > Phycisphaerae > UBA1845 > Fen-1342 > JANQFV01. The sequence goes on along the minus strand of CAXXTC010000023.1, from coordinate 181,845 downwards.
TATCTTCCAGCTTCGCTGCCCGCGAATGCACCTTGCACTTGGCATGCAGCGGGATCTGCCCCGACGGCCCCTCCGCGAGCCGGGCTTCGACCTCGGGCGACAACAGGTAATCGATCAGCCGGGCGCCGGCCTGCGAATGCGGGCAGTCCTTGATCAGCGCCAGCGTGTTCGGCAACAACAACGTACCCACCTGGTCCGGGCCGCCGTCCGGAAAAACGATCGCAACGGGCTTGCCAGACTCGATCTCGATCAGCGCATCATCCGTGTCCGTCAAACCAAAGGCCAGCCGACTGGCCCCAACCATCTCCGCACAGGTCTTGTTCCCCGCGGCGATGCGCACCTCGTTGTCCCGGTACGACTGGAGCAGCGCCCGCGTAGCCTCGGCCCCGAGCATCTCCCACAACACCGCAACGTGCGACGCGGTCGTGCCAAACAGCGGCTTGGCCAAGCCAGCCTGACCACGCCAGCGCGGGTCGGCTAGGTCGCGGATCGACGTCGGCCGGGCATCAGCAGGCACACGGTCGGTGTTGACAATGATGACCCGCGCCCGGGCGGCGAATCCGTGCCAGTAATGCTCCGGATCACGATACCGCTGCGGGAAATACTGCGCCTGTTCCGGCGTGCAGGATTGCAACAGCCCCGCCTCCTTCAGCCGCAACGTGTTAAGAATCTCGTTGTTCCAGAAAACGTCGCAGCGCGGCCGCTGGGCCTCGGCCATGATCCGATTGACCAGCCCCACCGTCTTGGTCGACTCGGTGTCGTAAACCGCGTTGACTCGAATGCCGGTCTGGCGGGTGAATTCCTCCAATATCGGCTCCGAAAACTGTCGGTCGAGCGCCGTGTAAACGGTCACCTCGTCGGCCGTCGGCTTGGTGGTGGTTTGCGACTGTGGCTCCCGAGAACAACCAGCGGCAAGCGACAGGCCGATCGTGATTATCAGCAGGCTGCGAGCGAACACGGGCTTCTCCAGTAGCTTCAGGTCGATTGTTCGGCGCCGGCCCGGCACCAGCGCTGCACGGACCATAGCAGCCCGGCCCACGGAAGCAAGACCAGGGCCGCCGCCAACAGGGCCAGCGTGGCCAGATCGTGATATACGCCAAAATGCATCAGCGTGAACGCTCGCACCGACGCGGTCGGCCAGCCCGGCGGGGCAACCAGGACGGTCGTGCCCACCTCGGCCACGCACAGAATGACCACGACCAGCCAGACGGCGGCAACGGCATAACGCAGGCTCGGCCAGGTAACGTGGCGTTGCAGGCCGACCCAGTTGCAGCCGTCCACCCGGGCCGCCCGCTCCAGATCCACCGGCACACGCGCCGCGGCCGGTATCAGCAGCAGCAACGCAACCGGCAGAAAACGCACCAGGTAGCCGACCACGATCACACCGGGGCTGTCGTACAGCCAGCCAAGCGGACCGGGCCGATTTAGCAGCGTAACCAGGCTGATGCCGACGACCGGCGCCGGCGTGGCCAGCAGCAGAACCAGGGCAGCACCGACACCCCAGCCCCAGCGGCGTAATCGCACGGCCGACCAGGCCAGCCCGACGGCCGGAATGACAATCACCGTGGCGCCAATAGCGGCGAGCATGACCGAACAGAGCAACTCGCTCCGAACGGCACTGATACTGGCCGAGAGTCCCGGACCGGACAGCGCCTGCAACACCAGCTTCACAACCGGCCAACCGCCGGCCAGCAACGCCACGCTCCACAAAACCACCCCGATCGGCCAGCGCCAGCGGCCCAGCGTGTACCGCCGCGGCGTGCCGCCCAGTCGCCACGGGGCGTGGGCACCGACGACCTGGCAGCGCATTTGCACAACGACCAGCAGCAGCGCCGCCAATATCAGCACCGGTACCGATGTGAGCAGCGGGCCGACGCGCTGGCGATCGAGCTGAAACTGGGTGTAGACCTCTTCGGCGAACGTGCGAACGAGAACCAGATCGGTGATGCTGAAATCGGTCGCGACCAGCAGCGTGATGAGCATGGCGGCCGTCGCGATGCCGGCCCGCGCCCGCGGCAACGTCACGCTCCACAGCACGCGCACGGGCGACGCGTCCAGCCGGGCCAGATCCTCAAGCTCAGGATCGGCCGCCCGCATAACGGCACACAGCACAACCACGCCCAGCGGTAGATAGATCAACCCGCTGAGCACGCCGGCGCCGACGGCGGATTGTTCAAGATCAAACGCCGGCACGATGTTGATCATCAAAATAGCGCCGACGTAGACGGGGATGCAGGCGCCGAGCAACGCGCCGGCGTGCATGAGCCGGCGGCCGGGGAAATTGGTGCGCACCAATAACAGGCTGACGATCGTGCCCACCCCAACGGCAATCGCGACCGCGACGGCCGCGACGATGGCCGTGTTGCCCAGCAGCATGAGCCAGCGCTGCCAGTCGACGAGTTGGGCGGCAACCGACGTGCTGCCAGCGGCACGCCAGCCGGCATCTATCAGCGCCGCCAGCGGCACACCGACCGCGACCGCGAGCACAAGCACGTGCAAGCCGATCGCCGCCACGAGCCCGCCCCGCGAACAGAGTCCGGGCGCGGTCCCCAAAGCCGAATCAGGAGCAGGTGGAGCATGCCCCAACACGAGTGATTACTTTACGCAAAGATGCGGCCGGCCGCGAACCGTCGCCGGGCGAACATCACGTCACGTCGCGGGCGGCGGCGGGGCACCCGCCTTCATCCGCGCCAGGGCAGCCGTAACGATAAACCCGATCACCACCAGCAAACCTGCACGCAACACGTTACCAGCCGTATGCGTCGGCGCCGTGCGCTCGTCCCAGTTATCGCGGATGGTGCTGACCAGCTCGGCCTGCGTCATGTCCGCGTGCACGTCAGGGATGCCCCAACGCTCGGCCAGCTCGACCAGATCACCGATGTCGGCCCGCGAGAGGATCTTCTCCTCGTACGGTTTGCCGAACGGCCACAGCCCAATCACCGAGCCGAGCAGGATACCGAGCAGCACGCCGACGGTCGGCCGTTGATAACGATGCAGCAGAATCTTCAGCAGATGCGCCAGCCCGACGATCCCCGCGACCGCGCCGCAGGCCACCGGGATGATGATGGCGAAATCACGCTCGTCGACGGCTCCGACAATGCGGCCATACTGATCCATGACCGCCAGCATGTATGAGCCCGACACCCCCGGCAGCACCATCGTGGTAGCACCGATAATACCCGAGCAAACATCCATGACGGAGTTGTGCGGAAACGCGCCGCCCTGAACGAACTTCAGCAACAGAACGCCGATCATCAGCGCCAGGCCGACCAGCGTGGCGATGATGACATCAGCACGCACCGGCCTCAGCGCACTAATCAGTGTCGGTGCGCCGCCGAGCGTCAGCCCGATAAACAGCGCATACATCGCAACCGGATAGTGGAACAGCAGGTACAGGATCACGCCGGCCAGGCCGACGATCGCCCCGAGCGCAAACAATCCGAGGATCGCGATGAAAACAATTCGGCGTAGCGAAAAGCGAAACGCGGTCAGGTCGGCGACGGCGTCGATGAACTCCTGGTAAAGCCCCATGGCCAAGACCATCGTCCCGCCGGAAACGCCCGGGATCAGGTTCGCCGTCCCCATCAGCACACCGGCGATCGCAATGCGGACGATGCGCTTCGGGGTGTGGGGCGCAGGGGCCGCGGCCGATTCGTTCGGCCCGACGCTAACGGATTCACTGTCGGCGGCGCCGTTGGAGCTGTTCATATTGACTCGCTATGACGCTGATAAGTAGCACCACCGCCCCGCGGCAGTGGGCGCTGTCGAGGTAGGATACTGCCGGCTCCAATGATGACAACCGGCGCAGCGCGGTCCGGCCGCCCGCCGATCACCGCCGCCGGCGCAGGGCCCGATCCATGTCACGCTGGTCGTCGCGCTTGCGCATGTCCGCCCGCTTATCGGAGTGGGTCTTGCCCCGCGCCAGCGCCACGATGACCTTGACCAGCCCGCGGTCGTTGAAGAACAGCTTGAGCGGCACCAGAGTCAGCCCCTTCTGCGTGACCTTCGTAACGAGCCGACGAATCTCCCGCCGATGAAGCAGGAGCTTGCGTTCGCGGGTGGGTTTGTGCTGCGCATAACCTGCCATCGGGTATGGAGATATATTGCACCCAACCAGAAACACCTCGTTATCACGCACGACTGCGTAAGCTTCATCCAGAGAGGCCTTCCCCGAACGTAAACTCTTGACCTCACTACCAGTTAGGGAAATTCCCGCCTCCCACTGATCGATGATTTCGTAGTTATATCGGGCCTTCTTGTTGGTGATCTGCGGGGGTGAAACTGGACCTTTGGCCATACCGGGGTTAAATTTTAACGTGCAAGGCCCTCGATGCAACTTGGGCCAGCGCTGATGGTACAAGGTGACAGAACGTGCTCGAAGGCTCACAGGACGCCGCGAAGATTGTTATGCCCCGTAGCGAGGAGCAAAAGCTGATCGCTCGGGCCAGGCGCGGCAGCGCGGATGCTTTTCGGGCTCTGGTGGATGCCTACAAGGAACGGCTGTTCGCATTCGTTTGGCGGATGGTCCGAAACCACCACGAGGCCGAGGACATCTGCCAGTCTGCGTTCGTGAAGGCGTATGAGGCGCTGGACAGTTACAAGGAATCTTACGCATTCAGCACCTGGCTCTTCACGATCGCTTACCGCCTCGGCCTGAACCACCTGCGCAAGCGCAAGTCGCTGACGGGCGAGGTTGACTTCGCCCACATCGGGCACGACAGCGCAGACGCGCCGGCAACCGTCGCAAACACCGAAGAAGCCCGGCGGCTGCGACAAGTGATCTGGAACGCCGTCGAACAGCTCTCACCGGCCCAGAAAACCTCGGTCCTGCTGTTCTACCGCGAGAACAAGAGCTGTGAAGAAATCGGCCACGTGTTGAATATCCCAACGGTCACGGTGAAAAGTCATCTGCACCGGGCACGCGGCAAGTTGAAAAAGACCCTGAGTGCGGAGTTAGTGGACGACTGGATGGCAGTCGAATTTGCCCGCGAATCACACTCTGCGTGAGTCAGACAATGAACTGCTCTGAAGCACAACAACTCTTCGACGCCTACCTGGATGGACAACTGGCGGGCTCATTGCGGCTCGAGTTCGACGCCCACCGGCTGCGCTGTTCGCGTTGCCAGCAAACCCTGGCAATGATGGAGGCCGTCGGACACGTCATCGCAACCGACCCGGACGTACCCTCGCTGTCCGATGATTTCACCGATAAGGTCATGCAGCGCGTCGCCAAGCCACGCCCGCGGATCTATCGGCTGATCACGGGCCGCGTGGCGATCGGGCTCCAGGCGGCGGCCGTGCTGGCGTTCGTGCTGCTGTGGCACAACTGGAGCGATTCGCCGACCGAGCCGACGGTCGCGCCGACCGCCGGCGTCGCCAGCGCACACGCCGACGATCCGGAATACCGCGAGGTTATGGGCGCACTGGTTCGGCGCGTCGAAGACCGCCTCTGGGACGTGCACGCCGCCGGCCGACAACTTACCAGTGACATGTCCGAGTTGGCATCGTACCTGAACGTACCGCTGCCGGCAGAGGTGGCCGACGAATCGGTCAAGATGGCCGGCAGCAATCCGCTGCTGCTCCTGTTCGATTCGCTCCTCCCGCCCGAGGAGCAGCCCGAAAACGAGCCGGCGGACGACGTTGGCGACGTACATTCCATCTAGAGCGTTCTCGACGAACTCGTGGCGTCCAAACATCCAAGGTGTCCTGGAGAATATGGCAGGGAGGCCACTACGAGTAAGTAGAGCTTGCTCTGGTTCAGCCCGTCCCGGGCCTGTTGCCCAAGTGAGAAACGTACCGTTGAGATACATGGCCCGCCCATTCCGCGCCGCGTTGCACATCGCGCTGCTGACGCTGCTCTGGGCGGCGCCTGCGCAGGCCAGCGAATCGTTCGCCCGGCACGTGCCCGCCAGCGCAGGCCTGTTCGTCGAACTCCAGAACGCCGGCGACCTGCTGCTACCGCTGACCGAAACGCAAACCTGGCTGACAGTCGCCGAACTGGCCGGCCAGCCCGCCCGTCCCGAAGAAGCCGACCTGTGGCGCGTCCGCGTCCGCCAGAGCGTCCGCATGGACCCCATCGACGCGATCCGCCGGCTCTTCTCCGAGCGCGTCGCGTTTGTGGCGGCCGGCCCGCGGCGAACGCAGGACGGCGTGGTGTTATGCCAGCCGATCGAACCCCCGCGCACGCTGATCGAACAGTGGCACGCCCTGCCCCTGCCCACCGCCGGCAAAACGCAGGTCTATCGCCTGCCGAACAACGTCGGGCTCGCCGTCGTCGGCGAGGCGTTGCTGTTTGGCGATGCGGCCGGCCGGGGAATGTTCCCCCAGGTGCTCGAACTGGCCGACAACAACCGCTCGGGCAGCCTCGCCGACGACCCCACCTATCGCAAACTGCTCGCCCAGATCCCCCCCAACCCCTGCGGCATTCTCTTTGCCCGACTCTCTGACCAGCCCCCCGAATCACAGCCGACGCAATCGCAACCCAGCACCACTGCTGCTCCGTCCGATCAACTGCCGGCCCTGCTACGCGGCTCTTCGAGCGTGCTCCTGGCCCTCCACCGCGACGGCAGCAAGCTGAGATTCACCGTAGTGGGCGACGCTCCCGGCGTCCCGCCGCAACGCACCGGCAGCCTGCCAGAGCTGGTAGGTGCCCTGCCCCTGCGAACGCTGTTCACCTGGGCCGGACACGTGCCTTACGGCGCATTGACACCAATCATCAACCGCCTCCCCGAAAACCACGCCCTGCGCATCGTCTTCCGCATGCAGGAACGTGCGGGCACGGTGGACCACCTGGTGGGCGCACTCGGAACTGCCACCTGCGTAGCGGTCGGCACCGTCGACCCGCTGCGCCGGCAGATCAGCGCCCCGCCCGTGCCGACCGTCGCGCTCCTGGTTCAGACGCGTGACCCGACAACGGCGGAGGCCGAGTGGCGCACCCTGGTCAAAACAACCGTAGCGATCTACAAGCTGCTCTCGCTCAAGCTCGAAGGCACGCCACGCCGGCTGGAGATGCAGGAGATCGAAATCGCCGGCGCAAACGTCACCCAGATCGACCTCAGCCCCTTGTTGCCGATTCCGCCCGAGCTCAGCCCGCTGGGCGAGGTCCACCTTTCGTGGACGCTCCACGACGGCGTGCTCATCATCGCGTCACACACCGACTGGCTGCGCCAGATCCTCGCCGCCCGGCGCGGCGCCGCGCCCAAGCTCGCCCAGGTGCTGGACGCGTCCGCACTCGGCGAGCAGGCCCAGCGCGAGAACATCTTCGTCGCCCAGACCGGCCCAACCGCCGACCTCGGCCAGATGTGGGAACAGTTCTTCCAGCGCTTCGCGCCGCAGATTCTCCGCGAACGCTGGTGGCGCAGTTATCAGCCGGGGGGCCGGCGTGTTCGGCTCGGTGCACAGGTTTCCGAAAACGCTGAGCACCACCGCCTAGCCGTCACGTCCATTACGCCGCGAATGCCGGCCGACGGAATCCTCCAGGTTGGCGACGAGATCATCGGCTGCAACCGGCACCGCTTCAGCACGGACAATCCGCTCAGGGAAATCCAACTGGGTATCGAGCGGCGTCCGAACGCACGCTGGGTGGATCTCCTCGTCGAGCGCGATCGGACGGTGCGCGTCCGTCGCGTGCCGCTGCCGTTTGTTGATCCGGTACAGATTCTCCGGCGAGTGGTATCCGTGGGCCGACTGGTGCAGCGGGTGGTCTACCACGACGACGCGCCGGGCAAATCCGGCTCACGTGGGCATCTCACGGTCGAGCTGCGCGCCGGCGAGCCGGCCCTGTTCAACTTCGCCCTTACGCCGAACCCGAACGCCCAGCCAATCGGCGATTCATCCCCCCCGCACGCCGCCCCCGGCGTCGAGTCCCGTCCCGCGCTGCGCTGAGTGTGGCACGGGCTAATAGCCCGTGATTCCAGCATCACCCCCCTGCCGCAGCCGCAGCCTCCTGGGCCGAGATCGCCTCAATAATCGGCAGTATCAGCCCAATCATCAGCATGATGAAAAAAAGGATTCCGCTGGTACCTTTGAGACTCATCAGGGCTTCTCCTGTCATCGCCGGCCGGATTGGTGCCGCCGATCAATCGGGTTTGCGAGTTTCCTCCGGCGCCGGATCAGCAGACGAGCTGCGCCGGGCGCGTTGCTCTGAATAGCGTACCTCATAGATATCGCCGCCCGACCACAGGCCACGCACGGTCAGCCAGAGTATCCACAGATCGGTACGCAGGCTGACGAGCTCGACGTATCGGACGTCCCATTCGAGCTTCTGCTCGACGGTCAGGCTGCCTCGGCCATGGACCTGGGCCAGCCCGGTGAGCCCGGGCTTAACCAGCAGCCGACAGCGTTGACGCGGGTTCCACTCGGCCATCTGCTGGAGATACAGCGGCCGCGGGCCGACCAGGGCCATCTCGCCGCGGGCAACGTTGATGAGCTGCGGCAACTCGTCGAGGCTCGTCTCGCGTAGCCACCGGCCCATCGGCGTGATCCGCGGGTCGGCCCCATCCTGGGGCGAATCGCCATAGGCGTCGACGTCCGGCCGCATGGTGCGGAATTTGAACAGCGTAAACGGCCGGCCGTTGAGCCCCGCCCGCGTCTGACGAAAGATGGCCGGGAAGCCGTCCCGGCGGATCAGGGCCGCTATAACAAGCATCAGCGGGGCAAGGATGATCAGGGCGACGATCGCCAGGCACCGGTCGACCGCCCCCTTGAGCAGCAAATAGGAGCGCGGCGCGGGGCAGCTCGTCGGCGGATGTTCCGGAGGAATGCTCATGTCGGCCCTGAGTTTATCGGCAATTGCCGGCCGAGCGTAGATGTCGGCCACGATGCCGGGATAGTCCACACCGCCAACGGGCGGGCGAAGCCGGTGGTGTTGAGGTGGCCTCGGCGTGACGTCCGGGAAGTTCACGTCTGGCGAGGGCTGAGGCGGGCCGGCCTAGTCCGCGTCGCGGATCGACGGGCAAAATGGTCGATCAGTCGGCATCCTGGCGAGGAATGGGTTGAAACGAGTGTTTTTGCCCCTTGCAACCCGGCCGGACTCGGTATAAAAAGTGTAGTTACCGTCGCGGGTGTAGCTCAGTGGTAGAGCTTCACGTTGCCAACGTGAATGTCGTGGGTTCGAATCCCATCACCCGCTTGGAAACACCGCCCCGTGCCACAACGCGGGGCGTTTTCATGCACACCCGGCAATCCACAGCGCCAGGGCGCGCGTGTTGCACGGCCACGCGTCTGAGCGGGCACCGGCCTCGAAGCCGGCGTCACGTAGAAGCGTCTGGAACTCCGCATCGCCCCACGCCTGCGTCGTGCTGCGGTACACCCGCGGCCCAGCGTCGGCCGGCCCCTCTTCGGTCACCGTGAACGTCTGGATCGCCACACGCTGGTCCGCCAGCCACCGGTTCTCAGTCCGCACCCAGTGCGGCCCGGCCGAGAACAGCCCCCCCGCCGATCGCTCCTCCGACGAGTCGCCGCGGCCGCCCTTCTCAACCGACTCCGGCGTTTGCAGCTCACAGATCAGCGAACCCGTCGGCGTGAGGGCCGCCCGCGCCTTGCGGAGTATCGCGGCCGCCTCGGCCGGCGCGAAGACGTTCAACTCGCCATAGAGGATCATCGCCAGATCGTACGGCCCGCCGAACGTGACTGTGCGGATATCCCCATGCACAAACGTACAGCGCGTCTGGTCGGGGTTGTGCCGACGGGCGTAGTCTATCGAGGCCGACCCGAAATCGATCCCACAACAGCGATGTCCGCGCTTGGTGAGCCGGGCTGCGTAGAACCCCGGCCCGCAGCCAAGGTCGAGGATGCGTGCCGGCCGACCGCCGAGCAGATCGTGATGAATCCACTCGACCTGCTTGTCGATCCACTCGCACCGCCGGCTCGCCAGGTCGTGAAGCTGCGACAAATGCTCGGTCAGCATCCGCCCGCTAAAGGCCGGCTCATCCCACGGAATCTTGTAAGCCCCCCGCCAAACGCCTGAGTCATGCATCGTCATCGGTCAAAGTCCTGCCGGTTCGGAGTATGATACACTGGCGTAACAGGTGACGGCGAGGGTCAACGAGGCTCGGTTCATGATCAGAAACACATGCATAACGACGGCGGTGTCAGCATTCGCAATCGCCCTGCTGCTGAGCGGATGTGCATCATCCGGCCGGCAGCCACTTGACGAGACGACCGGCCCGTCGCAGGCAACGCTCCCCCTTGGTCGGCTTGGCCACCCGCTTGGGACGTACCTGACGATTGAAGGAACGCGGGCCGAGCGTGGCAAGGTCGGCGTGAACACCCTGCTGGTGGACAGGGTCAGCGGCCAGGATGTTACGCCCCCCATCGGCGTATGGATCGATAACGTCGACGCGCTGCCGGCGGGGACACGTTGCATCCTGAACGGGTACGAAAGCGGCAAAATGATTGGCCTGCCGCGCGCAGTCGCCGAGAAAGAAAACCTCCCGAATCCACAAGCCTGCTGGCAATTCTACCGCTACTTCATCGCGACTTCGGTAGTCGAGCCGGAAAGCCTGAAACTGAAGTAGCGCCGCCTGCTCGGGCGCGTGAGTTCTGTTGCGGTTTCCCTGAACCCGCGCCTACTCTTTTTCGAACGTCAGCATGATCGCCGCGTTGCCGGAGGGGGCCTCGGCCGTGATGTCGATCTTGTATCGACCCACGTTCGCCGTCGTGCTGTCGTTGAGCGTGACCGTGTCGACGAAGATCTCGCTCGGCAGCGTCACCGAATACGTGTTATCGGCCGAAAGCACTAGATCGGACAGTTCCACGCGATAGGTACCGCCATCGAAACCCGTTGGCAGCGTTGCCCAGGTCGCGGCCACGTCGATGTCGTTGTTGAGTTGATCCCCGCCTTCGGCATCCTCAAAAAACACGGCGAAGTCGTACCACAGGTCCGTGAGGTAGGCTCCGGTCTCGTCCACCGGCGGATTGAAAACCAATTCCAGATCCTGCGTGCCATCAAACAAAATCGGGTGCTCCATGGTGCCGTTGACGGTCGCATCGGTGATATCAAACGCGGTCAGTGCATCGCCCGCCGGCCCATACTCAACTAGCGTGGGGATGTTCTTGAACACATAGTTGATCATGCGCGTGTAAAACTCGCTGGTGCCGTCATCATAAGTCACGAGCACGGTGAACGTATCGCCGGCCTGCATCTCCTCGTTCGGCCGGACAAACGCCTCGAACCGCCCAACGTCGTCGGTCGCGTCAAATTCGTAGTCGACGTCTGACCAGGTCGAGTACGAAAGCCCGTCAACTGTGTCGACCACCTGATCCGCCGTCGGCAGGTACGCCGGCCCGGGCGTGCCGAGCAGGTTCGCACCGGTAATGGTACGTGTCGCCGTCGGCTCGGTGTTCACGTCGAACGTGATAACGGTGTCGACGGCCAACCGCTCGGCGATCTCAGCGGTGGTGCCCGCGTAGTAGGTCTGCGCCTCTTCCGGACTGATCTTGAGGTTCATGAAGAAGCTGGCCTGGAGATCGGCCGGCTCACCGCCCACCTCGCCGGTGCCGTCGAAGTCATCGACCGTGCCGTCGCCGTCGTCATCCGCGTCGAAGACGTCGATCAGACCGTCGTGGTCACCGTCCGCCTGGTCAGAGCCAGCACTGTCCGTCTGGGCGTCCGCACCCTTGCCGTGCGAAGCGATACCCACCGGCACGCCGTTGTCATCCACGCGGGCGAAGACGTCTTCGTCGAGCAGGTCGTCGAGATCCGCGTCGTCGCCGGGCTCGATGGGCGCCGTCTCCGGGTTGGCCGGCAGATCGATTTCGCCGAGCGACGTATCGCCGGCCGGTGTAATGCCGGTCGTGCCGGCGGCGGTGTCAAAAACGATCGGGCCGACCGTGCGTCCGTCGGGTCCGAGGATGGTCACGACGAACGAGTTGCCCTCCTCATCCGCGGGGAGATCAAGCTCGAAATCGCTGCCGGCCTCGGCCTCGGTGCGATAGATCTCGCCGGTCTGATCGCTCTGCGCGATGATCGTATAGGTTGAGGTCGAACTCTGTGCATAGGGCGCCCACTTCCCGGAGGCCGGCACGGCAATCCGCCCGGTGAGGCTGGTGTCGCCGGTGTTGTTGTCGCCGGTCAGATCATCGTTACCCGTTGGAGTCGTCACGGCCGGACAACCCCCGAGAGTGACAGCCAAACCAACCACAAGAACACCAAGCCAGGCAGATTTCGTGAACATGGGCGTAGCCTCCAGAAGCGTCATGGTGCCGCGGAGTTGGCCCACTCAAATGGCAACGTCCCATAGCCGCCACGAAATACGGGGCGCGGCAATCCGCTAGCGCTTCGACGCAATCCCCCACCGGCTTGAATATCTGAGTACCAGTAACAGGATTCCAAGAAATTATAGGGCGATGGCACAGCGCATTCCGGACTGCTGCGTCGGATGAGAGCCGCCAAAGCCGCCGGCAAGTGACGATCTGCGAGAGGCCGGCAGGACGGAATATGCGCGTTTTTCTTGCTAATCCGGCTACACGGCGTGCATATTTCTCAATCACGGCGCATTTATCTCGGGCAAGGGCGATTTCGAGACTGTAAAACAATCCCTGACACAATGGAGGCTCGACAGCCGAAACGCCTATCCGCCCGCAAACGCGGAAGCCACTTTGACGTTCTGTCCGACGACGAAGCCACGCACATGGAACAGGCGGTCCAATCGGCCTACGGAGCCGACACGTTGGAAGATGCGTAATCTGGCCGGTGAGGAACACGCATGAGTCGCAATCCTGACCTCAAGCAGTGCTCAGAAAGGGAATTGCTCCGCCTCCATGCTGCGATTATCGACGAACTGAAACGCCGAGGGGTTGTCAGGACCAGGAACAGCCCGATCGGCGACTACACGGAATGGCTTGTGTCCACAACGCTGGGGCTCAAACTGGCAAACTACTCAGCCGCCGGATACAACGCCACTGACGCTGCTGGAACACGCTTCCAGATCAAGGGGCGTTGGGTGACACCGGACAGCAATTCCCGCCAATTGAGTGCTATTCGAAATCTTGATAAGAAGGACTTTGACTACCTGATAGCCGTTATCTTCGACGCGGCGTTCAATGTCATTGAGGCTGTGCGCATACCTCATAAGACTGTCGAGAAGTATGCGGCCTATCGTAAGCACGTGAACGCCCATATTCTCCACGTCCGGGACGATCTGCTGAAGGACCCGCAGGTGGAAACAATTGCGAAGCTCAAGGCCGCCCAATGACGTCCCGCGGCCCAGCTTCGAATCCTGCCTACGTAACCTGTATGCGTAACACCCCCAAACAGCCCGTCTGCAACCAACGCCGGCCGGCCGGTGAGTTCCGCGAACCTCGTCAGGATTGCACTTCATTTCGCGGAATCTGATCGTGCTGCATCATCACCGTGCGCCAAGACGCGCCAGACGGTGCGCCAGAGGACCGGTGCCCATCGGGGCTCCATGTTGTCACTTGATCGTCATCTGTGCGCGCATCACCGTCCACGGTGCAGGTGCTCCCAGCGGATTACGCCAAACCAGGCAGAGCGGCTCCGCGGCGCGTGCGAAACCGGGTTTGGTTGCGGATTCATCCGTGTCGTACTCGCGCCGTGGCCCGTCGTCGCTAACGTACTCGTAGAGTGGTGCGCACGTCGCGGGCCGCCGTTGCATCTCTGCCGGCAACGCGTAGAAGCACGGTGTGCCAATTGGCAACTGCGGCTTCTTAGTGGGCGATTCCACACGCAGCATGACGCCACCGTTCGGTAGCTCCTCGGCAAACACCGGCACCGCATCTGCGCGGGCGCAATCCAAACCGAAGAAAGCCAACTCGCCGTCCGTGGGCAACGATCCAATAGCCATCGACGTCCCCCAACGCACTTGCCCGCCGCTATCAACAATTCGATACACCGGCACTGGCAGGATCAAACGCGGATCGGCCAGATCGAGACGGTACATGATCTGGTTATAATCGTAGCGCGGCGTCCGGTCCGGGTTACCCGAGAACGTGTTCGCGTATGTGCCTTCGAAGTAAATAACCCGACCACCCGCCGTGTCAAACTCCGGGTGTTGCTTCGGGTTGTAGAAGCTGTAGTGGCTGTGCGTGACGATCTTGCGGGCGTAGACCCAGGGGCCAAGCGGTGTGTCGGCCTCGGCGTACCAGGTTTCGCCGAGCATCGACGCGCCCATCAACTCGCAGCGAATCGTGATCCACCGATGTCGATACGCATTCCAATACACCGACCCAGCATGGGTAGCGATCGCTTCACCTGTGTCCACGTCCTGGAGCTGAACCCACGCCTCCTCAGGTTGCATCAGGCCCGCCTTGATGAGCTTGTCCTGCTGTTCGTGCTGAATCACGGGAGTATTGGCCCGCCACGCGTAGCGGATCTGGCCCGCTTCGTCGTGGTCGATGCGTGGCGCATCGAGTGTGCTGCCTTCCTCCAGCGGCGTCCAGGCTTCGTATCGCTGGACGTCGAGGTACGCTTGTGCATCGGCGCGCACACGCACCAATGGGAACGGCGTCGGGAACCAGAGATACTCCGCGTCGCCGTCCGCGCAGACAAACGGATGCCCGCCAGGCCGTACTACCGCCTGCACGTCGAAGTCGTCGAGCTTCTCGAAGATCTGCGTGTCGTCGTTGTAACGCATGAACCCGCGCTCGACCGCTTCCATGTTCGCGGTCACACGCGCATAGGCGGCGAACATCCGCTCCTGTCCGTCCTCATCCGGTAGCGTAACAAGCGCGTCGAGCCAAACCGGGCCGGGCTCGGGCCGCGGGGCCATCTCCTTGACGAAGCCGTCTTCACGCACGAGGTAATCGAGATCGACGCCGAGCTCGGGGGAGAGCCCGCCAGCGGTCGGCAGATCCGAAGTGGCGCCCGCCGCACGGAAATCACCGAGCGGATATCGCGGTCGGCTGGTGTCACCCCAGAACCAATGAAGCCGGCCCTGGTAAACAACATTCAGCACGCTGTCCTGGCCAAGCACCTGGCCGTTGAGCACTGCTTTTTGGATCGGCGCTGGCCGACCAAGCAGCACGCTATCGCGGTAGATCCCACCTCCGGTGACGCGGTAGAGTCGCTCAGCGATGTTGAGCCGCTCGAGCTTCAATGTTGCTTCGTCGCCCGCCTGTACCTGAAGGCGCGTACCGCGCATTCCGAAGCCGTCGGCGGGATACTCGTAGCCATCGCTCGTGACGAAGAAGAACACTTCCTGATCCATCAGTCCGGGCTCGCTGAAGGCGACCAGACCAGCGGAGTCGGTGTAGTACCGCACGTTGTGGACGGTGCGCAACTCGACGAGTGGAACACCACGCCCCGTTTGAGCATCAATTACATGGATCGCGAAGTAGTCTGACTGCGCCGCCGCTACAAACGGGCCAAGCATCAGATAGGCCAGCAGGAGAATGCGGGTAGGCATGGGCTGCGCTCCATCGACGTGGTGGGGATGACTTCACGGCACCGGACACAGTATACCCCGGACCGCACACGAACCGTGCTGCCCCCCACGCGTTCGGGCTGGAATCCCCGCGCCCACACGCCATGCAGTCGCGTCTGTGCTCGGCAGCCAGTGTACGAAGGCAGCCAACGCACACACCCACAACCCGTTTCCCCCAACCCAAAGCGCAGAAAATCGCCCGCGAACCGGACGGCACGCGGGCGATTCAACATTACAAGCGTCAAAGAACCGGCTACTCCGGCTACGCCGACTCAGAGGCCGACTACTCGCCCTCCGGCTCCTCAGACGCCGGCTCCGACGTGATCGTCACATCAGCCTGCCCCGGCGTCTCGCCATCGAGCGAGATGGTAACAGTCTGGGAACCGCCGGAGCCGGCCTGGTCGCCTTCGACGGTCATGTCGATCACGGCCATGTCGCCGTCGATTTCCGGAACGGGAATCGTGAACGACGCGTTGCCGTCCTCGTCCGGAACGACTTCCTGCGCGTCGACGACCTGACCATTGACCGAGGTCGTGACGAACCAGCCGCGGACCAGTTGAATGCCGCCCGCGGCCGCGAAACCAACACCCGCCACCAGCAACACGGCAATAGCCGGAATCAGAACACGGTGCCGGGCAGTAAACGATGCAGTCTTATTAGCATTGAAGCTACGCATGAGCTTGTTCTCCAATTGAGCGTTTTCGTGACTTCCAGGCCAACTTCGGCCTGCGAGAGACGCCAGCGCACGATCAACCGAATCGGTGTCATGTCGCACGGCTCACCTCCGATCGTTGAGTTTTGCGCGGAGTGCGTCGCGCGCTCGCGCGAGTCTCGATTTCACCGTCCCCACGCGACACCCGAGCACCGCAGCCACGTCCCGGACCGCGAGCCCTTCGATATAGTGCAGCGCGAGTACGGCCTGATGGGCCGGCGAGAGCGTCAGCAACGCGCGCTGGGCACGCTCCTGATCGTGCTCGCCGTCGTCGTTGGACCCTTGCCCCGTGCGAACGTCTTCCAGCCGGTCGGCCTCCAGGCTCGCGATGGCGCCGCGCCGTTGCCGCCGGGCCCAGCGGTTTACGGCATTGGTCGCGATCCGGAGAAACCAGAAGCGTAGCGGAACTCCTCGATACCGGTAACGAGGCAATGTCAGCAGCGCTGTCAGGAACACGTCCGCCACGAGGTCGTCGGTGGTGTGCAGATCGCCGGTGCGGCGGTAGATATGCGCGGCCAACTCGCGATAGTGCCGGCGATAAAGCAGCGCGAACGCGTCGCGGTCGCGCTTGGCCCGCTCGATGAGCTCACGCTCGTCGGCGTCATCGCCCCAGCCGGCCAGTTCGATTGTGTTCGCCTGTGCCACGCTCATCACTCACCGTCCCGGCGGCCCCACCATGGGACCAGACCTGCCATCGGCCCGGGCCTGTCATGGGGCCACATTCACCATGGGTCCACACAAGAATAAGCCCCGGCCGGCCTGATCGGTTCCCAATTCTTTGGCCCAATCTGAAACAGCCGAGCCCGATAAACCCATGTGGCCGGACTGGAAAGTATCCATACGCCGCTTGGAAACATGGCCTCCTACCGCCGCATCCTAGCGAACGCTAATTCGAGCAAGATCGCTGTCCGAGACAGATCCGGCGGCATTGGCGTTAAGCCCAGGCCCTGCCAGGGGGCCTGAGGCGGTGGTTGGGTTCCGATCTCAGATACCCAGAATCGCAAACCGCGTTCGGTCCGATAGTTCGACGCCAACCAGTTTCATCCCCACGTCCAGACCGCATTTGGCTACCATCATCTACCCGCGGGGCATTAGAATCGTGCTATGAGCTTCGCTGTACGACTCCGCACAGCAAAGACCTCCCGACCGAATGCAGTACACCTGATACGGAGGAAAACCAATGGCCCGATCGATCCTGATACTCGTGGTTCTCACACTCGCAATGCACGCCCAAGCCGAACAGCTCATTTATGTCCTCGAGCAGGAGCGCACCGTCCAGGGCACTGTCGACAACGGCGTAGCGACCGAGACGCAAACCGCTACGGCCGCAAACTCCCTGCCCTGGACCGCAACCGTCACGGCGACGCTCGTTGAACCCGACGAATACGAACTGACCGCCAGCGGCGCGCAGTACTCCGAACTCACCGACGACACGCTCACTGCGTACGGTCTGGCGACCACTTCGGCCAAAGGCTACGTAAACGCGTGGACGGCCGGCGAGAGTATCTACCACGTGCGGTTCGCCATCGCCCAGTCCGTCACCTATCACCTGACCGGGAGCCTCGCCGCGTACGCCGATGCCGACGGAAACTGCTGCTGCAATTGGCAGGTGTACGCGTCGGCGACGGTGTCGCTCGATCAGATCGCCGGCCCCGATGTGTTCTTTGAAGAGGCCCAGGTAGCTTTGCTCGGCGACGTCGAGCCGGTCAGCGACGCGGGCACCCTGGACTTGGTCGGCATCCTGTCTCCCGGCGTCTACGAACTCGATATCCGCAGCATAGTCGACACCCCGTACCTTGATTTGGACTTCCCAACCTACGAGCCGCCCATTTACGGGGAAACAACGTTCATCGTCGACCTTGCGTTCGCACCGGCTCAAGCTGAGCCGGAGTGCGACGCCGCCGACATCGATGGAAGCGGCGCCGTGGACATGGCCGACTTCTTCCAACTACAAACGTGCTTCGACGGGCCATAACCCGGCGCGGGCGGCTCCCGGCTGCTCCTGACCCACATCCACAACCGCGGCCTGGGGCCGTGGTCCGCAGGTCGGCGTCGCGGGCGAGGAACTCGGCCCGTTGGCGGGCACGTTCCGACAGGTCGCCCTCCGCCAGGGCCTGAATCCGCCAGGCGATCCGCTTCCAGAGCCAGTCCTTGTTGCCCGTCCGCGTGGCCTCGCCGAACACTTCAACGTATCGGCCGCGCAGTTCCTTCACGGTCATGGGCGTAGAGAATGCAGTCGAGCACGAAGTCGCCTGAGTCAATGTCAGTCGCATCAAAGAGAACATCCAGGAGCTTCGCCTCGTTGACGCAGCCGGTCGCACGCCAAACGAACCTGGGCAGCGGTCGCTCAAGTACGCGCCACTTCTGCTCGCTGTCCACGTCAACCGACGCTCGAACGTCGGACTTTACCTCCGCTCCAGTAGTAAGGAAGATGTCCCACTCAAGCGCCTGAGGGAATTGTTTCTGGGCATTGCTGCGGATCTCGGCATCCATTTGCAGAACCCAATGAAGCACAGAGTCAAACCGGATGCGGATCTTGTGATAGAGCGGCACAATGAGCGCAATCGGAGCGAACAATACCGTCCCTGGCGCGGCAGTTCCCTGTGCCCCCCTCCAAAACGATCCCAGAGTAAACCCGATTTGCTCTGGTTTGTGCTTGCCATTCACCGTTTTGGCGGGCTTCCCGAACTCCATCCTCGCAAACGGTCCAATCTGATCGTCATGCACATAGAGCTCGTCAATCCGTGAAGAACGCAACAGGGTCGATGTCCCCGGATAGGCAGTTGCACTCGCGCAGCCGAGACTGAATCCCGTAATCGCCACGGCGTGATAGGCGCCATTCTCAGCCAGGGGAACCGGGTTCTGCGTATCCGAGACATCGAACAGGGCTGCGTTCATCACGAGCGGAATTCCAGCACGCAGGTAGGCGTACGTCGTAGCCTGGAGGTCCGAGGCACAGCCCGTTCCAATCAGCTCGGGTTCCAACCCGCTCTTTCTAACCGCAACGGCCATCTGGAGCGCTGTCAGGCCATGATTGGGGACATCACGCTGAAGACTGGGCGACTGCTCAGTTGCTATTCGCGTAATTTCAATGGGTGAGCGAATCTCGTGCTGGAACAAACGGGCAGTTGCCTGAAGCGTCGACCAGAGCGCGCTGGTTGCGCAGGCGGCTGCCACGGTATCTTGTTCCTGGAACGGAAGAGAGTAAACTCTCACGTCCATTCCCAGCAAATGAGCCGCACACAAATGCGCAACGGGGTAATGGCGGCGCTCCGGGCTGTCGGGCTCATATGTCTTGAGGCACGTTCGCCCGATGAACTTCTTCGGTAGCGGTTTTGCCACCACAAAGCCGCAATAGTGCTCTGGCGATTGGAGCTTCTGCAGCAGCTCAGGCAAGTCGCCGCCTATGGCCGCGCGCAGCGTATTCTCGTCGAATTCGAGGCTGAAGAAATGGAGCCTCGCACATAGCGAGGCGTATTTGCCGTGAAAGCAGCGAACGTAGTAGGCAGCGAAGTCCTCAAGATAGTCGCGATCGGTGTACTTCCACTCAACGACTACTGTGAGCGGCCCCCTGGCCTTGAAGTGACCGAAGTAACTACGGAAATAGTCAAGTTGCGGCTTGTCGCGTATCTGATCCGAGGGGGTCGGCGAAACAGCCGCAAAGACCCTCACGAGTACGTCATCATCGTAGGGGAAGACTTGGAACGGCTTCGTGGCGTCGACGGTTTCACTCACGGGAGAGACGTCCAGTTACGACCTCTCAAATGGTCGTGGCGCGGTCCAATTCCTCACGACTAAGGCGCCGTTTCTGATGAAGCAAACGGATTGCTTGGGCCACGTCCCCCGACCCGACTGGCCCCCTCCGCACAGTGTCGGTTGATCGCTTCACCAAAGTCTGAACCAGCGTGAAGGTCTCCTTTCGCCGCTCCTCACTCTTTCCTCGCTTGGCCATTTCGCGTGCCCTTTTCTTTGCCTACTCTTCCGCTCGCTCTCCCGATGCCGGCGGAAAATCCGAGGCTCATGCGAAGTCCTTGCCAAGAGCAGTCGATTGCGTTTGCGCTTGCAGAACTCGACAATCGATTGACGATAAGCGGTACGAGCATCGGCGTCAACGGTTCGCAGAGTCACATGCCGGCGTGTGCACGTGCCAGCCCAATGGGCCACCATATATCGCGCACGGGCGTTACTTTGGCACAGCATCTTGCGGTTGTCAACGCATCCGGGGCCTTCGCGCCCGGCGTTCGGCGGAGAACGAGAAGCTCAACTGCTGGCAGGGGTTGCCAACCTCTCCCGCAACCCACCTGTTAACCCCGCACGTTTGTTAACGAGAGAATCCGAGAGTTTCGGGCCGAGAGTGGCCGCGGGGGCGGGCAGACAGGCTGCGGGCGGCGCTCTATCGCCGCGGCCGGCCGCTCTCGTAGAGAGATCGCCTGCCGTAAGTGCCTGCCGTAACTCGCGTTAAGACAAACGACCCCGAGCGCTCTCGCGCTCGGGGTCGTCTGTAAACTCGTCGGTCGCGGAGTTCGCGACCTGGATTGAAGCTCCCCGAGTAGGACTCGAACCTACAACCTAGCGGTTAACAGCCGCTCGCTCTACCAATTGAGCTATCGGGGACCAGTTCATTCCGGCCGGCCCGACCTGCATATCGGCCCAACCGACCAGGAATCTTACAAATTACCCGCTACACGCCCGAAGTCAAGGCCCACACCCAACAAACGACTCCCTCGGAACCGGTTCCGGGGCCCACTTCCCCCCCCTACTGCTGGCTGAACGAGACGTCGAAGTCGAGCAGCAGGAGCGAATGCGTGAAGGTGAATACCAGCGTATCGCCACAGTTAAAATCGCTGCCGTCCCGATACACGCCCGTATCGGTCTCCGGCCCTATGCTCCCGAGAACGTTCAGGTCCGCATCCGTGATGATAATGGCCTGGAGATCGTCGCAGTCACGCGTGATAGTCTCGCTCTCGCCGGCCTCAACGGTAACGGTGATCCTCTCACCGACGCTCGTGATGAGCGATTCCAGCACGTTTTGATCGTCGTGGATGTACAACTCAACCGTGATCGGATAGCTCCCATCGTTCACCAGACGCACCGTCGTCAGCGATCCGCCCAGCAGGTTCGACAGCGGCCCGCAGCCGGCAACCAGCAGCGATCCGACGATGCCGGCGGCCAACAGAGTACGAGTCATAGCAGAACGGCTCATGTGCAATCCTCCATCGTAGCAATCTCTCAAACCATCGATTCCACGCTCATTATACCTCAGCAGACAACCGGCACGACACCGCCCCACAGCACCCCACGTCCCAACCCTTTCAAAAACCAGCCCAGATCTGTAATGGCAAACTCACGCCCCAGACCTGACGCTGGGCGTATTGGCTGGTATGCTCCGGCCTGGCCGCAGGTTTCACGAGCAGGAGCAGCAGAGGATGTGTCCGCGCTGTAACGAAGACCTGATCATCGTCGAGTTTCAAGGGGTGGAGGTTGACCACTGCCTGTCCTGCCGGGGAACGTGGTTTGACACCGGCGAACTGGAGCTGGTCACCGAACTGGCCGGCGCGGAACCCGGCCGACTGGAAGCGGTGTTGAGCCAATCGGGCGGGCAAACCGGCAAGCTGCGTTGCCCGCGCTGCCGACGCCGGATGATCGCGAGCACCATCGGCACCAACCCGCCGATCGAGGTCGATCGCTGCCCCGCCGGCGACGGCATCTGGCTCGACGCTGGCGAATTGGCCGCCGTCGTGCACGAGCTGGGTGTCGAGCGCGGCGAAGCGGTCGCAGAATTCTTTGGTGAGCTGTTTCGGCACGAACTCGCCGACAACGACAAAACGGAGGATGCGTAATGGGACCTTTAGTCATCGGTTTGCTGGTAGCGCTGGGGCTGATCATCCTGCTCGTGCTCTGGATGATCGGGATCTTCAACAAGCTCGTACGCATGCGCAACGAGGTGAAGAACTCCTGGTCACAGATCGACGTCCAGCTCAAACGCCGGCACGATCTGATCCCCAACCTGGTCGAGACGGTCAAAGGCTACGCAGCCCACGAAAAGGGCACGCTCGACGCTGTCGTCTCCGCCCGCGCCAAGGCCGTCAACGCCAGCGGCGTGCCGGCCCAGGCCCAGGCCGAGGGCGAGCTGTCACAGGCGCTCGGCCGGCTGATGATGCTGTCGGAGGCGTACCCCGACCTCAAGGCCAACCAGAACTTCCTGGCCTTGCAGGAAGAGCTGACCTCGACTGAGAACAAGATCAGCTTCGCCCGACAGTATTACAACGACTCGGTCATGCGGTTCAACACCACCATCCAGTCGTTCCCGCAGAACATCGTCGCGGGCATGTTCTCGTTCAACGAGGCCGACTTCTTCGAGCTCCAGGACCAGGCCCAACGCGAAGCGCCGCAGGTCAAGTTCTAGTGCACTCTCATAAGTTCCGTATCACAAGTGGGGCGGGCGTCCCGCCCGCCAAGCCTCGATGGTCGAATGGAGTCGGCGGGCGAGACCCCGCCCCACCTCTCCATGAGATGCAAACAGCGTGAGAGACTAAACTGGAAGCTAACCCAATCTTGTAACCCTTGTGGCACTCTTGTGACACCGGTTTCCAATCTCTTGTGGCACCGGTTTTTAACCGGTGGGTCGCGCCGGCCACGAACCCCAGTGCCACGCATCCTGAAGGCCCGATATAAGCGAGCGGTCGGTCAACCATGTGGGAAGCGATAGCCAGCAATCGCCGACGGTCATTATGGCTGATCAGCATCATGGGTGGGGTGCTGATCATCCTCGGCGCGCTGATCGGCCTGCTATTCACGATGTACGGCCAGCCAGCGCTGGAACATTGGCAGACGCTCAGTGATACGTCGGGCGCCGCCCACTCCCTGCGGCCGCCCGCCCCACCAACCTTCTGGGAGCAGGTCATCCAGGCCCAGGCGGGGGCCTATTTCGGCATCGCGGCCGCCGTGGTGATCTGGCTGATCATGTGGCTGGCGGCCGTGGGCGCCGGCGACAATATTCTGCTCTCCAGTGTCGGCGCCAAACAGATCCGCAAAGAAGACGCACCCCAGCTCTGGAACGTGGTCGAGGAGATGGCCATCGCTTCCGGCCTGCGGAAGATGCCGCGGACATACATCATCGACGATCCGTCGCCCAACGCATTCGCCGTCGGCTACAGTGCCGATCGGGCCGCAGTCGCGGTAACCGCCGGGCTGCTCAAGCGCCTCAACCGCGACGAGTTACAGGGTGTCATCGCCCACGAGATCGGCCACATCCGCAACCGCGACGTGCAATTCATGACGTTGGCCGGCGTGATGGTCGGAGCGATCGTACTGATCTCGCACACCTTCCTGCGAACAATGTTCTACACCGGCGGTCGGCGACGCTCGTCCAAAGGAGGCGGACAGGCGGCCGCGATCATGATGGCCATCGCAATCGTCGTCGCGATCCTGGCCCCCATCGCCGCCCAGATGCTCTACTTCGCCTGTTCACGCAAACGCGAATACCTGGCCGACGCATCCTCCGCCTGCTACACGCGTTACCCCGCAGGACTGGCGTCGGCGCTCGAGAGAATCTCGCACAAGGCCAACACGACAAAGTTCAACCAGGTCGTCGCGCCAATGTGCATCATCAATCCGCTCCAGGCCCACGGCCAAGCCGGCCTGTTCTCCACGCACCCGGACATCAAGAGCCGTGTCAAAATCCTCCGTTCGATGGCCGGCGCTGGTTTCGCGGCCTACGAACAGGCATTCCGCCAGGCCGGCGTCAAAGGCGATTCCGGGCTCGGTCAGCGAACGCTCGGCCAGGCCGAGGACGTGCCGCTGCGCAAACCGTCGGAGGACACCAAGCACGACATGGCCGAACGCGTCAAACAGGCAACCGCCGTCGGCGCCGTGCTCGAACGCATGCTGCCGCTCGTGGT
Organism: Phycisphaerae bacterium; assembly: GCA_963666925.2. Taxonomy (GTDB): domain Bacteria; phylum Planctomycetota; class Phycisphaerae; order UBA1845; family Fen-1342; genus JANQFV01. Next base: position 157,849 of record CAXXTC010000023.1, on the reverse strand, counting down.
AATCACCTGCGCCTGCGGCGTGAAGATGAAACTCCCGCCAAACTTCAAGCGTAAGGAAATCGTCTGCCCGCGCTGCGGCCGACACCACGACGTCCCCAAGGCCAGCGCGGCTGCGGCCGGAAAGACGCCAACCGCAAAACAGTTGCAATATCAGCGCAGAGGCGACGGTTGGGAATCTTTCCAGTGCACCTGTGGCAAAACCGTCCAGATCAGCCCCAGCTTCAGCGCGTCCCAGGTGAGCTGCCCCGGCTGCAAACGGCGTATTGATATCCTCCCACCCCAATAAAACCACCGTGCCTGTCTGAACTTGTCCGTCAATGCCCGCCACGCGGACTAAACCCACCCCGAATACCGATTCCGCCGGCTTTCCCGCGGATCGAGTTCACGCTAGAATGCCCGTTTACGACGCTCTTACGTGTCCAATTCCGCAACAGAACCATGACAGAAACGGGTTGAAGCGATGGATTTCGAGCTTCCTGAGGACGTTGCCGCTCTTCGCGACGTGGTCCGCCGCTTTGCGGCCGAACGTATCCGCCCTAACGCCCGCGAGTGGGACCGCGAGCAGAAACTCCCCGATGAGCTGATCAGCGAGCTCGGAGAGCTCGGCCTGATGGGCGTCCTGACGCCCGAGGACTACGGCGGCAGCGGCCTGGGCTACCTGGCCAACGCGGTCATCATGGAAGAGCTCGCCCGCCAGGACGGCGGCGCAGCCCTCCTGGTAGCAGCCCACAACGGCCTGTGCCTATCCCACCTCAACATGAACGCCAGCGAAGAGCAGAAACAGAAATATCTGCCCAAGCTCGTCACCGGTGAATGGGTCGGCGCCTGGGGGCTCAGCGAGCCCGGCTGCGGCTCCGATGCCGCCGCCCTGGCCACTCGCGCCGAACGCGACGGCGACGGCTGGCGCATCACCGGCAACAAGATGTTCATCACCAACGCGACGCGCGCCCAGGTCTTCGTCGTGATAGCCCGCACCGATCCGGAGAAGGGCCCCAAGGGCATCTCCGCGTTCATCGTAGAGCGCGGCGACGAAGGCTTCGCCGTCGGCGCCAAGGAAGACAAGATGGGCGTCCGCTCCAGCGACACCGCACCGCTCGAACTCGACAACTGCTACGTCGGTCCCGAGCGACTCTGCGGCCCGCTGGACACCGGCTTCATCGCCGCCATGCGCGTCCTCGAACGCGGCCGCGTCGGCATCGGTGCAATCTCGCTCGGACTCGCCCGCGGAGCACTCGAAGAAGCCGTCGCGTACGCCAACGAGCGACTCGCCTTCGGAAAGCCCATCGCCGCCCAGCAAGCCATCCAGTGGAAGCTGGCCGACATGGCAACCAAGCTCGAAGCGGCCCGCCTGCTTATTCACGACGCCGCCCAGGCGCTCGACCGCGGCGAGGACGCCCCCCTGCCAGCGTCGATGGCCAAGCTCTTCGCAACCGAGTCCGCCACCTGGACCGGCCTCGAAGCCATCCAGGTCCACGGCGGTTACGGCTATACCAAGGACATGCCCGTCGAACGCTACATGCGCGACGCCAAGCTGATGGAAATCGGCGAGGGCAGCAGCGAAATCCAACGCATCGTGATCGCGCGGCAACTGCTGGCGAACGCCACCTAGACAGACTCTCACCAAAGGTCGGCGACGAGTTGTCGCCGGCCCCATCGGCGACGCGGAAAGGATCTACTCGTGGACTTCCGACTTACCGACGATCAACAGGAATTTCAGGACCATCTGAGGCGATTCTGCAACGAGCAGATCTCGCCCAAGGCCGCCGAACGCGACGAACAAGCCCACTTCGAAGACGGCCTCGTCGAGCAGCTCGGCGAGCTCGGACTATTCGGAACCTACATCCCCGAAGAGTACGGCGGCACCGGGCTCGACATCGTCACCTACGCCATGACCGTCGAAGAGCTCTCGCGCGCCTGCGCCGCAACCGGCATTCTCGTGTCGGCCCATCATTCGCTCGCCGTCGACCCGATCCTCGCCTACGGCAGCGAAGAGCAGAAACAGAAATACCTGCCCAAAATGGCCACCGGCGAATGGATCGGCTGCTACTCGCTGACCGAGCCCGGCAGCGGCAGCGATGCCGGCGCCGCCCGCTGCATGGCGGTCGAAAAAGACGGCGGCTGGGTCATCAACGGCACCAAGAACTTCGTCACCAACGGCGCCGACGCCCACGTCACGGTCCTCTTTGCCGTGACCGACCCCGACGATCCGCGCCACCGCATGTCCGCTTTCATCATCGAAAAAGACACGCCGGGATTCACCCTCGGCAAGCTCGAAAAGAAACTCGGCATCAAGGCCTCGAGCACGGCCGAGCTGATCTTTGAAGACTGTTTCGTCCCGCAGGAAGCGATGCTCGGCAAGCGCGGCAAGGGGCTCAACATCGCCCTGGCAACGCTCGACGGTGGTCGCATCGGCGTCGCATCGCAGGCCGTCGGCATCGCCCAGGCCGCCCTCGAATGCAGCCTCGATTACGCCAACACACGCATACAGTTCAACCGCCCCATCGCCAAGTTCCAGGCCATCCAGACCAAGCTCGCCAACATGGCCGTCGAGATTCAGGCAGCACGCCTGCTCACGCGCCGGGCCGCCTGGATGAAACAGCAAAAGATGAACTTCGGCCCAGAGTCCGCAATCGCCAAGCTCTTCGCCAGCGAAGTTTCCAACCGTGTAACCGACGCGGCGATCCAGATCTACGGCGGCTACGGCTACTGTGCAGACTACCCGGCCGAGCGACTCATGCGCGATGCACGCATCACCGAACTGTACGAAGGCACGAGCGAGATCCAGCGATTGGTGATCGCACGACAGGTAACCAAACAGCCCGAGTGGGTGGCAAGATAGGAAGGCGAAGGCAATGGCAGACAAGTGTGCATATCTCGTGGCGGCCCAGCGCAGCCCCGTCGGACGCTACCTGGGATCACTCTCCAAAATGTCGGCGATGGACGTCGGTGCGCAAGTGGCCAAGGCCACCATCAAAGCCGGCGGCGTCGATGAAAAAGCTATCGACGAAGTCTTCGTCGGGCAGGTGCTCCAGGGCGGCTGCGGGCAGAACCCCGCCCGCCAGGTCGCCCTCGGCGCTGGCATCCATGACTCCATCTCCTGCGTAACCGTCAACAAGGTCTGCGGCAGCGGATTGCAGGCCGTCATGTTCGCCGACCAGGTCATCCGTGCCGGCGACGCCGACGTCGTACTCGCCGGCGGCATCGAAGTAATGAGCGGAGCCCCGTTCGTGCTCCGCACCATGCGCGCCGGAAACAAGTTCGGCCACGCAGAATGCGTCGACATGATGCTCTACGACGGCCTCACCAACGTCTATTCCGGCGAGCTGATGGGCGTACTGGCCGACTACACCGCCGAGAAGGCCGGCATCAGCCGCGAAGAGCAGGACCAGTGGGCCCTCCGCAGCCAACTCCTCACCGCGCAGGCCTGGGACCAGGGCAAATTCAAGAACGAAGTCACGCCCATCGAACTGCCACGCGGCAAGGGCACCTTCGAAAAGGACGAAACCTTCCGCGCCGACACAACGATCGAGGGCCTCAACAGTCTCAAGCCGGCCTTCGGCAAAGCCGGCACCGTTACCGCGGGCAATGCCTCCCAGCTTTCCGACGGCGCCGCCCTGCTGCTGGTCACCAGCGAAGCCGGCCTGAAAAACTGCAACGGCAAACCGCTGGCGCGCATCACCGGCCACGCCACCGCCGGCGCCGCACCACGCGACCTGTTCTTCACCCCGCCCGAAGCAGCCAAAATGGCCCTCGACAAGGCCGGCTGGTCCCTCGACGAAGTCGAGTTGTGGGAGCTTAATGAAGCCTTCGCGTCGCAGACCATCGCCGGCCTGCGCGCCCTGGAGCTGAACGCCGACAGCCCGGTAAACGTCCACGGCGGCGCCATCGCGATGGGGCACCCGATCGGTGCCAGCGGTGCCCGCGTACTCGTCACGCTGGTACATGGCATGCGCCAGCGCGGCGCCAAGAAGGGTGTCACCGCGGTCTGCCTCGGCGGCGGAAACGCCGTCGCGATGGCCGTCGAAGCCCTGTAGCAACAACAATCAACCGGCCCGAACGGCGCCAACGCGAATCGCAAAGAGAGCTAAGGAGAACAGGCTGTGAATATCCGTACCGACATCAAGACCGTAGGCGTCATCGGCACCGGAACCATGGGCTCGGGCATCGCCCAGACCTTCGCCCAATCGGGCCGCTCGGTCCTCATGTACGACGAACGCCCCGACGGCGTCGAGAAAGCCATCGCCGGCATCAACAAATCCCTCGACAAGCTCGTCCAGAAAGAAAAGATCGAGGCCCAGGTTGCTGCCACCGCCAAGGCCAATCTCAAGCCCGCCACCCTGGCAGACATGGCCGGCATCGATCTGATCGTCGAAGCCATCTTCGAAGATGTCGCCGCCAAGCGCGCGTTGTACACCAACCTCGCCAAGAGCGTCCCCGCCGACGTCGTTTTCGCCAGCAACACCAGCAGCATTTCGATCAGCCAGCTCGGCTCGATTAGCGGCCGGCCCGAGCAATTCATCGGCATGCACTTCTTCAACCCCGTCCCGCTCATGAAACTGGTCGAGGTCGTCGTCGGCCTCCAGACCTCCGAGCCCGTTGTCGCCGCCATCACCAAGCTCGCCGAAGATCTGGGCAAGACGCCTCTCCGTGTAAAGGATCATCCCGGCTTCGTCAGCAACCGCGTGCTCATGCCGCTGATCAACGAAGCGATCGCGTGCTTCGCCGACGGCGTGGCCGACGCGCCCACCATCGACGAAGTCATGAAGCTCGGCTGCGGCCACAAGATGGGGCCGCTCGCGACCGCCGACCTCATCGGGCTCGACGTCTGTTTGAACATCATGGAAGTGCTGCATCACGACCTCGGCGAAGACCGCTACCGCCCCACGCCGCTTCTGCGGACGATGGTTCGCGCCGGCGTGCTCGGCTACAAGTCCGGCAAGGGCTTTTACGATTACAGCAAGAAGTAGGTGAACGCGATGGCCAACGAAAAATCTCAGACCGACATTACTCTCACCAAAAACGGCCCCGTGGCGACCATCCAGTTCGTCCCCGCCTCAGGTGTAAACATCTTCTCCTCACGCGTCATCGGCTCTCTCGGAACCATCGTCGATAAGGTCGCCTCCGATCCGCACGTACGCTTCGTCATCTTCCGCGGACACGGCAAGGTCTTCCTCGCCGGCGCCGACATCTCCGAGATGACCTCCTTCAACGCGGACCAGGCCCGAGCTTTCGCGACCAACGGCCACCACGTCTTCAACGCCGTCGAGGCCCTCCCGCAGGTCACCATCGCCGCCATGAACGGACACGCCATGGGCGGCGGCTGCGAACTCGCCCTCGCCTGCGACTTCCGCCTCCTCGCGGCCAAGGGCAAGATCGGCCAGCCCGAAACACGCCTCGGCATCATCCCCGGCTGGGGCGGCACCCAGCGCATCACCCGCTACGTCCCACTCGGCCAGGCCCGCCGACTGCTTTTCTCCGGCGACTCAATCTCAGCCGAAGAAGCCCTCCGCATCGGCCTCGTCGACGAAGTCGTCCCCACGCCCGAAGAGATGGACGAAACAATCAAACGCTGGCTCAAGATGCTCACCCCCGGATCGCCCGCCGCCATCAAACGCGTAAAACACGCCCTGCTAAACCGCGACGAAATCGGCGAATTCGGCCAGTGCTTCAGTTGCTCCGACGCCAAGGAAGGCACGGCCGCCTTCATCGAGAAACGCCAGCCAAGCTGGGCCAACTGGGACTGCGAACAGGACAACTGACCGCCGCCCGCACGCCGCCATTCGTGCTCTGCGACCTTCCGCACGGAAAGTCCCCCGTAGCCAGTCCGAAAGGCTGAGACGTTTTCTTCTGCGCCGACTACGGCGCCAGGCCGAAGAGCTGCTGGAACGCCAGTAGGTCCACCGCGTCCACGTCCCCGTCATACTCACTGTCAAACGCCACGCAGCCGCCCGCGTACGGCCCCCCTGCCGGACCCGTCATACAGCCGCACCACGCCACAAAATCCACCAGGTCAACCGTCTCGGTACAGTCAAAATCACCCAGGCCGAACTCGAACGCGCCCATGTCCACACGATCACAAAGCACCCGCGCGTGCCCGTCGAGATCCTGCTCGCCCGCAGCCGGCACGTAGCCCGGATCGCCGGCACCAATTCCCGGAGAACCCGGCTGCAAACGGAGAGCCTCCAATAGCGGATCGTCGCCGGTGTTCCCCGGACCGGGCCACGAACCCGCCACCGCGGAATAGCTGACGTCGGCGGCGGCCGAATCCTCGTTCACAATCTCGTCACCGTCGTTGAACAATACCGAGTTGGTAACGGTCACCGTGGCAGCGCCCCTGCTGTACAGCCCGTGACCAACATTCGCATAATGGCCCGCCAGCGTACAGTTCGTGATCGTTAGCGAAACGTCATCGCTCTGCGCCAGCGCACCGCCGTAGCTGATCCCCGGCAATGTCGAGTTCGCCACATTGAGGCCGAACGCACACGACACCAGCGTCACGTCACTCGTGTCGGTGTTGTACATCGCGCCGCCGAACGAGTCATACGGCGCAAACAGTGTGTCAGCGCGGTTCTGCTCAAACCGGCAGCGCGTGAAAGTCGCCTCGACCCACCCACCGTTAGCAACCGCCCCGCCGCTGTTCCCTGCCAGGTTATCGCGAAACTCACAACCCAGAACCGCAACGAAGCTATCGTAATTACGCATCGCACCCGCATAGCCCGCCGCCGTGTTCTCCGCGAACACACATCCGACAAACGTCGGTGGCGGCTCCCAGGTCGCATCGTAGTTGTACGCCGCCCCGCCCGAACCGCTCACACTATTCCCCTCAAAAACCGTCGCCTCAAAACTCGGGAACCCGCCGAAGTTAAACATCCCGCCGCCGAACACGGCCTGGTTCTCCACGAAGCTGCAATGGCGAATTATCGGGGCGCCGCCCATCAGCAACATGCCTCCGCCGTGCTGACTGGCGCCATCACCGTCCGCGTTGCCACCCGTGATGATCACACCTTCAACAATCGTGCTGCCGCTGACTCCGTCTCCGCTGACCACGTGATAGCAGTTATCCGCCCTGTTGCCCGACACCCCGATATCGCCGCTCAATACGGTCGCATAAATCGCCGGATTGTTCACGTTCGGATCGGCTGCGCCGCAACCCGCGAACCCGCCACACAGCCTCGTGCCCGACCTGAGCTCAAACGTCGCCGTGCGCGGATCGGACAACCCGGCCACGCTCGGCCGGTACACACCGTCGGCGATACGAATCTCCGTCCCGAACGTGGCAATCGCCAGCGCCTCGTGAAGCTCAACAAATGCATGGCACCAGTCCGACCCATCGTGCGGCTCCTGGTCTGCATTACCGTCAACGTAGATGATACCCGATGCGCCGGCCGCCTGAACCGCGGCCCCCACCATAGTCAGAGTAACGAACAGTAATCTTGTCAGCCCTGTGGTCATGCCTCTCCCCTGTCTTCGTGCCACCTGTCCCAAGCGCAAACTCATACTCATCGTACGAACTTCACACCGCCGGTTCAAGAACCTTATCCCATCCCAAACACCCAACGCTGACACACCAACCGCGATATCTGCACGTTCGGCCCCGCTGCCGTGTCCTGTTCGCCGGTTACTGGTCGTCTTCGCCGGGCTCGCACCAGTTCAGTCTCCGCCAGCCCGCCCGCGCTCAGCCACCCGGCTGATCTCCTCCAGCGAATACGCCCGCACCTCCGCATCATCATGCACCGCGAACAGCGCACCCGCCGGAAAACGCGCCAACGCCCCACCATAAACGCAAATCCCGTCCGTATTTGCCACGCGCGGCCGACCCGTAAACGCACCCAGGTGCCGGTACGTGTTCCGGTCGTACAGGTGCCAGACCGACAACTTCTTCTGCTGATCGGTCAAAATCACGTACCCGCCCCCCGGCGTATCCACAACGGCGATCCCCTCCGGCTCACGTTCGATCTCCGCGCCGCCGAAAACCTGCCCCGTGAACTTCCCCTCCAGCGTATACACCTTCACGTTATGCTGCTGACCGTCCTCATCACACAACAACACCCGCTCGCTGCGCCCATCAACCACGATCGACTCTGCGTCCGACACAACCCCAGCTCCCTCCCGCTCACCAAAGCTGCGCACCAGCTCCGCCCGCACCACCTTGTCAGCCCCAAGCTTCAGCCGAAATACCCGCACCGTCTCTTCCCGCGGCACCCCAGTATCGGTCACATACAGATACACTCCGTCCCGGCCATAATAAACCGCCCCGCCATACGGCCGCTTCAACACTTCCGCGCCAAACGTACCCGCAAAACTCCAATCGTCCGGACAAAATCCCTGCACTCGATGCCCATCACGCTCGATGACCAGAATCACCACCCCCTGCCGGGCGTCGGCACCACCCGTCCCCCCGGACTGCTGCCCAAACTCCACGGCCACAATCCCGTTCGGATAGCTGAACTGTCCCGGCCCGCCCCCATGCGCGCCGTAACTGCGCAGAAACTTGCCGTTGGCCACGTCGAAAACGTCGATCCGGTTACCGTCCTTCGCCGTTGCAAACACGAACACGTCCCCGCTGGCAACCCGACATGCCGCCAGCGAATCGGTTTCGTCATACTTGATCCCGGAAGAGGCCCACACCTGTTCGACGACTGCAACATCCTCAGCCCGCGCACATTGCAAACCCGCAACCAGTGCCAGAGCAACAACCAGGAATCCAACAATCGCAGCGCATTCCCGCGTCAGCTTCACCATCCTCGACACCCTCCATCAGCGGCAGCCGTACAACTACCTCCTCGGTTCACCCGCGCTGGATCACCAACAACACGCGCGCACCTGTATATACGCCACCAGCTACAACTGCAAGACACGCTTTCCCCCACTATCGAATTGATACCACCGGCGATTCCTGCCAGGATTCCGCCGCACTACCACGCCGGCACGTCAAACCTCGCCGCGACAAACTGCCATGCCAACGCTTCAGCCGGCGCTTCCCGCACTCGCGGACACCGCCTTCGTGTGGCGCCCCAGCGCCGCCAGCAGATCCCGTCGACGTATGGGCTTGGACAGGTAATCGTCACACCCGGCCGCAACGCACCGCTCGCGATCTCCGCCCATCGCGTGCGCCGTCAACGCAATGATCACACCACGAAACCCACTCTCCCGCAGCGTGCGCGTCGCCGAGTAACCGTCCAACACCGGCATCTGCATGTCCATCAGAATCAGGTCATACGGAGCCTGCCGAGACGTGGCTACTGCCACTCGATCCAACGCCACCTGTCCATTCCCAGCCACGTCGGGCGTGATGCCCGCCTTGCTGAGGAAGTGGCAGATCAATCGCTGGTTATCGACGCCATCCTCAACCAGCAACACCCGGATTCCATGCAGATCAACGTCGTCAACATGCTCCGCAACAACACCCAGTTCGCCGCACACTTCTTCCGACTGATCACCAGACTTCTGCCGGTACGCGATCTCTGCACGCACGCACGTGCCATTCCCCGGCTCCGAACTCGCAATCGTAACGTCACCCCCCATCATCCGTGCCAAACGCTGGCTGATCGTAAGCCCCAGACCAGTGCCACCGAAACGCCGCGTCGTCGATGTGTCCGCCTGCTGAAATGCTCGAAACGCACTCGCCATCTGTTCCGCCGTCATCCCAATCCCGGTGTCGATTACGTCGAACCGCATCAGCGGCTCTTCACCCTCACCCTCCTCAGAGCAACTCACTTCAACACGCACCGAACCCATCGGCGTAAACTTGATCGCGTTCGCGATCAGGTTCACCAACACCTGACGCACACGCACCTCGTCTATAAAGATCCGCGTCGGAAGCTCCCCCACACGCGCTACCTCAAACTGGAGACTCCGCGCGTCAGCACGTATCCGCATCAGCGTGGCCACGCTCTTCAGCAACTCATCCAGCACACAGCAACGCCGCTCCAACGTCAGTTGCCCCGCTTCAATCTTCGATAGATCCAGGATGTCGTTGATGATCCCCAGCAGGAACTCACCGTTGTCGACAATAGTCCGAACCGCGTCCCTCATCCGGCAATGACGCCGTTCCCGCTCGCCATCATCCTCGCCCAGTGCACTCAACTCGTCGCTGAGCACCTCCGAGAACCCGACAATCGCCGTCATCGGCGTACGAATCTCGTGGCTCATGTTCGCCAGAAATTCACTCTTCGACCGATTCGCACGCTCGGCAAGTTGCTTCGCCTCAGACAACTCACGCGTCCGTTCCTCAACCTTACGCTCGATCGACGCGTAGCTATCCTGCAGCCGACTCGTCATGTGATTGAACGAACGCGACAGCGTTCCCACCTCGCCAAACGCCGACTCCGGCGCGCGACGAGACAGGTCACCACTCGCAATCGCACCAGCCGCCTCAACCAGTTCACTCAACGGCGTCAGAATCTTGCTCACCAGAACCGACGTCAGCACGAAGCCCAACAGCAATACACCTAACGCCACTGCCCCGCCCTGAACAATCTGGCCCGATAACTCCTCCTGCAACTCATCCAGAGAGCACAGCACAGCCACGTACCCAATCGGGCACTCCCCACCAGGGACGCTCTTCGTCGGCTCGTCAGTCAGTCCAAGATCAAGCTGCTCGTGAAAACGCAGAATCTCCGCTACCGCCAGCAGGTTCTCCCCTACCCTGCGATAACCGGCATGGGCGTGGCCACGCAAATGCGTCAATGCGTCGATCGGTGGCACCGTCAGCTCTTCCCCCCATTCCGACGCCGTCTCAACCTCGGCCAGAACTTCATGATTCACACCGTAAATTCGCGCCGCCACCATATGCGAATCCGACATCGCCGGACCAAACAAATCCTGTAGCTGACGCCGATCGTTCAGCAAAACCCCCATTTCTGCTGCCCGCGCGATCGCACGGGCATGGATCACCGCTTGTTCGCACGCCGCATGCAACGCCCGACGATGGCCACCCCACGTCACCGCAGCTCCCATCAGAACGACGGTCGTCAGCAACAACGCCGCGCACGTCGCGATGGCATACCCACGCAGTCCGAATGATCTCATCAGTCGCATTGAAACTCTTGTTCTTCCTATCCTGCCTGATGGCGACACCCTGGCCCGTACGAGCGCCACCACGCTTCTCAGCGTCCTCCATATAGGAGATCGGTTTACGCCGCTTGCCAATCGAGTCGATCGCAACACCTCACGCCCCCCCCAGAACCGCTCCCGGCACGTCAGTCCAGTAAATTCGCACTTGCGCACGGAATCTCCCACTAAGGCACACGCGCGAACATCACCCATGCGGCCATAACCAAGCTGTATTGATTCAGATCCGGGACTCAACCCCTCACGCCAGCGTCCGCTGCCGGCCGCATCGCCCCCCCACTCCTCACCCAACTCGCTTCTCAGTCCACCTGGCCGGCCTCTCGCACCCCGCTTCCCCCACTACTCCCCGACCCAACCTTGGTTTGTTCCAATATCGCCAGTATCCGGTCTGCCCACGCCGACCACGTCAGATCACGCTCTGCCCGACGCTGAGCACGCTCACACAACGCGTCGTACTCCTTCGGCCGGTCAATCCAACTGGCCAATTCGTCCGCATACTGCTCGGCCATGGCCTCTGGCGGCATCACCACCCCCGTCTCACCATCGAGCACGACCTCCGGCAGACCGCCCACGCCGCGGACGATGCTGGGCGTCCCGAACAGGGCCGCCTCTGCCGGCGCGATCCCGAATGCCTCCGCCACCGACGCCATGATCATAAAATGCGACTGCCGCAGTATCTCGTGATGCATCAACCGATCACGCGCCCGACCCAGACGCAGCCGACCCGCACACGTAACCACCTCGCTGCTCCGCGCCCGCGACGTCGATCGCCCCACATACGTCAACCGCGTCCGAATCCCACGCCGACACAGAATCTCCGCCACGTCGATCGCCAGATCCAGACCCTTCCGCACCGGGTTCAGACCAACCAGGCACAACGCCAGATGATCACGAGTCGGCCGACCACGCGCCGGCAACTGCCCGTTCGGCGGAACCACGTTGCACCCCAACGGCACCACGTGCACACGCTCCGGCGGAACCCCATAATCATTGATCGCCGAGCTGGCCGCGTGCTGCGAAGCCAGCACCACCGCCGCACTCCGCTGCATGGCCCGGGCTTCAAACTCTTCCGCGCAGCGCCGTTCAGCCTCCGGACGCTCAGCCCATTCCGGATACGTGCTCAGAGTTCGCGGCGTCGCATCCGTGTAGTAGACAATGGGCACGTCGATATCCAGCCCCGCCACTAGGCTGCTGCTATAACAGGAGAACACTACGTCCGGCGAAGCACCCTCCAACTCCGTCTGCACCGCCCGGGCCTCCGCCGCCGCGCTCTGATACAAATCCTCGACCCCCGTAGCACTTGTCCCCACTGGCGCCCCCGCCGACCCCGTACCCGCAAACTCCCGCAGACGCGTTGTCAGCGCACCCAGCCCTAATCGCGAGATCGTCCGCTTCACGAGCTTAACCAGCGGCTGCGGAGTATAGGCCGACACCTGCGCCCGCCGAGCCAATGCCTGGCGCATCGCGTACGGTATCCCGGACAGCGAATCAGTGCTTCGCGGATCAGCCTGACTCACGAACCCGATACGCACAACTCGCACTCCTCTTTCGCTTGGCCCCGATCCGCATGATCCGTCGCAACAATGGCTGGCTAGCCCACCTCGTCAAATACCCCAGACACGACAGCCGCTTTGCCAGCGGCAAAGAACTCCGCAGAACAACCCACGACCCATGCCCCAACATACACACCGTGGTCCGCAACGGCCACTTCCGCGCCCCGGTAACCCACCACTCCATCGCGGCGCCCGACCCTTGGTTCTCACGCTCCCGAAAACTCTCCGCGTGCTGCCGCCACCGGAACAGCCGCTCCGGCACCAGGCACGGGCGCCCCGCCAGCAGCAAATCCGCAACCAGTAATCGGTCCGCTCCAGAATACAGCCGCAGCAACCCCGTCCGCAACAGCGCCTCACGCCGCATCAACGCAAAAGCTCCACTGAAATCGTACGCGTCAATGATCGCCCGAAAACGCTCGACCGCATCCTCCGCCCCCTGCGCACGCTCAAGCTCAAACTCTCCCACTTCCTTCCCATTCTCATCAATCTGCAACGCATACGAATGCGCAAATGGGGCCTCGGGATGCGCCTCCAACGCCGCCACGCACCGCTCAAGATACGTCGGCTCCAACACGTCATCACACGCCGCCCACTTGAAATATCGCCCTCGCGTCGCATGAAACGCGCTGTTGAAATTCAACGCCGCCCCCACGTTTCGCGGCTGCCTGACATAACGGACACGTGGGTCCTGATCGCAATACCGCTCACAGATCTCCGCCGTCCCGTCCGTCGAGGCATTATCAGATATCACCAGCTCAAAGTCCCCCAGCGTCTGGCCGAGGACCGACTCGAGCGCCTCCGCCACGTAGCGCTCCCCGTTGTACACCGGCAATGCCAGCCCCACGAGCGGAGCCCCCCCGCCGTCGGCAACCGCCGCGTTACTGCTCGATCCCGGGTTAGACTCGGCCACGTTCACCCGTGTTGCACTCCACGTTCGCTCTAGCGCGCTTCCAAAATCGGTTCCGTGTGCACCGGCTTTCTTTGTGGCACCGGTTTTCAACCGGTGAACTGAGATACCACCTTCTAATGTGGCACCGATTCCCAATCCTTGTGGCACCGGTTTGTAACCGGTGGGTCGCACCGGCAACGAACCCCAATGCCACGGCTATCGGATGGGTGCCCCATCCCGTTGTACAGCACGGGGGGGCGGATCGATTCTCCAACACGTTGTTACGTTGTTACGTTGTCACATTGTTACGTTGTTACGTTGTTACGCCTGCTTGCTCTTGAGCAGTGCATTCTCCAATGTCAGCACTCGGGCCCGGCAACGCACAGAAAGTCAAACTGCTAGCCGCCGACCTCACGCGGTCGGCCGGCCACACTCCCCGGCGTCAACAATGTCGCCTCGCATCCCAACGCCGCCAGATCCGCTTGAACCTCCGCCTCATACACCTCGTTCAACAAAATGACTGTATCCGCTGGTTCCTCGCGCAAACCCTCCGGACCCATGATCCGCTGTCCCGTACCAACCACGTGGCAGCCCGCCTTGCGCGGATTCTTGTCTACCACGATCCGAATCCCGTCGGACGTCGGCTGCAACGCGTTCAGAAACGACACGGCCTTCGAACCGGCGCCCCACAACGCCACGACGCGTCCCTCATCACGCAGCCGGCGCAGTTGCACCTCCCATCGATCCCGAAAAACGCGCCACTCGGTGCCGAACTCCCGAGCCGCCGCCAGTCCGGCCGCCGCCGCATCCATCGAAACCGCAGCCCCACCATCACTCGCGGCCGCCCGGGCACGCACAGCCAGAAATTGCCCCGCATACTCCTGAGACGCCTCGACAGCCTCCAGCCCGCACCGGGCCAGTGCCCGCCGCAACGTCTCCGCGGAAAAGTACGTCACATGTTCATGTATGATATCCCAGAACCCCCGCTCGCGCAGCATGTAATCTGCCGACGGCACCTCGATCAACACCTGCGTGCCTGACCCGAGCGCCGCACGCATGGTCCGCAACAGCTCCAGCGGGCGGGTCAGGTGTTCTAACACGTGCCGGGCACTGATCAGTCCGATATCCATCCCCGCCGCGCTCTCCGCATCGAATTCGCCCGTAACGATCGTTATCGGATTATCCGCCGTCGCCTGCCGCGCCTGCGCCGACGGGTCAAACCCGAACCCCCGCCCCGCCCCGCATGCATACAGCTCCTCCAGAAACCGCCCGTCGCCACAGCCAACGTCGACCACATCGCGCCCCCGCAGGTCGGCCTGTTCCACCAGCGACTCTGCCAGCCCCCGCGCATAACGTCCGAAAACCGCCGAGTGGTGCAGCGCGTTCTCATACCCCGCGGAGTAATCCACTGCGTTTTCATCAAACGAGCGATTGAACAGCAGGCCGCACTCCGGGCAAATCACTAGATCAATCCGAACTCGCGGAATTGCACAGGCCGCCGCCTCAGATCGGCACGGCACATGACACACCGCCGGCGCTTCCAGCGCGAGCACCGCCTCGCACGGCGTCTCACGCTCGCACACCGGGCACCAGGATTGACCGTTGTTAGTCAAGCGACACCACCCGCGGCGCAAGGCCACGCTGCTTCAATTCCTCCTGAATCTCCGCCACGTACGCCGGGTTCATCACAATCACCAGGTCCGGCCGATATTCGCGCAGCCCGTCCGGCGAACTGGTTTCATGCCCCGTGCCCGGCAGGAACATGCCCCACTTACGCGGGTTGATATCGACCACCGCCACTTCCCCATCCACCCCCAGCGTCGTCAGGAAAGCTACCGCCTTGCTGCCACCGCCCCACAGCGCGATCCGCTCGTCCCGCCGACGCGATTCCTCAACCACATCACGCCAATGCGACACGCTCGCCCGCAGCCGCGCCGCAATCTCCACCACCGGCTCCTGCTCTACGGCAGCTTTCGGCGAAGCATCCGAATCGCCCCCCGGCCGCGCCGCAATCAGCAAATACTGATCATTGAACTCCAGCCACACGCGCTCCACCGCGAAACCCGACCGACGAAACAGATTATCCAGCGACCCCGCGTCAAAATAGCTGCAATGCTCGTAGTAAATATCCCAGAACGCGCCGCTGCGCAGCACCCGCCCATTGTCCGGCACTTCAAACAGCACCACCGTCTCCGGCCGGCCGCGCGTCGTCCGCTGCACGCTCCGCATGAAATCCTGCACCGGCGCGATGTGCTCAAGCGTATGCCGGCAACACACAAAATCCGCCGCAAGATGCTCGTACTTCTCCGAGTAAAAATCCCGGATGAACTCCAGCTGACCCTGCTCCAGCTCGGGCAGCCGCAGCTCCTGGTAACCCGGGTCGATACCGATCGCCCGTTTTACCCCCAGCCGCGCCAGCAGGTACAAAAACTCCCCCTTCCCGCACCCAATCTCCAACACCACCTTGTCCGCCAGCTCATACTCATCAAACAGCCGCTGCGTCAGGTCGCGCGCAAAACCGTCGAACGTCGGGCTGCAATGCTGCGTCTCCTCATATTCCGGCGAATAGTTGTGAACGTCCGGATCAAACGCCGCATTGAACACAAACCCGCAACCCGCACACCGGCACAGGTCCAGATCCCGCCGCGCCACCCCCTGCGCCTGCTCACGCGAGCGCATCAACAGCACGCTATGCACCGGCAGTTGCCCCACCCGATAGAACGACGTCGCCCCCGCCGCCCCGCAGCTCGGACAGACATTCCCCGGCCGCTCCTGTACGTCTATTGAAACATGGCCGGGAAGATTCATGCGGCTCCGCTCCTGGCAGATCACACCGGCGCAGCGTCCACCACGCGCGGCGTCGGTATCGGCACGATAAACCGCCCACCCGCCGCGCTGTACTCACCCTGCTGAGCGATGATCTCGTCCGCCAGGTTCCACGGCAAAATCAGCGTGTAGTCCGGCCGCCGTTCCAGCAGCGCCTCCGGCGCCAAAATAGGCGTATGCGTCCCGGGCATCAGCTTGCCCTGCTTGTACGGATTGCGATCAACCACGAAATCGATCTTCTCAGCCGCTTCGCCAAGCGCGTTCAGCAATATGGCCCCCTTCGCCGCCGCCCCATACGCAGCGATGCTGCTGCCCGACCCGGCCAGCGAGAACAACAACTCACGCACCTCCCCGATCAGCTTCCCAACACGCTCTGCAAAATCCGCATAGTAGCTCTGGCCGAGCATGCCCAACTCACGCTCCTGCTCCAGAAACTCGGCCACACTCTCGGACGGCTGCTCCTGGTGCCCCGCGTAATAACGCAGCGACCCGCCATGAATCGGCAACCAGCGCACTTCATTCAGGTACAGTCCATTGCGCCGAAACAGCGCCGCCACCGACGTCACGCTGAAATAGCACAGGTGCTCATGATAGATCGTGTCAAACTCGAGGTGCTTGACCAGGTCCCGCAGGTACGGCGCCTCGACCGACAACATCCCATCATCAGCCAGGAGCGCCGCAATCCCCTGCACAAAGCCGTTCGTGTCCGCCACGTGCGCCAACACGTTGTTGGCAATGATCACGTCCGCACGCTGCCCCTGCACAGCCACCTTCCGCGCCAGCTCGATCGTGAAAAACTCGCACAGCGTCTCGATCCCGTTTTCCTGCGCCACCCGCGCCGGCCCCGGCGCCGGGTCGATCCCTAGAACCTCGATCCCCCGCTCCTTGAAGTTCTTCAACATATAACCGTCGTTCGACGCCAACTCGACCACTAGGCTTTGCGGCCCCAGCCCACGCGCCCCAATCAACGCCTCCGCGTGCCGCTTCGAGTGTTCCAGCAACGTCGTCGAATACGAGGAGAAATATGGATAGTCCTCGTCAAAGACCACCTCCGGCGGCACCGTCTCCATGATCTGTACCAGTGCACATTCCGGACACAGCACAACTTCCAGCGGATACCGTGGCTCCCCCGCCGTCGCCTCCGGGTTCACCAGCCGATCGCTCAGCGGCATCTGCCCCAGATCAAGCACCGGAAGCAAACCAACCGTGCCACAACTCCGACACCGCGCCGCACGACACCGCGCCGGATCAAGCTTAAGACTGCTGCTGCTCATCTCATTTCCCCCAGCCGCGCGCCGCCGACAGCGGCCGCAACGTCTCATCAACAACCCCCGCACTCAACAACTGCTTCAGGTGCGCCAGCCGCTGATACGTCGGACCCTCAAACTCAGGCTGCTTCAAACCATGCGACCGAAACGCCTGGTACAACTGGACCGCACCCTTGCGCACATCCCACATCGGCTGATACGCCGAAACCGACCGCGCCAGCTCATCGCAACTCACCCGGTAACAACGCTTGTCCGGGCCGGCGTCCGGCGCATACTCTATACGACAGTTCGGAACCGTCTCTCGCACAACCTCAGCCAGCTCGCTGATCCGGAAGTTCTGATCCGTGCGACCAATGTTGAACGCTCGACCCGCCACCGCCTCACTTGGCGCCTCCAGCAGCGCCACGTACGCCGCCGCGATGTCCGCCACGTGTACCACCGGCCGCCAGGGCGTCCCGTCGCTCTTCAGATACACTTGACCCGTCGTAAACGCCCACGCCGTCAGGTTGTTCAGCACCAAATCAAAACGCAGCCGCGGCGACACCCCATACGCCGTCGAAGCCCGCAAAAACACCGGCTCAAATCCGTCGCCGGCCAGCGGACCAATGCCCTGTTCCGACCGAACCTTCGAAATCCCATACGGCGTAACCGGGTTAAAGCTCGCCGACTCGTCCAGCAAATCATCCCCGCTGGCACCGTAGTTGCTGCACGACGACGCGTACAGAAACCGCCGCACGCCCGCCTGCTTGGCCAACTCCGCCAGCCGAACCGACGCCTGGTGGTTGATCTCGAACGTCAGCTCCGGGTTCAGATCGCCCAGCGGATCATTCGACAATCCCGCCAGGTGCAGAACCGCATCAAACCCCTCGACGTCCGCCAGCTCCACGTCGCGGATGTCTTTGGCGATGTGCGGAACCGCCGCCAGAACTCCCGCCGACCCAAACGTGCAGTCGCGAAACAGATCACTGTCCAGGCCGACCACAGCATGTCCGCGGGCCACCAGCATCGGCGTCAGCACCGCACCTATGTAGCCCAGGTGCCCGGTCACCAACACCCTATAACTCATGCCCAGGTTCTCCACGGTGCTTCGCCTCCCTCCCAAAGTCGCTCCAGCAGCACCCGATCACGCAGCGTGTCCATGCACTGCCAGAATGACCGGTGCCGATAAGCCATCAACTGCCCTTCCCGCGCCAACCGTTCCAGCGGCTCACGCTCAAAGTGCGTCATGTCGCCGTCGATATAATCGAACACCGCCGGCTCAAGCACAAAGAACGCGCCGTTAATCCAACCTTCGGCCACCTGCGGCTTCTCGGTGAACTCGACCACCCGGTCCTCATCGAAGCGCATGTGCCCGAAACGCGCCGGCGGCCGAACCGCCGTCAACGTCGCGATCTTCCCGTGCGACCGGTGAAATTCCAGCAGTTGGTCCAGGTTTACGTCCGATACGCCGTCCCCCCACGTCAGGAAAAACGTCCCATCACTCAGATAATCACGCAGCCGCCTTATCCGCCCGCCCGTCTGCGTGTCGATACCCGTGTCGATCAGGTCAACCTGCCAGTCCATCGGGTGCTCGTCCGAGCGACGCTCGACCGTCCCATTGCGCAGGTCAACCCGCAGGTCACCCTCAAGGGCGGCATAGTCCGCCATATACTTCTTGATGTACTCCCCCTTGTAGCCCAACGCGATGACAAACTCCCGGTACCCGTAGGTCCGATAGTGCATCATGATATGCCACAATATCGGCCGACCTCCGATCTCAACCATCGGCTTGGGCCGAACCGTCGTCTCCTCTGATAGCCGGCTACCAACACCGCCCGCCAGAACCGCTGTCTTCATGCCGCTGACCCTGCTTCAGTGTCCACTCAAACGCCCCACGACGAAAACTCAGTCGCCGCCCATCACGCCCGGAACCAAGCCGAGTGCTCCACGCCTGCCGAACGCTCCATAACACATGATCGGACGCGCCGGGGATGTTACTGCTCCTCGGTACAGAAGTCCGCTTCGACCCCCGGAAGCCTGAACACCAGTTCATCAAGGCAGTATAGTCCCCCCAATCGACCCGGACAAGCAAACGGCCCCGCCGGCCCGCCCGCTACGGCGCCTCCTGACCGAACAACAGCTGAAGCTCCAACAAGTCCGCCTGATCCACATCCAGGTCCCGATCGAAGTCGAACAAATGCCGACAATCCGAGCTGCCCCCGCGATCCGGCCCAGTCAGACACGACATGAGTTGGCTGGCGTCCGCGAAGTCGATCATCCCGCTATCGTCATAGTCGCCATCGGCCGGCCACCATGACAACGTCTCGATCTCGAAACCACTCAGCGCCCGGTCATACAGCCGGGCCTCGTCCATCCGACCGGCCAGGTAACGCTGATAGCTCGACGACCACCGATAGCGCCCGAAGTTCAACGCCACCAGGTTCGGCACCACCGGCCCCACCGCCGTCAAGCTCTCCGCCACCACCACCCCATCCACGTACAGCCGGGCCACGCTGTTGCCATCCGCCACGTGGTCATAGGTCAGCGCCACGTGATACCACTGCTGCGCCTCGAGCGTTGTTGACGAGGACAGCTCCGTCTCCACCGATTGGTCCCGGAACAGCTCGCACGTCAGCCGGTTGGTCGGCTCCACCGTGAAATTGAACCCGCGCTGCTCATCGCCCTGCTTCTGCACCAGCGCATGACGCACCCCCAGGTAATCGAGATAGATCCAGACGGCGACCGTGAAGTCCTCACCGCTGCCATCGCTCTTCGCCGGTATCGCTCCATGCAGTTGCGAGTCCGGCCGAGAGGCGTACTCATCCGTCCCGTCGAGCAGCAACGCCGCCCCATAAACACCCGCCGTCCAACCCGCACCGTTATGCAGCGTCAGATCATTCGCAAACACCGTCTGGTCGGCAGCCGTCAGCCCGCTGCCCTCGTCCAGCGGCCAGTACCCGGTCAAACCAGCTCCAATCGCCCCGACGTAGATATCCACCGTGGCCGTCCCGACCCGCTGCTCGTCATCCGTAACCGTCAGAGTCACGGCGTACACGCCGTTCTGCTCAAACGTATGCTCCACGACCGACTCAGCAGACGTCGTGCCATCATCAAAATCCCACTCATACGCGATGATGTCGCCGTCAGTGTCGTAAGAACCAGTCGCGTCGAACGTCACGTCGGCCGGCGCTATGCCCGGGACGCCCGCGTCCACCTGAATCACCGCCACCGGCCAGCCCAGGTCCGCCACCGTCACCGCTACCGTCGCCACGTTGCTCCACAGCTCCCCGTCCGTCACCCGGAACGTGAAACTGTCCGTCGTTACCTCTGCCGGCGCCTCGTATGTGAACGCCCCGGTCAGCGAATCAAAGCTGCTCAGGCTGCCGGCCGTTGGCGCGCTGACGATCGTGTATTCAAGCACGTCTTCCTCGTCCGGATCGCTCGCCGAAAGCTGCCCCGCGTACTCCTGGCTCAACCCGACCGTGAACTCATCGTCATAGGCCACTGGCGCACGATTCGTCGGACCGGTGCCCGTACCGTTGTCATTCCGCCACAGATACAGATGCGTATAGGCATCGTACGCGATGCTGAAGATCTCGTTGTCGCCGTCCTGGTCAAGATCGGCCACCCGGGCCCCCAGGTGCCCCTCGTAACCGCTGTCGATCAGGTGCTCGGTGAAGTTGCCCAGGCCGTCGTTCTCCCACACCTGCAACTTCTTCGTCCCGCGATGCTCCTGCGTAACGACGTCCATGTCGCCGTCGTTGTCCATGTCCGCCACGTCCAGGTTGTTCATCGTGTACTGCGTGACGATGTTGTGACACGTCCAGCCGGCCTGAGTCGGATCAGCCGGCGCCTCAAACCAGTACGTCGACGCCGGCGACAGCGAAATCTCCTCGCTGACAACAATATCCAAAAGCTCGTCGCCGTTGATATCAGCCACCACCACGCGGTCCGGACGCTGATTCTCCCCAACCGGGACGGCCTCACCCACGACATACTCCACCCAGTCGCCCGATCCGTCGCCGGGATTGTGCAGCCATTTCAGGCACCACGGCCCCGAACCCGGCCAGTGCGCCGCGACGATATCCAGCCAGCCGTCGCCGTCAATATCGCCAATGCCGATCCCCTCACTGTTGGACTGGTCGCCCACCAGCGTCATCGGCCATTCCCCAGACTCAGGATCGCTCTCGGGCACCTCGTAGTAATAAACCCGGTCCCCGTTGTTGAAGATTATCTCCAACTGCCCACCCGGAACAATATCAGCAACCTCGTAGCCCTGCGGGATCAGGTGCCCGCCATCGTACGGCGCATTATCATCAATCTGATATACCGACCAGCTCGTCCCATCCACGTCGTCGGCTTCGAGCCAGTAGATCCCCGGACCGGTCGACCCGATCACATCGCCGAACGCATCATTGTCCACATCAACCACCAGGCTGACGTCGACATTGACACCAACGTCGAACTCCACGCTCGGCCACGGCGTATCCGCCATGTCATCGCCCGGGTTGCGATAGAAATAGCGCCCCGAAACCAGATCGAGCAGACCGTCGCCGTCGATATCTCCCCAGCCGAGCCCGAAGTACGCCGTCGAACCCCCCCAGCGCACCCGGTCGTTGTCCACCGTCAGGCATTCCCACTCGTCGAGCGTTTGCCCCGTACCAGCGGTCTCGTTGAGGAAAACATCCAACCGCGGGGCACCGTAGGCGTAGGGTTTCATGACAATGTCGAGATCACCATCGCCGTCCAGATCGACCAACCGCGACTCGTGACTCGCCACCCCGACAGATACAACCTGCTCGTCAAACCCGCCGGCCCCGTTCCCGTAGAAGATCGACGCCTGGCAACTGGCACCCGCCCCAGGGGTGCCCATTTCGCCAACGAAAATATCCAGGTAGCCATCCAGATCGACGTCCCCGATCTCGACACTGTGACCGTGGATCACTTCGTCCTTGATCCGGTACTCCACCCAGGCGTCGCCCGTCCACTCGTAGTAGTCCAGCGGACCGTCGCTGTCGCCCGGCACAATGACGACTTCCGGCCGGCCGCCGGGGATCAGGTCGCCAACCGCCGTACGCGTAAACTCGCGCCCGCTAACGATCACGTTGGCGGTGAAGGTCTCATCATCAACGTACTTGAACCAGTAGCCCGCCCCGACAATATCGTCGACGCCGTCGACGTCGATGTCCGCGACCTTCAGCCCCTCGCAATTGTCCGCACCGTCGAACACACCCACGTAGGGCCACGGCGCCGTGTTCTGCGGATCAGCCGGTATCTCGGACACGTACAGGTTGTCGCCCCAGTGCTGGTGCCAGAACGCCAACTCCAACTCACCGTCCCCATCAAAATCGCCAAACACCTGGTCGTGATGCTTGGTCCCCCCGCTGTCCTTGATCAGATAGCGGCTCCACGGCGTATCCGGGTCAAAATCGGGCGCCGGGTTCTCCCACCACCACACCTGGTTGCTCGTATAGTCCCCCCCAAAGCTCACATCAAGATCTCCGTCCCCGTCGATGTCCCCAAACGCCCCACCAGCCTCGATCAGCACCACCTCCTCGTCAATCACGTAACGCTGCCACCCGTCAGCCAATCGGCGATACCAAACCACCCCCGGCGCCTGCGTACGTTCCGCTATGACAATGTCGTTAACCCCGTCCCCATCAACGTCAAACACCTGGCACGCCGTCTGCTCGTCACCATTATTCGGAACTTCGAGATCCCCCGCCGCGGTGCTCAGTTGCGTCCACGGCGTAACATCGTCCGCGCAAAGCGGCAGGCCCGCCCAAGCCAGGAAAAACAGGGATATTATCAGTCCACGGAAGCTGCCGTGCATCTACAACCACTCCATCGAAACAAATTGGGATCCCGTGCGGAGCCCGGTCCAGCGCATTGCGACCAGAGCACGGCGCAACAGTTTCCTCCGCGCTCCACTTGACCCATTCTAGTCATCGACAGAGTGTCCCACAGCGAAAACGTGCAATACCTGTTTCCCGTCGATTTGAACCAACTGTTATCCCCCTACAAGCCAACTGCCGAAATTATCGCGGCCCAGCTTCATTTCGGCCGGCGGCGCCACCCGCCCGACACGCCGGCGCCACCGACCAATTCTGACCGTAGAGCAGGCGCTAATCCGATAACTCGCACACGCCGCCCCCCCCCGCTGCCCCGACGCCACTCGCGACGCGCTTCTCCCACCAGCAACAATCCCGGATAATAGAAACCGCTGTCACAACGGCAACACAAACGGTGCCCACTCTCAGGCTGACAGCAACATTATTACAGGACCCTCGGACGTCGACCCAACAACTGCTGAATGAGCCGAATGAAGAACCTGCCCACAACCAACCACCACGACGCCGACAACCCAATCAGCTTCGGCATCATCGTCGCCGACACGACGATACCCACCTGGTTCGCCCAATCACTCGAACAACTTCTGGCACTGCCCTACGTTCGCCTGAACCTGCTGATTCGGCCTGACCCGCCGACCGGGCATAGCGACGCCGACACCGACCCCGCTTACCTCGGATTTGCTCCGGCCATTCGACAACCCCAACGCCGGCGCACGCGACTGTCACGCTTTCTGTTCGGCCAATATGCGCGGAACTACCTCCAATCACCCGCGACAACTCCCACGGACTGCTCCCAGAAGTTCGCCAACATCCCCCAAATAAACTGCCAAACCACGAACACCAACCCCGCCACCGACCCCTTCACCGACGAGCTTGTCGCCGACATCCGCAAGCACAAACTCGACTTCATCCTCGCCGGCTCAATCATCCCCCGCGAAGCGAACCTGCTTGGCACCGCCCGCTACGGAATCTGGAACTTCGTCGTCAGCGATCCAGACAAATTCCGCGGCAACCCGCCCTTCTTCTGGGAATTTGTACGCAACCAATCCGTAGCCGGCGCCGCCCTTCAACGACTCACGCCCAACGCAGACACCGGCATCCTGCTCAAACGCGGCCAGTTCAAAGTACAACTGCCACTGGCACGCACCGGGCAGGAAGTCTTCACCAACATGGCCCGCTGGCCGGCCCAGGTCTGCGCCGACATCCACGCCGGACAGGCCGGCTACCTCGACACGCCACCCGTCAAATTCGCCGGCCCCATCCGCCGCACGCCCGGCAGACTCACCGTACTGAACTTCGCACGCAAAATGATCTGCTCACGCCTGCGCGACAGCCGCGTCAGCGAATCCTGGAACGTCGGCATCATCCGCGCCCCGATACACACCCTGCTCAACCAGTCCAAACCCCCGACGATCGAGTGGCTGCCCAAGCCGGCGCCACACACTTTCCGCGCCGACCCCTTCGGCCTCCGCCACAACGAATCGACGTACCTGTTCTACGAGCATTTCGACTATCGCATCGGCAACGGCCAGATCTTCGCCGCCGAGTTGGACGATCGCGGCCAACTACACGAGCCGGCGGACCTGTTCGGAGCTGAAACGCACTGGTCGTTCCCGTTCCTCTTCACGCACGACGGCCACCACTACTGCGTGCCCGAAGGAGCCGCCACCAACAAGCTGACGCTATACCGGGCCGAGTCACTTCCGGGCAAGTGGAACCCCGTAGCCGTCCTGGTCGACGACGTAATGGCGGTCGACCCGGTCATCTTCCGGCACGAAGACCGCTGGTGGCTGCTCTACACGGACCAGCGACTGAACTCACACCTGAGTTTGTTTGCCTACTACGCCGACCAGCTCGAAGGTCCGTGGCACCCTCATCTGCACGCCCCGATCAAGACCGACGTGCAGTCTGCCCAGGCGGCCGGCACGCCCTTCCGGCACGCCGGCGTCCTCTATCGCCCCGCCCAGGATTCATCCACCGTTTACGGCGGGCGCACGGTCATCAACCGCATCGTCGAGCTTACGCCGACGACCTTTCACGAAGAGCCGGTCGCTTTCATCGAACCCGACCCGCACGGCCCCTACCCGGACGGCCTCCACACGCTCTCCGCCCTCGGCGACATCACGCTGGTCGACGGAAAGCACCACCCATTCAGTTGGCGCGCCCTGCTAAGCCGCTTCACCGGCCGACTACTACGCCGGCGCCGTCGTTGAACCGGCCGACGTCGCCCCTGCACCATCGTCGACAGGCATATCACCGCCACCGTCTTCATCTTGCAGAGTGTGGGGCGGACCTCCTCGCCCGCCAACCGGCCACGCATCGCGCATCGGCCGCCCGGCCTCATCGAGCATGATCGTTATCGGCACGTACGGCTTGTCGATGATGGTCAGCCGCCAACCACCTTCGACCTGCTCCAGGTAATAATCCCCGACCTTCTCCAGCTCTGGGCCGAATTTCATCTGGTCCCACTCCGCACCACACTCTTTCAAAGTCTCGTGATAGATCTCCGGCATCGAACCTGCCGCCATCGGCTCCGAGTCCAGTATGTCCAGCGCCCGCTGATGCGTTTGCAACGCCATGCGATCGATGACGAACTGGAATCCACGCCCCCATTTCACCGGCACCACGTCCGCCCACGCGTACACTCCGCCGCCCACGATCAGCCCCAGCAGCAGCGCCGCCGGCAAACGTCGCCGAATGAGCTCACGCTGCGTCCACTTCTGCCGAACGGCCGGGCGACTGAGCAACAGGAACGACAACGCGATCACTGCCGACCCGATCATCACGCTCCAACTGGCCGCCGTTGACCAACTGCACACCGTCGCCCGCGTCGGCCACGTATCCTCCCAACCGATCGTCAGGTCACTTCGCATATCCGCCGAATTGAGCCGCCCGTGCAAACGCGTCACCACACACCCCGGCCACATCAGATCCGCCACATCCGGAATCCCAATCCGCGGCAGCTCCGTAACCGCGCTGCCATACGTCGTCGGCATCTGCGCCCCGAACTCCCGAAAGTCCTCGCCAATCCTGGAAAAACGCTGATACGGCCCGTTCACGCCGTAACGATCGCACGTCCACACACGCAGATGTTTCGCCGCCGCCCGTTTCTCGCCGATCACATGCAGGTCCAACTGTAGCGGCTCTGCATCCACACCCGTCAGCCGGAGCGGATACACCGGCGTCGATGTCGCGAAGGTCACCTTCAGCGGATGATGCGTTACTCCCGCCCCCGCCTCGGCCGCGACCTGCGCCGCCAGGAAGCACCACCCACGCTTCACATAATCCGCAAAAACCGTCTCTGCACCCGCGCCGGCCGCGAAGCCGTTAGCTTTCAGCCACTCCGTCACGGCCGCCCCGCTCTTCCCCTTGATGACGCTGACGTCATACACGCCGACCTGCTCCGAGCGCAACACGGACACGTCCGAGCTACCGCCACGCGACATGGACAAGGACGGAAGGCAGATTCCACAAACGACGACCAGGAGAAAAATCCCGACGATGATGGCCAGCGCCCTCTCCGTCCTTGTCAGCGGCCGGCTTTCCACCTTTCCCCGCACATACTCCAGCCGCGCCGCCAGCAGCAACACCGCCAGTGCAACCGCCAGCACTCCCCACAACGCCGGCACTTGCTTCACCTCCGGCTCCGTCATGTGTGCCAGCGCTCGCAGCGCGTTGCTATGACACGGCTCGATCGCAGTCGGCTCAGCCGGCACGGGCAGGATCCAGCCCAGCTCAGCCCCCTGCTGCTCGATATCGGACTGCACGATGAGTGTTTCAATCCCGCCACGAAACGCGACCAATCCCCGCTGCGCCCGAATCTGCGGATCATCGCCAATGTCCGGCTCGCCGAAAAACTTGCCGTCTGCCCGAGCCGAGCTGGCCGCCGACAGCAGCACGATCAACAGAAACACCCACCCAAGCCGGAGCCGATTGGTATGCAGATTCATAATACAACTCCCGCGTTACGAGCTGACCGAATTGGCCAAACTGGCCGAATTGGCCGAATTGGCATCATACCCACAAGCTAATACGCAAACCCCACCCGCGAATGTCAGAGTTTTTGAAGGCAGAAAAGCTGCCGCGCGCCCACGCCGAGCGGTCTAGCGCAATCATACTTACGCTATAGCAGACAGCTCTCGGCGCCGCGCCAGTCATCGACGTACATGCACTCCCGGCATACCCTCTTAACCTCTGACTCCACAAGAAGTTCTATGCGGCTATGGGCCTATGGGGCTAAGGCCGATGCCATCGGGCCGGATCCTGGTGTCTCCGCGGGGTTTCACCGCACTTCGATCCGCGTAGAATGCACACAGAGCAATCTTCACTTCCAGGGAGCGAACGATGACCATTCCAAAACGCGTCGCGGATCGGATCAGATCGGGATTGAAGACATTCGCGCGAGTACTGGCTGATGCGCGCAACGCTGACCGAAGCGAGCAGGACACGGTGACGATCGTCACGGACATGTTGGCGGACATATTCGGTTATGACAAATACTCCGAACTGACCGGAGAATACGCCATTCGAGGGACGTACTGTGACCTGGCCGTCAAGGTGGACGACAAGATCAAGTACCTCGTCGAGGTCAAAGCCGTTGACAAGTCGCTGAAAGAGAGTCATCTACGCCAAGCGACAGACTATGCCGCCAAGGAGGGGATCGAATGGGTCGTGCTTACCAATGGCGTCGAATGGCAGGCATACCGCATGCTCTTCGAACAGCCCGTTCGGTTCGAACACGTGTTCACGATGAATGTGCTCGAGGACGGATCCGAGTTGACCGAAGCGGTCTTCATGCTGAGTCGCGAGGGAATCGCCAAACAGGCGCTCGACGACTACCACGAGCAACGACAGATTCTGAATCGTCATGTCATCGCCGCAGTTGTGCTGTCGGAGCCAATCCTGAAGGCCATCCGGCGCGAATTGCGCGCCATGTCATCCAAGATGAAGATCGAACCCGAGATCATCAAGGAAATCCTCGCGACGGAGGTTCTGAAACGCGACATCGTCGAAGGCGAGGATCTGAAGGACGCGAAACGCAAGGTCAGAAGAGCAGGCAAACGGACTGAACGCAGGGCGCGGAAGGCCGCAACCTCCGCCGCGCCTGCGAAGCCTGCTTCCCCCGAGCCCCCAATCGCGTCTGGTGCTGCGAGCAGCGGCCTCGACTGATGTGGGTCTGGGAGTTCGAGGCGTTCGGGACAGCCACCTCGTGGGGGGCGTTCGCGATAGCCACCTATTTCTCGCAACTACCAACCCCGCCTCGCCGCCGCGCCGCCTCGATCCTCGCCTCTCGATCCTCGATCCTCATTACCAGGACGTAGTAAAAACCCGCGCGCAGAATCCGCCAGAAACCAACAGAATTCGCCAATCTCCGCCAGCCAGTGACAATCCCTCAAATCCAACTTGCCCAACCCAAAAAGCGCGTGAACACTTACCTACGCTTACGCTGTTCCCAGGGCACCCTTGACGACGCCCGCAGCGACCCGGGATGTCGACTTCCCGGCGGCACCAAGTGCCGGTGTGAACGAAGAAAGGAAAACGAAAGCGTGAAAGGCTCGACCAACAAACTCGATCCTCAACGCGCACCCCTCGATCCTCACACGATCCGCTGCCCCGTTCGTGACCCCGCCCACCCGGAGCGGCCCAACACAACCACACTGAAAGGTGTGGACCCACACCAAGTGTGGCACCGGCTAATAGCCGGTGGAGTGGTATTGGACCGTACGAGTCTCCGGACGAGGCTGGGTTCCCCCAGGACCGCGGCCGGCAGAACAAGTGCTCTAACTCCCGCACTAAACTGGACCGGCACCGAAGCGGATCTTTGACAACCGAATACGCGGCCCGCACCCGCAGGTGCTCGACACCACCCCTCTACGCGTTGTTACGCGCGTCGCATCGACAGTCCGGCTCGCCGGTGAGAGTAGAGCAGGTGAGCAGGAGACCGTCCGCCTGCGGCGGACTCTGTGCCTCGACACGCTCGGCACGGGAGTGGATGGGAATCGAACCCACCAGGCGCTGCTTGTACAACGCCTCAACGGCTTTGAAGGCCGCGGTGCCCACCAGGTGCACGGACACTCCCTCGGCTAATACGCCGACCAACCCCCATCCTCCCGGATTACACGCCACCACGCAACCCACTTCCCCCGCCGACCAACATCACGAATCGGCCACCCACCCCACCACGTAAGCCACATGCTGGTAACGTTCCTAGGCTGACCGACGGGGAGAATCAGAAAACGATCCCGGCGGGATTCGAACCCACAACCTTTGGCTCCGGAGGCCAACGCTCTGTCCAGTTGAGCTACGGGATCGGCATCAAAGCTGACTGGTTCTGAAGTGTAACCCGCGGCCCATCGGCGTCAAGCGGCACGCCCCGAACGCAAGTCAGCGCCGCTTGGCAACAAAGAACGTGCGGTCCAGATAACTCCCGTAAAGCGGGTCGTCAGGGTCGAAACTGCTGATGCGCACGCACGGCGGCGACGAGTGCACAAAACGCTGCCCATCAATCGCCAGGGCGGTGTGGTAAATTCGGCCCGTGCGATCGATAAAGAAAAGCTGATCGCCGGCGCGGATGTTGCCCCGAGCTCCGGCCGTCGCTACCAGCCGGCCGGCCAGAGCCTGCTGCCAGGCATCACGGGCGATGATGGTGGTGTCGTCCTGAGCGGTCACGTTGCGCACGAGGCCGCTGCAATCCAGCCCCAACGGCCCGCAGCCGCCGAAAACGTACGGCGTATACAACAGGTCGAGGGCGGCGGCGACGCGGCGTGGCATAACTTCGGCCGGCGGCGCCAGCTTGACCTGGCCAATAAGCACCTCCAGCGTGTTGCCATCGGCCAGCCGCAACGTGCAATGGTGCTGGTCAAACGAGCAGACCCGCAACGTAGCGCCGCGTGGCAGGGTCAGAGAGCCGTGCACAACGTCGTCCCGAAGCACGCCCACCGGCAACGCCTGGTAGGCTAAGAATTCGTCGGCCGACATAGAACGAATCGCATTGCGGGGGACCCAGCCCCAGTAGCCATCGTCGGCATGCAAAAGGTAGTGATCATGGGTGCAGTCGAGCAGGTAGACCGGCGCTCCGTAGAGCAGTTGGGTTTGCAGCCCGCCGCCGCCAGGTTGGCGATAGGTCAGCGCCAGCGGCACCCGGCAGACGCCGAAAGGATCATGGCCGAGGTGCTCGTTGTCGGGCAGCGCGCAAACCTCGTTGCGGACGGGATCGAGGCCGAAAGTTTCGAGCGTGCGTTTCAGCGTTTTGGCCAGCACGGGCAGGTTGGTGCTGCCCTTGAGCACGACCGCGGAGCCGACCTGATCAGCGTGCACGTCGAAGTAAACCAAGCTGTCGTTGGTAATCAGGTTTTGCGTAAACGAGTCGCAGAATGAATCGAGTTGCTG
Source organism: Phycisphaerae bacterium (assembly GCA_963666925.2). Classification (GTDB taxonomy): domain Bacteria; phylum Planctomycetota; class Phycisphaerae; order UBA1845; family Fen-1342; genus JANQFV01. The sequence continues at coordinate 127,020 of CAXXTC010000023.1, read as the reverse complement.
CTGGTTGAGCGTTTCTGTTGGCCAGACGCGTTGGGCGATGCGTTCGTAGCGACCGGCGGGCTTATCGTCGGGGTAGTCGGGGACGGGTCGGCGTTCGGCAACCGGCGGGCCGCCGAGCAAGGTGTGCTCCTTCCAGTGTGCCAGGCCAGCGTACAACTGTTCGGCACGTTCAAAACAGCCGCGGCGCTGGGCGGGCGTCAACGGGCCGCGAGTGCTATCGGCCGGCAAACACACGGCGACCTGCGCCGGCGAGCCGACGGCGGCGTGCGTCGCGTTGCTTGAGCCCGATCTGCTGTTCGGAATGCTGTCGAGCAGGGCCGACGCCAGCGACTCGCCGGCCGTGCCGGTGCCGGTGCGAGTCACGTACACGAGCGGCCGATCCGACGCGTCGGTGTAGCTGATCGTCAGGCAGATGTGACAGTCGGTCGGTTGTTGTGCGACGACGTTCGCGTCGAGGGTGGCGTACAGCGACCGGGCGAGCACGGGGGTGCCGCCCGCGGCGAGCACAAGATGATACAACTGGCCGGCGGTGACCAACGCCAACTCGCCGGAGCGTGACGAAGCGTTCACGGTCGGCGGTGCGGGCGTGATCCCCACTGTCAGTCCGTGGAGCGCCTTCTTGGGAGGTGAAAAGAGCGGAGCGAAATCGTCGACCAAATCGGCCCGATTGGTAGCACTGGGCGGGCTCGCACAAGCCAAGCCCGCGACCATGCAAACTGCGGCGGCCATCACTATCCAACGCGTCTTCACGGCGAATCTCCGTTTTCGCACATCGCGTGCCCTGGCCCGACCAGGCGGCGGAGCGCTCAATCGGCCAGCGCATCGGCGACGTATTCCATCAGGTGGCGGGCACCGGCGGCAGTGTGGTGATCTATGTGGTGCCGACATGAGAAACCCGCGACGGCGACGTCTGCGCCGTCGCGTTGCCGAACTGCGGGGAAGAGACGCTGCTCGCCGACGGCGTGGGCGACGTCGTAATGTTCAACCTCGTGGCCAAAGGCGCCGGCCATTCCACAGCAGCCGCTGTCGATCTCGCTGGCGCCGCCGTTGGTACAGGCGGCGAGCAGATGCATGGCCGCACTGGTGCCGGTGAGCGCCTTCTGATGGCAATGCCCATGGTAGAGGAGCGGTCTGCGGCCCGGCTTGAAGCGTAGCGCGTCGGGCTCTTTGCGCAGCACGCCGGCGACGAGGTCATAGACGGGCAGCGCCACCTCGGCGATGCGCCGGGCCTCGGGCGTCCGGACCAATTCCGGTAGTTCATCATTGAGGACCGAGACGCAGCTTGGTTCGGTGCCGACGATCGGCACGCCGCCGTCGGCAAAAGGTATCAGGATGTCGATGTTGTCCTCCGCCAACAGGCGGGCTTCTTTGAGCATTCCCTTGCTAAGCAGCGGCCGGCCACAACAAACCGTCTCGGGCGTGAGCACTTCGTAGCCGAGCGCTTCGAGGACCTTCACGGTCGCCTGTCCAACCTGGGGCAGGTAGTAGTTTGTCCAGGTGTCTACGAAGTAGACCACCGGGCCGCGCGGGGCTGACGCGGGCACTTCGTGCTTGGCGAACCACTTGCGGAAGGTCGCGTGGGCGAACTTTGGTAGTGGGACGCGCCGATCGAATCCGCAGAAGTGCTCCAGGAACACCCGCGCCACCTTAGATTGCATGAACCAGTTGCTCAGCGGCGCGAAGCGTGTGCCCCAAATGGCCATCTGGATCGACATGGCGATCATCCGACTGCGCAGCGGAACGCCCAGGCGCTCGTTGCGGTGGTGCAGCCATTCGGCCTTTAGCTTGGTCATGTCGGTGCCGGTGGGACATTCGGTCTTGCAGGCTTTGCAGCTCAGGCAGAGGTCGAAGACTTCGTCGAGGGCCGGATCGGACAGTCCATCGAGCAGATTGCGGTTGGACAGCGCGAGGCGGAGCGCGTTGGCGCGGGCGCGGGTGGTGTTGGTTTCGTTGCCGGTGGCCATGTAGGAGGGGCACATGGTTCCGACCAGTCGTTTGCGGCACTCGCCGATGCCGCTGCACATGTCGGCGAGCCCGGCCATTCCGCCATGGCGGGAGAAATCGAGGATGGTGTCGGGCTGGTCGGCGGTGTAGCCGGCGCCGTAGCGCAGGTTAGCATCCATCGGCAGCGGGTCGACGATCTTGTGGGGGTTGAAGATTCCCAGCGGGTCGAAGGTTTGCTTGATGCGTTTGAATGATTGCACGAGCTGCGTGCCGAAGAGTCGCTCGATCCACTCTGAGCGGACCAGTCCTTCGCCGTGCTCGCCGGTCATGGCGCCTTCGAACTCGTGGACGAGGCGGCTGGTCTGATCGGCGATGCGCCGCAGTTTTTCGACGCCGGTTTGGCGACGCAGGTTGAGTGCCGGGCGAACGTGCAGCAGGCCGACGCTGGCGTGGGCGTAGTATCCGGTGCGTTCGATGCCCTCTTTGTCGAGGATCTGCTGCAAGCGCTGGATGTAGTTGCGCAAGCGCTGGGGTGGGACCGAGCAATCGTCGATGAAATCGTAGGGTTGCGTCTGGCCGGGGCTGGACATGAGTAGCCCGGTGCCGGCCTTGCGCACGGCCCACACATCGGCCTGCCCATCGGGGTCGATGAACACCGGGTGCGCGTAGCCGGTGCCCTGAGCGCGCAGCTCGCCGGCCAGCTTGTGCAGGCGTTGGCGCAATGCGTCTTCGGTATCCTCGTAGAACTCGACGATCAGGATGGCCTGGGGGTCGCCTTCGAGGAAGCGCTCGCGGCGGCGCTGCATGGCGGGGTTGTCTTTGGTTCCGTCGAGGATCTGCTTGTCAAGCAGCTCGATGGCGGCCGGCTGGTGTTCGAGAATCGTGGTCACCGCGTCGAGCGCTGCCAGGAGGTCGTTGAAATGGATGACGCACAGGCCCTGCCAACGTGGCAGCGGCAGCAGGCTCAGCGTGGCGCCGACCACTACACCCAGCGTACCCTCACTGCCGACGATGAGCTGCTCGACGTTCAGCCGGCCGTTGTCGCTGCGCAGCCGATCGAGAGCGTAGCCGCCGTTGCTGCGGAAGACCTTGGGGAAACGGGTGCTGATCTCGTCCGCCTGATCGGTGAGGATCTCGGTGAGGACCTGTTCGCACTCATGGACGTGGGGGTTGTCGGTTGTCTGGTCGGCGGCGCCCCAGTGCACAAGTGAGCCGTCCGCGAGGACTACGTCGACGCCGACAACGTGATCGCACGTTCGCCCGACGACAAGCGAATGGGCTCCGGCGGAGTTGTTTCCGATCATACCGCCGATGGTGGCCCGGCTGGCCGTGGCGACGTCGGGCGAGAAATGCAGGCCGTGCTCGGCGAGTTGGGCGTTGAGCTCGTCCAGGACGACGCCGGGCTGAACGTGGGCGTGGCGCTGATCAGGGTCGATCTCCAGGACGCGATTGAGATAGCGTGAGCAATCGAGCTGTATGCCGCGGTTGCAGGTTCCGCCCGACAGGCCGGTGCCGGCGCCGCGTGGCGTCAGGGGGACGTTCTCGGCCGCACAAACCCGCACGACTTCCTGTACCTGTTCGACGGTGCGGGGCCAGACGACGGCGTCGGGGACGATCTCGTAGATGCTCGCGTCGGTGGCATAGAGCCCGCGTGTGAGCCGGTCGTCGCGCACTTCCAGCCCGCGTTGATTGAGTGTTTCGACGGCGGCGTGGCAGCGCTGCGCCAGGTTCCGTTCGCCCCTTTGGTCCGCTTCGTTACTCATTGCGCTCTTCGACTGTGGGGGCGCCGTTCTATCGGCGCGCCCGTGGTTAGCCCATTCCGTTACCCGTTTCCTCTTCGTAGCGGATCAGGTCCGCGTAGGTTTCACGCCGACGAATCAGCCGTGGTTCCGCGGCGTTGACCAGCAGCTCGGCACTTCGCGGCCGGGAATTGTATTGGCTTGCCATGACGATTCCGTAGGCCCCGCTCGTGAAGACCGCCAGAAGGTCGCCGCGTTGGACCGGGGGCAATTGGCGATCCCGCGCGAGGAAATCGCTGCTCTCGCATACGGGGCCGACCACGTCGCAAACGACCAGATCGTCGTAGGGTTGCTCCGGTCCGCGGCCGACGGGCACGTGCCGGCCCGCCTGCACTGGCCAGACGCAGTGATAGGCACCGTATAGCGCTGGCCGGAGTAGCTCATTCATTGAGGCGTCGACAATCACGAACGTCCGCCCGCCGGACTGTTTCAAGTGCAGCACGCGCGTCAGCAACACGCCCGCGTTGGCGGCGATCGCCCGTCCGGGCTCGAGGATCACGCGCAGGCCGCGATTGTGCAGGAGCGGTACGATCACATCGGCGTACGCCTGGGGCGCCGGCGCTTCGGAGCCCTGGTAATGCGCCCCATAACCGCCGCCGATATCGAGCGTATCCAGCTCGATACCTTCGCGCTTCGCTGCGTCGATCAGCTCCAGTGTGCGCTCGATCCCGGTGGCGTAAGCCGCCAGCTCGTGCACTGGTGAGCCGAGGTGCAGGTGCAGGCCGCGGATGCGCAGACCGGTGCCCCCGCCCCACCGCCGCAATACGCCCGGCACGTCGGGCAGGTCGACTCCGAACTTGGTGCCCCGGCGACCGGTGGCGGTGTACTTGTGGGTTTTGGGATCGACGTTTGGATTGATGCGCAGGGCGGCGTTGATGACGGTTCCGCGTTCCTGGGCGAGGCGATCGAGCTGGGCACATTCGGACTCGGATTCGACGTTGAAGAGGCCGATGTTGGCGGTCAGCGCTTCGTGGACCTCGCGATCGGTTTTGCCGACGCCGGCGTAGACTATTTTCTGTGGGTCTGCGCCGGCGTGCAGGGCGCGGAAGACTTCGCCGCCGCTGACGACGTCGAAGCCACTGCCGAGTTCGCGGAGGAGGTTGAGTATGTGGATGTTCTGGCAGGATTTGACGGAGAAGCAGATCAGGGGGTCGAGGTCGGCGAAGGCGGCTCGGAGAGTTTGGTAGTGCTCCTGGAATGTGTGTTGGGAGTAGACGTAGAGGGGAGTGCCGAAGTGCTCGGCCAGTTTTTCGGCCGGCGCGCTTTCACACCACAGTTGTCCGTTGCGATAGTCGAAGCCGTCCATGCGCCTGGTCCGTAATCTCGCTCGGTGCCGTCTCGCCAGCAGCCCATCCGGACGGGCATCGCCGGCGGCGGCAGACTGTCATTATATAACCATTTTGGTTGAACTGGGAGTCCCCGGCGATCAGTTCTGGCTGGCCACATTACGCATGTGGTCAGGGTGCATCCGGCAGCGCCCCCCTATCGGACGTAGTCGCGAGGTGCCCATGGCCGCCGGCGTCTGGAAAGATGCCCTGCTAGCGTTCGTCGGTCAGTTCGTAGAGGCCCTGGCCGGCGCGGCGGAGTCTGCCTTGGCGAACGAGCTCGTCCCAGACTGGTTGCGGATAGCGTGTCGGCGGCGGGATGGCGACGATGCCGGAATGTCGGCCGCCGCTGGTGGCGCCGTGGCCGAGGCCGGACTCGTCGTCGAGTCGAGCCAGTTTGAGGCGTTTTTTGAACGCCTTCATTGCGTTTTTTAGAGTGGTGTGCTCGATCGCGTCGCCGGTCGGCTCGCCCGGGTTTGTGCTCGATGGATCTGTGGTCATGGAGGTGCTCCTGAGCGGCAACTGTTCCCCACTCCGTGCTGCGCAACGGGATGGGGCACCCGGCGGGCCAGACTCGGCGGGCGAGACGCCCGCCCCACTCGGCTTTCATGCTCGATCGGCCGCGAGCGTCAACATACCGCGGGGCGTGCTGCCCGGCAACGGTCCTGCGATCAACCGGAGGGCGCTTCAGTCGGCCGGCGGTGTTTCGGGCCATTCCAGGCGTTGGCCTGCGGCGAGCAGGCGTTCGCACAGGGCTGGGTAGTCGATGTCCTGGAGCGCGATGTCTGACTCGATCGCCAGGCCGGCAGCCGTCGCGGCGGACTCGCCCAGCAACATGAACACCGGCTCCATGCGAATCGATCCGAACGCGATGTGCGAGGCGGACAGGCACACCGGCACGAGCAGGTTGGTGCATTCGCTGCGTCGCGGGACGATCGCCCGGAAAGAAATGGGATATGGTGGGGAGCCGCCGACTTGTACGTCGCCCTCGTTTCGCACGTGGCCGGCGCTGTCGACGTAGCGCTGTATGTTGTGCGAATCCATTGTGTAGGCCGCCAATCCGATCGGGTCGGCACACACGCGGGTACCCTGGCAATCGTGCTGCGTCATGACGTAGTCGGAAACCATTCGCCGGGCTTCGCGGATGTAGAGCGCGTGCGGCCAGTTGTCGTTGTCGACGAATTCGTCGCGGGCGAGCCCCCAGGTTTGGAAATATTGCCGGATTTCGGCGGGGACGCGCTGATGGTAGGCCAGCGTCCAGAGCAGGCCTTTCTGGTAGCTTTCGTGGGCGGCGCGGATGCGGTCGCGGGTGGCGTAGTCGGCGTCGGGATAGGCGTGGTTTCGGCCGATGCAGTCGGTTGAGACGGCGTGGTTGTTGTTGGAGTCGGTTTTGTTGTTGGGCATCATCACGGCGTGCCAGGGGATTTGCGTGTCGCCGGCTTCGAAGTTGCGCAGGAGCAGTTCGTATTGTTGGGGGTCGTAATCTGCGGGTCGGGGCCAGGGTCGGCGATTGGCCGGCAGGTTGGTGGCACAAATGCGGAAGCAATAGGCCTGTACACCGGCGTCGGCGGAGCCGTCGGGGCCGGGCGGCTGGGGGTTGATGCCCGGGAGCAGGCCGCTGTTGGGGTCGCCGGGGATGATGTAGGGGTCGACCGGCACGGTGAACTGGTGATGCGTCGCGTGGGCGACCTGTACGCCGTTGAGAGTTTCGTTGTAGGTGGCGTTGCTCTCGCGACCGACGGTGTAGCTGATGCCGGCGGCTGCCATCAGATCGCCCTCGTATGTGGCGTCGATGAAGACTCGGGCGGCGTAGGACGGGCCGGACTCCATTTCGATGCGTGTGATGCGGCCGTTTTCTTTGTGCACGCCGGCCGGGCGGTTCAGGCGCTGGCCGCGAATGACCGGGACGTTGGCTTCGCGTATCAGGTTTTCGAAGATCTGCTCGGCGACGTGGGGCTCGAATTTCCAGGCTTCGGTCTGGCCGTAGGCTGCGCCGACGCGGGTGTAGAACTCGCGTGACATGCCGCCGATGGCGGCCTTGTTGCCGATGTCGGTGGCACCCAGTCCGCCGGCGGACAGTCCGCCGAGGTGCTGGCCGGGCTCTATCAGCAGGACGGAATGGCCCAGGCGGGCAGCCTTTACCGCGGCCACCACGCCGCCGGAAGTTCCGCCATAGACTACGATGTCGTAGCAATGGGGCGTGCTCGCCTGGCAGCCGACGAGAGCAGCGAGGAAGGTTGTCAGGAATAGCGATCTTTTGAGCATGGTGACGCTCCCGCGTTTTTATCAGGGTGGCACGACGGAGCGTTTTACACGGGCAAACATGCCACCCATAGGGGTTCTGGGATAGCTTCCAGTGCTGGGCGGAGGTCGGGGTGGTTCAGGCGCCTAACTGGAGGGCGGCGAGGCCGCTTGGCGTGTCGTCGGCGAAGTCGAAGATGCGGTCCAGGCCGGTGACCAGGAATACGCCCCACACGCGTGTGTTGACGCCCGCCAGCTTCAGACGCCGCTGGTTCGTGATCGTTACCAGTTTGCGTAACTTCAGCAGTTGGGCAATGTTCGAGGAGTTCAGGTAGCTCAGCTCGGACATGTTTAACAGCACGTCCTGGCGCGTGTCTTTGCGGCACTGTTCGATCACCGCCGCCAGATCGTCCGTGTACTGCGGATCGTCCTGAAGCTCGGCAAGGATTACCGTATCCGACCACTGCTGGACGGCCATCGCGACGTCCTCATTAGTGCAGACCTGACACCCCACACACGGGGCGGATTCACATTGGGGGACGATAAGACGGCGTGCGGTGGATTGTCAACCCGAGCTACTTCAACTCGACGTTCCAGTACGCGTAGTCGAGGAACTGCTTCCAGCTCGCGTACTTGGAGTCTGAGAGCTGAATCGTCAGCACCGGGCTGCGGCGCGGCTGGCGTGGCGGGTTGATCAGCTTCATGTGGGCCTGCTGCGGCGTGCGGCCGCCCTTTTTAACGTTGCAGCGCACACAGGCACATACGATGTTTTCCCACGAATTGATCCCGCCCTGTGATCGCGGGATGACGTGGTCGATGCTCAACTCGCTCGAGGGGAAGCGATTGCCGCAGTATTGGCAGCGGTTTTGATCGCGGGCGAACAGGTTGCGACGATTGAGCTTGACGCCGGCGCTGGGAATCCGATCGTAGCCGAGCAGGCGGATGATTTTGGGGACCGCAATCTGGAAACGGACGGTGCGAATCCAGTCGTGAAGTTCAGGCTCGAACTGCCGCTTGGCCTGGCTGACCTCGACCCAATCGTTGAAGTCATACGCGAGATATTGCCCCTCATCCACCGCAACCACTTCAGCCTGGTCGCGGTAGAGCAACGTCAAGGCTCGACGTGCGCTGACTACACGAACCGCCATATAGAGGCGATTCAGCAGCAGCACACTCGCCGACAATGGTGAGGCACTGCTGATCATACGACCCCTCGCGTACTCCTAAAGAACAGAGGCATATACGCTACCACCTTAATGGATATTAGGGTTTCCAGGTTGTCCGAGCAAGCCGCAAGTCGGGCAACCCACGTTAATAATACGTGAGAAACGACATTCCCGGACGGCGTGGTGAAGGCGCTTGCCCGCGTACCGTTCAGCGGGGATAAATGTTCCCATGACTCAGCTTTCACCTCCGGTTTGTATTGAATCAACCGATCGGCCGGTCGGGCCGCTGCGCAGCGTGCTGCTCGGTTTGTTGCTCGTGGCGGCGGTTCTGGTCGTCGGCGCGCCCGGGCTGGACGCGCCCTGGATGCTCGGCGACGAGTACATCTTCATCGTCAACAACCCACTGGTGAACCCATCGGCCAGCCCGGACGCGGCCCCGGAACTGGCAACGCGCCTGGGACGAATTTTCACCAACGTTCACGACGATCTGTATCAGCCGCTGCCGATCGCGACATTTGCGATCGAGTGGGTGCTCGGCAACGGGGACGCCACGATCGTGCGGCGAAATGACCTGCTGCTGCACGCGATTAACGCGCTGTTGCTGTGGTGGGTGTTGCGCCGACTGCTGGCTGGCGCCAGCAAGCCCTATCCCCAAACTACGGCGCTGGTATGTGACCAGCACGAAGCACCGGTTGAAAACCGGTGCCCCAAGGGTTCCGGGATAGCTTCCAACGAGGAGCCCGTTCGGCTCACGCTATTGAGCTGGTTTCTGGCGGCTATCTGGGCGCTGCACCCGATGCTGGTGACGGCGTATGCTTCGGACATGGGGCGGACGCATTTGCTTTCCGCGACGTTTTCACTGCTTGCGATCGGCGCTCACGAACGGGCGCTGCGGCTTGGGAAGCCCGGCTGGTTCGTGGCTACGATCGGCGCACTGCTGCTGGCGATGCTGTCGAAGCCGGTGGTGGGTTGGCTGGTTGTGGCGCTCGTGCTGGAAGCCCGACATAATGGCTGGGCCGGGGCGTTGCGTTCGTGGCGCATCTGGCTGGTGGCGGTCGTATGCGGGGTTTTCGCAGCGGTCACCGTGTGGACCGGGCTGCAATCCGGGTTGGTCGAACAGGCGGCCGAGGGGCTGTACGGCGACCCGATCAGCCGAAGTGCGCTGGCGGTCTGGATATACGCTCGCAATCTGCTCGCGCCACTGTGGCTGTGCTTCTGGTACCTGCCCGATCCGGATACGGGCTGGGCACACCCGCTGGTGTGGGTGGGGTTGCTGGTGGCGGTGGCGTCGTGGGCGCATGCGGCCTGGAGTTGGCGGCGCCCGGAGACACGCGTGGTCACGCTGGGGTGGGCGTGGTGCTGGGCAGTGCTGCTGCCGGTGATCGGGCTGGTCGGTGCCCGCGAGACGGCGGCTACCGATCGCTATTTCTATCAGCCGCTGATGGGCATTCTGCTGGTGATCGGCGGGATGCTGTGGCGGGTGCTGATGCCGACGGCAGGGTTGCAGCGTAAAGCCGGCGGTCGCGTGGTGGCATTGGCCGGCGCGGTGTTGTTGGTATTCCTGGGGGGGTATGACCTGCCGCTGGTGGGGCAGGCGCGCAGCCCGCTATTAAGGGCTGAGCGGGTGGTGGAGTTGAATCCGGGTGATCCGCGGGCGGAGCTGGCACTGGCGGCGGCGCAGGATTTTTCCCGCAATCATCAGCTATTGGCGGCCGACCGCGAGCGTGTACCGGCCGGGCATTCTCAATTCGCGTGGTTCAACGAGCTATTGGTGCAGACGCTGACACGTGTGACGCAGTCGGAAACGCTGCCGACGTTTTTCACCACACCGGCGCAACAGGCGGCGTTGCATCGCGAGTTGGCGTTCCGATTTCGTACGGCTGGCGCGTATGAACAGGGTCTTGAACAGGCCCGGGAGGCGGTTGCGTTGGAGCCGGACTCTTTTGGGTCGTGGCGGCGTCTGGCGCAAGCGGAGCGTTCGCTGGGGCAGTATGAGGAGGCGGCCGGCGCGTATGCCCGGTGTGAAGAGCTGCTGCCGGACGATCCGCAGGCGCGGCTGGTGCACTACACGAGTACGGCTACCTGCTGATGTTCATGCTGGACCGTGATCAGGAGGCGGTCGCGCGGTTTGCCCGGGTACTGGAGCTGGGCCCGCCGCCGACGCCGGCGAAGCTCGGTTTGGCACGTTGGGAGATTCGTCATGGTGAGGGGGTACGCGGTTTTGCACTGGTGCGTGAGGTGCTGGCGGAAGATCCGGGGAATTTCACGGCCGGCATGGTTCTGGCGGAGTACCACCTGCGGAGCCACCACTGGAGCGAGACTGCGGCCGTCTATGATGCCATCCTGCGTGACCACCCGACGCACTACACGGCGTTGCGTGGGTTTCACGAGGTGTGTCTCCAGCTCGGGCGTTATCGGGATGCGGCCCTGGCGTGGCAGGAAGCGGCCGAGCGTGAGCCTGGGAACCGCGTGTTTGAGGCATTTCTGGGCTGGACACTGGCTATAGCTGGTGAGCCGGCGGCGGGCGAGGTGCTCGGGCAGATTTGCGAGGCATACCCGAACGATCCGCTGGGCTGTCTGGGGGAGATGGTGCTGGCGCTACGGCGGGGGGATCTGGAGCAGACGCGGGGGTGGATCGAGCGAGCGGTGGCGGGCGAGCCGCTGCCGGAAACGCAGCCATTCGAGCGGGCGGTGGCAACTTTGCGACTCTTGGGTAGTCGTGGCGAGCTGCCCTTGGAGAGCGTAATTGCGGAGGGTTTAGTCGTCCGGGCGGTCACGCCGACGCGAGAACGTTTCCTTTTGAGCTGCGTGAGCGACTGCAAGCGCTCCCGGAGGTTGACATCGGGTCGGCGTGGCGACCGGCGTTGAGTGAGCTTCTGGGCGTCGGGGCGACGACACAGCCGGCCAGGTGACGGATTTTCGCACATTGTTCACAAAAATGTATTCGATATCGGTTGAAACTCGCTGGCCCCACGCTATACTAAAAGTGCTATAAACTGTCGGAGTAGCTACGGAAAGTACAATCTCCCGTAAGTGCTGTTCTGGCAACAACTTGCTTCCACTCGCTGCGGCACCCTCAGACCGCGCCAATACCCACAGGGTGCCGCACGCCTTTTAGTGGGACTTCGTCGGTCGTCCCGCACAAATTACGAACATAATTAATTCCGCGCGTTACGAAACCGCGCCCGGTGCTTTTATCGGGTGTGCAGATGGTCTGGGGGGCAAGTTACCAAAGATGAAGGCGGAAGGGTCGCGGGCAGATAAGCGGGCGGCGGTTTGATGCCGCGGTATAATGCCGCCCCGTGGTAACGCCTGTACAACCCGAATCGGACAACCCGCGTCCACGTCATCCGTGGCTGTATGCGCTGCCCGATTGCCGGCTGCCGCAGCGGGTGGCCTGCGCCGGGGGGCAATATGAGCTGGTCGAGACATTCAAGCACGATTTTTTCGCGGCCACTGGTCTGTATCGCGGGCCGGCGGGTCTGACGGTGCTGAAGCTGGGACGCGTGAACGACTTTCTGGGGTTGCCGATGAGCTGGGCGGGGCGGTTTCTGGCTCGACGTGAGATCCGCATGTACGAGCTGTTGCAGGATCTGGCGGGTGTGCCGGCATTGATCGGGAGTGTTGGGTCGGCGGGGTTCATGCACGCGTATGTGCGGGGGCACCCGCTCGGTCGGCGTGAGGCCGTCGGGGACGAGTTCTTTGGTCAACTTATTGCGCTGTTGAAGGCCCTGCATGAGCGACACATCGCGTATGTCGACCTGAACAAGCGTCAGAACGTGCTGATGGGTGATGATGGGCGGCCATACCTGATCGACTTTCAGATCTCTTTGCACCTGCCACCTGCGGGGGGGCTTGGCGGATGGCTGCGGCGGTGGCTGCTGGGGCGATTTCAGAGCGCTGACCGCTACCACTGTCTGAAGCACAAGCGGCGTCTGCGGCCGGAGCAACTCAGCGAAGATGAGCGTGTCGTCGTGGAGCGGCTGAGCGTGTGGATTCGCGTCCATCGGGTGGTGTCGCGTCCGCTGACGCATATGCGTCGCTGGCTGCTGCGTCGTCTGCAATCGAAGGACGATGCTCCGGTGGCGGGCTCTTCGGCGAAGTGATCGGATTGGCGGACTGGCCGGAATTGCCTGCGCTGGTTACACTTCGGGTTGCTCGATGCGAGGCTCGGGTCGGCGCAGCGGCGCTCGCGAGCAGTGGGTTTCAGAGCGAGGATGAACATCATGAAGCAACTTCTCTTCGGGGCACTGTTGACGGGGTGTCTGCTGGCAACCACGGGTTGTGCTCATAACTCTATCGTCGCGTCCAACATGACGCGTGCGGATCGCTACTATGGCAACGTGGGCATAACCCGGCACAGCAACAACATCACGATCGTGCGGGGTTCGAAGGTTCCCAAGCTCTCGATCCTGGGCAATAACAATACGGTCACGGTCGAGGACGGCGCGTGGCTCCAACGGATTGAGTTCTGGGGCAAGGGCAACATCGTCAGCCTGCCGGAGCACCTCGCGGTGCGCGTTACGGAAGTGGGCGACAATCAGATCATACGGCGGCCGCGTGAGCTGCGGAATATTCCTGAAGAGGTGCTGGTGTATCCGCCGGCCGACGAATCTCCCGCAGCGGCACCCCAGATCTGGGACGAGCCGGCCGACTCTGACTATGACACGCAACCCGACGAAGCGGAGACGATCTACGAGGTTGACGAGTCGGAGTATGAACCGACGGAGTCGTACGATTATGGCACGAGCGATACTCCGGAACCAACCGAAGACGATCAGCCCTGACGCCGACGACGCGTCCCGCGTGGCCGACCTGATCGGCAGCAAGACGACCTGACCGGAGGAGCGCGACCATGGCGCGTGGCGAATGGTATTACGCGAAACAGGGCCAGTCGGTTGGACCGCTCACCAAGGACGACCTGCTCAGCAAGCTGCCCGAACTGCAAGGCAGCGATACGCTTGTTTTCGGCCCGGGTCTGAGCAGTTGGACCGCGGCGCGTCATATCTCCGGACTGCACGCCTCGATCGATGAGTCGGCCATCCGCCCGCCAGTGCCTACCGCACGGCGCAGCGACGAAATCGATTATCAGATCACCGGCGACGACATGCAGTTTGTCGAGATTGAGCTCGACCCGAACGAGATGGTTGTCGCGGAATCCGGCGCGATGATGTACATGACGTCGGGCGTGGACATGCAAACCAAATTCGGCGACCCGAGCGCCGAGAGCGAGGGGCTGCTGGGCAAGGTGTTCTCGGCCGGCAAGCGGGTGCTCACGGGCGAGTCGCTGTTCATGACGACCTTTACCGGGCAGGGTCCGGGTAAGCAGCAGGTGGCGTTCGCCGCGCCCTACCCGGGCAAGATCGTGCCGATGGACCTGTCGCAACTGGGCGGCAAGCTGCTCTGCCAGAAACAGTCGTTTCTGTGCGCGGCCCGCGGGGTCACGATCGGCATCGAGTTCACCAAGCGGATCGGGGCCGGCCTGTTTGGCGGTGAGGGGTTCATCCTTCAAAAGCTCGAAGGCGACGGGCTCGCGTTTGTTCATGCCGGCGGCACGCTGCACCAGCGCCGGCTCCAGCCGGGAGAATCGCTGCGGGTGGATACGGGCTGCATCGTGGCCTTCCAGCCTTCCGTAGATTACGAGATCAAATTCGTCGGCGGTTTCAAGAACACGATCTTCGGCGGTGAGGGGCTGTTTTTTGCTACGCTCACCGGGCCGGGCGACGTCTGGCTCCAGTCGCTGCCGTTCGCCCGCCTGGCGGACAGCATTCATGCCACTGGTCGCGGGGCGGGCAGGAAGTCCACCGGCGAAGGCAGTATTCTCGGCGGGCTGGGGAACCTTCTCGACGGTAAGTGAGCCCCCCTACCACAATCGGTGCGTGCCGCGCCAACAATCAATCGCTCCGGGAGAAACAAGATGTCGCTGCCGCGTTTTTGCTGGCCGGGCGGGATGGCCAATCGCGCTAGTTCTGTTGATGGCCGCCGGTTGTCAGCAGGCACAAGTTACTGTGTCGACCACGGCGACCGATCAGCCGGCAGAGCCGGCCACGTCTGCCGACCCGAAACTGCCGACTGTGGCGATCATCACGACGGGCGGGACCATTGCGCAGAAGTATGACGAGGCGGCCGGCGGCCTGGTGCCGGCGGTGTCCGGGCAGGATCTGGTTGAGGCCGTCCCGGAGCTGCGGAAGGTTGCGAATCTCGAAGTTTTGCCGCTGGTCAATATCGACAGCCGGCAGATGTCGCCGGAGATCTGGCTCCGTCTGGCGCGGCTGGTGAACGAGGCGCTTGAGAGGCCGGAGGTGGCGGGCGTTGTGGTCACGCATGGCACGGACACGATGGAGGATTCGGCGTGGCTGCTTGAGCTGACGGTGGGGAGTGATAAGCCGGTGGTTCTGACCGGTGCCATGCGTGGGGCCGACGCTCGCGACGCGGATGGCCCGCGTAACCTGCTCAACTCGGTGCGTCAGGTGGTGAACCCGCAGGCGGGCGGCCTGGGCGTGACGGTCGATTTTGGGGGGCAGATTTATGCGGCCCGCGCGGTCAGCAAGTATCACACGAACCACCCGGACGCGTTTGGGGCCGACATTCACGGGCAAGTGGGCGAGGTGGATGACGAGCGCGTGGTGTGGTTCGGTCGGCCGCGGGCAAATCCGACGTTCGCGGTGCCCGAAGAATTGCCGCGGGTGGAGTTGGTGTACTGCTACCCCGGCGCGGACGGCAGCCTGCTGGACGCTGCGGTTCGGCTGGGCGCGCAGGGCGTGGTGGTTTGCGGCTACGGCATCGGTAACGTGAATGACCCTATGTACGCGGCGATCCGGCGGGCCCGGGAGGCGGGCGTCGCGGTGGTGTTGACCAGTCGGGTGCGTACGGGGCGGGTGTATCCCGTGTACGGCGGGGTCGGGGGCGGCGGCAGTCTGCGTGAACTGGGGGTGGTATTGGGCAACGATCTGCTGCCCTGGAAGGCGCGCGTGCTGCTGATGCTGGGTCTGAGCACGACGAGCGATCCGGCGGAGTTGCAGGGCCTGTTTGGCCGGTAGAGCAAGCTCTACTTACTCGTAGCGGCCTCCCTGCCGTTATTCTCCAGGACATTTGGACGCTACGAGTTCGTCGAAAACACTCTATGATCGCCCTCGGTGAACGTGGTGGCGGTCACTGGCAAGGTCCGCAATGGTGCCAGTGATCATTATATCCGGGTTTATCGGGACACCGCCCCAGCGCAAACGCCCATTATCGCTTATAAGTGGTTATGGCATCATATCTTAGTGGCTTGCGAGCGGGTATTGGCCGGTGTGATTGAGTTCCGGGGTACGAGCTGCTATCGGGACAATTGAGGGGTTGCTCTCCTGGCGATGATTATATAACATAGGAATCATGTGACACGGGCGTGATGGCGAGCCACGGGCAGGTCCCACGTCACTCGGTCGGCGCGTGCCGACCTGCTGGCTCGACTCAGTACGTTTGTGTGGGCTCTGTAATCCCGGTACAGCCGGGGTTGGCTTGCGACCGCGAGGCCCCGTTGATGAAGGGCGCCCTGACGCTGCAAAAGGTCGACGACCACGATCCGATGCCCAAGTACCTCCAGGCGCGTCAGATTCTGACCGAGGCGATTCGGGCCGGCATGCTCACGCCGGGGGCGAAGCTACCGTCGACGAAGGAACTCGGCGGGTTGATCAATGTGAGCCTGATCACGGCCCACAAAGCGCTTGAGGGTCTGGTCGAGGCGGGTTGGCTGCGGCGTGAGGTCGGGCGTGGAACGTTTGTCCGCGACGACGTTGACCTGGTCAAGCGGGCGCGCACGAAGCTCTTTGTCGGGCTGCTGCTCGATCGCGAAGTGAGCATTGACGATTACTACCACAGCACGGTGATCAACGCGCTGCGGCGTGAGGCTCACGCCGACGGCAATTGGGTCGAGTTTTTCTTCCATGACGAGTTCGACCTGCGTGAAAAGGGTGGCAAGGACGTTGGGGCAATCTGCCTGCACCCGCCGCTCGAAGCTCAGGCGGACGTTGAACGGCTGGCGCAGCGCTATCCGACGGTCATTCTGGGTGGATCGTACCGCGATTCGGCCGTACCGAGCATCGACTGTGACAACGAGGCGGGCGCCCGGTCGGCCATCGAGCATCTGGTCACACTCGGCCATCGGCGGATCATGCTGGTCTGCGGGCCGACGGCACTCAGCAACGCGCGTGACCGCGTCGAAGGTGTAGAGAGCGAACTGGACCGGCGTGGGCTGTCGCTGTCGCCGCGTGACCTGATCGAATCGCCGGACACGATCGCGCTACCCGAGGACATTGCCGGAGCCATCGCGGACCGGCTGAGATCGGACGATCGCCCCACCGCGATTATCGCGAGCGGGTTTTACCTGTGCCTGTCGACTATTCAGGTGGTGCGTGGGACGGGTCTGAAAATCCCGCAGGATGTTTCGATCGTGGCATTTGATGATCCGGCATCGGCGCCGTTGCTGGATCCGCCACTGACCACGGTGCGGCAGCCGCTGGAAGCCATGGCGTCGCAGGCGTTCAAGGCTCTCGGGCGGGCATTGTCTGGCAAGCGGCGTCGGGCCAGCTCGACGCGGTTGCCGACGGAGTTGATTGTCAGGTGCTCAACTGCGCCGCCCCCCGAGTGAGTCGAAATGCGCGTACGGCTCGCAATCCGTACTTACACGACCTGGCACGACACAACGTGTCGCCGGTCACACCGCTCGAAACGAGACGTCGCCGAATCAGAAAAGCGGCGGCACGCCAGCCAATCGTCCCCAGGAGATGAGCACGATGCTGCAACAGGATGAAACCAGCGTCGAAGGGATCGGAGCCACACCGCCAGAGCCAGCAAGCAAGGTTGAACAGGCCGCCCTGTCCCATTCCACGTACGAATTCATCTATGGGCCGGAGGAAAAGATCCCGTCCATCGTCG
This sequence comes from Phycisphaerae bacterium, assembly GCA_963666925.2. Lineage (GTDB taxonomy): Bacteria > Planctomycetota > Phycisphaerae > UBA1845 > Fen-1342 > JANQFV01. The sequence goes on along the minus strand of CAXXTC010000023.1, from coordinate 109,629 downwards.
TGCCGAACTTTCCGGCGCTGGGCCGGCTGACGGCGGTGCGTTTTCTGGAGTGGGTGCAGGAACATCCCGAGGGGGGTCGTAGCGCTGCCGACCGGCAAGACGCCGGAGTATTTCATCAAGTACACGCAGCACTTTCTGGACACCTGGAACCAGAAACAGACGCGTGCGGCGCTCGAGGAGCGCGGGCTGGACACGAGCCGCAAGCCAAACATGGCCGGGCTGCGTTTTGTGCAGATCGACGAGTTCTATCCGATGGACTCGAAGCAGCACAACAGCTTCTACTACTACGTCAACAAGTTTTACATCAAGGGTTTCGGACTCGATCCGCGGCGGGCGCTGCTGATCGACCCGCTGAAGATCGGCCTGCCGGACGGCACCGATCTGGAAGAAGTTTTCCCGGAGATGACGGTCGACCTGTCGCTGCGGATTCGGCGGGCGACGTCGCTGCTGGAGAAGCGACAGCAGCAGGTGCTCCGGGCGGTGGACGAGTTCTGCACTGACTACGAAAGCCGGATTCGAGAGATGGGCGGGCTCGGGTTTTTCCTGGGGGGGATTGGCCCGGATGGGCACATCGCGTTCAACATCCGGGGGTCGGACCTGTTCTCGACGACGCGGCTGCTGGATCCGAACTATGAGACGAAGGCGGCCGCCGCCACCGACCTGGGCGGGATGGAGGTGGCGCGTCACAAGAGCGTGATTACGATCGGCCTGGCGACGATCACCAATGAAAAAGGATGCGGTCGCGATCATCATTGCCGCCGGGGAGGTCAAGGCGAAGATCGTGGCCCGCACGATCCAGAGCGCCCCGTCGCAACAAGTACCCCGGGTCGGTCCTGGGCACGGCTGCCGAATGCGCGCGCTTCTATCTAACCGCCGGGGCCGCCTGAATCGGCTTGTCAAACCGCGTACGTTCGTGGCCCTGACGCGCCAGTGAGCAAGTTTCAGTGACGACGGAAGTCGACCGGATCGTCATGGATATCTCGCTGGCGAGCGGGAAGCCGGTGCGCGCGCTGTCGCAGGAAGACTTCCAGAACGACCGGTTCGGAGCCGAGCTGCTGCTCCGGACCGGGCAGAGTGCCGTCGCTTTGGGCCAGCAGACAGAAGAGCACATCCTGGAGAATCTGCGGCGTGGGCACGCGCCGGTCGAACACAAGACGTTGCTGCACACCGCGCCGCATCACGACGACATCATCCTGGGCTATTTGCCGTACGTCACGAACGCCGTGCGACGCCGCAGCACGCGGCACTGCTTCGCGTACATGACTTCGGGCTTCAATGCCGTCACGAACAGCTACATGTATCAGGCGGTCACCGACCTGCTGGAACGTTTGCAGCGTGGGGATTTTCGCCAGCGGTTCCGTCCGGATTTCTTTGAGGCCGACAATGTGCTCGCCCGGCGGATCGATACGTCGCACTACTTCCAGGGGGTGGCCCGGCATCATGAAGAACTCAAGCAGGAAGCCCAGGCCCAGCGCCTGCTGCGGAACCTGATCGAGCTGTACGAGGATGACAACCTGGACAACGTCCGCGAACGGCTGGTCGAGCTGGTAAACTATTTCCACACGCAGTACCCGGGCAAAAAAGACATGCCCATCGTCCAGCAGCTCAAGGGGCGCACCCGCGAATGGGAGTCGGACCTGAAATGGGCCTACTACGGCTTCACCGGCGAGGCCGTTCGGCACCTGCGGCTGGGCTTCTACAAGGGCGACATATTCACCGAGATTCCGACTATCGATCGCGACGTGCGGCCGATTCTGGATCTGCTGCTGGAAATCAACCCGGACGTGCTCACCGTGGCCTTCGACCCCGAAGGCAGCGGCCCGGACACGCACTACAAGGTGCTCCAGGCCGTTGCGCACGCGTTGCAGCTCTTTGAACAGGAATCAGGTCGCAACGACGTGCAGGTGCTCGGGTATCGTAACGTGTGGTTCCGCTTCCACCCGAGCGAGGCGAACCTCTATGTGCCCACGTCGCTGACACACATGAACGACCTGGAGACGTGCTTCGAGACGTGCTTTGGCACGCAGCGTGCGGCGTCGTTCCCCAGCTACGAATACGATGGCCCGTTCTCGCGCCTGGCACGCAAGATCCAGGCCAAGCAGTATGACCAGATCAAGACGTTCCTGGGCGAGGATTTCTTCGTCTACAACGAGGACCACGGGCTGCGGGCGGCCTGCGGGATGGTCTATATGCGGGCCATGACCCAGGCCGAGTTCTACACCAAGTCGGCCGAGCTGAAACAACTCGCGGAAGATTGACGCGTGGGAGGCAGGATCGAGCATCGCGGAGATGCGACGATGCCGGCGTGCCCCCCTACCGCGTGGCGCTGAGCGGGATGGGATGTCCAGAGACTACGATTCCGAGGTGGGTCGGTCATCTCGGCCGGCTTGCTGAGCGTGCTCAGCCCAGGCTCGGCGGGCGAGACGCCCGCCCCACTTCACCTTCGAGCAATTGATTCACAAGCTCGGATGCACGCCCCACTCGATGTTCGGGAATTCGGTGCGCGGTCAGTTTGAGCCGACGTTGGCCCGGAAAGGTTCAATGTCGTCGGTCGCTTCGGCAGCGTCGGTCACTTCGGCCGGCTGGGAGGCGGGTGGCCATTCGGCGCCGGGGAGGAGATAGTCGCGCGGGTCAACCGGCTCGGAATCGTCATCGAGGAAGAAAGGCAGGTCGAGCGAGTCGCGTTTGACGCCGCCGGAATACCGTTCAGAGGTCCCCTGCTGATCAATGCCGTCGCTGTTGCGTGAGTAGAGCCGGGGCGGGTCGGCGTCGGGGAGGTAGCCGATGGGGCCGCCGGCGGGGTCGAAGGGATCGGTGGGCAGGTTGGGCAGGTAGTCGGGCACGAGCGCGGCGAGCGTTTCCGGCCACTGGCCATGGTCGTGGCGGTAGAGTCGCAGGGCGAGGGCGAGGGCAGCCATGCGGCGCTGGGCCCGAATGCGGTAGTGGATTTCGACGGCGCGTTCGAACGAAGGCATCATCACGTTGCTGAAGAGGCGTGACAGCCGCTCGAAGATCCCCCCGGGATGGTAGTCATACGTGGAAATCCGATCGCGTGCGGCGGGCCACTCGGAGCAGTAAACGGCATCGGCAATATGTGCAAAGCTATCGCACATGCGGGCGCCATCGAGCAGCCAAGCCGGCTCGAACAGTGCCACGAATGCAGTTTCCAGCACTCCCGGGGCCGAGCCTGCGCCGATCGCCGTAGTCGGCCGGGACGCGAAGCTGAACAGGAAATCCAACATCATGACGCGTTCACCCAGAATGGCCTGATTCAGGTCGGCGATGTAGTCGCCTTCGTCGAGCAGATTGGCGATGAGCGATTCGATCTGTTTGCGCTCGGCGGGGCGTGAGCCGGGGGTGGCCGGTTGATCGGATACGATCGACAGAGTAGGCAGCAGGCCGCCAATCGTGCCAATTGCCGTGGTTTCGATCGCGACGCGGATCATGTGAATCATGAGGAAGGGACCGTCCAGGTCGGTGAAGCGGGCGGTGGCCAGTATGTCCTCCACATGTTGCAGGGCGGCGTGGTCGTCGCCGCGTTGGTGGGCGCGTAGCGCGGCCAGGCTGGTCAGTTTGGCGAGGGCGCGCTGGCCGGAAAGGTGGGGAAGCAAGACGTTGATGCCGGGGGAGACGAATTGCACCTGCCAGTCGACGCGTTCGCACTGGCAGGCCTGGTGGACCAGATCGAGTGCGGCCGCGTTCTCGGCGAGGTAGGCGTCGACCTCATCGGCGAAGAACCGGCAGGCATCGGGGTTGGCGGAGAGGCGCTGCACATCGACAACGCGTCCCGGCGAAGACGTGAGGCCGGCTGTGGCCTGATTGAAGTAGTGGGCGGCGTTCTCTTTATCGGGGACGGGTTCGCAGGCGAGGTCGGACATTGCGACCGGCTGTCCGGCGGCGCGGCAGGCGTCCAAGCGCCGATCGAGCTGACGCCGGGCTTCGTGTCCCCACCAGAGGCGCAGGCCGACCAACGCAATTACCCAGATTGCGCCGACGATCAGCAACCAACGGACAAAACGGTCGCGTGGGGGGCTTTCGTCAGGGAGCGTGGCGTCGCGTGCTTTCGGATCGGCGGTGCCCATAAGCGCAGTGTGGTGGATTCGGGGCGGATTGCCAAGCGGCTGGGCGGCTGGCTGGTCAATCCCCAGCGTGTACTCAATCCTTCGTCGGGAAAGGGGAGATCATAGCGGGCGTTACAGCAGGCCGTGTTTCTGGAGGCGGTAGCGCAGGCGGTCGCGTGAGAGGTTGAGCAGGCGGGCGGCCTGGGTCTGGTTGTTGTTGGTACGTTCGAGGGCCTGTTCGAGGAGGTGGACTTCCAGCTTGCGAAGGTGGTCGAAGTCGAACCCCTCGGCGGGAAGAGCCATGCTCTCGATGTCCCACTGCCAGGGCTGTCGCTCACTGCGTCCCAGAACGATGTCATCGGCGGTGACGGTATCGGTTCGGCAAAGGAGCACGGCGCGCTCGATGACGTTGCGGAGTTCGCGAACGTTGCCGGGCCAGGAGTAATCGAGCAGCCGGGCATAGGCCTGGTCAGCGACGCCCGTGATGGTCTTTTTGAACTCCTGCGAGAAGCGGGTGACGAAGTGCTGGGTCAGTAGGCGGACATCGTCGCCGCGGGCGCGCAGCGGCGGCAGGTAAACGGTGACGACGTTGAGGCGGTACATGAGGTCACGGCGGAAGCCGCCCTCCTCGATGGCCTGTTCGAGATCGCGATTGGTGGCGCCGATGACGCGGACGTTGACGCCGATCTCACGAGTTCCGCCCACGCGGCGGAAACGGCGCTCTTCGAGGAACCGGAGCAGCTTGGCCTGTAAAGCGGGCGGCATATCGCCGACTTCATCGAGGAAGACGGTGCCGCCGTCAGCCATCTCGAAGAGGCCCTTTTTCTGGGCTTTGGCGTCGGTGAAAGCGCCGCGTTCGTGGCCGAAGAGTTCGCTCTCCAGCAGCGATTCAGAGAGAGCGGTGCAGGTGACGTTAACGTAGGGCTGGTGGCGTCTATCGGAGTTGTGATGAATAACGCGGGCGATGAGGTCCTTGCCAGTGCCGGTTTCGCCGCGCAGGAATACGGTGGAGACGCCGGTGTGGGAAACGCGTTTGATGATCTCGTAGAGGCGTTTCATGGAAGGGTGTTGACCAATAATGGCGTCGATGCCGAAATCTCGCTGGGTCTGCTCGCGAAGCTCGCGGACTTCGCGGCGAAGCTGATTGGTTTCGAGGGCCTTGTCGACGGTGAGCAGCAGCTCGTTCATCTGGAAAGGCTTGGCGATGTAGTTGAAGGCGCCCAGCTTGATGGCCTCGACCGCGGTCTCGATGGTGCTGTAGGCGGTCATCATGATGACGACGGCGTGGGCGTCGATGCTGCGCACGCCGTGGAGAACGTCGAGGCCGGTGATGTCCGGCAGGCGATAGTCGAGCATGATCAGGTCGAAGCGGTCCTCGTCGAAGGCCTCGAGTGCGGATTGCCCGGTCTCGGCTTCGACGACTTCGTAGCCGCGCTCCTCGAACTTCTGGCGCAGGGACCAGCGGATCAGGTCTTCATCCTCGACGATCAATACTCGAATGCTCATTGCGGCGGTTCTCCCCACGAATCATCAGCGGGACGGCGGCGGCGTTGGGTAGCGGCTGCCGGCGAAGTCTCGGGCAGGTCCACGGTGACGGTTGTACCGTCCTCGGGCGAGGTGCGAATGTTAAGTTTTCCATGGTGGGCCTCGACGATCTTGTGGCAGATCGGCAGACCCAGGCCGGTGCCGCGAGACTTGGTGGTGTAGAACGGCTCGAGGGCGCGCCGGTAAACATCGGGCGTCATGCCGGCGCCGCGATCCTCAACGACGACGCGCAGGCCGCGTGGTAATGCGGAACTGATCAATCGCACGAGCCCGCCATCGCACGAAGCCTGGGCAGCGTTGAGGAGCAGGTTGACGAGCAATTGCTCCAACTGGTGCTCGTCGGCGTCGATGACGGGGAGTTCGTCGCGCTCGATGTGCTCGAAGCGGACGCGGCCAAAGGCCGGCTCCTCGTGGAGAAGGGTAACCACGCGGTTGACGACGTGGTGGAAATCGCAGGGTTGGAAGCGAGCTGGCTTGGGCCGGGCGTAAACAAGCAGGTCTTTCACAGTGCGATCGAGACGTTTGATCTGGCGCAGGACCTCGGTCAGAACGGGGAAATGCTCGTCGCTGGCGGTGAGGCTGTCGCGCATGACCTGGATGGCGCCGCTGATACCGGCCAGCGGGTTTTTGATCTCGTGCGCCAGAGAGGCGGCCAACTGGCCGATCTGAGCGAGTTGTTCGGCTTCGTTGAGGCGGGCGCGCATAGCGTCGCGTTCGAGGTGTCTGACGTTGGTGGCGTAGGTCTGCTTGTAGCTCTCTACCATCATTCCGACCTCGATGGTAAGGAGCTTGTGGAGCGAGAACAGACGGTCCTCGACATTGGGCAGGTTCAGGTTGCGGAGGTGGGCGGAAAGCTCATCCCAGATGAGCTGCATACCTGCAACCATGAAATGCTGGGGCACGTTGGCCCGCACGTGGGCTCGGCCGATGGTGGCCCGGCGGCGGCAGTAGTCGCGGTCGTAGCACCCGCAGAAGAGACCTTCGAGCCAGCCCAGCATGGTCTCGCGCAAGTCGCGGGCCATGGCCCCTTCGCCGCTGAGAATGGCCCGGATGGCTTCATGGCCATCGACAGCTCGGTAGAAACTGTCAGCGATGTCGGGCAAAACCGGGCCGGCATGTTGGGCGAGCTCGCGCAGGTTGGCGGCATCCTGCCGGGAGAAGCCCAGAAACTGTTTCATCTGCCTGAATACAACCATAGTCATGGCGCCCGCCATTGTAGCGGCTTGGGGGGTAACTGTCGGCGGGCGGCGAACGTTGGCGTCGGGGTTTTGTTGGGGTCGCCGGCGCGGTAGAATGCAGGACTTGCCAAGTCGCTCGACTGCAAGCAGGCAAGGCACGAAGACAACGTAGGCAGCAAGCTGGGCGTGGCGGCTGGCGCCGTCCGGCCACAGTCACCAGCACCTACTGGAGAGGAGACTGGTCCGAATGAACCGTACGAACCCGCTGAGTAGCATCTGTCCGCCGAAGCAAATCGCCACCAGCAAGCGCGGCGCCTGGCTGCTGAAGAACCCCGCCGTCAACAAGGGACTGGCCTTCCCTCGTGAGGAGCGTGAGCGGCTGGGACTCCACGGGATGCTGCCACCCCGCGCGCTCACGCTCGAGCAGCAGGTGCAGCTTGAGAAAGAGCACATCGCGGCCAAGAACGACAACCTGGAAAAATACATCGGCCTGGCGGCGCTCCAGGAGCGTAACGAAGTGCTGTTCTATCGGGTGCTCGTTGAGAACCTGGTTGACTACATGCCGATCGTCTACACGCCGACCGTGGGTCAGGCCTGCCTGCAATTCACGCACATTTTCCGGACCGCGCGCGGCATCTGGCTCACGCCCGAGGACAAGGACCGCATTCCGCAGATCCTGCGTAACGCGCCGCGGGCGGATATTCGGCTGATCGTCGTCACGGACAACGAGCGCATTCTGGGTTTGGGCGACCAGGGCGCCGGCGGCATGGGCATCCCGATCGGCAAGCTGGCCCTGTACGTGGCCGGCGCGGGCATTCACCCGTCCAAGTGTCTGCCGATCAGTCTGGACGTGGGTACAAACAACGAAGCCGCCCTGGCCGACCCGTACTACATGGGATATCGCGAGCGGCGTTTGCGTGGGAAGCCCTACGAAGACTTCGTGGAGGCGTTCATCACGGGCGTGAAAGAGGTCTTTCCGCACGTGCTGGTGCAGTGGGAGGATTTCCACCAGGATCAGGCGTTCACGCTGCTCGAGCGTTATCGGCGCCGGTTGCCGTCGTTTAACGACGACGTCCAGGGCACGGGCGCGGTGGGGTTGGCGGGCATCTACGCGGCGTTGCGCATCACCGGGAAGAAGATGGTGGATCAGCGTTTGCTCTACATCGGTGCCGGCGAGGCGTGTACGGGCATCGCGCAGATGGCCGCCACGGCAATGCGAAGCGAAGGCGCTTCGGAGGATGTTGTCCGGCGTGCGCAGATCATGTTCGACATCGACGGTCTGGTGCACACGAAGCGCAACGTTCCCGCCCACTGCGACAATCTCGCCGTTTCGCCGGAGGTACTGAAGCACTATGGCATCAAGCTGAGCAACGCTACGCCGCTGGACGTGGTGAAGCAGTTCAAGCCGACGGTGATGGTAGGCGCTACGGCGTGTCCGGGGCTGTTCACGCAGGAACTGATCAAGGAGATGGCGAAGCACACCGAGCGGCCGCTGATCATGCCGATGAGCAACCCGACGCACAAGGCGGAGTGCACGCCGGCGCAGGCGATCGACTGGTCGGACGGACGAGCCCTGGTGGCAACGGGCAGCCCGTTTGCGGACGTTAAGTACGGCGGCAAGACGATCCTGGTTGGGCAGTCCAATAACGTGTTCATCTTCCCGGGCGTGGGGCTGGGCGTGATGATCTCTGAAGCGTGCGAGGTAACCGACGAGATGTTTGCCATCGCGGCGCGTACGCTGGCCGACTGCGTGAGCGATGATCGGCTCAAACGTGGCGGGCTGTACCCGAGCCAGAACGATCTGCGCGACGTTTCCGCCAAGATCGCGGCCGCGGTAGTGCGGTATGCGGCGGCGACGAACATCGGCCGGCGGATTCCGGATCACCAGATCGAGGAGATGGTGTCGGCGGCGATGTGGTATCCGCAGTACGTGCCAATCGTGGAGCGCGGGCACGAGGCCCCCGCGGAAGAGTAACCGGCCCGTCGACACAAGTTCCGGACTTACTGAAAGCTGCGCTGCCCCCTGACGCAATAATCTCTCCCGCGAGCGATTCCCGGCCGCAGGCGGAGATGTCTTTTTGCTGGGGAGTCACCGTCTTCGTCCACCCCCCTCGTCTGGCTATCTGGGCCGTTGAGCGAGAGCGGCCGACCCAGGTTGCTCCGCACTACCTTTGAGTTGGTTGAGAGCGACCTGTTCCAGCCACTTGTAGAAATGTCCGGCGTTTTCAACACTGGAGGTACTCAGGTGCTGGAATGCAGCGATGTAGGCCTGCTGTAGGACGTCGTCCGGATCGATATGTGTCCGCAGCCGATCGGAGACGGCTCGCTGAACGGCTCTATGCAGCGTAGCGTGGTAATGGACCAGCAAGCACTGCAACGCTTCGGCGTCGCCAGACTTCGCCTGCCGAACCAATTCATCACGGGCCCGTTCGTTCATGCGTGCATGTTGGCGATTTGTTCAGATGAAGCCAAGCCCGCCCCCCAATCGGTCCTCCCGGCCCAGGCCGCCGCGCGGAACTAGTGGCGGGACAGAGAGTTAGAGACGAATGCGGAGGAAATCGGCCGCCCGGGATCGTCGCGTAATTGGCTGTATGCCCCCCTCCCCCCTGCCAAAGGTTTCGGCGGCCCGCCTTGGCCTTCCCGGCAGATCCTGCCCGGCGCCATTTGTGCGGTCGACCGGCAAGCAGGGCCGATTTCCCCCCCTCCTGGGCCAACGGGCCAAATAAGTGGTTGAGGAGTAATAAATGCGGGCGGGGATATGAACCGATAAGTAAGCCGAACGGGCGCGGTCCTATACGGCGAGTCGAGCAGTTCTCGCCGCGCCAGGGCTGACAACACAGGGACAAGGACACTGGGTTGACAATGCGATGAGCGGCATCAAGCCGTCCTCGCGTGCACCTTAATGGCAAGGGTCTCGGCGATGATGACACGGCTGTATGCAGATTATCTAAGGCGGTCCATCGGCACCGCGCTCATTGGAGCATTGGTCGCGTGTGCGGCAGGGCAAACCACGACGGAACGGCCCGAGCCGACCCCAGAACAGCCCACGACGGCGCCAACGTCTTCGGAGCAGGGCGAGAAACCGTCCGAGCCGGCAGTACCGGAGTGTAAGCCGTGTAACCCGTGCAACCGGCTGCCCACCGACAGGCTCACCGGCGACTGGTTCGGCGCTCGCACCAAGCTCGAAGACGGGGGCTTCAGCTTCAATCCGTTGTTCGCGGTGGAATTCCAGCAAAACTTCCACGGCGGTGCCAACACACACAACGCCCACGACATCGCCGGCATGATGTTCTGGAACATGGAATTCGACTTCGGCAAGATGAACGTGCTTCCCGGAGCAACGTTCTTTGCGCGCGGGTTGCAAAGTTGGCACTCGGGCATCCGGCCGGACGTCGGCTCGCTCACCCATCCCGGCGTCGTGGTTTCCACCTTCGGTAACCGCGAGATCGAGATCCAGAAATGGTGGTGGCGCCAGCGTCTGTTCGATGACCGGCTGGAATTCCGGCTGGGCAAGCTCTACACGGGCGACGTTGTCGAATGCGTTAACTTCGCCGGCAACCCCATCGGCAAGTTCCTAAACCAGGGTCTTTTCAAGAACACTACCGTACCGGCGACAATCGGCTTGGGAGCGTTCGCCAAGGCCTGGCCCGCGGACTGGCTCTACGTGTCGGGGCTGGTCGTCGACGCCGAATCAGACCTCGACATCAACCGCCGGGGGACGGGCGGTTTTGACAGCACGTTTCACGGCCCGGCGCGTTTCCTGGCCTACGGCGAGTTCGGGATTCTGCCGGCAGAACTGCCCGGCGCCGAGGGGATGTGGCCGGGGCACTACCGGTTCGGGGTGTGGTTCGATCCCCGGCCCAAATCGATCTTTTTCAACGATCTGGGAGGCCGGCGCGCCGAGCAATTTGACAACAGCGACGTCGGTTTCTACATGAACCTGGACCAGGTAGTCTGGAAGGAAAACCAGAACCCGCTCGACAATCAGGGACTGGGTCTGTTCTTCCGGTACGGCTGCGCCCACCGGCACGTCAACCAGATCAGCCACTACTGGGCGGTCGGCGGGGAGTACACCGGGCTGTTCCCATCGCGGGATCTGGACACGCTCGGCTTCGCCGTCACGCAGAGCATCCTTTCCAGCCAGCACCGCCGGTACATCAACGAGCTTGACGACCGCGAGACGGTCTACGAGCTGTACTACGCCTACAAGCTCACGCCGTGGTGCACGATATCGCCCGATATTCAGGTCATCACCAACCCTGGCGGCGAGAAGGGTGCACGCGACGCCCTGGTCGGCGGGGTACGAATCACGATCTCTTTCTAGCACAGTAGAACCGTTTTCCCCTGGAGATTGGCACTATGCGTAGCACGACACTTGGCCGCAAACTTAAGATCATGGTTCTGGCAGCATCACTGACGGTTATGGGCACCATGTCCGGTCTGGGCTGTTCCCTCGAGGACATCCGCGACAACATCGTGGCCGGCTCGCTGGACTACGTCAGCAGCAGCGCGAACGCATTTTGGGTCAACCTGATCGCCGAAGACATCTGGGCCACCCTGGCAAACACCCAGGCGTAGTCCACGGTTTTCGTGGGCTGACCGGGGATTCAGAATACCGGTCGTTGGAGAAAATACCGACGGTGGTGCAATGCTTTTTGCCACCACCGTCTGGTAACTCAGCCGCTGGCCCACGCTCCTGCCCGCTCGCATGAGCACAGGTTGCTTCCAATGCTGTCGTTTCCCACCCTTCCTCCAGACAAGAAGTCTGAGGAGTGGGAACGATGGCATTTCGAGCGACAATTATCGTGTATCTCGGTCTGCTGGCCGGCTGCCAGCAACCGCTGATGATCTGTCCGGTAACCGGATGGACACCCGAGGCTGAAGCCCTTGCCGGCGCCCGGGCAGCGTGTTCGCTGGAAGCGCGTTACGGCGGCGTACAGAACTGCCCGTGCAACGAGCAACGTCTCATGCGAATCGGACGTCGTCTGGCAACGTCGACGCCCGATCTGAACGGTGAATATCGGTACGCGGTGCTGGATTCGCCGGAACTCAACGCGTTTGCGCTGCCCGTCAGGCGGATCTATCTGACGCGTGGGCTGTGCGAACTCCTGACGACGGATGAAGCAATGGCGGCGGTTATCGCACACGAGATGGGCCACCTGGCCGCGCGGGACAGCTTCAAGCCACAATGTTCCGATACGCAGGCAGCCCTGGAGCGCGAATTGGCCGCCGATCGGCACGGCCAGCAGTACTTGCAGGCCGCTGGTTATCCGGCCGGCGCCATGATGGACGTGATTAATCTGACGCGTGACGCTCAACCGCCCGGTTGGTCCGAGATTAGGTTGCAGGCAGCGTCTTCAACGGCCAACGCGTATGGCGTTCTCGCGGCGCGTTGACTATCGCCGAAGATCAAGCCTAGAATCGAACAGTCGGCCTGAGACAAGCGACGCCAGATGCTGGCGGCGCGGGGTGTCACGAGGTCGCGTTCGGATCGGACCTGACAAAAGCGCGTCGGCGGGGACGCCCGGCCAAACCAAAGGAGGTTTGAGCGATGTTGCGACGTACACTGCTTGTTGCCGCTCTCTTCATCCTGCCCATCCTGGGTATATCCTGCGCCACCACGCCAGTTCGCGAGCAGGCCTTGACCGGCCAGCCCGCCCATGAGCGTCATGCCACGGGTATGGACAGCCAGGTCGCCGACCAGCCCTAACCGGGAGGCGTGCCCGCCTCTCAGCATGGTCTAGGAGGCAGCGGTTTCAGTCTGCAAACACTTGCGGATTGTGCTGATGAGCTTCTTGCGATCGATGGGTTTGGTGCCATAGTCGTCGCAGCCGGCGTCCAGACACTTCTGCTGGTCGCCGTGCATGGCATTGGCCGTTAGCGCGATTATTGGCTCGGTGTAGCCCTTCTGGCGCAGCGACCCGGTCGCCCGGTAACCATCCATCACCGGCATCTGCATATCCATCAGAATGACGTCGAACGGCGTCCCCGCATCGCGCGCGGCCAGGGCACCATCCACGGCCAGTTGGCCATTCTCCACGATTGAAACATCTGCCCCGGCCTTCCGCAGCACAATGGAGATCAGTCGCTGATTGTCGGGCCCGTCCTCCGCCAGCAGGATGCGGACCCCCTCCAAAGGCATCTGATCGGTGCTGCCGTCGGGCAGCGTGGGGGCATCGGCCGCCACCGACGTCGCCGTCATGGGGTCGTCGATCATGTTCACGCCATCCAGTGAGCCGGTGTTAACGGTCACTCGGAAACGCGTGCCGACACCCATGGCAGTCTCGACGACGGAGATGTCGCCGCCCAGCAGCTCGGCGAAACGCTTGCTGATGGCCAGCCCCAGGCCAGTGCCGCCGAACTTGCGGGTGGTCGAGCTGTCCGCCTGAGTAAACGGCTGGAACAATTTGGCAACCTGCTCTGGCGTCATGCCCAGGCCCGTATCCACCACGTCGAATTGCAGGAGCGGTTGATCGTCGCGCTGAACCAGTTCCGTGATCAGGCGCACGCCGCCACGCTCGGTGAACTTGATAGCGTTGCCGATCAGGTTGATGAGTATCTGCCGCAGGCGTGTCGGATCGCTCTGAATAGTCTGTGGAATGGATCCGTTGTACTCCACATTGAAAGAGAGCTCGGCGTTGTCGGCCTTGACCTTCACAAGCGAAGCGACATCGGCTATTAGGCGGCAGGGCTCGCAGTCGATCCGCTCGACAACCATCTTGCCGGCCTCAACCTTCGACAGATCGAGGATGTCGTTGATGATATCGAGCAGGTATTCGCCGTTGCGCTGAATCGTGCGGGCGGCATCGAGCCGCTCGCGGCGGGTCCCCGCGTCGTCGTCCTCTTCGAGCAGTATCCGGGCAAAACCGAGAATCGCCGTCATCGGCGTGCGAATCTCGTGGCTCATGTTGGCCAGGAACTCACTCTTGGAGCAGTTGGCGACCTCGGCCTGGTAAGCGTACTCCTCGGCTTTCTTCCGAGCCTCGATCAGATCCTCCATCATGCTCAGCAGCGCCTTGCGGTTGTCCTGAAGAGCGGTATTGGCCTGGGTGAGGCTGGCCCGTCCGACCTCCATCGAACCGACGCGGACGGCAAACTCGCTCAGGAATCTGAGCATGCCCTCCAGAATCGACCGGTCAATGATCGGAATCTCGTCCAGGGCGTTCATGTACTCATCTTCGGGGAAGCCGCACTCGGCGGCCTTCCGGCGGAAGTAATCCCGGTCCGGCTCGTCGAGCAGGAACTGACCCACGAAAAGGTTGGCGACATGCCGACCACCGACGGTGATGGGAGCGGCTGCGTCGGTCAGGCCGTTCTTGCACGTGTACACCGAGAAGCGTTCCCCGCCGCGCATCTGGTTGGCGATTACCGTATCACTCTCGACACACCAGCGCCGGCAGACGGGATGTCGCCGGTGGAACTCCGTGCAGATCCGCTGCCAGCGTGCCCCAACGAGCACCCGCCCCTCAACGTCGATGATGGCGGCAGCTATGCCCACCGACTCGCAGTAGGTCTCCAGCAGCCCTTGCAGCCCTTTCAGGTTCTCCAGCGTGTCCGCTGTGTCGGCACACTGCTCCGGCTCCTCGGTTTCCGACAGGTCAACGGAGTCCAGCGCCAGTTCCCGAGGCCCGAACATCGGCTCGCGCCCGAGGGCGCTGAGCAGGTCGTTGACCTGGCTCTTCAGCTCCAGGATTCGCTGCTCGCGTCCGGTCATGGCCCGGTTGTGGCGGGCGAGCTCATCCAGCGACCGTCGCAGGTGCTCCTGGGTCCGCTGGTGCTCGTCGATCTCCGCTTTCAGTTCAGTGTTGGCACTGGCCAGCTCGGCGGTTCGCTCCTTGACCAGTTCCTCGAGATGGTCACGATGCCGCTCGAGTTCCTGCTCCGCCCGCTTGCGTACCAGCGCCTCGGCTTCGAGAAGCTGGAGCTTCTGACGGATCGAGTCGCGCATGGCGGCGAAATTGGTGGACAGAGTCCCGAGTTCATCCTTGCGACTCGTGTCTATCTCGTAGTCCAGATCGCCGCCCGCGATCAGCGTGAACACACGCGCCAGGGTCTTGATGGGATTGGCGATGCTGCTCGCAACCAGCAGCGCGGCCGCCGACCCGACCGCGACGAAGATCGCCAGCAGCAGTACCGAGCGCGTGACCAGCCGGTTCATCTCGGCGCTGATGCTCTCGAGGCTCAGGCCGAGTTGCACGGCGCCGATGTACTCGCCTTCGTCGTCAATCACCGGATTCCGGAAGTCGAGCACGGGGACGTCGCGGTTCGAACCCGCCAGCGTACGCGCTACGCGCGTCTCGCCGTTGTGATGCTCGTTCCTGGTGACGGCATCATCGTACACGGGGATGAGCGAGCGATTGACAATCCGGGTGCCTTCGGCGTCGTAGATAGCGGCGTACACGATGTCCCGGACATCAAACAGGCGGCCCAGGACCTGGGCCAAGCTGTCCTGGTCCTCGATGATGATGCCCTCGACGGAGTCGGCGGCGAAGTAGCTGGCGACAACCACGCCGCGCGTCTCGAAGTCGTCTTGCAGCCGGCTCTTCAGCGGAGCCAGCAACAGGAACGAGAGCGCAGACATCGAGACCACGACCAGCACGGACACCAGCGCGAAAACGCGTGCTTTGAGCGTGATCTTCATCGAGATCTCACCGCGTCAACGTATATCCATTCTACGCCGGTGCCAGGAAGCGACGCTGGAGACTGCTCCGCCATCACTTCGAGAAGACGACCGCCGAACTCATCAGGTTCCCGTGAAAGACGCCGTATCCGGGAATGGTGCCCTGCTCACCGGCGGTGAACGCACCGATAAACGGCTTGCCCTTCATCGCCTTCTGGATCTCAGCAACCATCTCTTCCACTCCCTCCTCAGAGCCGAAACCAAGCGTGTTGGCCGCTCCGCGACAGTAGATGTGCAGGCCACCGGCGACATCATTCACCTTGATTCGGCCGTTCACCATGGCATCCCTGACGCCGGCGCCGGCGCGCTTCTTCAGAGCCCGCTTGTTGCCCTCAACGTAGCAGACGGTCTCGCCAACGTGGATGTTGCAGCCGACGGTCAGTTCGCCCCCGGGATCAAAACGCCACGGCTGAAGCAGAACGTAGCGCAAGTCGCCGTCCGGCATCTCGTGCGCCTTGGCCAGCGGGCAAACGGCGGTGGACAGTACGACCTGGCTTTCCTTCGAAGCGTCGATGTGATCAAAGGCTCCGCCGGCCCACTCACCGTAGATTTCCTGCGCGGGCCGACCATCGATCTCCTTCAGGCTGCGTCCAACGCCGCTGGTGACGACGCCAGATTTTTTCCGGCCCACGAAGCCTGAGTAGAACGAGGTCCCGATATCCTGCTTGGTGTAGATCTTGGCGACGACGATCCCGGGCCGATAGACCTGGTCGTTGCCAATCACGTACCCCTGGCTAAAACCATCATCGCACTGCGTGCCGCCGACCAACCGAACGTCGCGGGGCATCGTTTCGGCAATGGTCTGCACGACGATGTCTTCCGCACCCTTCATGGATCCCAGCAGGATCAGAGCCGGGGTGTCCTTCGCAGACCGACCGGCATCCGCGGCAGCATCGTCCAGCGTCTGCCTCGTGAGCGACGCCGCGTCGCCGCCCTCGGGCACCTCGTGTGCACTGACACCAAACGTGTGCCCTTCCCCGGAAAAACCCATGATGGCCAAAGAGCCGTTCTTGCCGATGTGCAGCCCGTCGGACGTGAAGACGCCCTTGTAGGCGGAGATACCAAACAGCTTCGTGTCGGGGAACTCGCTGCGCAGCGTTGCGACGATCTCCTCGACGCCGTAGTCGGCCGTCGTGTACAGCACGATAAACGCGGGCGTCTCCAGGCTCTCCTGCATCATCTGGATCGCCTCGTGAGTGGCCTGGGCTCCGCCATCCGGATGGGTGCTCCAGCCGTAGGCCATCTCCATGGGCTCCGCCAGTGCTGGTTGCAGGCACGCCAGGGCCGCGATCGAGATCAGAACGGTCACAGTTTGCACGATTCGTGGATTGCTCATCTAAGTCCTCCTCATGCACACACGCACAGTCGTTGTTCCCCGTCACCAGGATCGGACATGCTGGCAGCACGCCGCCCGGCTTTGATCGACGGCCAAATCCACGTTCCCTGTCAACAGCCGCCGCCGACCACGTAGCCGGCAGCCGGCCCTGTCTCGGCTATACTGGGGGTATCGAATCAACGCAGCGGCACCATTAATCTACTAATCTGGAGCCTCCTATCGCGGCACTGACGTCCGGTAATAAAAGGCTGTGCGTCGCGTACAGGCGTGGTGTGTGCGGGCTCGATTCCGCGTCGGTTGCGCACCATCTTCACATACACAAGATGTGCAACCGCCGGAGAATATCGGGCTGGAACTGCATGAATAGTGGTGCGCTCGGTGACGCACACATAAACGCACTTCAGGACGCCCAGGAACGGAGTCATAGGGCCGCACAGGCGGACGCGATCTCGGCTGCTACGGCTGGGAACCGGCATTCAGGAAAACCCCGTTTAATGGGAGGAACCCATCCGGCGGGCGGCCTTCCTGACCAACGCCAGCCGCGTTCGAACGGCAAGTGGAGCCGCAGCTAACAATGCGGCCAAGTGCGGTCCGGATGTGCAGGATCGCGGTAAAGAAGAGGTGGTGTCGCAGACAACGCGCTATGGTCGCCGACCTCGCGGCGTTAAACCGCCGTGAACTGAATCGAGGCCCTATGCACCTGGTCACGGGATTCCTGTTAACGGCGCTGTTGGGTAAGAAGAGGCGCAACGCGCGGTCCCAACTGCCCAGTCTTCCTGGCATTCTGGAAACGGCGCACGTGCTGCCCGATCGCATGCGTCTGCGCGTACCGGCGGTTGTGGGAGCAGCACAACTGGGCAGAGACGTGCAGAAGAGGATGTGCAGAAATGGGTCGATGGTTTGTGAACAGGTACGGAGACGGCGTTGTTCGATCAAGATGTGCCACGGCGGAGTGAAGGCTGAGGCGTTTGGGCAAGCACGGTCCACACGTTCTCAGAACCCAGGCTCCGAGGGGAACAGCGAATCTCGAATCGTCATCAGCTCTTCGCAGGTGTCGATGTCACTTGAGACCGGAATCAGAATGATTGGATTCAGGCCGGGATCACGCCGCTGGGGTGGGTTGTTGGGCGTGTCCAGTATCGCAAGTGATGCCCCGATCACAAGCTGTTCCGAGTCGTCAGTGACGCTTCCACGCAAACTGCCATCGGAATACAGGGTCATTTCGTTCGCGAAGATCTCACGCCGGGCGATGTAAATCTCTCCTTCAATGAAACCGAACAGCCTCACGACCACAGTCACGCCTGGCTTTCCGTCATTGTCGTCGTCGCTGATCAGGGGGTCGTTACGGTCCATCGAAAGCGGTACGTTCGGGTCGCCGTCAATCCCGTTGAGCGTCGGCGTCGCAGGACGATAGAGCTTCCAAGCGCCATCTTCCTCGTACACATCGACGATTGCACCTATAGGCTGAATGGCCTGCGTGGCTGCATCCGAAAAGATTGTGTCGAAGGGCTGATTTGCGATGTACTCGGCATGGCAGAACTGATCGTAAGCGACCAGTTCGCCGTCTTCGATAACGAGGTCCGTGAAGCCATACGAAACGATGAACGTGGCCAGTGGGCCGTTGGCCGTCTCCCCGTCGTAGGCGACGATGTCGTAGTGGGCGTAGTGTCCCGCCATGGCCACCATGGCCTCTTCCTTGGTAGCCGGTGCGACCCAATTCGAATCGTTGGTTGGCTCTTCATACAGCGGGCTTTCCGGCCAGGGCAACGGGATCGAGCAGCCAGCGAGAAGAAGGCAACCGGCGACGAGCATGGTGAGTGTGATTGCGGGTGAGCATGACTTCAGCATTCGAGATCTCCTGCTTCGCAGTAATCGGTTACAGGTTCAAGTTATCATTGCGTGCGCGACGCCCCGGGGCGTCTTTCGGTTCCAACTCGGTGTCCAGAGCATTCTCTTCCACGACATCCGACCCATGTCGTGTGTTGGCCCGGTCAATCGCGGTCCGGCTGCGTCGTTGCCAGGTTGCTTCGAAGTCGTCGCCATGCATCCCACCAACGTCTGATCAGGAACCGGAAGCCTGGAGTGCAGCCGGTGAAGACGAATTCAGCAAGAGCCGCTTGATTATCCAGATGAACGGGCCCGTCAGCACGAGATTGAGTGCCAGTGACAGCATCGCAACAACCACGATCGGACCGCCGATTCCGTAGGAAAGTGAGAGCACCAGCACCCCCGCACCCACTTCCCCTCGTGGCCACATGCCAATGGCAACCGCCAGGCGCTCGCGAAGCGTGGCTGAGCGACGATAGCACAATACGCAAAACATCTTGCCGAAATTGGCCAGGACTGTAATCAGCAGCACGTGCAGCGTAATCCAGCCCCACGACATCGGCGGCGCAAGCGACGCGAGCACTCCAGCCGCCGGCGCTGGGCCGGCCCCGGCCGTGGCTGCTGCTCCGATGACCTGTGGCATTGACAGTCCGACGAGCACCATGAAGACCGCCGACACGATTGTGGAAACACGCTGTTCGGTTGGGGACTCCGGCCCTTCCTGGTGACCGTCGCGGGCATCGTCGCGATGCGGATCCTGCCCCGCTGGGCGAGCCATCACGCAGCCAAGCACGAATGCCGGCAGCAGCACCTCGATGTGGATCGGAACCGTATCGTCGAGCACTTTGCTGAAGTGGTAGATGGCTTCGGAGGCGCCGGCGATCGCCACTGCATATCCCAGGACCCACGGCCAACTCGTGGGCAAACGAATCGCGTGCAGATAGCGCCACGCCAACCACAACAGGATGACCATCATCAGGACGATCAGTGCGAGCTGCCAACGCACACCGACCATGGCCATTTTCAGCGGGATCATGAGCAAGACGGTGTCGAGGTCGTCGAAGATGGCCAGGACTCGCGCCTTGCGGAAGACCCACGTCGCGCTGAGCCCGGCGGCCGCCAACATGCTGAACAGCACACCCGCGGAAGTCGGGGCGGCGAAGCGCGAGGCCAGCAGAGCTTCCTTCCACGCCGGCCACGAAGTCCAGGCTTCGCCGGGGAGCATGAAAAACACGAAGTACGCGCAGCAGAACACCCAGGGAAAAGCGGCCGCCGTCGCGGCCACAACATAGTCCCAACCGTACTGGCGCACGTTGCGCTTGTCGATCTCGAATTCATACCCGACGTGGGTCATGATGAACGCCAACCCCACCATCGTCAGGAAGCGTATCAACCCGCTCAAGAGACTGTAGGCGTGGCCTGTCACAGTGGGGAGCACCTGCGAGCCGGCCAGCCCGAGGACTAGTAGAACCGAGAAGAATAGCACCTTACGCATGCGAGCCTTTCATTGAGTTCCATGGGCCGCCATTGCTGGGCAGCGACAGCAGTGCTCCGGAGTTGAGCGTACCAGCCCGCGGGCGCTGGCCGATTGGGCTCTGCGTGTTGCCCAACCCCGGGTGAATCGCGCCAAACCAGATTGCCTGTCACTCAAGGCGTTTCACACGTAGCTGCACTTCGCCGAACTTCAGAAACCAGGGCACGAAAGGACTATTGTACGCCAGATAGCGCGGCGGACCGACTGGCCACACACCCGGCAAGAACAGCACACCCGACAAGCGCGCCGCCGATACACTTATTCACCGTTCTTCTCCGCCACTCAATCCGCGATTCGTCCACTGAGCACTACCAATAGCTAGGGAGCAGTAATCGGCGTGTCATAAACCAATCTCTCCGGGTCATAGCCTTGGTCGGGCAGCTCGGCCAGGATGGCATCTAGGGTCCCCTGGTCGAGTATCGGCGTGCGGCTGAGGATAAACAAAGTACTGCGTGTGGGCTCACCCACGACCGCATACTCGTAGTCCTCGCCAAGTTGGATGATCCAGTAGTTGCCCTCGAACGGGATGCCCGGGAATGTGACTTTCAGCTTGGCGTTGGTGCTAGTGTCGACAACTCGAGCCGTGCCCTGGATCGTGCTGTTGACGCTGCCGTCAGCCGCCAGGCACGTGTTGAACACGCCGATCGAGCCGTCCGCATTGGCCGTGTACTCGGCCGTCGAGCTGGCACAGCTCGACTGGAACCAGTTCGGGTAGCGGGCGATTTCGTACCACTTGCCCGTGTAGTGATTCAGGTCAACATTCGAAACCGTGTCAAGTGGAGGCAGCACGGCCTCCAGCAGCGACCCGCATCCGCAGAGCGGGTTGAGCAGGGCCGCGATCAGTACGAGTTGCATTGAACGAAACATCGAAGACCTTTCAAGTTTGTCGCCATCGTCAAGCGAATTGTGAGACATTCCTGCACGATACGAAACTACCTTCACAGCCGAAATGGGAGCACCCAACATCCGCGTCGGGTGCTCCCTCGACCGGCTAGACGCCTTATGCCGTAACCGGCTGGAGGTACCAGCGCTTTTGAATCGCACGCAACGATGCCGCCTGGTACACCGCAGCCAAGCCGACCAGCGTGTAGACGACCTTCGCGAGGATCGACCCAGCGCCGAACAGCGCGGCGACCAGATCAAAACCGGCCGTGCCAACCAAGCCCCAATTCAGTCCACCGACCACCAACAGAATCACAGCAGCAACATCCAATGCCTTCATGGTTTGTTCCTTTCTGAATAGGTAGCTCGCACGAATAAGGCTTGGGATCATCGCCTACTTGGGCATGATCACCGTGTCGATCACGTGAATCACGCCATTCGTTGCGGGCACGTCGGGCTTGATGACCTTTGCGTTGTCCACCATGACGCCACCGGCCGTGGCGATCTTCACGCTCTGACCCTGAACGGTCTTGGCTTCCGCCAACTTCACCACGTCAGCGGCCATAACCTTGCCGGGAACGACGTGATACGTGAGGATCGAGGCAAGCTCGGCCTTGTCCTTCAGCAATACATCGAGCGTCCCTTTCGGCAACTTGGCAAAGGCCTCATCAGTTGGCGCGAAGACGGTGAACGGTCCATCGCCACGTAGCGTATCCGTGAGACCGGCCGCCTCGATCGCCGTCAACAGCGTCTTGAACGCACCCGCCGCCCGGGCGGCCTCGATGATGTCGTTCTTGGGCATGATGACCGTGTCGATCACGTGGATCACGCCGTTGTTAGTGACGATGTCAGTTTTCAAGACGTTGGCATTCTCAACCCGCACGCTGTTCGACGCGTCGATCTTCACTGACTGGCCGAGTGCGGTCTTCGCGGCCGTGAGTTGCGTGACGTCCGCCGCCATGACCTTGCCAGGCACCACGTGGTAGAGCAGCACGCTTTTGAGCGCCTCGGGGTTCTTCAACAACCCATCCAGCGCGCCGTCTGGCAACTTCGCGAACGCCTCATCGGTGGGGGCGAAGACCGTGAACGGCCCGTCGCCGCTCAAGGTCTTGGCCAAGCCGGCGGCTTGGACAGCCTTAACCAGTGTTTTGAATTGGCCGGCCGCGATCGCTGTCTGAACGATATTCTTGGATTCGGCCTGCGCCGCACCCTTCGCGGCCGCACAGTCCTGCGCGGCGACGGTCGCCGCAAGCACCACCACCAGTCCAGTTCCGATACACATCCGCATGATTTTTGCCTGTTTCATGACTTCGATTCTCCTTTCAAGAAGCGCTCGCTCTGAGTGTCCGTCCGTTTGCCAAGGCGAGCACGGTCGCGTATTAAATCGCTCAAAACATTCACAAGAAATATAGTACCGTTTTTATACTAGTCAAGCCACGGCGGACGGAAATCTTTGCTGAAGAGACAGTATCATAGGCTGTAGAAAGGAGTTATGGTCGGGCCAGCCAGCCGGCCCGCCGACCTTGCCTTCTCGCACAGGACTGACTAAAATCGCTCACAACAAACATGAACGTGTCGTCAATCACAACGCGACGGGCCGCCCAGGCCCTCGGGGTTAGCGAGGCTTCCCTTAAGCGCTGGTGTGATCAAGGTTTGTTGCCGGCCGCTCGTACGCCCGGCGGCCACCGACGTTTACCGCTTAACGGACTCGTGGAATTCGTCCGCCAGCATCATCTTGAGCTTGTCCAGCCCGGGCTCCTGGGCCTCCCCGAGCTCAATCGCCGCAGCCCAGGAGATAGCGCCGGGTTGCGCGAAGCTGTCCAAGCGGCACTCGAAAATGCTGACGAGTCCGAATTCCGCCGTCTGCTCCTGGGTTCGTATCTCGCCGGCACACCCACCCTCGAACTGCTCGATGATCTGGTTGCGCCAGCATTCCGCGCCATCGGCGACTGCTGGGCACACGGCGAGGTCGCTGTCTACGCGGAACGTCGCGCTGTGGAGCTGTGCACCCGAGAACTGCATCAGTTGCGGATGTTCCTGCCTGGACCGGCGCCGGGGGCTCCGCAGGCGATTGGCGGAACCCTGACAGGCGATCCATATTCACTTCCCACCACGATGGTGGAGATCGCGCTGCGCGAGGCTGGCTGGGACGCTCAGTCCTACGGCTGTGACTTACCAGCCGCAACGTTCGTTGACGCCCTGCAGCATGTCCGCCCGCGGGTGCTCTGGCTAAGTGTCAGCGCCGTCGAAACCGAGGCGGGATTCCTCGAGGAATACGGCGCACTCTATCACGCCGCGCAGAAGCTCGGCGTAGCAGTTCTGGTAGGCGGCCGCATCCTGACAGCACCTTTGCGAGAACGTATGCAGTATTCCGCGTACGGCGATAATCTGCGTCACGCGGTCGCGTTCGTGCGAGCACTGCAAGTGCCGGGCAATGCCGCATCAATCGACGGGGAGCACCAGCCATGAGCATGTGGTCAATCAAGGTTCTGTTTGACGGCGCGTGTCCGCTTTGGGGTGTGTGGCAAGACCTGCGGCCAAGCCTGAGGTGCTAACCGACTCAGCCGCAACGATGGTCATCACCGGCCTGAACTCACGAAAGTTGGTCCGCATCCGCCGGAAACGTGGCGTCCACCCGAGGAAACGAAACGCGTTGCTCGGCCAATGGCGCAACCGGTGACCATTGCCGTTTTCGCGGTTTCCCCCATCTTAGCGAACTCAACCGCCAATCGAGTCGCGAAGTGGAGTGTCAGATGCCATCCACTCCCCCACCACAGCTTCCACGCGGCATGGTGGATCGCCTTCCGCTCCTGTTTCGTAAGCGGGAGGTCTCGGTGAATGTAATCCGGCCAGACCCAAGTCATTGCGCCTCAGGCTCCAAGCTCCAAGCGCAGCCGCACTCGGGGCATACGGTTGTCCCATCTGCTGGATCGACTGGCAAGCCGCGGATGTCGTAGCCGCAGTGGGGGCACTGGAGGTACTTGAGCATGACCCGCGCGACGTTTTTGAAGCGTTTCCGCTTGATGCCATACCAGATGATCCACGGCAGGGAACCAAGGAAAAGCAGCCCCGCTGATTTCGCGATGCTCGCATCGCGTATGCCCCCCGTAATCGACTCGAAAGTGAAAAAGCCGATCACCAGCAACGCCCCGCAAAGGCCGCCGATCAGTGCTACGCGCTCTCCGGGCGCAATGCGCACGCCCTTTTCATTTGCTATGGCGTGGAGAGTGTCGGCATCAATCACCTCATGCTGTCGCAGCAGGTATAGCGCAATGGGATCAACCTGCGTCACTCTCCGCCCACGGGCGTCCTTGATGCGACCGGTTTGCTGGGTTGGGTGCGATGTTTGTTCGGTCATCACGACCTCAAAACGCCGGCATCGTCGGAATCTCCGCCAGATGAAAGGCACGATTCCCCCGCGTCTTCCGCCGACTCAAGCCGACTCATGACCTGTCGGACGAAATGCTCCACGTCGGCGTGTTTCGGAAACACGTTGGCTACGCCGCCGATTCCAATGGACTTGTTCTTGCTCTTGAGAGAAACGGAGGCGACCTGAGGCTTGCCTGTGGGGCGATCTTCGATCGACGCCCCGACGATGTCACCCCACGGTATCAGCTCATCACTGAAGCCGGGCAGGCGTACAATCAGCCCGTCGCTCGTGATGGCCACCGCGAAGCCGCGGCGGTAGCGTCTGACGAAGAACCACGCTGCAATCGGAACGCAGATAATCCAAATCGCACCTGCGAGAGCGCCAATTATCTCCCAGGCTGAAGCGCCACCCAGGTTCGCGATGTGGGGGAGGTGCCTCAGGGCGACCCACCCCCCGCCGAGGATCATGAGCCAGAAGATCATCAACTGCCTGGGATTCGCAACGCGGTAAAGGGCGCATCGCTCATCAAAACGCAGCCCGCATTCAGGACATGCATAGTTGGCGGGCAATCCCCGTAACGAGTAGCCGCAGCGGACGCACTCCTTGAAGACCGGAGCAACCTTAGGCTTATCAGCGTTCGTCGTCACGATGCCATTCTACTTGAGGTGGAAGGCATTGCCATCGGGCAAAACTGGGACCCGCAACGACGGCGCGGCAATTGCCCTGCGTAGCCTTTCTTGCCTATAAGCGCAACAACCGACGGGCTATGGGTGCCCAAAAGCCGGGGCAGTCGCCGGCCGGTGCACATTACGGACCGACTCGCCGGCGTGATCGGCGGCATGGGACTCGGCGAGGTGTCAGACTGGTTGTTCATCAACGAGGCCGGGAACCAGGTCGCGGAGAACAAGACGCTTGGCCGCCTGAAGCGCTACGCGCTCGAAGCCAAGGTCCTCGTGGAGACAAACCCGAAGACCGGCAAGAAGTGGTCGCTACTGCGTTGGTACTGGTTGCGGCACTACCACCGCACCCGAGCGCACGTCAGCAAGATCCGTCGCGAGGTATCGAATCTGGCCATGGGCCACGCCACAGACCCGATTCATGACCACGACCGTGGCTTGGATCGATTCGCGTTCCCTGCTGAGTATGAGAAGTCTGACAGCGGTCTCGATGACGCGCGGTTGTTGCAGAAGGGGCCCCAGCCGTGAGCGTGTCAATGGGCACTGACTGGGCGCGCCCCTTTTCGAGATCGCAACTAGTGTTGCGACAAGTGGTTAGAAACTGGGGGCGGGGGGAATCGAAAATCACCCTGACCTCCGGCGGAAGTTGTCTTATGACAGGAGTTTAGACCTTAAACACCGGCAGGTGCCGCGGTTAGCGAACTGACTCACCGTGACCACTCTTGACCTTCCGAGTCGTTCGAAAACCGAGCTCGCTGGGGACTGACTGGGGACCGCTTCGTGCCCCGTTAGTCGGCACCGTGTCACTTGGACTTCTTGTCGCGAAACACAGGTGAGTCGGCGAGGGTGAAGAGCACGACCTCCTCGCCGGTTTGGGTGCTGATGTCGTGGTGCAGGCTGAGGACCTTCATGCCGGAGACCTCCTCGACCATCGTCTCCAGCACCGGCCGGGCGGTTTCGATCAACTGCGTTCTCACTTGCTTGAGCAGCTCTCGTCCTTTTTCTGCCGGGAGTGATCCGACCAGTTGCTGCTCAGCCGCGGTCAGGACGCCGTGGAGCCGGACCACGAGCAAGTCGTCGATAAGGTGGGTGTGGAGGTCCCTGGGCCCGCGTCCCATGTACTCCAGTTCGAAACGACGCATGCCGTCGCAGATCCCGGCTTCAATTTCTCCCTGGGTCTTCATCGTCGCATCAGTCTATCCAAAAACGCCGCCCAAACGTCCCGGTGAGATACCTTGCGCACGTGCGCCTCGTAATTCGCTGACCGGCAGGCGGGATGGCCCAACCGCGGAAACCCACTTGCCATCCATGGCACGGTCGGTATAATAACTTGCGTTGGAGCCAGCGCGAAGTCCGCGTCGCGCCTGGATCCTATCGCAGTTTGACGCGAATACGTTACGTCGGATGACGATTTGAAGGGCAGCCTGGCCGCACCGGGAGGCCCGTCGACGAGTAAGCCGATGTGGTCAAGTACCTCCGTGTGCTCAGCCACATCGGCTTTTTTGTGCTACCGACACCGACAACGGCAGCCGCCGGCAAGGACACATTCCATTGGGCCAGTCCAGGGTGAGAAAAGCGGAGCAGATTGCCGAGGTGGTCAAGTCGTTCGAACAGGAACGCACTGGTCACCGGCCCAAGTCGGTGACGGTGGTCCTGAGCGATGACGCACTGGTCATCACTCTGCACGGAGCCTTGTCGGAGGCAGAGAAAGCCCTGGCCAAGGACCCGAACGGTGCTGCCAAGGTCCAGGAGTTTCATCAGCAACTCTTCGCCAGCGCCGCGGGCACCCTCCGCACTAAAATCGAACGGATCACGGGCGTGAAGGTGCGCGAGGCAACGGCCGAGATCGAGCCGAGCACTGGAACCGTCGTCAGGGCTTTCGCAAGCGGCACCGTGGTGCAGGTGTTCCTGCTCGCGGGCAATGTCGAGAGGGACATATGGAGCAATAACCGGCCCACCGGGCCGGGACAGGCCGAAAGCTGACGCTCTCTGGAGGGAGAGATGCCTGGGGCTGCGGTCGGCGTGCATGTCGCCCATTTGCGGCGCTCACTCTGTCGCGGCGGGCGCACGAAGTCGAAAGGACGGTGGCAGATGTTGTCTGTAACGAAGCCCGCGCTCGAAAGGCTGTCCCGCAAGCTGACCCGCCGGGGCGTTGCGGAAGGGCTGGCATTAAGATTCGCGCGACAGGATGGGCGCTGGACGCTGCTGCTCGATCGCGAGTCCACTGGGGACACAGCGTTCAGCCACGATGGCAGGACGGTCCTGCTGTTGGATAAGGACGTATCCGAGGCGATGACGAGCATGACGCTGGATGCCAAGAAGACCGGCGGCCGTTCGCGCCTCAAGCTGCACCGGGGCGAGCGACACGAGGCTGATTAATGGAGCTGCCGCGACGAGCCCGCGACGACGTGTACCTGCCGGACGGTGAGTTTCGGCGGCGTGTACTTGCGCTACGGCAACTGAAGCATGCGCACGATCTGCGAGTCGGCTTGGTATATGCGTTCGATTTCCGCACGCGCATGCTGCCGTTCTGGTACGCCGACAAGCGCATGGCGCCGTGCTCCGTCCGGCTGCTGGCGGACGTGTTGTCCGCAGCCGGTTTCACCAATCTCCGCATCGTCCTGCAGCAATGGTCGCCGAGGGTCTTGCCCAGCCAGATGCAACTGAACGGCAAGCCGCTCGACATTCTGTTGGTCTCGTCGATGCAGGTGCACAGCGAGCCAGCGTATGAGCTGGTGCGCGACGCGCATCGGATGGGTGATGTACGTCCACTGATCCTGGCGGGTGGCCCGAAGGCCATCTATGAGCCGACTGATTTCTTCGAGATCGGTCCGGAGCCGGGTATGGGGGCGGATTGCGTGGTCACCGGCGAGGCGTTTGTGTTGATCGACCTGTTGTACACAATCCTGGGCGCTGATCATGCCCATCGAACGGCCCGTGACGCGTTCGAGCAAGCCCGATCCGTGGGCGCACTCAACGAGGTTCCCGGGCTGGTCTACTTGTCGCCAAACGCGCATGCGAGCAAGCCAGTCGCCGTAAACACGGGGGTGCAACGACTGCTGCGTGATCTCGATGAATACCCGCTACCGGACGCCGGCTATCGCATGCTCGAGCCGCCGCACTGTCGGCAGACGTTGGCCGCGCTGCCATGCGCACCGCGTCGCGTGGGGAGGCTCTCGCCTATTGCCTCGGTGATTGCAACGCAGGGCTGCCGGTTCAATTGCCCTTACTGCCCGATCCCCGCTACGAGTCAGCGAACGTGGCGACACAAAAGTCCGCAGCGCTTCGCGGCCGAGATCAAGCACATCCACGAAACCTTCGGCATTTGCACCTTCTTTGGGACCGACGACAACTTCTTCAACAACCGCGAATCGGTCGAATCGCTGATGGGTGAACTCGGTCGGACCGAGACCAACGGTGTTCGTCTGGGCAAGCGCATCAGGTTCTACACGGAGGGGACACAGGCTGATGTCTTCAAGAACCGGGATCTGCTGCCCATGTGCCGGAGGGCCGGCATGCGCGGCATCTGGTTCGGCATCGAGGACCTCACCGGCCAGCTCGTGAAGAAGGGGCAGAGCGCGAGCTGCACCGAACAGCTCTTCGGGCTGATGCAGAAGCTCGGCATTCAGCCGCACGTGATGATGATACATAGCGACGCCCAACCTCTGCGCTCGGCGCCGGGCGACCTCTCTGGCCTGTTGAATCAGGCCCGCTACGTATTCGACCAGGGCGCGGTCAGCTACCAATGCACGTACCTCGGGCCGGCGATCGGCACGCGGAACCTGGAGCCGGCGTTGACCTCCGGCGGCGTCTATCGGCAGGTGGGCGGCCAAGCGGTGCCGAACGCCTTTCAGGACGGCAATCACGTTGTGGCGTCGCATCATCGGCGTCCCTGGCGGCAGCAGTTGAATGTGTTGCGTGCCTACGCCGATTTCTACAATCCGATCAACACCCTTCGCGCCCTGTTTCGCATTCGCCACGACTCGGTCACCCCGAAGCAGTTCACATACCAGTTCATCGGGCAGATTGGGCTGTTGCTGACCATCCCGAAGATGCTGGCGTGGGCCTGGCGACTCAGACGCGGCCCCATCGAGCCGTACGACGGACTTGCATCCGCTCGCATCCCGATGGTCGATGCTGCCAGCGGCAATGAAATCAACTGGGCGATCGAGCACGTTCCGTCTGAGCGTCTTCGTTCCCTGTCGGAGATCCAGGAATGTGTACTGACATCAGTCTGAGGGCTGACGATCTGGCAGTGCGTTTGGACGGCATTCTCGAAGGTGACGGGACGTGCCAAATCACCACTGCGGCAACTCTCGATCAGGCAACACCTGACTCGCTCTCATGGATCGGGGATAACCGTTACCTTTCGTCGGTCAACGGATCGCGCGCGGGTGTCATCCTGGTGAGCACCGATTGTCCGCCGTTGCCGAATCACACTGTTATCAAGGTGGCAGACCCGGATGTGGCACTGCTGCACGTGTTGGAGTGGCTGGCACCCCCGCGTGAAACGCTGGGGCCGGGTATAGACCCGTCGGCTCGAATCCACGCGGAAGCAAATGTATCCGGGGCGACCATCGGGCCCAACGTGTACGTTGACGCCGGCGCGGTCATCGGAGCCAACACCAGGCTCCATCCCGGAGTCTACGTCGGCGCCATGACGCGCATCGGACGCGACTGCGAGCTGTGGCCGAACGTGGTGGTGCGCGAGCGCATCACGATCGGCGACCGGGTCACCGTTCATCCGAACACGACAATTGGTGCGGACGGGTTCGGTTACCTGCAACGCAACGGCGAGCACCTCAAGATCCCTCAAATCGGGACAGTCGTGATCGAAGACGATGTCGAGATTGGCGCGAATTGCGCCATCGACCGGGCGCGCGCAGGCGTCACGCGCATCGGTCGCGGCACCAAGATCGACAATCTCGTGCAGATTGCCCACAACGTGGACATCGGACCCGGCTGCATTATCGTGGCACAGTGTGGCGTCGCCGGTTCCACCACGCTCGGCGAACACGTCATGCTGGGGGGCCAGGTCGGGTTGAGCGATCATGTTCGAATAGGCGCCCGTTCTCGGGTAGCCGCGAAATCCGCGGTCTTCAAGGATGTCTCGGCGGGTGAAACCGTCCGCGGTATTCCGGCTACCGACAATGCGCGCTTCCTGCGAAACGAGGCGGGCATGCGGCGGTTGCCGAAATGGGTGGCCGAACTCAAGGCGTTGCGGGACCGCGTACAGGAACTGGAGAGACTGCTCACGCTTGGAGTGGTTCCCACGCCCGCTTCCCCTGCCTTGGCAGCATCAGGATCTGATTGCGGCTTCAAGCGTTGCGAACACGGAAATCGCTGTTCCGCGTTGCCTCGCGATCGCACCACCAATCCGCGCGGGTCGATTGCGCCACGCCAGGTGTGAAGCTCCAGAGACGAAACGCCATGCCGGACCCGAAAGGACTAAGCCCATTCATCTGTACCTGATTAACCCTCGCAATCCGCTCGTGGGTCTTACCGACCTCAAACGCAGCCGCTGGAATCGCTACCGCGTCTGGAAGCCTCTGGGTCTTCTTACTCTCGCGGCCCTGACTCCTGCGGAATGGCAGATCACGATCTTCGACGAGAACATTCGCATGCCGGAGTACGAGAAGCTGCCGCGCCCGGACCTGGTCGGCGTGACCGCGTTCACGTCGCAGGCAAACCGCGCGTACGAACTCGCCGCGGAGTACCGCGAGCGCGGCGTTCCGGTCGTCATGGGTGGTATTCACGCCACGATGTGCCCGGACGAGGCCGCGGCCCGCGTCGACTCGATCGTGACCGGCGAAGCCGAGCAAGTCTGGGGCCAGGTCCTCGACGATGCCAGACATGGCACTTTGCAGCCCCTTTATGAGGGTACGCACGCGACAATGGACGCCATGCCGCCCGCCCGCCACGATCTGCTCGCCGGCGACTACGCGTTTGGATCGATCCAGACCACGCGCGGTTGCCCACTCAATTGCAGCTTCTGCAGCGTGACCTCCTTCAACGGTTTTCGCTATCGCCAGCGGCCCATCGCCGACGTTGTTCGCGAGTTCGGCCTGATTCGCGAGAAGCTGGTGCTGGTCGTCGACGACAACCTGATCGGCACGAGCCAGAAGCACATCGCCCGCACCAAGGATCTCTTCCGTGCGATGATCCAGGCCAAGCTGAACAAACGCTGGATCGCGCAGGTCACGATCAACATGGCCGACGACGATGAGCTGCTGACGCTCGCCGCCCGGGCGGGCTGTGCCGGCGTGTTCATCGGCTTCGAGTCGCCGACGGTCGCGGGCCTCAAGGAGGTCGGCAAGAAATTCAATCTGCTCAACGGCCGCGACCTGGCGGCCTCCGTGCGTCGCATCCAACGCCGCAAGATACTCGTCGTGGGTTCGTTCATCATGGGGCTGGATACCGACGAGCCGGGCATCGGCAAGCGAATCGCCGCTACGGCGGCGCACTACGGCGTGGACATCCTGAACACGCTTTTTCTCACGCCCTTGCCGGGCACGCGGTTGTGGGACGACCTGAAATCGCAGGGCCGTATTGCCACCGACGGGTTTCCGGAAGATTGGCGGTATTACACGCTCACGTTCCCAGTGGCCCGCTACCAGCGATTCACGCGTGCCGATCTAGCCCATGAGATGGAAGCGTGTGACGGGACGTTCTACTCCCTGCGGAACACGATTCGTCGCGTCTGGGACAGCCTCTGGCACCGTCGCCGGCCGTTGATCGCGATCGTGGCCAACCTGTCTTACCGCAAGAACCTCCGCCAGAGTCAGCGGAGCTGCCGTGACTTCCTGGCAACGCGGTGCCATGTTGCCCCTAACGACCGCCGCTGCGACCTGCGCTCCGAGTTGCCGTGTGTCCTGGAGAGCGCACGGGTCGCACCTTCGCCAAGCTTGGTGGACACATAATGTGTGCTGGAATTGAGGCCTCTCACGTATTACCGGCGTCCGCGCCCGGGATAGCTGCGGATGGGCCCCTGGCGGCCCACATGGCAACTGATTTCCCCAGGCAGAGCTGCCAACGGGGTGATCTGGGCTCGAAGGACTGAAAAAAGGCCCCTGTACATCCTGCCGATCCCCGATACAATAGGGACGGTCGGATTCACGAACGAGGCCGAGACCCGGCGTTGTGCCGCAAGTCCCGCAACTTACCGCCCAGATCGTACTCCCTCCTTCTTGGCCGGAACCGCGGTCACTTTCAACTGCGACCCTGAAAGTAAAGCAACGGGTTACGCAT
Organism: Phycisphaerae bacterium; assembly: GCA_963666925.2. GTDB lineage: Bacteria > Planctomycetota > Phycisphaerae > UBA1845 > Fen-1342 > JANQFV01. The sequence goes on along the minus strand of CAXXTC010000023.1, from coordinate 77,291 downwards.
TCCATCGATAGGAGAAATACGATGGGTAGGAAACTCTATGTTGGGAACTTAGGCTATGGCGTGAGCAGTTCTGATCTGGAACAGCTCTTCACACCCCACGGCAGCGTGGACAGTGCGCAGGTCATCGAAGACCGCTCGACGGGCCAGAGCAAGGGCTTCGGATTCGTCGAGATGGGCTCCGATTCTGAGGCGCAAGCGGCGATCACCGCATTGAACGGACAAGATCACGGCGGGCGCGCCCTGACCGTCAACGAGGCCAAGCCGCGGGAGCCACGCAGCGGTGGCGGCTACGGCGGCGGGTCGCGGGGGCTACGGCCGAGGCCGCTAGATATCCCTCAACATCGAGCAATCTGAACGGGAAGGCCGCGCAGCGCGGCCTTCCCCCTTTCCTCTTCATGGTTCCACTGGCGCCAGGCGGAAAACGCGCTTGCACACCGCTAGTCGTGGGTTGCGCGCGCTGCGAGCGGACGCATGCTCCCGGGCGCGGCCAGCCTCCCGGCACCCGTCCTGCACCTGGGGACGTGTTCAGGGCGCGGCGACCCCGATTCGATCCATCGCCACCGATTTGAAAGACAGACAGACGGCCGTGGCACAGCCCGGCCCATGGAGTAATGAGTGACACAATCAGGTATGTAGATTGGAAGAAGCGACACGAGTCGCCCAACGAGTGACGCACCCGACACGCAAGCGCCACTGGAAGAGCGCCGGCGGCAACGGCGGTGCCCGGCCCGACGGGCCAAGGAAACGCCGCAATACCCCGGCATCAACCACGACAGACCGGAGCAAGCCCGTGGCCTGGCGGCTTCGCTGAACTTGGGCTTTCGCCGCCCGCTGCTCGACACGCAGTGGATCGCGTCGGATTCCAGAAACCGACCGACATTCAGCGTGAACTGATCCCGCCGGCGCTGGCGGGTCGGGACTGCCTCGGGCAGGCCCGCACGGGCACCGGCAAGACCGCCGCATTCACGTTGCCGATTTTGCAGCGTGTGCACGGCCCGGCCACGGAATCCAGGCGCTGGTGCTGGTGCCCACGCGCGAGCTTGCGGCGCAAGTCGGCGAGCAAGTGCAGCTATTGAGCCCCGCCCAGCCTCCTCGGACCCTGATCGTCTTCGGCGGCACCGGCATCGGGGCCAACCTGCGCGAGTTGAAGGGAGGCGTCGACATCGTGGTCGGCACACCGGGACGCATCATTGACCTGATTCAGCGCGGAGCGCTTGATCTGCGCAGCGTGAAGGTCGCCGTGCTCGACGAAGTCGATCGAATGCTCGACATCGGCTTCCGCGACGACATCCGCCGCATCATGGCGAACGTTGCCCGCGATCGTCAGACGATCTTCGTCTCGGCCACGATGACCGAGGACATCCACCGATTGGCACATGGCCTCATGCGCGATCCGGTCGAGATCAATGTGTCGGCCGATTGCCTGACCGTCGATCAAGTCAGGCAGGACTACATGACCGTCGAGGCCCGCGACAAACTCTGGGGCGCTGCGGGAGTTCCTCAAGCGAGACGGCGCCCACACCTCGCCATCGTCTTCACGCGCACGAAACGCGGCGCGACCAAGGTCGCGCGACAACTGACGCGAGCCAATGTCGCCTGTGCCGAGATTCACGGCGGTCTCACCCAGGGACGCCGCACCCGCGTGCTCAACGACCTGCGCGCCGGTCGGCTCAAGGTCCTCGTTGCAACCGATCTGGCCTCTCGCGGACTCGACGTGACGGGCGTCTCCCACATCGTGAACTATGACATTCCCGCGGATCCTGCAGTCTACGTGCACCGCATCGGTCGCACCGCCCGCATGGGTAACAGCGGCCACGCGCTCACGTTTGTGACACCCGAGCAAGGCGGCGAATTGACCGACATCGAAATGCTGATCGACCGACAGCTTAACCGCGTTGACGCGCCTAGCCTCGCGCTGACGGTGACAGAATCTACCCGCGGACCATCAGCGGCGGCTGGGCGGTTGACGGACGGGCCCGCCCCAGAGCGCACGCCACGGCGTGAAGCAATGCCCAGTGAGCCCACAGAGCGTCGGCCCCGTCGAACGCTCGGAAGTCGATTCGCGCGCCGCCGCCGACGCTGAGTTCACGTCTTTCACGAGACGTTGCTTAACCCACGCGTAAACTGCCCGCGGCAGATAAGCCGGGGTACAGAACCGGCCTGATAGGCGAAATGCGCGAACAACCGTTGCTTGACGCCGGTGCGTTCGTATTCGGCGACAGCCCGATCGAGTAACGACTGGGCCATCGCCTGCAGCCGTTTGTTGGCGCTGATGCCGAAAGTGTACGTCAGGCGGTTTTTCTCGCAGATTTTGTACATTGATGGCACGCCGAAGCCGCTGTCGCCGCGGACGTGAATCGCGACGTCCGGGCGTGCTCGCCGCAGCCGATCCACCACGAACTGTAAGTCGTCATACGCGCCGTGTGCCGCGTGCACGCTCCCCGGGCACAAGGCAGCGTAGAGCACGTGCTGCGTGGTCGGTTCGCTGATCACGATAGGGAAGTACTGATGTTGCTCGTAATAGCCATCACGACGGCTCTGCCACGAGTTTTGCCAGTCGGCCGGATCGGACGTACGGGTGGCCGCCAGCTTGGGAATGGGTGGCGGCAGCGATCTAAGCAGTGAACTGGCAGACACTTATGATCTCAATCATCCGAGCTTGGCGTCCTGCTTGGTGCTGCTTTGCCGCCATCCTTCGCTGGTGCGCCTCGTTGAGGCATGGGGGTGAAGAAACGAACCCCTGCTGAAGCCCGACGCAGCCCAGCGACCACACCGCCGAACGCAGATTGCATGCTCACGCCCCCTTTCGCGGACGCTATGCGAAGGGCATACTGTAACTGCAAAAGGGCTTTGACCAACAGGATCCAATTCTTCCCGCGGCGGGGCGCGCCGCCAAGTGTCGCCGACGTTGCCACGCGCAGCGGTCAGCCGGCGACCGAGGCCAGAAAGGCGTCATCATGAGCGACGGATCTGATTCCACGCCGGTTCTCGTTGTGGGCATCGGCGCCTCGGCGGGCGGAATCGAGGCGTTGAAAGAGCTCTTCACGGCCATGCCCGTAGACGGCGGATTGGCCTTCGTGGTGATCCAGCACCTGGAACCGACCCACGAAAGCCGCATGGCGGACATCCTGGGCAAGTGTACGAGCATGAAGGTCGTTCAGGCCGAAGACGGCATGGTCGTGCAGGCCAACCGCGTCTACGCCAATCCCGCTGGCAAGTACTTGTCCATCGACGGGGGGCGACTCGTGTTGAGCGAGCGGTCGGAGCGCGACCGTATCCGGATGCCGATCGATTTCTTTCTGACCTCCCTGGCCGAGGATCAGCACGAGGCGGCAGTCGGCATCATTCTCTCGGGCAGCAGCGGCTCGGACGGAACGCGGGGAATCCGTGCGGTTCGCGAGACCGGCGGGATGTGCATGGCGCAGGATCCGGAGACGGCCCAGTTCCCGGCGATGCCGCAAAGCGCGATCGACACCGGCCTGGTGGACCACGTCCTGCCGGTGACTCAGATGCCCGCTGCGCTTTGGTCAGCTACGCGCTGCACGCGTGCCCTTCGAGCGAGCCCCGTGCCACACGACGACGGAAGCTGCCGCGGACGACCTGGAGTCCCATCCTCAAGCTCCTGCGAACGTTCGCACGAGCAGCGACTATCGGCACTACAAGAAGACCACGATCATTCGCCCGCATCCAACGGCGCATGGGGATCAGGCAGGTCGCCGACATGGCCTGACTACCTGCAAGCTGCTCGATGAAGACCATGGAGAGTTGACACAGCTTTCCCGGGACATGCTGATCGGCCGTGAGCTCTTTCTTCCGTGATCCAGAAGCCTTCGAGGAGTTGCGAAAAGAGGCGAGTTGTCCCCCTTATCGCCGAGGAGTAACTCAGACAGCCCCACTGCGGGCGTGGGTGCCAGGGTGCGCCACGGGTGAGGAGGCCTACTCCGTGGCTATGCTCCTGTTGGAGGCCGTGGCCTCCTCGGGTGCCGCTCGCCCCGTCCAAGTATTTGCTTCGGACGTCGACGACCGCGCGCTGGAAACGTGGCCCGGACCGGGGTCTTACGCCCAGAGCATCGCCGAGGCGATCTCGGCTGGATCGGTTGGCAGCGATTCTTCACTCAAGAACGACCATAAGTACCAGGTCTCAAAGCAGCTCCGCGAGGCCGTGGTTTTCTCGCGACAGGATCTGATCTCCGACCCCCCCTTCTCGAAGACTCGACCTGGTCAGTTGCCGTAACGTGCTGATCTACATCGAGCCGGCCGCCCAGAAGGAGATCCTTTCGTTGTTCAGCTTCGCACTGAGCTCCGGGCGGGTACCTCTTCCTGGGTAAAGTCCGAAGGCATCACTGAGATGGAGGACCTCTTCGAGCCGGTCTCCAAGCAAAGGCGAATCTATCGCCTGATTCGGTCGAACCGCCAGGCGTTCGCCGCGCATTTCCGATGCGCACCGACGGTCGGAAGTCCTGTCGGTGTACGCGAGCGCGGACCGGGCCCGCCGCCCGCTGCTCGCTCTGGCGCATGCCAACCAGGACGTGCTTCTGAGGCACTTCAAGGCCAGCATCGTTCTGGTTAATCCTCGGGGCCAGATACTCCATTTCTACGGCGAGACGGAGAAGCTACCTGGGCCATCCGAAGGGATTGGCCAGCTTGAACGTACTGGATATGACCTCCGGAACGCTTTCGGCAAAGCTGCGCCGTGCTATGGAGCAAGGCGCTCCAACACGACGAGGCGGTTACCGATAGCTGCGCGTGCCGGCTTCCCGCGCGGGGGCACGCCGCTGGCAGATCGTAACCGTTATCGCGCGTTCCCTCCGCGCCGGATACCGACACGGCTGCTGGCAATCATCTTCGAGGACGCGCGCGATCCGCGTTCGCCGGCTGCCGGCGTCCGCAGCAACTGTGTCGGCGGCGGACGAACCGCTCGTGGCCCAGCTTGAACAAGAAGTGAAGACACTCCGGCGCGAGCTTCGCGCCGATGCCGAGGAGTTCGACACCGCCACCGAGGAGCTCAAGTCCGCCAACGAAGAAGTCATGTCGATGAACGAGGAGCTGCAGTCCACCAACGAGGAGTTGGAGGCCTCCAAGGAGGAGTTGCAGTCGGTCAACGAGGAATTGACCACTGTCAACAGTCAGCTCACATGAGAAGCTCGATGAGCTCACCGCCACCAACAACGACCTGGCCAATCTGTTGGGCAGCCACGGAGATCGCCACCGTATTCCTGGACAGCCAACTGCGGATCAAGACGTTTCACAACCGCGAGCCACGGAGTTGCTCAACCTAATCCCCGGGGATGTGGGACGGCCCATCGGTCACATCACGCAGAACTTCGACGGCAAGGAACTCGCCGCCTGAGAGCGAGAAGATGCTCAAGCCGCCTGTCGGCGACGGAGAGGGAAGTGCAGACCCCGCGACGGGCGCTGGCACACGATGCGCGTCCTGCCCTATCGCACCCTTGATGATCGCATTGACGGTGTTGTCATCACTTTCTCCGACGTAACCCGCCTCAAGCAGGCATTGAGTCAGGAGCGCCGCGAACTCGAGTGTCGCGTGCTGCACGCGCAGAAGCTGGACAGTCTCGGCGTGCTCGCCGGCGGCATTGCCCACGATTTCAACAACCTGCTCACCGGCGTGCTCGGCAGCGCCAGCCTGGCGCTGGAGCTGCTGTCGGAAAATGAGCCGGTACGCCAGTTGATCAAGTACATCGAACGCGCCGGGCACCGTGCTGCGGACCTGACCCGACAGATGCTGGCCTACTCCGGCAAAGGCCGCTTCGAAGTTGTCGCGGTCAGCCTCCCGGAAATCGTGCAGGACATGGCCGAGCTCGTAAAGGCGTCGATTTCCAAAAAGGTCGTGCTGGAGTTCGACTTTGTGAAGAACCCACCGCTCATCGAGGCCGACGCCACCCAGCTCCGGCAACTGGTCATGAATCTGGTCATGAATGCGGCGGAAGCGATCGGCGACACGGGCGGCTCCGTGACTATTCGTAGCGGCGTGATCGACGCGGATAGCGCTCTCCTGGCCGCGATGCTGCACGAGGAAGACGTGCCCGAGGGGCTCTACGTGTTTGTGGAGGTCGCGGACACCGGCTGCGGCATGGCCCCCGAGACCCAGGCGAAGATGTTTGACCCGTTCTTCACCACGAAATTCACCGGCCGGGGCTTGGGGCTGGCCGCGGTCCAGGGCATCGTCCGCGGACATCGCGGGGCTTTCCAAGTACGCAGCGCGCCCGGACAGGGAACGTGTTTCCGGGTCTTGTTCCCGGCGTCGAAGCAGCCGCTGGTGCGCCGCATCGCCGAGGAGCCGACCCCGGCGATGCCGCACAGGACCGGCGCGGTGCTTTTGGTGGACGACGAAGAAATCGTCCGCACTATGGCACAGCGAATACTGGAACATGGCGGATTCACGGTCCGGACCGCCGACGGCGGCCGCGCAGCGATCGAGGCGTTCCGTGAACACCATGAACGGATCGACGCCGTGCTGCTCGATCTGACAATGCCCGACCTGGGCGGGGAGGAGGTGTACCGGAAGTTGCTCGAAATCCGATCCGGTGTGCCGGTCGTCGTTGTCAGCGGGTACAGCGAAGAACACGTCGCGGAGCGCTTCGCCGGAATCGGGTCTGTGGAGTTCCTGGCAAAGCCCTACAAGGCCGCCGACCTCATTGCGAAGGTCGGCGCCGCCATTGCCGCGCACAATGCGGATGCGGGATGACTTCTGTGGCTTGACAGGCCTCACCTGGCCGGGAGGTCGGCGCACGCGGAGCGGCTTCATCCCCCTTGCGTCGGTGCTGTCGCGCGTCTTCAATGACCATCGGACGAGGTGCTCTATGTCCCTCCTCAAGGGTAAACCCGTTTCGCCCGGATACGTCGAGGGCACCGCAGTCGTCTACGATTACGAGGTCCACCCCAGGCTCGAAATCCCGCGGTATACGGTCCCGCCAGCGGAGATCGACGACCAGCATAAGCGGTTGGAGGAAGCGGTCGAGCGCTCCCGTACTGAACTGGAACAGGCGGGAGAGGCAACCCCCCGCGCTGCCTCCGAGATCTCTCAGCTTCACGCCCGGCTGGTCCAGGAGATCGCACCCCGAGTACGAGAGTACGTTTCGCGGGAAGAGGTCAATGTCGAGCAGGCCGTCGATGAGGTAGTTAAGGAGCTGGCCCAACGACTGGGCGGACTCGAAAATGCCTATTTTCGTGAGCGAGAGCAGGACGTCCGCGACGTGGGACGGCGGATGCTTGGGCATCTCGCGGAGGACCAGTCCAGGGCTGCCGCGCCCTTGCCGCCCGGCTCCATCGTCGCCGCACGTGAATTGCTCCCATCGGAAGCCTTGGAATTCGCGCACAGCGGCCTGGCTGGAATCGTCACCGAGCTTGGAAGCGACACCAGCCATACCGCGATCGTCGCTCGTTCTCTCGGGATTCCGGCGGTGGTGGGCATCTCAGAGGTCACCGCCCACATCCGGCCGGGGATGCACCTGCTTGTCGATGGGGTTTCGGGTGAGGTGACCCTCGCTCCCACGGAAGCGGAGATGCAGCACTTCCGCGAGCGGAAACACCAGCACGATCGTGTGCAGACAACCGTGGCTGACCTCGGGGCACAGCCGTGCGTCACGCGAGACGGGATCAAGGTTACTCTGCTCGCGAATATCGAACGACCCGAAGAGGTGCAACAGGCTTGCGTGCATCATTTCGAGGGTGTGGGACTGTTCAGGACGGAGTTCCTTTTCCTCGAAGCGCCGCAACGGCCGAGCTATGCGGCTCAGGTGGGAATCTATGAGCAGGTGGCCGATGCGCTGAACGGCCGGCCATTGGTCATCCGGGCCTTCGATTTCGGCGACGAGAAAGTCCCCTTGTTCCTGGCGGCTGAACACAGGAACGCCGTCACCTGGGGGCTCCGAGGCCTGCAGTTCTCGTTGGCTGAACGGGACCTCCTCGACACGCAGTTGCAGGCCATCGCTCATGCAGCCCAGGGCAGAGACGTCCGCGTACTCTTTCCTATGGTGGTCGGCGGCGACGACCTGAGGCGTGCTTGCGAGGCACTGACCGTCGCGGTCCAGCGGGTGGGCGGCAAGCAGAGGCCGCAGGTGGGCGCGATGGTTGAGACCCCGGCGGCGCTGTTTGCGCTGGAGGAGATTCTCGAGTTGGCCGACTTCGTGGCCATTGGTACAAACGACCTGACCCACTACATGCTCGCCGTCCACCGGGATGCCCCCGATCTGGCCAGCGAATACACGGTCCATCATCCGTCCGTGCTGAGGGCCATTAGGCAGATTCTAACCACGGCCCATGCGCGGGGCTGCCCGGTCTCCGTCTGCGGTGAGGATGCTGCGGACCCGGCTTTCGCCTGCCTGCTGGTCGGCCTCGGCGTGCGTGAATTGAGCATGAGCCCCACTCGAGGCGACGGCGTCCGCAAGATGCTCCGCGGCATAAGCTCCCGCGAGACGGAAGAAGTCGCGATCCAATCGCTACGCTGCAGCACGCCCGGCGAAGTGCGGCGGCTTCTGGCGCCTTTCTGTGGCAGTATTTCGGACGGATGTTGAGGGTCACTTCCGTGACCGCGCCGGCAGCTCGAATGGAATGGAAGCCCCGATGTCTGAGGACCTGACCGCGAAACAACGCGACGCCACCCTGCAAAAATGGCGGTCCTTGATCATGCGCGAATGCCGGGATCTGTCTTCACTGGAGCGGATTAGTGCGCGGGCGCTACAGGACCGGGATGTACGAGCTGATGCGCAGTTGCTGAGCATGGTCCAAGCCGAGTTGGAGCGGCGCCGGGCCGAACTTCAGCGCGAGCAGCAGAGTGAACAACGAGCCCAGCCGTCGTCGAGGCCGCCCTCGAAATATCGCCCTTCGGCATCCCGGACTGACGAATCCGGCTGGCGAACGAGTCCCGACGCCGATCCGGAGTACCGACCCGAAGCGCGGCAGGTCCCGCCAGATCCTACTCCGCCACCACCTGACCCGGATCAGGTGGCATACCGGCAGTTGATTGAGGATCTTGGCGAAGCCCTGAAGGGCGGTGACGAGGATGCAGCGCGTGCCACGTTGGAGCAAATGCGGACGCTGCGCGAGAAGACTGGCAGGATCATCTCCGCCTCCGACCTGGAGCGGTACGAACAACGAATCGAGAAGCTGCGAGCGCGACTGGAGGGATTCCGCGGCCAGATCGACACGATGGCGCGGGACGCCCTCACAGCGGCACGACGCGGAGAGGCGGAAGCTGCGGCCAAGTTGATGCGCCGGCTTTCCGCCATCCATGTAGCCCACCCGCGTTTGCTCGATGAGCCCGGATTAGAGAAGATTCGGCAGGAAATCGTTGGTGCCAATGAAGGGCACGAAGACCGTCTAACGACCCACAGGCTGATCGAGCGCGAACGCGCGGTTGCGGCCAAGATGAAGCGGCTGGCCGCTGCGGTAGACGACTTCCATCGCATCGTCTGTACGGTGCCGGAAACAAGCGCCGAGTTTCGCCGCGCCGAGAAGGTGTACCTGCAAGTGCTGGAGGAGGTTCGGCTTCATGAGGAGGATTGGCTGGCAGAGTTCGTGCTCGAACTCGCCGACGTGCTGGCGGAATGGAGTGTTCCGCCGCCGGGCGCGGAACAGCAAATCGATCGCTTCCTTGAGAAGGTCCGCGTGGGTATCGAACGAATCCACAAGAAGATGGGCGAAATCGAGACCGGGCCGGGCGAGGCCCAAGGAACCTGAGAGGAACACGAACGACTCGGGCCGCAAGTGACCCTTGGCCCGCGCCGCAGCGCGGCACCGCTCTGCAACAATGGCGGTCCTTGATCATGCGCGAATGCCGGGACCTGGATTCGGAGCGGATTAGGGTTCTTCGGGGTTCAGGGCGTGCCACTCTTTCAAGCAGTGCCCTTCGGAGACCTTTCGAGGCCGCACTGCTGAGCAGTGAAACTATGAAGCGAGCCTCCTTCGGGGTATGACCCCGTTGGAACTTCAAAGAAAGGAGGCCCGCATGTACACGATTGGACTAGATCTACATCAGCGTCAGTCGACCATCTGCATTTTGGATTCAGCCGGGAAACTCGTCAAGCAACAGCAGATTCGGGGCGGAGTCAAGGAACTGGTGAAACAACTGCGTAGTGTGTCGCCGCCCTTCCAGATCTGCTACGAGGCGTCGTGGGTACGGTTATCGAACGAATCCACAAGAAGATGGGCGAAATCGAGACCGGGCCGGGCGAGGCCCAAGGAACCTGAGAGGAACACGAACGACTCGGGCCGCAAGTGACCCTTGGCCCGCGCCGCAGCGCGGCACCGCTCTGCAACAATGGCGGTCCTTGATCATGCGCGAATGCCGGGACCTGGATTCACTGGAGCGGATTAGGGTTCAGGGTTCGGGGTTCAGGGCGTGCCACTGCTTTCAAGCAGTGCCCTTCGGAGACCTTTCGAGGCCGCACTGCTCAAGAGCAGTGGCACACCGTCAGTGCCACCGGCCCCCAGATTTCGGAACCCAGCACGCCGGCCATCCGTCGCTCCTTTTGCAGAGATATGCGTGGAGGCCCCCGGCGCGGCCCTGCTGCCCCCGGGGCGCTACTACTGTAGTATCCTAGCCGAGCCGCCAAGTCCCGTAAAGTGGGCCTCTGACGCACATTCCGGCCGACCGGGCCACATTCCGGCCCGTCCGGCAACCGTCGCCGGGCTTCTGGCAAAGAGTGCCGGACGTCTGGGGAAGAGTCCGGGACGTCCGCGGACCAGTCCCGGAGCCCCGCGAAAGAGCACGGGATGTCCGGGGAAGATTCCCGGAGCCCTGGGGATGCTCCCCGGAACCCCGCCGGTGAGTGCCGGACTCCCGCGGGCGATCCGCTGCCGTCAGTGCGAGACGCGCCATACTACGCAGCCGGCAGAACCAAGACCGCGTGCTATTCTCCGGCGATAATGGAGAGTGGGATCATCGGAGAAAACAGTACGCCGGTACGTTGATCTCCCTGCCTTTGTCCGGGATACGGACTTTCCATCACGGCTTGCAGCACGTCGCGAATGCGTGGCTCTATGTTGTTGAGAACTAACGCGATGAACTCGCGAACAGTCGCTATATCTGCCAGCGCTTGGTCTGCTGAAATGTCTTGCGAGGTGCCTTTGAGCAGCCGAAGCGCGAGGTTTTGCTCGTCGTCGAACAACGGAATCTCGTGACGAGGACCATCGGTTTGGTACTGAACCTGGTCGAAGAACACCGTATCAAACCGTAGCGCACTGGGGTCCACGTTTCCATGCAGAAGGTTGTTCCTTGCGTTCATCAGCGTGTGGAACTTCTTGAACGCGCCCGCTCCGCGATCTACGCGTCTATCGAAGCCACGGCAGTTGTGATGGAGTGACGCGATACGAACGTCGATTGGCTGCCGAAGGGTGCTCTCGTAGACTCGTCGGTCCGCCCTAATCTCGGGCTTTCCCAGGACGAATAGCACTAGATTCACAAATGACTCGCCCCACACGGGGGCGAGCATCCGGGTTGACAGACCGGCAGCACGCGTTTCGAGCATGTTACTGGCGAATTCATCGAAGGAACTCTGAAAAGCAGCGATCCCCGCAGCATCGGCGGTAGCCGGAATGGCAGGCGGTGGCGCGGGCGGGTCATCGCGTAGCTTACGTTCGAAATGGGTCAGGATGCCGGACAGCCGACAGAACGGATTGACGAACAGATGCCACGTCTCCAACGACTTCCTGACGTTGCCGATCTGTGACCCGACCCTCGCGAAGTCCTTCTTCAGCGATGAGACGAGCTCGGCCCATTCGTCCGCACTGGCATCTGCGTCAGCCTGCGGCACGATTTCGAGACGGTCTATCCTGGCTATGAAGTGAATCACGCGGTCACCGCAGGCCACCACGTAGTGCCACTGGTAAATGTTCTCCGTGGATGGATGGCGAATGGCCATAGTAGGACCGTTCGGCACGCCAAAGCGGGCACGTAGATAGCAGTACAAGTCAAGGGGCGACACACTCCCATCGTTTGCCCAACGATGGCCATAGAAGCCACCGTACTTGAGCCACGCATCTTTGTGGGGGCTACTTGGCGTGTTCCAGGTCTCTGGGTTTAGAAACGGCTGCAGAGCAGACATTGTCACCATTCCCGCTCGGCTATGCTGTGCTCCACTAGGTCGCGAATACTGCATCACAGCATACCATGAACCCGTTCCTTCTGTAGCGCCGGGCACCACTGCTCTTGAGCAGTGGGTTCGCAAGGCGACGGTTCCGGGCCGGGTGGCACCCGAACGTGCACTGTCGTCATCCGCCGTGGAGTGACTTGTTAGCCGGTTGTGGATCCCGCTGCTGGTCAACGAATGAGCGATATCCTTCCTTCACCTCGCCCATCCCCGCCGTGACGGCGAACCGCATCGCCTGCTCGATGGACATGTCGACAGGTTGGATCGCCGAGCGCGGGACCATCGTCGTAAAACCACCAATCTGGTAGCTCATGGGCAGATAGACCGCCACGGTGTCGTCGCCGCCGATCCCGGCCGGCAGGTCTCCGAAGTCCTCGCGCGTGATGAAACCGATGAGGCGTATGGGGGTGTCCCCAACAGTCACCATGACGGCCCTGCGCATCGCCTTCGTGTCGGAGCCCGAAAAGAAGCCCATCAGGTCGCGCACGGCCCCATACAGCGCCTTTACCAGGGGAATTCGCCCTACCAGCCGCTCGCCCCAGCGAAACACCTTTCGAAAGAGCCATGCCCTCATCAGGGCGCCGATCACGAATACCAAGACCAGCCCGGCCACGACGCCCATCCCCGGCCAGTACAGGGTGTCCGGGATCAGCATCTTCAGTCCCCCGCCCAGCAACGCCTCCGCCGTGCTGCCCAGCCAATACAGCACATACAGCGTCACCATGACCGGCAAAACGGCAGCCAGCCCGGTAAGAAACATCCTGATGACCAGCTTCATCTTCGATCTCCTTTCGAAAACCCGGACGCTGGTTCATCCAGAGAGTTGTTCTTGCTCGCGAATGGCGCCCGGGTGGCACTTGTGCAGCCCAACGAGGCTTCCTCGGAAAGGACGGCCGCGTAGCACGGATTCAGGTAACTCATCAGGTGTTCGCCGAAGTTCTGATGGCTTCAGCAGCACCGACGATGATCATCAACTCGTTGGTGATATCGTCTTGGCGGGCGCGGTTGTACCGCAACGTGAGGGTCTTGAACATCTGGTCGGCGTTTTCGGTGGCGCGCATCGTAGCGATCCTCCGTGCCGCATTCTCACTCGTGGCCGCGTTCAGAAAACACCCCAACAGGCAGGCCTTCAGCGTGGGCGGCAGCAACTCGCCCAGCAGGATGTTCGGATCGGGCGAGAAGTCATACATGACGGCGCTGCCGGTCTTGCCTGGTGATGGTAATGGCTGGCCACCGGTTCCGGCCGCGGCCCCGGTCAAAGCCGCCATCGGTAACAGGGTGAGCAGTTCCGGCCGATGCACAGCGGCGCTGACGAAGTTCGTGTACGCCACGTGGACCGAGTCGATTTGCCCGGATGTGAACCGGTCGGCGAACCGGGTAGCGATTGCTTCCACATCGGCCAGCGTGGGTAGATCACCCGAATGATCGTGTCGCTGCGCGAGCGGACGCCCGTGAAATGCAAAATGCGCGACGCCTTTATTTCCCGTGACGTGAACCTCGACGGCTATGTTCTCGGCCTCCCGCCGGCGGATGAAATCCGACGCCATGCGCAGCACATTGCTGTTGTACGCCCCGACCAAGCCACGATTACTCGTGATGACGAGGAGGACGATTCGTTTAGCGGAGTCCTCAACGATGGGCGGTCGGAGAAGGGGGTGCTGCAGTTCTCCGACATGCGCGGCAAGTACGGCGACCATCTCACGGAGCTTCTGCGCGTAAGGCGCGGCCGCGAGCATCCGCTTCCGCAACTTTTGGAGCTTTAAGCTGGCGACCATTGCCATCGCCCGGGTGATTTTGCCGATGGTCTGCGCTGCTTTTTTGCGCTTCAGAATTACGCGTCTTTGTGCCATCGGTCTACCTTCGCCACTCAAGCGAGACTTCAGCGCAGGTCGTGCAGCGTCATGGCTGCCTGTGAACGTCCTGCGGCTGACACGATCCGCACGCTCTGTCGAGGAGGCTATTGTTTCTTCGTTGCGCGTGTAAGAGGCGAATCGGTCAGGCTCAAGATCACGACCTCTTCGCCGCTGGCGGTGCTGACGTCGTGGTGGAGGCTCGCTACGCGGACCCCGGTGATCTCCTGGACCATCGCCTCGATCATCGGCCGCGCCGTTTCGATCAACTGGGTCCTGACCTGCTTGAGCAGGTCCCGGCCCTTGTCACCAGGAAGCGACTTGACCAAGTGCTGTTCGGCCGCGGTCAATACACCCTGGAGGCGGACCACGAGCAGATCGCCGATCAGATGGGTTTGAATGTTCTTGGGGCCCCGGCCCATGAATTCTTGTTCAAAGCGACCGATCCCCTCGGAAATGGCGGCTTCGATTTCGCCTTGGGTTCTCACGGAGGTCTTCCCATCTGGGCCCAGGGGCGGACCATCCACCAGCGATTCTGGCCTGCAAACGCCGGACTTGGTCTGTTTGACCCTCTGAACACCCGCCGGGCGGCTTTGCACTCCGGCTGGCCCAAGAGGCACTATATCAGGAACGGCCCGAGAATCAATTTGCTTTCCTTTCTCGGCGTGCTACAGTTCTAGCGGTCGAGCAGAGCCTCCCGAACTGCGAGGCGGCTCTGATCGGCACGTGAATCGGATGACTAGATGAAGGGCAGTTCGGCTTTGCCGGGCGGCCCGATGAAAAGTAAGCCGACGTGGTCGAGCACCCGAGGGTGTTCGACCACGTCGGCTTTTTTTGAGGAGTCAAGCCATGGTCATGGGAGTTATCGGCTGGATCGTGTTGGGCCTTATCGCCGGCTACATTGCCAGCACGCTGGTGAACAAGCGCGGCGAGGGACTCGCGTTTGACATTCTGCTCGGCATCGTCGGTGCGGTGATTGGCGGCTGGATCTTCAACGCGGCCGGAGCGAACGGCGCGACGGGCTTCAATCTCTGGAGCCTCCTGGTCGCGGTGGTCGGGGCGGTGGTATTCCTAACGGTCTGGCATGCCATCCGACACTCGGCCTCGCGCGCATGAACTTCACGACACTGATGTGAAAGGACCGTCTTATGGATCCGATCGTGTATGCATTGATCTTCGCTGTTGTCGTCCCTCTAGTGATCTTCTTCTCAGGCATCAGGATTGTCCGCCCCACGCACAAGGGACTCGTCGAGCGACTCGGCAAGTACCGGCGCTTCGCCCGTCCGGGCTTCAACTGGATCATCCCCGTCATTGACAGGATGATCCAGGTCAACACGACCGAGCAGATGGTTGATGCCCAGCCGCAAGAGATCATCACCAACGACAACCTCAACGCCCGGGTGGATGCCCAAGTCTACTTCAAGGTGAAAGACGACGAGGCCAGCGTTAAGAGTTCCCAGTACCACGTCAACAACTACCAGAGTCAGATTGTGAGCCTGGCTCGGACCACACTCCGCAATATCATCGGCACGTTGACGTTGAAGTCCGCGAACAGCGAACGCGACAACATCAACGGCGCGCTTCTGAGAACGTTGAGCAAGGAAACGAT
Source organism: Phycisphaerae bacterium (assembly GCA_963666925.2). Classification (GTDB taxonomy): domain Bacteria; phylum Planctomycetota; class Phycisphaerae; order UBA1845; family Fen-1342; genus JANQFV01. The sequence continues at coordinate 61,722 of CAXXTC010000023.1, read as the reverse complement.
GAGCTGGGGCATGTCGATCGTCAGGACCGAGCTGAAGGAAATCGACCCTCCCCAGGATGTCCAGGAGACGATGAACAAGGTGGTCAAAGCGGAGAATGAGAAGGTGGCCGCCTTGGATTTCGCGAACGCTGTTGAACGACAGGCAGACGGGGAAAAGCGGGCGGAGATCAAGAAGGCCGAAGGCGTCCGGCAGGCCAAGATTCTTGCAGCCGAGGGCGAGGCTCAAGCGATAAAACTCGTGAATGAGGCGGCGAACACGTACTTTGTCGGGAACGCCCAGCTTCTGAGGAAGCTGGAGGCTCTCGAGAATGCATTGAGCCACAATGCCAAAATCGTCGTGCCGTCAGGCTGTGAACTGGTCAATGTGATCGGAGAGATGGCCGGCGTCTTGCCGCTGACGGACGGAAACGGACGACACCGAGCCGAAGAGGGAAAGCACGGGTTGACGGAACTGGGGCAGGTGGCCCAGCGGGCCGTCAGGCCTTCTGGTCTGAGGGAAGGAATCGGCTCGCAGCCTGCGCTGTAGATGCTGGTCGGCATTCATGCGTTCAATAAAAGAATGACGGAGCCGCAGGTGATGTTGGATTCGGCTCCGAGAACGGTTTAAGTCGGATGGCTAAACGAAGGGCAACCCGGTCCGGCCGGGGGGCTCGTTGACCAGCAAGCCGACGTGGTTGAGCCCCTGTGGGTGTTTGCCACGTCGGTTTTTTTCTTTGCGGTGGTAGTGGACGGCCGCTGCGTTCATAGGAGAAACGCCATGGACAACCCCAATTCAAAGATGGCGCGCCAGATTGCACAGGCGGCCTATGTTTTCGAGCAGCAACGGACGGGCAACACGCCCAAGTCCGTGACCGTGGTGCTGAGCGACACCACGCTGGTGATCACGCTGCACGGGGCCTTGTCGGAGGCCGAGCGCGTCGCGGCGAAAAGCCCTGAGGGCGCCGCCCAGATACAAGACTTTCACCGACAGTTGTTCGCCAACGCCTCCGAGTCGTTGCGGCAGGAGATCAAGCGGATCACTGGCGTGGAGGTGCGTGAGGCCACCGCGGAAGTCGAGCCGTCTACCGGCACCGTGGTGGGCGTTTTCACGACTGGAACGACGGTGCAGGTATATCTGCTCGCCGATAGCGTGCCCGCGGATACCTGGAGCGGGAGTAAACCGGGCGATCAATTATAGAAATGGAGGTTCTGCCACGTTGGTCTTGGCGGGCAGGAACCGTGAATCCGCGGTTGTCGGAGGCGCCAACGGCGTCGAGCGCCTTATCGAGAATACGGCGCTCGAGGTTCATGACGGGACCGGCAGATTGGGCTTGGAGGCCGGTGACGATTCCCATGTCCGTCGTTGGGTAGTGTGGGAATTGACTTGCGCTGGTGGCAGACCGGATGCAGCTTGAGTTGCAAGGAGAACACCGATGGGTAAGACGAAGGTCGAACGACAAAACCACGCGTGGTTTGTCCTGGCGGATGCAGAGCATTGCCGGCTCTTGTGCTGCCGCTTGACTGAGCAGGGAACACAACACGTTGACGAGCATGAAACGCTCGACAACACGTTCCCAGAGCATGAACACCTGCGGCCCCAGACGGGAGACGGCATGACCCATGACATCGAGGAGAAAGAGCGACGTTTCGCCGGACAGATCGTGGGTTGGCTGAAGAAGCGAGTCGACACGCACAAGATCGGTCGCTTGGTGATACTCGCCACACCTCGAATGCTCGGAGTGCTGCGCAGATTCCGGCCGAGATTGTCAAATGGACTCCTTCAAGGAATCGAGGGCAATCTAGTGCGGCTTGAGGCTGGTCAGTTGGCGGACCATCCGATGGTCCGCGACTTGGTGAAACGCGACTAAGAGAATGCCCGGATGGCATTGACGAAAACACAGGACGGAAAAGTCGAGTTCTGCCTGCACCTGCCCCGCCCAGGACGGGCGTTCCTGGTCGGTGGTTGCGACGACGGATGGAAGTCTGAACCGGATTGGTGGACACGCTGCGTCCGCTGGATCCCCTGCGAGTGAGGTGTTGTGCGATGAGAGTGTTGCTGGTCTCCGCCGCTACGCCGGACACGTTCTGGAGCTACAAGCACGTCCTGTCGTTCATCTCCAAGAAGGCGTGTTTTCCGCCGTTGGGCCTGTTGACCGTGGCGGCGATGCTCCCGAAGCGCTGGGACCTCAAGCTCGTCGATCTCAATGTCACATCGCTCACCGATGCGCAACTCGCGTGGGCGGATTGCGTTTTCGTCTCGGCCATGCTCGCGCAGGTCGATTCCGCGCGCGAGGTCATCGCCCGATGCAGCCAGTTGGGCAAGACCGTCGTCGCGGGCGGGCCCCTGTTTACTACCGGCCACGCGGGCTTCCCCGAAGTGAAGCACTTCGTCCTCGGCGAGGCGGAAGACATAATGCCCAAGCTCGTGGCCGACCTGCTCTCCGGCGACCTCAAGGAGCTCTACCGCTGCGAGAAACGGCCCGACATCCGGCAGACGCCGGTGCCGCGGTGGGATCTGATTAAGTTCAAGCACTATGTAACGATGCCGCTCCAATTCTCGCGCGGCTGCCCGTTCAATTGCGAGTTCTGTGACATCATCGTGATGAACGGCCGAGTTCCGCGTCTGAAGACCAACGAGCAGATGATCGGCGAGCTGGAGAGCCTCGTGGACGCGGACTGGACGGGGCCGATATTCATCGTAGACGACAACTTCATTGGAAACAGAGCCAAGGTAAAGGAGTTTCTTCGCGAACTCATCGCTTGGGAGCAGCGTCGCGGCATCCGGCTGCAGTTCACGACCGAGGCCTCGTTGAACCTGGCGGACGATCGGGAATTGCTGGAACTGATGGTCCGCGCGGGTTTCAAGAAGGTCTTCGTCGGGATCGAGACGCCGCAGGAGGAAAGCCTGCTCGAGTGCGCAAAGGTCCAGAATGCGAAGCGCGACATGCTCAGCGCCGTGAAGACGATCCAAAAATCGGGTCTCGAGGTGATGGGTGGCTTCATCGTCGGGTTTGACAGCGACAAGCCCAACATCTTCGAGCGGCAGATCAGGTTTATCCAGGAGGCCGGCGTGGTGACGGCCATGGTGGGTCTGCTCCAGGCGCTGCCGGGCACGCGGCTTTTCTCGAGGCTCAGACAAGAGGGCCGCATCCTCCACGACGCGAGCGGAAACAACGTCGAGGCCAACCTGAATTTCGTCCCCAAGCTCGATCGCGAAATATTGGTCGAGGGCTACCGCTCGCTCGTCAAGCGCCTCTACACGCCGAGGATGTACTATCGGCGCATCCTCACGTTCCTGCGTGAGTATCGTCCGCAGGGGCAAGGCGTTCACCTCTCCTGGTGCGACGTGAAGGCGTTCATCAAGTCGCTGTGGGTCATGGGTATCCTGAGCCGCGGCCGACGCCAGTACTGGAAGTTCCTCACGAAGGCACTGCTCTTCCACCGCCGCGCATTCCCGGAGGCGATGACGCTCGCGATCATCGGATACCACTTCCGACGCGTCGCGTCAGCGTTGTAGAGCGAAGCAAATTGAGTCGGAGGTGAGAGCGGCATCTGTGGTCAACCTTGGGGAGTAATGGGTCTTCCCCGCACGTACAGCGGCGAACTCCCGCGACTGGCGAGCGGCCCGTTGGCTGGCTATCCCCGGGTTTACGCCATTGCCTTGGAACTGATTTCGCACGGGGACGGGCGCGTGGACGCCGCATGCAAAACCGGGCTGGAGATCTTCGACGAGTCCGTCACCGAGCATCGCGACTGCCCAACCTTCGGGCACCTGATCGGGAACGATGGCGAAACCGCCGCTATCTTGCGTGCCTGGCATCCGTTTCAGCTCCCCTCATACGCCTGGACGAGCAGCGGCTTGGCTCTCTCGAAGTCGTCGGTGTTGCGGATCGTAATCTCCAGGTCGCCGGTACCGTAATGGCCGATGTTGGACACGTCACGGGTGAACCCATCCTCCAGCGTAATCGCTGCCGGGTCGAGCTTGGCGTAGATGAGGAGCTTTTTCTCCTGCGTACGAATCTCCACACAGGCAAAGTTTTTGATGCGCTTGAAGGCGAGGTACAACTTGAGCGTCTTCACCTTAACGTCGTCCCCCAAGGCCAAGAGGAAGGCCTTGAGAGATTCGAGCCGATCCTTCAACTCGCCGCCCAGTTGCTCCAGCGTCTCGGAAATCGTTTGGTAGGTTGCGGTGCCGGGCGGACTTACCGGGCCGTTTGTGGCGGTGACTGCGTTCACGAGGTCGAGGTGTAAACGCCGGTTGAATATTGCAGCGTCTGGCGGGTGAAAAGTGCGGCGCTGATGGGAAGAGGATAAGAGTGAGGGGAAGGGTTGTCCAGGGGGGATCACGGGTGAGGATCTTGCGAGGAAGCTACGGGGGCGCAGGGAACCTCTTCGCTGCCCATCACGTACAGCAGTTGCTCATCGTCATCGACGCGGATGTCCTCGATGCTCAGGGCGCACAGCTCGCCGTTTCGCAGACCGGTGTTGAGCAGGAAGACGATCAGTTGCCGCTTGCGGCGAACCTCGTCCAACGACCGCGGACCACGATCCTTGAGCGTCTTCCGCATTTTGATCAACCACAGCCACTGCCCGGTCTGCTGGCGGGTCAGCGGGATGCCTTCCTTCTTGTTGACGAAGCGGGGTCGGGTGATGCGATCGACCGGGTTCTCGGTGAGGAACTTCTCGAAGACGCACCACTGGAACAACGACGAAAGTGTCGCCAGATCATTGGCCACCGTCTTACGGCCGGCTTCGTGATCGAGCCGGTAGTCCCGCCAGCGCACAATGTCCTGCCGGCAGGCGAGGTCACTGATCTGTTGGCAGGGAAGTTTCTTGGCGTTGCGCCAGCGAACGTACAGCGTCAGCACGCGCTTCGCACGGAGCACCGTCTGGGGCGTGCAGCTGAGCGCCTTTTCACGCAGCCAGAGTTCGTAGACGCCTTCCCAGTCACCGTTGGGCAGATGTCGCCCGGCTTTGACCGCTTCTTCCCAGGCCTCCAGTTCGCGCAACCGCGCCTTGGCCGCCGCGCGTGTGCAGCGACCGAGATACTGGCTGCCCTCCATCAACTTGCCGGCTTGGGGACCGGCGCTCACCGTGAACTTCCAGTGCAGGCGGTAGTACCGGCCCTTCTCCCGGGTCAGACAAGCCATCACCCACGTCCTTCCTGCAGGGCCGGAGCCCCGCGAGAAAACCACGCGGTGTGTAGGCCGCAAATCGAGTGTTCCCAGGAGAGAGGCGGCTGGGGAAGGCCGCGGATTTCAGGCGTGTTCGCCTTTTGTTCGGCCGCCGCCGGAAATCGAGTTCCCGCTATAGTTCCCGTAATGGGGGGTCAGCGGGATGTAAGTGCTTGTCAATAAAGCACTTCGTGATTGGAGGCGGGGGGAATCGAACCCCCGTCCCGAAGCATTTCGGACGGAGCCTCTACGTGCGTAGTCGACCTATTTGAATCTGAGCCCGCCGCAGAGCGGTCGACAGCTCATCCGCGGGCCGATCCCGGCTTAATCTTACCAACACGCCACCAGGCGGGAACGTGTCGGCCAGCCTGCTGTCAGCGCCGGTACCGGCTAGCAGGCGTCGCCGGCCGGCGGGTTGCCTATTTGTTAGGCAGCCAGTGCGTAGCCATTGTTGGCATGTAAAAGGTTTCGCCAGGTGTTTTACGAGGCCTCCTGACAACCTCGGCACGCCACTCCGACCTCAACCTGCCCGGTCGAAGCCAATCGCCCCCATAAGTGCCTACCACTGCACCACTTGTAAAAGATCCGCAGCCGCCGACCAGCCCGCCGAAAAACCCGGCAACCCAGCCGACAGCCGCCACACCATTATCATATCGCCCATTCCCCACGCCGGCAATCAGAATCCCAGACCGGTCTTCAGCCGCCGGAGCTGGCACGATGCCTACTCTGCATCCGCCTCGGCCGCAGCCTCCTCCCACAACCGGCCAATGCAATCGCCCAACTGCTCGCACCCATACTTGCTATGCTTGGCACTCACAGCGCCGCCCACGCACACCGCGGCATCCCCTGCGCTGGCCGGATCCAGCCGCAGGTCATGCAACTTCGCCACCACGCGCTCGCCTTCACGACGAAACTCCAGCAGCGCCTCCCCCTCATAAGCCTCAAACGCTTGCTCATTCGTCCACGCCGGCCAACCGCGTTCCAACAGCAGCCAAACGCGACACTCGCACGGCCCCTCGCCGATTTGATCCGCCCCGCCGGCGCATCTGATCTCGATCAGCCGGCGGTAATCGAAACACGGATCTACGACCATCGGGAACGGGTACCCGTAGATGTACGTTCTGTGCTCGTCGGGCATGCTGCCGGCGGCCCATAATGCCAGACCGTGATCGCCGATCGCAAAGCACGAAGTCTTCAGCCCCATCGGCGCCACCTCGCTCCCCTCCGCGCACGACTGCTGCACCCTGAGCACCGTCGGTGCCCGCGGCGAGAGCACCGGTACGAGGATGCACCCCACCTGCCCGACCACGCACAACGCCAACACCACCAGCAACGATCTTCTCAACATCCCACCGTCCTCCCTACGCAGCCTGTCTCACCAGTAACAACTACAACCCGCGCATCCACTCTTCCCGCGTTCGTATCTCACCTGCCAGGGCCGCGTCGATCTGCTGCAATATCCCCTCCCGGTCCCGCGGCAGGCGCCCGCCGATCGGCAGATAGTTCGACGCATGATTCGACCGGAAGATCATCTCCGTAACGTCGCTCTCCGCCACGATCACCCGCAGCTCGCTTAGCAGCCCCGTCACCGCCGGTAGCTCAAACTCACCGCGCTCGGCCAGCTCATACGCCGGCGTTCCCGGCACCAGCATCAGCGTCAGCGCCGACAGGTACTCCGGGTCCATCGCCCCCGCCAGCCGGGCCGACGCCGACGCGTGCTCCGCACTCCGCGCCACCCCGCCGGCCCCTAGCAGGAATATCAACGACTGTTTCAGACCGGCCGCCCGCGCCCGCTGACCCGCCTCGACGTGCTCGGCCGACGTCGCCCCCTTCGCGATCTGCTTCAGCGTCTCGTCATCACCCGATTCCGGTCCGATATACAGAAGCTTCAGCCCCAGCTCGCGCAGCCGACACAATTCCGCCGGCGATTTCTCGAGCAGATTCCGCGCCGTCGCATAGCAGCTCACCCGGCGCAGCCGAGGAAACGTCGCCCGCAGCGCCTCCAACACCGGCTCCCACACATCCATCGCCATGCCCAGCGCGTCGCCATCGAGAATGAACACCTTGCGGACGCGCTCGCCATACACGCGCCCCGCGTCGGCCACGTCCGCGACGATCTCGTCCACGGGCCGAATGGAGAACTGCTTCGTCCGATACATCGCACAATACGTGCAGTGATTCCACGAACACCCCACGCTCGCCTGGATCAGCAGCGAATTCGCCTCACTCGGCGGCCTGAATACCGGCTCCACGTACCGCATGTCTCAATTATGCCCCGTCAGCGCGATTGGTGGCACCGTTGGCGCGGCTTTTCTCACCGCCGTCCGACCACATCGGGCTTGCCGCGCGATGATGCAAACGCTACAAGGGTTATCGTGCCGCGGCGTAACGTTCGCCGCCTGAAAGGGATGTAGTGCGGCTTACGTTTCTGACCCTCATGATCACGGCGATGGCCCCTCTCGACGGCGTCGAGGGGCTTATGTCCACTGCTTTCTACCCCGCCCTGCTGCTGATTCTCGTCACCGCCAGCCTCGGCATCCCTATACCCGAGGACGTCCCCCTGATTGCCGCCGGCGTGCTGATGCGCCTCCACCCCGGTATCGCCAGTTGGACCGGCACCATCTTCGTTGCCGCCGTCGGAATCATGTCCGGAGACCTGGTGCTCTACACGCTCGGCCGCTGGTGGGGCCCCGGCGTGATGAACCACCGCTACGTCCGCCGACTGATCACACCCAGTCGCTTCGCCTGGCTATCGCGCAAATTCCACGAATACGGCATGTTCGCCGTGTTCTTCGGACGCTTCTTCGTCGGTATCCGCGCCGCGATGTGCATGACCGCCGGCGCCACACACTACCCCTACCCGCGTTTCTTCCTCGCCGACCTAGCCGGCGCGATGCTGTCCATCCCGTTCTTCGTCTTCCTCGGCTGGTGGTTCGCCGGCATGATCCCGACGCTGCGCGCCTACCTCGGCGGAGCGCAACTGATCCTGCTCGGCGCTGTCATCCTCGCGGGCGTCATCGGCATACTCGTCTACCGGGCACGCCACCGCCGCGCACAGCGGCTCGAACGCCTCCGCTCCAACTTGCCCATCCGCCAGGGTCAGGTGGACGTTTCCATCGCCCAGCCGGCCACACCGGCACAACCGCCGCACCCGACCACCGAAACGCCCCCGCAGCCCGAATCAAACCTCGAACAGGTCGGCTGCGACAGCCCCCCTCCCCGTAGCTGAGCCGACAACCGCCCCCCCCGACACGTTGTCACGTTGTCACGCATCCGTACGCCGCCTGCGTTCGCGTTGCTTGACAGCCCGTTCCTGCGCGGCTAATACAACCTCCGGTCGCTGGTGCCCGGGGCTCGTTGCCGCCGGGAGAATAGGGAATCCGGTGAAAATCCGGAACGGCCCCGCCGCTGTGACCGGGAACGAAAGCCGCAATTACCATTGACCCGCCTCCCCGGCCGGTCGAGAAGGTGCGGCGAGTAGACGACGACAACTGTCGCCCGCCCGGGAGTCAGAAGACCTGCCAGTGTGACCGTAAGTCGGCTTGGCTCGTGGGAAGGTCAACCGGCGTGACGGCATCACGCGTTTTTCCACCTTTGATTAATTCCCGCGGACTGCATGGGAATGCGACTGCGCCGCTGGTCGGCGTACGTCCACGCGCAGGTCACACTCTCATGACGGTGATGCCGCCGAACCGCTGCCCCACCACCACCAGCCGGGCCCTGCGTGTGGACCGCACGACTGGGGTGGTCCGGAGAGGAACGAATCTATGTACCACAACTTGAAAGGAGCATCCGTAATCGCCTGCATCGGCCTTCTGACGGCGACCAGCGCCGCGCCCGCGCGGGCATCCGCCCCCTGGGCAGACAGCATTGTCTACGAGTACAACGACACGCCGCTGACCTTTGGCCCGTACCACAGCAGTTCGCTATGGAACGATCCCAAGGCCCTGATCGGCAAGGTCAACACACTAGACCGCGACGACCAGGACTGGCTCAACGGGACGTTTCGCGAGGTCCACATGGCCTGGCCCGCCTGGTACAAGGGCACGAACGATTCGAGCTTGGTCGGCCAGTCGTATAACGAGGCACTCGGCACGAACAACGGCACCGGCTTGACCCAAAGCAGCCAGATCGTCGTCGCGTTCGACGAGCCGATCGTCAACAACGCCAACGATGGCGGTGCTTACAACTGGGGCGTCGATTTCATCGTGCATGGCAACTCGTTCTTCGAGGGCGATGGAACGAACTATCCCGACACAAACATGGAGGCGTACCACATTACGAGCGGCTACGTGTTTGCCGAGCCGGTGACAGTGAGCGTTGCGCAATCGCTGGACGGCCCCTGGTACACCTTCACCACCCCGACCGCCGACGATTACTTCCCGACGCAGCCGTGGGACTGGGACTGGGATTCGCACGATTGGTCCGACCAGGAGCTCGACTGGACCAAGCCGGTTGATCCAAGCCTGAGCGGCGACGATTTCGCCGGCCTCTCCGTTGCAGAAGCGATCAACCTCTACGACGGCTCGGCCGGCGGCACCGGCTTCGACCTGAACGAGTTCGGCCTCGACTGGATCCAATACGTGATGGTGTCCGACCCGTCGGGATACGAGGGAGAAATCACCGGCATCGTGGACGTGGCAGTGCCGGAGCCGGTAACCGCAGTGCTCTTCGGATTGGGAATACTAGCGACCGTCCGGCGACGCTAGGAATGCAACTTGTGACCCGGCCGGCCCTGGGGGAACCGGCCGGGTCAGTTTCATGTACACGGACGATGGATTATGCGATCCACCCACCCGCCAGCGTTGGTCATCGGCCTCCTGCTCATCAGTAGCGTCTTCTCAGCAACTGCACGCGGAGACGACTGGACCCACTGGGCCGGCGATGCCGCACACTCAGCGACGGCACGTCGCGCCCCCGCCGACCTCGGCAACATTACCTGGTCGGCCCAGCCGGTGTCGCCCGCCGGCGAACTGGAAGAGTTCGTCTGGCGCGGCGGCGTAGTCGTGGCCGACGAACGCGTCTTCATTACCGGACGTCGCTACGTGGACGACGGCACCGGCCTGTGGGATCACACCGCGAACATCGTCATCTGCTACGACGCCCACGACGGTACCCGACTCTGGGACGAATTCGTCGATGCCGACAGCTACGAATACGACAGTTGGGCAACGCCGGTGATAGATCGCGCAACCGGCACAGTCATCATCGCCTCGCACTTCACGCTCTTCGCCCTCGACGTCGACGGCGGCGAGATTGCCTGGCAGCGTGAACTGCCACAGGTGCTCGTCAACGCCTCACCCACCATCAGCACAGACCTGTTCAGCCAGGGTGTGCCGGCCAACCGCGTGTTCATCACCGACTACACCGGGTTCACCACCACCGGCGGTGGCATCTACGCGGTCAACTCGTCACCCTACGACGCTGTCGGCAATCCGTACGAGCCCGGCGAGATCGTCTGGCAGGACAACACACTACCCGGAACCAGCGGCAACACCGTCGCCTACGCCGACGGCTTCGTCTACGTCGCCAGCACGCACGGCGGCGTGATCCGCGCATATGCGGCCCTCGACGGCGGCGCCACCGGCCTGAACGCCGACCCGGAGTGGGAAACCGACACGGGTATTTCGCAACTTGCCCAGTACGCCGGCTTCTATGGCGGCGTGACCGTGCATGCCGGCTACGTGTACGCTGCCGGCTACAACTTCTACGGCACCGACAATACCAGCCGCATGTACAAGCTCGCGATCGACGGCGGTGTGGTCATCTGGGAACAGCCGTGCGAACGCACGGACTCGATCCCGATCGTCGCCGATGATGGGCGCATCTACCTGTCCGCCGGCATCGAGGGCTTCGGCTCCGCGGTGAAGATTCAGGCTTTCCAGGATTGCGGCGACCACGCTGAGCAACTCTGGGACACATACGTTGACACCGACGGCAGCCTGATCGTCGGCGACTGGACCCATCAGCCACTCCTGTCCGAAGGCCGGCTATACTGCGGCAGGCCGGACGAGTCAGAGTTCTTCGCCCCATACACCAACCTCTACATACTCGATCTCACTCTGACGCCGATCGATTCCGGCTTCATCATCGATCAAGCCGCCGGCAGCGGAGGAAGCCCGGCCACGACCGGCCGCTATCTCTATTCCCTGGGCAGCAACGGCCTAATCGCCTATCGCGGCTGCGGCGACGGCGACATGGATGCGGACGGCGACATCGACGCAGACGATTTCACCGCCTGGACGCCGTCCATGGCCGGCCCACAGATCACAACGCCCCCGTCAGGATGTGATCCGAGCACGTTCCGCTGCGCAGATCTGGACTACGAAGACGATGTCGATCTGCGCGACTTAGTTAAGCTCCAACAGAACTTTGGCCAAGAGCTCTAATTTGGCAATCGACCGATGACCAGCATACGCCACATCAAACATCTCGGCTTCACGTTGATCGAGCTGTTGGTCGTCATCGCGATCATTGCGTTACTCATGTCGATTCTGCTGCCATCGCTGTCGATGGCCCGCGCCCAGGCCCGCCAGGTCGTGTGTGGCAGCAACCTCCGCCAACTGGGCCACGCGTTTCACATGTATGCCAGCGAACACAATGGCCTGGCGATGCCGCTGGCGTACACCGACGCGGACATTATCGGCCAGGGGCCATCGATTTACTGGTGGGGTACGAGCGGCACCGACGGTATCGACCACACCGCCGGCTTCGTCTGGCCCTACCTGCACTCAGACCTGAAAACGTGTGGAGTCTACGAGTGCCCGGACCAGCCCTGGGGCTCATACAAGCCCCAGGGCGCGACGCAGGCAGACGTCACCAGCACCTACGGCTACAACGGCTACTATCTCTGCCCGCCGCACACGCCCGGCTGGAGCTACCAGATCGGCCATCGCCCCTGGCAGAACCTCGACACGCTACACGACCCCGCCCGCCTGTTTGTGTTCGGCGACACCATGCTCGCGTGGAGTGCAGGATTGCAGAACAACGCCCTGTTGGACCCACCCCGCCTGTACCAGCGACCAATATGGCGCCTGAACACGAGCCCGACAACGTGTTTCCGTCACCGCGACCGAACGCAGATCGTCCACGCGGACGGCCATGTGCAACTGCACAAACCTGGCGACAACCTGCCCCCGCCCGGCGACAACCCGCAGCTCCGCGCCCTATGGGACGAGCATCGCATCGGCTCGGGTCGGCAAATACAACGCTCCGCACTACGTACCCGACTGGCGCGACTGGTAATCGCCGGCGTCAATCCCGCTGCGCAACACGGCGTGGGAACCGGCCTTAGGTGACATGAGCAGGTTCGCCGCAGGCGAATACGCCCGTGCAAACCACCCCCTCCCCCAACACGTTGTTACGTTACTACGTTGCCACGTCGTCACGCCCCCGGCAATCCCAGCTCACGCGCCGTCTCCAGAAACGCCGACCGCGTCGCCGCCAGCGCCTGCGGCATCACTTTCGTGTCACTCAGCACGGCCATGTAGTTCGTATCGCCCCCCCACCGCGGCACCACGTGCACATGCAGATGCCCCGGCAACCCCGCGCCGGCACAACGCCCCAGATTCATCCCGATATTGAACCCCTGCGCCCCCAGCGCCTTGGCGAGCACACGCTTCGCATCGCGTGCCCGCTGCATCAACTCCAGCAACGTCGCGTCCGACAGTTTCTCCGGCTCACCCTCGTGCACGACCGGCGCGATCAACACATGCCCGCTGCTGTATGGAAACCGATTCAGCAGCGTGATGCTGTTCGGCCCGCGCCACAGGACAAAGTTCTCCGCGTCCCGCTCCGGATGTTCGATAGCGCTACATATGAAGCACGCATCGGCATCAGCATCGGCCAACCCGCCGATGTATTCCATCCGCCACGGCGCCCACAGATTTCGCCGACCCGCACTCATATAGGACCTTTCGTCACCTTGAAGCCGGCCGCTCCGCGACGTCGCCCGCCTGCTGCGCCGCTTGCGTCTCCATCGCCCGTAGCACCCGAATCTGACGGCTCACCCGGTGCTCACGACCATCCTGCGTCACCACCTGCAACTCCAGCATGTAGTCCCCCGGCCGCAGCAACGTCCGTTGCCCATTAATGCCCTGGCTGATCTGCTCGCCGTTCAACCGCCAGTTGAATTCCGCCGACCGCTGCCAACTCTCCGGACAGACGGCCGAGTATTGCAACAACAACGGCTCGAACCCCACCGTCGACGACACGCGAATCCCCAGCGGCCCCGCCGGCTGCACAACGTCCCTACGCTCCGTCTGACGCCGCGCCGTCGGCGCCGGCGCTGTGGCCTGCCGCGACGCACCCCCGGTCACCGCCCCCGAATCAGCACTCGCCCGACGGTTCGCCTGACGCCGACCCGCCGGCTGCTGGCGCTCTCGAGCCTCCGACCTCGTCGGCGGCCGCTCAAACTGCTCCATGCGACCCGTCAACAGCGCGATCCCCGTCGGGTTGCCGTCCAGCGCCTGCCGCGCCATCAGCACCCGCGGCGGCCGGTTGGGTTTCACCCCCGCCACCCGCGCGAAGAAATCCGCCGCCGTATCGGGCGTCCGCTGATGCCCGAGGTGGCGTATGTACACCCACGCAAAGTTCTTGTACCCGTGGTGCTCATACCACTCGATCCCCCGCTGCGATTCCCGCTTGCAGATCGCGAAATCGTTCTCCGTGCTCAGAATCAGCACCGGGTGATACAAAGATTCACTGACCTGATCCTCGCTCAGCACGCTCGACGAGAAATTCGATTGCCGCACCGCCAGACACGTGAACACATCCGGGTGGCGGTTCAGCATGTAGTGCGCCAGGTACCCGCCCGACGACCAGCTCGTCGACAGCACGTTGTTCCGATCCGCCTGCGTCGTCTCGAACACCTCGTTCAGGATCGCCAGCGTCGCTTCCTCGTCCGATTTGAACGCCGAGTTCACCGATCGCAGCGGAAACTCTCCAAACACCGCAAACGCACGCAGGATCGGTGCCACCACCACGTACCCGTAGCGATCCGCCTCCTGCTCCCATTCCCGCGCCTGCGAGTGAGCTACGTCGAACGGCTTCATACCGTGAAACGTCACCACCAGCGGCCAACGGCGCTCGGACCGCTCCGCTGGACTGGCCTCCACGTAATCCTTTGGCAGGTACAGGTAATAACTGCGGCCCGTCGTCGACTCGCGACGCTTGGTCAGATCACCGTCGCCGCGCGGCTGCGGAACCGCACAGCCGAGCGCCGGCAGCAACAATCCCAGTGCCAGCAACGCCAACGGACATCCTCGCTGCCAACCCGGCCTACGAACACGTTGTGGCAAAACAGTTTCCTCGCGTCTCACGAACACCCTCCCAGCCATGCACGGCCCGGATTGTATACCACTATCGCAAAACCGACATCACCTCCCCCCCACGCGACCGGCCACGCCCCCCGTGAGCACGCCCCAGCAACAATATCGGCTAGCCTCGGCCCCCGCCGACTACACCGCTCCAACACCGTCCGCCCACCGGCCGCAAACTCCGATAACCCCTCCGCGCGTTGCATCCCATCCAACAATCGCCGAAACTGCCGCCGACTGACTTTCGAGGTACCTCATGACCCGTATCGTGCACGACACCACACTGCTCGACCCGCAACGCTCCGCCCCATCCGCCACCCCCGGAATGAGCATCGTCTATCAGGCCGATCGCGTCACCGAGGTCGGCCACGCCGCCGACTTCACTCAACGCGTCTCCGCCGGCGAGTTCGAACAGGTAATCGACGGCCGACGCCACATCCTCATGCCCGGCCTTGTGAACACCCACCACCATCTCTACCAGTCCCTCACCCGCGGGCTCCGCGCCGTCCAGGACCAGCGCCTCTTCAACTGGCTGCTCGGCCTGTATGACCGCTGGCGCAACCTCGACTACGAAGCCGTCAATCTCGCCGCCAAAATCAGCATCGCCGAACTCCTCCTCCACGGCTGCACCACCACCAGCGACCATTTTTACATGTTCCCGCCCGGCGCCGACGTCCGCGTCGAGGCCGTCCTCGACGCCGCCGAGGAGCTGGGCATCCGCATCCACCTCTGTCGCGGCAGCATGAGCCTCGGACGCACCGGCGGCGGTCTCCCGCCCGACGATTGCGTCGAAAGCGACCACGACATCCTGGCCGACTGCGAACGCGTCCTCGACGCCTATCACGACCCCCAACCGCACGCCCTGCGCCGCATCGACCTGGCCCCCTGCTCGCCATTCAACGTCACCCCTGAGCTGCTGCGCGACACGCGCACACTCGCCCGCGAGCGCGGCGTGCTCCTGCACACCCACCTCGCCGAAACGCTCGAAGAGCAAACCTTCTGCCTCGAAAAACTCGGCTGCCGACCGGTTCAGTACCTGGCCGACCTCGACTGGCTCGGCCCGGACGTCTATCTCGCCCATTGCGTCTGGCTCGACGACGCCGAAATCGACCTCATCAGCAAAACCAAAACCGCCATCAGCCTCTGCCCCACCTCCAACATGCGTCTGGGCAGCGGCCTGCCGCGCATCAACGACCTCTTGGCAGCCGGCGTTCGGCTCGGCATCGGCGTCGACGGATCGAGCAGCAATGACGCCGGCAATTTGCTCGCCGAAGCCCGGCACACGCTGCTCGTCGCGCGCGTGTTGCCGCGTTTAACCGGCGATCCGACCGGCCACACGCACACCGACACGTCAGCCGACCCCGGGCCGCTGACGCCGGCCGCCGTCGCGCTCGAGTTGGCGACCGTAGGCGGAGCAGCCGTACTGAATCGGCCGGAACTGGGCCACCTTCAGCCCGGGTCGGCCGCCGACTTCGCGCTGTTCTCCATGGATGACATCACCCTGGCCGGCGCCGCCGCCCAGGACCCCCTCGCCGCGCTCGTCCTGTGCGAACCCCCGCGGGCCGACCGCGTGGTCGTCGCTGGCCGCGAAGTCATCCGCGCCGGCCGCGTCGTCGCGCTCGACGAAACCCGCCTCGCCGCCCAGTTCAACGACCTCGTAGCCGCACGCTTCGCTTCCTAACGCATTCTCACGTTGTCACGTCGTTACGTTGCGACGCACCCTACCCGCCCAATTGTTCCCGAACCTCCGCGTAACGCTGCTTGAACAGCTCCGCCCACGCATCCAGCAACGCTGCGCGCTCTGCATCGTCACCCTCGATCAGTTTCCCTGCCGCCGCGTGCGCCTCTTCCTCACCAAACGGCGGCGCCAGCAGCCGCCCGGCCGCCTCCTCCGGCAAGCCGGCCGCGATCACCGCCTGCCACGCACGCTGTAGCGCGATGTGGTTGTCACCCCGGCACGCCGCCGTCACCAGCGCCTTCAGCACCACCCCCTGCCAGCGGGCCGCCGCCGCATCAACCTCAATCCCGAACCCCGCCTCCAGCGGATTCTCCGCAACCGCCAGCTTGTCCGCATACTCCGTATAAACCGCCGGCTTGATCGGATAGTGATACAGCGTCTCCACCTGCGTCGCCCGGTGTTCTTGCTTCACACCCCACAACGCCTGCCCCTCGTTGCTTAACAGGTAACGCACAAAGGCACGCGCCAATTCCGGCTCACGCGCCATACGCGGAATGCTCACCACGTCGGGCGTGACCGCCGTCGCTCCGCGCGGGTCACCATAGACCACTGCCCCATCACTCTCCGCCGCCAGCGCCAGACCGTCGAAGTTCACCGCGAACGTCGCCAGCGACACGCCGCTTTTCACCTCCCGCAGGGCATCGCCGCTGCGCGCGTCAAGCGCCCGAGCATTCCCGAGAATACGCATCAACGTCTGCCAGCCCGTGTTCCAACCGGCGTGCTGCACGATCAGCACCATGCACTCGCGATGGCTGCCGCTCGCGCTCGGGTCCGCCACCGCCACCCATCCGGCAAAACGCGGATCCGCAAGGTCCGCCCACGTTCGCGCCACTTCCACCCCGCGCGCCTGGCACGCGCCCCGGTTACAAACAATCCCAAAACTGCTCAGACCCGTCGCAAACCAGTGCCCTTCCGGATCACGCGTCGGCGACCCGTGAATCTCCTCAGGGATCCCCCCCATCGCGTCCGACAGATCGCTCGACAGGCACAATCCCTCCTCCGCCAACTGCACATGATCGTCCACACCACCCCCGAAAAACACGTCCGGCACACGCATCGGTGCGCCCTGACGAATCATTTGCGGTACGTTTCGAATGTACTCGACACACTGCGGCGTGCCGCGGTAGATCCACTCGATCCGCACCGGCACCCCCTCCTCGCCCAGGTACCACTCCCAGAACCCAACCTTGAACGCCTCCCGAATCTGCTCGGCGTGCGGCGTAAGCACCGTCAGCGTCCGCGTCGCCTCAGGCAGCTTGCCCGGGCCACGCGGAACGCTCTGCTCACAACCCGACAACAAACCAGCAACCGCCGGAACCAACGCGCCGATCACCCCCATCACCACACGACTATGTCCAACGCGTACCATTGCGAAATCCCTCACTCGGATCGGCACCGTCCGCCCCACACCCAGGCGATGTCTAACCATTAACCGTTCTGGCCTCGCTCAGACGTCCCAACTTACCATCATTCGCCGCCCCGGGAAACAGTTCCCTGCGAATCCAGGCACGCTTATAGTATTAACAGAGAATCTTCCCCCAGCCGTCAGGAGCACCCCCATGGAACGTCGCCAACTAGATATCGACAGCTACGATGCGATCATCGCCGAGCTCGACCGGCTAGAACAGGCTGGCTACCAGCGCGCCGGCAACTGGTCACTCGGGCAGGTCTGCAAGCACCTCTCCTACTATCTTCGTGGCTCGCTCGAAGGCTATTCCTTCATGTTACCCTGGATCGTGCGCAAGCTGATCGGCCGACCGATGTTGAAGCGCATTCTTACCAGCCGCAGCATGAAGGCCGGCTCTCGCACCATACCGGGCTCCGTATTCGAACCACCGGAGGACGAACACGCCGCCGTCGCCGAAGCGCGGGAGCTGGTCCAGCGTCTCAAGCAGGCCGACCAGGTACACCCCTCGCCGATGTTCGGCCCGCTCACACTGAGCGAGTGCGAACAACTACACACGGGACACGCCGCCCATCACCTCAGTTTCCTAATCCCACAGAGCTAACCCCCGAACCCCTTACACCCCCACTTCGACCGCCAGCATCGTCACGTCGTCAGCCTGGTTTAACGAACCCTCCTGGTGGTCCAACTGCTCCTCAAGCTGCTGGATCACCTCCCCCGCCCGCTCGCGCAGCAGTTCCTGAAACCCTGTCGTGAACACGGTCTCGTCCCGCTCATCGTTCCGCGGGAGCAGAATCGTCTCTTCCAGACCGTCGGTGTAGAACACCAGCTTGTCGCCCGGCCCCAGCACGAACCGCACTTCCTCGAAATCCATCGGCACATCCGCCAGCCCCAGCAGGCTGCCGGACGAGATGACTTCTTCCAACTCGCCGTCGCGGTGCACGTGCAACGCGTACGGATGTCCACCGCGCGCCATGGTCACCTCGCCGCTGCGTACGTCCAGCAGCGCATACGCCGCCGTCACAAACTGGCAATTCGGCAGCTTCTGCCGCACCAGGCTCGTATGCAGAGTCTCCAGCACGACCGATGGCCGCACGATCTCGTACGAATTCTCCCCAACGCGCTTCGGCAGCAACGCCTGCCGCAGAAACATCGTCAGCAAGCCGGCCGACAGACCATGCCCCATCGCATCCGCTATAAACAGCCCATAGCGGTGCTCGTCGATCCGGAACACGTCGTACATATCCCCGCTGACCCAACTCGCCGGGCGATACATCGTCGCAAACTTATACCCCGGCACCTCCGGCAACACGCGCGGCAGAAAATCACGCTGCATTCGGCTCGCCAGCCGCAGCTCCTGGTCCAGCTCTCCGAAGTGCCGATTGAGCTGCTCACCGAGCCTATGCAGATGACGCAGCTCGCGTTCCATCGCACGCAACAGCGGCGCATAACGCGTCAGCGTCGACACCTTCCCCACAATCTCATCCAGCGGCGTGTCCGACGACAGCCACTCCACCAGCGGGCCGCCAGCATCGCCACAATTACCATCCACCCCCCAAACCACCGTTGCCAGTCCCGCCTGGACCAGTTCCCCCAACACCCCCACCAGCCGCTCCTCAGAGGGCGCCGCCTCGGACGGATCCAGCACCACGACCGCCAGATCCGCTTCATCCACGCTCAGCCGGTGCGACCCCCGCAGTTCCACCCGGCGTGCCCCGATGCCGCGTTTCTGCAACCGCTCGTCCAGATCACGCACCCGATCTGGTGCGCCGTCGATCAACAAAGCTCGTGGCAAACGCGGCATCGTGCGTATACCTTCCGCTGGCACCACCCTATGGGCCGGCACGTCCGAAAACCGCGCGGGCGCAGACCGACCCCCTCAGACAACGTGAGAGGTTTCGTCCCGATTCGACCCCGGCTTGATACACACAGCCCGCCCCGCGACAGGAATCGCTCAGCGGCGGGACACCCGCCCGCCTGCCACCTATAAACCACACACCAACCGGGCACCGAGACTCACAAACCGCACCACGCGGCCCCGTTTCGGCTGTATTCGGGCTTTCAATGCCCCCAACCACGTCCGAAGAAAACCTTGACGGGCGGTGCTGCTCGCGGTTACTTAATCGCGCTGGCGGGTGTCGCACCGCGGGCGGCGAAACGCATCTTGGGCAGGAACTCGAGCACTTGCTTCATGAATATCAGCCTGGGGATTGACGTTGGCGCAGCACGGGTCAAGCTCGCCCTACTGTTCGACACCCAGCCTCCCGCCGAACTTGCCGATACCAAGCTCCTGCACCGCGTCGAGGTTCCCGCAAACAGCAACCTAGCCGCCTTCGTCACCACCCCACGCCGCAACCAGGGCGCCCCGCTCGACACCGTGCGACAACTCCTCAGCGAACTTTCCGACTTGCTCCCGCAGCACGACATTTGCCACGTCGCCATCACCGGCTCTGGCGGCCACCTCGTCGCCGAAGCCCTCGGCACACCCACCTGTAACGAATTTCAGGCCTGCTGTCGGGCCGTCGATCTGCTGCACCCCCAGGCGCGCACGGTTTTCGAACTGGGCGGCGAAACCAGCCGCTATCTCCGCCTCGAACCCGACCCGGGCAGCGGCACACTCGGAATCGTCGACTACAGCACCAACGGCGATTGCGCCGCCGGCACGGGCGCATTCATCGACCAACAAGCCTCCCGCCTGGGCTACGCCGTCGAGGACATCGGCAACATCGTCGCCAAGGCCGACCGCGCCGCCCAAATCGCCGGCCGATGCAGCGTCTTCGCCAAAAGCGACATGATCCACGCCCAACAGAAGGGTTTTCAACCGCCCGAGGTCCTCCGCGGACTCTGCAACGCCGTCGCGACCAACTACAAGGCCGCCGTCATCAAGGGCCGCGCCCCGGTCCCGCCGGTGGTTCTGCTCGGCGGCGTATCCGCCAACAGCGCCGTCGTCGCCAGCCTCCGCGAAGTCTTCAACCTCAGCGAAGACGAGTTGATCGTCCCCCCCACGGCCGACTCGCTCCCCGCCATCGGTGCCGCCCGCGCCGCCCGCGAGATCGACACGACGAACACCCCCCTGCCGGACCGCCTGACCGCGCTGGGCGCGTCAGCCCAACACGCCGGCCGCACCTTCCCGCGCATGCAGCCCCTCACGCTCGATAACGTCACGCTGTTGCGCGACCAAACGCGTGCCTACAATTTCCCCACCGACGGAAAACGCGTCGACGCCTATCTCGGCCTCGACATCGGTTCCGTCGGCACCAAGCTCGTCCTCATCGACGACGCCGGCGACGTCATCTTCTCCATCTTCACCCGCACCGCCGGCCGCCCCATCGAGGTCATCACCCGCTGCCTCCGCGAGACCGAGGAAGCCGTCGGCTGGGGCATCCACGTCCGCGCCGTCGGAACCACCGGCAGCGGCCGCGAACTCATCGGCGAACTCGTCGGCGCCGACAGCATCAACGACGAAATCACCGCTCACAAAACCGGCGCCACCTTCGTCGGCGACCGCCTGCTCAGCCAGCGACCCGACACAATCTTTGAAATCGGCGGCCAGGACAGCAAATACATCCGCATCGAAAACGTCCCCGCCGAACCTTCAGCCAAGCAACCCGAAACCGGCGTGACCACCACCCCTGACACCACCCCACCAGCCGAATCAATCGTCGTCGATTTCACCATGAACGAGGCCTGCGCCGCCGGCACCGGCAGCTTCCTCGAAGAACGCGCCGAAGAGCTCGGCGTCTCCATCAAAAACGAATTCGCCGACCTCGCGCTCCAATCACGCGCCCCGCTCAAGCTCGGCGAACGCTGCACCGTCTTCATGGAGCGCGACGTCAACACCTGCATGCAGCGCGGCGCCAGCCGCGAAGACGTCATCGCCGGTCTGGCCTACTCCATCGCCTACAACTACATCAACCGCGTCGTCCGCAGCCGCCCCATCGGCGACTGCGTCTTCTTCCAGGGCGGCACCGCCTACAACGATGCCGTCGCCGCCGCCTTCAGCATCATCACCAACAAACGCATCATCGTCCCACCCCACAACGCCATCCTCGGCGCCATCGGCGCCGCCCTCCTCGCCCGCGAAAAGGTCTCCTCCACCGGCGCCACCACCCGTTTTCGCGGCTACAACATCGCCAACGTCAACTACACCCTACGCGAGTTCACCTGCCAGGGTTGCGGCAATCACTGCGCCATCCAGGAATTCGACGTCGAAGGCGAAAAGACCTTCTGGGGCGATAAGTGCTCCGACCGCTTCCGCAAACAGCGCCGCACGCCCTGCAAGCCCGTCATCCCCGACCTCGTCGCCCGGCGCCACGAGCTGTTGAGCGCCGAGGAAATGCCCGATCCACCCCAGCCGCGTGCCACCGTCGGCATCCCCCTCGCACTCTACGCCTGGGACTGGCTACCCATGTGGCGGCGCTTCCTCCGCGAGTGCGGCTGCGCCGTCGTCACCTCCAGCGAAACCAACCAGCACACCGTCCGCATGGGCCTCGACTGCGTCGTCGCCGAGCCCTGCTTTCCGATCATCGTCGCCCATGGCCACGTCCGCGAACTGGTCGAACGCAACGTCGATTACCTCTGGATGCCCAACCTGCTCCAGGTCGCCGAGCGCAAGGACCGTCTCAACAGCTACGTCTGCCCCTGGGGCTCGACGCTCCCATTCATCATCCGCCAGGCGCCGGCCTTCCGAAGCTGGCAGAGCCGCATTCTCTGCCCCTCCGTAACCTACGAGCACGGTGAAAAGGAAGCGCGCCGGGCCCTCGAGCGTAGCGTCGTCGACCTGGGCGTCCCGCGCCGCGTCGCCCGCCGCGCTTACGACATCGCCGCCGCCGTCCAGCAACGCTTCACTCAGCGCTACGCCCAGGCCGGCCGCGAAGCGCTTGAAACGCTCCTCCAGAGCAACGAACCCGGCATGGTCCTCGTCGGCCGACCATACAACACTCACGACGCCGGCGTCAGCCTCGCGGTGGCCCGTAAGCTGCGCGATCAATACGGCGTAAACGTGTTGCCGGTCGACGCCCTGCCCATCGACAACATCGATATCGACGAAGTAAACAACAACATGTACTGGGCCTATGGGCGGCGCATCCTCGCCGCTGGTCGGCTCGTCTCCAGACATCCCAACCTGCACATCATCTACGTGACTAACTTCAAGTGCGGGCCGGACTCATTCATCAAAACTTTCATTCGCCCCGCTTCAAACAAACCCTTCCTCACGCTCCAGTTCGACGGCCACTCGAACGACGCCGGAATGATGACGCGGTGCGAAGCTTATCTCGACAGCAAGGGAATCCTGCGATGGTGGCGGACGTACAGCAGCAAACCGACGAATCAGGTCTCGCCGGACGAACGATCTACATCCCCCAAATGTCGTACGCCAGTGCCCGGCTGATGGCGGCCGCCTTTCGTTCGGTCGGTTTCAACGCAGCCGCCACACCTGATTCAAACGAAGACACGCTCGAACTCGGCGGCCTGCACAGCAGCGGCGAGGAATGCCTGCCCCACCGGATCACCCTCGGCGACTTCCTCCGCATCACCCGCCAGCCCGACTTCGACCCGCGTAAGGTCGCCTTTTTCATGCCCGGCGCTCCGGGCCCCTGCCGCTTCGGGCAATACGCCCCCTACCTGCGACAGGTCCTGCACGAAGCCGGCCTCGACGACATCCTCGTGCTCTCGCCCAACAGCGACACCGGCTACGGCGAGCTGGGCGACAGCGCCAACGATCTGATGCACACCGCCTGGCTCGGCATCGTCCTCGGCGACCTCGCCAATCGCCTGCTGCTCAAGACCCGCCCCTACGCCCGCCGACCAGAGGACGCCGACGAAGCTTTCCGCCAGGCCGTCGACGACTTCGCCGAAAACCTCGCCGTCCGCGGCCTGCCCCTGCGCGAACGAACCCGCCGCCTGACCGACGTCGTCATCCGCGTCCGCGATCGCTTCCACAACATCCCTGCCGACTACGTCAAAGGCCGCCCGCTCATCGGGCTCGTCGGCGAGATCTTCTGCCGACTAAACACCTTCAGCAACGAGGACGTCGCCCGAAAAATCGAACAGCTCGGCGGCGAATGCTGGGCCTCCGACATCACCGAGTGGATCTGGTACACCAACTGGTGCCGCCAGTTCGACGCCACCCGCCGCCACGGCCGCTTCAGCCTCGACCTCCTCAAGTTTAAGATCAAGGACTTCGTCCAGCACCGCTTCGAGCACGCTCTGCTCAAGCCCTGCCAGACCGATTTCGTCGGCTACGAAGAACCTCCCAGCTTCCACGACCTCGTCGAACTCGGCCGACCTTACCTGCCCGCCACCGGCGCCCACGGCGAAATGTCCGTCAGCGTCGCCAAAGCGATCTGGCTTTATCAGCACGGCGCCGATGGCATTATTGATATCAGCCCCTTCACCTGCATGAACGGCATCGTCTCCGAAGCGGTCTACCCCGCCGTCAGCGCCGACCACGATGATCTGCCCGTCCGCGTGCTCTATTTCGACAGGGCCAGCACGCACATCGAACGCGACCTCGAAATATTCCTCGACCTGGCCCGGGCCTATCAGCGGCGCAAACAACACCCCCGCCGCTATCCCGAGTTCTTCCGCGACCAGTGAACTCGCCCGAAACGCCGCTGTCCGGTATCGTGTGGCACACCGACTGCACCTCGTAACGGAACAATGAATGAGACGCTACGAATCCGAAACCGACCAGTCCATCACCACACCAGCTAACACTCCGGACATACCACCCCAGGACGGCACCATACGACCACTCGTCCCCGACACGGCCAACCGTCATTCCGGCCGCCTCCAGCGCCCGTTCGACGCCATCCAGCGACCGCCCGTCTGCTCCGAAAACGCCGTCACCGAGCTCGAACAATTCAAGCTCGCCATGCGTAAATACTCACCCGTCCAGCGCGGCCGCGACGCACTCCCCTGGACCGGACAGTGGTTCTGCGAAACCTGCGAAACAGAAGTCCCCGGCGAATTCCAATACGACGAATCAACCGACTCCATCATCCTCGTCACCAACTGCCCGAACTGCGGCCCGCGCCGCCAGCACCATCACGACACCCTCTTCGTAAACGAACCGCCGCCCGCGACGCACCCGCGTCAACCCGAACACACCCACCGCGGCGCACCGATCCACCCCATCCAGACCACCCTGCCACGCACCGTCGAAACGCTCTGCCCCGAGTGCAGCGCCCTTCTCCTCGGCCGCTACTACGTCCACGACCGCACCGTCTGGATCGAGAAAACCTGCCCAGAACACGGCTACTTCCGCGACAAGGTCAATACCGACGTCGATCTCTATCTCCGCGCCACCTGGGCCGGCTTCCAGGACGAACGCGGCGTATACGAACCCCAAATCACCGGCGGACGCCACTGCCCCAGCGATTGCGGACTCTGCGACCAGCACCACAGTACCTCCTGCCTGGCCCAGATCGACCTCACCAATCGCTGCAATCTCAACTGCCCCATCTGTTTCGCCAGCGCCAACCAGGCCGGCTATGTCGCCGAACCCGACTACGAAATGGTCGTCGAATACCTCCGCGCCCTGCGCAACCAGCACCCCTACCCCGCGACGGCCATCCAATTCACCGGCGGCGAACCCACATTGCATCCCGACTTCTTCCGCATCATCCGCACTGCCAACGAAATGAGCTTCTCGCACGTGCAGATCGCCACCAACGGCCTGCGCATCGCCAACCGCGAGTTCGCCGAACGCGCCGCCGAAGCCGGCCTGCACACGCTCTACCTCCAGTTCGACGGCCTGAACGACGACGACTATGTCCGACTCCGCGGCCGCCCGCTGCTCGATATCAAGCTCCGCGTGATCGAAAACTGTCGCGCCACCGGCATGAAGGTCTGCTTCGTCCCCACGATCGTAAAAACCATTAACGAGGATCAGGTCGGCAAAATCCTGCGTTTCGCCGCCGAAAACGCCGACGTCGTCAGCGCCATCTCCTATCAGCCGGTCTCATTCTGCGGGCGCATCAGCCACGCCGAACGCATGGCCCAGCGCTACACCCTCGGCGACCTTGCCCACGACATCGCCGACGCCAGCGGCGCCGACCTCGAGCGCGATTTCTTCCCGCTCAACTTCATCGCCCCGCTCGGCCGCATTCTCCAGACCATCGACGGCAAACCCAAAATCCGCCCCAGTTGCCACAGCGACTGCGCCCTCGGCACCTACTTCTTCGTCACCCCCGACCACGATCTGATCCCCATCCCCAAACTCTTCAACATCGTCAAAGTCTTCGACGGCTTCAACGAATTGGCCGCTCGCATCGAGCGCACTCGCCCCGGCGGCGTCGCCAACTGGAAGGACAAGCTCGACATCGTCCTGACTTTCCTCCGCTCATACCGCTGGTCGCAGCGCGACTTCCGCGTCACCCCGCTCAAGTTCGTCAACGCCCTCCGCGGACTGACCAACAAGTCCGTCGGCCGCAGCCAGTCCGGCCGAAAAACTTACCGCACGCTCATGGCCGCCGGCATGCACTTCATGGACCGCTACAACTTCGACACCGAGCGCATCCGCCGCTGCGTCATCCTCTACAGCACCCCCGACGGCATCTACCCCTTCTGCACCATCAACGCCGGCCCCACCTTCCGCCCCTACATCGAAAAAATGATCGCCCGCCCCCTGCCCCATCCCGTTGCGCAGCACGGCGCGGGGGACTGAAGTGTGGCACAGGCTAACAGCCTGTGGCCGGCGTGCTCTTGATCCGACGTGCCAGCAGTGCACTCCCCGCAGCAGCCTCTACTCCGAATCCCCGTCCGATGCCTCATCCGCCGCACTCGTCCCGCCCGTCTCCACCGCCCCAAGCGGCCCCGGATAAGGCGACTCATACTCCAGCCCATACGCCGGCCGCGGCGTAAACAGATAGTTGATCCAGTCCACCACCGCCCGATACTCCGGATCATCCTTGCTCCGCAGCACCGCCCGAAACCGCGGCCCACCACCCACGTCCGGATGTGCCCGCGGATTATTCTCCTGCGGCAGCATATACGATACCAGTACACTCGCCGCCGGATACTCGCGCTTAATCAGCGCCCCCTGCCGCGTCATCATCTGGTCCAGCAACACGAAGCTCGTGTACGCATACTCGGTGCTCGTGCTCGCCCCAACCGGAAGCCGAAACGCCTGCGCCCTGGTCCCCGCATGACACCCCGACCGCCCGCAACTGCGATTGATCAGTGGCAGCACGTCGCGCCGATACAGCCGAAACGCCGCCGGATCGCTCAATATCTCGATCCGATCGACATGCTCCAACCCGGTCTCACGCACGATGAGCTGGAGCTTGTCCGCCGCCCGCCCGCGCCGCAGAATCTCCGCCCAATACTGCTGATAGTCCGCCCGTTCTTTTAACTCGCGCAGCACGACGCTGGTCAGTGCATCATCCCGGCTGCCACGATGAAAACGCACCCGCACCTGTTCCGCCGCCCCGTCCACCGTCAGCTCGCCCAACCTCAGCCGATTGATATCGGACTTCGAAATCGGCGGCGCCGGCTCCAGCACCTGCGATCCCTCTTTCGCAGCCGCCTCCTCCGTCTCTCCCGGCAACACCACCGGCCCCGGCATCGTCGTCGCGTCCGCCTCACGCGCCGCCTCTTCCCCCTCAACCTCCACCACGCGCTCAACGTCATCCAGCGCCACGCGCAGCTCGCCCGCCGCGTTGCGTAGGATCAGCTCCTCCGCCGTCTGCGTCACGTCCCCCCGCAGCCGCAATCCATTCTTCAGATAAACATCCGCCAGTTCCGCCCGACCGACAGACGTCACCCCCAGCACCAACCCCACCGCCATCAACACCCGCAGCCAGCCGATTTGTCGCATATTAAGCTCCGCCGCTGCCAATACCCAAGTTCTCACACCTTCCGATACTCCGTCCGCGCCACTTCAGTACCATCCGCCATCTGCACAATCTCATAATCGCCAAAAAGTGCCGGCGACTCCTGCTGCAACAGCCGCAATATCATGATCGCCACCCGGCGGATCTCAATCTCGGCATATTCGTTCGCCCGCGCCTCGATGAAATGCCGCAGCGCCCGACCGTTCGCCGTCACAAAAATCTTCGTCTCCGTCGCGTTCGGCAACACGCTCCGCGCCGCCTGACGCGCCAGCTTACGCCGCAGCGTCCCGTCCGGCTCATCCGCAAACTTCCGCTGCAAACCCGTCACCAGCCGGCAATACGCGTCGTGCGACTGCCGAATCGACTCCTCCCAGATCGCGTGCAATTCGCCATCCTCGGCAATGCAATCGGGCTCAATAAAATCCGCCGTCGATTCGTCCACGTACCGCTGCGAAAGCTGCGAATATCCGAACCCCGCCCGGTGCCGAACCAGCTCATGCGTAAACGTCCGCGACACGCCGACGATGATGAAGTTCCACACCCCGTGCTCGAGCACCGACCCATGCGCCGACTGTAGAATATGCCCCAGGTATTCCGCGTTGGTCTTCCGCCCCTGGCCAAACGACATATAGCACACCCGGCCGGCCGCCTCCGCCAACTGCTCGGCCCCCCGCTCAGCGTCCGTCTCCCAGCTCAGCTCATGATCGGCCAGAAACTGCTTCAGCGCCGCATCGTCAGCCACCTGCCGCCCAACCAGGTACACCCGGGGCTCACGCACGATTCTCACCAGCACACCTCCTCATGCTTTAGAGCGTTTTCAACGAACTCGTAGCGTCTAGATATCCAAATATCCTGGAGAATACGGCAGGGAAGCCGCTACGAATAAGTAGAGCTTGCTCTAGTCGGCCGCATTGTACGCCCCCCAGCCACCCCGGGCACCCCGTATTTGTCCCCCCACCCCTCCACGCCGCCCGCCACACCCGCTAACCTACGGCCATGCCGAACGTTCCATACCACCATCCGCCCACCGCCACCCGCCGGCAAGCCATTCTGCTACCCGCCTTGCTCGCCCTGCTACTCATGCCGGCCGCCCGGGCCCAGGACACCGATCACGGCTTCGCCTACAACTGGCAGCCCGGCACCGCCTGGGTCTTCGAACGCCGCGACACCACAACCACCCTCGACACTCACCGCATCATCGCCCGCCACGACTACGAAGTGCGCATCTGGTGCCTGGCCGCAGACTCCGAACAAGCCCTCGTTCTCCTCGAACTGCGCACCACCGATACCGGCACACCCGATCAAACACGTGGCGTACTGCTCCAGGTCACGCCCGCGGGCCGACCGAATGCACCCGCCGGTGTCGCCCGCCGCGTCCCCGCGCTCGCACCCGCACTCGAACTGCTCCCCGCCCTGCCACTGCCCGTCCAGCACACCCGCTACTGGCGCGCCCCGCCCAACGACACCGGCCTGAGCTGGGAATGCCGCGGCCAGGGGCCCGACCCCACCCGCGCCGACGCCATCCGCGTCGCCTTCGAGCTGAACCAACCACCCGCACTGAAGCAACTCAACCCCATCGAACACGCCGGCAGCTTCTGGTTCGACCACACACTCAAGCACATCACCGGCCTCCAATCGACACGTAGCGACCCACGCGCCAACACCCGCACCGACACCGTCGCCCGCTGGGTCAACACGCTCGAGCACGGCCCCGCCTGGGCCATGCGCCGCGCCGCCGAGGCCGAGATCTACCTCCGCTCAATCCGCCACGAAAACTACCTCCTTGCCCAGGTGCTCAACCAACCCGATCAGTTCGAACGAACCACCCACGCCATCGACCAGCTCTGGGCCGGCTTCGCGTCCGACGTCGACTCCCGCGCCATGTCACCATTCGAGCGCATCGCCGCCGGCCAGCGCCAACTGCTGCGCGAGTCGCGTTCTAAACTCCAAACCCGCGCCGCCCTCGGACAGCGCTGGCTCAACCAGCCCGCCCGACTCTGGACCCTCACCGACCCCGCCGGCAATCAGCTCATCAGCGAACACGTTCGCGTCGGCGTCACGGTCGAGTTCTTCTGGGCCGCCGACCAGCCCGACAGCGTCCGCGCCCTCGATGCTTTCCGCCAACTCCATGCCCACCTGCACCGCGGCCCGATCACCTTCATCGCCTACAACCTCGACATCAACCCCGCCCGCGCCCAGCAGGCCCTGGCCCTCTGCCACGACCGCTTCACCCACATCGTCGCCGGCCCGCTCCAGCTCGCCGCCCCGCTACCCGAACTGCCGATCGTCCGCGTCGTCGACGCCGCCGGCATCGTCCGCGGCCTCTGGCTCGGCTGGCAACCCAACTACCAATCCGCCGCCACCCTAGCCGCCGACCTGGCCGACTACCAACCCCCCTAACCGCCCCGCCCTTCGCCAAAAGACTGACCGCCCGCCAACACGTTGTTACGTCGTTACGTTATTACGTTGTTACAATCCCCCCAGCGGACCACGATCTGGCCCGCCCAGTCAGTACGGCTATTTCACCGAGGTGTTCCTTGCCAACTTGCCTGATTCGCCCCAACCGCCGACTCCCCTGGCTCCTGCTGCTCGTCCTCGCACCGCTCGCCGGCTGCCGCTCCGCCGCCCCCATCACCGAGCCCGCCCCCGGCCGACTCGACCAGTTCCCCCGCGCCGACCTCGACAACCGCGTCGAACAGGTCAAGATCAACCCGCTCGCCTACCTGCGCGAAACCCACGGCCGCTGTGCCGAACTCGACCAGTACACGCTCAACTTCGTCCGCCAGGAACGCCGCGGACTCTTCGGCCTGCTCTTCGGCCCCGAGCACATCTCCTGCCGCTTCCGCGCCGAACCCTTCAGCGTCTACATGAAATGGCTCGACGACGACATCAAGTACGGCGAAAGCGTCTACGTCGAAGACGCCGATCAGAACCGCGTGCGCTTCGTCACCCGCTGGTGGTCGCCGCCGCTGCTGCCACCACCCGCGGTCAATCGCGTCTCGCTCATGATGCCCGTCACCTGGGGCGAATCCAAGCGCCCCCTGACCGATTTCGGCCTCGAACGCCTCATGGCCCGCACCCTGGCCTCCATCGACACCGGCAGCGACCAAATGGTCATGCAGTACCAGGGCCTGACGCAACTCCCCGACGACGGCCCGCTCGTGCACCACTTCCACTTCGAATTCCCCGTCACGCACCAGCGCGTGCCCGTCCAGGACCTGTACATCGACGTCAACACCGATCTCCCCGCCGGCACCATCCTCCGCCTGCCCGACGACCGCATCGACGCCGCCTATTTCTATACCGACGTCAACACCGACGTGAACCTGACCGACGACGATTTCCTCCTGCCCGCCGAGCGCGAGAAGAGCGCGGACTGACCAGACGACCCGCACCAATGCCCACGCAAACCGCCCATGACGAACAACACATGCGCCGCGCCCTGGCTCTCGCCCGCCGCGGCCAGGGACGCGTCGAGCCCAACCCCATGGTCGGCTGCGTGATCGTCAAAAAAGGGCGCATCATCGGCGAAGGCTACCACCACCGCTTCGGCGGCCCACACGCCGAACGCGACGCCCTCCGCCGCTGCCAGGCCAGCGCCGGCGGCGCCACCGTCTACGTCACGCTCGAACCCTGCTGCCACCACGGCAAAACCCCGCCCTGCACCGACGCCCTGATCGCCGCCCGCGTCAAACGCGTCGTCGCTGCCGTCCGCGACCCCCACCCCCAAGTCGCCGGCCGCGGCCTCGCACTGCTGCGTCAGGCCGGCATGGACGTGCAGGAAGGTCTGCTCGCCGACGAGGCCCGCGACCTCAACGCCCCCTTCTTCAAACTCCAAGAGCAGCACCGCCCGTGGGTGATTCTCAAGTGGGCCCAAAGCCTCGACGGCAAGATCGCCACCTACACATACGACTCAAAATGGATCAGCGACGAAACCTGCCGGGCCCACGCCCACCGCGTCCGCGCTCGGCTCGACGCCATCATCGTCGGCCGCAACACCGTCCGCACCGATAACCCCCTACTCACCGCCCGCAACACCACCATCAAACGCGTCGCCACCCGCGTCGTCCTCGACTCCCACCTGCGCACGCCGACCACCAGCAAGCTCGTCCGCACCGCCCACGACGTCCCCACCTGGATCTGCTGCGCCCCGTCCGCATCCACCCGCCGCCAGCGCACACTCGAACGCGCCGGCTGCATCATGCACCACCTGCGTCCCACCCGCGCCGGCCTCTCACTCACCGCCCTGCTCGATCTGCTCGGCAAACACGAGATGTCCAACGTCCTCGTCGAGGGTGGCGGCACACTTATCGGCCGTTTCGCCGACCAGCATCTTGCCGACGAGATTCACCTCTACATCGCCCCGCTGCTCATCGGTGGCCATAACGCCCCGGGCCCCCTCCACGCCGCTGGCGCAAAACGCGTCGCCAACGCAATCCGCCTGCCGCATTCGCTCCGCCCCCGCCCCCTCGGCACCGGCTGGCTCCTCCAAACCCGCCTCGCACCCCCGTCGTCGTCCCGTTAGCACCCCTCAACAATGCTCCAGTGTGCGGGTGCCCCATCCCGTTGCGCAGCACGGGCTGGAGAACTGACTAGTTTCTAGTCTCCAGTTTCTGTTTTCTAGACGGCACCAGTTCCAGCATCCGATCCAGCGCTACCCGCGACCACCGCGCCGTCTCCGCATCAACACTGATCCGGTTCACCACCCGCCCCTCCACCAAATTCTCCAACACCCAGCACAAATGCCGCAGATCGATCCGGAACATCGTCTCGCACAAACACTGCACCCCCGCCAGGCTGCGCACCTGCTTGTCCGCGTGCATCTGCGCCAGACGATTCACGAGGTGCAGCTCCGTCCCGACCGCCCAGTGCGTCCCCGCGGCCGCCGCATCCACCACGCGTATGATGTACTCCGTGCTGCCCACGTAATCCGCCTGCTGACAAACCTCCCACGGACATTCCGGGTGCACAATTATCTTGTATTCCTCCGGCAGCGCCCGAATCGCCGCCACCTGCGCCGGCTTGAAGAGCTGATGCACCGAGCAATGCCCCTTCCACAAAATAACCCGCGCCGCCCGCACCTGTTCGTCCGTCAGCCCGCCAGCCGGCTGACCCGGGTCATACACCGCCATGCTCTCCAGCGGCCAGCCCAGCGCATACGCACTGTTCCGCCCCAGATGCTGGTCCGGCACAAACAGCACCTTGTGCCCAACGTCGGCCGCCCCAGTCGGCGTCGCCCCGTGCAGCGCCCACTCAAGCACCAGTTTCGCGTTCGAACTCGTACAGCACGCCCCATCATGCCGCCCGACGAACGATTTCACCGCCGCGCTCGAATTCACATACGTGATCGGCGTGATCTCCATCCCCGCCGACCGCGTCAGCCGCGACCAGCACGCCTCCACCTGGTCCGCGTCGGCCATGTCCGCCATGCTGCAACCCGCCCCCAAATCCGGCAAAATCACAACCTGCTCGTCACTGGTCAGCACATCCGCCGACTCGGCCATGAAGTGCACGCCGCAAAAGACGATGTATTCCGCGTCCGCCTGCTGAGCCGCAATCTGCGCCAGCTTCAGGCTGTCGCCCGTGAAGTCGGCAAAAGCGATCACCGCGTCGCGCTGGTAATGATGGCCCAGGATGACCAGACGCTGCCCGAGCTTCTCGCGCGCCGCCCGAATCCGCTGAGACAATTCCCTATCACTCCGCTCGGTATACTCGGCGGACAAAGGTGCTTGATGGATCATTTCGTATCGATTCTCAGACGCCGGCCCGCGCCAGCCACGAGCTACAGGCTCGCCGCGCAGGCGGCAAACTCTGACGCGAACTCGCACAGCCAACCAACGTCGGCCGGGCGCGCCTCCAAACCGTATCCTAGCGCCCCGGCAAACCCGATTCCACCCCCGCCGCCCGCTCAACCGCCCGCCGACCCACCCTTCGCCCGACCACGCCACACAACCCACCGCCGCTGACACTCCAACACCGCCAGCACCGCGATCATCCCCCCCGCCCCATACAGATAATCCCGCATCTCCACCCCGCGCCCCACAAACTGCTGCGTATATTCATCGATGGCCGCATAAACCAGCAGGATAACCGCCGCAATCCACACAAACCGCCCCGACAGCGGCCGCCGAAACGTCTCCGCAAACCGCCACAGCAGAAACGCCAGCAGCGAAAACGCCACCACATGCGCCAATTTGTCCGGCGACCCCACCCCCAAATCGAGCTTCAGCCTCGGGAAATGCGTACAGCAGAACACGAACAGCCAGTACGCCGGCAACGCCCGCCGATACCAGTGCGCCCAGCGCGGTGACATGGCCGCTGAGCCGCCCATCGCTACCCGGAAGCCGTCCGCTCGCCCGCCACCGCGTCGGCCGCAGCACCATCGCCAGCCCGCGCCGCGGCGTCCTCATCCATCGCTGCCGGACCGGCCACCTCCGACTCCGCCCGGCTCACCGGCCCACGCACCACCCCCACCGCATCATGCGCCAGCACTTCCTGCCCCAGCGCCAGGTAATCCGTCGCCCCGTTGCTGCTGGCCGCATACTGAAAAACCGTCTGCCCAAAGCTCGGACACTCCGCCAGCTTGATATTCCGCCGAATCACCGTCTCGAACACCCGCGCCCCGAACCACGCCTGCTCCTCGTCCGCCTGCGACATGAACTGCGTCACATCCGCCCGAACCTCCTGCGCCAGCCGCGTCCCCGACTCAAACATGCACAGCACCACCCCCGACACCCGCAGCTCCGGATTCAGACTCTCCCGCACCAGCGTAACCGTCTCCAGCAGCCGCCCCAGCCCCTGCAACGCCAGAAAGTGCGGCTGCAACGGGATGATCACCTCGCTAACCGCCGCCAGCGCGTTAACCGTCAGCAACCCCAGCGACGGCGCACAATCGATGAAGCAATAATCAAACCCCTCCTGGTACGGCCGCAGACACCGCGACAGCACCGTCTCACGCTCCGCCCGATGCCCCAGTTCGACCTCCGCCCCGACCAGATCCAGATGGGCCGGTATCACCACCAGCCGCTTGTCGACCGCGTGCGCCGCCTCCGCCAGCCGCACTTCGCGCACCAGCACGTCGTAGATGCTCGGCCCATCCTCGGCGACGTCGACCCCCGAGTGCATGGTCGCGTGACACTGCGGGTCCAGATCGACCAGCAACACGCGTTGACCGGCCTGCGCCAGCGCCGCCGACAGGTTCACCGCCGTAGTGGTCTTCCCCACGCCGCCCTTCTGGTTCAGTATTGCTATCGACCGCATGCCGCCAGTATACGCACCCCACCCCGAAAGCGAAACGCGCCCGCCCGCCGCAGTGTGGCACAGGCTAATAGCCAATAGTGTCCGGTACGGGAATTGCCCGGGGGCTGATTTGCCTGGGTTGGTCGGGCGCTTGGGAGACACTCAGCCACGAACAGGCCAGGAGAGGCGTGACGCCGACGAAATCAGCGCATGCCAAACCTCTGCCGCTCGTAGCGCCCATACGCGCCCAGCAGTCAAACGCTCGTTTTTTGCCGGCTCGTTCGGCCCGCCGCCGCGCCGCGTCACGCCGTTTGATGGCCATTGCCCGAACGTGCTCGATCGATGTCCAGCCCCGCAACGCCGAGGACATCAACGCATAGTCATACTTCGTCGGCCGGGCGCCCACGTGCAACGCGATCAGCAGTGTTCCGATGATCGTCACGCACACCTGGAGCGTCATGCCCTCCAGCGATTCGGAGAAGAAGTGCTCGAAGTGCGCCATGCACTTCAGCCAGCGGAAGAACAGCTCCACCTGCCAACGATGCTGATACAGCAACGCCACCTCGCACGCCGACAGATCAAACCGGTTCGTCAGCAGCAGAATGTCACGGACCTTGTCGGTGCGATCCGCCGCCCGCACCGTCACGCGACGCAGCGGCGGCAACGCCACGCACTGATCGCCGCGCTAGCCCAACGTCACCGTCTCCTCCGAGATAATGCTGGCCGCTTGGTCGGCGGCCGTAAGCGGGCGTCGTTCAAGCACCTCGACGGCGGCACTCTTACGCAGGCGAACCAGGAAGTCGCTTTGGGCTTCCCGGATATCTGCGAGCAACTGGTAAGCCTGAAATCCACGATCCATGATGTAGAAGCAGCCGGCAGAGAGGTGCTGGCGGAGATCGGCGAGCATCTGGTCGAGGATGCGAATGTCGCGTCCGCCGACGAGGTGGTCTTTGGAGTTTGCAATTGGCGTGAGTTGCGCGAATCGGGATATCACTGGCCTCGCCATGGCGGGCAGTAAACCAGAAAATCGAGGCCAGCGCAAGTTGGGATTATGTTAAGGTCGCAGGTCCCAAAGGCCCGGACACTGTTGATTGAAAACCGGTGCCACGCGGGGGCAATGTCCGTGCGATTCGCTGCGTGAGCGGTTAGTATGGCCGGCACGATGGCGGTAGGCCGCGCCGGTAACGCAACACGCATGGATACCCCCCCACGCATCTTCATCTCCGTCGCCGAGGATTCGGCCGACGTGCACGCCGCGGCACTCGTCCGCGCCGCCCGCCGACTGCTACCCGATTGCTCGTTCCACGGGCTCACCGGCCCCCGCCTGCGCGACCTGGGCGTCGAAACGGTCTACGACATGACCTCCCACGCGGCGATGCTCGGCGGCGTGGTCTCGGTGGTCGGACACGCCTGGCGAGCAGTGCGTGCGGTGCAGCAATCATGGCGCCGCAACCGCCCGGACCTGGTCATCCTGCTCGATTCGCCCGAATTGCACCTTCGGCTGGCTCGCCGGGCCAAGCGTATGGGCCTGCCCGTGCTCTACTACATCGCCCCGCAGACCTGGGCCTCGCGTGAGGGTCGAAATGCCCAGATCGCCCGCATCGTCGATCGACTCGCGTGCATTTTGCCGTTCGAACAGAGCTATTTTCGCAGCCGGGGTATCTGGGCGGACTACGTTGGGCATCCGCTGTTCGAGACGCTGGCCGACGAGCCGGCACATCAGGACACGGTCAATCGCCTGCGCAGCGGCGGCCGGGTGGTGGTGGCGTTGCTGCCCGGATCGCGGCGTCATGTGATCGACACCATGCTGCCGCTTCAGCTCGCGGTCATAAAGCGGCTGCGGTCGGCGGGCCACGTCGTGCAGCCGGCGGTATCGTGCGTGGCGTCGGATCGCGTCGGTCAGATTCGGCGCCACATTTACGCCGGCGGCTTCCCAGCCGAGCTGGTTGTGAATGACAACGGCAGCCTGCTGTCGGCCGCCGACCTGGTCCTGGTGGCATCCGGGACGGCGACGCTGCACGTTGCTCATTATCGGAAGCCCATGATCGTCATGTATGACGCCGGCGCCGCCCTCCGCCTGCCCCACCGCCTGTTTGGCCGATTTGTTTTGAAAACCCCGCACCTGTCGCTGGTCAACATCCTCGCCGACGCTCGCGTGGTACCGGAGTTCATGCCCTTCGTGCCCGATCCGGGGCCTGTCGCCGACGTCGCCGGCCAACTCCTGACCGACGCGACCTGGAAACAGGTAATGACCCGCCAACTGGACGAGCTAGTCACCCCGCTGGAGCACTCCCAGGCGAGCGACAACGTCTGCCGAATGATCGCCCAAATGCTCGCCCGGCGTATCGGTCTCTGACGAAGCTCCGCCCGACGTGCCCCCCCCTACCGCCCGACATCCGCACCGACACAGGTGAAAATCACGCTCCAGCCGGTACGATAGCAGCTTCGTACATCAACAGCTTTGACGACCACAGGAGACGGTGCCGTGCCACTGCCATATAACCAGCGTACCTGTTACTGTGCCGAGGTCACTTCCGAGCGCGTCGGCCAGGCCGTGCTGCTCGTCGGCTGGGTCCACGGACGCCGCGATCTGGGCGGGATGATCTTCATCGACCTGCGTGATCGCACCGGGCTCGTCCAGCTCAAGTTTGACCCGCAGACCGATCCGGAGAGCCACGCTGTCGCGAAAAAGGTTCGGCCCGAATATTGCGTGGTCGTTCGTGGCGAGGTTGCGCCGCGGCCCGACGGATTGGTGAACAAAGATCTGGCCACCGGCGAAATCGAGGTCCTGGCCCGCGAGATGGAGATTCTGAGCGCGTCGGAAACGCCCGTGTTCGAGATCGAAGACGAGCTCGACACCAACGAGGAGACCCGCCTCGAATATCGTTTCCTCGATCTGCGCCGCCGGCCAATGCAGGCGGCACTGATCCGGCGGCACCGCATCGTCAAATCGATGCGCGACTACTTCGACGAGCACGGCTTTGTCGAAATAGAGACGCCGTTCCTTACCAAGAGCACGCCCGAAGGCGCCCGCGACTTCCTGGTGCCGTCGCGTGTGCATCCGGGGTCGTTTTATGCGTTGCCGCAATCTCCGCAGCTTTTCAAGCAGTTGCTGATGATGAGCGGGTTCGATCGCTACATGCAGATCGTGCGTTGTTTCCGGGACGAGGACCTGCGGGCCGATCGGCAGCCCGAATTCACCCAGCTCGACCTCGAACTGTCGTTCGTGCGGGCCGACGACGTAATAAACATCATCGAAGGATGCCTGGTGCGCGTCATGAAGGAAGTGCTCGGCGTCGACGTACCGACCCCCTTCCCGCGCATGACCTACGCCGACGCGATGCGTGATTATGGCATCGACCGTCCCGACACGCGTTACGATCTGCGCATCCGCGACGTGAGCGACGTCGCCCGCCAGACCGAATTCCGCGTGTTCACCGACGCACTCACCGCCGGCGGCGTGGTGCGCTGCATCCGCGTCCCGGGTGGTGGCAGCATGAGCCGGAAGGAGACCGATGCGCTCACCGACGACCTGAAGGGTATCGGTGCCGGCGGGCTGCCGCTGGTCAAGGTGGTCGACGCGGACGGTCGGCCGGCGTTCCAGACCGGCGTAGCGAAGTTCTTCAACGATCAAACCTCCGCCGACCTGATCAGCGCCACCGAGGCGCAGGTTGGCGACATCATCTTTTTCGCCAGCGGCCCCGAGGCCGAAGTGTGCAAGTACCTGTCATGGCTGCGTGAGACCATCGCCCGCCGGCAGAACCTCATCCCGCGCGACAAGTGGAACTTCCTCTGGGTGGTCGAGTTCCCGATGTTCGAATACAGCGAAGAGGACGGCCGGTATTACGCCATGCACCACCCGTTCACCATGCCGCGGGACGAGGATCTCGACAAAATCGAGAGCGACCCGGCTGGCTGTCGGGCCCAGGCGTATGACGTCGTGCTCAACGGCATCGAGCTTGGCGGCGGCAGCATCCGTATCCACCGCAGCAACGTTCAAGAGCGCGTCTTCAAGCTCCTCGATCTGAGCCGGGAGGAGCAGGAGCTCAAATTTGGCTTCCTGCTGCGGGCGTTGAAGTTTGGCCCGCCTCCCCACGGCGGAATCGCGCTGGGGCTGGACCGCATGGTGATGCTGCTGAGCGGCATGGACAGCATCCGCGACACGTTGGCGTTCCCGAAGACAGCCCGAGCCGCCTGCCTGCTCAGCGGGGCACCGGGGCCGGTAGCGTCGCAGCAGCTTGAGGAACTCGGCATCAGCCTGGCCAAGCCCGATAAGTAGAACCTGGCAGGCGGCACACAGGCCGGCGCTACCGTGTGAGAGGCGCAATAAACGCGCGAATTGGCCCTAGAGTGCGCCTGATTGCCGGGTGCGAGCACGGCGCCGGCGAGAACGCTTACGATTTACCCATTTTATCAGGACCCAGCCCCAAAGCGGACCTTTGTTGGTAAATGCCGTAATTTACAAATAGTTACGGCAGTTGGCCCGATTGACGAGCGGCCGGATTGTCGCAAGAAGCCAATCTCGGCGGGGCGATAAACTATGTAGAGGCGGTCATCCGTCGCCGCCTTGCGTTCGAGGGCACCCAGTTGTGCCCCGGTGGCGATGGTGAATTCGAGGGTCCGGTTTCGGGCCCCGCGAATGACCCAAGTGGAGATAGCAAATGGGTCCGATTGCGGCCTTGAGCCGTGGCTACACTGTGTCTCAGCCGGCACTGCCCAGGATGTCGACTCCGGAGTCGGCGTCAGGGGTTGACGCGACGCGAGTGCTGGCGTTGCGGCGTCAGATCTTTGAGGGGACTTACCTGACCGACGACAAGCTGGACATCGTCGCCGAACGCCTGAACAGCCTGCTGGGGCCGGAACCGAGAGAGATCCGCCTGACGGGGTAGGAAACGGATCGCGGATGGGCAGAAAGAGGGTCGCGGGGGCATTCGTCTTTTTCACGGCTTGAGGATCAACCGGGAGGCGTCGGCGTTGACATGGCCGGCGGGGTAATGCTATTCTGCGTTATTCCGGTCTTGCCGCGACCGGAAACTTGCGCCCGTTCGCATGGGGCGTGCGGCCAGTACTGGTCGCAGTGGGCCGCCGGAACACGGCCGGCGGCGCAGGCTCCCGAGCGGGTCCACAGCCGTGCACTCTTTTGGGCATAGCGGCACACGGGCATCGGCTCGAAACCGAACGATCGACCCGTTACCCGGTGGTGTAATTGGTAACACACCAGGTTTTGGTCCTGGCATTCCTGGTTCAAGTCCAGGCCGGGTAGCTTATTTGTACAGGCTGCCGGCGACCCGCGTCATGGGCCGACCGGCACTGCGGAGCAACGCATGGAAGACGTCAAGGTTGCCGCCGTCATTCTCGCCGCGGGCAAGGGCACGCGCCTCAAGAGCGATCTGCCCAAGGTCCTGCACGAGGTCTGCGGACGCCCGATGCTCGCCTATGTGTTCGACGCCTGCCGGCAGGCCGGCGTCCAGGATTGCATCGCCGTCGTCGGCCACGGCAAAGACCTCGTCATCGACGCCTTCCGCGCCGAGGCCGACAATCTCACCTGGGTCGAGCAATCGCCGCAGCTCGGCACCGGCCACGCCGTCATGGTCTGCCGCGAACACCTGCCACGCTACGATCACATTCTCGTGCTGTGTGGCGACGGCCCGCTGATCCGCCCGGAGACAATCCAGACCGTGCTGGAACGGCATCGGGCCGACGATAATGCCGTCACGCTGGCGACCGCGGTCCTGCCCGAGCCGGCCGGCTATGGGCGCATCTGGCGCGATGCGGACGGCAAACTGTTGGGCATCGTCGAGCATGCCGACTGCACGCCGGAACAACGCGAAATTCATGAGGTCAACCCGAGCTATTACTGTTTTCGGACGGCGGACCTGTTGCCGGTGCTGGATCGGCTGACGCCCGACAACGCCAAGCGGGAGTATTACATCACCGACGCGTTGTCGGAGCTCATTAAGGACGGCAAGAATGCCGGCGCGGTCACTTCCGTCGAGCCTGAAGATATCTACAGCATTAATTCGCGCCGCGACCTGGCCCGCGTCAATGATGCTCTGCGCATGCGTATCCTCAATCGACTGATGGACAACGGCGTGACGATTGTCGACCCGACCAACACCTGGATCGACGCGCGCGCCACCATCGGCACCGATACTGTCATTGAGCCGTTCGTAGCTATCAGCGGCCCCGTAACGATCGGCCGCGAGTGTCGCATCGGGCCGCTGGTCAGCCTGGTGGGCGATCAGCGCATCGCCGACGGTCAATACGTTCGCCACTCGGCGGGAGGTGCGGCATGACCGGAATCCGCATTTTCAGCGGCCGGGGCAACCCGGTTCTCGCAGAACGCATGGTGCATTACCTGGGGTATCCCCTGGGGCGCGTGCAGCTCGGCGCCTTTCCGGACGGTGAAACGTCCCTCAAAGTGCTCGACGACGTGCGCGGCAGCGACGCGTTCATCGTGCAGTCCACCTGCCCCCCGGGCAACGACAACCTGATGGAGCTGCTCATCTTCATCGACTGCGTCCGCCGCGCTTCGGCCAAGCGCATCACCGCGGTGATGCCTTATTACGGCTATGCGCGTCAGGATCGCAAGGAAGAGGGGCGCGTACCCATCACGGCCAAGCTGGTCGCCAATCTATTGACGACGGCCGGCGCCAACCGCGTGCTGACGATCGACCTGCACGCTGCCCAGATTCAGGGCTTTTTCGATATTCCAGTGGACAATCTCTCGGCCGAGCCGGTGTTCTCGGCCTATATCGCCTCGCTCAATCTCGGCCCGCTAACGCTGGTCAGCCCGGACGTGGGCAACGTGAAGCGGGCTCGCGTGTACGCGAACCGTCTCGGCGGCGAGCTGGCGATCATCGACAAGCGCCGCATCAGCGGCGAGGAGATCGTCACCGAGCACATCATCGGCAACGTCCGCGACAAGACGGTGTTGATGGTCGACGACATGATCGCCACGGCCGGCACGATCGCCCACGCGGCCAGGCTCGTTCGCGAGCATGGTGCCCGGCGGATCATCGTCGCGGCGACGCACGGGGTGTTGTGCGGCAAGGCGGTCGAGAATCTTTCCGGTGCGCCGATCGACCAACTGGCGATCACGGATACGGTTCCGATCGCGGAGGACGTGCGTAAGCGCCTGCCGAACCTGACCATTTTGTCGGTCAGCGATCTGATGGGCGAGGCGATCCGGAGAATCTATCGCAACGAATCGGTAAGCAGCCTATTCATGAAGTAAGCCTCGGACCGACCGGCAACGTTGTCGGCGGCGGAAACTGACGGAGTCGAAGAATGGAAACCGCGAACATCCAGGGACAGACCAGAAAGGCCTGCGGTCGAAACGCCAACCAGCGTCTTCGCCGGGCCGGGCTGGTTCCCGCCATTATCTATGGGCACGGCGAAACGCCCGAACCGGTGGCGCTCTCGGCACATGATCTGTCGATCGCGCTGGAGCACGCCGCCCACCTGATCGTGTTCAAATGTGAAGGGCGTGAGGAGCAATACCTCATCAAGGACGTCCAGTACGACCATCTCCAGTCGGACCCGATTCACGTTGACCTGATGCGCGTGTCGCGCGACGAGCGGGTCGAGGTCAAGGTGCCGGTCGTGCTGCGCGGGACGCCGAGGGGCATCGATGATGGTGGCAACCTGGTACACATCATCACCGAGCTGGACATCGAATGTCCGGTTCTCAACATTCCGGGCGAGTTCCGCGTGCACGTTGAGCACCTGAAGCTGAACGAATCACTGCACGTGAACCAGATCGAAGTCCCGGCGGACGTAACCGTACTCAACAAGTCGGAAGACATCGTGGCAATCGTGCATCCGCCGCGTGGTACAACCGCTGAGGAAGAGGAAGCGGCCGCCGCCGGCGAGGAAGAGCCGGAGATCATCGGCAAGGGCAAGGAAGAGGAAGGTGAGAAGCAGGAGTAGTCGTGAAGCTGCTGGCTGGCCTGGGCAATCCCGGCCCCCGCTACGCCGACTCGCGTCACAACGTCGGGTATCTCGTGATCGACGAGTTAGCCCGGCGCTGGGGCATGACTGTGACGCGTTACGATCGGCGATTCCAGGGTTTGATCGGGCAAGCCACGCGTGCCGGCCACCAGGTACACCTGCTCAAGCCGACGACGTTCATGAATCTCAGCGGGCAAAGCGTTTCGGCGGTGCTGCGCTACTTCAAGCTCGGCCCGAGCGACCTGCTGGTGATTCACGACGATCTCGACCTACTACCCGGCCAGGTCCGTGTCCGCGCCGGCGGCTCGGCGGGCGGGCACAAGGGGCTGGACGACATAATCCGCCACCTGAGCACGACGGAGGTCCCCCGGCTGCGCATCGGCATAGGCAAGGTGCACCGCGACGCCACGGTCGACTTCGTCCTGAGCCGTTTTACCCCCGCCGAGCGCGAAATCATAACCGAAGCTGTCGCCACCGCAGCCAACGCGGTGGAATGCTGGCTGGCCCGTGGTATCACGGCGGCCATGAACGAGTTCAACCGCAAGCAGGCGCAACCATCCGACGCGCCTGACGATGCTCGACCTGAAGGAGAATAACGTTGAGACCCTACGAAGCCATGTTCCTGTTTGACAGCGCCGTCGTGCGGGACTGGTCGGACATCGAGGCCGAGGTGCGCCGCCTGTGCGACCGCATCAACGCGGAGCTGCTGGTGTGCGTCAAGTTCGACGAGCGTAAACTCGCTTATGAAATCGAACGGCGTAAGCGCGGCCTGTACGTGCTGACCTACATCAAGGCCGAGCCGGAGCGCATCACGGACCTCGAGCGCGACGTCCGGCTCAGCGAGGTCGTGCTGCGTGTGCTCGTGCTGCGCGCCGAGAACCTCACCGAGGAGCGTCTGAGCGAGCTACGAGCCCACCCGATCGACACGCCGCTGGCGCCGCTCTCCGGCGACGGACGACGTCACGACGAGTTCGGTGGTCGGCGTCGCGAGCGCCCTGGTCGCGGTGAAGACGAGCGAGAGCGTGACGATCGTCGCGGCCCGCGCCCGGAACACTCGGAACACAGAAGCAGCGAAGCCGACGTGACGCCCGAGCGTGCCCCGGAAAGCCCAGCCGAGAGCACTTCGGAGAGCGCCCCCGAGAGCACTACTGCGACGGAAACCGAAGGCTGATCAGAGAACCATCGGAAACGCCGCCCGGCCGACGAACACCAGAAAAGGACACGCCACCATGGCGAACTTCAACAAGGTCATACTCGCCGGAAACCTCACGCGTGACCCGCAATTGCGGTACCTGCCGAGCAACACGGCCGTCTGCGAGTTCGGCATAGCGGTTAATCGCACCTGGCGCGATCGTGACGGTAATCAAAAGGAAGAAACCTGTTTCGTCGATGTGTCCGCTTTCGGACGCCCGGCCGAAACCATCAACCAGTACATGAGCAAGGGGCGGCCGATCCTGATCGAAGGCCGCCTGAAGTTCGACAGTTGGACCGGCCAGGACGGCCAGCGCCGCTCGAAGCTCAGCGTGGTCGCAGAGAATTTCCAGTTTCTCGGCGGGCGCAATGATGGCGGCGGCAGCGGATCGGACGCACCC
Organism: Phycisphaerae bacterium; assembly: GCA_963666925.2. GTDB lineage: Bacteria > Planctomycetota > Phycisphaerae > UBA1845 > Fen-1342 > JANQFV01. The sequence goes on along the minus strand of CAXXTC010000023.1, from coordinate 17,486 downwards.
CGGCGCGCGCCGCAGCGCGACGCGGGCCCCGATGCCCCCCCGCCACCACATGACGAAAGACCGCCGGAAGGCGACGATCTCCCGTTCTAGCAACCCGCGTCAAAGCATGCAGAGGAAGATAATATGAAACCCAGAAGCAAGAGCACGATGAAGCGTCGCCGGCGAGCCCGCAAGGCTGCCGAGAGCGCCCGCATTCGTGGCCCGCGTATCAAGCCCGAGGAAATCGACTACAAGGACGTCCCGCTGCTCCAACGCGTAACCAGCGCACAGGGCAAGCTGTTTTCGCGCAAGCGCACCGGCTTCGACGCCGAGTGTCAGCGCAAAGTGGCCCTCGCTCTGAAGCGCGCCCGCTTCATGGCGCTGATGCCCTACGTGACCTGATCACCGGTCACTCGCTCGAATCGGTACCTTACCGGCGATCGTCCGCACGATCGCCTGGCGAATAACCGCGAGGCGGACGGCCTCGCCCGGAGAATAGTGTCATGCGTCTACTCCTGCTCGAAGACGTGCGCAAGCTCGGCCACATCGGGGACATTGTTGAAGTGGCTCCGGGCTACGCGCGCAACTGCCTGCTGCCTCAGCATCTGGCCACCGAACCCACCCCTGAGAACATCGCCGCCATCGAGGAGCGGCGCAAGGCGGCCGCCGCCGAGCGCCAGTTGCGCCTCAAGCAATTCACCGAGTTGGCCGAGAAGCTCGTCGAGGTATCCATCACGATCGAGGCTGCCGCCAACCCCGAAGGCACGCTCTACGGCAAAGTTCACGAAAAAGACATTGCCGAAGCTCTTCAGGCACAAGGGTTTGGCGTCGCACCCGAGCACGTGGTGCTTGATTCCCCCATCCGTACCCTGGACAATCGGCTCGTGACGCTCGAGTTCACGGACGAGATCAGTGCTCAGGTTAAGCTCTGGGTGGTGCGTGAGGGAGGAGCGGTTGATGGGGACGACGCCGACGAGTCGCCGGAAGAGTTCGACTCAACCGACGAGCCCGACTACGACTACGACGACGAGCAGTAGTGCGGAGCGCCCGGCGCTTGAGCACCTGCTGCCGCAGGATCCGGAGGCGGAGCGCGCCGTGCTGGGCGCGCTCCTTCAGGAGCGTGAGGCCGTCGGCGAAGTGGTCGAGGTCTTTGGTGATGCCGGCGCGGCGGCCTTCTCCAGCGAGCGTCACCAGCAGCTCTACGATATCCTGACGAAGCTCTACTTCGACGACCAGCCGCTGGACGGCAAGCTGATCGCCCAGGAGTTGACGCGCCGCGGTCTGTGGGAGAAGTACGGCAAGTACGAATTCCTCGGCAGTCTGCTGGGCGCGGTGGCGTCGGCGTTGCACGTGCGTCACTACGCCGCCATCGTCCACGAAAAGTTCCTCCTGCGCCAGCTCATTAACGCCACTCACCGCGTTACCGAGGTCGCCCTCCAGGACAACCAGCCGGCGCGCGACGTGCTCGATTATGCCGAGCGCGAGATTTTTGACGTAACCGAGCGGCGTGTCAGCGGCCAGGCCGCCCACCTGTCCGCCCTCGTCCAGGAAGTTTTCCGCAATATCGAATCCCGCGGCCAGGACGGCGCCCTCACCGGCGAGCCCACCGGGTTCATCGAGTTCGACGAGCTCACCAGCGGCCTGCAACCCGGCGAGCTGATCATCGTCGCCGGCCGGCCGTCGATGGGCAAAACCGCCCTCGGTCTGAACATGGCCGAGCACCTGGCGATTGTCGAAAAGCGGCCGGCGTTGTTCTTCTCGCTCGAAATGAGCCGCCAGCAAATCGCCCAGCGCATTCTGTGCAGCCGGGCACGCGTCGACGCCCAGCGTCTGCGCCGCGGCCGACATTCCAACCGCGATCTGGAAGATCTGAAACGTGCGGCCGGCGACATCGGCCAGGCCCCCCTGCTGGTCGACGACTCGGCCGACCTGACCATTCTCGAGTTGCGTGCCCGGGCCCGGATGGCCGCACGCAGCCAGGACGGAATTCGCGCCATCTATGTCGACTACCTCCAGTTGCTGCGTGCCCCCGGGACCGAAAGTCGACAGGTCGAGGTCGCGACCATCTCCCGCGGGCTGAAGGCGCTCGCCAAGGACCTGCAAATCCCCGTCGTCGCCATGGCCCAGCTCAATCGCGGCCTGGAAGACAAGGGTCGCCACGGCAATCGGCCACGCATGAGCGATCTGCGTGAGTCGGGCGCGATCGAGCAGGACGCCGACGTGATCGCACTGCTGCACCGGGAGGCCTATTTCAAGCGTTCCACCGGCGAGGACGCCGCCCCCGACCCGGGCGTCGATGCGGAAAACCAGAACCTGGCCGAGCTTATCCTGGCCAAGCAACGCAACGGTCCGGTCGGGACGATCGAACTCCACTGGAACGCTCAATACACGCGTTTCGATAACCACGCTCCGGACCTGGGCAACGAGGGTTACGTCCCGCCCAGCCCCGCCGACACGCCCTTCTAGTCGGACGCAGGCGGGAAGCGGCGCATAGTTTCGAGCGGTTCCTCATCTTGGTCCCATAGTTATCCCGACCCGGCGGCCCAGCGGCCGTACTGCAGGGTCAGCTCGCTCGGCAATCTGCCCCATGTTTTGCGACCTTTGACACGCACCGCCGGAGCCGTAGGATTACAATGTGGGGGGGACGAGGGAATGTTGCGCCACGTAGGAGTGGCAACGGGAGTGTTCAGTGTCGAGCGTTCGCAAAGCGATTCACATCCGCACTGGTCAGCGGCGGGCAGCCGACGCCCTGGATGACTGGCTGGACTCCCATAATGTCGCACTGGTTCCGCTGAATGACGTATATGAAGCGGCCGTGCTGTTGCTGCACAAGTACGACGACATACCGGACGTGGCATTGGTTGGTGCCGAGTGGCTCGCCAGTGACGAGTTCAACATCATTACCTATCTGCGCCAGACCTGGCCGCAGGTCGGGATTGTAGTCTATGGCGGCACGTCGGGCACGCCGTTGTTTGATATGCTGCCAATGACGTGCACGTGCCGCTCGGACGCGGAATTGCAGCGAATCATGGCGGACACGCCGGCGGCATTGTTGGCGCGTTTGCGCGGCGCAGCGGACGGCGCAGCGCCGGTTCCGACATCATTGTCACATCGCGATGCCACAGCGCCGACGATTGAAACGGACAAGCCCGCCGCCCGTGATGCGGCACCGCCGACCGATCGCGTGCCGGGCGCACCAACCGGCGCAACGCCGCACCGCGAGGACGTGCCGGTCGACGCACCACCCCGGGCAGTGCTCACCCCGGACGAGTTGGCCGCCTTGCTGGAGCGCCAGGAGCAGTAGTCTTTCGGAACGGACGCGGGAGAAGGAAGCAAGACATGCGTGGAACGGTACGCATTCTGGTCATCGGATCAGCTACGCTGCGCAGGGAGGTTGCGCGGGCGTTGCCGACCTGCCAGACGGCCGCGGCCGACACGCTGCTGGGGGGAATCTGGACCGCGGGTCACCGCGATTTTGAAGGCGTGGTAGTGGGGCTGGATGCCGGCCAACATGCCGGCCGGGCGATTCGCAGCCTGCGCGTGGTGGTCCCGCAGGCCCGGATCGTGGTCACCTGCGCGCCCTCCAACGAGCCCCAGGCCCGCGAGATCGTCAGTGCCGGCGCGGACGACTACGTCATTGAACCGATCGCGCGTCCCGAGCTTGAACGGGCCCTGAATCTGGCCACGGTCGCCCCGCCGCCGCCGACTGGCAACGGCCTACCCAGCATGCAGGAGCTGGTCCACCTGAGCGACGTGCTGAAGAATCTTCAGGAGGGGCCGCAGGCGATCCTGGACCGTTTGGCCGGGCTGTTGCGCCGAGCGTTTGGCGCCGACCATGTGACGCTCCAGGTCGACAATCTGGTCAGCGCGGCCGGTCAGAACACCGCCCCGGTGCTCCAGGAATCGATCCGCCGACAGGAGACGGTGATTGGCAGCATCGCGCTGGGTCCGCGTCAGCGCGGCACCTATACGGCCCGCGACGCCGCCCGGCTGTCCGACTACGCCCGCCTGGTCGAAGCCATCATGACCCAGGCCCGCCAACAGGAACACTGGCAGGATCTGGCCTGGCGCGACGATCTTACCGGACTGCGCAATCGCCGCTATTTCGACCAGACGCTGGACGATCTCATGGTTCAGGCGGGTAGCGAGCGGCTGCGCCTGACGGTCGCGCTCTTCGATATCGACGACTTCAAGGAATACAACGACCGCTACGGGCACGATACGGGCGATGCGCTGCTGCGCGAGGTCGCCATCCTGCTGACGCGCTGCTCGCGCGAGCATGACGTTGTTGCGCGTTACGGCGGCGACGAGTTCGCGGTCGTCATGTGGGACGCCGAGAAGCCGCGTATCCCCGGCTCACAGCATCCCAGCGAGGCAATCGAACTGGCCGAGCGTTTCCGGCGTGTCATCGGCGAACACCAGTTCCACTGCCTGGGCGAGTCGGCGCCGGGGCCGGTAACACTGAGCGGCGGGCTGGCCTGTTTCCCCTGGGACGGCAAGACCCGCGCGGACATCATGCACGCGGCCGACCAGGCGCTGCTCAGCGCCAAGCGCACCGGGAAGAACTGCATGGCGCTGGCAGGCGCGCCGGCCGAAGCCGGCGGTGAAGATTCGGCCTCGGACGACGACGGCTCGCCTCCGCGTAACACACCAACCTCCCCACCACACCAACAGCAACCAACTGCACAACACACAACCGAACCCCCACGCGAAGAGTAACTCCCACTCGCAACACCAGTGTGGCACTGGGGTATTACCGCTCTTGTGCCGTGCGAAATCCACTGCTGACACAGCAATAGCACCTTGCAGCCGGTGAATCCCAACTTCGGTGTTGTCCCGACTAACGGTGTGGCACCGGCTAATGGCCGGTGAGAAATTCAGTTCGTGCTGATGCGCGAACGGATGAACCGGGCCCGTTCGATGCTGCGCCGTTCACCGCTCAGCCGCTCGCCGTGCAGCTTCTGTAAATGCGCCGGCTGGATCTGAAGAAACAGCTCGTTGAGTGTTTTCAGATCAATCGAGCTGATTCGCCCGACGTGCAGCCCCATGCGCACATGCGACAAATACTGCATGGCTTCGTTTGAGCTCAACAGCCGGGCGCTTTGCAGGCTACCCAGCGCGCGCCAGACCTTGTCGTCCAGCGCCATCGGCCGATTGCGCAACAGCGACTCGCGCGCCATCCGCTCATAATCGACGATCTTCGGTATCACGACGCGCTGAAAATCGTCGATGATCTCGGGCTCGCTCCGGCCCAGCGTAATCTGGTTGGAAACCTGGAAAAAATCGCCCAGCGCCTCGGTCCCCTCACCCTGCATGCCGCGAACCGCCAGGCGCATGTCCCGGGCGGCGTTCCCCACCTTGTCCAGTTCGTTGGTCAGCCGCAACGCCGGCAGGTGCAGCATCACCGATACACGAATGCCCGTGCCGACGTTGGTCGGACAGGCCGTCAGATAGCCAAGCTGCGGATCGAATTCATAGTCGAGCTGCTCTTCGAGCGAATCATCAATACGGCTGATCTGTTCCCAGGCCGCGTCAATCTGCAACCCGCTGCGCATCACCTGGATACGCAGATGATCCTCTTCGTTCATCATGATGGCCGACGCTTCGGTGGCGTCGAAGGCCACCCGCCGCGACCCGGTACCCTCGGCGTGCTGCCGGCTGATCAGGTGCCGCTCGACCAGCAACGCCCGGTCGAGTTCGTCGAGCTGCTCGATGTCGATGTGGATCAGTTCCTTCAGCTCGGGCGAGCGCTCCGCCGCCGCTGTCATCGCCTGGGTGATTTCCTGGCGCACTTCGGTGCTGGCCCGCGGCAAGAACGGGAACCCCTTCACATTTCGCGCCAGGCGAATTCGCGTCGACAAAACAACTTCATGCAGCGGTCCATCGCCGCGCAGCCACTCTCCCGACTGTCGCACTACCTGATCGAGCGGAGAGCTCATCCTTCCTCCAGCTTGCGGATCCGATCGCGCAGTTCCGCCGCCCGCTCGTAGTCCTCCGCCTCGACGGCATCCTCGAGCTGACGCTTCAGCCGCCGGATGTCCTGGTGCGGCTTGGTCTTCAGCCCCAGCGACTTGGGCGACTTGCCGACGTGCTCGGTCGCGCCCCCGTGTGTGCGCTCCAGCAACGGCAAAAGCTGCTCCCGAAACGCCTTGTAATCATTCGCACACCCGAGCAACCCCTGGTTGCGGAACTCGACGTAGCTGATACCGCACTCTTCACACACCAAGTTGCTCACGGCCGACGACGTCTTGCCGCTGGCGATGAACTTGCCCAGCAGCTCTTCCAGATCGATGGCCGCCTTGGGCGATTGCAGCAGGCCTTCCTTGGCCGCACAAGCATCGCACAGATGCCGCTCGACCTTTTCACCTGACCGATCAATATTCGTCAGATGAAACGTCGCCTGCGCCTTTTGACACCGCTCGCACAGCCCCATCAACTCAGCTCCACAAACACAGGATTCTCTGCTTCGATGTTAGAACTGCACGCAACCCGCGTCAAGTAAACCACCGTGCCACAGCACCTTAGCAGACCTCAGCCGCCGTCCTCCTCTGGCCGCAAGTGCACCTCGAGCGTCAGCGCCCCGCCCGTCAGCGGCCCCAGCCGGAACAACGCATTACCATCGGCATCGCGCCCGATTTCCTTCACCGTGCGCCCACCCGCATACACCCACGCCTGCTGACCCGCTGAGCCGTGCACGCGGAATATCGGCCCAAACCGCACCCACTCCCCCGGATCAACCAAGCCGCGCAGCACCGCCCCCACCGGCCTAAGCTCGTAACACCCCTCCGCCTCGTTGAACCCGTCCCCGTCAAAGTCGCCCGGCGCGTCCCGCACGAGTTCGCCGGCATCGATCGTCACCTGTGCCGGGTGCTGATAATCACCCGCCAAACTCTCCGCCTCGACGCGACCGTCTATGTCGGCCGGCCAGATGCGCAACAGGTGCGCCGTTGCCACACGTGAGCCCGTTTCCACCGCGCCGACGACCACCGCCAATCGGCGTCCATCCACACTGCAAAAACCCCGCTGATGCCCGAAACGCTGCGACGCCGGCCAGGCCCACAACAGATCCCCCCGACGCGAGCCAGTCCGCGCCAACAATACGTAATCAACCGGGTCGCTGGTCGCATCGAGCGGCCGGGGAGCGACATGCTCAAACCCCCGGCGTCCGTCCAGCCCCAACGCATAACCGACGGCCGACCCCGCCCAGCCACCGGCCGGCGCCCGCGAGGCAACCTGCACATAAATATCGCCGTCCGGATAGATCGTGTAACGCCAGCAATGCCCGGCCAACTCCTGCCGCTGTGCGGCGCTACCCGTCTCCGTGCCAGATTCAGTTTCGCCCCGTCCAAGCGGCGCGGCCGGCACCTCGAAACGCCATTGCCCCTCGATCACCACGCGGAACGGCGTCGCCGACACAACCTCCTGCGTCGTCAGTGCCGCCGCCCCCCACGACTCGAACAGATTCGGATCGTCATACGAGACGGCCTGGGCCGTTCGCTGGGCCCAATCGCCCGCCAGCGGGATCGGCCACGGCCCCAGCCCGCCGATGTCCACCAGGTTCCCCAACTCCAAACCAGTCACATCGTCCGCAGCCGCCTTGCCAAACACACGATCGGCCGGGCTGTCGCGCCAACTCACGATCACGCCATTCGCAAAACCCAGCTCAAATCTGCCGCGTGCCCCCACCACGATCCGCCGACCACGCGTCAGCACATACAGCTCGCCGGCGCCGGCGTCCGTGCCCAGCGTCCACTCCGTGTTGTCCGCCAGAATGACGTCGTCGAGGTACAGGTCGACCGCCCCACTGCTATCGACCTGCTCCAGGGTGATCGCCCGCACGTCGGCCAGGTCGACGAAGTCGCCAATGCTCGCCACGTCGAAGCGGTACAGATTCCAGCCCGGGCCGACACGCACCGTGCGCAGCCAGCGCAGGACCTGCTCGGCGCCGCTCTCCACCCCGACGCGTAACACAACTTCCTCGCTCGACCCGCGGATGCTCATCATCAGCATCGTGTAGCCGGTCCAGTCGCGCACCAGCGCCCGATCCTCCGAACGCACGCCGTCAAAACGCAACTGCCGCGATTCGTCATCCAATCGGAACTTGAGACTACCCGCGCCGGTCTCATCCCGGCTGCGCAGGACGCTCAGCGCCGGCTGCCGCCGACTCTCCTGACCATCCGCCCGGACCGAGCGAAACAGCGCCACCTGCCCCGGCGATTCAAAATCCGCCAAACTGATGAACTGGCCCGCGTGCAGATCAGCATACGCCGACTGCATGCGCTTCAACACCGGAGAAAGGTGCATCTGCCCCCCGTCGGCCGGACCCGAACCGGGCTCTGCCGACCCGCGCAGCGCCTGACACCCGCCAAGCAAGCTCAGACCGATCACGACGCCGATCAGCGGGGACAATGCCCGGCCCGTGCCAGCTCTACTTCCGCAACACGTGAATCGCCCGACCCAGGACATTCTCGGCCGCCTCCATGATCGTTTCAGACGTGGCCGGATGCGGGTGGATCGTCAACGCCAGATCCTCCACTTCCGCCCCCATCTCGAGCGCCAAAGCCGCCTCGGCGATCAGATCGCCGGCGTGTGCGCCACAGATGCCCACGCCCAGCACGCGCTGCGTCTGGGCATCCGCGATGACCTTGGTGAGTCCCTCCGGATGCCCCATCGCGATAGCCCGGCCGGAAGCACCCCACGGGAACTTCCCGACCTTGATCTCGCGACCCTGCTCCTTCGCTTGCGCTTCGGTCAGACCGCACCACGCCAGTTCCGGACTCGTGTACACCACCGCCGGTATCGCCCGCGGGTCAAACGCGGCCGCCTCGCCCGCGATCGCCTCGGCCGCCACGATCCCCTCATGACTGGCCTTGTGCGCCAACATCGGATCGCCGGTCACGTCGCCGATCGCATAGATGCGTTTGTCGGCCGTCTTGCGCGCCGCATCAACCTGTATAAACCCGCGCTCGTCGAGCTGGACTTTCGTGTTTTCCAGCCCCAGGTCATGCGTGTTCGGATCGCGACCCACGGACACCAGCACCCGGTCAAACTTGGCCGTCTGCTGCTTGTCCTTGTGCGTAAACGTCACCTCGACCTGCTTGCCCTTCTTCTCGGCCCGCTCCAGCCGAGCACTGGTGAGGATCTGTGCGAACTGCTTCTTCAGCTTTGCGACCAGCGGGCGCGCCAAATCTTCGTCCGGCCCGATGAGAATGCGGTCGAGCATCTCGATCACGGTCACCGCGCTGCCCAGCGACGCGTACACCTGCCCCAGCTCGACACCGATGTAACCGCCGCCGACCACCAGCAACGACTTGGGCACTTCTTCGAGCGCCAGTGCGCCGGTGGAGTTCATGCAGCACTCGGCCGGCATGATCTTTTCGGGTAAACGCCGGGGCGTGGAGCCGGTCGCGATAATGGCGTGCTTGAACTTGATCCGCGCACCGTGCTCGCCCGTGACTCGAACGGTGCGCCCATCCTCAAAGTGGGCCCGCCCGCGCAGGACGTTCACCGAACGCTTGCTGGCCAGTGTTTTGATGCCGCCGCACAGCCGATCTACGACGCTCTGTTTCCAGCCGCGGAGTTTGTCCACGTCGATCTTGGGCTTACCGAAGCTCAGGCCGAAATCGCCGGCATGCTCGGCCTCGTCGATCAGGTGGGCGACATGCAATAGGGCTTTGGACGGGATGCAGCCGACGCGCAGACACACGCCGCCGAGCAATTCGTTCTCGTCCACGAGTGTTGTTGACAGTCCCAGGTCCGCGGCCCGAAACGCGGCCACGTATCCGCCCGGGCCGGCCCCGATCACCAGAACATCAGTTTCTTCCGTAAGTTCGCCGACAACCACAAGACCCGTCCTTTCCAAACCGCCAGCCAGCCCCGGCGCGTTCCATCATCTCAAACCGTGGCATTGGTTTGTAACCAGCGCGACGCACCGGCTGGGTGGCCTATTTGCCCGTGCTGCGTGCCATTGCTTTTGAGCAGTGCTTCCTCGACAACGCCCCAACGTGCCACTGCTGCGTCAGCAGTGGACTTCTTACCAACAACGCTCCGTCGCACCACCCTCGATCCGCGCCTCTCGATCCTCGATCCTCCATTCCAGCCGTCATACTGCTCCTCAGGCTATCCCAAACTGATCAGCCGCAGCGGATTCTCCAGCGAGCGGATCACGTCCGTCGCGAACCGGGCCGCGTCGGCCCCGTCCACGGTGCGATGATCGAACGAAAGCGACAGCGGTAGAATCAATCGCGGCACCACCTGCCCGTCGTGCACCATCGGCTGGAAACGGGCTCGGCCCAGGCCGAGGATGCCACATTCCGGCGTATTGACCATCGGCGTGCCGAAGATGCCGCCGATCGCACCATAGTTTGTAACGCTGAACGACGCGCCGCGCAGATCCTTGATCTCGAACTTCACGTTCCGCGCGTTGTTGCCGATCGCCTGCAAATCAGCCGCGATCTGCGGCAGCGACTTGCGATTCGCATCGCGCAGGACGGGCACGACCAGCCCCCGCGGCGTATCGACCGCCACGCCGATATGCACGTAATCCTTGTAGATGATCTCGTCCGTGGCCGCGTCGTAGCTGGCGTTCATGCCCGGGTAATCACGCAGGGAGGCCGCGACGGCCTTGATCACGATCGCCGTCATGGTCAACTTGGCCTGACCCTCAGGAGCATTGGTATTGAACTGCTTTCGATTCCGTTCGAGCTCGGTCACGTCGGCGATGTCGCAGTGCGTCACCCGCGGGACGGTCAGCCAGGCGCGTGTCATCTGCCGGGCAATGGTCTTGCGAATCTGCGGCACCTGCTCGCGACGCACGGGGCCATACTGCGAGAAATCGGGCAGCTCGACGTCAAACGCGGGAAGCTGCATGCCAGCCGGCGCGCCACCGCCAGCCGGCGCGCCGAGCGTCGCTGGTGTCGCAGGTTGCTCGCCGCGTGCGTAGCGTTCGACGTCTTCCCTGAGCACGCGGCCGCTGGGGCCGGTACCGACGACCGTGTTGATATCCACGTTCAGCTCGCGTGCCAGCTTGCGTACGGCCGGGGCGGCGGCCACCGGGCCGGCAGCACTGGCAGCAGCGGGGCGCGCTGGTGTTGCGGATTCGGTAGACGCCGGCGCTGCGTGCTTTTCGGCCGCAGTCGGTTCGGCAGGAGCCTCCTTCTTGACCACCGGCTCCGCCGCTGCACCCGCCCCACTGTCGTCGATCGTTATCATTACCTGCCCGACCTTGACGGTGTCGCCGGCCTGGACATGGACCTTGCTCACCACGCCCCCACGCGGCGCCGGAATCTCAACCGCCGCCTTGTCCGTCTCGACCTCCATCATCGGCTGGAACTCGGCGATCTGGTCGCCCTCTTTCACCAGCAGATTCACCACCTGGCCTTCGTGGACACCTTCGCCCAGATCCGGCAACTTGAATTCAAACATGGTCGGGGTTCCTCTCGCGCTCTGTGGCAGATTGCAGTGCCGGCCCGCGCCCGCCGGCCGCCGGCCGACCGACGCGTCACGTGATCATAGTCCAATACTGCGAAACTGACACCCGGCCAGCACTACCCCCCCACCGGCATGCTCGCCGGTGGGTGATGATGGTGGTGATGATACGCCGGTGCCGTGGTCGGCTGGCTCGTCGGGCTACCCTTCGACAAGCTCATGGCATGGCCGTCCGGCAAGCTCACGGCATGGTCGCCCGGCTGGCTCGTCGGGCCGGTGGTCGGCTGCGTTGTCGGGGATTCATCCGCCTCGTCGCCGGTCGGTGTGGCGCCGGCCAGTGGCCGGTGAGGCTGCGTGGTCGGGGGCATCATCTTGGGCATGCCATGTTCCTTCGTCGGCGGCGCTGTCATGCCGTAGATCACGATGTCCGCGGCCCCGATATCGTCCCGATCAAGTGCCATTATCGGATCAGGCGTTCCGCTGTACGCAACGGTCACAACCCGGTCCTGGCCGCGCAGAGCCCGCAGTTTCTGGGACGTTCCGCCGGAGCGTTTCACGTGAAACGCGCCAACTACCAACATGACCCGCTCACGCGGATGACGCGCGCGATAATCAGCCAGCGCCGTCGCCATCGTCTCGTCCCACAATAGCTGCGACAGAAACAGCCGCTCGGGCGACATCGCCATGCTCATACCCGCCGCGCCCGCTGCGTCACCATCCTCTGATTCAGCCGCTCCCGCGGGCATACTCGTCGGCACGCTGGTGGGCATTGACGCTGGCGGCAGCATTGTAGGATGCGCCGGCATGCTCGTGGGCATGCTCGTCGGTTGGCTGGCTGGCGCGGTCGTTGTCGGCTGGCTCGTCGGCATCTTCGTTGGCATACCGTCGTCGTGACCACCCATGATCTCCATGAACTGCATCTCGTACGGCCCGTGCAACATCGTGTTCTGCATTGGCAGCCAGCGCTGCTCCTCCGGGGCCAGCCCGGCGCGATAGGTGTCGTAGTCCAGGCCCGATTTGCGATAAGCGCTCACCAGTCGCCGCGGCGCGTTGGCCGCGATCACCACCGCATCCGCCGATCGGCACAGCTCGATCAGCGGTCGATGACTCACCGCGTAGTGGCGACCCTGCCGCGTCAGCTCCCGAAACGCCTCCTCATCGATCCGCCCGCGCAGGTACGCATCCAAGGCGGCCTGCGTGTCGGCCTCGAAAAACTCCATCGCCAGCGCGACGGGCCGCCGATCGCGCAGCAGCGCATAGAGCAACTGCGCCTCGAACTGGTTACAGACGGCGTCGTTGTGTTCCTCACCGAATAGAACCACGTCGGCCGATCGGCAGCGCCGCACAACGTCATCAAACGACAGCGCCCGCCCACTGACGCCGTCGTAGGCTCGGAACTGATGAAACAGCGCGGCACTTCCCCCCGTCTGCCGATTCAACCGCCCCCCCGCCACACACCCGGCGAGCGTCACACCTAACACGGCTACCAACAAACAACGTACGACCCTGCAAATGTGCATGCCAATCGTCTCCTCTGTCGGCACTGCTACGGCAGGTCGAGGTTTTGGAAGCTGAAGCGGACGGGGACGTCGTTGCGGTTGGTGACGAGGTCGAGCTGGAGCTTTGTGGTGGCGGGGAGGGTTTTGCCGCCGTGAAGTTCGTGCACGACGCGGTCGCCCGAACCCATCGACCAGGAGGACTCGTTCAAGCGAGTGCCTTTGTTATCAACGAGCGACACGCCGGCGATTGCTTCGGTCTGGCCACGGACTTCGATCTTGATGCTGTTGGGGTTGTGGCTGTCGAGCACGGTCACCGTGACGCCGGCGGTTTTGAGCCGGTCGTTCGTCACTGCCTGGCCAGTCATGTTCCGTACGTTGTCAATCAGGACCGCCTGGGTCGTGACCGTGCGGAGCGTGAGCTGGCCGGTCAGCTCGCGGATCTGCTTTGCGTCGCGCGGTGGCAGCTCGAGGTTAAGGTTCAGCAACAGCTTGTCGCGCCCCTCCTCTTTCCGGCCGAAGAACATCATCTCCCGATTGATCGGCTCGAAGTCCTCACGCGGGTCGTTCACGAAGCCGGCGGACCGAAACCTCAACGCTCGACCCTGATCATCGACAGCCCGGTCGAGTTTGAGCAGCCCGTATTCGGTGGCGGTGCCGGCGGGCGCACCGACGAGTTCGATCTCGAGCGTCAGGCCCGGAACACAATTACTGGTGACGACGACCTGCTGGTCGTTCTGGGGCTGGTCGTAGGTGACCTGGCGGACCTCGGTTAGCTCGATCAGGCGGACCTGGACATCGTCGGCCGGAGCCAGTTCGGCCAAGCCGGCCAGGATAACGGCGAGCATGATGGGGCAGCGCAGCACCGGCAGTCTCCTTTTCTAGATCATAAACACCGCGGGCGATGCGAGTTGGCGCCAGCGGCCGGTGACATGATAAGGCGGCGGCGGAGATATGCGAGCGTCCGAACGGTGGAACAGCATCGTGGCACGCCGGCCAAGACCGGCCGACCCACCAGCGGGGGTTACGCGCTGGTGCGGGGGGCGATACAATGCCTGCTGCGCCGCGTCCGGAGCTGTTGCCGGCGCGCATTTCCACAATTTTATGAATCATGGTGCCGGAAACGGGAGCCAAGTAATGAAGATTCTGATTGCCGACAAGTTTGAGGACTCCGGACTGGAAGAATTGAAGAAGATCGCCGACGAGGTCGTGCGTGAGCCGGAGCTGAAGGAAGACACGCTGACCAAACGGATCACCGAGTTTGATCCGGACGTGCTGATCGTGCGTTCGACCAAGGTTCAGCCGGAACAGTTCAATGCTGCCCGGGCGCTGAAGGTGGTCATCCGCGCGGGGTCGGGGTATGACACGATCGATTGCGGCACGGCGAAGGAAAAGGGTGTCAAGGTCGCGAACTGTCCGGGGATGAACGCGATCGCGGTGGCCGAGCTGGCGATGGGGCACGTTTGCAATCTGGATCGGCGGATCTCGGACAACGTCGCCGACGTGCGCGACCACAAGTGGAACAAGAAGGGTTACAGCAAGGCCCGCGGCCTGAAGAACAGCACGCTGGGGATCGTCGGCATGGGGCGCATCGGCACGGAGCTGGCCAAGCGCGCGCTGGCGTTCGAGATGCGCGTGTTGTGGTATGACGTGGTGGCCGACCTGAAGCCGCTGGAACACCCGAACTGCCAGCGGGTTGATCTGGACGAGTTGTTCCGCGAGGCGGACTACGTTTCGCTGCATGTGCCGGGGACGGGCGATACGAAGCACCTGATCAACGCCGACCGCTTGAAGACGATGAAGCCGCACGCGTGTGTCATCAACACGAGCCGGGCGTCGGTGATTGATGAAGCGGCGCTGATTGCGGCCCTGAACGCGGGGACGATTCGGGCGGCGGCGGTTGATGTGTATGACAACGAGCCGGCCGCGGACGCGAAGGAGATCAACTCGCCGCTGTGCGAGGTACCGAGCGTGTATGGCACGCATCATATCGGGGCGTCGACGGAGCAGGCGCAACTCGCGGTGGCCGAGGAAACGGTGCGAATCGTGCGGGAATTCAAGAACGCCGGCACGGTAGTGAACTGGGTGAATAAGTAACGCCGGAAGCGGCGCGGCATTCTGCACGGGCAAATCGCGACATTGTCGCGGTCTGCCCGTGCAGGATCGCGGGGCGAAGGGCGCGAATCGAGGGGGCGCGGCGGGGACGGGTGCGCGATCGTGCGCAGTTCTTAGGACTGTGCGCGGTTCCTGGTAAAACGCGGGCCGGTCGCGCTCACGCTCTGTGAGGGGGTTCATTATCGGAGAGCGGGGGGCGGAAGAACGGCGCTCGAGGTCGCCGAACTCCGTATGTAAATTCCGGCTTAACGTTGACTTTTGCACTTTTGGGGTCCTATACCTTTAATGGACCTGGGGGCACTTCGTAAGTGGCTGCGGCGGGCGGCCCCGGGGCTTCAAATGGTAGAGGTGTAATCATGAATCGGCTGATTGTTGCGTTTCTGGCAACGGTAACGCTTGCGGGAGCATTGTCGGCCCCGCCGGCAGTTGGGGAGCCGTACTGGATCGCGTGGGAGGGGGATACGTTTCCGGAAGAGGGTGAATGGAATCGTCTCTACGGTAACTGGGACGGCCCCTGGCAGGATCAAGCCATTCGGACGTTGCACGACGGTGTGCTGACTATCAATTCGCTACATGACCAGGGAATCTATGATGGCTACTGGCTGGAGCGGCCGGGCGCAATCGATCCCGGCCCGGGAGAGACGTTTGTCATGGAATGGTCGCTGCGCGTCGAGGAGGTGGATCCGATGTACCCCAGCGTGCCATATGATCCTGATACCGGGGTGCGCAGCAACGAGGCCTTCGGGGTAGCATTCGCCTTCTCTACTGACTGCTTCTACAGTTATTTTGAACACATTGAGTGGTCGCTCGATCTGACGATCACACGGGAGTTCCGCTTGGTTTCAGCAGATATGCGTACATACAGCCTGTACGTAGACGAAGAATTGTTCTTCACAGGCGATTTCGTGCATGTAATGAGTCAGGCCGATGTGGCATGGGGCGATGGCATGCAGGGTACCGCCAGCCTACATCACTGGGATTATTTCCGCTTCGGCGTGGTGCCGGAGCCGGGTACTGCGATCCTGTTGTTGATCATCCCGGCGTGGTGTCGGGGTAGACGTTTCTGATTCCGTACTTAGGCGAATGGACATGAACAGTAAGAGAAGTGGATTCGCATTAGAGCCTATCCCAGAACCTGTTTTGGCCCCTCGCTGCTGGAAGCCGAATCCCGCGAACCCCGAGAGAAACTGCGATTCTCGAAGTACAGTAAGAGTTCAGCCGTTTGCAGTGTCTGAGAGGGGTAGTGGCGGGAGATTTCCGGTTTGCAGGTAGTCGCGCAGGGCGTTGGCGATTGTTTGGAGCGGGTCGTGGCCGCGGAGTCGTAGCGTGCGGTAGACGCTCATCAGCACCGCCTGCGTGCGGGCGCCGCGATCACTCCGATTCGACTGGCTGTTCTTCCGCAGGATCACCGCCGGGCGAATCTGCCGCTCGGCGAAGTTGTTCTCGAACGGGATCTGCGGGTAATCCAGGAACGTGAACAAATGATCGCCCGTCCGCCGCAGCCGCTTGCACAAACGCCGCACATCCGCGTCCGCAAACACTTCTGTCGGCAAACGGCAGGCGGCCGCCGCCTTGGCCGCCGGGCTGTTCGGCGGCGCCGGAGATTCGTCACCGCCCGCAAGCAGCGCGTCCAGCCGCTGGCCCAGACGCAGAATGCGGCTCTGGTACTTCTGGGGCGAGAAGTCTGCCCGCTTGCGCAGCCGGATACCATCACGCAGCAATCGCCGCAACGTCTTGGCGAACGCTTGCCACGCGGTGGACTGATTGTGCTGGTCGACCTTCTCCAACTCACGCAGCAAATGCACGAGGCAATACTGCCGATCGAGCACGTCGATTGACTCGTACGCCGTCCAGAAGTCGTGCAGCAGAATGCCGTCGAAGGCCTCGCCGAAGAACTGCTGCAACACCGGGCTGCCGCGGTTGCGGTCGATCAGGTAGTAGCAATTCTGGTGATTGGTAAAGCACCACAACCAGCAGGTGCGGCCCCGCACGCGCCAGCCGGTCTCGTCGGCGTGTAGGTAGGCGGATTGCCGGGCCTGGTCCGCGATCTGCTGGTACCAGGGGGTGAGAATGTCTCCCAGGCGTTGCCAGGCGGCGATCAAGCCGCCGGCCGAGAGCCGCAGTTGCAGGTGAAATTGCAGGATATCGATGAGCTGGTCGATGGTGACGCCCAGGCCGTAGTGACACCAGCTCGTGAAGCTGATGAGTCGATGCCCGAAGGTTGCGTTGGGCAAGGCGTCGGGGATAACCGGTTCGACATGCTTTTTGCAGGCCGGACAGTAGTCGCGATGGATCGTGTGCTCGGTGACCTGCGACTGGAGGTCTTCGGTCAGGTCTTCGATCAACCGCGTGCGGGTACGTTGGCAGCGTTGCAGCGAACCACCGCAGCAGGGGCAAACCTTCAGGCGATGTTCCTTCTTCTGGTCGATGCGCGTCGGTGCGGGTCGCCGATGGCCGGTGTGGCCTTTA
>CAXXTC010000022.1:0-27763 GCA_963666925.2 Phycisphaerae bacterium | reverse complement strand
ACGCGCATGCCGGAGGCCCGGGCGGCCCGGCGGACCTGGTTCGTCGGGGCCTGGTTGAAGGCCAACTCGCGCAGTTCGTTGTTCATCTCGAGCATTTCGAAGATGCCCTGGCGGCCGCGATAGCCGGTTCCGCCGCAACGGTTGCACCCGGCGCCCTTGTAGAGCTGCTGTCCGGCGATGTCCTGTTCGGTCATGCCGAGCAGGCGCAGGACGAAGCGGTCGGGCGCGGGATCGACCTGGCGGCACTCGCCGCAGATGCTCCGGATGAGTCGTTGGGCCATAATGGCCTGGATGGACGAGGCAACCAGGAAGGGTTTGATGCCCATGTCGATCAGGCGCGTGATGGCGCTGGGGGCGTCGTTGGTATGCAAGGTGCTGAAGACCAGGTGGCCGGTGAGGGCGGCCTGGATGGCGACCTCGCCTACCTCGCGGTCACGAATCTCACCCACCAGGATGATGTTCGGCGCCTGGCGCAGCATGGCGCGGAGGATGCGGGCGAAGGTGAGGCCGATCTCCTCGCGCACCTGGCACTGGTTCATGCCGGTGAAGTTGTACTCGACCGGGTCCTCGGCGGTGATGATCTTGCGGTCGGGCCGGTTGAGTTCCTGCAAGGCGGCGTACAGGGTGGTGGTCTTGCCGGAGCCGGTGGGCCCGGTCACCAGGAAGATGCCGTTGGGTTGGCGGATGATGCTCTTGAAGTGGTCGTAATCGTCTTCCTCAAAACCCAGGCCGGTGATACCGATCTTGACCGAGTCGGGCCGCAGGATACGCAGGACGATGCTCTCGCCGTGGTAGGCTGGTAGCGAGCTGACACGGAAATCGATCTGGCCGCCGCCGATTTTCATCTTGATACGGCCGTCCTGGGGGAGGCGTTTCTCGGCGATGTCGATTCCGGAGATGATTTTCATACGAGCCAGGACGGCACTCTGCATGCTCTTGGGAATGTTGTCGCGGTTGATACAGACGCCGTCGATGCGGTAGCGCACCAGGACGCGGTCGGTCATGGGCTCGATGTGGATATCGGAGGCGCGCATGCGGACGGCTTCGCTGATGAGCAGGTTGATGAGTTTGATGACGGGGGCGTCGGCGTCGGCGTCGGCGCGGGCGCGGGCCGAGGCGCTCTGGTCCTTGTTGGCCAGGTTCTTGTCGCGATCGATCTCCTCGATCGTCTCGTCCATACTGGTGCCGACGCCGCCAAGGAAGGTGTCGATAAAGCGCTGAATCTTGCTGCGGGGTGCGAGGGCGCATTCGAGTTCCATATTGAGCAGGAAGCGCAGCTTGTCGAGCAGTTCGAGGTCGAGCGGGTCAGAGATGATGATCTTGAGCTTGTTGCCCTCTTTCTTCATGGGCAGGACGCGTTCGTCCTTGATGATTTTCTCGGGGACGAGGTCGAGGGCGGCCGGCACCTGGACGTTCTTGTCCAGGTCGACGTATTCGAGGTCGAACTGGGCGGCCAGGGCCTTGGTCACGTCGTCTTCGCTGGCGAGCTCGAGCTCTACCAGCGCTTCGCCTACACGTTTCCCATGTTTGGAGGCATAGGCGATGGCCTGGGTCAGCGCGTCGGCACTGACGATGTCCCAGCCGACCAGAATCTCGCCCAGCTTCTTGCGGCGACGTCCCATCCGTACTCCCTCAAACAAGCGTTTCCGCGCCCCCGAGCGAAAGCGTCGTGCGGTTATCGTGTTCGCTGGGTGCCCAGCGGTCAAACACAGCGCGGGGCGGGGGCCGAGCGGATCGGTCCAACCGCTTATCCCGGAACGACTTATTTTCTGGGGAGGGGCGTCAAAAAACAAGCCGCCGCGGGCAGGAGCTACCTGTACGGCTGTCCGGGCGATATCCCTGAGGGGGTGAGCGGGGTGGTGTCGGGCGTCCGATAGTTATCACCCGCGGCGAGTGTCGGCGGCTCAGATCGGCGTTCGATCGCCCATGTGCGGGGGCCGCGGCGGCCCCTCCAGTTGCTATACTCGTGGTCTGGGATACGCCCGTCCGCGGAATCCGACGCGACCAGACCAACCGAGAGGAGTCGGAAGCATGTCACGATATCGCTACGTTCACCTGTGCTCGTTGTTCATCACCCTGATCCTGGCTGCCCAACTGACGCCGGCGCAGATCACGATCGGTTCCGGGAGCTGGATCGGGACGGACTCGGCCGGCAACAGTTACAACGAGGAATTTCAGGACTGGACGCACGCGGACACGCGGGCGCTGGACGGGGCCGGCGCATACGTAGGTGGGCGTTACAACTTCAACGACGGGTATGACAATTCGCGCGACCTGATCGCGTTCTACTCGCGCGACGAGGGCGACTACTACTACTTCCGGGCGGATTTCTACGACTTGGCGCTGGGGGCCGAGAACGGCTACCTGGACATTTATGTAGCCATCGACTGTGCCTGGGACGGCCAGACTTGGATGCCCGACTGGACCGACGTACAGGTCGAGTATCCGTGGGAGGTCTGCATCAAGCTCTACGACACCGTCAACTACGACGTCGTGGATCAGAACTGGAACTCGATCGACGGCTTCCTCGGGGCTTATTTTCATAGCCAGATCGACGCAGTTGAGTTCGGCATCTCCAAGCAGACGCTGTACGACCAGGGCTGGGACGGCTCCAGCGTGATGTACTTCACGGTGATGACCGTCAAGGATGGCAGCAACTACGGGGCGGGCGAGATCGGCGATGGGGACGTCAGCGATGCCGTCGACGTGTTCTACGACGATGGGCGCGGGTACGACGACGGCGTGATCAATGGAGCGGTGCCGTCCGACGAGACGGTTGGACGTGCCAAGTTTGCCACGATCGCCCACGGCAACCAGTCGATTAATCAGGCCGAAGCCCTGCGCGTGCATATCTATGATCCGCCTACCACCAACAAGACGGGCTTCGTCCGCACGCTCGAGACGCACGAGATTTTCAATGTGCCGATCAACATTCACATGAGTGGCTCGCTGATCGTTGCGGCGCTGTGGGCGGCGGCTCCGTCCGGCGACGATGCGCTCACCGACGGGCCGGCGTTCATCGATCGCGTGGCCGACTTCGTCGACGCCGATCAGGATGACGGGCGGCCGGGAGCGATGATCGGTGGCGTGTTTGCCGAGCACATCATGCCCTATTTCGAGGGGCCGGTGAACGCGACGAGCATTGACGAGTTTAACTTGCTCGTGCAGCAGGTATTCGGGCTGGACGTTGACGACATGCAGGTGATGCACACGCCCGAGCGGGTGATTCGCTCGGAGCCCACGGGCCTGAGCCCGCTTGATGGCCTGACGTTCGACGACATCGACGCCAGCGACTACGTCGCCACCTATCTCGACGAGGTTACACACCTGCATTGGTGGTTCTACCCGACGGATTCGTGGAGCGGCTACAACGGTTCGTACGATGCCAGCCACCAGCACAAGATCCACAAGATCAACAACGTTTACTGCTTTGAGATCAATGACCGCGAGGACCAGGCGAAGTTTGGGCCGGACGACGGCGGCATGAACCTGGATACGCGCTACACGCTGGTCGACAAGGCCCAGCAGGCCGACCAGGCGCAACTGACGCTCGTGTTTGATGACTGGGAAGCACTGGCTGGCAAGAGCTTCGACCCCAATTCGGGGCAGTCGGTCGAAAACAACAACCAGTGGCAATATCAGCAGACCATCCGCTGGGCGGCCAATCACCCCTGGATCGAGATCGTGACGCTGAAAGAGATCCTGGCCCGCGCTACGGACACCGGCAACGCCCAGTACGACGCCGACTGGGTCATCGATCACGGCTACAGCACGTCGCTGAGCACCCAGACCTACGAGTGGCTCAAGCACGCTTCAGAGAACAGCTACCACTACTGGTACTACAACGAGAACGCGGGCTATACCGGTAACGAGCAGGATTTCTACGACCTGGTGCCGGTGATCAGCGGCGAACAGGGTGATTATCATCGGCGTTTTTCGGGCAGCGAACCGACCAGCGACGCGTCGGCCAACGCGCTCGATGCGGCCAGCGGGGCGGTTTTCCTGCCCAGCGGCAAGCCGAACGGCGATCTGAATTCGCCCGGCACGCTGATGTACGACGCCTGGGACGCGCTCACGTCGTCGGCCGATAACGCGATCAGTCGGCTGGGACGCCTGGCGTTCGCCAACATGATCTACGAGACCGGCTGGCACGAGGAAGATTACGGCTCCACCGGCGATTACCAGGGCACCAACTATGGCAACCCCTGGCCGGTGCCCGATCCGACCTGGGACGGCGTGAATACCTGGGCCCTTCGGCTCCAGAATCACGTGCGCGATGTCGGCGTGTTGGCTGACGCGGCCGACTGGGCGGCCGCCGTCCACGCCGGGCTGATCGGCCCGGACACGGTCGTGGCCGCCCTCGACCTCGACCAGGACGGCCAGGACGAGTACGTCATGTACAACCGCCGCGTTTACGTTTGTTTTGAGCGCTGGGGCGGTCGGTTGACGGACGGCTTCGCGATCGATGATGAGATCGGCGACGAATATGAGGCGCTCCAGGTGCTGGGTGCGCCGCTGGTCAACCCGTCATCGCCCGGCGAGGAGGAACTCACCGGCACCGACGCCAACCGGTGCAGCACGTTCAAGGATATGAACGTTAACTACGTCGATGCGGCATACGCCGTCACGCTGGGGGCTGACTATATCGAGTTCACCACGCCTGATGGGTTGTTGAGCAAGCGGATCACGCTGCCGGCTGGGTCGGCGACGATGCATGCAGATTACTACAACCTGACCGGCGGCGCTCATTACGTGCGAATTGGTGCGTCGCCGCACGTGGCCGACCTGGTGTACACGGGGCGCGATCACCTCACGACCGCACAGACGGCGGGTTATTACGAGGTGCGCAACACGTCGCGCGGGTTCGTGCGCGTGTACCTGACCGATGCCAGCCTGAACACCACGCCCACCGACGCCGGCTACGAGAACCGCAACCTAGCCCTGACGGAGCAGGTCGAGGTCTATGGCGGGGTGGCGTTCAGCTTCGACGTGCAGATCGGCACCGGCATGTTCGATGCGGACTATGACGGCGACGTCGACGCGGACGATCTGGACAGCTTCGCGAACTGTTTCGGCGGGCCGGACGTGGCGATTCCGGGTTCGTGTGCAACGCCGACCTATCTTGAGGATTGGGACGACGACGCGGACATCGACCTGTACGATGCGGCGGCGCTCCAGCTCAGCGGAACGGGTTCCTGGTAGGGCTTCGTGGCCGGGGCGCGTCCGCCCCATATCTCGTGTTGCCGGCAGCGCGCGGGACTGCGCTACCACTGTTTGGTCAAGGCCAGGCCGGTGGCGCCGGTGTATGGATCCATGTAGGGGACGACCTGCATGCCGAACAGCTCGGGGAAGCGGGCCTCCTCGTCGCGTGCGATCGAGGTGCCGATGATGTAGCCGAGCATGCCGCCGAAGACGACGTCCGAGAAATCGTGCACGCGTGAGTCGATGCGCTGGTAGCCCACCAGCCCGGCTAGTGCGAGTGAGGGGACGCCGACGAGCGGTCCGTAGCGTTCGTTCAGGACGGCGGCGACGGTGAATGCGCTGGAGGTATGCCCGCTGGGCCAGGCCATCTCGTCGCCGTTGGGAGCGGTGGTGTTGGCCGCAGTCTTCAGCAACATGACCGTGACGCCGTCGACGGCCAGGGCCTCGGCCAGCGTCTTGGCCAGCTCGTGCTGCTCGACGTCGCGGGTGAGCGTGCTGGTAAGCCAGAGCACGCCGGCGCCGGCGAAGTGGGTGGCGGGGTTGCCGAGCAACTGGATAGGCTCGTCGAAGTTACCCAGTTGTCGGCTGCCGTGGGTGCGCCGGCGGATGGCATCGTCGACGCCCGTTTCGCGGAAGGTGATGCTGGCGCCCATGGTCGCGGTTAGCACGATGGCGTTCTCGACGTCCCAGAAGCTGCTCTTGAAGCCGCGCCAGAATCCTCGGCTGCCAAAATCCTTGGCTTCGTGGCCCATCTGGTGCCAGATGTTGCGGCGCCAGTAACCCGGGGGCGCGGCGTTGCCGGCCGACTTGACCGGCGTCGGCTGGGTGGTGCTGGTTTCGTCGGTCTGTGCGAACATGCCGAGCGTCAGCGGTGTGTCGTCATTTGTGCGACGTGGCGACACGCTTGGCAGCTCCGCGCTGGCCCAGCGCAGCCACGCGGCCCGCGATTGCCGAGTTGTGTCAGCCGCGTGGAGGTCGCCGACGGCACAGCGGGTCACGCGATAATGCTCGTACGCATCGGCCAGCGCGAGGTCGGCGTTTGTTCTCGGCTGTGTTTGCTGGCAGCCGCCGATAGCTCCCAGGAGGACCGCCGGCAACACCATGGTGAGAAGCAGCGTGGGACGCATATTGACCTCCTTTGCCGGCGCTCCCCCAATCGTGCCGGGCGCGGTACTTTACTGCGCGTTGGCCGCTTTCGCGATTGTCAAGGCACTTCGGGACCAAATCGCATGCTGCAACCTGAGAAGCTTTCCTTGGCTCGTCTGCCCACGCCCCTGGTTCCACTGGAACGCCTGGGACACGCATTGGACGGCGCGCAGATCTGGATCAAGCGCGACGATCTGACCGGACTCGAGTTGTCCGGCAACAAGGTTCGCAAGCTTGAGTTCGTTGCTGCTGAAGCGCTGGCAGCGGGCTGCGATACGCTGGTCACCGAGGGCACGCCTCAATCGAACCACTGCCGCGCGACGGCGGCCGTCTGCGCCCGGCTGGGGTTGAGGTGCACGCTGCTGCTGCGTCCGTCGCCGGTGGGCAGTGTCGCGCAGGGCAATCACCTGCTGGACACTTTGTTCGGGGCGGAACTGCGGCCCTTTGCGCGGGCAGACTTCGCTACGCGCCATGATGAGATTGTCGCGGAGGTCGTGGAGGAGCTGCGCGGACGGGGACGCCGGCCACGATTCACGCCCATGGGAGCGTCGGAGCCGCTCGGCTGCTGGGGGTACATCAACGCGGCGGCGGAGCTGGCGGAGCAACTGACCGTCGCCGGGATTGACGCATGTGACGTGGTGTTGGCGGTGTCTTCCGGGGCGACGTATGCGGGGCTGCTGTTGGGGTGTTTGGTGCATGGGTTGGAGCGTGTGCATCTCTGGGCGGTGCCGGTGAGTGACGATGCGGCCTATCACCGGGCCCAGGCGGCGTCGCTGTGTGGAGAGACCATCGCCACGTACGACCTGCCGGTCACGTTCGATGCCGGTCGACTGCACATCGTGGACGGTTACGTTGGTACCGGTTACGGGGAGCCATATGAAGAGGCCCTGGCTGGGCTACGCCTGCTGGCGCGAACCGAGGCGATCGTTCTCGATCCGGTCTATACCGCCAAGGCCTTCTGCGCCTTGCTGGATGCGGCGCGCGCTCATCGGTTGGGCTTCGATCGGCCGGTGGTATTCCTGCATACCGGCGGTGTGTTCTCGAATTTCGCTTGGCCCGAGACGCTGCTCGGGCAAGGCGTGTAACGATGCCGATAAGTGAGCCGGAGTTATCGCATCGGCAGCAACCCGATGGGGCTAAAGGCTGGCAAGGCGGTCGGTTTTGTCCGCCTTGACATGGCTGCGGCGGCGACGGAAGCTACGATCTTCCAACGGGTTCTCCGCCCAGCGCCAGGTTGCGCACACGACGGAACGTGCCAAAGATAAAGGAGCGTCAGCATGGGAATTCGCATCGGCATCAACGGCTTCGGTCGAATCGGCCGGCTCGTTGTGCGGGCCGGTATCAAGGACAAGGACTTCGAGTTCGTCGGCATCAACGATCTGGTCCCGCCCCAGAACCTGGCCTATTTGTTCAAATACGACACGGTTCACCGGACCTATGGCGGCACCGTGACGGCGACGGACAGCGGGTTGAAGGTCGATGGACACGATATCCGTTGCGTATCCGAGCGTGACCCCGCGGCCTTGCCCTGGAAAGAGCTGAAGGTTGACTACGTGGTTGAGTCGACCGGGTTGTTCACCAAGGGTGAGGATGCCAGCAAGCATCTGGAGGCGGGCGCGAAGCGCGTGCTGATCTCGGCCCCGACGAAGAGCGCGGACATCCCGACCTTCGTGCTGGGTGTGAACGCGGAAAAGTACAACCCCAAGACTGACAAGATCCTGTCGAACGCCAGTTGCACGACCAACTGCCTGGCTCCGCTGGCCAAGATCGTGAATGATAACTTCGGCATTGAAGAGGGGTTAATGACGACGATCCACTCGCTGACGGCGACTCAGCCGACGGTGGATGGGCCGTCGAAGAAGGATTTCCGCGGCGGTCGGTCGGCCAGTCAGAACATCATTCCGGCCAGCACGGGCGCTGCGAAAGCGGTTACGCTCTGTATTCCCGAGCTGAAAGGCAAACTGACCGGGATGGCGTTCCGCGTGCCTACGCCAGACGTGTCGGCGGTCGATCTGACCGTTCGAACCGTCAAAGAAACGTCGCTGGACGCGATCAGCCAGGCTGTCAAGGCTGCCAGCGAGGGTCCCATGAAGGGGATCATGGGTTATACGGACGAGGATGTGGCCAGCTCTGATTTCCTAAGTTGCCCTCTGTCAAGTATTTATGACTCCAAGGCAGGTATTGAGCTCAACCCGCGCTTCTTCAAGCTGGTCTCCTGGTATGATAACGAGTACGGATATTCGTGCCGGGTGCTCGATATGCTGAAGCTGATGGCACGTCAGGACGGCTTGCTTTAAGACACGGCTGTTCTAACATATTCCGGTATCAAGATGCACGGCCCGTCCTCGTGGATGGGCCGTGTTTCGAACACGACAGGTGGACCATGGCGAAGAAGACAGTCAGAGACCTGGATGTCGGTGGTCGGCGTGTGTTGATCCGGTCCGACCTCAATGTCCCGCTCGATGGTCAGCAGCAGATCACGGACGATCGGCGGATTCGGATGTTCATGCCCACCTTGCAGCACGTGCTGGACCGTGGCGGGCGGGTCATCGTCATGAGCCATCTGGGTCGGCCGACGGGCGATCCGGAGCAGGACCAGCGTTACTCGTTGCGTCCGGTGGCGGAGCGGATGAAAGAGCTGCTCGGCCGGCCGGTGCATTTCGTGAATGCCAGCGTGGGGCCGGCCGTTGCCGACGCGGTGGGCCAGTTGAAAGACGGCGAGACGCTGCTGCTGGAAAACGTGCGGTTTCACGCGGCCGAGACGATCATCGACCAGGCTAAGAAGAACCCGGACGGCAAGCTCACCGAGCAGCAGGATGCGTTGCGCGAGGCATTCGCCCAGGGTCTAGCGGCCCACGGCGAAATGTACGTTAACGACGCGTTCGGAACCTGTCATCGCAAACACGTCAGCATGTACGACGTGCCCCGGCTGATGCCCGCGGGTAATCGCGTGCTGGGCTTCCTGGTGGAAAAAGAGCTGAAATATCTCGGCGAGGCGGTGCAGTCGCCGCAGCGGCCGTTCGTGGCGATCCTGGGCGGTGCCAAAGTCAGCGACAAGATCGGCGTGATCAAGAACCTGCTGAATCGCGTGGATTCGATCCTGATCGGTGGGGCGATGACGTTCACGTTCTGGGCGGCGAAGGGGTGGCCCGTGGGCAAGAGCCTGTGCGAACACGATAAGGTTGACCTGGCGAAGAGCCTGATGGAAGAGGCCGGCGGCAAGCTGTGGCTGCCCGCGGACGCGGTCGTGGCACCCGAGCTGCGTGCGGGTGTCGAGACGAGCGTTGTGGCGGCCGAGATCCCGGGCGACATGATGGGGCTGGACGTGGGTCCGAAAACGCTGGAGGCGTTTGGACGGATCATCAGCCAGGCACGCACGATCGTCTGGAACGGCCCGATGGGCGCGTTCGAGACTGAGCCCTTTGAAAGGGGCACGTTCGAGATGGCTCGGATGATTGCCAAGGCCACCAAGGGCGGGGCGGTTTCGGTGATTGGCGGCGGCGACAGTGCGGCCGCCATCGAGCAGGTTGGCTTGGCGGACCAGGTGACGCACATCAGCACGGGTGGTGGCGCGTCGCTGAAGTTCCTGGAAGGCAAGAAGTTTGATCCGATCGAAGTGTTGGATGAGGCCTAGCGGTACTGATGGGCAGTGAACCGAGAGTGCGAATTGCTCCGTCCGTGCTGAGTGCCGATTTCGGTCGGCTGGCGGAGGAGATCGCGGCGGTCGAGTCGGCCGGCGCTGATCTGCTGCACCTGGACGTGATGGATGGGCACTTTGTGCCGAACCTGTCGATCGGCGTGCCGGTGGTGGCGAGCATTGCCAACCACACGGACATGTTTCTCGATGCGCACCTGATGATCACGGACCCGGCCAAGTATGCCCCGGCGTTTGCTGATGCCGGCGCTGACAGCATCACCTTTCATATCGAGACCACGCAGGAGCCGCGAAAGCTGATCCGTCAGATTCGCCGGCTCGACGTGCGTGTGGGCGTGTCGCTGAACCCTGGCACGCCGGTGGAAGACGTGCTGGAGATCGTGGACGAAGTTGACCTGGTGCTGGTGATGACGGTGTGGCCTGGGTTTGGGGGTCAGGAGTTCATCACCAAGGGGCTGGAACGGATCGCCACGCTGGCGGAGCAGATGCGTCCGGAGCAATGGCTGGAGGTGGATGGTGGAATTGACCAGCGGACCGCGCCGCAGGTAGTGCAGGCGGGCGCGAACACGCTGGTGGCTGGGTCGGCTATTTTTGGTCAGGATGATCCGGCGGCGGCCGTGCGTGTTTTGCGGCAGGCTGCCTTGGTCGACCAGGACCCCCAGAGGGAGCGAACCGTATGAAGGTGGTGTTGATTCCCTGTCGCGCGACGGAGTGGGACGACCAGGGGCGGCTCCTGGGGCGGGTTGAGCTGCCCCCGACGGAGGCGGCCCAGGAGCGTGCCGAGCGCTGGGCGGAGGGATTGGCGCCGCTGAAGTTGCAACGGATTCTGCATGCACCGGACGCGCTGACGTCGCGGCTGGCGGTTACGCTGGCGCGGCAACTGGCGGTGCCGACCAAGTCGCTGGAAGACCTGCACGAAGTTGACATCGGATTGTGGGCGGGGCTGACCGAAGCAGAGCTGAAGACGCGTTATTCGTCGGCACACCGTGAGTTGTGTGATGCACCGCTGAATGTAAGTCCGCCGGGCGGCGAGAGCCTCTCGGCCGCGTCCAAACGCCTCACGACGTGTATCAACAAGCAGATTCGCAAGAACGGCAAGTTTGCCATCGGGCTGGTCATGCGACCGTTTTCGTTCGCGATGACCTCGTGTGCCCTGGGGGCGAGTAACGTTTCCCAACTGTGGGAGACGGCTCGCCACGCGGACGAGCCGCTGGTATTGGATGTCGCCGAGCCGGTCACCACGTCTGACGTGGGTTAATGGCTGCGGTGCGCGGAGCAGGCATGGCTGAGAAGACCGCTCAAACCCGCCGAAACGTGGATGTTCCGGAAGGGCTCTGGATTCGTTGCAGCAAGTGCGGGGCGATGGTGTATCGCCGCATCCTCGAAGAAGAGCTGCACGTTTGTCCGGAGTGCAATCATCATTATCGGGTCAACGCACGGACGCGCATCGCGCAACTGAATGACCCGGGCACCTTCGAGGAATTCCTGCCTGACCTCGAATCGACCAACCCGCTCGATTTCACTGATCGCATCAGCTATCCGGAGCGGCTGGCGGCTGCTCGGGAGCAGACCGGCGAAACTGAAGCGATCGTCGTCGGCAAGGGTTTCATCAAGGGCCGGCCGCTGATCATGGGCGTGATGAATCCGGATTTCATTATGGGCTCGATGGGCGCGGTCGTCGGCGAAAAAGTTTCGGCTGCCGCTGAGCGGGCCGCCAACGAGGGGTTGCCGTTGCTGATGGTCACGTGCAGCGGCGGGGCGCGCATGATGGAGGGAATGGTCTCGCTGACGCAGATGGCGAAGACGTCGGCGGCGATCGGCCGATTGGACGATTCCGGCGGGTTGTTCATCGTCGTGATGACCGATCCGACGACGGCGGGTGTGGCGGCGAGCTTTGCATTCCTGGGTGATATCACGCTGGCCGAGCCCGGCGCGCTGATCGGCTTCGCGGGGCCGCGGGTGATTGCGAACACGATCAAGGCCAAGTTGCCCGAGGGGTTTCAGCGGGCGGAGTTCATGCTCGAACACGGGTTCGTCGATCGGATCGTGCCGCGCAAGGACCTGCGCAGCGAGATTGCCCGTATCATCGACTACTGCAACAAGTAAATGCTCCAAGACTGGATCAACAGCATTGATTGGCCGAGCGGCACCGGCGAGTGGATCCTGGTGTTGTTCGGATTCCTGGCGCAGGCCGTCTTCATGTCGCGCTTTTTGGTGCAGTGGTACGTTTCCGAGAAGCGTGGCAAGAGCACGGTGCCGGTGGTTTTCTGGTGGCTGAGCTTGCTGGGCGGGTTGATGCTGGGGACGTATGCGTTGCTGCGGGGCGATCCGGTATTCCTGGCGGGTCAGACACTGGGGGTGGCCATTTATCTGCGCAACTTGGTGCTGATATATCGCCGGCGCGCCCGGTTGCGGCGGCGCAACGCCGAGCTGGCGGCGGCGCCGACCTCCAACGGTGTTTGAAATGTCGTTGCCGCGCCCGGGGCTGAGGTCGCGATTGACGCGGAGAGCGACACGGTGAGTTGGCGCGAACGCGGCTATTCGGAGAGTGTTTTCGACCGGGTGTTTGCCCCGCTCGGCGGTCCGCGCTGGCCGCCGCCGATCACACTGTTTCTGATGGTCTTTCACGGGGTGTTGTATTTCCTGATGCTGGCGCTGCGCGAGGGGGCGGATGCGGCGACGCTGCAACGGATGGTGCTGGGGCCGGAGCGGCTTGATCCGCTCGGCGTGTTTCTGCACCCGATCGCGAGCCCGAACCTGCTGACAGTTATCTTTACGGTCCTGGTGGTGTGGTCACTCGGACGCCGCCTGGAGCCGCTGATCGGTTCGCTGCACATGGCGCTGCTCTACCTCTTGCTCAACCCGCTGGCGGGGCTTGGTTTTGTGATTGTTGGCACGCTTCGGCCCGAACTGGCGGGTGCGGAACTGGACTATCCGGTTGGTTTCTTGGCCGGGCTGTGCCTGGGCGCGTGGCGCGAGCTGCGAGACTTCCCGGTGCAGGTGTTTGGTCGCCGGACGACCATAGGTCGGCTGTATGCGATCTGCGGGCTGATCGTGGTGGGGCTGGTGGCGTTGCGCAGCGGGCTCGGAGCGGTCGGATTCGCAGTCGCCGTATTGGTCGGAATTGGCGGGGCCGAGGTGTTGTTGTGGCTGCGTAATTGGCGCACCTTGCGCAGGTTGACGCGTCGCTCTCCGGCAGCGCACCGGCGTCGCTCGCACATGCGGCCGGCGGTGCCCGACGTGGACGATATCCTGGCGAAGATCAGCCGCGCGGGTATAGATGCGCTCAGTGAAGATGAGCGGCGGCGGCTGGATGAGGCCCGGGCAGCGCGGCAGCGCCGTGATGACTAAGCAAATGCCGGTGCGAGTGGGTCGCGCAGCGCTCGGTATTCTCAAGGAGCAGACATGTCTGAACTCGTGCGATTGAGCGTATCTTTGGAGCAGCCGCTGTACGAACAGCTCGAGCGGCTGGTTAAAAGGAGCGAATACACGAATCGCTCGGAGTTCGTGCGGGACATGATCCGGCAGCGCCTGGTGGCCGAGCAGTGGGAGACCGAGCAGCAGGAGGTGATCGGGACTATCACGATGGTCTACGATCACCACGCGCGCACGTTGGCCAACAAACTGATCGATATCCAGCATCACCACCACGAGGAGATTCTCGCCACGACGCACGTGCATCTTTCGCATGATTTGTGTGCCGAGATGATCATGGTCCGCGGCCAGCCGCAGAACATCCGCCGGCTGGCCGACCGTTTGCAGCAGCAGCGTGGCGTTCTTCACGCTTCGTTGTCGATGAGTTCGGCGGGGGAGCCGCTGCGCTGAGGCCGACGGCATCCTGTGAGAAGTGTGAGTAACTGACGGGCTCAGTGGCGCCAGCGGGCTATGATAGCCGCGATTGCGACCAGGAGTGACGAGAGGATCACGATGGTTGCGCCGACGGGCAGGTCCAGCATGGCGGCCAGCAGGAAGCCGACCAAGCTGGTGACGATGCCGAAGATCACGCTGAGCAGCAGGACGCGATCGTGTCCGCGTGCGAGCTGAAAGGCTGCCACCGCGGGGTTCGTTATCAGACTATAGATCATCAGCCCGCCGACGGTTTGGAAGTTCACCGTCAGCGCGGCACTGGTGAGCATGAGGAAGAGTGTCCAGACCAGGTTGACGTGCACGCCGGCGGCCGAAGCGTGCAGACGCGAGAACATCAGGGCGCGCAGCTCCTTGCGCAGGCCGATGACGAAGATTACGAGCAGGGCGGCGACGAGTGCCATCAGGCGGACGTCGTGCCAGCGTGAGAAGAGCAGGCTGCCCCACAGCAGACTGCGGACGTCGTGATCAGAGCGGCCCAGCAGCGGGAACAGGCCGATCCCCAGGAACGCCAGCCCCATCGACAGCGAGAACAGCACGCCGATGAGAACGTTGGTGTCGATGCGTATGCCGCGGGCGTCGATGAGTCCGAGCAGCAGCGCGGTGATGGTGGCCGCCGCCAGCGCCGGCAACATCATGAGCTGACCTTCGAGTCCGGCCAGCGCACCGAACACGGCCCCGGCCAGGGCCGCGTGCGCCACGCACACCGCCAGGAACGGAATGCGCATGCCGACCACGTACACGCCGAGCAGGGCTGACGATCCGCCCGAAAGCACACCACCCAGCAACACCGGCATCCAGAAGAGCAGGTCCATCAGCGGTGCTCCTCGATGCTGGCGGGGATGACGGCATGTCGGCCGGCGCTGTGCAGCACGCGTAGTCCGGGGCCGTAGAGTGCTTGCACGCGCTCGGCGCTCAGGACGGATTCGATGGCGCCCTGGGCGAGCACCTGCCCGCGATCGAGTAGCAGCACCTCGCCACAGCAACTCGGCAGCACCTCCAGTTCGTGACAGACCACGAGCATCGCGGGTCGGCTGTCGGCGTAGAGCTCGTCGAGCGTTGCGACGATCTGCTCGCGCCAACGCAGGTCGAGATGGGCGGCGGGCTCGTCGAGCACGAGCAGTTGCGGCTGCTGAACCATGGCCCGGGCCAGCACGACCTTGCGCTGTTCGCCGCCCGAGAGCCGGGCGTAGGTCGAATCGCGCAGCTCGACCAGCCCGAGGCGCTCGATCCATTCGTCGATGATGTGCCAATCTGACGCGCGCAGCGGGCGCAGCAGGCCGGCCAGTCCGGTGCGCCCGATGGCGACCACCTCGCGCACGGTGAGCGGCATGGTCGCGGGCACGTTAATCCGTTGCGGGACGTAGCCGACGTGGCGGCGCAGGCGTGTGAGCGCGACGCTGCTCAGCCGGCCGATCGAATGGCACATGAGCTCGACGCGGCCGCTGTTGAAACGGCGCAGCCCGAGGCAGGCGTCGAGCAACGTCGTCTTGCCGGCTCCATTGGGGCCGAGGATGCCGAGCACCTGTCCCGACGCGAGCGTAAGCGCCGGCAGTTCCAGCAGTGTTCGGCCGCCGGCACGAACGCGCAGATCGGAGACGTTCAGCAATGGTGTATTCATTGTGATGCGCCGCCCGCGATGAGGCGATCGACGTTCGTTTGCAGGAGGTCGTCGAAACGATCGCCGTCGGCGGGGAAATTGTCGAACATGATCACAGGGACGCCCAGTCGCTCGGCGACCGCGTCGGCCAGGCCGCGACCCTCGGGTCGATTCGCAACGACCAGGTCGATGTCCGGACGTTGGACGGCCGCGTCGATCTCGCCGATGGACGCGACGTCGGCGGACCCGAGCGTGGCGGCGACGGAGAGGTCCAGGAAACGGCACAGTTCCGCCTGGTGAGCACTGGCGATGACACGCTGGCCCGACAGGTCGGCTGCCTTGACCTGGTCGTGTACGCTGCGCGTCAACTGCTCCATGCGCGCGTGAATCTCGGCCAGGCGCTGCTGTGCCGCCGACTGTGTCAGCAGATGTTGCTGCTGCAATGCTGTTGCGACCTGTTCGCACACAGCGTCGTAGGTGGCCGGGTCACACAGCGCGCCGGGAGCTTTGATAGGCACGATCTGCAACCCGCCGCTGACCAGGTTTTCGAGCTTGCGATCGAGTGACGTTTGAAAGTCGAACCGCAGCAGCAGGGTACAATTGCTGAGGGCGGTTACCTGGCTGGGGCGGATATCGAAATGCCCGGGGCAGGTGCCCGGCTCGGCTAGGCGGACGCATCGGCCGGAAGTACCCAGCAGATCGTCAATCGCTGCCTCCAGGTAGCTGTTCGAGACGGCCAGACGCGGCCCATCAGCCGGTTGCTCGTGTCGCTCGCACGCGCTCAGCCCGCATATCAGAATGCCGACGGCAACGGCCAGACATGTTCGTACTAACCTGGTGGGCATGTGCATCAAAACACCAGACGATTCGGCCTTTCGCGCTTGACGCCCCGGCCTTGGTATTACATCCTGCCAGTTCGTAATACGATTTTTCAGCCACTTATTCAAGCGGAGCAGCGCCGAATGTCCAGCCCCGACTTGCCCGATCCGCGAATTGCCTTTTTTAACCAGCACGCCGCCAATTGGGATACGGAAAACCCGCCCATTGATCAGACGCTTCGGCGGCTGGAGGGGCTTCGGTCCTTGCTGGCGATCGAGCCGGGGCAGGAGTTAATGGAGGTTGGCTGCGGGACGGGGATGGTCACCGGCTGGTTGGCTGAGCGGGTCTGGCCGGGGCGCGTGACGGCGGTCGATTTCTCGCCGCAGATGCTGGAGCAAGCGCGGTCACGAGGGGTGGCGGCGGATTTTCGCGACTGGGACGTTTGCACGGCAGACATTGGCCAGGAGGCTTATGACGTCATCCTTTGCCTGAATGCGTTTCCGCATTTCCGCGACCAAGTTGCCGCGCTGGCGAACTTCAGGCGGGCATTGCGGGACAGCGGTCGGCTTATCGTGATGCACCTGGATAGCTGGAAAGCGATCAACGATTTTCATGCCCACGCGGGCGGCGCCGTACAGCATGATATGCTGCCGGAGCCCAGCGCCTGGCCGGAGTTGCTGAAGGGCGTCGGGCTGGAGCAGTCGACTTGCGTGGACGAGCCCGACCTGTTCTACATCTTGGCCCGGCCGGAATAGCCTGATTACCCGCGTGGGATTGGCGGTAGCTCGCCTGGCTGGGTTTGGCCAAGTTTGCCGGGGGACCCAACGACCTATAAGTGTGGTTGTGCGCGCTCCTATGCGGATTTGAATGCGGACTTTCCGAACCGGGTGGTCAACTGTGCCGACAAGATCGTTGTGGCGTCGTCGGACGTGGCGGGCGGTGGCCGCGCGCCGCGGAACGGATCGTCGGCCTGAGGAACCTGGTCATGAAGGACGTTTACCGCATTGAGGTGGAGCTGCCGGAGCGTTCCCGGATCTGGGTCGGGATATTCACACTGGTGATGGGAACGTTGTGCACGTGGCAGGCGGGTACGGGACAGATTCTGCTGCCGGGCAGTTCGCCGACACCGCGGCTGGCGCTACCGCTCGGCGTGCTGGCTATTTTCGCGGGCGTGGTGCTCCTGTTGTGGCGTGAGGGGCGGGTGATCGATGGTCGGCGGCATACGGTAACGAGCTGGTGGGGGTTGCTCGTGCCGCTGTACCGAGTGACGGCGCCGCTGGAGCTGTATACGTGGGTGATCGTGCGGTTGCCTCAGCCGGGCGGCTCGGCGCCACAGATGGATCAGACGCGTGTCCCGGTCATGTTGGAGGGTAACCAGCGCGTGGTACGGCTCGGCGAGTTTTTTGATCAGACCGAGGCGCTGCGGCTGGCCGACCGAGTGGCAACGGTGACCGGGCTGGAGGTGCGGACGTCTGATGTGCGGGCGGGGCATCATCCGGCCGCGGCTGGGCATACCACACCGGCAGACGCGATGCGCGAGCACCGCATCTTCGACGAGCATGCCCCACGCCGGACGACGCAGGACATGCTCGCGGAAGCGGCTGCTACGAGTACGTCAGACCAGTCGGCGTGATCAGTTCACCTTAACGCTTCAGAAATACAAATCGCTGCATGCCGCGAGTCATCACACGCAGGCGAACGCCTTTGTCGAGGTCGCTGGTGCGCATGGTCCGGCGGAAATCTCCCATATTCCTGATGGTGCTCTTTCCGATGGCCACGATGATGTCGCCGCGGAGGAGGCCGCGCTTTTCGGCGACGCTGCCGGCCTCGACGCTGGTGACGACCACGCCGGTAGCGTCGGCTTCGAGCCCGAGTTGCTTGGCGATTGGCTCGTTAAGCTCCTGAACTTCAAGCCCCAGGTTTTCTATCGAGTTGGTTCCGACGTCGGCGGTGTTCTGCTCGGGCAACTCGCCGATTTCGACAGTGAAAGTCTGGCGGTCGCCGTCGCGGAATACCTCGACCTTGGCCTGCTCTCCGGGCTTGGTGGCGGCGACGCGATTGCGGAACTTGTTCATGTCTTTAACGGGCGTGTTGTTGAAGGTGACGATGATGTCACCGGGCTTAAGGCCGGCTTCGTCGGCCGGACCGTCGGGCTCGATGTGTCCGACCAGTACACCCTCGGTCGAATCGTAACCGAACGAATGGGCGAGGTTATCGGTCAGAGGCTGGATCCCGACGCCGAGCCAGCCGCGTACCACGCCACCTTCATTGATGATCGCGTCCATGATCTGGCTGACCATCTTGCTGGGGATGGCGAAGCCGACGCCCTCATAGCGGCCGGTGGCGGTGGCGATGGCGGTGTTGATGCCGATGACCTTTCCGTCGAGGCTGACCAGCGGCCCACCGCTGTTGCCGGGGTTGATGGCCGCGTCGGTCTGGATGAAATCCTCGTAGTCGGCGATGCCCATGTTGGCTCGGCCCTTGGCGCTGATGATGCCAGCCGTCACGGTGTGAGAGAGGCCGAAGGGATTGCCCATGGCCAGTACCCATTCGCCGACGCGGAGTGCATCGGAGTCGCCCAACTCGGCGGGCAGCAGGTCGGTGGCATTGATCTTGAGCACGGCCAGGTCGGTCTTCTCGTCGGTGCCGATGACGTCGGCTTCGAACGTGCGGTCGTCTGAGAGGGCGACGGTGATGTCCGACGCGCCGGCGACAACGTGGTTGTTGGTGAGGATGTAGCCGTCGCTGCTGACGATTACGCCGCTGCCCAAGCCGCGCTGGACATACTCACGCTGCCCGTGGTTGCCGGAGAAACGATCGCCGAAGAATTCACGGAAGGCTTCGGGGATTTCGGGCTGAGCTGCGCTGGCGGCGATCTTCTTGAGTGAGCGAATGTTGACGACGGAGGGTTGGACGGCCTTGGTGACTTCGTAGAAAGCGTCGGACAGATCGCGCGCGTCTTGCAGGCCGGCGCGGGCGGCCTGGGCCTGGCCGCACTCGACCGCGTAGGCGACGCGACTGACGAGGTTGGGCCAGGCGAATCCGAGTGCGACTGCGCAAACGGTGACAATCAGGACATAAAGGGTCTTTCGTGATCGCTTCATAGCGGTCTCCTTTCATGTGCAAGAGCTGCTATGGCCGGGTGGGCCCGGATTGGTGATTGTACTTTTTCCTATACGCAGCAAATGCCGTTCCGATCGCCTGGCGGGGCGGTCAATTTGCAAGATTAGTTGCGGCAGCTACTTGTGGAGGCGTGCTACGACTGTCCCGCCGCCAGATGGGCAGAGATGGGTCAAAATGGCAGAGTGTCAGGGTACCAGGTAGGGGTGCTTGGGTGGGTCGGTGGGAGCAACGCTGCTGGCGGTCAACAGGGCACCGGGGGCGCCGTCCATGTCGATCAGCGATACCTCCCCGTGCACGCGGACCCAGGCGTCGTCGGGCGGTGATGAGCCGGTCCAGTTTACGTGGACGCCGATGGGAACCGCATCGGCAGCGCAACAGACGATCAGGAAACGATACAAGACGAATTCTTGTCCGGAAAGTTCAGCCGGGTGATATACGCGTCCGACGACTT
Organism: Phycisphaerae bacterium; assembly: GCA_963666925.2. Taxonomy (GTDB): domain Bacteria; phylum Planctomycetota; class Phycisphaerae; order UBA1845; family Fen-1342; genus JANQFV01. The sequence goes on along the minus strand of CAXXTC010000022.1, from coordinate 7,903 downwards.
CGACCTCTCGACCGACGAGTTCGTCGACGTGATCCAGCAGGTCGAGCACGTTGATATTGGGGTTGGACAGGTCGATCTGTCGGTCAGCGGTCGGCGTTGCGGATCGCTGGCCGGCGACGTAGCGCTGCGCAAAGGCTTGGCCACCGAGCCCGCCGAAGGAAACGCCGGCGATGAGGTAGACCAGCGGTAGGAGCACGAGTGTGGTTTGTCCGCAACGATTCCAGTCCTGGCACGCGTCGGTGGATGGTGCAGACAGGCGAAAATAAGCAGCGATGCACATCGGGATGAGCAGCAGGCAGCCGCCGGCGAGCAGCCACCCGAGATCCGGGCTGATGAAGATCTGGAACCGTTGCCCGCCGAGCAGCCAGCCCAGGCTGACCAGCCAGGCCAGCAGACTCGCTACCCGCAGGAGATTGCCGCTGCTGATGTGCCGGACGTTTCTCACATGATCCCCCAGCCGAGCAGGTGTAACAGCATCATCATTCCGAAGACGGCGCAGCAGATAAGCACGATCAGAACCAGCAGGGCCCGGCGGCGCACGAAGCTCAGATACATGGCGACCAGTTTCAGATCGAGCATCGGGCCGAGAACCATGAAGGCCAACTGGGCCGAGAAAGGCATCGTCGTGCGGAAAGAGGCGGCGACGAACGCGTCGGCCTCTGAGCACAGGTTCAGGACGATGGCCAGCGTCATCATCAGCAGGATCGTGACGGCGGGCGTGTTGGCCAGGTCGACGAAGGTCTGACGCGAGATCAGCGCCTGACTGACGGCAGCGAAGAAGGCGCCGATGATGAGAAACTGGCTGACCAGGAGGAAGTCGTTGGCGGCGTGTTCGAGCGCGCTGAGAATTCGGCGGTGCAGTGGGAGATCGGCCGTGGGGCCGGCGCTGGAACAGCAGCCTGCGTGCCCGCAGTGATTGTGATCGGCCTGATCATCGATGGTTTCGGATAGCAGGGCCCGGTGGCCGGGGAAGAGTTCGTCGACGATGATGGCGACCAGGACCGCGATGGCGAACCCGCACAGCAGGCGGGCGAGCACCACCAGCCAGTCGCCGTTGTAGGCGACCAGTGTCGAGCCGGCGACCAGCGGGTTGACGATCGGCCCGGCCAGCAGATAAGCGACCGCGACGGAAAAAGGCACGCCCTTGCGAACCAGGCGGCGCGTGACGGCTATGACGGCGCACTCACAGACGGGGATGACGCAGCCGAGCAGGCCGGCGACGATGATGGCCAACGTGCGGCTGCGCGGCAGCAGTGCCGCGACGCGCTCACGCGAGATAAAGACCTCGACGAAACCGCCGATGAGCGTGCCGAGCATGATGAATGGGATAGCTTCGAGCGTGATGGAGACGAACGTGATGGCCAGTGTCTGGACGGCGGGCGAATTGGCTCCGAACACCAGCACCGCCAGCGCAACGAAGCTGAAGACCATGGCAGCGGCGGGCCAGAGCGAGAGCCTAACGGTCGGTTGCTCGGTTGGCGCAGCAGCAATGTCCGCAGCGCTCGTGTCCGCTACGGGTGGGTGCGTTTGGTGTGCCTGTTGATGATGTTCTTCGCGCACGGGTTCCCATTCTGCGGGGCGGTGAGCGTGGCGTGGCTGATTGTAACCGGCCGACGCGCTTTAGTGGATTCTATGTCGGTGCTCGCGATCACGCGACCGGGCGGGCCGCGGACTGAATGCCGCGCGGGTGCTCATAGGCGAGTGGCTGCGTGAGGACCCGCGCAGATTCTAGTCGCCGGGCAGGCTGGCTGTGTCGCCTGCAGGGCGGCTGGGGGTGGCGGTTTGTTGTCGGGCGGCCATCTCCCAGTATTGTCGCGCGCGGGCCACGGCCCGGCCGAGCAGCGACTGGGTGGGATGCCTTCCGTCCGCGTCGCGCGTGCCGACGGATACGCCGGTGAACAGCTCGAGCGCTTGCTCGATGCGTTCGACGGCGTAAATGTTGAACTTGCCGTCGCGACAGGCGGCGACGACGTCGTCGCGCAGCATCAGGTCGCCGGCATTTGATTGGGGGATGATCACACCCTGGGTGCCGGTAAGCCCGACGTCGTTGCAGGCGTCGTAGAACCCTTCGATCTTTTCGTTGACGGCGCCGATGGCGAGGATGTGGCCCATCTGGTCAATCGCGCCGGTCATGGCCAGGTCCTGGCGCAGCGGGATATCGGTCAGCGCGCTGAGCAAACAGCACATTTCGGCGCCCGAGGCAGAATCGCCGTCGATACCGCCGTAGCTCTGTTCAAAGGCGATCGAGGCGTCGAAGGCGAGCGGGTGATCGGTGCGCAGGAGGTAGCGGAGCAGTCCGCCGAGGATGTAGAAGCCCTTGGTGTGGATGGCGCCGCTGAGGGCGGCCTCGCGTTCGATGTTGATGACCCCGGCGCTGCCCGCGCCGATGGTTCCGGTCACGCGGCAGGGGAAGCCGTAGGTCAGCGGGCCGGCGCTGAGGACGGCCAGACCGTTGATTTGTCCGATAACTTGCCCACGGGTTTCGATACGGATGGTCCCGTCGCTGACAAACTCGCGGAAACGTCGTGAGGGCAGGCCGGCGCGTTTCTTGGTGCGGTTGACGGCGTTGCGGATGTCGTCGCCGGTGACGCGGGCGCGCTGCTCAGCGGTTGCGAGGAAGGCGGCTTCGCGGGCGATGTCGGCCAGGCGGCCGAAACGGGCGGAGATGCAGTCGCGACGGGCGGCGATGCGGGCGCCGTGCTCGGCCCAGGCGGCGACGGCGGAACGATCGAACGGCAATAGTTGCTCCTCGCTGGCGATCCGCGCGAGGATGGCGGCGTAATGCTGGACGCTCGTCTGGTCGCGCGGCATGACCGAATCAAAGTCGGCCAGAACCTTGAATAGCTGCGAGAAGTCCGGGTCGACGGCATCGAGGAAGTAGTAGGTGTCGGTGCTGCCGATGAGAATGACCTTGACGTTGATTTCGAGTGGCTCGGGCTTGAGCGAGGGTCCGAACCAGGGCAGCCCCATATCGGAGGGGGAAATCTCCAGGTTGCGGCCGCGCAGCGAGCGAGTGATCGCCTTCCACGCGCCGGGTTCGGTCATCAGATCGCGGGCTTCAAGAATGAGATAGCCGCCGTCAGCGCGGAGCAGGGCACCGGCGCGGATCCCGAGGTGGTTGACGTGGGCCTCGTCGCTGCCGGTGAAGTAGTGGTCGATGGTGCCGAGCAGGTTGCTCATGGTGGGGGCACTTTCGACAACTATGGGGCAACTGCCGTCGCCTTTGTGCTCGATCAGCAGGTTGACCTGGTAGAGCTCGGTGAAGCCGGTGTCGCGCTCGAGTTCGTCGAGGCGTTGTGTAACCACGTCGTCGACCAGTTCTCCGAGAAAGACGCGCACACTGGGGACGCTGAATTCGATGATGATGTCGCGCACCATTTCGCCGAGGATCCAGCGGGCGGAGCTTTCGATCAGATTTTGCAGCTCTTCCTCGAAGTGCTTGCGGAGCTTGCCGACCTCTTCGCCGATCTCGGCGAGCTGTTTTTGAAACTGATCGTGAGCCGAGCGCACCGCTTCGTGCTGCTCGTCGTTGATTTTGCCCTCGTTGTGCAGTTGCTCGAACTGCTCCGGGGAGACGGGCTGGCCCTCGATGCGGGGATGCAGCGCCGTCTGGACGACCGGGCCAGTCTGGATACGCACCAGGGCCAGGCCGGCGGCCGCGAGGGCCTGCTCGAACGGATTGACGATCTTCTCGACCTCGCGCTCGGCGCTGGCTTCGAGTTCTTCACGCCGCTGCTTGAGATGGTTGGCGTTGAGGGCTTCGGGCAAACGGTCGCGGATGAAATCGATCAGGCGGTCGATCCGCCGGCGGAACTGCGCGCCCTGGCCGCTGGGCAGGACGATGGCGCGCGGCCGGCCGGGGTCGGCGAAGTTGTGCACGTAGCAACAGTCCTTGACCAGCGGGCAGGCTGGCCGGGATTCTTCGAGCAGGCGGCGCACCAGTGTCATCCGGCCCGTGCCGGTGAGCCCGCGGACGAAAACGTTTTGCCCGGGGGCGCTGGTGGCGAGGCCGAAGCGCAGCGAATCGACGGCATCATCCTGGGCGAGGATGCCGACCGCCGGCTCGACGTCGGTGGTCGTTTCAAATGGCAGAGTCTGCGGGTCGCAGTGCCAGCGGAGCTGGTCGGCGGACAGCGGGACAGGCTCGGCGGCAGGGGGCAGGTCGGTCGGCGGGTCGGCTGGGGGCACGGCATTCTCCTTCCGCCGTGCATGATGCCAGAATGCCGGGGGCGCGTAAACGGCGTGGCCGCCCCAGTGTGCCCCAGAGGTTCTGGGATAGCTTCTGGAGTGGGGCGGGCGTCTCGCTCTCCGTTTGCAGTCCGCAATCGAGGCATGGCGGACGGGACGCCCGCTCCACTTGTGATATGAAACTGATGAGAATGAAAACTAGCCTGCGCCGCTTAGGAGGGCGACAAAAGCGCTGATGTCGTCGAAGGTCACCAGACCGTTGCCGTCGCAATCGGCCCGCTGAAACTCGCAGTCATAGGTGCCCTCGTAGGTGGCCTGGTCGACCAGTGCCAGCACGAAGCCGTCGATGTCGTCGAAGTTGACGAACCCGTCGCAGTTCATGTCGCCGATGGTTTCACATTCATCGGGCTGGCCGTTGCTGTTGACGTCGGTGGACGTGCCGGTCAGCAGGTCGCACTCATCGAGCAGGCCGTTGTCGTTGCAATCCTGGCTGAGGAGCAGGGCGGTGCCGCTGATCACGTGCTTGGGCACGCCGGGGGGCTGCCACGCCAGTCGCACGCCGTTGCCGGCTTCGAGCTGGTAATGTTCGAGGACGATGCGGTAAACAGTGTTGGCGTTGAGTGTGATGGTGATGGAGTGCTCGGTGATCTCCTGATCCTGCCATTGGTCGATGAGTAGATTCCCCGTCGATCCACAGCCGCACGCCGTCCGGAGCCTGAACGTAGAACGTGTGCTCGCCGGCGGTGTCATAGGTCTGAACATAGCCGGCCCAGCGAGCACTGAAGGTGGTTTCTTCGATTTCGGGCCAGGGTCCGGAGCTGGCCCAGGAGAAGTTGATCTGGTCGTCGACGCGTGCCAGGCGCGTGCCGGTGAGGTCGGCGTTGTCGAAATAGGTCCCGACGAGGCCGTTGTCGATGCTGGCCTCGCATTCGTCCGGGAGGTCCGTTGTCGTTGCAGTCATCGAGGCCGGCGGAGATGTCGTCGTTGTCGAAAACGCCGTTGGCGTTGCAGTCGGGCATGCTGACGCGGCCGACCCAGGTGCGCCAGGAGCCGTAGTTGGTGTACTCGTTGTGCGTCCAGAACGTTCCGGGCTGATCGGGCTCCTCATCGACGCCGGCGTAATCACCCCAGCGGTCGGTGTATTCGGGTGAGTTGCTGACCTGCATGGTGACCGGCGAGCGGAAGGTGTTTAGCGGATCGCTAGCGGCGCGTACAGCCCGCTCGACCGAGATGTACTGATCGGTGGAGGAGCTGCTGAAGCAAATGACGGCGTTGCCGACGTCATCGACGTTGATGTCGGCCATCCAGTTGTGTACCCCCGCGCCGAGGCCGAAAGTTCCGCTCTGCACCAGTGTCGGATCGGTGCCACTGGTGGGCCAGCCGTTCATCGCGACCTCGTACCAGCGGACGCGTGCGGTGTTGTCTTCGCCGATGGTGTGGACCAGCCAGAGCGAGCCGTTGCGGTATACGCCGTTTTTGATACGGGCGTCGATCGTGTCGGCCCGGTTGGAGGAGCCGAGCTGCTCCGCGTTCGGCGGCTGCTCAAAATAGGGAACGGTGAGGTTGAACTCGTGCAGCGTCGGCGTGCCGAGGGGGTCGGTGATAGCCTTCAGCACGATGGCGTGATTGCCGCCGGAGAAAGCCGTCGCGAAGTAGTGCCCGGGGGCGCCCGTTGTCGTAGTGCTTGGTGTTGCCCAGCGAGTTGAAGGCGGGGTAAGTCTCCAAGCCGGCAATTGTCGTGGGGTCGCCGGTGAGTGTCGGGCCCTTATCGATGATGAAGGCCCAGTTGCCGACCGGATCGATGAAGTAATCGCCGCAGACGTAGATGGCGTTCTCGTCCACGCCCAAGTTGGGATAGTCGTAGAACCCGCCGAATTCGGTGACGTCGAAGCGATACTTGTACCAGTCGCCGTTGGGGTTGTCGTCGTCAGATACGGCCAGGTTAATCGCGCTTAGGGTGTGGTCTTCGCTCAGCTCGCCGGCGAGCACGATGTAGCGGTCGGAGAGAGTGTCATATAGGGCGACCGGGTCGAAGACGGAGTCGTAAAGGACCTGGTCGGCGAAGAAGCCCTCGGCACCTCCGAGGCTTGAGTTGAACGTGCTCAGGCTGTTGTAGGCGCGGAAACGGATCTCGCCGTTTACCACGAGGACGACGTAGTCCGGACCGGCGCCGATGTCCGGGTCGGGCGGGTAGTACCCGGTGGCCTGGATGCCCAGAAAGCCGTAATCCGGGCCGGCCGGATCCGGGCTGGCGACCCGCGCCGACGGGACGGCATCGGGGTCGTAGACCGGCGGGCTGGGTGCGGCCGGTGCCAGGGCGCCGGCACGGTTCTGGTCGGCGGTGATGGGCGTGACGTCGACGGGAGCCGGGGCGCTCAGCTTGCGTGGCGTCAGTAGCGTCAGGCCGATCCCGTGCTTCTCGTCCGAGCCGGTGCGTCCCTTCCACACGATCGCCAGTTGGTCGCGGTCGGTCCAGACCAGTTGGCGCCCGCTGGCCGCGATCGAAAGCGCCTGGCGTCCTTCGTTGAACTGGTTCGCGCGGAAGACATCGTCCAGCGGCGCACCGTCCAAGCTGTAGTAACGTGCGTGGATCTCGGCCGGCGGATCGGCGCGTGACGGCGCGCTGACGTCGCCCAGCCATGCCGTGTCGGGGTCGTCGACGGTCCAGCTCAGCAGGAAACGTCCATCCGGGCCGACGGCAACATTCGCACCGCTGTGCCAAGCGTCGTCCGCCGCCGCCACCAGCGGCTCAGTCAGCGGCTCTCCGTCGGCATCGAACGTGCGGTAGCTGACGGCGTATGAGCCGTCCATCCAGGTCATCCATGTGATCGCGAAGCGCCCCAGCGTGTCTGCGTCGATGGCGGGCTCGATGTGCATCCGCCCGTCCGGCCCGTTCACCGCAAAACTTCGCCGAGCGCCGCACCGTTCGCATCGAACAGCCGGGCGACGACTTCGGCGGGGCGGTTATTTGCGTCAGTTTCGGCCCACGTTGCGACGTATCCGCCAGCACTGCCGCGAGCGACCAGCGCGAGCTGCGACTCACGCGGGACAATGCTGTCGGACAGGGCCAGTTCGTCGCTTGCGAAGCTGGCGTCCGGGTTCAGCAGCCGGCCGCGGATACTCTGGCGGTCGTCAATGATCGAGGTCCAGGCGATGAAGATTGCGTCGTCGTCTCCAACCGCGATGACCGGGTTGGCCTGCTGGCCGGCGGTGTGCTGGTTAACGATGATTTCGGCGGTGATGGGTTGCAGCAGGCCGGCCTTGTCCGGGGCGAAGCAGCGCGCGACGATTCCGCCCTGGTCGCCATCCTGGCCATCAGAACGCCACACCACCCAGGCACGCTCCTGCTGGTCGAACCCGACGGCGGGATCCTGCTGTGCACCGGCGCTGGTCTCGTTTATGTGAATCTCGTTGCCGATGCGCTGGCCGAGCTGATCGAGCTGTTGCCATAGACCCCGAACGTCGCCGTCTCCTGCCGGCGGCTGGCCAGACGATGAGGAAATTGCCGTCTGCGCTGGCGGCGATGCTGGGTTCCATCTGCCGGTTGGGGGGTATGCGTATTCGACGCACTTCGATGGCGCGATGGGTCTGGTCAGTGGGTGCGACGGCGACCCGTTCGGTGCGGTTCTGTTGCGAGCAGCCGCTGGTTGCGAACAGAGTCAGCAGGGCGGTGAATCGACCGGGCGGCGAATCAACATGGCAACAGTATCCTTTT